>NZ_CABVHK010000014.1 GCF_902497785.1 Pseudomonas fluorescens
GAATTTCTTGACGACCATAGAGCATTGGAACCACCTGATCCCATCCCGAACTCAGCAGTGAAACGATGCATCGCCGATGGTAGTGTGGGGTTTCCCCATGTGAGAGTAGGTCATCGTCAAGATTAAATTCCGAAACCCCTATCTGCGTATGCAGGTAGGGGTTTTGTTTTAAGTAGAAGTCACCAATTTTGCTGGCACGTTACCGCGTAACGGGTCGGTCACAGAATTTCTTGACGACCATAGAGCATTGGAACCACCTGATCCCATCCCGAACTCAGCAGTGAAACGATGCATCGCCGATGGTAGTGTGGGGTTTCCCCATGTGAGAGTAGGTCATCGTCAAGATTGAATTCCGAAACCCCTGTCTGCTAATGCAGACAGGGGTTTTGTCGTTTCAGGCCTGAGAAAAGCACCAATAAAACTAAATTCGCAAAAACAAAAAAGCCAGCCCCTGAAAATCCGGGGCTGGCTTTTTTATGCATAGAATTCAGAAATGAAAGCTGATCGTAGCTGCGACATTGTGTAGGTTTCCGTAGGAAGTCGCTGAAGTCAGCGTTGAGTGCTAACTGAACGCTCTAGTACACCGTTCGGCGGGTATCTGACGGAATTGCCGACCATTTTGTAAATGACCCTAAGATTTATCCGGGATGTGCCGACAGACTGGTGAGACATGCGTGCACCAAAGTAGAGCGGCCACAGAATGCCGCTCGTGCTGTACATGGAATGTTGCAACCCGGAACGCATCCCCACTTTCTGCATAGAAGTCCCATCAAATGAATCTCAAGTTCAGCCATAAAATCCTGTTGGCCGCCTCTGGCGTCGTAGTGCTGGCCTTTGCGTTGTTTACTTTGTACAACGACTACCTGCAGCGAAACACCATTCGGCAAAACCTCGAATCCTCGGTCGAACAAGCAGGTGACCTTACCGCCAGCAGCGTGCAGAACTGGATGAGCGGCCGCGTGCTGGTGCTGGAAAACCTCGCGCAGAACGTTGCTCATCAAGGCGCCAATGCGGATTTCCCGGGGCTGGTTGATCAACCGGCCTTTACCTCGAACTTCCAATTCACCTACGTCGGCCAGGCCAATGGCGTGTTCACTCAGCGCCCGGACGCGAAGATGCCGGACGGTTATGACCCACGTCAGCGTCCCTGGTACAAGCAAGCGGTTAGCGCCGACAAGACCATGCTGACTGCGCCCTACATGGCCGCCGTGGGTGGCCTGGTCGTGACCATCGCCATGCCGGTGAAAAAGAACGGCGAGTTGCTCGGCGTGGTTGGCGGTGACCTGAGCCTGGAGACCCTGGTGAAGATCATCAACTCGGTGGACTTTGGCGGTATCGGTCACGCCTTTCTGGTCAGTGCCGACGGTCAAGTGATCGTCAGCCCGGATAAAGATCAGGTCATGAAGCAGCTGAAGGACATCTACCCGAATGCGGGCGTGCGGATCGAAAAAGGTAACCAGGAAGTCACCCTGAATAACCAGGCACGGATCCTCTCGTTCACGCCGGTGAGCGGCTTGCCGAATGCCGAGTGGTACATCGGTCTGTCGATCGACAAGGACAAGGCCTACGCACCACTGAGCCAATTCCGCACCTCGGCGCTGATCGCGATGTTCATCGCCGTCACCGTCATTGCCGTGCTTCTGAGCCTGCTGATCAGCGTGCTGATGCGTCCCCTGACCACGATGGGCCGCGCCATGCAGGACATCGCTCAGGGCGAGGGTGACTTGACCCGTCGTCTGTCTGTGGAAAGCAAAGATGAATTCGGCGAACTGGGCGGCGCCTTCAATCAGTTCGTGGAGCGCATTCACGCATCGATTTCTGAAGTGTCGTCAGCCACGCGCCAGGTCCATGACCTCTCGCAGCGAGTAATGGCCTCGTCCAACGCGTCGATCGTCGGTTCCGACGAACAAAGTGCGCGCACCAACAGTGTGGCGGCGGCAATTAACCAATTGGGCGCCGCCACTCAGGAAATCGCCCGCAATGCTGCCGACGCTTCGCAGCACGCCAGCGGTGCGAGCGAGCAGGCCGATGATGGTCGTCAGGTGGTGGAAAAAACCATTCTGGCCATGACCGAGCTGTCGCAGAAAATCAGCCTGTCGTGCACCCAGATCGAAACCCTCAATGCGAGCACCGACAACATCGGGCATATCCTTGATGTGATCAAAGGCATCTCCCAACAGACCAACCTGCTTGCGCTGAACGCGGCCATCGAAGCGGCCCGCGCCGGTGAAGCCGGTCGTGGTTTTGCGGTAGTGGCGGACGAGGTGCGCAACCTGGCCCATCGCACGCAGGAGTCGGCCGAGGAGATTCACAAGATGATCACTTCGCTGCAGATCGGCTCGCGCGAAGCGGTGACCACCATGAACGCCAGTCAGGCCTCCAGCGAAGAAAGCGTCGAAGTGGCGAACCAGGCGGGGCTGCGATTGGTCAGCGTGACCAAACGCATTGGCGAAATCGATGGCATGAACCAATCGGTGGCGGCTGCGACAGAAGAACAGACGGCGGTGGTGGAAACGCTCAACGTCGACGTCAACCAGATCAACCTGCTGAACCAGCAGAGCGTCGCCAACCTCAATGAAACGTTGAAGGATTGCGATGCGTTGTCGATGCAGGCGAACCGTTTGAAGCAGTTGGTTGATAGCTTCAAGATCTGATTCAGATCTGTGAACCGAGTTATCGTTCTTCGCGAGCAGGCGATTCAGCTCGCCTGTCGCCACGATTTATTTCGAGGTTTTGCGGTTCTTTGCTTCGGGGCTGGCGAGGTAGCGGGTGATGACCTCGACGCCCCGATTAAGGTGTTGCTCAAGCAGTTGCACCGAGCGCTCGATGTCGCGGTCATCCACGGCGCGTAACAGCGCCCGGTGATCTTCCTGGGACAACTTGCCCAGGCCCATGGCTTCAAGGTTGAAGCGCAGGAAGCGTTCTTCTTCGTTCAGTCCATCTTCCACCAGCCTCAACAGCCGACGGTTAGGCGCCTTGCTGTAGAGCGCCATATGGAACAGGCGATTCAACCGGCCGATCTCGGTGTAGTCGTGTTCGGTTTCCAGTTCATCGATATAGCGGCCCGCCTGTTCTATGTCACTGTCAGTGAGCAGCGGAATCGAGCGGCGCAGGGCTTCGGATTCCAGCAGGATGCGCAACTCATAGGTTTCGGCGGCATCGCCCTGCACCAAGGGGGCAACCACCGCGCCTTTATGCGCGACCACATTGAGCAACGCCTGCGCTTCGAGCTGGCGCAACGCTTCGCGGACCGGCATGCGGCTGACCCCGAACAGGTCGGCGAGGTCCTGTTGACGGACCGCTGTGCCACAAGGAAGACGACCGTCGAGAATGGCGGCGCGCAGGGTTTCTTCGATGACCGAGCGGGCCAGGTGAGCGGGAATCGGCCCGTTGACCTTGATACTGCTAAGAGGGTTGGGCTTCTGTGTCACTACAACGCACCCTGTCTGACTGAGGTAATTTGGATCCAAGGGGACACTAGTGACTGCCTGGCGGGTTGTCAAACGCGCTTGGGAAACGGCTCACACCCCAAAGTTTAGCGTGCTCCCGGTGATCTCACCGCGCCATTGTCTTTTAACCGGCTAACCTTCACCATCAATCGATTCCAACTGCCTGACCTGGAAATTTCGCATTGGCGGTACGTTTCGCGATCCCTCGGACTTTGCGCTGGCTGTGCTGCGCGTTGCTGCTGGCCGGTACCTTGCCGGGCGGTCTGCATGCCGATTGGGATTTTTCCCAGATCAGCCGGCGCGCGCAGGCCTTGTACGGGCCACTTGGCGCGGGGCAGCAGCGCATTGATGCCTGGCAGAACCTGCTGGCGACGCAGAAGCAACTCAGCGAGCTGGAACAGCTCAACGTGGTGAATAAGTTCTTCAATAAACAGGTGCGCTACCAAGAGGACACCGACCTGTGGCGTCAGGTCGATTATTGGGAAACCCCGATTGAAGCCTTGTGGAAAGGCGCCGGTGACTGCGAAGACTACGCCATCGCCAAGTATTTCAGCCTGCGCCACCTCGGCGTTTCCAGCGACAAACTGCGGATTACCTACGTCAAGGCCGTCAGCCTGAACCGCGCGCACATGGTGCTGACGTACTATTCCAGCCCCGACGCGATGCCGCTGGTGCTCGACAGCCTGATCGACACCATCAAACCCGCCAGCCAACGAACCGATCTTTTGCCGGTCTACGCTTTTAATGCCGAAGGGGTGTGGTTGCCGGGCGCCAAGGGCAATAAAAAAGTCAGCGACACCAAACGCTTGTCCCGTTGGCAGGACGTGCTGAAGAAAATGCAGGCCGAAGGTTTTCCGGTCGAGACGACTAACTAGGAGCACGCGCTCAGATGTCTTTGTTCAAACAGCTGTTGATCGCTATCTGTCTGTTCCTGGTGGTCGCCTTCACCGGCAGCTTCATGGTCAGCCTCGAAAGCTCGCGCACTCAATACGTCAACCAGTTGCGCTCCCACGCACAGGACGCCGCGACGGCGCTGGCGCTGTCGTTGACGCCGAACCTCGACGATCCGGCGATGGTCGAGTTGCTGGTCAGCTCGATTTTCGACAGCGGTTACTACGCGAGCATCCGTGTGGTCGATCTGGCGGACGACAAGACGCTGGTCGAGCGCAGCGGCAGTCCGGCGGTGAACAACGTGCCGGACTGGTTCGTCAAACTGATCGGCCTCGAGCCGGCCGGCGGCGATGCGATTGTCAGCCGTGGCTGGGAGCAGGCGGCACGGGTCGAAGTGGTCAGCCATCCGATGTTCGCGGTAGCCAAGCTTTGGCAGAGCGCCTTGGGCAGCCTTGGCTGGTTGCTGCTGTGCGGCGCAGTGAGTGCGACGCTGGGCGCGTTGCTGTTGCGCCGGCAATTGAAACCGCTGGATTACATGGTCCAGCAATCGCGCGCGATTGCCCGCCGCGAATTCCTCAGCCTGCCCGACCTGCCGCGCACCCCGGAATTGCGCAGGGTGGTGCAGGCCATGAACCAGATGGTCGAAAAGCTTAAGGCGTTGTTCCAGGAGCAAGCTGAACGCAGTGAAAAACTGCGCGACGAGTCCTATCGGGACACGTTGACCGGATTGGCGAACCGGCGTTATTTCGAGATGGAATTGAACGCACGGGTGAGCAATCCTGAGACCGCCAGTTCGGGTTATTTGTTAATGCTACGGGTCAAGGATCTGGCCGGACTGAACCAGCGCCTGGGCGGTCAACACACCGATGAATTACTCAAAGCCGTCGGCCAGCAGCTGTCGCGTGAGTGCGCCAAATACCCGGAGACGCTGAACCTGGTGACCCGCGTGCGGGGCGGCGAGTTTGCCGTGCTGGCGCCGGGACTGATGCGCGCCGAAGCGCTGCAACTGGCGCAAAACCTCGACACTGCGCTGGCGAGCCTGCATGCAACCGGCGCCACCGATGTGGCGGCGGTGGCCTATATCGGGCTCGTGCCGTTTATCCACGGTGACTCGCCGCTCGCCGTGCTTGGTCTTGCTGATCAGGCACTGGCGCAGGCGGAAGGCCAAGGCGATTCGCGGTGGATTTGCCTGGATCACACGGCACCGGCGAGCCTTGGCGACGATCACCACGCCTGGCACCGCTTGCTCGATCAGGCACTGAATAAGCAGCGGTTTGAGTTGTATTTCCAACCGGTGGTGGCCAGCCACGACACCACGCTGGTGCTGCATTACAAAGTGCTGTCGCGCCTGATCGACGACGAGGGTCAGACGATTCCTGCGGGCCGCTTTCTGCCGTGGCTCGAGCGTTTCGGCTGGGCGGCGCGACTGGATCGGCTGATGCTGGAACGCGTGCTTGCGCAAATGGCTGACCATGAAGAGTCGCTGGCGCTGAACCTGTCGTCGGCGACCCTGACCCATCCGGCGTCACTGAACAAAGTCTTCGATATCTTGCGCGCTCATTCCAATCTCGGCTCACGGTTGACCCTGGAAATCGGCGAGGAACAACTGCCGGAGCAAGCGAAGCTGGAGCATTTGACGCAACGTCTGCGTGAACTCGGGTTCTCACTGGGCCTGCAACACTTTGGTGGTCGCTTCAGCATGATCGGCAACCTGGCGCGGCTTGGGTTGGCGTATTTAAAGGTGGATGGCGTGTACATTCGCGCGATCGATCAGGAAAGCGACAAGCGATTGTTCATCGAGGCGATTCAGCGCGCGGCACACAGCATTGACCTGCCGCTGATTGCCGAGCGCGTTGAGACCGAGGGGGAATTGGCGGTGATCCGCGAGATGGGGGTTTATGGCGTGCAGGGGCGGTTGGTGGGTGAGCCGAGGCCTTGGGGTTAGGCATCGGGAACTGAGGCGTTGCTCAGATCGCTTTCGCGAGCAGGCTCGCTCCCACACTTGATCTTTGGTGATCACAGAATCTGTGTTCACTGAAGATCCCCTGTGGGAGCGAGCCTGCTCGCGAAGGCGTCAGAAAAGACGCCACCAGAGCCAGTGTGGGAATGGTCTGACTGACGACAGCAGCGTCGGAGATTTCCTTCAAGTTGCGGCGGTGTTGGTGAACTTGTGGGGCCCATGGCCTGGGGATAGTCTGAGTTTGTCACTGAATTAACAGTGACACGGACGTGCAGGTCCGAGTAAAACCTTAATCCCAAAAAACGACACGGGCTATTCATCGGGCATTTATGCTCGCTGTGATCTCTCTATGGCGGCCGTGTGCGGGAGACCTTAGGGTCTGCCGAGGTTTTGGGATTGGGTGACTCGGTCTTGCACCCCGCACATAGCTGCCACCCTATTTGCGTGCAAGCGAACTGGGTTCAGCGTCCCTTTTCAGGAGGCACCCATGTCCAACATTACTTCCGATTCGCCAGGTCATTCTGGCCCTTCCGAGCCCGAGCCCGGCAAAGGCCACCTCTTCACCGTTTCCCCCCACGTCAACATCGAAACCCTGCTGGCGAACGCCTCAGAAGACCTGCTCTCCATCAGCGCCATCGCGGCCAACCTCGCCGATGATGTGGACGGCTCAAGCCGATCCGTCGCGCTGGCGCTTAACCGAATGGCCGAAGGGGTTCATTTGTTGGTGGAGCGGGCGCTGGATCACCTGGAATCGCCGGAGTTGTTGGCGTTTTTGTTCAAGAAGGATAAGCCTGCGGTGACATGAAGACCGCCATCGCGGGCAAGCCCGCTCCCACAGGTTTTGGGGTTGGTTACAAATGTGTGATCAACCGTTATCCCTGTGGGAGCGGGCTTGCCCGCGATAGCGTCAGAACAGACAACAAAAAAGGCTTAGATCAACCCCGCCTCATCCTCATCCACCAAATGGCTCAACCCTCCCATCTCCTCCCGGAACTGTGTCCGGTTCGACAGTTTGGCTTGCGCAGCCGCCGGCAGATCGGTAACGCGGATCACGCCTTTGTCGGTCAGCACCTGAATCAAGTCGTCGAGTACCCGGATCATGTCCAGGTCGCTCTGTCTCAATTGCTTGAGTTGCTTAATTTGCTGAAGTTGTTTTTGACTGGTCGCCATAACCTCGCTGGCAAACCACTCCTGCAGATCAGGGTGTTCAGCGGCCAGTGTTTCAGTGGATTCAGCATAAGCCTCAGCTTCCACGCGCATCAATTGACCATCGGCATTGCGTTGCACGTAGAACATTCAGCGTCCCTCACGAGTTGAGCAGCGTCATCCTGTCAGCAGCATAGGCGAAATACGCCATATGGTTATTCGCTAACGGTATTTAAATTTAAGTTCTTATACCTATAAAGTCACACTCCTGCGTACCTGCCGACCAATCGGCGCGCCGCCTGACACGAACCAACACGGGACCTCCGTGAGTTTCTGATCAACGTGCGCGCCCCTGAGCGTGCCGTGCGTGGGAGTGATTTATGTCTGCAGCTACTGCTACCCCTAGCGCCGCGAACATCGCGCGGCAAATCTTCGAGATCCGCCCGTTCAGCGGCGCCGTCGGTGCCGAAATCATCGGCCTCGATCTGTCCCGCCCGATCAATGACGAGGATTTTGCCCGCATCCACCGCGCGCACCTGGATCATCACGTGGTGGTGTTCCGCGACCAACGCATTACCCCTGAACAACACATCGACTTCAGCCGCCGTTTCGGCGTGTTGCAGATCCACGTGCTCAAGCAGTTCCTGCTGGCCGGGCACCCGGAAATTCTCATCGTTTCCAACATCATCGAGAACGGTCAATCCATCGGTCTCGGTGACGCCGGCAAATTCTGGCACTCCGACCTGTCCTATAAAGCACTGCCGAGCCTCGGTTCGATGCTGCACGCCCAAGAGCTGCCATCCGAAGGCGGCGACACCCTGTTTGCCGACATGCACAAAGCCTGGGACAACCTGCCCGAAGCGTTGCGCAAAGCCGTCGCAGGACGCAGCGCAGCGCACTCCTACACCGCACGCTACAGCGAGACCAAGTTCGAAGGCAACTGGCGCCCGACCTTGACGCCGGAGCAACTGGCGCAGGTCGCCGAAGTCGTCCACCCGATTGTTCGCACACACCCGGAAAACGGTCGCAAGGCGTTGTTCGTCAGCGAGGGTTTCACCACCCGCATCGTCGGTCTGCCGGACGACGAAAGCAAGCAACTGCTCGACGAGCTCTACGCCCACAGCGTGCTGCCGCAGAACATCTACCGCCATCACTGGCAGCCCCACGACCTGGTGTTCTGGGACAACCGCTCGCTGATTCATCTCGCCGCCGGATGCCCCAGCCATCTGCGCCGCAAGTTGTATCGCACCACCATCCAGGGCGACGCGCCTTTCTGATTTGTCGGAGAATTTTCATGTCCAAACGTCTTCCATTTGCACCGCTGGCCGCGGCCATCGGCCTGGGTTTCAGCCTGATCGCCGGCAGCCTGGTGGCGCCGACCGTAGCCCACGCCGAAGGTGAAATCCGCATCGCCGAACAATTCGGCATCGTTTATCTGCTGCTCAACGTAGTGCGCGATCAAAACCTGATCGAGAAGTACGGCAAGCAGGAAGGCATCGACATCCAGGTTGACTGGACGCAGCTGTCCGGTGGCGCGGCGGTCAACGATGCGTTGCTCTCCGGTTCGATTGATATCGCCGGCGCGGGCGTCGGTCCGCTGCTGACCATCTGGGACCGCACCCACGGCAAGCAGAACGTCAAAGCCGTCGCCTCCCTCGGCAACTTCCCGTATTACCTGGTGAGCAACAATCCCAAGGTCAAAACCATTGCCGACTTCACCGAGCAGGATCGCATTGCCGTGCCGGCGGTGGGTGTGTCGGTGCAGTCGCGCTTCCTGCAATACGCGGCGGCCAAGCAGTGGGGCGACAAGGAATTCAATCGCCTCGACAAGTACACCATCGCCGTTCCACACCCCGACGCCACGGCGGCGCTGATCGCCGGCGGCACCGAGTTGAGCGGGCACTTTTCCAACCCACCGTTCCAGGACCAGGCGCTGGCCAACCCGAACGTGCACGTGGTGTTGAACACCTATGACTTACTCGGCCCGAACTCGCCGACGGTGCTGTTCGCCACCGAGAAATTCCGCAATGAAAACCCGAAAACCTACAAAGCTTTCGTTGAGGCGTTGACCGAAGCCGCGCAGTTTGCCCAGAACGATAAAGGCGCCGCTGCCGACACTTACATCCGCGTGACCAAGGCGAAAATCGATCGCGCGGCCCTGCTGAAAATCATCGACAACCCGCAGTTCGAATTCAGCGTTACACCGAAAAACACCTACCCGCTCGCCGAATTTCTCTACCGCGTCGGCGCGATCAAAAACAAACCGGATTCGTGGAAGGATTACTTCTTCCAGGACGCCAAACCGCTGCAAGGGAGCTGACCGACATGAACGCCCCTTTGCAAGGCCACACGGTCAGCAAACCGACCGCAGCAACCCAGGCGTTGCTGTCGGTCGACAACGTCAGCCTCGAATACCGCACGCCGCAACGGGTGGTTCGGGCGACTCATCAAGTCAGTTTTGAAATCGATCCGGCGGACCGCTTTGTACTGCTGGGGCCGTCCGGTTGCGGTAAATCGACATTGCTCAAGGCTGTCGCCGGATTTATCCAGCCGGTTGAAGGGGAAATCCGTCTGCAAGGGCAGCGCGTCGATGCGCCGGGGCCGGACCGGATCGTGGTGTTTCAGGAATTCGATCAGCTGCCGCCGTGGAAAACCGTCAAACAGAACGTGATGTTTCCGCTGCTGGCGTCGAAAACCCTCAAGCGAAAAGAGGCCGAAGAACGCGCGCTGCACTACCTCGACAAAGTCGGGTTGGCGGCGTTTGCCGATGCCTATCCGCACACCTTGTCTGGCGGCATGAAAGCGCGCGTCGCCATCGCTCGTGCCTTGGCGATGCAGCCAAAAATCCTGCTGATGGACGAACCCTTCGCCGCCCTCGACGCACTGACCCGCCGCAAGATGCAGGAAGAATTACTGCTGCTCTGGGAAGAAGTGCGCTTCACTCTGCTGTTCGTCACGCACTCCATCGAAGAAGCGCTGGTGGTCGGTAACCGCATCCTGCTGTTGTCGCCGCATCCGGGGCGCGTGCGGGCGGAAGTGCACAGCCATCAATACGATTTGCACAGCCTCGGTGGCGTGGCGTTTCAGGAATCGGCACGACGGATTCATCGCTTGTTGTTCGATGAAGGCCAGTCAGCGGAAACCGAGCGCGAGCTGGATTTTTCCGACATTCGCATCGCTTATTGAGCCATTGAAAGGAGTGCCCGATGAGCCCGTTTTCATCTGTGCGTGAAGAATTTGAAACCGCTTTGCAACCGCTCACCAGCGTGCCGCTCGAGCGTGAATTGCCCCTCGGCCAGCGTCTATGGCAACAGGGCTGGGTGCGTAAAAGCCTGATCCTGATTTTGCTCGCGGTGCTGTGGGAAGTGGTGGCGCGGATTCAGAACAACGACCTGTTGCTGCCGAGTTTCGTGCAAACGTCCAGCGCGCTCTACGACGGCCTGCTCAGCGGCGAACTGCTGGGCAAGGTGTGGATTTCTCTGGTGGTGTTGCTCAAGGGTTACCTGATCGGCATCGTCCTGGCGTTTGGCCTGACGACCCTGGCGGTGTCGACGCAGTTCGGACGCGACTTGCTGAGTACGCTGACGTCGATGTTCAACCCGTTACCGGCGATCGCGCTGCTGCCGCTGGCGCTGTTGTGGTTCGGGTTGGGGCAGAACAGCCTGATTTTTGTGCTGGTGCATTCGGTGCTCTGGGCGCTGGCGTTGAACACCTACGCCGGATTTTTGGGCGTCTCGGAAACCCTGCGCATGGCCGGGCGCAATTACGGCTTGAAGGGCATGCGTTTTGTGCTGTTCATCCTGATTCCGGCGGCGCTGCCGTCGATTCTTGCCGGGCTGAAAATCGGCTGGGCGTTTGCCTGGCGTACGCTGATCGCCGCTGAACTCGTATTCGGCGCAACCAGCGGCAAGGGTGGATTGGGTTGGTACATTTTTCAGAATCGCAATGAGCTGTACACGGACAAGGTGTTTGCCGGGCTGGCGGTGGTGATCTTGATCGGGTTGCTGGTGGAGAATCTGGTGTTCGATACGCTGGAGCGGGTGACGGTGAAGCGGTGGGGGATGCAGCGGTAGTCAGGGAATTGAGTGTCATCGAAAAAGATCGCAGCCTTCGGCAGCTCCTACGTTGGAATACGGACATTCGTAGGAGCTGCCGAAGGCTGCGATCTTTTGATCTGCTAGCATTGCGCCCGGATCAATCCAGATCTGCCACGAGTGCTCAGCATGCAACTCCCGGACATGAATCTTCTGGTCGCCCTCGACGCTTTGCTCGACGAAGGCAGCGTGGTGGGCGCTGCGCGGCGGATGAACCTCAGCCCGGCGGCGATGAGCCGCACGCTCACACGCATCCGCGAAGCCATGGGCGATCCGATTCTGGTGCGTGCCGGTCGAGGCCTGGTGCCGACGCCCAAGGCATTGGAGTTGCGCGAGCAGGTGCGGGATCTGGTTGAGCAGGCTGCGTTGCTGTTCCGCTCCGCCGATGAAGTGGATCTGGGCAGTTTGCGGCGACGCTTCAGCATTCGCGCCAACGATTTTTTTGTGGGTGTGTATGGCGGCAAGCTGTTTGACACCATGGAGCGACAGGCGCCGCACTGCGAGCTGCGCTTCGTTCCGGAGGGCGATGGCGATGATGAAGCGTTGCGTGAAGGCCGCATCGATTTAAGCGTGAGCAACAATCGGCCGGTGATGCCGGAGGTCAAAGTGCAGAACCTGTTCCCCACGCACTTCGTTGGCCTGGTGCGTGAAGACCATCCGCTGTTCGACAAGGAAATCACCGCGGAGCGCTACGCCGGTTTTTCTCACATCAGCATGTCCCGTCGCGGCATCGCCCGCGGCCCGATCGACACGGCGCTCAATGCCCTGGGGCTGGAGCGGCGGGTGGCGGTGATTGCGCCGAGCTTCCATGCGGCGATGTTCGCGTTGCCCGATTCTGACCTGATCCTGCCGGTGCCGAAGGAAGCGTTGCTCAGCGTACGAAGGCTGGGCTTGAAACTGCGCTCATTCACGCTGCCGATCCCGTTGCCGACGATCATGTTGACCCAGGCGTGGCACCCGCGCTTCGACAAGGATCCGGCGCACCGCTGGATGCGTGAAACGTTGAAGGCGTGTTGCGATGAGACGTGGCAGGCTGCGCAACCTTGAAAAACCAGGATCGCAGCCTTCGGCAGCTCCTACAGGGTATCGCGTGCCCTGTAGGAGCTGCCGAAGGCTGCGATCTTTTGTTTCGACAGTTGCGTCAAGCGCACTTATAACTTGCCAATAAGTTGATTTTCGTCAGCTTCCGCACTTCTTAGAATGCTCCGCAATCCAACCCCCGGAGCTTTCAATCCATGACTTCCCTCACGGTCACGGCGCCTGTTGCCGCGACCAGCCCAGCCGCCGTGACGCCGCCGGTTTTCGGCCCGCGGATCATCATCGGTCTGGTGGGCGTGTTGCTGGCGGTGTTGGTGTCGGGCCTCAACGAGATGGTGACCAAGGTCGCCCTCGCGGACATACGCGGCGCATTGGCCATCGGCTACGACGAAGGCACTTGGCTGGTCGCCAGTTACACCGCGACGTCGGTGGCGGCGATGGCGTTCGCGCCGTGGTGCTCGGTGACGTTTTCGTTGCGCCGTTTCACCCTCTGCGCGATCAGCCTGTTCACCCTGTTGGGTGTGCTGTGCCCATTTGCCCCCAACTACGAAAGCCTGCTGCTGATGCGCACCTTGCAAGGTCTGGCGGGCGGTGCGTTGCCACCGATGCTGATGACCGTTGCCCTGCGTTTTTTACCGGCCAACGTGAAGCTCTACGGCTTGGCCGGTTATGCCCTGACGGCAACATTCGGCCCCGGGCTCGGCACCCCGTTGGCGGGGTTGTGGACCGAGCACGTCGGCTGGCAATGGACGTTCTGGCAAATCATCGCGCCGTGCCTGATCGCCATGGCGGCAGTGGCCTACGGTTTGCCTCAGGACCCTGTGCGGCTGGAGCGTTTCAAGCAATTCAACTGGCGCGGGTTGCTCTTGGGTTTTCCGGCGATCTGCATGCTGGTCATCGGTATCTTGCAGGGCAATCGCCTGGACTGGTTCGAGTCGAGCCTGATCTGCGGATTGCTCGGCGGCGGGTTGCTGTTGCTGGTGCTGTTTCTGATCAACGAATGGTCGCAGCCGATCCCGTTTTTCAAGATGCAGATGCTCGGCATCCGCAACTTGTCGTTCGCGTTGCTGACGCTGGCGGGCGTGCTGGTGATCTTGCTGGCGGTGATCATTATTCCGTCCAGTTACCTGGCGCAGGTCCAGGGTTATCGCCCGGTGCAGACCGCGCCGATCATGCTGCTGGCGGCGCTGCCCCAATTGATCGCGCTGCCGCTGGTGGCGGCGCTGTGCAACCTGCGCCGGGTCGATTGCCGGTGGGTGTTGGGCCTCGGCCTGAGCATGCTGGCGCTGTCGTGCGTCGGTGGCTCGCAATTGACGTCGGTGTGGATCCGCGACGATTTTTACGTGCTGCAACTGCTGCAAATCTTCGGGCAACCGATGGCGGTGCTGCCGCTGTTGATACTCGCGACCGGCAGCATCAGCCCGATGGAAGGGCCCTACGCTTCGGCCTGGTTCAACACCGTCAAAGGCCTGTCGGCGGTGATCGCCACCGGCGTGATCGAAGCGCTGACGACCTCGCGGCTGCACTTCCATTCGACCATGTTAGTGGACCGTCTCGGCAATTCGCCGCTGGTGGACAGCGACAGTGCGGGCCTCGCCCATCGACTGCATGAGCAGGCCGTGGTGCTGACGGCCTCTGATCTTTATCTGTGCATGACCGGCATCGCTCTGGCGCTGATCCTGCTGATTTTCTGGCTGCCGACGCGGGTGTATCCGCCGCGTGCGCCGACTTGAATGCTTCACTGAAACAGAAGGTTTTTATGACGACTCAATCCAAGCAAAAAGTCGCCGTGAGCGTTGCCGCCGTGGTGGCAATCGGTGTGCTGGTGTACCTGCTGGCACCGGTATTCGGCAAGCGTACGCAACAGACCACCAACGACGCTTTTGTCTCCGCCGACTTCACCTTGGTGGTGCCGCGCGTCGCCGGGTTTATCAAGGAAGTGCTGGTGGAAGACAACCAGCAGGTCAAGGCCGGGCAAATGCTGGCGCTGATCGATGACCGGGATTTGCGCGCCGCCGCTCAGGCCGCTGACGCCGAAACCCTGGTGGCGCGGGCGCAGTTGCAAAACGCTCGCGCCACGCTTGAGCGACAGACGTCGGTGATCGCTCAGGCGCAGGCCACCGTCGTGTCGGCGAAGGCTGAAATGGCCTTCGCCGAACATGAATTGAACCGCTACAACCACCTCGCCGGCGTCGGCGCGGGTACGGTGCAGAATGCCCAGCAAGCCCGCACGCGGATCGATCAGGCCAACGCGCGGTTGGCCAATGCGACGGCGGTGCTGGCGGCGGAACGCAAGCAAGTCGAGATCCTGGCCGCACAGCGCGACGCTGCGGACGGTGGCTTGAAACGGGCGCAAGCGGCGCTGGAAATGGCCAGCTACGAGTTGTCGTATACGCGCATCGTGGCGCCTCAGGACGGCATGGTCGGCGAGCGAGCGGTGCGCGTCGGCGCCTATGTCACGCCGGGCAGCAAGCTGCTGGCGGTGGTGCCATTGTCACAGGCCTATGTGGTCGCCAATTTTCAGGAAACGCAACTGACCGATGTAAAACCGGGGCAGGGTGTTCAGGTACGAGTGGACAGCTTGGGTGGCGAAGCGCTGCGCGGTCGCGTCGAGAGCATTGCCCCGGCGACAGGGGTGACTTTTGCTTCGATCAAACCGGACAACGCGACCGGGAACTTCACCAAGGTGGTGCAGCGGATTCCGGTGAAGATCGTCCTGGAACCGGGGCAGCCGTTGGCTGAGCGGCTGCGGGTGGGGATGTCGGTGGAGGCGAGTATTGATACAGCGGGCACGCATGATCATGAGGTTGTTCAGCGATGAAGATTTTCGTTGGCTGTTCTGACGCCTTCGCGAGCAAGCTCGCTCCCACATTAGATCTATGCACTACGCAAAATTCGCACTCAAAAAGAGATCCCCTGTGGGAGCGAGCTTGCTCGCGAAGAGGCCGTCAGCTTCACTTCACTTTTTGCGCCCTGCTGGTCATGAGCCTCACCGCCTGCACCGTCGGCCCGGACTTCAAGAAGCCCGAGGCTCAGCAGATTTCCGAATGGTCCAAGCCACACAATGCGGCTGCCAGCCAAGCCGTCGCCCAGGACATGGACGAACGCTGGTGGGAAGTTTTTCGCGACCCGCAACTTACCGCCCTGACCCAGCGCGCGCTGACCGACAACCTCGACCTGAAGCTCGCCAGCAGCCGCTTGCAGCAAAGCCGCGCCGCACGTCAGGTGATCACTGCCGAGCGCTACCCGAACACCGCCGCCACCGGCAGTTACGGGCGTAAACGCAACAGCGGCGAAGGCCTGAGCGATCCATCGGGGCATGACGGCAACTCGGCCTTCAACCTGTGGGATGCAGGGTTTTCGGCCTCTTGGGAACTGGACTTCTGGGGTCGCGTGCGGCGCGAAACCGAAGCGGCCGACGCCACGCTGGAAGTCGCGGAAAACGACCAGCGCGGCGTGTTGCTGTCGGTGCTCGCTGAAACCGCACAGGACTACATTCAGCTGCGCGGCGTGCAAAATACCCGCGCCGTCACCGAGCAGAACCTCGACGTCGCCCGCCACAGCCTGAAGCTGTCGCAACTGCGCCTGGCAGACGGTGTCGCCACCGACCTGGACGTCGCCGAAGCTGCGGCGCAAGTGGCGGCCATCGAGTCGCGCCTGCCGGCATTGGAGCAGCGCCAGGCACAGCTGATCAATGCCCTGAGTTTGTTGATGGGCGAACCGCCACAAGCGCTGCATGCCGAGTTATCCACAGACGCGCCGGTGCCGCAAACCCCGCGTCAGGTTGCCATCGGCCTGCCGTCGCAACTGGCCGAACGGCGCCCGGACATCCGCCAGGCCGAAGCGCGCCTGCATGCGGCCACCGCCAACATCGGCGTGGCCAAGGGCGATTTTTATCCGCGCATCACCCTGTCGGGCAACCTCGGCTCGCAAGCCATGCAACTGAGCGACTACGGGTCATGGGGTTCACGGGCATTTGGCATCGGCCCGCAATTGAGCCTGCCGCTGTTCGATGGCGGTCGCCTGCGCGGTGTTCTCAACCTGCGTGAAGCGCAACAACAGGAAGCCGCGATTGCCTACCAGCACACCGTGCTGCGGGCCTGGCATGAAATCGACGATCAGCTAAGCGCGTACAACGCCAGCCAGCTGCGCCGCGACAGCCTAGCCGAAGCCGTTCGCCAAAACCAGATCGCCCTGCGCACTGCGCAACAGCAATACGTGGAAGGGGTGGTCGATTTCGTCAACGTCCTCACCGTGCAAGGCGAGTTGCTGGCGACGCAGCAGCAGTGGGTCGAGAGCTCGACCGGGGTTTCGTTGGCAATGGTTGGGTTGTACAAGGCGTTGGGCGGGGGATGGGAGTCGGTGTATCCCATTTCCGTGCAGCGTTGATAACTGTAGGAGCGAGCTTGCTCGCGATGGTCGTTAACGAAAACGCGTAGTGATTGTGAAAACGCGGCGCCCGAAGTTTTTCGCGAGCGAGCTCGCTCCTACAAAGGGCATTTTCGTTTTCAGGGTTATGGTTTCGACGACAAATCCGCCATCCCCTTGAGCAATTCAATCGGCAGCGGAAAGACGATGGTCGAGGTTTTGTCTCCGGCAATCGAGCTCAGGGTCTGCATGTACCGCAGCTGCATGGCGCCCGGTTGGCGGCCGAGCATTTCGGCGGCTTGCATGAGTTTTTCCGAGGCCTGCAATTCACCTTCGGCGTGGATGACTTTGGCCCGGCGTTCGCGCTCGGCTTCGGCTTGTTTGGCGATGGCGCGGACCATCGATTCGTTGAGGTCGACGTGTTTGATCTCGACGTTGGCGACTTTGATGCCCCAGGCGTCGGTCTGAGCGTCGAGAACTTGCTGGATATCGATGTTCAGGCGTTCGCGCTCGGCCAGCAGTTCATCGAGTTCGTGCTTGCCGAGCACCGCGCGCAAGGTGGTCTGGGCCAGTTGGCTGGTGGCCATCAAAAAGTCTTCGACCTGGATGATCGCCTTCTGCGGGTCGAGCACGCGGAAGTACAGCACCGCGTTGACCTTGACCGAAACGTTGTCGCGGGTGATCACGTCTTGCGGCGGCACGTCGAGAACCACGGTGCGCAAATCCACCCGGACCATTTGCTGCACCACTGGAATCAGCAGGATCAGGCCGGGGCCTTTGACCTGCCAGAAACGGCCGAGCTGGAACACCACCCCGCGTTCGTATTCGCGCAGGATACGGAAGGTCGATCCCGCCAGCGCGATCAGCAACAGCAGCAGTGCGGCAAAACCCAGTTGCAGGCCCATGGTTAGTCTCCAGCCGGCGCCGCGTCAGCCGCGGCCACTTGCAGCAGTAATCCCTTGCGTGCCACCACCCGGACGTGTTGCCCGCGTTGCAGCGGCGTGTTGCTCAGTACCTGCCACTGTTCTCCTTGCAGGTGCACCCAGCCGTTACACGCATTGTCGGGCTGCAAAGACATCACGCGGGTGACGCTGCCGACCAGGCCGGCATCGCCACTGACGGTGTGGCGCGGTCGGGTTTTCAGGGCGTGAATCAGCAGGAAGATCAACAGCAACGCGCTGATCAATCCCAAGCCGACCATCAAGGGCACAGGCACTTCGGTGTTGGTCAAAATCACCGCACCGATGACAAACATCACAATCCCGCCCAGCCCGATCACGCCGTAATTGGGCAAGGCCGCTTCTGCGATCAGAAACGCGATGCCAAACGTGATCAGCCAGATGCCGATGGGGTTGGGCATAAGAATCACGGTGTCCGCCGCGAATGCCGATCCGCTCAGGGCCAACAGCAACGCAACTGCACAACAACGAGTGTTCACGTGACCCTCCATGTGGGAGCGAGCCTGCTCCGGGCGGCGTTCCGACGATGAACTTGAGAGCGCCGCGCTGATCCAGACAACCCGCGTCACCGTTAACGCCCATCGCTCTACTCAGTCTAGTCCAGCTGCGAATTGTACGAATTTTGACCCGTTGTCGACGGTGTTCCGGCGGGCAGATTTCCCCCGCGAAGGCGCCACCCGGCCTAAACTTTCCAATGGCGAAACAAGGTTTATCCCATCGTCCGCGAACCTCATTGCGGACACCGAGGTGCATCATGCGTATGGCAAGAACGGTGCAGAGCAGCCTGGAAAAGGCGCGCTGCGAATTCGACATCGTCACCCACCCCCACTCGGCCAGCAGCCTCGAAACGGCGCGGGTCGCGGGCATTCCCGCCGAGCGGGTGGCCAAATCGGTGATCCTCGACGACCACCATGGTCATTACCTGATGGCCGTGTTGCCGGCGAGTGAGCACCTGGACCTGAGCAAAGTGCGCAGCAGCGGCGAGTGGCAGGTCACCCGGGAAAGCAACCTGGCGCATCTGTTCGGAGACTGTGAACGCGGCGCCGTGCCGGCGTTGGGTGAGTCTTATGGGCTGGACATGGTCATCGACCCGATGCTGACCCGCCAGAAAGACATCTACCTGGAGGCCGGCAACCACAACAACCTGCTGCACATGAGCATGCCCGAGTATCTGAAAATGGTGCCGCATGCCGAGGTGCGGGAGTTGAGTCATTGAGTAATGTGTCGTCAGTGACACCGCTATCGCGAGCAGGCTCGCTCCCACAGGGGCACGCGTTCAACTGTGGGAGCGAGCCTGCTCGCGATAGCGGAGTAACTACCCTCAATCAATTGCCACAAAAAAGGTATTCAACATGGAATCCCCAACCCACAGCCTCCCCGCCCTCTTCAAACAACTCGGCCTGGACAGCGACCCCGTCAGCATCGACCAATTCATCGCCACCCATTCACCGCTCAAACCGGAACTGCATCTGGCGGATGCGTTTTTCTGGAGCAAGAGCCAGGCGGCGTTTTTGCGCGATGAGATTCTCGATGACGCGGATTGGGCGGAGGTGGTGGATCAATTGGATGTGTTGATGCGGAAGGGGCGGGGGGTGTAAAGAACATCGAAAACTCAGTTCCTTGGTTTCCACAGGTTGCTCACGGACGACAAATAGACCAGAATTGCGACCTTATTTGAGGTCTTATTTATGCAGAATGTTCTGGCCGACATGGCCGTTAGTGTGTCCGAACTGAAGAAAAATCCTTCTGCCGTTTTAAGCGGCGCTCATGGCGGACCCGTCGCAGTGCTAAATCACAATCGAGTCATGGGGTACATGGTCCCGGCTGATGTATTTGAAGCCATGATGGAGCGCCTCGATGATCTCGAATTGGCAGAAATCATTCGCTCCCGTAAGCACGAGAAACCAGTCCCGGTAAACCTGAATGACTTATAGGCTCGAATTCCTGCCATCTGCCCGCAAGGAGTGGGAGAAGCTGGGACACACGCTGCGTGAACAATTTAAAAAGAAACTGGCAGAACGACTTGAAATGCCTCGGATCCCGGCAGACGCGCTGCATGGAATGCCTGACTGCTACAAAATTAAACTGAAGTCGTCGGGATACAGATTGGTCTACGAGGTAATTGATGAGCGGGTGGTGATTTCTGTGGTGGCAGTTGGTAAGCGCGAACGCAGCTCTGTTTACGAGCGGGCGAAGAAGCGTTAGCAGGGCTCTCGAGCTGTTTACTTAGCGACTTTCGCTCGTCTGAGGGCGAATTGCTTTTCCATCTCCTCGTTGCTGATACCCCTCTACATCTCTAGCGAGAGTCGCGCTGCGTCTACTTTCTTTTGTAGGAAACAGCGATAAGTGTCGGCGATTCAACTACCCGTGCAAGGGTCCGCCTTCGGTGTTGAGCGTTCGGTCATTGGGTCCTCCTTAAGTCAGGCCCGCACAGGGAACGTGATCCTTTCTAATATCGGCTGTCTCAAGGCCATAAAATTGTTACAAAACTTGACCAGCTTTCCCCTCCAGTGCCATATTGATAGTTAGCAAACTAACAGTGTGCCTTGCCCCTCGTGCCGAAAAACCTCGACGCTCTCCAGATGAACATCAGCAGCTCCATGGTGGTGGCCGCCAGGCATTGGCGGAAGATCTGCCAGACCACGCTGGTCAACTATGGAATTTCTGAAGCCTGCGCCGTTCCGTTATTGATGATCGGGCGGTTGGGTGAGGGTGTGCGCCAGGTGACGGTGGCGCAGGCGGCCGGGATGGAGAGCCCGTCGCTGGTGCGTTTGCTCGATCAGCTGTGTCATGCGGGCTATGTCCGTCGCACCGAGGATGCCCTTGATCGGCGCGCCAAATGCCTGAGCCTGACCGACTCTGGCCGGGAACTGGTGCAAGCCGTCGAAATCGAGTTGGTGCGCCTGCGTCGTGAAGTGCTGGAAGGCATCGCCCCCGGTGATCTGGAAGCAGCGTTGCGGGTTTTGCGAGCGTTTGAGGCGGCCAACGCGCCGTCGGTGGTGAGCCCATGAACGGGTTTTTCGCCGGCGTTCCCTCGGCGCGAGACTGGTTTTACGGTGTGCGCACCTTCGCGGCGTCGATGATCGCGCTGTACATCGCCATGCTCATGCAAATGCCCCGTCCGTATTGGGCGATGGCCACGGTTTACATCGTCTCCAGCCCCTTCGTCGGCCCGACCAGTTCCAAGGCGCTGTACCGCGCCGTCGGTACATTTCTCGGCGCGGCGGCGGCGGTGTTTTTCGTGCCGATGTTCGTTCAGAGCCCTTATGTGTTGGTGGTGGTTATCGCGCTGTGGACCGGGATTCTGTTGTTCCTGTCGCTGCACCTGCGCACCGCCAACAGTTACGCCTTGATGCTTGCCGGCTACACCTTGCCGCTGATCGCCTTGCCGGTGGTGGATAACCCGTTGGCGGTGTGGGACGTGGCTGAAGCGCGCACGGAAGAAATCTTCCTCGGCATCGCCGTCGCGGCGGTGGTCGGCGCGATGTTCTGGCCTCGGCGGCTGGCGCCGGTGTTCAACGATTCAGTGAACAAATGGTTCGCCGATGCCTCGACTTACAGCCTGCGATTCCTCAGCCGCAGCGTGCAGCCGGACGAAGTCAGTGCCCTGCGTTCGTCAATGGTGGTGACCTTCAACACCCTGGAATTGATGATCGGCCAGTTGCCTCACGAGGGCGCGCGCCCGCAAACCGTGCGCAACACCAAGGAACTGCGCGGGCGCATGATCCACCTGCTGCCGGTGATTGACGCCCTCGACGACGCGCTCTACGCCCTCGAGCGGCGCACGCCGGAGCTGGTGGACAAATTTGCGCCGTTGCTGGCCGACGCCACCGAATGGCTTGATCACAAAGATGCCGACCTCGCTCGCTGGCAAGCGCTGAAAGACCAGGTCGAAGCGCTGCAACCGAATGCCGAAGCGCTGGACGATCGCAAACAACTGCTGTTCTCCAACGCGCTGTATCGCCTCGCCGAATGGATTGATCTCTGGCAAGACTGCCGCAGCCTGCAATACGCAATTCAGTGCGAAAGTCAGGACAGCTGGCGCGCGGTGTATCGGCACTGGCGCCTCGGTCGCCTGTCGCCTTTTATCGACCGTGGGCTGATGCTTTACTCGGCGGTGTCCACGGTGACGGCGATCATCGTCGCGTCGGTATTGTGGATTCTGCTCGGCTGGACCGACGGTGGCGCTGCGGTGATTCTGGCGGCCGTGGCGTGCAGCTTTTTTGCGTCGATGGACGATCCTGCACCGCAGATCTATCGGTTCTTTTTCTGGACCGCGATGTCGGTGTTATTCGCCAGCCTTTATTTGTTTCTGGTCCTGCCCAATCTGCATGATTTCCCGATGCTGGTGCTGGCGTTCGCCGTGCCGTTCATTTGCATCGGCACCCTGACGGTCAAGCCGCAGTTCTATCTCGGCATGCTGCTGACGCTGGTCAACACCTCGTCGTTCATCAGTATCCAGGGCGCATATGACGCGGACTTTCTCGCCTTCGCCAACTCCAACCTGGCCGGTCCTGTCGGTTTGCTGTTTGCCTTTGTCTGGACCCTGATCGCCCGGCCGTTCGGGGCGGAACTGGCGGCCAAGCGGCTGACCCGTTTCAGCTGGCGCGACATTGTCAGCCTCACCGAGCCGGCCTCGCTGGCCGAGCATCGACGCCTCGGTGTGCAGGTGCTTGATCGCTTGATGCAGCATTTACCGCGCCTGGCCATGACCGGCCAGGACACCGGCATCGCATTGCGCGAAGTCCGCGTGGCGCTGAACCTGCTCGACTTGCTCGCCTACACCCCGCGCGTGCTGGGCGTACCGCAAACCCTGTTGCATCAGGTTGTGGCCGAGGTCGGCGACTATTTCAAGGCCTGCCTCAAGGCTGACGAGCGTTTACCGGCGCCCAGTGCATTGTTGATGACCATGGACCGCACCCGCCGCGCCCTCAACCGCGAATGCGATGACGGTGCCCGCCTGCACCTGCTGCACGCCCTGAGCGGCTTGCGTCTGGCGTTGCTGCCCGGTGTTGAATTCGTCGGCGCCGGCGAACTCGAAGAACCGCTTCCCCATGGCATCGATGGAGCGCCTTTATGATCGGTGATCTGGACATCAGCGGGGTGTTCCTGCCCACGCTGCTGGTGCTGATGGGCATTACCTATGTGATTTTCCTGTTGGTGCACGGGTTGCTGACACGCCTGCACTTTTACCGTCTGGTCTGGCACCGGGCATTGTTCAACGTGGCTCTCTACGCCCTGCTGCTCGGCGCCGTGGACTCACTCAGTCGATACCTGATGACATGAAAAAACCTTTTTTGACCCTCGGCCGCGTGGTCCTGACCTTGCTGATCGTGACCTTCGCCGTGGTCGTGGTCTGGCGCATGGTGATGTATTACATGTTCGCCCCCTGGACCCGCGACGGCCACATCCGTGCCGACATTGTGCAGATTGCGCCGGACGTGTCCGGGCTGATCCAGCAGGTCGACGTGCGCGACAACCAGTTGGTCAAGCGCGGCCAGGTGCTGTTCAGCATCGATCAGGACCGTTTCAAACTCGCTCTGCGTCAAGCCAAAGCGGCGGTCGCTGACCGCCGGGAAACCCTGGCCCAGGCGCAACGCGAGGCCAAGCGTAATCGTGGCCTCGGCAATCTGGTGCCGGGCGAGCAACTGGAAGAAAGCCAGTCTCGGGTGGCCCGCGCCGAAGTGGCGTTGATGGAAGCGCAAGTGGCGGTGGACAGCGCCCAGCTTAACCTTGACCGCTCGACCATCCGCAGTCCGGTGGACGGCTACGTCAACGACCGAGCGCCGCGCGCGCAGGAATTCGTCACCGCCGGGCGGCCAGTGTTGTCGGTGGTGGACAGCAATTCGTTTCACATCGACGGCTATTTTGAAGAAACCAAACTGGACGGCATTCATGTCGGCCAGTCGGTCGATATCCGCGTCATCGGCGACCGTGCGCGACTGCGCGGCCACGTGGAAAGCATCGTCGCCGGCATCGAAGACCGCGATCGCAGCAGCGGCAGCAACCTGCTGCCCAACGTCAACCCGGCCTTCAGTTGGGTGCGGCTGGCGCAGCGGATTCCGGTGCGGATCGCGTTTGATGACGTGCCCGCAGACTTCCGCATGATCGCCGGGCGCACCGCGACGGTGTCGATCATCGACGATCAGCCGCAGGCGTCGGCGCAATGAGCAGGGCCTCGGGTTTGGCGGTGGCCGGATTAGGCCTGTTGCTGTCGGCGTGTCAGGTGGTCGGTCCGGATTATCACTTGCCAGACGAAGCCGCTGTGCACCGTGCAGACTTGCAGGGCGAGTTGGCCGTGCATGACAACGATGTCGTTTCGGCACCGGTGCCTGGCGATTGGTGGCGACTGTACAAAGACCCGCGCCTGGATCAGCTCGTGCAGCAAGCCATGGCCTCCAACACCGATTTGCGCGTGGCAGCGGCGAACCTTTCCCGTGCCCGCGCTCAGGTCGATGAAGCGCAGGCGGCGGGTGGCTGGAGTGGCGGCGTGAAGATCGGCGCCCAGCGTTTGCAGGAGTCTGGCGAAGCCTTCTTGCTGGCGGATAAAGTACCCGTGGCCAACGTTGGCGACATCGGCATCACCACCTCGTATCAGTTCGACCTGTTCGGCACTTTGCAGCGTGGTATCGAAGCGGCCAAGGCCAATGCCGATGCGACTCAAGCCGCAGCGGACACGGCGCGAATCACTTTGGTGGCGGACGTCGTTCGGGCTTACACCCAAGTGTGCGCGGCCAACGAAGAGCGGGAAATCGCCCAGCATTCCCTCGACCTGCAAGCCCAGGGCACCACGCTGATCCAGCGTTTGCGCGACGCCGGGCGTGGCGATGAAACCCAGGTCACCCGCTCGCAAACCCAATTCAAATCCTTGCGCGCCGACATGCCGCGCTATGAGGCGGCGCGCCAGGCCGGGTTGTTCCGCTTGTCGATGCTGCTGGCGAAACCGGTCGAACAACTGCCGGCGGGCACCGCCACGTGTGCCGAGCTGCCGAAGATCGCGCAACTGCTGCCGGTCGGCGATGGCGCCACCCTGCTTAAACGCCGCCCCGATGTGCGTCAGGCCGAACGCCGACTGGCCGCCGCGACCGCCGGCATCGGCATCGCCACCGGCGAGTTGTACCCGGACATCAGTATCGGCGCGACCGTCGGCACCGTCGGCATTCTGGAAAACCTCGGCAAACCGGCCACCAACCGTTGGGGCTTCGGTCCGCTATTGAGCTGGACGGTGCCGTCGAATGGCTCCCGTGCACGCATTCGCGAAGCCGAAGCGGCGACCCAAGGCGCGCTGGCGCATTTCGATGGGGTGGTGCTCAACGCCATTCGCGAGACCCAAACCGGTCTGGCCCAATACTCCGCGCTGCTGCAGCGTCGCGATGCCTTGGCGGACGCCGAGCAATCGGCGCAACTGGCGGCAGATCAGACTCACCGCTTCTTCACCGCCGGTCGCGCATCGTTCCTGGCCGACCTGCAAGCCACCCGCACCTACACCGATGTGCGGGCGCAATTGGCCTCCGCCAACACGCAAGTTGCCATGAGCCAGATCGATTTGTTCCTGGCCTTGGGCGGCGGCTGGGAAAGCGGACGAACGCAAGGCTCGAATACCGGCAAACCCTGAGGCCGTTGCTATGCTTTGATGTGTTGGGCTGAGGCGCCACGAGCCACGCCAGTCCGCAGATCAAGGCTCGCGTTGGTCATGGGGACTCTAATAATGAAAAACCCTTATGCTCCCGGCTTCTGGTGCGCTATCGCAGCGTTGGTTCTGCTGTCGGCCACCTATTTCTACGGCATCATGCTGGCTCACCAGATCGACAAGGCGCTGGTGTTTCTCGACAGCGCTGCCGCGCTGATCGCGGTGATGGGTATCGTGGTGGTGGCCTGGGCGTCCGTCCAGGGCCAGCGGGTGAAGAAAAGACAACTCGAGCAAGGCAAAACCCTGGTGCTGATCTGGGACACCAAGGTCGCTTTGCGCCGGGTCGAAACAGTGTTCGACCGTTATTTCTGGGGCAGTTACTGGCAACCGGGGCGCACGTTCCAGGAAGTCATGGGCGAACTTACCGGCACGCCGCTGGAAAAAAGCCTCGAAACGCTGAAGAAGCAATGTCTGGAGCTGGACAAGCAAATCGCCGAGGACGGCTGGCACTGGCTGAACAATGCCCGTGAACTGTCCGACGTCGCCGCGGCCATGGCCCGCGAGCGCTATCAACTGGATTTCTGCGACCCGCGCGCAGAAGTGACGGGCGGGGCGGTGATCAATCGGGATTTTGAAGTGCTGGTGTATACGTGGACGGCTCGTCTCAAAAGCTTCGATCATCAGCTGGATGCGATGGAAGTCCAATATTCCTGAATGGTTGTTGGCCGAACTGACGCCATCGCCAGCAAGCCGGCTCCCACAGGGTCCCCCGTAATCCTTGTGGGAGCGGGCTTGCCCGCGATGGCGATTTTGTGTGCGCCGAAACTCCCGACCCTTGCGCACGGTCCATAGACACTCTTTCACCGTTTATCATTGGGCCACCGGGTGCGCCCAGTGCTAATCTCCTTCGCACTTTCAGCGCAGTCGTTACCGCAGCCTGTCATGGGTTCAGGGAAGACGACCACACTTCAAACAACGGACATTGATCAGGTTATTCATGAATAAATCAGCAGGCGTGCTCCTTGGAATTGTCGTGGCCATCGGTGCAATCAGCGCCGGCGGTGCCTGGTTTACCGGCACCAAGATCGAAGGGGTACTGAACACCTCGATCGCCGACGCCAACAAAGAACTGCAAGCTGCGCTGGTCGGCTCCAACGGCACCGCCACGCTGGAACTGGTGTCGCTGGAGCGTCATGTATTCAGCAGCACCGCGCATTACCGCCTGAAGGGTGAAGGCGAGATGTTCGGCGAAGCGCCAATTGAATTGCTCTTCGTCGATCACATCGAGCACGGCCCGCTGCCGTTCTCGCGCCTGATGTCGCTGAAGTGGTTGCCGGTCATGGCCACCAGTCATTACGAGCTTGAAAAGACCCCGCTCACCGAGAAGTGGTTCGCCGCTGCCAAGGACAAGTCGCCGCTCAAGGGCGTGGTCAACATCGGCTATGACAACGCCACCAACGGCACGCTCGAGTTACTGCCGCTGGACGTGGCGCTCGATGACAAGTCGCACCTCAAATTCTCCGGTCTGAACCTCGACGTCGATGCCAGTCCTCAAGCGAAGAAACTCAAAGCCAATGGCTACATGGATACGCTGACATTGAGCACCGTGGCTGAAGATCAGACCCCGGTTAAGGTTGAACTGAGCGGATTGACCGTCGCCAGCAACCTGGTGAAAAGCACTTATGGCTACTACACCGGCGAGAACACCCTTGAGCTGACCGACAGCAAGACCACCTTCGGTGCGAAGCAGTCGGTGCTGGGCTTGAAAAAATTTGAAATGAAGAACCAGACCGAGGAATCGGGCACCAGCGCTTCGGGGCGTGCCGATTACAAGGTCGGCGAAGTGTCGTTGAACGGTAAAACAGTCGGCTCCGCGAAGATGGCCATGAGCCTGAAAAATCTCGACATCCCGGCCACCATGTCGCTGATGCAAATTTACCAGACCAAGCTGCAACCGTACGAGAAGGCCGCCGCCGAAGCAGCCGCTGCCGGTGAACCGGCACCAGAGCTGGTGCTGACTCCGGCTGAAGAGGCGCAGGTGAAGTCCGGGCTGGAAAAACTGCTGGCGGCCGGTCCGCAGTTGGCGCTGGAAAACCTGTCGCTCAACACCGCTAACGGTGAAAGCCGCGCCAACCTGGTGCTCGACCTCACCAAGCCGAAATCCATGGACCTGCCGCCAGATCAATTGACCCAGCAACTGATCGCTCTGCTGGATATCAATCTGAAAGTGTCCAAACCGATGCTGGTGGATTTGCTCAGTGTGCAGGGTCAAATCGACGGTCAGACTGACGCCAAGCTCATCGCCGATCAGGCCACGGCCACTGCGGACATGTTCGGCGCCATGGCAGTCGGCACGCAGTTCGCCAAACTGGACGGCAACGACATTGTCACGCAACTGCATTACGCCAATAACCAGGTGGAATTCAACGGCCAGAAAATGACCTTCGAAGAGTTTGTCGGCTTCGTGATGAGCAAGCTCGGCGGTGTTGAAGTCGCCCAGTAAATCGCCCATTGCACTGCCCCGTAGGAGCTGCCGAAGGCTGCGATCTTTTGATCTTCAAAGACAAAAGATCGCAGCCAGCGGCAGCTCCTACGGGTATTTAAAGCATCAGGTTCTGATCAGTCGCCAGGCCTCGTCCATCGAAAGCGGCTGTTTCATCCGCTCGGCCAGCATCGCTATCGCCCGTTCTTCCTCGCAGGCGATGGCGGCGGCTACGACACCGTTTTTGCCGAACAACCCGATAAAGGGCGGGTGATAGGGGTCACCCTTGAACTCGACCTCATCCCACTCCTCGACGTAACCGAGGTAGTCGTAGTTTTTGCCGAAATGGTACGTCCAGAAGTACGGCACATTCAGGTAACGCTCGTCCCCGCCCAGCATATTCGCCGCCGCGATTCGCGCATGTTGCTGTGCCAGGCGCCAATGCTCGATGCGCTGTGGCTGGCCGTGGAGCGGGAAGGTCGCGATGTCGCCCGCCGCCCACAGTCCTTCGATCACGCGCATCCCGCCGTCGACCTTCAGTGAATGATCTTTCTCCATGGGCAAGTCTTTAAACGGTCCTGTTGCGGGGCTGACGCCAATGCCGACCAACACCAGATCCGCCGGCAAACGCTGCCCGTTCTGCAATATCACCGCTTCAACCCTGG
Organism: Pseudomonas fluorescens; assembly: GCF_902497785.1. Classification (GTDB taxonomy): domain Bacteria; phylum Pseudomonadota; class Gammaproteobacteria; order Pseudomonadales; family Pseudomonadaceae; genus Aquipseudomonas; species Aquipseudomonas fluorescens_BO. The sequence continues at coordinate 28,683 of NZ_CABVHK010000014.1, forward strand.
CAGTGCCCTCAATCTGCGCGGCTTCACTGTCGGTTTGAAACGCCACACCGTGAGCCATGTGGCGGGCGAGAATCGCTTTGCCGACCGTTTCGCCGAACTGCTTCGCGAAGGGCACGGGGTGGCGGGCCAGTACGGTGACGTCGAGGCCGTATTCGCGCAGGGCCGCAGCGGATTCCATCGCAATAAAACTGTCGCCGATGATCACCGCTCGCTGGCCGGGCTGGGCGGCGGTCAGGATCTTTTGCGCCTGATCTTTCGAACGCAGCAAGAACACCTGCGGCAGGTCGGCACCGGGCAAATCGAGCGGGTTGGGAGTGCCGCCGGTGGCGATGAGCGCGGCGTCATAGGTCAGCGTCTGCCCGTCCTTGAGTTTTACAGTGCGATTCTGTGAATCCAGGCTTGCCACTTCACCGTGGATTCGCTCGATGCGTTGCTCGCGATAAAAATCGTCATCGCGCAATGGCGGCACTTCTTCTGGCGGCATCTGTCCGGCGATCACGAATTTGCTCAGCACGGTTCGGTCGTAGCCGGCGTCCGGTTCGCGGTCGATCAGCAGCACTCGGCCGCCGAAACCTTTTTCACGCAGGGCCGCAGCACCCGCCGTGCCGGCGGCCCCAGCGCCGATAATCACAAACGTGCGTTCATCGTCAGCCGGTGGTGAGTGGGCATCGGGTAGCGGAAGTTCGTCGACCCACACCTCGTCATCGCGCAGCTCCAGCGGGTAGCGCTTGAGGCTGTCCAGCGCCGGCGGTTCGCACAATCCGCCATCCTCGATCCGGAACGCCGCCTTGTGCCACGGACAGATCAGGCGCCCGTGACACAGCGCGCCTTCGGCCAGCGGCGCCCCGGCGTGTGGGCATTCGCCCTGATAGGCGCGCAACGCCTCGCCCACGCGCAGCAAGACGATTTTGCTGTCGCCGATCCGGACTTCTAGGCCACGGTTTGCGGGCACATCGGCGAAACGGGCAACGCGGTGCAGTGCCATGATTGCTCTCCAGAGAAGCTTTCACTTTTGAGTTTGGCGTTTATCCCCAGGTTCAGACAATTCCCACTGCCACCGCACGAACGGTCCGGCTATAGTTTGCACGCCGACCACGGCCCCACCCGCACAAGGTGCTCCGGTATGACCCGATTGACCTCTCTGAACCCTTGGCTGGCGGCCGTTGCAGTCGCCCTTTGCGTGCAGTTTCCGGCGCATGCTGCGGAGCGCTTCACCGTCAGCATTCCCGGTGTTTCCGATAACCGCCTGTTCACCTCGATAGCCGCCAGCGATGCTGCTGGTTGCGGCGGCAAGAACCAGTCCCCGGCCCTGAGCTGGACTGCCGCGCCACCGGGCACGTTGAGCTACGCCATCGTCATGCACGACCCGGATGGCCAGAAAGGCCTGGGCGTCGATCATTGGGTTCATTACGGCATCAAGGCCGCCACTCGCCAAATCCCGGCTGGCGTTGGCGCCAAGTCTGCATTTGAAGGCGTGGCCGGCACCAACAGCAAAGGCACAGTCGGCTACATCGGCCCTTGCCCGCCGGTCGGTGACAGCTCCCACCACTACATCATTCAGCTGTACGCCCTGGACCTCGCGCCGGACGCCTTGCCCGCCGGCCTGACCCGCGCGCAGTTGCTGGAAAAAATCAAAGGCCATGTGTTGAAAAACAGCAGCGTGGTGCGGCGTTATCACCGCTGAATTTTTTTCAGCGGGTTTAACCCGAACCGGTCGGGCTGCCCGTCTCAGAGGATGAATGGATCAATTCATCCCGAGGTCAGCCCCCATGTCCCTTCCTCTGCATTTCCTCCGCCCGGCCGCTCAGGGTTTCGCCGTTGGGCTATTGCTGGCTGTTGCCGGTTGCGGGGCATCGTCCACGCCTGATTCCGAGGCGGCTGCTGTTCCACCTCCGGCTCAGGCTGATTTGGTGCGCACTGAGGCGGTCATGGCTGACGCAACCATGGCCAAACGCAGCATGCTGCCGGCGCCGAGCTTTGCACCCGAGGTTTCACCAGAGGGTTATCGGGACGAACCGCGGGAGCACTATCAAGCGCTGGCGGATAACCCGATTCACAGCGTGGCCAACGCGCCGGTCTCAACCTTCAGCGCCGACGTCGACACGGGCGCTTACGCCAACGTCCGCCGCTTGCTCAATCAGGGTCGCCTGCCACCCGAGGGCGCGGTGCGGCTGGAGGAGATGGTCAATTACTTTCCCTACGATTACGCGTTGCCCACCGATGGCTCGCCGTTCGGCGTGACCACTGAACTGGCGCCGTCACCGTGGAACCCGCACACCCGCCTGATGCGCATCGGCATCAAGGCCTCGGACCTTGCGGTGGCTGAGCTGGCGCCGGCCAATCTGGTGTTTCTGGTGGACGTGTCCGGCTCGATGGATCGCCGCGAAGGTTTGCCGCTGGTCAAAAGCACGCTGAAATTATTGGTCGATCAATTGCGCGCGCAGGATCGCGTATCGCTGGTGGTCTACGCCGGCGAATCGCGCGTGGTACTCGAGCCCACTTCCGGACGGGAAAAAGCGAAAATCCGGACAGCTATTGATCAGTTATCCGCAGGCGGATCCACCGCCGGCGCATCCGGGATCGATCTGGCCTATCAAATGGCGCAGCAGGCCTTTATCCCCAAAGGCATCAACCGCATCCTGCTGGCCACCGACGGTGACTTCAACGTCGGTATCAGCGACTTCGACAGCCTCAAGCAAATGGCTGTGGATAAACGCAAGACCGGCGTGTCCCTGACCACCTTGGGTTTTGGTGTGGATAACTACAATGAACACCTGATGGAACAACTGGCCGACGCCGGCGATGGCAACTACGCCTACATCGACAATCTGCGTGAGGCGCGCAAGGTGCTGGTGGATCAGCTCGGCTCGACCCTCGCGGTGGTGGCGAAAAACGTGAAGCTGCAAGTGGAATTCAATCCGGCGCAGGTCAGCGAATATCGGTTGTTGGGCTATGAGAATCGGGCGTTGAAGCGTGAGGATTTCAGCAACGACAAGGTCGATGCCGGAGAGATCGGTGCAGGACATACCGTGACCGCGTTGTACGAAATTGTGCCCAAGGGCGAGAAGGGCTGGCTGGAGCCGTTGCACTATGGCAGTGCCGAGTCGGCTGTGTCCGCCAAGTCTGGAGAATTGGCGATGCTGCGCGTGCGTTATCAGCTGCCGGAAGGTGGGAATAGTCGTCTGATCGAGCGTCCGATTGTGCCTGCTTCAGAGGGCAAGGCCAGCGATGACCTGCGATTTGCAGCGGCTGTCGCGGCGTTTTCCCAGCAGCTCAAGGACGGACGCTATACCGGCGAATTCAGTCTGAAGGACACCGAGGCATTGGCTCGTGGTGCGCGGGGCGAGGATCGTTTTGGCCTGCGCGCAGAATTCGTGCAACTGGTGGAATTGGCGCAGAGTTTGCGAACCACCACGGCCTCCAATAGCGAGCCACAGAAAGGAGGCTACAACTGACATGTCTGCTCACGAATCGAGCGACGAATCACTGCTGGCCCGCTATCGCGCAGGCGACGGGCCAGCGTTCGAGATTCTGTACGCCCGTCACCGGCAAGGGCTGTATCGGTTCCTGCTCGGCTTGAGCGGCAAATCCGAACTCGCCGAAGAGGTCTATCAGGACACCTGGCTAAGCCTGATCCGCAGCACCAGTCAGCCACAAGGCAGAGCGAATTTTCGTACCTGGCTTTACCAGATCGCCCGCAATCGCCTGATCGATCACTGGCGCAAACACGGGATCCACAACCCCTTGCACGACAGCTATGACGAACAGACCCATGCTCAGGCGGATGACACCGGCGATCCCGAACAACTGCTGAGCCTGAGCCGCGACAACCAGCGCCTCGAATCCGCCCTGCAAAACCTGCCCGCCGACCAGCGCGAAGTGTTCCTGCTGCGCGCCCACGGCGATCTCGACCTGCCACAGATCGCCACCCTCACCGACACACCGCTGGAAACCGTCAAAAGCCGCTTGCGCTACGCCCAGCAAAAACTGCGTCGGCTGCTGGCCGAAGAGGTACTGACATGACAGACGCCCGCAAACCATCGGAAGACCAAGTGCTTCAGCATTTCCGCGAACACTCGAGCGGCGAGCCGCCGGCACATCTTGATGCCTTCATCCTGGCCGCCGCACAGCGTGAAGCGCCTGCGCCGAAACCGAGTATGTGGCAACGCTGGGTTCAGGCTTGCCAGAAACCCCGTTGGCAAGTGGCTTTTGCCAGCCTTGTCGGCGTCGCGCTGATGCTGGCGTTGGTGCAGCGAACTCCAGAGCCGACACCGAGTTACGATTTCGCCCCCAAAGCGTCTGCGCCGGTAGCCAGAAAAGAGGCCGGGCAAGCATCCTCGTCGGTTGCGCGCTCACTTTCAGCCCCGGCCCCTGCGGCACCGATGGCAGATTTTGCGCCACCTGCACAGAGCGAATCGATCAGCGCCGAAATGGCCGAAGAAGCAAAAGTCAGCAAACGCGCTGCCGCTCCAGTGGAAACTTTCGATGAGCAATTGCTTGAAGTCCTGCGCCTGCAAAATGCCGGTCAGACACGCGAGGCGGATGCGTTGTTGGCGACATTGCAAAAACGCTTTCCCAATGAAAACCTCGCCGATCGACTCAAAGCGCTGCAAAAAAACCAAGGCAAAAAACACTAATCCCTTGTAGGAGCAGCCGGTCGACGCTCGATTGCTCGCGATGGTCGTTAACGATAACGCGTGTTTTGCGGATAAGTGCGTCGTCTTGAAGTTCATCGTCGGAACGCCGCCCGGAGCAAGCTCGCTCCTACAGAGTCAAAGAGTGCTCGGCAATTTGGCATCCACCCGCAAAAGCGCGCACTATCGGCCTATAGCCGATGCGTTGGAGGATGCCGTGGCAAAAAAAATCGACCGCATCGCCCAAATGTTCAATTGCCCGCAAAAGGGTGAGGAATTGCGGCGAGCGATTACCGAAAGTCGTAAGGAGTTTCTTCTGGCCAAGCAGGCAGAGGCAGCGCCTGAAGAAGACGTTCTTGATGAGGAAGAGATCGAGGACGAAGAGGATGATGAATACGACGAGTTTGACTGGACGACTGAGTGACATTTCTTGGAAGAATGATCACCTGTAGGAGCGAGCCTGCTCGCGATGGGCCTTAACGATGACACGGGCAATCTGATTGTCCCTTGCTGTCCGGAAGACCATCGCGAGCAGGCTCGCTCCCACAGGAAAGCCCCACAGGTCAGTGATTTTGGGCTTGTTTAAAAGGGCTTCGGTTTACTTCCTGCAAGCTACAAATTCTTGCGTCATTGCCTACGGCTAAGCCAGAATCCGCCGGCTTGTGCGCTTTGGGAGCGGTCTGTAATTTGAATCGCGTCACTGGTTGTCAGTGATCGGGTTTAGCAGCCCGCCGTGGTTAGTGAAGTGCATAGCATCCTCTTCAGTCAGGTTACTAACCTGCACTTTATGGTAGCTGTGCGTGGGGCGCCTTCGGGCGCGCCGGTTTGCTAACTCCCCGGTCTGCTAACCCGCGCACAGCCGCCACCCATCGTTTAGCAGCGACGTGTGAACGGCTCCACTTCTGGAGTTAGTCAAATGTCCAAAATAGTCCCCGACCCACCAGCCACCGAACCAGAGCAACCTGAACGCAAAGGCTCGCTCTTCACCGTCAGCCCCAATATCAACACCGAAACCCTGCTCGCCAATGCCTCGGAAGACCTTTTGTCGATCAGCGCCATAGCCGCCGACCTCGCCGACAATGTAGACGGTTCGCGCCGCTCCAAAGCCCTGGCACTCAGCCGCATGGCCGATGGCGTTCACCTATTAGTGGAACGAGCGCTGGATCACCTGGATGAGCCAGAAATGGCGGCGATTTTCGCCAGGCAGCAAAACCGCCGTGACCTGTAGGAGCGAGCCTGCTCGCGATGGACGTTAACGATGATGCGGGCATTCTGAATGCCCGCGTTGTCCAGATGCTTCGGCGTTTCTCCTCAAACTCGGAGTAATCGCCGCAGCGGCTACTGGTCAGAACGCGTTGACCGTACCTATTTAGGTACCTTGGAGCCTACCCGTGGAGCAACTACTAGCTAGCCGCTCAGTCAGCATCACAGAACTCAAGCGCAGTCCAAGCACTGTGATTGAGCAGGCCGGCTCAGAGCCTGTGGCGGTGTTAAACCACAATCGCCCAGCCGCCTATCTTCTACCGCAAGCGACTTATCAACGACTTCTTGATCGATTACAGGCTGCCGAAATTCGTGAGGCAATCGCTGCTGGTAGAAACGACGAGCGCCCGCCTATTGACGCAGACACGGTTTTTGCAGAGCTGGACGCGATTATTGATAACGTCGCGGCCGAGCAAAATCGTAGATGAGGCAACTGAAATTCGCCGCAATGGCGCGTGAGGACTTGCAGCAAATCGCCCGTTTTATCGCTAAAGACAGTCCCGTCAGGGCAAGGTCTTTTGTCGGTGAAATCAGCCCCCTATGTGAGCGACTTCGTTGATCAGCCTGATGAGATGGGGGTTTCTCAGGAGGATTACGCGAAGGGTTTGCGCAGAATTAGCCACGGTTTGTATTTGATATTTTACTCCCGGGCGCAAAACGACCTTTTGATCGAGCGGGTATTGCACAGCGCCAGAGACATAGGCCAACAGCTCGGTACGCCCGCTCAAGATTAGTAAGTGTCGCCGTTGTGCCACGCTTCCCATCTGCACGAAAAGGCTCGCCCTTCACAGTCCGCCCCAACATCAATACCGAAGCTCTGGTCGCCAGCGCCTCTGAAGACCTGCTGTCGATCAGCGCCATCGCCCCGACCTCGCCGACGATGAGATTAGGCCGAAACCGCAGGGGTAAATCAGGATTGCCAGGGGCTGTTAGCTTCATGTGTATCAAACAAAAAAAGCCCGCAGGAGGGCGGGCAAACCGTAGTTTCTTGAATGAGCAAGGCGAATGTACAGGTTGGCGTTCGGGCGTGAGGTGAAGAAAAGTTCATCTGTCGGCGGATGGGTGACGCAGGCATGCAGCGCTGCATCCACCCATTGAAATCCACCCGATGTCAGAAGTTGTACTTGAAACTGGTCATGACATTGCGCGGGGCACCGTAGACACCGTACAGGCCGGACTGGCTGTAGTACTCGCGGTCGAACAGGTTGTTCAGGTTCACCGACGCACTTAGGTTGTGGCTGATGTCGTACCGCGCCAACAGGTTGGTGACTGCATAGCTGCCTTGGCTGAAGGTGTGCAGGTCGGCGCCCACTTTGCTCTGCCAGTTCACGCCGCCGCCCACCGTGATTTTGTCCAGTGGCCCTTGCAAGCGGTAGGTGGTGAACGTCTTGAGGCTATTGCGTGGCAGGTTGGTGCTGATGCGCTGGTCGTCGGCATCGGTGGTCACCGAGTAGGCATACCCGGCAGATGCTTGCCAGCCCTCGGCCAGTTCGCCGTTCAGCTCCAGCTCGATACCTTTGGAGGTGGTGTCCTGCTCGGCGCTGTAGACGTTATCGTGTTGCCAGATCGCCAGGTTGTCCTGCTCCAGTTTGAACAGCGCCAGACTGGAATTGAGCTTGCCGTCCAGATGCGTGCCCTTGATGCCGATCTCATAGCCTTTGCCTTCCATTGGGTCCAGAGGCTTGTTGTCTTCGTCGGTCACCCATGACGCTTGCGGGTTGAAAATCTTGGTGTAGCTGGCGTATACCGACCAAGTGTCGTTGAGGTCATAGACCACGCCGGCGTAGGGAATGAACACTCCGTTTTCTTCCCGGTTGACCTCAGTTTCTTCAACACCGTAAGGGCGGTCCGAGGTGTCGCGCTTCCAGTTGATCACGCGGCTGCCGAGGATCAGGCTCAGATCATCCATGACGCTGAATCGCGAGGTCAGGTAAGCGGCGTATTGGTCTTCGTCGATCGACGACTTGCCGCTCTCGGTGAACTCCGGTTTGGCAGAGTTACCATCCCAGTTGTACAGGTTGTCGATGGCGCCCGCCGGCGAACCGGCGTAGTCGTAACGCCAGCCACCCCAGCTCGGTACGTTCTCTTTGTACTTGGACAAAGTCATGCCGGTGATCAATTCGTGCTCTCGCCCGAACAGGCCGAACGGGCCGGTGACGTAGAGGTCGAGGTTGTCCTGGCGCGGTGTGCCGGAGAAGCGCACCGGCAACTGCGAAAGACCGCTGCCATCCTTGTTGAGATCGCCCATGGCGAAGTTGAACAGCTCGTCGAATTGGTTTTCGGCGTGGGTGAGTTCGATCTTGCCGCTCCAGCCATTGCCCAGTTGCTGCTCGATGGAGGTAAAGAAACTGGTCTGCTCGTGATCGTTATACGACCAGTCCGGTGCGGCGTTGATCGAGCGTTTGAGGTTGGTGCGCTCACCGGTGCTGAAGCGGGTCGGCAGGCCGGAGCGCAGCGGCGAGTCGACATCGGTGCGCTGATAGCTAAAGCCCATGGTCAGCAACGTATCTTCGGTCAGGTCGAACTCGGTGATGCCGTAGATCAGTTGCGATTGCAGGTTGTAGCGGTCGATCCAGGCTTTTTCGGTATTGTAGTCGGCGACGAATCGCCCGCGAACATTGCCCGTTTCGGTCAGCGGCCCGGATACGTCGAAACCGGTGCCATAGCGATCCCAGTTGCCGGCCTCGCCGGTCACGCTGGCCTGGGCTTCGGCGGTGGGGCGTTTGCGGATCAGGTTGATGGTCGCGCTCGGGTTGCCCATGCCGCTGATCAAACCGGTGGCGCCACGCACGATTTCGATACGGTCGTACATCGCCATGCTTTGCGCATAGTTATCGAGGCGGGTGTTGGTGGGAACGCCATCGATCTCATAGTTCTGAATCGCAAAGCCGCGCGACCAGTAGGCGTCAGTCTCCGACCCCAAGCCATCGCGCACGACCGTGATGCCGGGCGTGGCTTCCATGGCGTCGGTGAGGTTGGTCAGGCGCTGGTCGTCCAGACGCTGGCGAGTCATGACCGTCAGCGATTGCGGGGTTTCCCGCGGGGTGAGGTTCAGGCGTGTCGAGCTACTGGACGAGTAGGTGGTGTAGAGTCCGGTGCCTTCGGTGGTCGAACCCGGTGCCTTGCCGGAAATCGACACCGCACCCAGTTGCAAGGTACCGCCCGTACTGGCTTGCAGTGAGTAGTTGTCATTGCTGCCGCGACTGCTCTCAATGCCGGTTCCGGCGAGCAGGACCGCCAGGCCTTGGTCCGCATCGTAACGCCCCTTGAGTCCAGACGTGGTTCGCCCTTCGGTCAATGAGGCGGGATAGGACAGCAGGATGTGCGCAGTCTGGCCGAAGCGGCTCAATGCCGGTGCGAGCGGCCCGGCGGGGATGTCGAAGTCCTGCTGCGTCTGCTCGGCGGCGGCAGCCCAATTCGGCAACATCAGCATCGGAGTGGTTGCAGTCATGCAGGCGATGCCTTGCACCACTGCGCCAGCCAGGTTTTGCTTGAGTGAAAAGTGCCAGCCCTGGCGTTTGCGTGCGGTGAAGTCCACGAGTTGTCCCCCATTGAATTGAGTGTCTGGGGTTTAAGTCTCGCGAGAATCGAAAACGGACCACCCAAGCGCAAAATAATGTGAGCGTCAGGCCATTCGGGGTTTCAGCGTGACCCAGTAGCGGGTGAATTGCTGGACGTCGAGTTGCAGGGTGTCGGCAACGGCAAGGATGATTCGCTCGGTATTGGCCAAGGGGAATGTCCCGGAAACCCGGATATCCGCAATCGCCGGATCGCAAGCCAGATGCCCGCGTCGGTAGCGGCTCACGTCCTCGAGGAAATCTGCCAGACGCAGGCCTTGGGCAACCAGCATGCCTTGGGTCCACGCAGGGGCAGTCAGCGCGTCGGTTTGCCGGAGCATCAAGCCCTGATCATTGAAGCTGACCTGCTCGCCAGCCTTCAGCGCAACCGGCTCACGGCGTTGCAGGGAAGGGCTGATCACCAGCGTGCCCTGATAAACGCTCACATGAGTGAACCCCGCACGCTGCCGGACGCTGAACCGCGCCAACGTCGCTTCGAGTCGTCCGTCAGCGGTATCGATCGACAGCAGGCGGCCATCGGCAATGTTGTCGCGGGTGATCAGCATCTCGCCACGCAGCAGTTTGACGCGATGGCTCTCGCGCTCGAACACCACGTTGATGGCGCTGTCGGTGTTGAGTTGCACCTGTGTGTTGTCGGTGAGCACGACGCGGCGTTGCTCGCCGATCCGGCTGTGGTAATCGGCGGTCAAGTCTTGCAGGAGAGCGGTGTCTTTCAAACTCCAGGCACCTGCGCCAACAGCCAGTAATACGCTGAGTTGCTTTATGGCCGCGCGCCGTGACAGCGTCGGCCGCAGCGTTGCCTGGGCCAGCGCACGTTGGCCCGGGCTGCGGACCTCACTCATGCGTTGGGCGAAAACCTCGGCCCGCTGCCAGGCGCGTTCGTGCAAAGGTTGCGCCTGACGCCAGTTCATCCAGGCAGCTCGAGTCGCTTCGCTGACGTCGTGCTCCTGAAGCTCCAGATACCAATGCATGGCCTGCTCGGCCATGTCCCCGGAAATCGAAGGCCTGTCGTTGCCGTTCACAGTAGGTCCAGGCTTTCATCGAGCATGATGCACATCGCCCCGGCCTTGACGATGTAACGCTTGACCGTGGTGATCGACACGTCGAGTCGCTCGGCGATTTCGCCGTGGCTCAAACCGTCAACCTGCGACCAGAGAAACGCTTCGCGCACCGGACGCTCCAGACCTTCCAGGGCGGCATCGAGGGCAATCAGGGTTTCCAGCAGAATCGCCTGGGTTTCCAGGCTCGGTGCCACCTGCTCTGGCATCGCAGCGAGCGCCTCAAAGTAGGCGCGTTCGAGTTTTTGCCGACGGTAATGATTGGACAGAACGCTCTGCGCCACTTTCGCCAGGAAGGTACGTGGGGCGTGCAATTGCGGAACCTGCTCCTTGGCCAGCAGGCGCATGAATGTGTCCTGGGCCAGGTCTGCCGCGCTTTGCGAGCAGTTCAGCCGGCGCCTTAGCCAGTTCTGCAGCCAGCTGTGCTGTTGGCGGTAAAGCACGGCCACATCGCAGAAGCTCGGTTCGGAATTTGAGAGCATGGTGTGCAGGCGCCGGATGAGTAAATATCACAAATGATAATACTTATCATATAGATCGGCAGGGCTAGGCTGCAAGAAGTGTGTGCGGGGATTTTCGAACTCGGCGTTGCCACTGCCGACAGATGAGGGCGACAGTGGCGAGAGGCAGCGTTACTCGATGCGCTCAGGGCAAATGATCGGCCGCAAATCCGGCTTCCGAACGCGCACGTAAATGGCCCTTGCGACAGGCCGGCTGGAAAACCTCGAAATCGCGTTCGTTCTGATCGGTGTAACCCTTGGCATATTGACAGAGCGCATCGGCCAGCGCCTCGTCCTTGCCGATGTAGCCGCTGGTCTGCGCGGCGTGTCCTGACGACTTGGCGTGGGCGCGGGCCAGGGCTCGACCACAGAGCCGACCGTAGGCTGCGAAGCCTCATCATCAAAGATTTCGAGTTCGACCGAGACTTTCATGTCGCGCAACTGGCATACGTAGAAGTGACGACCGCTGGGGCCGGTGGTCCAGCCGAGGAACAGGTCGCTGGCTTGCGTAGGGATGACGCAATGATAACAGTGACCGAGCGATTGCCATCTAACGTAACAGACGACCTCACTAGCGGCCTTTCTCCTCCGTCAGCTGTCGGCCCAGGCTGTGTGAAAAACGCATCCGCTGTTGTTGCCGATGTTGGCCCCGTAATCATTGATCTTAATTGTTACGGAGGCGCAGATGAAACGCCATGCGTTCACACGGGATGCTGTGCGGGTGCATTCATATACACCCAGAAACAAGAAAGCCCGCACAGGGCGGGCTTCTTGGGGTGTTTCCGATCATGTGGAAACTTGTAGATGGTGCACCAGGCGGGATTCGAACCCACGACCACTGCCTTCGGAGGGCAGTACTCTATCCAGCTGAGCTACTGGTGCAAGCGGGCGCCATGATACTCATATGCACTGCGGGCGTCCATGCTGCTGAATCAACAGCGCTTTCTCAAAGCGTAACCTGCGTTTGCTACGCTGATCTGAAATTTGTGGCAAATGCGGCGTTTTCGTTCTTTTTTTCGAACAGGCTATTGTCCTTTACCCCCTTTGATCCTAGGATTCGTTTGAGATTTCAAACGCTCTTGTCTGGGTGCTGAACCGCACGAGTTCATTCCGTGCGCTATTTATGTGCTTCAGCCCGGTGGATGATTTCCCTGACGGCAGCCTTTTGGGCGCCTTTCTACAATCATAATTTGCTCCGCGCCTGCCGCGGTGCTGTTAAGGAAAGCCGACATGCAGCTTAAAGACACCCAGTTGTTCCGCCAGCAAGCCTTTATCGATGGCGCTTGGGTTGATGCGGACAATGGTCAGACGATCAAGGTCAACAACCCGGCAACGGGCGAAATTCTGGGCACTGTGCCGAAAATGGGTGCTGCCGAAACCCGTCGTGCCATCGAAGCCGCTGACAAAGCGCTGCCGGCCTGGCGTGCACTGACCGCCAAGGACCGTGCGAACAAGCTGCGTCGCTGGTTCGAGCTGATCATCGAGAACCAGGACGACCTGGCTCGCCTGATGACTCTGGAACAAGGCAAGCCATTGGCCGAAGCCAAGGGCGAAATCGTTTACGCCGCTTCCTTTATCGAGTGGTTCGCTGAAGAAGCCAAGCGCGTCTACGGTGACGTGATTCCGGGCCACCAGCCGGACAAACGTCTGATCGTGATCAAGCAACCCATCGGCGTGACCGCGGCCATTACCCCGTGGAACTTCCCCGCTGCCATGATCACCCGTAAAGCCGGTCCGGCCCTGGCCGCCGGTTGCACCATGGTGCTCAAGCCTGCTTCGCAAACTCCGTTCTCGGCCTTCGCCCTGGCTGAACTGGCCCAGCGTGCCGGCATTCCTGCTGGTGTGTTCAGCGTGGTGTCCGGCAGCGCCGGCGACATCGGCAGCGAGCTGACCAGCAACCCGATCGTGCGTAAATTGTCCTTCACTGGCTCGACCGAAATCGGTCGCCAGTTGATGGCGGAATGCGCCAAGGACATCAAGAAAGTGTCCCTGGAGCTGGGCGGCAACGCGCCGTTCATCGTGTTCGACGATGCGGACCTGGATAAGGCCGTTGAAGGCGCGATCATTTCCAAGTACCGCAACAACGGCCAGACCTGCGTCTGCGCCAACCGTCTGTACATTCAGGATTCGGTGTACGACGCGTTCGCCGAAAAGCTGAAAGTGGCCGTGGCCAAACTCAAGATCGGCAACGGTCTGGAAGACGGCACCACCACTGGCCCGCTGATCGACGAAAAAGCCGTGGCCAAGGTTAAAGAACATATCGCGGACGCCGTTTCCAAAGGCGCCACCGTGCTGTCCGGCGGCAAGTCCATCGAAGGCAACTTCTTCGAGCCGACCATCCTGACCAACGTGCCGAACAACGCTGCCGTGGCCAAGGAAGAAACCTTCGGTCCATTGGCGCCACTGTTCCGCTTCAAAGATGAAGCCGAAGTGATCGCGATGTCCAACGACACCGAGTTCGGCCTGGCTTCTTACTTCTATGCGCGTGATCTGGGCCGTGTGTTCCGTGTGGCGGAAGCTCTGGAATACGGTATGGTCGGCGTCAACACCGGGCTGATCTCCAACGAAGTCGCGCCGTTCGGCGGCATCAAGGCGTCGGGCCTGGGCCGTGAAGGCTCCAAGTACGGCATCGAAGATTACCTGGAAATCAAATACCTCTGCCTGGGCATCTAATCAGCCCGGCAAGGCATTGCTTCAAGCGGAAAGGGCACGAGAGCGCTGACCCTTTCTGCGTTACAACCGGAATTTTCTCTGTGGCCTGGGGCGCTGTGGCAGTCGATCATCGAATGCTGCCGCAGTTATCTCCCGCCACATTTTCCTTGAACGACGCCGCCCGATGAGCGGTGAATGAGGACTGTATGAGCAAGACTAACGCATCCCTGATGAAACGCCGCGAAGCCGCTGTACCACGCGGTGTTGGCCAGATTCACCCGATCTTCGCCGAGTCCGCGAAGAACGCCACCGTGACTGACGTTGAAGGTCGCGAGTTCATCGACTTCGCCGGCGGTATCGCCGTACTCAACACTGGCCACCTGCACCCGAAAATCATCGCCGCCGTGACCGAGCAGTTGAACAAGCTGACTCACACCTGCTTCCAGGTGCTGGCTTACGAACCGTACGTAGAGCTGTGCGAAAAAATCAACGCCAAGGTGCCAGGAGATTTCGCCAAGAAAACCCTGCTGGTGACCACCGGCTCCGAAGCCGTCGAAAACGCCGTGAAAATCGCCCGTGCCGCCACTGGCCGTGCCGGCGTAATCGCGTTCACCGGCGCTTACCACGGTCGCACCATGATGACCCTGGGCCTGACCGGTAAAGTCGTGCCTTACTCGGCCGGTATGGGCCTGATGCCAGGCGGCGTGTTCCGCGCGCTGTACCCGAACGAGCTGCACGGTGTGAGCGTCGACGATTCGATCGCCAGCATCGAGCGCATCTTCAAGAACGACGCCGAGCCACGTGACATCGCCGCTATCATCATCGAGCCGGTGCAGGGCGAAGGCGGTTTCTACGTCGCGCCTAAAGAGTTCATGAAGCGTCTGCGCGCACTGTGCGACCAGCACGGCATTCTGTTGATCGCTGACGAAGTACAGACCGGCGCTGGGCGTACCGGTACCTTCTTCGCCATGGAACAGATGGGCGTTTCCGCCGACCTGACCACTTTCGCCAAATCCATTGCTGGCGGCTTCCCGTTGGCCGGTGTGTGCGGCAAGGCCGAATACATGGACGCCATCGCTCCAGGCGGCTTGGGCGGCACTTACGCCGGTAGCCCGATCGCTTGCGCCGCGGCCCTGGCCGTGATGGAAGTGTTCGAGGAAGAACATTTGCTGGACCGCTGCAAAGCCGTCGGCGAGCGTCTGGTCACTGGCCTCAAAGCCATCCAGGCCAAGTACCCGGTGATCGGCGAAGTCCGTGCCCTGGGCGCTATGATCGCGGTCGAGCTGTTCGTTGACGGCGACAGCCACAAGCCAAACGCGGCGGCCGTGGCATCGGTTGTGGCCAAGGCACGCGACAAGGGTCTGATCCTGCTGTCCTGCGGCACCTACGGCAACGTTCTGCGCGTCCTGGTACCGCTGACCTCGCCGGACGAGCAACTGGACAAAGGCCTGGCGATCATCGAAGAGTGCTTCTCGGAGCTGTGATTTCAGGCTCTGATCGATTTGTGCGCTGATCGACAAAAAACCCGCCTCGGCGGGTTTTTTCTTGCCTGCGCAAACCATCGCGCTTCTTGTAAGGGTCAGGATTGACTAAGGTGCAAGCAGTGCAAATGGAGCCTGCAAATGACCGCTGTCGTTTTACCCGCTGTACCGCGTGTGTTGATTGCCGAGGCTGACCCCTGGTCCCGGGATCTGCTCAAGCAAGTGTTGTTGAGTGTGCGCTGTGATGCCCGGCTGGACCTGTGTGCCAATGGTCAGGAAGCGCTGCAGCTGTTGGCGGACAACCCCTACGATCTGGTGATCGTCGACTGGGAGTTGCCCGGTGTCGATGGGTTGAATGTTTTGCGCAATGTCCGTCAACGCAAGCGTAATCCGCCCTTGCCCTTCATTCTGATGAGCAGCCGCAACGACAGCGCAAGCGTGCGCGAAGCTTTGCCGCTGGCGCCTACCGCGTACCTGACCAAACCTTTGAACATGGAAAGTCTGACCCAGCGGTTGCAGGGTTTGCTGTTGGATGGCGGTGAAGAGGTGTTCTGCGAGGTGCCGATGCTGGCGCCGGGCATGACGTTGTCGGTGTTCCTGGAGCGACGACGTGAACTGGCCGACGGCGCGCCGCTGATGACTGACGTGCAACTGGCGGTCAAGCGCAGCCTCAACCCGAACGGTCTCGACCTGACGCGGCTGGCCGATGAAATTCGCACCGACCCGCAGGTAACGGCCGTTCTGATCGCTGCGGCGAACAGCGCGGCCCAGCATCATGGCGCCCCCGTACAAACCCTGGCTCAGGCGCTGCACCGGCTCGGCACCGGCCAAAGCATGAACCTGATTCTGGGGCTGGCGCTCAAGCGCAGTGCGCGGCTCAGCGATCCGTTGCTCGCCGATTACGCCGAGCGTTACTGGAATCTGTCTCTGCACACCGCCGAATACGCCCGGACGCTCGCGCGTTTGCTCGATCTGGATCAGGAACGCTGCTACTGCGCGGGCATGTTGCATCGACTCGGCGATCTGGCGTTGCTGCGCTGTTTGCAGGAATGGAAGCAGGCCGGTGGCGAGCTGGATGAGTGGGAAGAGGTGGGTGAAGCGCTGGCCGGATTCGGTGCGGCCTATGGGTCGGCGCTGCGAACCCGTTGGCGCTTGCCACTCGAACTGCGGGAGCTGATTGCGGCGGTGTATCACCTCGGTGGCGGGGTTTACTCCCGCGAAGCGCTGGTGATGAACATGGCGGCGCAGATGGTTCGGCTGACTGAGCATGAGGGCATCGAGGCGTTGGCCAAGAGCCGGACGGCGAGGTTGCTGAAGATCGGGTTGCCGGAGTTGATGCGACTGCGCAAAAAGTAAAGTCCGGCGCAGTTCCTCTGTAGGAGCGAGCTTGCTCGCGATGGTGTGTCAGTCACATCGGTGTTGACTGACACACTGCGCAAGAAGTAAGCGATACACAAACCCTGTGGGAGCGGGCTTGCCCGCGATAGCGGTTTCTCGGCCAACATCGATGTTGAAAGTCAGTACGTCATCGCGGGCAAGCCCGCTCCCACAGGTTTCGTGGTGAGCCAGTCAGGCAGAGATAATTCGGTTTTTGCCCTGGCGCTTGGCTTCATACATCGCCGCATCCGCCCGGGCAAACAGGCTTTCGACGCTTTCATCCTCAGCCGTCAGGCTGGTCAGGCCCTGACTGACGGTGATGCCGAACGTCTGGTGGTCATGACTGAAACTCAACCGCTGAATCTCCCGTTGCAAGCGTTCGGCCACTTGCATGGCCATGTCTGGCGCGCATCCGGGAAACACGGCGGCGAATTCCTCACCGCCAATCCTCCCGAACACATCCCCTCGACGCAGGGCTCCACGGCCGGTCTCGGCGATGCGTTGCAGTACGTTATCGCCTACCGGGTGGCCGAACGTGTCATTGATCCCTTTGAAGTTATCGATGTCCAGCAACAGAAACGCCAGCGGTGCGCCTTGTTCCCGAGCCATTTCGAATTCACGGTGGGCGCAGTCGAAGAAATGCCGACGATTGCTGCTTTGGGTCAGGACATCAGTGGTGGCCAGGCGATGCAGCTCGCTCTCCATGAGCTTCTTGTCGGTGATGTCTTCGGCAATGCCGACGATGATGACCGGCTGTCCGGGTTCGGGCTGGCGGTTGATGAAGCATTTGTCGCTGAGCCAGCGCACCTGGCCATCGGCATCGATGATGCGGTACTCGCGGTCCTCAACTGCACCTTTTTCCAGCACGTCTGCAAGGCTGCGCTCGGCGTACTCCAGATCGTCCGGGTGAATGCTGTCGCGCCACTGATTGGCGTCGGACAGCAGCAGGCCGGCGGAACGGCCAAAAATTCGCTCATAGGCGGGGCTGACGTAAAGCACTTGCCGAGTCTCCCAGTTGAATGCCCAAAGCACTGCGTTGACGCTCACCAGCAGGGAGCTGAACAGTTGTTCGCGTTCACTCAGGCGCGCGACTTCACCTTGCGCATGCATCAACGCCATCAGGGTTTTCGCGGCCTCGGGCCACTGGGGTAGGGATGTGTCTTGCAGGTTCTTGATGACCATCGGCACAAATCTCAAAGGACGTGCCGAGAATTCGACAGCGGCCATAACAAAGCCCGCCGTAGTGGCGAAGTGTCTTTGAGATAGGGGATTTGGAGCTTAGTTCCCGGTCTTTGTGGCGAGGGAGCTTGCTCCCGCCGGGCGGTACTGGTGACGCGTTTTCAGATAAAACGCGTCGTCAGGATTGGCGTCTGCTGCGCAGCCGAGCGGGGATAAATCCCCTCACCACAAGCAAGCCCCTCAACAGAGGCTCAGGCGGTGGCGGCGGGGCGCAGGGAGTAGGTTTTCAGCTGGTCGGCGAAGTCGCGCAGGGATTGAATACCGCTGGCTTCGGCTTCGTGTATCCAATCCTTGATGGCGGCCAGCATGTCGTGACCATTCGAGCTGGTCTTGACCCAGATCTGCTGCAACGCCAGTCGTTTATCGTAAATGACCTTCAACGCCTGGCTGTGCTCGAGCATGGTCTGGATGCGCAGGTGGTGCTTGTCATCCAACAGGCTGGTTTCCCGCGAGAGCAGGCGTTTGGCCCGGTGGAACTGATGACGGACCGAGTGATCGACCTTTTCCAGCTCCTGTTTGACCAACGGCGCAATAACCAATTTGCGGTACTGGGCCATGATCTGGAAGCGGTTGTTGAGGATGGCCATGGCGGTGTCCATGTCCAGGCTGCCCTTGCCTTCAACCCGGTGCGCAATCGGCGCAACCCGCTGAACCTTGGCCAGGCGCAGGAAGCTGAAAACCTGGATCCAGGCCCAGCCGAGGTCGAATTCCCACTTCTTCACCGACAGTTTTGCCGAATTAGGGTAGGTGTGATGGTTGTTATGCAGTTCTTCGCCACCGATCAGGATGCCCCACGGCACCAAATTGGTCGCCGCGTCGCGGCATTCGAAGTTGCGATAGCCGATGGCATGGCCCAGGCCATTGACCACTCCGGCGGCCCAGACCGGGATCCACATCATCTGGACAGCCCAGATGGTGATGCCGATGGTGCCGAACAACAGCAGGTCGATGACGCCCATGATCGCGATGCCCAACAGCGGGAATCGGCTGTAGAGGTTGCGTTCGATCCAGTCTTCGGGGCAGTTCTTGCCGTAGATGCGCAGCGTCTCCGGGTTTTCCGCTTCGGCGCGGTACAGTTCGGCACCTTTGCGCAGAACGGTGGACAAGCCCTTGACGACCGGGCTGTGCGGGTCATCGACAGTTTCGCATTTGGCGTGATGCTTGCGGTGGATGGCGGTCCACTCGCGGGTGTTCTGCGCCGTGGTCAGCCACAGCCAGAAGCGGAAAAAATGTTTCAGGCCGGCATTGAGCTCAAGCGAGCGATGGGCTGAATAACGATGCAGATAGACCGTGACGCCGATAATCGTGACGTGGGTCATCAGCAGGGTGACTGCCACCAGTGACCATGGCGACAAGCCGAGAAAACCTTCGTACCACATAGGCTATAGGGCCCTCGAAAAAGAAAAAAACAGCCGTTGCATTATCACTAAGCCCACAGATAAAACCAGTCACCCTTTCAGATAAGAGTGGCTGGATGTTTCTTTAAACTATAATTCCATCCTTTTTGAAGGGACATGGACGGCCTAATGTCTGCCATCTATCGCGATGCCATGCGTGCAGCGCTGCTTTACCTGCTGCTCTCCGTCGCTTGGCTGGGGCTTGGTGGCTATTTATTGGACAGTTTCTTTGATAACTCCGATGAGTTACTGCGATGGAAACTGATCAACGGTTACGCGTGGGCCGCGTTAAGCGCCGGTCTGATTTTCATCGCTCGGGCGCGATTGTTCCGTTGCCTGGGGATCGGCGCGACATTGCGCGAGCGTGATGAAGACCGGGAGCGCTTGCGTCAGGCCGCTGCCGTGTTTGATTGCACCCGCGAAGGCGTGCTGGTCACGAACCGCAGCGGAGTGATCGTTCACGTAAACCGGGCTTTCATGGAAATTACCGGCTATCAACAGGATGAAGTGCTGGGGCAGCGCCCGAGTCTGTTCAAGTCCGGGCATCACCCGGCGGCGTTCTACCAGGCGATGTTCGCCACGCTCGACAGCCTCGGCGAGTGGAGCGGGGAAATCTGGAATCGCCGTAAAAGCGGCGAAATCTACCCGCAATGGCAGACCATCCGCCTTGTGCATGACGACCTGGGGCAGGTCAGCCACTACGTCGCCGTATTTTCCGATATCAGCGCGATCAAGCATTCCGAGCACGAACTTAAACACCTGGTACACCACGATCCGCTGACCGATCTGCCCAATCGCCTGCTGTTTACCGACCGCGCCGAGCAGGCGCTGGCTTCAGCGCAGACCCACAAGCGTGGCTGCGCGTTGCTGATGATCGATCTGGATCACTTCAAGATGATCAACGACAGTCTGGGGCACACCGTCGGCGACCAGCTACTCAAGGCCGTGGCCGAGCGTTTGAATGCGCTGTCCGGCCCGGATATCACCCTGGCCCGGCTGGGCGGTGATGAGTTCGCGGTGCTGGTTGAAAGTTGCCCGCAGTTGATTCACGCGGCAGCGCTGGCCCAGCGGGTCGTCGACGGTCTGAAGGAGCCGTTTCACATTGAGGACCATCGGCTGTTCATCAACGCCAGTATCGGCATCAGCCTGTTTCCCGGCGATGCCTTGAGCGCCGAACAACTACTGCGCAACGCTGACTCGGCGTTGTTCAAGGCCAAAAGCGCGGGACGCGATGGCTATGCCCTCTATACCGAAGAATTGACCGCCCATGCGCAGCAACGGGTCGAAACCGCATTCGAGTTGCGCCGTGCGCTGGAGCAGCAAGAATTGCGGGTGTATTACCAGCCGGTACACGACCTCAAGACCCGCCGCGTGGTCGGCGTCGAGGCGCTGGTGCGCTGGGAGCATCCGCAACGGGGTCTGGTGTCGCCGGCAGAATTTATTCCCATTGCCGAGCGCGCGGGGTTGATCGCCGGAATCGATGCGTGGGTGATGCGCCAGGCGTGCCGGCAATTGTGTGACTGGCAGCAGGCCGGGGTGGTGTTGTCGTTTGTCGCGGTGAATGTTTCATCGCGCCTGTTTGCGCGCCGGGAGCTGTATCAGCAAGTCGCGCAAGTGCTGCACGAAACCGGACTGGATCCGGCCTGTCTGGAGCTGGAAGTCACCGAAAGCGCGGTCATGGACGACCCGGAGGTGGCGCTGGAGCAGATGCATCGTTTGCGCGAGCTCGGCGTGCGGCTGGCCATCGATGATTTCGGCACCGGGTATTCGTCGTTGTTGCGACTCAAGCGTCTGCCGGTGCAGAAGCTGAAAATAGATCAGGGCTTCGTCGCGGGTTTACCGTGGGATGAGGACGACGCGGCGATCGTGCGCGTGATCATCGCGCTGGCGCAAAGCATGGGCATGCAGGTGCATGCCGAAGGGATCGAGCAGGCCGATCAGGCGGGGTTCCTGCTCGCTCACGATTGCGATGTCGGCCAAGGGTATTGGTTCGGGCGACCGGTGCCGGCTGAACAGCTGGACTGGATGCGCGCTCCGGTGATCGAGTAACTGGCCGACTTGCGCTCCGGTGATCGAGTAACTGGCCGACTTGCTCTCCGTGGCGAGGGAGCTTGCTCCCGCTCGAGCGCGGAGCGCTCGTCCTTCATCCGGGTATTTTCCTGTCAACAGTGCTGGGGCTGCTGCGCAGCCCGACGGGAGCAAGCTCCCTCGCCACAGACGTTTGGCGTCGTTCGGCGCAAAAGTCCTTGCTGGTGCAAGTTGGTTTTCTGGTTATATAAACATTCTTAAATAGTCTTTTTAAGAATATCCGCACCTATCTACTATTGGTTCCACGCCGCAAGCAGTGCCGCCACTGCCAGGCAACCTCTGAGTCGAAGGAGCAGCACCATGAGCGCATCCCTGCGTAGCGTTGACGGTCAAGACGAAGCCACCATTCTGCGCGAGATCCAGAGCGCCTTGCGTGACCTGCGCTTCGGCGCCGTGGAAATCACCGTGCACAACGCTCAGGTGGTTCAGATCGAACGCAAGGAAAAATTCCGCTTGCAGAACCCTAGCAGCAAGCCGAGCTGAGCCAGAGATCAAAAGATCGCAGCCTTCGGCAGCTCCTACGGGGGATTGTGTAGGAGCTGCCGAAGGCTGCGATCTTTGAACAGGCACCCGATTCCAGATCATAAAAAAGCCAACACACTTAGAATTCCAGGAGCTTTCACCATGTCGTCGATTCGTCATTTCGCTTTGGCCGCCCTGGCCAGTGCCCTTTTTGCGGGTTCCGCGGTTGCCAAGGATTATGAGCTGCTCAACGTGTCGTACGACCCGACGCGCGAGCTGTATCAGGATTACAACGCTGAATTCGTCAAGTTCTGGCAGAAAGATAACGCCGGCGATACGGTGAAAATCCAGCAGTCCCATGGCGGTTCGGGCAAGCAAGGTCGCGCCGTAATCGACGGTCTGCGCGCCGACGTCGTGACACTGGCCCTGGCCGGTGATATCGACGAAATCGCCAAGCTGGGCAAAACCCTGCCGGCGGACTGGCAGAAGCGTCTGCCGGAAGCGAGCACGCCGTACACCTCGACCATCGTGTTCCTGGTGCGCAAAGGCAACCCGAAAGGCATCAAGGACTGGGGCGACCTGGTCAAGAATGACGTGTCGGTGATCACTCCCAACCCGAAAACCTCGGGCGGCGCTCGCTGGAACTTCCTCGCGGCGTGGGCCTATGGCCTGAAAGCCAACGGCGGCAACGAAGCCAAGGCCAAAGAATACGTACAAACCCTGTTCAAGCACGTGCCAGTGCTGGACACCGGTGCTCGCGGTTCGACCATCACCTTCGTCAACAACGGTCAGGGCGATGTGTTGCTGGCCTGGGAAAACGAAGCCTTCCTGGCGTTGAAGGAAGACGGCGGCGCCGACAAATTCGAAATCGTCGTGCCTTCGCTGTCGATCCTGGCGGAACCGCCAGTCGCGGTCGTCGACAAAAACGCCGAGAAAAAAGGCAACGAGCAAATCGCCGAAGCCTACCTCAAACACCTGTATAGCCCGGCCGGTCAGGAGATTGCCGCGAAAAACTTCTACCGTCCACGTGACAAGGACGTCGCCGCCAAGTACGCCCAACAGTTCCCGAAACTGGAGCTGGTGACCATCGACAAGGACTTCGGCGGCTGGAAAAGCGCGCAACCGAAATTCTTCAATGACGGTGGCGTGTTCGACCAGATCTACTCGGCGCAGTAATCTGAGCCAGGCCGCACCACGAGCCATATGCCAGGGCGCGTACTGTGTGGGAGCGAGCCTGCTCGCGAAAGCGGGGTGTCAGACGACGTAAATGTTGACTGACGCTCCTTCTTCGCGAGCAGGCTCGCTCCCACATTGGTGCGTTTAGCGGATCGTTTTTTAACCAGGGACTTTTATGTCGCGTCGTATCTCCCCCGTCATACCCGGCTTCGGGCTGACGCTGGGCTACACCTTGGTGTACCTCAGCCTGATTGTGCTCATTCCACTGGCGGCCATGTTCATACATGCCTCCCAACTCACCTGGGATCAGTTCTGGGCGATCATCTCGGCGCCTCGCGTGCTGGCGGCCTTGAAGCTGAGCTTCGGCACTGCGCTGTATGCCGCGATCATCAACGGCATCATCGGCACGCTACTGGCTTGGGTGCTGGTGCGCTACACCTTCCCCGGTCGCAAGATCATCGATGCGATGATCGATTTGCCCTTCGCATTGCCCACTGCCGTGGCCGGTATCGCACTGACGGCGCTGTATGCGCCTAACGGTTGGGTCGGTCAGTTTGCTGCAGACCTGGGTTTCAAGATTGCCTACACCCCATTGGGCATCACCCTCGCGCTCACTTTCGTGACACTTCCATTCGTAGTACGTACCGTACAGCCGGTTCTCGCCGACATCCCCCGTGAAGTCGAAGAAGCAGCGGCGTGTCTCGGTGCGAAACCGTTGCAGGTGTTCCGCCATATTCTGGTGCCCGCGCTGTTGCCCGCCTGGCTTACCGGGTTTGCATTGGCCTTCGCTCGCGGAGTCGGTGAGTACGGTTCGGTGATCTTCATCGCCGGCAACATGCCGATGAAAACCGAAATCCTGCCGTTGCTGATCATGGTCAAGCTCGACCAGTACGATTACACCGGTGCCACGTCCATCGGCGTACTGATGCTGGTGGTTTCCTTCGTCCTGTTGCTGCTGATCAACTTGCTGCAACGCCGCATCGAAACCCCATAAGGAGGCGCACACATGTCCCAATCGTCTATTGCTGCTGCTTCCTCGAACGCTGCCCGCCGTGGCAGTGCCAGTTCGCGGCGTATCCTTATCGGCCTTGGCTGGCTGGTGTTTGCCCTGTTCCTGTTGCTGCCGCTGGTGATCGTGGTGTCCCAGGGGCTGAAAATGGGCGTCGGCGCATTTTTCACCGCAATCTTTGAGCCCGATGCGCTGTCGGCGTTGAAACTCACGGTGATCGCCGTGCTGATTTCGGTGCCGCTGAATCTGGTGTTCGGCGTCAGCGCCGCGTGGTGCGTGAGTAAGTATTCGTTCCGCGGCAAGAGCATTCTCGTCACGTTGATCGACTTGCCGTTTTCGGTATCGCCGGTGATTGCCGGTCTGGTCTACGTGCTGATGTTTGGCGCGCAGGGCCTGTTCGGGCCGTGGTTGCAGGATCACGATATCCAGATCGTCTTCGCCTTGCCGGGCATCGTGCTGGCGACGATCTTCGTCACCGTGCCGTTCGTGGCCCGCGAGTTGATCCCGCTGATGCAGGAACAAGGCACTCAGGAGGAGGAGGCTGCCCGGTTGCTGGGCGCCAATGGCTGGCAGATGTTCTGGCACGTCACCGTTCCCAATATCAAGTGGGGCCTGATCTACGGCGTGGTGCTGTGTACCGCGCGGGCGATGGGTGAGTTCGGGGCGGTATCGGTGGTTTCCGGGCACATTCGCGGGGTGACCAACACCTTGCCGCTGCACGTCGAGATCCTCTACAACGAATACAACCACGTGGCCGCGTTTGCGGTAGCGAGCCTGTTGCTGATCATGGCGCTCTTCATCCTGCTGCTGAAGCAGTGGAGCGAAAACCGTATTAACCGCCTGCGCGCCAGCGCCGCGGAGGAATAATTCATGTCGATCGAAGTGCGTAACGTCAGCAAGAATTTCAATGCGTTCAAGGCGCTGGACAACATCAGCCTGGACATTCAAAGCGGTGAACTGGTCGCGCTGCTCGGCCCGTCAGGTTGCGGCAAGACCACGCTGTTGCGGATCATCGCCGGTCTGGAAACCCCGGACCAGGGCAACATCGTGTTCCACGGCGAAGACGTGTCCGGCCATGACGTGCGTGATCGCAACGTCGGTTTCGTGTTCCAGCACTACGCTTTGTTCCGCCACATGACGGTGTTCGACAACGTCGCATTCGGACTGCGGATGAAGCCGAAGAACCAGCGCCCGAGCGAAAGCCAGATCGCCGTGAAGGTCCACGAATTGTTGAACATGGTACAACTGGACTGGTTGTCGGATCGCTACCCGGAACAACTCTCCGGCGGTCAGCGTCAGCGTATTGCGTTGGCTCGTGCCCTGGCGGTGGAGCCAAAGGTGTTGCTGCTCGACGAACCCTTCGGTGCCCTCGATGCGAAGGTGCGCAAGGAGCTGCGTCGCTGGCTCGCGCGGTTGCACGAAGACATCAACCTGACGTCCGTGTTCGTGACCCACGATCAGGAAGAGGCGATGGAAGTGGCCGACCGTATCGTGGTGATGAACAAGGGTGTGATTGAGCAGATCGGTTCACCGGGTGACGTCTACGAAAATCCGGCCAGCGATTTCGTTTATCACTTCCTCGGCGATTCAAACCGTCTGCATCTGGGTGAGGACAACCACGTGCTGTTCCGTCCGCACGAAGTGTCGCTGTCGCGTCATGAACTGGAAGACCACCACGCGGCCGAGGTGCGGGACATTCGTCCGTTGGGCGCGACGACTCGAGTAACATTGAAGGTCGAAGGGCAGAGCGAATTGATCGAAGCGGAAGTGGTGAAGGATCACGACAGCCTGACCGGACTGGCGAAGGGCGAGACGCTGTTCTTCAAACCGAAGGTCTGGCAGAAAGTCGCCAACCTCTGAGATCAAAAGATCGCAGCCTGCGGCAGCTCCTACAGTGATCTGTGTGGTTCACAAATCCCTGTAGGAGCTGCCGCAGGCTGCGATCTTTTAAAGCGGCCTAAGCCGCCGCCCTTTTTGGATTGACCCGCACACCGCCGGTCCGCGCCTCGATCTGCGCCTTCAACTCACTGCGCATCCCCAGCAAAAACGCCAGTTCAACCACCACGAACAACGGCCCCACAATCAAACCCGTCACATCATCGACAAACGCCGGTTTGCGTCCTTCGTAGTGATGCCCGACAAATTGAATCGCCCAGCCCACCACAAACATCCCGACCCCGCTCGCCAGCCACACCCATGTGCTTTGTTGCGCGAGTACGTGACCGGCCCAAACGCACAACCCCAGCAACGCCGTCATCAACAACCCGAGGCGCAACTCCAGGCGCAGGTAAAACCAGGCTGACGCCAGCGACACCAGTATCGCCGGCGATAACCAGCCCCCGCCCCATTGCGGGCGGGACAGCAACACCGCCACCGCCACGACAATCAGCGGGATGCCGATAAAGTGGCTGGCGATATTGCGCGGGTCGCGGTGATAGGCGGCGTACTGACTGAGATGGTCAACGAGGCTTTTTTTCATTGTTAGTCCTCCTGTAGGGTGACGGATCTTGCCTCGGGTTGGCTTTTCGCTCTGTCAGCCAGGCGACAATCTCCAGGAGTATTGATGGACATGCAGGTCTGGCGTGCGCGCCTGGAGTCGGGGCAGTGGTTCAGTCATCTGCCTGTTCCCTTACAGGATAGTCTGCTGGCGGCAGCCCGCTTGCGGCGGTTGGCGTCGGGGCAGTTGCTGTTCAAACGCGGCGATCCGCCGTGCGGGTTGTACGCGGTGCTCGAAGGTTCGGTGCGCATCGGCGCCGTGAGTGAGCAGGGCAAGGAGGCGCTGCTGAGCCTTGTGGAGTCGCCGCACTGGTTCGGCGAAATCTGCCTGTTCGACGGCCAGCCGCGCACCCACGATGCCTTTGGCGTGGGTCATTGCATCCTGTTGCACATCCCGCAATCGGCGGTGTTGGCATTGCTCGACGAGCAGCCGGTGTACTGGCGGCAACTGGCGTTGCTGATGAGCCAGAAACTGCGCCTCACGTTCATCAACCTTGAACAGCTGAGCTTGATGCCGGCGCCTGCACGGTTGGCGCATCGCTTGCTGATGATCGCCGACGGTTACGGGCAAATCGACCCGCCCAAGCGGGTGCTGCAACTGCCGCAGGAGCAGCTTGCATCGATGCTGTCGTTGTCGCGCCAGACCACCAATCAGCTGCTCAAGGATTTACAGGCGCAGGGGATTATCGGGTTGGGTTACGGTGAAATCGTAATCCTTGATGCGCCTCGGTTGCGGGCGCTGGCGACGATCTGAAACGTTCTCGTACCCTCCCGCAACGTCGGTTCCTTCAGTGTCGTGCTTACGAGCCGCGATAGGTCGAGAACCCGTAGGGGCTCAGCAGCAGCGGAATGTGGTAATGCTGATCCGTCTGCTTCACTTCAAAAATCACCGGGATCTCCGGAAAAAAGGTCTCGTGCCGGGCCTTTTTGAAATACTCGCCCGTTTTGAACACCACGCGATATTCGCCTGCCTCGAAAGGCTGTTTGGCGGGGAACAGTTCGGCGATGCGCCCCTGTTCATTAGTGGTTCCCTGTGCCAACGGCTGCCAGTCCTGACCGACGTGTTTTTCCAGCGTGACGTTGATGCCCGGTGACGGCAAACCGTTTTCCAGATTGAGCACATGCACGCTCAACGGGTTGCCGGCCGCCAGGGCCAGGCTCGACAGGCTGCTCAGGCCAAGGGCGATAAGGGTGGCGTTGAGGGTATTCATGGTGTGACTCCTTGATTGGTTTTGTTGATCTGCAGGCCGACGGTTTCTGCCGCTTTGATGGCGCAGTTTTCGTCCTGCTCGGCACCGCCGGCCCCGGCTATACCGAGCGCACCCACCAGTTCATTTCCGGCAAACAACGGCACCCCGCCGCCGAGTAAGAGCAACTCGTCGAGGGTGTTGAGGTTGGCGGATTCCGGGTTGTTGCGCGCTCGGTCGGCAAACGCCCGGGTCGGGGTTTTGCTCGACAATGCGGTGTAGGCCTTGCGTTGGCTGGCGGCGGTGTTGTGTGGACCGACACCGTCAGCGCGCAGCACCACCAGCAGGTTGCCGCCGCGGTCGAGCACCGACACGGTGCCGGTGCAACTGGCCAGGCTGGCGTCGGCCAGCAACCGTGCGGTGCGCAGATTGAGGTCGGCGTGACGGGGCAGTTCGACGGCGGCGAAAGCCTGGCCGGTCAGGCCGAACGCCAGGCTCGCAGCGAGTATTTTGAAGGTCATGGGCAGGTTCCAGAAACTGAGGTCGGCACCTTACCCGGCACACCTCGTCAAAACCTCGTCAGCGGGATTACAAGTTTGTAATGGGCAAGCGGCCCGAAGACGCCTAGCCTGTACGCCTGAATGATTGAGGTGTGCCATGCGTTTGCTGGTCGTAGAAGATGAAGCCAAAACCGCCAACTTCCTGGCCAAAGGCCTGGGTGAGTCAGGTTTCGTAGTGGATGTGGCGCTCAATGGCCTCGATGGGCGCTATTTCATTGAGCAGCAGGTGTACGACTTGATCATCCTCGATGTGATGCTGCCGGGCCTCAATGGCTGGCAATTGCTGCAGCTGATCCGCCAGCGCGGCGCCACGCCTGTGCTGTTTCTCACCGCCAAGGATGCCATCGAAGACCGCGTGCGGGGTCTCGAACTGGGCGCCGACGATTACCTGCTCAAGCCCTTCGCGTTCGCCGAGCTGCTCGCACGGGTGCGCAGCTTGCTGCGGCGCGGGCCGATGCGCGAAGCCGAGTCCTACGCCATTGCCGACCTCGAAATCGATGTGCTGCGCCGCCGCGTCAGTCGTGGCGGGCAGCGCATCAGCCTGACGAACAAGGAGTTCGCCCTGTTGCAGTTGCTCGCGAGCCGCCAGGGCGAAGTGCTGTCGCGTACGCTGATCGCTTCGCAAGTGTGGAACCTGAATTTCGACAGCGACACCAACATGGTCGAAGTCGCGGTGCGACGTCTGCGGTCGAAAGTCGATGACCCGTACATGCCGAAACTGATTCACACCGTGCGCGGCGTTGGTTATCAGCTGGAAGCGCCGGACGATGCGCTCTAGATCGATTGCCTGGCGGCTGGCGCTGGCTTATGCGGCCGTCTGTGCACTGGTCCTGAGCGCGATCGGCGTGTTCCTGTATCGCTCACTCGCCTCGGAGCTGGCGTTTCGCGACGACACGGCCCTGCTCGGTCGCCTGGAGCAAGTGCGCGCCTTGCTCGCCGACAGCGACAGCCTCGACGCCCTGCAGGCGCGACCACGGCTGTACCAGAACATGCTGGGCAATCTCGACAGCCTGTTGTTGGTGCGACGCGCCGATGGCTCGAACGTCATCGGCATTAACCCCCGCCAACGCGATTTGCCGTCGCTCAACGCGGTGCCTCGCGATCAATCACCGCAACGGCGCGACGTGCTGACCTGGCGAGCGCCGGACGGAGTTGAATTGGCGTTGTTGTCCGTTGAGGCCCGCGGCCCGAATGGCGAAGCGCTGACCGTCATCGCGGGCAAAGTGCTGAGCGAGCGCGAACAGATGCTCCGCAGCTATCGCATGAGGCTGTACACCGCGGTCGGGGTGGGAGCACTGCTCGCTTTCACCGTGGGCCTGGTGCTATTGCGTCGCGGACTGCGACCGTTGCGCCGGTTGAGCGAAGCAGTGCGCGGCATCGATCTGCGCAGCCTCGATCAACGTTTGCCCGTCCTTGGAACGCCGGCAGAACTACTTGAACCGGTGCAGGCGCTCAACGGCATGCTCGCCCGGCTGGACGACAGCGTGCAGCGGCTGTCGCAATTTTCCGGCGACCTTGCCCACGAGATCCGCACCCCGCTGCACACCTTGCTGGCGAGTAACGGGCAGGCGCTGAATCACCCGCGCACGGTGGCGGAATATCAAGAAGTGCTGGCCTCCAACATGGAGGAATTCGAGCGGCTCAAACGCATGGCCGAGAACCTGATGTTCCTCGCCCGTGCGGAACAGGCCGAGAGGGCGCTCGACCTGCGCACGCTGGATTTGCAACGTGTCGGCGATGAACTGTGCGACTACTTCGAAGCCCTGGCCGATGACCGTGATGTGCGCGTGGAACACACACTGTACGGCCTGTTGCTCGCCGATCAGCAACTGCTGCAGCGAGCCCTGGGCAACCTGCTGGCCAACGCCGTGCGCCATGCCGATGCCGGCACGCTAATCAGCCTGCGTCGCCGCGATGATGCAGGCCAGTGTTGGTTGCAGGTGCACAACCATGGCCCGGTGATCGCCCAGGCGCATTTGAGCAAAGTGTTCGATCGTTTCTACCGCGTCGATCCGTCCCGGAGCGAACCGGGCGACTCGGGCGGCCTGGGGCTGGCGATCGTGCGTTCGATCATGCAGCTGCATGGTGGGCAGGTGCGAGTCAGCAGCGGTGCCGGGGGCACCGTGTTTGAGCTTGGCTTCCGGGTGAATTGAAGACTGCTTTCGCGGGTACAGGCACAACACGTTCACCGCAACCCATCCCGAAACTGCCCCGGCGTCATCCCCGTCCAGCGCTTGAATGCGCGGCTGAAGCTGCTGGTATCGGCAAACCCCAGCAGATAACTGATCTCGCTCAGTGAACATTGCGGGTCACGCAGGTGCAGCAATGCCAGGTTTTCACGGCTTTCATTGAGCAGGGTGTCGAATCGATAGCCCTCATCCGCGAGATGCCTCTGCAGGCTGCGCAAGCTCAAATGCAGGGCCTTGGCGATGTGTTCGGCGCTGGGTTCGCCTTCGGGCAATTGCTCTTCAATGGCGTCGCGCACCTTGCGCTCCCAGGTCAGCGGCTTGAGTTGCGCGAGGGTGCGTTTGAGCACGGTTTCGTTATGTTCGGCCAGTTCCGGGTTAGCGTCATCGAGGTGGCTGTCGAAATCCACCAGCGAAAATTCCAGCCGGTCCTCGTCGGCCGAAAAATGCACGGGCGAGCGAAAGACCTTGTGCCATTGATGCGCGTCGGCCGGTTCCGGGCGGCGCAGGTACACCGCCAGCGGCGCGTAGTCACGGCCCAGTCGATTGCGACAGGTGCGCACGTAAATGGCGGTGAAGGCATCGATGGCCTCGAACGCCGGCGCCGGATTGCCGGGCGGGATTTTCAGGCAAAAGCGGTAGCGATCCTCGGTGCGGCTCAACTCCAGCTCCAGGGCGTCACTGACCACCTGGTGATAACGCACGATGCGTTCAAACACTTCCCGCAGACTGCCGCTGGCCACCAGCGCATAACCGAGCGCGTGAAAGGTGGTGGGGCTGACGAACCTCGACACCCGCAAGCCAATCGCCGGATCGCCACTGACCTGCACGGCGATTTCCCACAGGCGCGTGGTGCCGGACAACGGATAACGGGCGTTCGGGTCGTCCATCAATTGCGGGTCGAGCCCCGCCTGGTGGCACAGGGCGGTGCTGTCGAGGCCCAGCGCGTCGAGTTGCTTGCGCAGGGCACGGGTCCAGCTGGCGAGGGAGGTCGGTTCAGTCATGCTGATTGGCGCTTCCGGTCAACAGGTTGGCGTCCACGGCTACCGCCTTGCACAGGTTCACAAGGCAGGATGCGAACATCAATAACCAGAGGATGGAAGCATGGACGGTACTTCTGCAAGTCCCCAACGACTGAATGCAGCTCAGCGCTCTGCGCATATTCGCGAAGTGGTGCTGGCCAAAGGGGTGGCGTTGCGTAAACGCTACCCGATTCTCAACCATCAGGACGCGCTTGGCGCGGGGATTCTGACCTTCGCTTTGGCTGGAATGATCGGCTCGGCAGCGCTCTACATCAACGGGCATATAGCCTGGTGGGCATGCCTGCTGCTCAACGGGTTTTTCGCTTCGTTGACCCACGAGCTGGAACACGACCTGATTCATAGCATGTACTTTCGCAAACAACGCCTGCCGCACAACCTGATGATGGGCCTGGTATGGCTGGCGCGACCGAGCACGATCAACCCGTGGATCCGTCGGCATCTGCACCTCAACCACCACAAGGTATCCGGCACCGAAGCCGACATGGAAGAACGCGCGATCACCAACGGCGAGCCATGGGGTTTTGCGCGGTTGCTGATGGTGGGCGACAACGTGATGTCGGCGTTTATCCGCATGCTGCGGGCCAGGACATGGGCCCACAAGTTCAGCATTATCAAACGTACGTTGAAGGTTTATGCGCCGCTGGCGTTGGTGCATTGGGGCGCGTGGTACGTGTTCCTCGGTTTTCACGCGGCCAACGGCATCGCGCATCTGCTCGGGGCACCGATTGAATGGTCGGCGACCACCCTCGAGGTGATGCGGGTGATCGATATCGCGGCGGTGGTGATCATTGGCCCTAACGTGTTGCGCACGTTTTGCCTGCACTTTGTCAGCTCGAACATGCACTACTACGGCGATGTCGAGCCGGGCAATGTGATCCAGCAAACCCAAGTGCTGAACCCTTGGTGGATGTGGCCGTTGCAAGAGTTCTGCTTCAATTTCGGCAGCAGCCACGGGATCCATCATTTTGTGGTGAAGGAGCCGTTTTACATTCGCCAGATGACCGTGCCTGTGGCACATAAGGTCATGCGCGAGATGGGGGTGCGGTTCAATGATTTCGGGACGTTTGGGCGGGCTAACCGCTTTGTGCGCAAGGAAACAGCCGCACCACAGGAGGTGCGCGCCGCTCAGGCTTGATCGATGCACCCGGAAACTCAAAACCGCGTAGTCGCTCGTCATCATTCTGACCCAAAGGGGCGATACGTTAGGTGGCAGGCAAGTTCGCGTATTGTTGATCGGCATATGCGTTATGGTTCTAATAACGTAATTAAATATTCCTTTATTAGATATGCATTTCAGCCAATCATCGCGCCATCAGATGTTGAGTTTCCGGGGCCGTCTCCTTGGCAGGGTGCGGCCCCTTTTTTATTCCTCAGGAACCTCCCGAATCCCTAGTGGGAGCGAGCCCTGTGGTGAGGGGATTTATCCCCGTTCGGCTGCGAAGCAGTCGTATACGCGCACTGACTTTGAAATGCTGGGGCCGCTACGCAGCCCAACGTGGATAAATCCCCTCACCACAGGCTCGCTCCCACATTTGATCTGCGTCGTATATTCGATATAGGTCTTAATAAATAGCTTCTTATTCCTTAACGAATATAACTCTCCTCCCTATACTCGACCAGGAACAGACACGCAGCAGGAGAGCTCCCCCATGCGCAACGAATCCATTCGCTACCTGATTGTGCCGGGCTGGCAGGGATCGCCAGAAAACCATTGGCAAAGCCATTGGCAGAACAGCCTGCCGAACAGCGCGCGGGTGGAGCAGGCCGACTGGATTACGCCGCGTCGTGAAGACTGGGTCGCGGCGCTGGCCGAGGCGATTGCCGCCGACAGCACGCCGGTGATTCTGATTGCCCATAGCCTGGGTTGCATCACGGTCGCGCATTGGGCGGCCACTGCTCCGCTGAATTTTTTGCGTCAGGTGCGCGGTGCCTTGCTGGTCGCGCCAGCGGACGTCGAGCGCCCGGCCTGCGCGCCGGCACTGCGTAACTTCGCGCCGATTCCGACGAATCTGTTGCCGTTCCCGAGCCAGGTTGTCAGCTCCGATAACGACAGCGCCGTCAGTGCGCCGCGTGCATTGGAACTGGCACGTCAATGGGGCGCAGAAGCGGGGATTCTGGCGGGGGCCGGGCACATCAATGTGAAGTCCGGACACCAGCGTTGGGAACAGGGTTTTGCCTATCTCTACCGCCTGCAAAACCGCCTGGAACATCACGCCCTGCGTCGTGCTTGAATTTTAATTTAACGCCCCCGTCTCCGGCGGTTTTGGGCGGGAGTCTGCCATGAGTTTTGAAGCCTTCGGTCAGCCGCTGCTGACCTTTCCCGACGCAGAAAAAAGCCCACTGAGCATCCGCGCCAAGGCGTTGGTGTTTGTCGATCCGCGTTCGCGTCAGCTGCGTCAGGAACTGGAGCAACTGGCGCCGCGTTCGATCTGCGTACTGATCCGTGGCGAAACCGGTAGCGGCAAGGAATTGCTCGCGCGACACATTCACCGTGCCAGTGATCGCGGCGGTTTATTTGTGTCGGTCAATTGCGGCGCAATCAGCCCGACGTATGCCGACGCCGAATTGTTCGGCTACGCCGCCGGCAGCTACAGCGGTTCGGCGAGCAGTCGCGCCGGGTGGTTCGGCTCGGCGAACGGCGGCACGCTTTATCTGGACGAGATCGGCGACCTGCCGCTGCCGATCCAGATCAAGCTACTCGCCGCACTGGAAAACCACGAAGTCACCCGCGTCGGCGCCCATCAGCCGAGCCCGGTGGACGTGCGTCTTGTGGCTGCCACCAGCATTGATCTGGCGCAAGCGGTGGCCGCCGGGAAATTTCATGAGCGTCTTTACCATTACCTCAGCGAAGGTCAGCTCCATTTGCCGGCCTTGCGTGAGCGGGTCGGCGACATCCTGTCCCTCGCCGAATATTTCCTCGGCATCTACAGCCAGCGCCTGGAACTGCCGGTGCCACTGATCAGCGAGACTGCGCAGCTCGTACTGGAACGACACAGCTGGCCGGGCAACACCCGGGAGCTGGAAAATGTCATTCACTTTGCGTTGCTGGTCAGTACGGGTGACGAGATTCTGCCGGAGCATCTGAACCTGCCCGAGGCCCCGGCGCCGTTGACGCAGATTGAGCAGCAACTCAAGCACATCCTCGCCAACGGCACCGCTGCCGAGCAAACGGCCCTGAAACAACTCCTGAGGCAAGCCGAATCCCTGTAGGAGCGAGCTCGCTCGCGATGGACGTAAGGGCGCCGCTTGCATTCAGGAAGCCAGCATTATCGTTGACGTCCATCGCGAGCAAGCTCGCTCCTACAGGGTGCGAACAAAATGGAATATAGAAGTAAATAAAAGATATTGTTCCGGAATAAAAAATCCCGGTATTGTCCGCGTCACGCCAGCGATAGCACTTCGCTGGCACTTTCATAGTTAGCCGTCGCCACTGGCGACCGTGATTTTCGATAAGGACACTGCATGAAAAAGGTTCTGTTGTTCACCGCATTGGCGGCTGCCCTGACCGCGGGCCTGGCCCAGGCTGGCGAGAAACTGGTCGTAGCGGCGACCCCGGTGCCACACGCCGAGATTCTGGAACTGATCAAGCCAGCCCTCGCCAAAGATGGCGTGGACCTGGAAATCAAAGTCTTCACCGACTACGTTCAGCCGAACGTGCAGGTCGACCAGAAGCGTCTGGACGCCAACTATTTCCAGACCCTGCCGTACCTGAAAAGCTTCAACGAAGGTAAAGGCACTAACCTTGTGACTGTGATCGGCGTGCACGTTGAACCGTTCGGTGGCTACTCGAAGAAAGTCAAAAGCCTGGCCGAGTTGAAAGACGGCGCGACCATTGCGATTCCAAACGAAGGCAGCAACAGCGGCCGTGCCCTGATCCTGCTGCAGAAGGCGGGTCTGATCGAGTTGAAAGACCCGAAAAACGCTTTGGCCACGCCGAAAGACATCGCCAAGAACCCGCACAACTTCAAGTTCAAGGAACTGGAATCGGCCATGCTCCCGCGTGTTCTGGACCAGGTTGACCTGGACATGATCAACACCAACTACGCGCTGGAAGCGGGCCTGAACCCGGCTAAAGACGCGCTGGTGATCGAGGGTGCCGATTCGCCTTACGTGAACTTCCTGGTGGCGCGTCCGGACAACAAGGACAGCGTTGCCATTCAGAAACTGGCCAAGGCCTTGACCAGTCCTGAAGTGAAAGCCTTCATCGAGAAGAAGTACAGCGGCGCGGTACTGCCGGCGTTCTGATTGGGCGCAGTAACGAAACCCGCAAGTTCAAACGCCGACGGCTGATAGAGCGTCGGCGTTTTTTTGTGTTCGAGGAACCTGTGGCGAGGGAGCTTGCTCCGGCTGGGTTGCGAAGCGACCCTGAAACCTGCCCATGCGCTTCTTCAGGCACACCGCTTTGACTGGTTTTGCGACTGCAGCGCAGTCGAGCGGGAACAAGCTCCCTCGCCACAGAAGCAACCGCGAATCAGGCCACCCTGGCCTTTAACGCCCTGCGCAACGCCATCAACAACTTCACAATGTCCTGCGGATCCAGTCGTTGCGGCACTTTTACGTCAGCCATGTTCTCTTCCTTGTGATGGTTTGGCCGTGAGTCTGGCCAAAAGCGGTGCGTCCTTGGAGGGGTATTCAGAAAAATAGATACTTCCTACGGCGGTAGGGAAAATAGTCGTCTTCCTTCTACGCAGCAAATCTGCAGACAGTGTTTTGCGTGATATCAACAGGTGTTGACGGCGCATGACCCTTACCCACCATCAACGTCGGCATCCGGCGTGATTGTCGAGAGCGGCAAATGGCAGGGATGATTGGCCCGAACAGAAGAATAGCCTCGGATACCTAGCATTTCTGTCAGGTGTTCTAGCCCGCATTACTGGTGCAAGCTGAGGGCTTTGCGAACAGGGGGGCTTATGAGCGAATCAAAGGTCTGCGTGTGCCGTTATAGCTACAATGCGCTGGATTTGCTGACCGGGGTTGAGCCTGTGGGGCAACAAGCCCTGCAACGATTTTACTGCGGTGATCTTCTGGCGACCGATCTTCAAGGGGCGGCCAGTCAGAGCGTATTTCAACAGGGTAATCAACCGCTGGCGCTGCAAACCCGTAAGAGTGGTGGCATCAATAACCGTCTGCTGGCCACAGACCAACAGCGCTCCGTGTTGCAGGTCGCTGATCCAGACGGATCTGTGCATCAGGTTTATTCGCCTTACGGTCATCGTCGGGTCGAAGGTGGTCCTGGCAGTCTTCTGGGGTTCGCCGGCGAAGCGGTTGATCCGTTCACTGGTCATTATTTGCTGGGCAATGGCCACCGGATGTTCAACCCGGTGCTGATGCGGTTCAACAGGCCGGACGGATTGAGCCCGTTTGGTCGGGGTGGGTTGAATCCGTATGCGTATTGTCTGGGGGATCCGGTGAATTTCAGTGATCCGACCGGGCGGTTTGCCGAAATAGGCCGATTTATCGCCAGCATGCTGAGTTTGTTGAATACAGGACTGGGCATGACCCGTCCCATCCCCTCCTTTAACCTGGCCAAGGATGCCTTGAGATATGGTGCATTGAGGAAATTACCGCCCAGACAGTCCTTTGCGGCAACAAGCACGGTGGTGGCCAGTGGTTTGATACTCACCATAGGGGTGGTTGGGGTTGGCAGTGCCGTAGCGGCAATCGCCGACGATCCTGGGGCAATCAAAATACTGGGTTCTGTCGTTTTAGGGCTGACAACGTTGGCGTCTGCATCGAGAGTGGGAACTTACTGGGCGGTGAGAAAGCCCGGGACTGAAGCGGCCTTGATGAGTTTTGTGAAGAACAAGGGGAAGGTAAGCACCGCGTCACCGACCGCGTCACCCCTGCCTTCTGTTGGCCCCTCGGCTCCGTCACTAGAATCAGTGATATCAAGATCAGAGCCGCTGGTGATAGGGGTGAAGCGAAACCACGACACGATGCTTGAACCAGGATTAGGACCTGATCGGGTAATGTTGAAAGCCCACCGCACATTAGCGCCTACGAACGCAGCCAGAAAAATTCGTCGTCGCTAAATCTGAAGACGCAAGCCGAAACGTTGCCCGCTCAATCCGCCCAATACCACGCCGGCTCATCCAGCATCCGCTGCCCGACAATCCCGGTTTGCCCGAGGCTTTTCTCCAGCACGATGCAGTTGCATTCCGGGTCTTCCTGCAACGCCGAGATCAACCGCCGGGCATGCGACACCACCCATACCTGACAGTGCTCCGAGGCCCGGATAATCAACCGCGCCAATGCCGGCAACAGGTCCGGATGCAGGCTCGTTTCCGGCTCGTTCAACACCATCAACGTCGGCGGACGCGGCGTCAGCAGAGCCGCCACCAACAGCAAATAACGTAACGTTCCATCGGACAGTTCAGCCGCCGACAACGGTCGCAACAACCCTTCCTGATAAAACTCGATGGAGAAGCGGCCGCCGGCCAGCGGCTCGATGTGCAGGCGTGCGCCGGGGAATGCGTCGCTGATGGCATCGCGCAAAGCGTCGGGGTCGCCAATTTCGATAATGGTCTGCAACGCCGCCGCCAGATCTCTGCCGTCGTGGTGCAACACCGGGGTGCGCGTACCCAGTTGTGGCTGACGCACCGGTGCGTCGGCGTCGCTGCGAAAGTGATCGTAGAAGCGCCAGCGGCGGATGAATTCACGCATCTCCAGAACTTCTGGCGAGGTGCGCAAGCTGCCGACCTGATCGAACAGGCTGTCGAAAGTTGGCGTGTGCTGGGACAGCACGTCCCAGCCGCGGTTGGCGCGAGTGCGGATCATCGGGCCGTCGCGATCCACCAGCAGGCTCGCTGGACGAAAAAACGCCCCGGCCCACAGGCATTCGCGTTTGATTTGCGGGTCGAGGCTGAACCGTGACGGGATGGGCGTGCTGTGCCCCGGTAGCATGAAATGACCGTTGGACTCGGGTAATCCCAGGCTGATCGAGTAACCGAAGTCTTCCCCGGCAAACCCCAGCCGCAAGCGTTTGACGCCATGGCGCACCGTTGCCTCGATCGGTACTTCACCGTTGCGCATGCGTCGGGTGATGGTCTCCGGTCCGGCCCAGAACGTCGAATCCAGCCCGCCCTCACGGGCCAACGCGTTGACCACGCCGCCCTGAGCGGTTTCTGCCAGCAAGCGTAGCGCGCGATAGAGGTTGGATTTGCCGCTGCCGTTGGGTCCGGTGATCAGGTTCAAACGACCCAACGGGATCACCAGTTTATTGATCGAACGGTAATTGGCCACCGCGAGGGTTTTAAGCATTAAAGTGATCTCACGATAATCGTGCTGAAAAAATGACACGTAGGAGCTGTCGAGTGAAACGAGGCTGCGATCTTTTGACTTTGCTTTCTTAAAGGCAAGATCAAAAGATCGCAGCCTCGTTTCACTCGGCAGCTCCTACAGGGGAAATACTCTATCTGCGTGCGCGCAGGTGGAACCCTGTTCTAAGCTCACAGTCGTATCGCCATTGGCACGTTCGTACAATGCAAAGGAGTCTGCATGGCTGGTCCCGGATTGAAAAGAGTGGTTGGCCTGAGCCTCCTTGTCCTGCTGAGCGCCTGCGGCGAAAAACCTGCGGTCGAGAAAGATCGTCCACGGGTGTTCGTGCAAGCCGTCAGACCCCTGGATTACGCCCCGTCCGTGACCCTCACCGGCGACGTTCAGGCACGCGTTCAGACGGAGTTGTCTTTCCGCGTCGGCGGCAAGATCATCCAGCGCACGGTCGATGTCGGTGACCGCGTTTCGGCGAAACAAGTGCTCGCCAAACTCGATCCGAAGGACCTGCAGACCAATGTCGACTCCGCCCAGGCCCAAGTCGTCGCCGAGCAAGCGCGAGTCAAACAGACCGCCGCCGCCTTCGTTCGCCAGCAAAAACTCCTGCCCAAGGGCTACACCAGTCGAAGCGAATTTGACACTGCTCAGGCTGCGCTGCGTAGCAGTCAAAGCGCGCTGACGGCCGCACAGGCGCAACTGGCTAACGCCCGTGAGCAACTGAGTTACACCGCGCTGATCGCGGACGCACCGGGGATTATCACGGCGCGGCAGGCTGAAGTCGGCCAGGTGGTGCAGGCCACGGTGCCGATTTTCAGCCTGGCGCGAGACGGTGAGCGCGATGCGGTGTTCAACGTCTACGAATCGCTGCTGGCTGAGGCACCGGATGACAAAACCATCGTGGTCAGCCTGCTCGACAACCCGGCCATCAAGACCACCGGTACGGTTCGCGAAATCACTCCGGCGGTTTCCGCAGAGACCGGCACAGTGCAGGTCAAAGTGACGCTCCACGGATTGCCGGAAGGCATGCAGCTTGGCTCAGTGGTCAGTGCCACGGCCAAGACACCGGGCAAATCCGCGGTGGAGCTGCCGTGGTCGGCACTGACCAAAAACCTCAGCGACCCGGCCGTGTGGCTGGTGGACGACGAAGGCAAGGCGCAGTTGCACACGGTCACGGTCGGACGTTACCTGACCGGTAAAGTCATCATCAGCGACGGCCTCAAGGGCGGAGAGAAAGTGGTGATTGCCGGCGGTCAGTTGCTGCACCCCGGGGTGAAAGTGGAAGTCGCCGAGAACACCTACAAGGATCTGGCCGAAGGAACTCAGCCATGAAGCGTTTATTGCTGGTAATCGCTGTGATGCTGGCGGCCTGCTCGAAGGAAGAACCGCCGCCGGAGCCGATACGCCCGGTGCTGTCGATCAAGGTCCAGGCGCTGAACGAGGAAACCCTGGGCCGCTTCGCCGGCAGTATCCAGGCCCGTTACGAAACCAATGTCGGTTTCCGTGTGCCAGGCCGGATCGCCAGCCGTAACGTCGATGTGGGGGCCGAAGTCGAGAAGGGCGCCTTGCTCGCTACCCTCGACCCCACGGATCAGCAAAACCAGCTGCGTTCCGCCCAGGGTGATCTGGCGCGCATTCAGGCGCAACTGATCAACGCCCAGGCCAACGCCCGGCGTCAGCAGGAATTGTTTGATCGCGGCGTCGGTGCGCAGGCGCAACTGGACATCGCGCAGACCGACCTCAAAACCACCCAGGCCTCCATGGATCAAGCGAAGGCGGCGGTCGATCAGGCCAAGGACCAACTCGATTACGTGCAACTGCGCACCGACCACAAAGCCATCGTCACCGCGTGGAATGCCGAAGCCGGGCAAGTGGTCACCGCCGGCCAGCAAGTGGTCACGCTGGCGCAGCCGGACATCAAGGAAGCGGTGATCGACTTGCCCGACACGCTGGTCGATCAGTTGCCAGCGGACGTAGTGTTCCAGGTCGCCGCGCAACTGGACCCGAGCATCACCAGCACCGCCATCGTCCGCGAAATCGAACCCCAGGCCCAGAGCGCCACCCGTACCCGTCGCGCGCGCCTGACGCTGACAGACACGCCACCCGGTTTTCGCCTGGGCACCGCCATCAGCGTGACCCTGAGCTCGGCGATCAAACCGCGCATCGAGTTACCGATCAGCGTGCTGCAAGAAGTGGATGGAAAGACGCGGATCTGGGTCATCGACCCTCAGACGCAAACCGTTTCGCCGCGAGAGGTCAGCCTGCTCAGTCGCACCGACAGCACGGTGGTGCTGACCAACAGCGTG
The DNA here is from genome assembly GCF_902497785.1 of Pseudomonas fluorescens. GTDB lineage: Bacteria > Pseudomonadota > Gammaproteobacteria > Pseudomonadales > Pseudomonadaceae > Aquipseudomonas > Aquipseudomonas fluorescens_BO. Next base: position 69,644 of record NZ_CABVHK010000014.1, read on the forward strand.
AAGTCCGGCGAGCGGATTGTGAGTGCCGGCGTGAACAGCCTGACCCCCGGGCAAAAAGTCAAAATCGATGAGGACGGCCCGCAATGAAAGGGAGTTTCAACTTATCCGAATGGGCCCTCAAGCATCAGTCGTTTGTCTGGTATTTGATGTTCGTCGCGCTGCTGATGGGCGTGTTCTCGTACATGAACCTCGGTCGCGAAGAAGACCCGTCGTTCACCATCAAAACCATGGTGATCCAGACCCGCTGGCCGGGCGCGACCCAGGAAGAAACCCTCAAGCAGGTCACTGATCGCATCGAGAAAAAACTCGAAGAACTCGACTCTCTCGATTACGTGAAAAGTTACACCCGTCCCGGCGAGTCAACGGTGTTCGTCAATCTGCGCGACACCACCAGTGCCAAGGACATCCCGCAAATCTGGTACCAGGTGCGCAAGAAGATCAACGACATTCGCGGCGACTTCCCCCAGGGCCTGCAAGGGCCGGGGTTCAACGACGAGTTCGGTGATGTGTTCGGTTCGGTTTACGCCTTTACCGCCGACGGTTTGTCGATGCGTCAGTTACGCGACTACGTCGAGCAGGTCCGCGCCGAGATCCGTGAAGTGCCGGGGCTGGGCAAGGTCGAGATGGTCGGCGAGCAGGATGAAGTCCTCTACCTGAACTTCTCCACGCGCAAACTCGCAGCGCTGGGCATCGACCAGCGTCAGGTGGTGCAGAGCCTGCAATCGCAAAACGCGGTGACCCCGGCGGGTGTGATCGAGGCCGGGCCGGAGCGAATTTCGGTGCGCACCTCGGGGCAGTTTGCTTCCGAGAAAGACCTGGAAAACGTCAACCTGCGGCTCAACGATCGCTTCTATCGTTTGGCAGATATTGCTGAGATCAGCCGGGGTTACGTTGACCCGGCGACCCCCGAGTTTCGTTTCGACGGCCATCCCGCCATCGGTCTGGCGATTGCGATGAAGAAGGGCGGCAACATCCAGGAGTTCGGCAAGGCGCTGCACCAGCGCATGACCGACCTGACCGCCGATTTGCCGGTGGGCGTCGGCGTGCACAGCGTTTCCGACCAGGCCGGCGTGGTCGAAAAGGCCGTCGGCGGCTTCACCAGCGCGCTGTTCGAGGCGGTGGTGATCGTACTGATTGTCAGCTTCGTCAGCCTCGGCGTGCGCGCCGGCCTGGTGGTGGCGTGCTCGATTCCGCTGGTGTTGGCGATGGTCTTCGTGTTCATGGAATACAGCGGCATCACCATGCAGCGGATCTCCCTCGGCGCGCTGATCATCGCCCTCGGCTTGCTGGTGGACGACGCGATGATCACCGTGGAAATGATGGTCACGCGTCTGGAGATGGGCGAGACCAAGGAGCAGGCGGCCACGTTCGCCTACACCTCGACCGCATTCCCGATGCTCACCGGCACCCTGGTGACGGTCGCCGGTTTCGTACCCATCGGCCTCAATGCCAGTTCGGCGGGCGAGTACACCTTTACGCTGTTCGCGGTGATTGCGGTGGCGATGCTGGTGTCGTGGATTGTCGCGGTGTTGTTTGCGCCGGTGATCGGCGTGCACATCCTCAGTGCCAAGGTGAAACCCCATAACGCCGAGCCCGGACGCATCGGTCGCGCCTTCAATTACGGCATGTTCTGGGCGATGCGCAATCGTTGGTGGGCCATCGGCATCACCATTGCCTTGTTCGTGGCGTCGGTGTTTTCCATGCAGTTTGTGCAGAACCAGTTCTTCCCGTCCTCGGACCGCCCGGAAATTCTCGTTGACCTGAACCTGCCGCAAAACGCCTCGATTGCTGAAACCCGCAAGGCGGTGGACAAGCTGGAAGCGACGCTCAAGGGCGATCCGGACATCGTGCGCTGGAGCACGTACATCGGCGAGGGTGCGATCCGTTTCTACCTGCCGCTCGACCAGCAATTGCAAAACCCGTACTACGCGCAACTGGTCATCGTCAGCAAAGGCCTGGAGTCGCGCGAGGCGTTGAGCCAGCGTCTGCGCGAGCGCTTGCGCAAGGATTTCGTCGGCATCGGCAGTTACGTCCAGGCGCTGGAAATGGGCCCGCCGGTGGGCCGGCCGATCCAGTACCGGGTCAGCGGCAAGGACATCGATCAAGTGCGCAAGCACGCCATCGCGCTGGCCACCGAACTGGATAAAAACTCGCACATCGGCGAGATCATTTACGACTGGAACGAGCCGGGCAAAGTCCTGCGCATTGATATCGCCCAGGACAAGGCGCGGCAACTGGGGCTGTCGTCGGAAGACGTGGCCAACCTGATGAACAGCATCGTCGTCGGAGCGCCAGTGACGCAGGTGGATGACGATATCTACCTGATCAACGTGGTGGGTCGTGCGGTGGACGCGGAGCGTGGCACGCCCGAGACCCTGCAAAATCTGCAGATCGTCACCCCCGGCGGCACCTCGATTCCGCTGCTGGCCTTCGCCACCGTGCGCTACGAACTTGAGCAACCGCTGGTGTGGCGTCGCGACCGCAAACCGACCATCACCATCAAAGCGGCGGTACGCGACGAGATTCAGCCGACCGATCTGGTCAAGCAACTGAAGCCGGACATCGACAAATTCGCCGCTGCGTTACCGGTAGGCTACAAGGTCGCCACCGGCGGCACCGTCGAGGAAAGCGGCAAGGCCCAAGGGCCGATTGCCAAGGTCGTGCCGTTGATGCTGTTTTTGATGGCGACCTTCCTGATGATCCAGTTGCACAGTGTGCAGAAGCTGTTCCTGGTGGCCAGTGTCGCGCCGCTCGGATTGATCGGCGTGGTGCTGGCGCTGATCCCGACCGGCACGCCGATGGGCTTCGTGGCGATCCTCGGGATTCTGGCGCTGATCGGCATCATCATCCGCAACTCGGTGATTCTGGTGACGCAGATCGAAGCGTTGGAGAAAGAGGGGCTGGCGCCGTGGGATGCGGTGGCACAAGCCACTGAACACCGTCGCCGGCCGATTCTGCTGACGGCGGCGGCAGCGAGCCTGGGGATGATTCCGATCGCCCGGGAAGTGTTCTGGGGGCCGATGGCCTACGCGATGATCGGCGGCATCATCATCGCGACCTTGCTGACGCTGCTGTTTTTGCCGGCGCTGTATGTGGCTTGGTACAAGATTCGCGAGCCGAAGCAAGAATCTGTCTGACCTAAAAGCAAAAGATCGCAGCCTGCGGCAGCTCCTACATGGGATAACGTAGACCCTGTAGGAGCTGCCGCAGGCTGCGATCTTTTGATCTGCCTATCTTGCGCGACGCCAGACACTCGCCAGCCACGGCTGCTGCTCCCGCGGCAACCCCGCCGGCCGGTAGTAATGCTCCAGCTCCACAAACCCCGCCGTAGTCAGCAAATCCTGCCACGCCTGAAGATCGTGATACGCCCCATACCGCGGCCCGTTCCAGCCCTCCTGATTCTCACCCCGCGGATTGGAGCTGAACAACACACCGCCCGGTTTCAAAGCCCCGTACAACTCCTTCAACACCCGGGGCAATTCCTGGCTTGGAATGTGAAACAGCACCGCATTGGCGAAAATCCCGTCGAAGCGTTCAGCCGGCAAATCAAGTTTTAGAAAGTCCTGCTGCCAGACCTCACAACCACTGTCTTCGCGCGCCATCTGCGCAAATTTTTCCGAACCGTCGAGGCCGATGGCGGTGTGGCCCATGCGCGTGAACGTCTGCAAATCACGACCCGGGCCGCAGCCAAAGTCGAGAATGTCGAACGGCGCCTCGCCCTGAACATGCCGCAACAGCGCATCGATGTTCTGGCTGACATCGTGATCGCGCGTCCCATCGCGAAAATCTTCGGCGACCGAGTTGTAATGGCTGAGGGTGGTGGTTGTGATCTGATCGAGGTCGTCGGGGGACTGTTTCATGGTCGGGCTACGCAGGCAGTGTGAATCCGCAGAATATACGCCATGAAGCCGGTGGCTGCTGCGCAGCCATTCGCGAGCAGGCTCGCTCCCACAGGGAAATGCATTCTAATTGTGGGAGCGAGCCTGCTCGCGAAAGCGATATCACGGATGAGCGATGGCTGAAGCCAGTCTCACCGCTTGTTCAACCCCCGCGCCAACCGATCCCCACCCAGCTGAATTACCGCCACCAACACCACCAGCAGCACAATTACCGTCAGCATGATCTGGCTATCAAACCGCTGGTACCCATACCGGTACGCAATGTCTCCCAACCCACCCGCACCAATCGCCCCAGCCATGGCCGATGAGTTGATCATGGTCACCAGGGTAATGGTGAAACCACCGACAATCCCCGGCAGCGCTTCAGGCAACAACACATGCCAGACGATGTGCCAGCGCCGGCATCCCATCGCTTGCGCCGCCTCTATCAAGCCGAAATCAACCTCGCGCAAACTGACTTCGGCAATCCGCGCAAAGAACGGCGTGGCCGCAATGGTCAGCGGCACCACGGCGGCCCACACACCGTAAGTGGTGCCGACGATCAGCCGGGTGAACGGTATCAACGCCACCATCAGAATCAGAAACGGAATCGAGCGAAACAGGTTCACGAACGCGCCTAGTGCGCGGTTCAGCGCCGGCGCTTCGTAGATACCGCCCTTGGCGCTGGTGACCAGGATCACCGCCAGCGGTATGCCCGCCAGCAGTGCGATCAGCGATGAGACGCCGACCATCAAAAACGTGTCGATGAAACCTTGCAGCAAGCGATCAAACCACATAACCCAGCACCTCCACCTGTTGCGCCCAGTGGCTGGCGCGCTGACGCAATTGTTCGGTACCGAGCGACGAGCCGGTCACCGCCAATAGCAATTGCCCCAGCGCATGCCCCTGTATCCGTTCCACGCCACCTTGGAGCAAGCGCACGCGACCACCGAGTGCGGCGAACAACGCTGCCAGATCCGGTTCGTCCGTGGCGCTGCCGGTGAATTGCAGACGCAGCACCACGGCGGCGTCAGGAGACTGTGGCTGAGGTCGCAGACGATTTTGCAGGTCTTGCGGCAACGCGTGTTGCAACGGCGCGAGCAAGGTTTTGCTGACCTCATGCTGCGGGTTGCCAAACACTTCCCAGACCGGACCTTGTTCGACGATGCGTCCGTGCTCCAGCACCACAACGCGGTCGCAGATATCGCGAATCACCGCCATCTCGTGGGTAATCAGCACGATGGTCAGGCCAAGGCGCTGATTGATCTCGCGCAGGAGGCCGAGGATCGATTGTGTGGTCTCCGGGTCCAGCGCCGACGTGGCTTCGTCGCACAGCAGAATCTCCGGGTCATGCACCAACGCGCGAGCGATGCCGACGCGCTGTTTCTGCCCGCCGGACAGCTGTGCCGGATAGGCCTTGTGCTTCTCTTGCAGGCCGACCAGTTCCAGCAGTTCACGAACCTTCTGCTCGCGTTTTTCCTTGGGCACACCGGCGACTTTCAGCGGCAACTCGACGTTCTGCCAAACCGTCTTGGCCGACATCAGGTTGAAGTGCTGAAAGATCATGCCGATGCGCCGACGCAGTGTCACCAGACGCTCCTCATCGAACGCGCCGATGTCCACTTGATCAATCAGTACGCGCCCGGTGCTCGGTTGTTCGAGGCGGTTGATGGTGCGGATCAGCGACGACTTGCCGGCGCCGCTGCGGCCGATGATGCCAAACACTTCACCGCGCTGGATCGCCAGATCGATGCCGTGCAGCGCTGCGACCGGGCCTTGCTGGCCGTTGTAGGTTTTGCCCAGGCCGATGAACCGTACGTGAGCGCGGTTAAGGTCCGGGTGCAGCTCGGTTTGTTCGGCTTTCTGGGGCTCTGGAATTTCCAGTCGCCGTAGGATCGCGGCCGTCATGCTCAGCTTTCCCAACCGGCTTGATAGAGCTTGCCGTGGGCCTTGTCCAAAGCCGCGCGGACGGCGGGCGAATGTTGGTAGATATCGACGAATTTGATCAGGCGCGGGTCGGCGTTGTTTTTCGGCTGGATCACGAACTGGATCACGTATTCCTTGTGGTCAAGGCCGTCGAACAGCAGCGCGGAACCGGCATCAAACGTCTTGGCCAGACGGATATAGGCCGGGTAGCCCTGAACCAGATCGGCGTCATCGTAGGCGCGCACCAGTTGCACGGCTTCGACCTGGAGGATTTTGATGTTCTTCGGGTTGTCGATGATGTCTTCTTCGGTGGCCTTGTAGCCGACCCCCGGCTTGAGCGTGATCAACCCGGCCTTGGCCAACAGTTGCAGGCCGCGACCGCTGTTGATCGGGTCATTGGCGATGGCGACGCTGGCGCCTTCCGGCAGCTCGTCGAAGCGTTTATATTTTTTCGAGTAGAGGCCGACGTTGTTAATGATCCCCGGTGCGAACGGCACCAGGTCAAAACCGGCGGCGGCCTTGGCGTTTTCGAGGAACGGCACGTGCTGGAAGTAATTCACGTCGATGTCGCCAGCGGCGAGGCTGACGTTGGGGGCGATCCAGTCGGTGAACTCCACGAGCTCGACCTTGAGGCCTTGTTTGTTGGCTTCTTCGACAGCGGCTTCCAGCGGGATGGCGAAAGCGGCAGTGGTGCCGACTTTCAGCGGCGCGTCGGCGGCGAAGGTGACGGAGCTGAAGAGGCCGAGGGCCAGGGCCAGTGCTTTGACTGGGTGGGTTAAGAGTTTTTTGGTCATGGTGGTTATTCCAGTCAATGATGTAATGAGTGCGCGCATTTGTGGCGAGGGAGCTTGCTCCCGCTGGGCTGCGGAGCAGCCCCAAAGCCATTCGATGAGGTGTGTCAGGTAAAACTCGGTCGCAGGTTTTGCGACTGCTGCGCAGCCGAGCGGGAGCAAGCTCCCTCGCCACAGGTTTTATCGGCGGTAAGCCGACCCGGTATGTTGCTCAGGCAAATGCGCCTCTGCGTGAAACAGCTTCTCCCGCAGGCTGCCGTCGTCATAAGCGGTCTTGTACGACCCGCGCCGCTGCAACTCCGGGATCACCAGCTCAATGAAATCCACATAGCTTTCCGGCGTGACAATCCGCGTCAGGTTGAAACCATCCAGCCCGGTTTCGGCGATCCACGATTCCAGCTCATCGGCCACTTGCTCCGGTGAACCCACCACCGTGATGTAGCGGCCACCGAGGGCGTGCTGGTCGAGTAATTTGCGTCGGGTCCAGTCGTTGTTTTGCAGATTTTTGGTCGCCGACTGGATCGCGTTGCTTTTCACGTACTGGATCGGTTCGTCGATTTCATACTCGGAAAAATCAATCCCGGTAGAAGCGGAAAAATGCGCCACGCCGGCCTCGGCGCTGGCGTAGCTCAGGTACTCGGCATGCTTCTTCCAGGCCAGCTCCTCGGTGGCGCCGACAATCACGTTCAGCCCCATGAACACTTTGATGTCCTCGGGATTGCGCCCGGCCTCGACGGCGCTGGCGCGAACCTTGTCCACTTGAGCCCTGGTCGACGGTTTGTTCTGGCCGCTGATGAACACGCACTCGGCGTGACGCCCGGCGAACAGCAAACCGCGATCCGAACTCCCTGCCTGAAACAGCACCGGCGTGCGTTGCGGCGAGGGTTCGCAGAGGTGATAACCCTCCACCTGATAAAACTCGCCCTTGTGCTCGACCTTGTGCACTTTGTCTGGCTGCGCGTAGATCCGTTGCTGAGGATCGTTGAGCACGGCGCCGTTTTCCCAGCTGCCTTCCCAGAGTTTGTAGAGGACTTCGAGGTACTCGTCAGCCTGATCGTAACGACGGTCGTGTTCGACCTGCTCGCTGAGGCCCATGGCTTTGGCGGCACTGTCGAGGTAGCCGGTGACGATGTTCCAGCCGACCCGACCGCGGCTCAAATGATCGAGCGTCGACATGCGCCGGGCGAACAGATACGGCGGCTCGTAGGTCAGGTTGGCGGTGAGTCCGAAGCCGAGATTTCTGGTGACCGCTGCCATCGCCGAGACCAGTAGCAACGGATCGTTGACCGGCAGCTGGATCGACTCCTTCAACGGTACGTCCACCGAGTTTTGATAGACGTCGTACACACCGACAATATCCGCAATAAACAGACCGTCGAACAAGCCGCGCTCCAGCAACTGCGCCAGCTCGGTCCAGTATTCGATGGTTTTGTATTGGGTCGAGGTGTCCCGTGGATGGGTCCACAAACCATGGTTGATGTGCCCGATGCAGTTCATGTTGAAGGCGTTGAGCAGGATTTTCTTTTTGGTTTTTAAAGGTGTGCTCATCAGATGGTCCCTCGCAACGGCGGGTTTTCATCGTTGAGGTAGTAATTGCCGACGGCGTGATACTTCCAGCGCACCGGGTCGTGCAGCGTGTGCACCCGGGCGTTGCGCCAGTGGCGATCCAGTCCGTGCTCGATCAACGTTGCCTGGCTGCCGGCCAGTTCGAACAGCGCAGTGCCGGCGGCGAGGGAGATTTCGGTGCTGATGGCGCGGGCTTCGGCGACGGCAATTGACGCGGCGGCGACGGTCTCGGCGTTAGTCTCGGCCTGGGCCTTGTCGAGGAGTTCGCCGGCGCGATCCAGCAGCGCTTCAGCGGCGTGCAGACGGATGCTCAAGTAACCGAAACTCTTGAGAGACAGCGGGTCTTCAGTGGCTTTTTCATGGGTGGCATCGATCCATGGCCGGGTTTTGGTGCGCACAAAATGCAGCGCATCTTCGTAGGCGGCACGGGCGATGCCGGTGTCGATGGCCGCGTGAAGGATCTGCGCCAGCGGACCGACCGGGGTCGGCCGTTCGAACGCACTTTGAAAGGGGATCACGTCTTCGGCGGTGACATAGACGTCTTCGAACACCACCGAACCGCTGCCGGTGGTGCGCTGGCCGAAACCGCTCCAGTCGTCGATGACGGTCAGGCCTTTGCTGTTGCGCGGGACGAATGCGAGTTGCTGCACGCCGTTTTCATCTACCACCGAGGTGGGAATCCGTTGCGCGTAGATCGCGCCGGTGGCGTAAAACTTGCGGCCGTTGATGCGATAGCCATCCCCGTCGCGTGTCAGGCGGGTGATGCGGTCGTGTGCGGTTTTTGTTCCGAGTTCGGCAAGGGCGTTGCCGAAGCGTTGACCGGCCAGCACTTCTGCGTACAAACGTTTTTTCTGCTCGGCGCTGCCGTTCACGCGCAGCACTTCGAGGGCGTAGAAATGATTCTGCGGAATTTGCCCGAGGGAGCCGTCGGCCTGGGCGATCAAGGCGATCACTTTGGCCAGCGTGACGTTGGAAACGCCCGCGCCGCCATACGCCTTCGGCACGCTGATGCCCCACAGGCCGGAGCGGGAAAACACTTCCAGTTCCGGGTGCGGCAGACGGCGTTCGCGGTCGCGCAGGGCGCTGTCACGTTTGAAATCTTCGGCCAGGTCACTGGCGACGATCAGGGCTTGCTCATCGCTGGTGATGACCGCGACGTGGTGAGAAATGGGCATGTGTTTCTCCAGAGATCTGGTCAAAAAAGTGCGGGTCGTTAGATCCAGGAGTGGCGAGCGGGCAATGTGCCGTTCAGGTGGTAAGCACCGACGGCGTGATACTTCCAGCGCACCGGGTCGTGCAGCGTGTGCACCCGCGCGTTGCGCCAGTGGCGATCGAGGTTGAACTCAGCGAGGGTGGCGCGGCTGCCGGCCAGTTCGAATAGCTTTTCGCTGGCCAGTAGCGAGATTTCGGTGGTCAGCACCTTGGCTTCGGCCACGGCGATCGAGGCGCGGGCGGCGGACTCGGCCGTCAGCGGCGCGGCGTTGACCTGATCCAGCACCTGGCCGGCCCTGCGCAACAGCGCTTCGGCGGCGTGCAGTTCGATTTTCAGTTTGCCGATATCAGCGATCACGTACAGGTCATCGCTGGCCCGCTCGACCTTGGCGTCGATCCATGGCCGGGCACGGGTTTTCACGAACTCGATGGCGTCGTCGATGGCCCCGCGAGCGATGCCGGCATCGATGGCCGCTTGAATCAGCTGCGACACGGCGCCCTGAATGTTCGGGGTGTCATTGATCTTCCAGTTATCCACCACCAGCTCGGCGTCGACCCGCACGTTGTTGAGCAAAACGGTGCCACTGGCGGTGGTGCGTTGGCCGAAACCGGACCAGTCATCGACGATGCGCAGGCCCGGTGTGCCGCGACGAACGAAGGCCAGCACTTGCTTGTCGTCATCGTTCAACGCCTTGACCGCCACCCAGTGAGCGAACAGTGCCCCGGTGGAGTAGAACTTCTGCCCGCTGATGACAAAACCGTCGCCGTCGGCGGTGATTCTTGCCTTGAGTTCGAGGGTATTTTTGGTGCCGCGCTCAGGCCCTGCGTTACCGATGCGCCAGCCTTCAAGCACGCTTTTGAACAGCTGCTTTTTCTGCGCTTCAGTGGCACTGCCCAGCAGCAGATTGAGAATGCCGAAGTGGTTCTGCGGGATCTGGCCCAACGCCGGATCGACGGCGGAAATGATCGCGAAGACTTCAGCCACGGTGACGAACGAAACCTGCGGGCCGCCGTATTCGCGCGGGATGGCAATGCTGCCCAGACCGCTGCGGGTGAACTGTTCAATTTCCGACCACGGCAGCTTGCGCTGCTGGTCACGCCTGGCCGCTTGCAGGCGGGCGACATGCGCCAGCTCGTGGGCGGCCTTGATGGCTTGCGCGTCGTTGCGCAAGACCTGTGCGGGCAACAACAACGGGGCGATGTCCAGATCACTCTGAACAATTGCATCTGCCAGACTGGACATCAGTGCCGCTCCTTGGCTGCACGCAATGCCCTGGCGATCTGCACTGGGGTGATTGTGTTCCGGACCATACCTACCTCACATCTCATGGGATCGCCGCGAGGGTGGCGGCGAAAGAAAACAAGAATGTCCGGTGGTCCGGTGCATATACCCTAAACGTGTGTAAAAAATTAATAAACTAACTTTTAGGAATATGAATAGAAGTGTGTCGTGCGCAACTGTATGCAGGGCAACACTTTGTCTTTGTAGCAACAGACACACTTCTGTAGGGAGCGAGCTTGCTCGCGATGGGCGTTAACGATGACGTGGGTTTCCTGGAGGATCACGGCGTCCCTGAGTCCATCGCGAGCAAGCTCGCTCCTACAGAGGGCGGGCTTTTGTGCATCCTATTTTCAAGTTGCGGGCCGGCGCCCAACGGGAGTTGTTGCCCACCCGGTCGAGGATGCAGTAGGTCACCTCCAGCCGCAGGTCTTCGCCCGCTTCGACAATGATTGCCGGCGGCACCCAGACTTGCACCGGCTGGCCGACATCGCCGGCCTTGAGTCGTGGCAGGTCCATCCGCGCATCGCCCCAGCGCAACGTGATCTCGTCGTCTACAGCCATGTTCAGGTACGGCTCGATGGTCAGGGGAACACCGCGCTTGATCTGGTTCGGGTTGACTCCCTGACGTCGAATGGCCTCGGGAATAATCACCGGTGCCAGGCTCTGGTTTTCGTCAGCGTACAAGGTAGAAGGCTGGCCTCCCGGGCAGTTCAGCTTGATCTGCACTCGGGTTGTCGGCGACAGCGCGGGCTCTTGGCCGACCTGCATGAGCCGGTAGTGAATGCGCGAGGAGCCATTGGCGATAAAGCTTTGCGGTACGCGCAGGCTGACGGCTTTCCCGACGTCGTGGGTATTCAACACCCTGGAGGCCACGTAGCAGTTATCCCAGAACAACTCGATCAGGTCGCCTTCGTCCATGTCGGGGTAAGGCGCCACATCGATCAGCAGACGAGCCGCCGACGTCACGTTGATGCCGCTTTTGTGGGATTGCGCCACGGTCGGTGCCGCAAGTTCTTTTTTGTTCGAGATGTTTTGCATGGGTTTCTCCTTGACGTCTTGCAGCGAAGTCCATTTCAGGAATATAAAAAATGCGATTCACGAACAGCAAAACCGTTCATTACATGTATTTAAATAATAATGGGGCGTGATGAGTTTCGATTGCTGGAGACTAGATAAGAGTGCGCTCCATTGGGTGTCAATAGAGCGCATTAGTTAAAAGCAGGATCTGGCGTTATTCAGAAAGCTCCTACGTCTCGAAGTTAATAAACTACGTTGCCCTGTCGAATATTGCCGGCAAAACAAGCGGTTTTCGCCTTGGTGGCGCGGAGGTTACCCATGTCTCACCACATTTCAGGCGAGATCATAGTAAAGACGTTCAGTCGGTTACAGGGCGTACATATGTACCGCAGCTTCTGACAAGAAGTTGTCTATCGTGCGGACACATTTATATAGATTCAGTTTTGTTCGATAGGCGAGGGGGGGTGAAGACGGGGGCACTTCCATCCATGGAAGTTACGCGGCGGTGCGCATGTGTTTCAGGCGTGAGTGTTATTCAGAAACTTGCTGAGAAACTGTTTTGTCCGTTCCTCTTTCGGGTTGGCAAACAATGCCTTCGCTTCACCTTGCTCGACGATTACACCCTTGTCGAAAAACACCACGCGGTTGGCCACGTCGCGGGCGAAGCCCATTTCGTGGGTGACGATGACCATGGTGCGCTTCTCTTCGGCCAGGCTGCGGATGGTCGCCAGCACTTCGCCGACCAGCTCCGGGTCGAGCGCCGAGGTGGGTTCGTCGAACAGAATCACCTCGGGCTCCATCGCCAGCGCACGGGCAATCGCGACACGCTGTTGCTGACCGCCGGACAGGCGTCGCGGGTAAGCGTCTTCCTTGCCAGCCAGGCCGACCCTGGCCATGAGCTTTTTACCCAGGGCAACGGCGTCGGCGTGCGGCATCTTCTTGACGATGACCGGGCCTTCGATGACGTTTTCCAGGGCGGTGCGATGGGGAAACAGGTTGAAGTTCTGGAACACGAAACCCACGTGCTGACGCAAACGACGCACCAGACTCTGCTGCTGGTTCAACGGACGGCTGCCATCGATCTCGATGTCACCGACCTTGATCCGGCCGCTGCTGGGTTCTTCGAGGAAATTCAGGCAACGCAGGAAGGTGGTTTTCCCCGAGCCGCTCGGCCCGATGATCGCCACCACCTCGCCTTCCTTCACCTCCAGATCAATGCCGTTAAGCACTACTTGACCCTTGAACTGCTTTGTCAGTTTTTCCACGACAATCATGGGGTCAGGACTCCTGGTCGTGCCGATTGACCCGTGCTTCCAACTGGTTCTGCAGGTGCGACAGCACCGTGGCCAGAACCCAGTAGATCAGCGCGGCGGCAAGGTACATGGTGAACACTTCGAAGGTGCGCGCTGTGATCAGCTGCGCCTGACGGAACAGCTCCGGCACCTGGATGGTGGCGGCCAGCGCGGTGTCCTTTACCAGCGAAATGAAGCTGTTACCCAGCGGCGGCAATGCGGTGCGCATCGCTTGTGGGATGATGGCCCGGCGCAGGGTCTGCGCACGGGTCATGCCAATGCTGGCGGCAGCTTCCCACTGACCGCGCTCGATGGAGCTGATCGCGGAACGCAGGATTTCACAGGCGTAAGCGGCCATGTTCAGCGAGAAGCCGATCAGGGCCGCCGGCAGCGGATCGAGTTCCATACCCAATTGCGGCAAGCCGTAATAGATCACGAACAGTTGCACCAGCAACGGCGTGCCGCGAAAGAACGACACGTAGATGCGGGCGATCCAGCTGACCAGCTTGAAGCGCGACAGGCGCATCAGTGCCAGGCCGAAGCCCAGCATGAGGCCGAAGAACATCCCGCCCAGGCTCAAGATGACCGTGTAGTAGGCCCCCTTGAGCAGGAACGGCAGGGAGTCCAGTGCGAGTTGGAAAGCTTCTTCCATTACTGAGTAACGTCAGCGCTGAAGTATTTTTCCGAAAGCTTTTTCAGCGTTCCATCGGCACGCAGCTTGTCGATGGCTTTGTTCACCGCAGCCAGCAGTTCAGGCTCGCCTTTGCGCAGAGTAATACCGGCTTCCTGACGGGAGAACGCTTCGCCGGCGGCAACAGTGTCCTTGGCCTTCCTGGCGTATTCGAGTGCGGCGAGGCGATCGATCAGAATGGCGTCAATGCGGCCGACGCGCAGATCCTGGAACTTGGTCGGATCATCGTCATAGGTCTTGATGATCGCTTTCGGCTGGTTGTCCTTGAGCCATTGCTCGTAGTTGGTCCCCAGACCAACGCCGACTTTCTTGCCCGCCAGATCGTCAGCAGTCTTGATGGTGTCTTTGTTCTTGGTCAGAACCAGTGCCTGAATCCCGGAGACAGTGTACGGCTCGGAGAAGTCATACTTCTTCTTGCGCTCTTCGGAGATGGTCACCTGGTTGATCACCGCGTCCAGACGCTTGGATTCCAGCGCCGCAAGGATGCCGTCCCATTTGGTCGGTTGCAGCTTGACCTTCACGCCCAGTTCTTTGGCCAGGGCTTCGGAGAATTCGACTTCGAAGCCGGCCAGTTTGCCGTCGGCGTCGACGAAACTGAACGGTGGATAAGTACCTTCCAGACCGACGTTGATCACGCCCGCGTCCTTGATTTTTTGCAGTTGCTCACCGGCAACCGCTTGCCCCAGCAGACCGGCGCTCAGCGCCAGGCCCAGCGAACCTACCAGCAGATTTCGACGTAGTGCGGAAAAATTCATGACAAGCCCCTGTGTTTTCTTATGAAGACGCTTTTAGGAATGTTGGCAAAATCGGGATTTGGACGACTGCGATATCCTGCCCTAAAGCAGCGTATGCGTCTCGCTCCAAATTCGCCTGCGGCGTGACTATATGATGGCTTTTTTAGATGAGAAAATAATAAATATAGAGATAGTTATTCTATCTGGAAATATATGGTGTCTGATTAAAAGATCGCAGCCTTCGGCAGCTCCTACGGGGGCCGCGCAGTGTAGGAGCTGCCGGAGGCTGCGATCAGTTGACCTTTGCCTTACAGCGACGCTGTATACGCAAACAACGCTGGCGCCCCGCCGGTGTGCAGGAAGATGATCGGCCCCTCATCAAACCGCTGACGCCCGATCCCGTCGAGCAAGCCCGCCATGGCCTTGCCCGTGTACACCGGATCCAGCAGCAACCCTTCCTGGCTCGCCAGCAGCTTCAGCGCCGACAGCGTTCCGGCATTCGGCTCGCCATAACGCGGGCCGAAATACTCGTCCCATAACTCGACCTTGAAACTGGCCGGCAAGTTCACGTCCAACAGCGCTGCCGTGCGCTCGGCGAGGCCTTGAACCTTCGGCCGTTGATCTTCCTCGCTGCGCGAAACCGTCACACCAATCACTGGCAAATCCGGCAGTACTTCGCTCAGCGCGAGTGCCAGGCCGCTGTGGGTCCCGGCGCTGCCCGAGGCCAGAACCACCGCAGCGAAGGTCAGCCCGGTGTCCTTGATCTGCTCGGCCAGTTCCAATCCTGCGCGCACATAACCCAAGGCGCCCAATGCGTTCGAGCCGCCGATCGGCACGAGATACGGCTTCTTGCCATTGCTGCGCAGGCGCGCGGCCAGCGCTTCCAGTTGTTCGTCCGCATTGTCGAGGTTTTCTACCAGCTCAACCTTGGCGTCGAACAAGTCCAGCAGCAGCCGATTGCCGTTGCCGACGTAGTTGGCGTCGTCGGTGCCCAGAGGATTCTCCAGCAACGCGACGCAACCCAGACCCAGCCTGGCCGCAAGAGCGGCGGTCTGACGTACGTGGTTGGACTGAAGGGCGCCCGCAGTGATCAGCGTATCCGCGCCTTGAGCCAGCGCATCGGCGCCCAGGTATTCGAGTTTGCGCAGCTTGTTGCCGCCCATCGCGAGCGGCGTCAGGTCGTCGCGTTTCACGTACACATCGCGGCCCAGCCAGGTCGACAGGCGTTCGAGTTTTTCCAGAGGGGTCGGGTGGCCGAGCAGATCGAGGCGGTCGAAACGGGCGAGCTGTTGTTTGATCATGGGTCCGTACTGGCGGTGGGGGATGTCAGGACTATAGGCACGGCTATTAGCATGGGCAACCGCCATTCACATATATCTAAAAGTGCTGAGCACAGCACAATCGGTTCTTGCTTCGGCTTCGTGACCTTGCCGTAGAGTAAGCGCCGTCAGCGCGGCCAGACAGTCCGGCCGCCGCAGTGGAGTTTTTACCGTGAGCGAGCGTTCCAGTCATTGGCAATTGCAGACCATCGTCAGCCAGCTGCGCACGGCGCGTGACCAATGGCGCGCGCAAAACGGCCGTGCCAGCGGCGAGCAGGGCGGTCGTGAATTGCCCTCGCGCGCCGCCATGGCGGAGATCCTTGAGGCGCTGTGCGGGGCGTTGTTTCCGATGCGCCTCGGACCGGTGGATTTGCGCGAAGAGAGTGAGGACTTCTACGTGGGTCACACGCTGGACGTTGCACTGAATGCCTTGCTGGCTCAGGCGCGTCTTGAACTGCGCTACGCCGCCCGCCACAGCGCCGAGGCCGACACTGAAGTCGAGGCCAAGACCATCCAGATCATCCAGGACTTTGCCCTCGCATTGCCAGGGTTGCGCAGCCTGCTGGACACCGACGTGCTCGCGGCCTATCACGGTGACCCGGCCGCCCGCAGCGTCGATGAAGTATTGCTGTGCTATCCGGGGATTCTGGCGGTGATTCACCATCGCCTCGCACACCATTTGTACCGCGCCGGGCTGCCGCTGCTGGCGCGGATCAGCGCCGAAATCGCCCACTCGGCGACCGGTATCGACATTCACCCGGGCGCGCAAATCGGCCGTAGCTTCTTTATTGATCACGGGACGGGCGTGGTGATCGGCGAAACCGCGATCATCGGTGAGCGTGTGCGGATTTATCAGGCCGTCACCCTGGGCGCCAAACGCTTCCCGGCGGATGAAGACGGCCAACTGCAGAAGGGCCATCCGCGGCATCCGATTGTTGAGGACGATGTAGTGATTTATGCCGGCGCGACTATTCTGGGACGCATCACCATTGGCAAGGGCTCGACCATTGGCGGCAACGTCTGGCTGACCCGCAGCGTGCCGGCGGGATGCAACCTGACGCAGGCGAATCTGCAGCATGATGACGGGACGTAGGAGCTGTCGAGTGAAACGAGGCTGCGATCTTTTCGAGCACCACCTCACATCAAAGTCAAAAGATCGCAGCCTCGTTTCACTCGGCAGCTCCTACGGCCAGCTCCTACGGCCAGCTCCTGCCTTGCGTTCCAGCAAAAACCTGCGAAACCCCACGTCATACCCTTCCTTGAGCTAGCGTACAAACAGTACCGCCGAGCCTTGCGATTAGTCCTTAGCGCCCTATCCATGTTTAACTTGAACGCTCATTCAAGTTAAACCGCCGGTTTGCTGCCCGCTCACAACAGGAGGCTTGCCCTTGCCGAGTCCGTTATTGATTGCCCGGTTTCATTCCCTTGAGGCGCACCTTTCATGAGTGCACCGTCCACCCCCGCCAGCCAGGTCCGCATGAACCCGCCGGTGTTTTACTTCGCGGCGAGCTTCATCCTGCTGTTTGGCATCGTCGTCATCGCCATGCCTGAACAGGCCGGTGCCTGGCTTCTGGAAGCGCAAAACTGGGCGGCCAATACGGTCGGCTGGTATTACATGCTCGCGATGACCCTGTATCTGGTCTTCGTGGTGGTCACCGCCTTGTCCGGCTACGGCAAGATCAAGCTCGGTGCCGACCACGACGAACCCGAATTCAGTTACCTGTCCTGGGCTGGCATGCTGTTCGCCGCCGGGATCAGCATCACGCTGTTTTTCTTTTGCGTGTCCGAACCGCTGACCCACCTGTCGCAACCGCCGCAAGGCGAGGCCGGCACGGCGGATGCGGCGCGTCAGGCAATGCAGATTCTGTTTCTGCATTGGGGCCTGCATGGCTGGGGCGTGTTTGCCTTCGTCGGCATGGCGCTGGCCTATTTCGCTTACCGGCATAACCTGCCGCTGGCGTTGCGCTCGGCGCTGTACCCGCTGATTGGCAAACGCATCAACGGGCCGATCGGTTATGCCGTGGATGGCTTCGGCATCATCGCCACGGTGTTCGGTCTCGGTGCCGACATGGGCTTCGGCGTGTTGCACCTCAACTCGGGGCTCGACTACCTGTTCGGCGTTGCTCACACCCAATGGGTTCAGGTCGGCCTGATCACGCTGATGATGGGGGCGGCGATTATCGTTGCGGTGTCTGGCGTCGATAAAGGCGTGCGGGTGATGTCCGACATCAACATGCTGCTCGCCTGTGCGCTGTTGCTGTTCGTGTTGTTCGCCGGCCCCACGCAACACCTGCTCAACACCCTGATCCAGAATATCGGTGACTACCTCGGCGCGTTGCCGATGAAGAGTTTCGACCTCTATGCCTACGACAAACCGAGCGACTGGCTGGGTGGCTGGACGGTGTTCTATTGGGCGTGGTGGATTGCGTGGTCGCCGTTCGTGGGCCTGTTCATCGCACGGATTTCCCGTGGCCGGACCATCCGCGAATTCGTCTTCGGCGTGCTGTTGATTCCGCTCGGTTTCACCCTGGCGTGGATGTCGATTTTCGGCAACAGCGCCATCGACCAGGTGCTCAACCACGGCATGAGCGCGCTCGGCATGTCGGCCATCGACAACCCGTCGATGACCCTGTACCTGCTGCTGGAAACCTACCCGTGGAGCAAAACCGTGATCGCGGTCACGGTGTTCATCAGTTTCGTATTTTTCGTCACCTCGGCCGATTCCGGCACCGTGGTGCTGTCGACGCTCTCGGCCAAGGGTGGCAACCCGGACGAAGACGGACCGAAATGGTTGCGGGTGTTCTGGGGCGCGATGACGGCGCTGGTGACCAGTGCGCTGCTTTTTTCGGGCAGCATCGATGCGCTGAAGTCGGCGGTGGTGCTGACGTCGTTACCGTTCTCGATGATCTTGCTGCTGATGATGTGGGGCCTGCACAAAGCGTTTTATCTGGAATCGCAAAAGCAGATCGCACAATTGCATTCGCTTGCGCCGGTATCAGGCTCGCGGCGGGGCGGATGGCGCCAACGCTTGACTCAGGCTGTGCATTTCCCCTCGCGCGACGAGGTCTACCGCTTCCTTGATACGACGGTGCGCCCGGCGATCGAAGAAGTGACGGCGGTGTTCGTCGAGAAGGGTTTGAACGTGGTCACTCAACCCGACCCGGCCAACGACAGCGTCAGCCTGGAAATCGGTCATGGCGAGGAGCATCCGTTCATCTATCAGGTGCAGATGCGTGGCTACTTCACGCCATCGTTCGCCCGCGGCGGCATGGGTTCCAAGGAGCTCAATAATCGCCGTTACTACCGGGCCGAGGTGCATTTGAGCGAAGGCAGCCAGGACTACGATCTGGTGGGCTACACCAAGGAGCAAATCATCAACGACATCCTCGATCAGTACGAGCGGCACATGCAGTTTCTGCATCTGGTGCGTTGACCCTAAGTCTCGTTGCTCAGCGCCATGAACAACACCAGCGACGCCACCGGCACGCCGAACACAATGCTGCCGACCACCAGTTCCGTCATCACAGGCTGGCCGGCAGTGACCACCCCAACGGCGCCGTTGATCATGGTCAGGGCCAGCCACAGGACGATGAAGCTGTAAGTCAGCGTCTGGCGGCTGAAGCCAATGTTTTCGCCGATGAACAGCATCAGCGCCAGAAGGATCAGGCCGAAGGTGATGATGATCGTGGTGTGCATGACTGCGTTCCTCCCTGCAGATGTTTGGTGCCTTGCGGAACCCTTCGCGAGCAGGCTCGCTCCCACATTTAGAATGCATTCCCCTGTGGGAGCGAGCCTGCTCGCGAAGGGTTCACTGTGGCCTGAAATAAGCATAGTTAAGCCAACCCGCCATTGACCCGCAGTATCTCCCCGACGCAGAGCGTGGGAGCTATCGTTTGTGAAACGTTTCAGCATTTTCTCGAGTCCGAGGTTTATCGGCGTTTGTCCGGGCGTATGCTGGGCAACTTGCGAAGCAGTCGATACCCACTTCAAGACAGACTAGAGAGGATCCGATGACCTACACCGCTGCCGAAAACCGCTACGACTCCATCCCTTACCGCCGCGTTGGTCGCAGCGGCCTGGTACTGCCGGCGCTGTCCTTGGGCCTGTGGCACAACTTCGGCGACAGCACGCCGATCGACACCCAGCGCGCGTTGCTGCGCACTGCGTTCGACCTGGGCATCAACCACTTTGACCTGGCCAACAACTATGGCCCGCCGTACGGCAGCGCCGAGATCAATTTCGGCCGTTTGCTGCGTGAAGACTTCAAGCACTACCGCGACGAACTGATCATTTCCAGCAAGGCCGGTTGGGACATGTGGCCCGGCCCTTACGGTCAGGGCGGCGGTTCGCGCAAATACGTGCTGGCCAGCCTTGATCAGAGCCTGCAACGGCTGGGGCTGGACTACGTGGATATCTTCTACTCCCACCGTTTCGACCCGGACACACCACTGGAAGAAACCGCCAGCGCACTCGCTACTGCGGTGCAGCAGGGCAAGGCGTTGTATATCGGCATCTCCTCCTATTCCGGAGTGAAAACCCGTGAAATGGCGGCGCTGTTGAAAGAATGGAAAGTGCCTTTGCTGATTCACCAACCGGCGTACAACCTGCTCAATCGTTGGGTGGAAAAAGACCTGCTGGACGTCACCGACGAACTCGGCACCGGGGTGATTGCGTTCACGCCGTTGGCGCAAGGCTTGTTGACCGACAAATACCTCAATGGCATTCCCAAGGATGCGCGGGTCAATCGTCCGGGTGGCGGCTCGTTGCAGTCTTCGCACCTGTCCGAGGCCAACATCGCCCATGTGCGCGGGCTCAATGAGATTGCCAAGCGTCGTGGTCAGAGCCTGGCGCAACTGGCGTTGGCCTGGACACTGCGCGATCCGCGCGTGACTTCGGCGCTGATCGGTGCGAGCCGGCCGGAACAGATCATCGAGAACGTCGGGGCGTTGAAGAATTTGAGCTTCAGCGCAGAGGAACTGGCGGAGATTGACCGGTTTGCCCAGGAGGGTGGGATCAATCTTTGGGAGAAGCCTTCGACGGCTGAGTAATTAGTCGGCACCGGATTATTCGGTGCCTTTCAGATCGCCATCGCGAGCAAGCTCGCTCCCACAGGTTCAGCGGTGTTTACAGGATCTGTGTACGACACGGACACTGTGGGAGCGAGCTTGCTCGCGATGAGGCCTGAACAAGCAATGAAGATGACAGGGGTTCAGCGAAAAAACGGCACATCCCCCAACACCGTAGCCCGCTGCATCACCCGCCGCGCCGGGCGGTAATCGTCCACCGCGTAATGCTGTGTCACGCGGTTATCCCAGAACGCCACATCGTCCTTCTGCCAGCGCCAGCGAATGGTGAATTCCGGCCGCGTCGCATGTGCGAACAGAAACTTCAAAATCGCCTCGCTCTCGGTTTCCGACAGTTCATTGATCTTCGACGTGAACCCTTCACTGACGAACAACGAGCGGCGCCCGCTCACCGGGTGCGTGCGGATCACCGGGTGTGACAGCGGTGGATTCTTGCGGCGTGCTTCTTCCCACTGAGCCAGTGCTTGCGGCGTATTGCCGTAGCGCTCCAGCGGAAACGAGCGGGTGAAATCGTGAGTGGCCGTCAGCCCTTCAAGCAAACTTTTCATCGGCGCCGACAATGCTTCATACGCCGCAATACCGCTGGCCCACAGGGTGTCGCCGCCGAACTCTGGCAGCAGTTTGGCGCTGAGCACCGCGCCCATCGCCGGGGTCGGCAGGAACGTCACGTCGGTGTGCCAGATGGCGTTGTCGCGCACGTCGGTGACGGCGGTGTCGAGGATCAGTACTTCCGGTTGTTCCGGCACATTCGGGTAGATCGGGTGGATGTGCAGGTCGCCGAAGTTGGCGGCGAAACGCGCCTGTTGTTGCGGCGTGATCGGCTGGTCGCGGAAGAACAGCACCTGATGCTTGAGCAATGCCTGCTCGATCGCATCGCGCTGTTCCGGGTTCAGCGGCTGGCTGACGTCGATGCCGTGGATTTGCGCACCGAGCGCGGAGCTGAGAGGAACGATGGTCAGGTTGCTCATGGTCTTTCTCTTCTATCCAGGGTGTCGAACACCGCCTCTGTAGGAGCTGCCGAAGGCTGCGATCTTTAGCTTTTCTGTTGGAGGGCAAGATCAAAAGATCGCAGCCTTCGGCAGCTCCTACAGGGGGGGGCAAAAACAGGGGGCGTTAGTGAGCCTGGCCGTGCCACGGCACCAGTTTGCGTTGCAGGGCGCGCAGGCCCATTTCCATGGCGAAGGCGATCAGCGCGATGACCAGAATCCCCAGCACCACCACATCGGTGACCAGAAATTGCGCGGCCGACTGCACCATGAAGCCCAAGCCGCTGGTGGCGGCGATCAGCTCGGCGGCGACCAGCGTCGACCAGCCCACCCCCAGACCAATGCGCACGCCCGTCAGAATGTCCGGCAAGGCGCTGGGTAAAATCACATGGCGAATCAACTGCGCCCGGGTCGCGCCCAACGACTGCGCGGCGCGCAATTTGGCCGGGTCGACGGTGCGCACACCGGTCGCCGTGGCAATGGCGATCGGGGCGAAAATTGCCAGGTAGATCAGCAAGACTTTCGACAGCTCCCCGATGCCGCACCAGATCACGATCAGCGGCAAGTAAGCCAACGGCGGAATCGGCCGATAGAACTCGATCAACGGATCGAGAATGCCGCGAGCGATACGGTTGTGACCGATGGCAATACCCACCGGAACGGCGGTCAACACCGCGAAGCCGAGACCCAGACCGATACGGCTGAGACTCGAGCCCAAGTGCTGCCACAAGGTCGAATCCATGTAGCCGGCTGTCGCCAGCAGCCAGCCTTTGTGCAGCACGGCGGACGGTGGCGGCAGGAACAGCGGCTCGATCATCCCGGTGGCGGTCACGGCCCACCACAGTGCAATCAGCGCCACCAGCGTCAGTACGCTGATCCAGCGCGTGCTCACACTGCGCCGCAGAACAATTACCGTCGAGCCTGGTTTCACCGTCACGACCGGAATTTCATAGCTGCTCATGCGCGCTCCTGCCGCGTGGCGGCGCTGCGTTGGTTAAACACTTTGGCGAGTACGTGTTCGCGGGTTTCGATGAAGCGCGGGTCGGACTTGATCGAGCGTGCCGATTCGCCGGCGGCGTAACGCTGACCGAAATCAAGGCTCAGGCGCTCGACGATCTGCCCGGGGTTTGGCGCCAGCAGTATCAGGTCCGTGGCGAGGAACACCGCTTCTTCGATGTCGTGGGTAATCAGGAACACCGGTTTGGCGGTGCGCTGCCAGACTTGCAGCAGCAGCTCCTGCATCTGTTCGCGGGTAAAGGCGTCGAGGGCGCCGAAAGGTTCGTCCATCAGCAGCACGCGCGGGTCGGCAGCCAGCGCACGGGCCAGGCCGACGCGTTGCTTCTGGCCACCCGAGAGTTGCCAGATGCGCCGATGTTCGAAGCCGCGAAGGTCGACCAGTGCGAGCATTTCCCGGGCGCGGATTTCGCGTTTGTCCCGGGATACACCTGCCAGTTCAAGACCGAAACCAACGTTGGCCAGCACGTCCTGCCAAGGCAGCAAGGCGTCGTCCTGGAACACCACGCCGCGTTCGGCGCTCGGGCCTTTGACCGGCACGCCGTCAAGGGTGATGCGTCCGGCGCTGGGTTCGACAAAACCGGCAATCAGGTTCAACAGCGAAGTCTTGCCACTGCCGGACGGGCCCAGAGCCACCAGCAATTGCTGGGGCCCGAGGCTCAGGGAAATATCCGCCAGTACCGGTTCCGGGCTGCCGGGGTACTGTGCGCTGATGCGCTCCAGCTGTAGCAAAGCCATCGCAATTGACTCCGGATCAGTTAGTGATGAACTTGGCGCTGACGTAAGGCGCGTAGTCCGGCAGCACGGCCTCGACCTTGCCTTGTTCCTTGAGGAACGCGGCGGTGTCGGTGATGGCTTTGGTGGTCGGTGCGCCAAGGGTGATCACCTGATCAGCCGCCAGCGGGTAGACGTTGCCTTGCAGCAGCAGCGGGATGTCGCTGGCCTTGGCACCTGACAGCTTCACCAGTTTGTCGACGTTGGACTGATTGGCGAGCCAGGCTGTCGGGTCTTTGCGGTACTCGGCGTAGGCGTCGAGGGTGACTTTGGCGAACGCAGTGACGATTTCCGGGTGCTTCTCGGCGAAGTCTTTGCGCACGATCCAGGCATCGAAAGTCGGTGCACCGAACTTGGCCAGTTCGCCGGAAGTGATCAGCACTTTGCCGTTTTCCTTGGCCACGCCGAGCGCGGGGTCCCAGACGTAGGTGGCGTCGATGTCGCCGCGTTTCCATGCGGCGATGATCGCTGGCGGCGCGAGATTGAGCACGGTGACTTTCGAGGGGTCGATGTTCCAGTGCTTCAGAGCGGCAAGCAGGCTGTAATGTCCGGTGGACACGAACGGCACGGCGATTTTTTTGCCGATCAGGTCTTGTGGTGTTTTGATCCCGGAACCGTCGCGGGCGACCAGGGCTTCGGCCGCGCCGATCTGGGTGGCGATGAGGAAGGTTTCTACCGGGACCTTGCGAGTGATTGCAGCCGTCAGGGGGCTGGAACCGAGGTAACCGATTTGCACGTCGCCCGAGGCGATGGCGGCAATGATGTCGGCACCGTTGTCGAATTTGCGCCAGTCGATGTTGGCGTTAGTGGCTTTTTCGTAGGCGCCGTCGGCCTGGGCGACTTTCGCCGGGTCAACGGTGGTCTGGTACGCGACAGTGACGTCAGCCGCCTGGGCAAACAGACTCGCTGCAGCCAGGGACGCGGCCGCCAGGAGGCGAAGAGAGAAATTCAGTTTCATTGAGAAGCTCCTTGTCAGGCGACCGAGTGTCGGCTTGAAAGGAGACTAAATGATCTAAGAATCCGAAAATAAATAACTTTTTCGAATGAGCTTATGAGCGGAAAATTCTAAGAGATCAAAAGATCGCAGCCTTCGGCAGCTCCTACAAAAAGCAGCTTGAAACCGATCAAAAGTAGGAGCTGCCGCAGGCTGCGATCTTTTTACAGGCGCTGATTAATTGCTAATCGCCAGAATACTGGCCTGATACGACCCGACAAACACATCGAAATCGCCCACCTCGTTCTGCTCCAGCTCAACCTGCTCCGCCAGCGACGAACGCGCCCGTTCTTCAAACCGCGCTTGATCTTCGGCGTTCAAAGGCTCGCTGCGGAAATACTCGGCATGAGCCTGGCTCTGGCGCAGGGAGAACTGGCTGAAACTTTCCTTGTGCTCCGCCATCGCTGCCAGCACCTGGGCCGATGGCGTCAGGGACGGATCCTTGACCTTGGCCAGTTGCGCATCCATTGCCTTGCTGTGCGCATCGCCGCCATGACTCTGATCCAGCAACGCGGCCAGTGGTGCGATCTGCTCCAGCAACTCGCTCGCCCATTCCTTGAGGTCAACCGGTTGCCCGTCGCGTTGCAATTGCAGGCCCGGACGGCGACCTTCCTTGACCACGCTGAGGAAGTTCGAGGTCGCGTTGCCACAGCTGTTGTTGGTCAGCAGCGGACTGTCATTCAGCGCGCAGTACAGCAGGAATGCATCGAGGAAGCGCGATTCCGTGAGGTCGATGCCCATTGGCAGGAATGGGTTGATGTCCAGGCAACGCACTTCGACGTACTGAATGCCACGGGCCATCAGCGCCTGAATTGGCCGTTCGCCGGTGTAGGTCACGCGCTTCGGACGGATGTTGGAGTAGTACTCGTTTTCGATCTGCAGGATGTTGGTGTTGAGCTGAACCCACTCACCGTCCTGATGCGTGCCGATTTCGACATACGGCGCGTAAGGCGTTGCCACCGCTTTGCGCAGGCTGTCGGTGTAGCTCGCCAGATCGTTGTAGCACGGGGTCAAACCGGCCTGAGCGTTGCTCTGGTAACCCAGATCGCTCATACGCAGGCTGGTGGCGTACGGCAGGTAAAGCGTATCCGGGTCCAGCTGTTCCAACTGGTGCGAACGGCCGCGCAGGAAACCGGCGTCCAGCGCCGGCGAAGCACCGAACAGGTACATCAACAGCCAGCTGTAGCGACGGAAGTTGCGGATCAGCGCGATGTAGGCCGTTGACTGATAGTCGCGATCAGTGCCGACAAACCCTTCCGTTTCCTTGAGCAGCGGCCAGAGCGCTTCCGGCAGGGAAAAATTGTAGTGAATCCCGGCGATGCACTGCATGGTCTTGCCGTAGCGCAGGGCCAGGCCCTTGCGATACACATACTTGAGCTGCCCGATGTTTGAGGTGCCGTAATAGGCGATCGGGATATCTTCCTCGGCCGGCAACGGGCACGGCATCGATGGACTCCACAGGTACTCGTTGCCGAGCTTGCTGTAGGCAAACCGGTGAATCTTTTCCAGGCTCGCCAGCGTATCCGCCGGGTCGGGCAGGGCGGGCGTAATGAACTCCAGCAACGACTCGGAATAGTCGGTGGTGATTTGTTCGTTGGTCAGCGCGGAACCCAATTCTTCCGGGTGCGGCGTTTGCGCCAGGCGACCTTCGCCGGTCACGCGCAGGCATTCACGTTCGATGCCGTGAAGGCACTGTTCGAGCAGAGAGAGGTGGGCGCGCTCACCGAGCAGAGCCAGGCGGCGGTTGAGAAGTTCGCTCAAGTTGGATTCCTTCACGCGTCAGTCGCCCCAATATGGGGGTGGGCAAGACGGTCTACAAGGGTGAAGTTGAAACTGGCGTTTTCGCCTGGTTTTTGAGCAGCACAGGCCAATGTCAGTAGCCGAGTCGCCACAATCCCTGTGGGAGCGAGCTTGCTCGCGATGAGGGCGTGTCAGGCAACATCATTGTTGTCTGACCCATCGTCATCGCGAGCAAGCTCGCTCCCACAGGTTTCGTAGCGCCGAAATTAACTCAAATCGATGACGGCTAGCTACAGGACAGCGAACGTGCCTTGTGCTTTTGCGACGAGTTTATCGCCCTGCATCACGTCGGCCTCGACCACCAGCGTGCGACGGCCCGGGTGAATCACCCGCGCCGTGCACATCACTTCGCCGTCAGACACAGCGCGGATGTAGTTGATCTTGCACTCGATGGTCACGCTCTGCTGGTCAAAGCCGTGGGCGCTGGAACACGCCAGCCCCATGGCAATGTCCACCAGACTGAACAGCGCCCCGCCGTGCAGTTTGCCCCCGCGATTGCGCAGCGCTGGCTCAAGCGCCAGGGCGACTTGCGCCACCCCGGTGTTCAGGCTGTGCAAACGACAGCCCAGCAACTTGAAAAATGCGCTTTCGGTGACCCCGGCAGGGAGCTCCATCAGCGTTTCTTCAACTGCTTGGCGTTGGCGAACAACGAAGCCATGGCGTTGTTGGCCGGGGCTGGCGCCGTGGTTTCCTTGCGCGGTGCGTTGTTCTGGGACTGGCGCGGTGCCGAACCCGGACGCGCGCCACGGGCACCGTCGATTTTCTCGCCCGGGGTGTCGCTCATGCGCATCGACAGGCCCACGCGTTTACGCGGGATGTCGACTTCCATGACCTTCACTTTCACCACGTCACCGGCCTTCACCGCTTCACGCGGATCTTTGATGAACTTCTCCGAAAGCGCAGAGATGTGCACCAAACCGTCCTGATGCACGCCGATGTCAACGAACGCGCCGAAGTTGGTCACGTTGGTCACCACGCCTTCGAGGATCATCCCCAGCTCCAGGTCCTTGAGGTCTTCGACGCCTTCCTGGAACTCGGCAGTCTTGAACTCGGGACGTGGGTCGCGGCCAGGTTTTTCCAGCTCTTGCAGAATGTCAGTGACCGTCGGCAGACCGAAGGTTTCGTCGGTGTACTTCTTCGGATCGAGACGCTTGAGAAAACTCGCGTCGCCGATCAGCGAACGGATGTCGCGATCAGTTTCAGCGGCAATGCGCTGCACCAGCGGATAGGCTTCCGGGTGAACCGCGGACGAATCCAGCGGGTTATCGCCGTTCATGACGCGCAGGAAACCGGCGGCCTGTTCGAAGGTTTTTTCGCCCAGACGAGCGACTTTTTTCAACGCCACACGGGTTTTGAATGCGCCGTGCTCGTCACGGTGGCTGACGATGTTCTGCGCCAGAGTCGCGTTGAGGCCGGAGATACGGGCCAGTAGCGCCACGGACGCCGTATTCACGTCCACACCCACGGCGTTTACGCAGTCCTCGACCACCGCGTCCAGACCGCGCGCCAATTTCAGCTGCGACACGTCGTGCTGGTACTGGCCGACACCGATGGATTTCGGATCGATTTTCACCAACTCGGCCAGCGGATCCTGCAAGCGACGGGCAATCGACACCGCGCCACGGATCGACACGTCGAGGTCCGGGAATTCTTTCGAGGCCAGTTCCGACGCCGAGTAAACCGATGCGCCAGCCTCGGAGACCATGACCTTGGTCATCTTCATGGCTGGGTATTTTTTGATCAATTCAGCGGCGAGCTTGTCGGTTTCACGGCTGGCGGTGCCGTTGCCGATGGCGATCAGGTCCACCGAATGCTTGGCGCACAGGGCCGCGAGTACTGCGAGGGTCTGGTCCCACTTGTTGTGCGGCACGTGCGGGTAAACGGTAGCGTGATCCAGCAGCTTGCCGGTGGCGTCGACCACGGCGACCTTGCAGCCAGTGCGCAGGCCCGGGTCGAGGCCCAATGTGGCGCGCGGGCCGGCCGGAGCCGACAGCAGCAAGTCGTGCAGGTTGTGCGCGAACACGTTGATCGCTTCGGCTTCCGCGCCATCGCGCAGCTCGCCGAGCAGGTCGGTTTCCAGATGGGTGTAGAGCTTGACCTTCCAGGTCCAGCGCACCACTTCGCCCAGCCATTTGTCGGCGGCGCGGTTCTGGTTCTGGATGCCGAATTGCTGGCCGATCATGCCTTCGCACGGGTGCATGGCGCCCGGCAGCTCGTCGCCGACTTTCAGTGCGCAGCTGAGGATGCCTTCGTTGCGGCCACGGAAAATCGCCAGTGCGCGGTGCGACGGCATGCTTTTGAGGGGTTCATCGTGTTCGAAATAGTCGCGGAACTTGGCGCCTTCCTCTTCCTTGCCGGCGATGACGCGGGCACTGAGGGTGGCTTCCTGTTTCAGGTAGCTGCGCAGCTTATCCAACAGGCCGGCGTCTTCGGCGAAGCGCTCCATGAGGATGTATTTGGCGCCTTCGAGGGCGGCCTTCACATCCGCCACGCCTTTTTCGGCGTTGATGAAACGGGCGGCTTCGGCGTCCGGCGTCAGGCTCGGGTCGTTGAACAGGCTGTCGGCCAGCTCGCCGAGGCCGGCTTCCAGGGCGATCTGGCCCTTGGTGCGGCGCTTCTGCTTGTACGGCAGGTACAAGTCTTCGAGGCGGGTCTTGGTGTCGGCGAGCTTGATGTCGCGTTCCAGTTGCGGGGTCAGCTTGCCTTGCTCCTGGATGCTGGCGAGGATGCTGACGCGCCGTTCGTCGAGTTCTCGCAGGTAGCGCAGGCGCTCTTCCAGATGACGCAACTGGATGTCATCGAGGCTGCCGGTCACTTCTTTCCGGTAACGGGCGATGAAGGGAACGGTAGAGCCTTCATCGAGTAGCGCGACGGCCGCTTCGACCTGTTGTGGGCGTACGCCGAGTTCCTCGGCGATGCGGCTGTTGATGCTGTCCATAAAACCACCTGACAAATTGTGAAAGCAGGCTCGCGGGCACAGGGATAAAGGCTCGGCGAGTCTGGTTGAGCGGCCTGGCCAGCGCCGCTACCTGGATCAACAGGCATCCCGTTGACCCGTGAAATCGAACAATTACTGCCGCGGCGTCGAAAATAAAAAGCCGCGACCAGGGATACGATCAGACGTTGCCTGACACAAAAGGCCGCGCATTATAACCAGCGTTGTGTCATTCGGGGGCATCGCAGGCTGTAGGCACAATGCCCGGAATCCTGGCGGTGAAGGAAAAATCTGCTAACAATGCACACGGTGCGTATAACGACAGCTACGCCATAATGCGCGCCGAGATCAAAGGAGCATCCAATGAGCAGCACTGCAAACATTGCTGAAGGCGAAAAAATTCTTATTGTTGACGACGACCCGGGGCTCAGCAGCCTGCTGGAACGCTTTTTCGTCAGCAAGGGCTACCGCGCTCGCGCCGTGCCGAACACTGAACAAATGGACCGCCTGCTGGCGCGTGAAGTGTTCAACCTGGTCGTCCTCGACCTGATGCTGCCCGGCGAAGACGGTTTGACCGCCTGCCGCCGTCTGCGTAGCGCGAACAATCAGATCCCGATCATCATGCTCACCGCCAAGGGCGACGAGCTGAGCCGCATCAAGGGCCTGGAACTGGGCGCCGATGATTACCTGGCCAAGCCGTTCAACCCGGACGAGCTGATGGCTCGCGTGAAGGCGGTCTTGCGTCGTCAGTTGGCGCCGGTGCCGGGCGCGCCGGGCAGCGAAGACGAAAGCGTGACGTTCGGCGACTACGAACTGTCGCTGGCGACTCGCGAACTGAAACGCGGTGACGAAGTTCACATGCTCACCACAGGCGAGTTCGCGGTGCTCAAGGCGTTGGTGATGAACGCGCGTCAACCGCTGACTCGCGACAAGCTGATGAACCTGGCCCGTGGTCGCGAATGGGATGCCCTGGAGCGTTCCATCGACGTACAAATCTCCCGTCTGCGCCGGATGATCGAACCTGATCCGTCCAAACCGCGTTATATCCAGACTGTCTGGGGCGTGGGCTATGTGTTCGTTCCGGATGGCGCCGCCACCAAGTGATCGGCGATTTGTAGGAGCGGGTCGCGCGGACGTAGTTGTCCGCAGACTCGCGATCCGCAATGTGCGAGCATCGCTCGCTCCTGCAAGTGTGTAGCGGTTATTCATGAAAACCCCCGTGTGGTTCCCCCAGAGTTTTTTCTCCCGCACCTTGTGGCTGGTGCTGATCGTCGTCCTGTTTTCCAAGGCGCTGACCCTGGTTTATCTGCTGATGAACGAAGACGTGCTGGTGGATCGCCAATACAGCCACGGCGTCGCCCTGACGCTGCGCGCCTATTGGGCCGCGGATGAAAATAATCGCGACAAGATTGCCGAAGCGGCGACCTTGATCCGGGTGGTAGGCACCGGTGTGCCCGAAGGCGAGCAACACTGGCCTTACAGCGAGATTTATCAGCGGCAGATGCAGGCCGAACTCGGAGCCGACACGGAAGTGCGCCTGCGCATGCATTCGCCACCGGCGTTGTGGGTCCGGGCACCAAGCCTGGGCGATGGCTGGCTGAAGGTGCCGCTGTACCCGCATCCGTTGCGCGGCCAGAAAATCTGGAACGTGTTGGGCTGGTTCCTCGCCATCGGCCTGTTGTCCACGGCCTCGGCGTGGATCTTTGTCAGTCAGCTCAACCAACCCTTGAAGCGTCTGGTCTACGCCGCACGGCAACTCGGCCAGGGTCGCAGCGTGCGCCTGCCGATCAGCGACACACCCAGCGAAATGACTGAGGTGTATCGCGCCTTCAACCAGATGGCTGAAGACGTCGAACAGGCCGGTCGCGAGCGCGAATTGATGCTGGCCGGGGTGTCCCATGACTTGCGTACACCTCTGACGCGATTACGCTTGTCCCTGGAATTGATGGGCGACCACAGCGACCTGACGGACGACATGGTGCGCGACATCGAGGATATGGACGCGATTCTCGACCAGTTCCTGGCGTTCATTCGCGATGGCCGCGACGAGTCGGTGGAAGAGGTTGACCTGACCGATCTGGTTCGCGAAGTCGCCGCGCCGTATAACCAGAATGAAGAGAAAGTGCGCCTGCGCCTGGAGCCTATTCAGCCGTTTCCGTTGCGACGGGTGTCAATGAAACGGTTGCTGAACAACCTGATCGGCAACGCGCTGCATCATGCTGGCAGCGGGGTTGAAGTGGCGGCCCATGTCTCCGGGGATGTGAATGCACCTTACGTGGTGTTGAGCGTCATGGACCGTGGGGCGGGGATTGATCCATCGGAGCTGGAAGCAATCTTCAATCCATTTACCCGGGGTGATCGTGCTCGCGGTGGCAAGGGAACCGGGTTGGGCCTGGCGATTGTGAAGCGGATTGCTTCGATGCATGGCGGCAATGTTGAGCTGCGCAACCGGGAGGGTGGCGGGCTCGAAGCACGGGTGCGGTTGCCGTTGGGGTTGATGCTGCCTCGGGATGCGGTTTAAAGACTGACATCCTCCGCAAGGCTGATGGCCCCTTCGCGAGCAGGCTCGCTCCCACATTGGAATGCGTTCACCTTGTGGGAGCGAGCCTGCTCGCGAAGGCGGCATCCCTGCCGCCGCCTGCATCAGATCAGCCCTTGCCTTTGGTCCGCGTCATATTCGGCCCACCATTCTTCTCCAGATGCTCAATGATGATCCCGGCCACATTCTTCCCGGTGGTGGTTTCAATGCCTTCCAGCCCCGGCGACGAATTCACTTCCATCACCAACGGCCCGTGATTGGAACGCAGGATATCCACACCGGCCACCGCCAAGCCCATCACCTTCGCCGCGCGCAATGCGGTCATGCGTTCCTCCGGCGTGATCTTGATCAGACTGGCGCTGCCACCCCGATGCAGGTTGGAGCGAAACTCCCCGGGTTTGGCCTGACGCTTCATCGCCGCAATCACCTTGTCGCCGACCACGAAGCAGCGGATGTCCGCACCGCCGGCTTCCTTGATGTACTCCTGAACCATAATGTTTTGCTTGAGGCCCATGAACGCCTCGATCACCGACTCCGCCGCCGTCGCGGTTTCACACAGCACCACACCGATGCCCTGGGTGCCTTCCAGCACCTTGATCACCAGCGGTGCGCCGTTGACCATGGCGATCAAGTCGGGAATGTCGTCCGGCGAATGCGCAAAGCCGGTGACCGGCAAGCCGATGCCGCGGCGCGAGAGCAATTGCAGCGAGCGCAGTTTGTCCCGCGAGCGGGCAATCGCCACCGATTCGTTGAGCGGGAACACGCCCATCATTTCAAACTGACGCAACACCGCGCAGCCATAGAACGTCACCGACGCACCGATCC
Organism: Pseudomonas fluorescens; assembly: GCF_902497785.1. Taxonomy (GTDB): domain Bacteria; phylum Pseudomonadota; class Gammaproteobacteria; order Pseudomonadales; family Pseudomonadaceae; genus Aquipseudomonas; species Aquipseudomonas fluorescens_BO. Next base: position 102,303 of record NZ_CABVHK010000014.1, read on the forward strand.
GCGGGATCACCGCGTCGAAACCTTCCAGCGGCTTGCCGCGGTAGTGGATCTGCGGCTTGTGGCTGGCAATGTTCATGTAGGCGCGCAGGGTGTCGATCACCACCATTTCATGGCCACGCTCGGTTCCGGCTTCGACCAGACGACGAGTGGAATACAGACGCGGGTTCCGCGACAGCACAGCGATCTTCATGCAACACCTGTGGAAGAGGTAGATACCGGGAACACCGGCTTGTCTTGTACATATTTGATGCCTGGATTGACCACCAATTGGCCGTCGATCAGGGCTTTGGAACCGAGTAACAGGCGATAGCGCATGGACTTGCGGCAGGCGAGGGTGAACTCGACCGGCCAGACCCGATCACCGAGGGCCAGAGTGGTGCTGACCACGTAACGCTTCTGCGCATGGCCGTTGGAGCTTTTAATGGTCTTCATCGTTACCAGTGGCGCTTCGCAGCGTCGGTGCCGCAGTTGCACCACCGTTCCCAGGTGCGCCGTGAAGCGAACCCAGCGTTCACCGTCCCGCTCGAACGGTTCGATGTCGGTGGCGTGCAAGCTGGAGGTGCTGGCGCCGGTGTCGATCTTTGCCCGCAGGCCCGCGACTCCCAAACCAGGAAGCGCCACCCACTCGCGCAGACCGACAACGGTCAAATGGTCAAATGTCTTCAATAGGAAAAACCGGCGATTATCGCGTCCAGGCGTCAGGTGATACCTGAGCCAGCGCTTTGAATTCAGGCTTGGCGAACCAGTAACCCTGCATCAGAAAAATTCCACAGTCCGCCAGGAAATCCCGTTCTCCAGCGCTTTCAATGCCTTCGGCGATGACTGTAACGTCCAACTCCGCACAGATTGTGACAATCCCCCGAACGATAGCCTGACGAACACGGTCGCGGTCGACATCGCGGATCAGTGCCATGTCGAGTTTGATCAGATCCGGTTGGAAATCAGCCAGCAGATTGAGCCCCGAGTAGCCCGCGCCGAAATCATCGATGGCGGTCTTGAAGCCGAATTCGCGGTATTCACGCAGAATATTAGTCAAATGGCGATAGTTATCTACGTGCTCGCTTTCGAGGGTTTCAAAAATCAGTCGTTCAATAGGAAAGTTGTGTTTTTTTGCCGCCTCAAGGGTGCTGCGGATACATAGCTCAGGGCGGTAGACAGCGTTGGGCATGAAGTTGATGGATAAGTGTGTCTGCATGTTTAGTTTTGCCGCGCCTTCGATAGCGCGGGTCCGGCAAAGCTGGTCGAAGCGGTAGCGATTCTCGTCAGTGACCTGGTCGAGCACCGACAACGCGCCCTCTCCGGCCACACCGCGTACCAGCGCTTCATGGGCAAAAATCGACTGATTGCGCAGGTCGACGATCGGTTGGTACGCAAAAGAAAAATCGAAACCCAGCGGCTCGCTTTGCTGACAGCCCTTGCAGCCGGTCTGCGACGAGGTCAATGAAGACGGAAATATAGTCACTCGATCACTCCACGCCGGTGAGTCGGCCAGAATCACAGTCTATCTGGAGGGCCGCGTTCTTGCGCCCGACAGAAACGGTAGTACAGTTCCGACTATTGGCCGAAAGAGGAATTCATATGGCACAAAAACAGGAAGAGGACGACAAGGTCCGTCTCGATAAGTGGTTGTGGGCCGCGCGTTTTTATAAAACACGTGCTTTGGCCAAGGCGGCGATAGAAAGCGGCAAGGTGCATTGCCGGGGCGAACGCTGCAAACCGGGCAAGGAACCGCGGATCGGCGACGAGTTCCAGATTCGCATGGGGTTCGAAGAACGCACGGTGGTGGTACAGGCGCTTTCTATCGTGCGCCGTGGCGCGCCGGAAGCGCAGACGTTGTATGCCGAAACCGACGCCAGCATCGCCAAGCGCGAAGCGGCCGCGGCCATGCGCAAGGCCGGCGCGTTGGGCATGAGCACCGACGGCAAACCGAGCAAGAAGCAGCGGCGGGACTTGTTCAAGTTTCGTGGCAGCAGTAACGACGAGTAGGGCAAGAGATCGCAGCCTTCGGCAGCTCCTACAGAGGCACGCGCACCCCGTAGGAGCTGCCGAAGGCTGCGATCTTTTATGATGACTGCGTCAGCGAACCGGAATGTTGCCCACCACACTCATCCCTTGCTTGGAACAAACCCCGATTGTTCATAAAATGCCCACCATGGCTGAACGGGGCACACCAAAAGGGTGCCGCAGGGGCGTAATTTTCGTTTTTATTATTTTGTCATTTACTTCAGATACCCAGACCTATGACCGAGCTACCGGATACCGACTACACCCAACGCTTCATCTTTGATGACAGCGACACCCGCGGCGAGCTGGTTTCGTTGGAGCGCAGCTACGCCGAAGTCCTCGCCAAGCACACTTATCCCGAGCCGGTCGCGCAGTTGCTCGGTGAGCTGATGGCAGCGGCGTCGTTGCTGGTCGGCACGTTGAAGTTCGATGGTTTGCTGATTCTTCAGGCGCGATCCGAAGGCCCGATCCCGTTGCTGATGATCGAATGCTCGAGCGAACGTGAAATCCGCGGGCTGGCCCGGTACGAGGCCGACCAGATTGCTCCCGACGCAACCCTTGCCGATCTGATGCCGAACGGAGTGTTGGCGCTGACGGTCGATCCGACCGTTGGCCAGCGTTATCAAGGCATTGTCGACCTCGACGGCGAAACCCTGTCGGAGTGCTTCACCAACTATTTCGTCATGTCGCAACAAGTCGGCACGCGGTTCTGGCTGTACGCCGATGGCCGTCGTTCTCGCGGCCTGTTGCTGCAGCAGTTGCCGGCCGACCGTCTGAAAGACGAGGAAGAACGCGCCGCCAGCTGGCAGCACATCACTGCGCTGGGCAGCACCCTGACCGCCGATGAATTGCTCAGCCTGGACAACGAAACCGTGTTGCATCGCCTCTACCACGAAGAGCAGGTCCGGCTGTTCGATGTGCAGAAGCTACGCTTCCGTTGCAGTTGCTCGCGCGAACGTTCTGCCAATGCGCTGGTCAGTTTGGGTCTGGAAGATGCGCAGGACCTGGTCGTCGAACATGGCGGCAACATCGAGATCGACTGTCAGTTCTGCAATGAACGTTACCTGTTCGACGCTGCCGATATCGCCCAATTATTCGCCGGAGCGGGCGTCGACACACCGTCAGATACCCGGCACTAAAACGGTTCAGCGCAGGTAAATTCACTGGATAGTGCCGGAATAACGCCGTTACGACGGGAGGGCCCTACTTTTTTTGGGCGTTTCTGGCATAATCCGGCCCACTTTTTGTCGCGGTAGTAGTGCACGACTTTCTACTACAAAACGTTTGGAGCACACTCGGCCACTGGCCGACGGGGAATCTCATGACGCAAGCCAATAACGCCGTGTACACCGATCTGAGTGTTGATGATCTGGTAAAAGAAGCTCTGAATCGCGGTGAAGGCGAGCTTGCCGATACCGGCGCGCTGGTTGTTCGCACCGGTCACCGTACCGGTCGCTCGCCAGTCGATCGCTTCATCGTTGAAGAGCCGTCCACGCAGGCGGCTATTGCCTGGGGCCCGATCAACCGCAAGTTCCCGGCCGACAAGTTCGATGCCCTGTGGGACCGCGTCGAGGCGTTCAACAACGCGCAAGAGCATTTCGTTTCCCACGTGCATGTAGGTGCGTCGGAAGATCACTACCTGGCTGTCAAGATGACCACCCAGACGGCCTGGCAGAATCTGTTCGGTCGTTGCCTGTTCATCAACCCGGCGCAGTACAACCCGGCTGGCCGTGACGAGTGGCAGGTGCTCAACGTTGCCAACTTCGAATGTGTTCCAGAGCGTGACGGCACCAACTCCGATGGCTGCGTGATCCTCAACTTCGCACAGAAGAAAGTGCTGATCGCCGGCATGCGTTACGCCGGTGAAATGAAAAAAGCCATGTTCTCGGTGCAGAACTTCCTGCTGCCGGCTGCCGATGTGCTGCCAATGCACTGCGCTGCCAACATCGGCGAAGAGGGCGATGTGACCCTGTTCTTCGGTCTGTCCGGCACCGGCAAGACCACCCTGTCCGCCGACGAAAGCCGTTACCTGATCGGTGACGACGAACACGGCTGGGGCGAAGGCGTTGTTTTCAACATCGAAGGCGGTTGCTATGCCAAGTGCATCGACCTGTCCGAGAAGAACGAGCCGGTCATCTGGAAAGCCATCAAGCACGGCGCAGTCCTGGAAAACGTTGTCATCGACGACGCCAAGCACGCCGACTACGCCGATGTCAGCCTGACCCAGAACAGCCGCGCCGCCTACCCGCTGGAGCACGTTGCCAAGCGTTCCGAGAAAAATCTCGGTGGCGAGCCAAACGCGGTGATCTTCCTGACCTGCGACCTGACCGGCGTGCTGCCGCCAGTGTCGATCCTCAGCGAAGAACAAGCGGCCTACCACTTCCTGTCCGGCTACACCGCACTGGTGGGCTCGACCGAAATGGGTTCCGGCAGCGGCATCAAGTCGACCTTCTCCACCTGCTTCGGCGCACCGTTCTTCCCGCGCCCGGCCGGTGAATACGCAGAACTGCTGATCAAGCGCATCCGCGGCTTCGGCTCCAAGGTCTACCTGGTCAACACCGGCTGGACCGGCGGCGGCTACGGCGTCGGCAAACGCTTCAACATCCCGACCACTCGCGGCGTCATCGCAGCGATCCAGAGCGGCGCGCTGATCGGTGCTGAAACTGAACACCTCGGCACCATCAACCTCGACGTGCCACTGGCCGTACCGGGCGTTGACACCGGCCTGTTGAACCCACGTAACACCTGGGCTGACAAGGCTGCTTACGATGAAGCGGCTAAAGCACTGGCTGGGTTGTTTGTTGAGAACTTCAAGAAGTTCGAAGTGAGCGACGCGATCAAGGCTGCTGGGCCGAAGTTGTAAGTTTGGTTTGATGTGATGAAAAAGCCGCCCTTCGGGGCGGCTTTTTTGTGTGCGACGGGTTCAGGTTTTCAGGTGCAGGACGAACGCTGCGACCAACACCAGAACCACGCCCAACACCTGTATCTTCGCCAGTCTTTCCTTGAGTAATACATAGCCCAGAATCGCCGCGATTCCGCCCGACAGGGTGCTGATCACCGTCACAACAGAGACCGACCCGGCCACCGCGCCCCAGGCGAATGAAGAGAACCCGCCCAGGTTCATCAGGCTCGCTCCCGTCAACGTCATGCAGTTTTTCAACGGCGGAATTTTAAGTCCGTCCTCGATCCTCAGAACGATGACCACCAGCACGATCAGCCCGATGAGATACGCGAGCCATAGCATCGTCACCGGTCCGAGGGCCGGAAGCACGAACTGCCCTTGTAGCCAGAAACTGGTGCCGTAGAAAACCGCGGCCAGTAGCGCGTAGGTAATCGAGCTGCCGGCTTGTGTGGTGTGGGGCAATTCCGAGTCTTTGTGGATGCTGGAAAGGATTACCCCGATCACGCACAGCCCTATGCACAGCAGCTGGATCAAGCTGATCTGTTCACCGCCGGCCCAGGACAGCAACGTCGTCACCACCCCATAAGAGGTCACCACGGGTGCGACGATGGACGCTTTGCCAAGGGCGAACGCCTTGGACAGCGCGAGCGCACCAGACACAGTCAGCACGGCGGCGACCACGCCGATCAACCAGACACTGGGTGGTGCCGACATCGATTTGAGGATGAACGCGGGGAAGGCGACCAGCAACAGGCTCATGATGCTGAACCCTAGCGCCTGGCCAAAATACACGGCGCGTTTGACGCCTACGGCGCGGGCATTCAAACCCACCAGAAAATCTGTGCCGCCCCAGAGCAGGGCGGCGAGTAAACCCATCAGTACGTCCACGCTATGTCCTTATAGGTGTTTGCTGCGCACGTTAGAGACCTTCACAGCGTCTGCGTGTTATTTGAACTGCCATTATTCCAACTAAATTCGCAGTAAATAGCCAGAATAATGCCACTTATAAAATCTGCTATAGGCTTTCAAGCGTTTGGGTATCCCAGCGTTGCGACTTCACCGCTTGGTATAGCATGCCGATGGTGAGTAGGATTTTGTCGCCACGCCCCTTTGCCCTTCGCTTGAGAAGCGCATCAAACCCTTCCGGCTGAAAGTAGCGATAGGCATCGTAGTCCCCGAAGTCGACCCCGAACTGTTCTTCCAGTGCTTCCACCAGGTGCCGCGCTTCAGCGCCGTCGCAGCCCCAATCGAAGTTGATCGAGGTAGTGAGGCTGATGGTTTTGCGTTCGGGCAGGCCGAGCTCCTCGTGCAGCAACTGCATAAGCAGCTGCATGGTGTGGTCGTCGGGGAAATTGGGGGCGAGGTTCATGGTGCATCGTCAGTAAGGGCTTGCCGATGGGGCGTTCTGGGCCCGATTTTGCGGCAGGTCTAGAGCGAAAACCATCGGCAATGGACGACGAAGGTAGAATCGAACGGCATGTTCAACCGGCTAACGCATTCAACACATGGACAGGATCATTATGAATGGCTTTCAGCAGGGCTTTGGCTGGCCCTGTCGGTTCGCGACGTCCTTGCTCCCAGTTGCGCAGAGTGCCGAGTTGGACGTCGATCAACGCTGCGAACTTAGCCTGAGTCAAGCCGGTGGCTTTACGGATTTCTTTGACTTGCAACGCATCAACATGAAATTCGCGGGAAGGTCGACGCTCGCCCCGTACGATCTCGTCCATCTGTTGCACGCTTTCCATCAGCTCATCAAAAAACCTGCTCATGGTTATCTCCAGTGTTCGATGACGGCTTTTAACGCTTTGCGTTCTTCGGCGGTCAGGTCTTGTTGTTCATTTTTAGGGTAGATCATCAACAAGGCGATCTGCGATGCCGAGACGAAATGGTAGTAGATCACCCGCGCTCCGCAGGCGCGGGCTTTCCAGCCCATCATGCGTTGTTGGGCAACTGTGAGCAGGTCGCAGACGTCTTGGGCCAAGAGGTAGAGCGCGTGGGTGATGTGGGGGATGTCTTCGAGATCGCCTTGCTCGAAGGATTGGCAGTGCAGGGTTCGGAGCAGTTCGCTGGAGGCTCGGACACGCTGGAGGGCGGCTTCGAGGATGTCTTGCGGGTTGGCTTCTGTGTCGATGATCAGGGCTGGGGTATCGGTCAGGTTGGTTTTGAGTGGGCGGTAGCGGCTTGGAAACGGATTTAATGTGGTCACTGAAGAACACCTCTGCTTAACGGGAAAGTGAGTCCTCTCTATTCGGGTGACCAAGCCCGGTCGCTGATTGGCAGCGACAGCCCGACTATAGATATGAATCACCGGTTAGCGATAGGCAACGAAGAGTCTTCTGTTGTAGGACCGGGATGAAGCTTGGGAAGGGCGTTGCCTACGGATTTATCTCCAGTCGAAATGCGGTAGTCAGGTTCACCGCGTTATCGTTCTTCGCGAGCAGGCTCGCTCCCACAAGGGGTTGTGGTGTTCATTCGCTTGTAGGGATTTTCGGCAGGCGTTGTCGGGCGATTTCGAGGAGTTCTTGGCCGTCCTGGGTCAGCAGGTAAAGGGCGCTGATGAGGTTTGGGATGTCGCTCGCGTCTGCTTGTTTGAAACATAGGCAATACAAGGTTTCGAGCAGGTCGCTGGCGGCGCGGATGCGTTGGCGGGCGGCGTCGAGGATTTCGTGGGGGTCGGCCTCAGTGTCGATGACCAGAACCGGGGTGTCGCTGTAGCTGCTTTTAAGTGGGCGATAGCGGTCTTGCATCTGAGTCAGTCCTTTTGAAAGTCGGGCAGGCCGACGTACTGTCCCAGCCGCGGCGAAAACTATGAAGGCAGTGACGTTCTGCGGCAAGACGGCCGAAACCGACAGTTTTCGTAGGGGTTTTTACTGGGTTTTGGGGAATGGCCCTACGTGTTTACCGGGGTTTTTCACACCTAAACCCCTATAGGTGAAATTTCCCACTGGTTTCTCAGACGCGCCGTAGCAAACCTCTGTATGGTGCGCGCCAGAATCTGTAGGGCGTTTCGAAAATGCCTGGGTAAGCACTTAAAGGGAATTAGGCATGCACTGGCTACGTTTGGCCTCGGTTTTGTTGTTATGGATGGGCGCTTGTCGTTTGACTGGCGCGGCTGACGCGGGTAACTCGATGGTGCGGGCCAGCCTGGACCGCACCGGTTGGCCGAACGCTCTTACGACTCAGGCGAACATGGACACCGCTGCTCGCGCCGAGGTGCTGATGTTCGGCAAGGCGCTGCTGGCCAGCGAAATGCTTGACGAGCAGGGGCTGAAACAGCGTCTGGGCGTGCAGGTGGTCACGCTTAAGTCTGTGCGACAGGTGCGTGACGGCTTGTGGGATCGGTTGCTGACCACCTACCGCAATGCCAGCCAGAACTGCGACGGCGAACCATTCTGCCCGCGTGTACGAAGCGTTGTTGATTTGCGTCAGTTGGCGGCGGCGTTCACCGGTGAAATCAGCCCGGCTCATGCGGAGTGGGCGAGCAAGAGCCGGGTGTTTCATGAGCTGGCGCTGAATGAGCAGCTGCGGGTGGCGGTGTTGGTGCCCTGAGTGATTTCAAGATTATTGTGGTGATTGGGCTGGCGTCATCGCGAGCAAGCTCGCTCCCACAGGGTTTTTAGGTCGTACACAGATTCTGAGTTCCTGAAACTTGAAAGTGGGAGCGAGCTTGCTCGCGATAGCAATCTGAAAAGCCGCTCATTCCTCAAGCCCTGCAAACTACCCCCCGCCATCCGCTGTATCATCCCGTATCGTTTTTGCCCCCGACCTTTTCTCGACTCGCTGCGATCACCGGCTAGGCTTTGGGCTTCGCAGCGGTCAACGGAGTGACAGCTTATGCACCACACCCTGGAACAGGTTTTTGGTTATCCACAGTTTCGGCCCGGCCAGGAGGCGGCGATCAGCGCGGTGCTGGCTGGACGCTCGGCAGCGGCGATTTTTCCCACGGGTTCGGGCAAATCCCTGTGTTACCAGTTGTCGGCGGTGTTGCTGCCGCACCTGACGCTGGTGGTCTCGCCATTGCTGGCGTTGATGCAGGATCAATTGGCGTTTCTACAACGACACGGCATTGCGGCGGGCAGTATCGATTCGGCGCAGAGTCGCGATGACGCAAATGAGGTGATGGCCCGCGCCAGGTCCGGCGAATTGAAGATTTTGATGGTTTCGGTTGAGCGTCTGAAGAACGAGCGTTTCCGCAATTTCTTGCAGCAGGTGCCCATCTCATTGCTGGTGGTCGACGAGGCACATTGCATCTCGGAGTGGGGCCACAACTTCCGCCCCGACTACCTGAAACTCCCCGACTATCAGCGTCAGTTCAACATTCCTCAGGCACTACTGCTGACCGCCACCGCGACGCCGAAAGTGATCGCCGACATGGAGGCGAAGTTCGCCATCGCTGCCGAAGACGTGATCACCACCGGTTTCTACCGGCCGAATCTCAATTTGCTGGTGGAACCGGTGCGCGGGCAGGATAAACGCCGACGTCTTGTCGAATGGATGAAACAGCGTCCGGACCAACCGGCCATCGTTTACGTCACCCTGCAAAAAACCGCCGAACACATTGCCGAGCACCTGGAGCGCAATGGCATCCAGGCCGAGGCTTATCACGCCGGCTTGCCACACGAAAAACGCGAAGGCATCCAGAAGCGGTTCATGGGCGGGCAGTCCAATTGCATCGTCGCCACCATTGCCTTCGGCATGGGCATCGACAAGAGCGACATTCGCAACGTGGTGCATTTCGACCTGCCCAAATCCATCGAAAACTACAGCCAGGAAATCGGCCGCGCAGGGCGTGACGGGCTACCGTCGGACTGCCTGGTGTTGGCTAACCGCGACAGCCTCAATGTACTGGAGAACTTCGTCTACGGCGACACACCGGAGCTGGAAGGCATCCTCTACGTGCTCGACGAATTGCGCGCCGCCGCGCCCGAGGGCCAGTGGGAACTTCTGTTAGGGCCGCTGACGGACCAGAGCAACATCCGCCAATTGCCGCTCAAGACTTTGCTGGTGCAGTTGGAGCTGCGCGGGATCATCGCGCCGCGTTACGCCTATTACGCTGAGTACCGCTTCAAGTATTTGCAGGAACCGGAAGATTTGCTGGCCCGATTCGAGGGCGAGCGTAAAGATTTTGTTGCCGCGATCATTCGGACCTCCCCGCGAGCGCGGACCTGGGCCACGGTGAATTTCGACGCGCTGTACGAACAGCATCAAGCCGAGCGCAATCGGGTGGTCAAGGCGCTGGATTATTTCCAGGAGAAAGGCTGGATCGAACTGGAAAGCAAGCAAATGACCGAGGTCTACAGCCTGCTGAAGACGGACTTCGACAGTCAGGCGCTGAGTGCCGAACTGCACGATTGTTTCGCCCGCCACGAACGCACCGAGGTCGCGCGAATTCACGCCATGCTGGATTTGTTCGCCACCGACCATTGCCTCGGACAGCGCCTTGCCGCGTATTTCGGCGATGAAAACGCGCCGCAGCAGTGCGGGCATTGTTCGGTGTGTCACGGGAATGTGGCGCGCCTCCCCGAGCCACCGGAGTTGCCAGCGCTTGTGGATAAGAATTTTGCAGCGCTGTGCGCTGATTTTATCCACAAGCATCAACTGCACACGGGCGGTGTTCCCTCCGCTGAGCGGGTGACCCAGTTTTTGTGCGGGATCAGCGTGCCGCTGTTTACCAAGCTCAAGGCCCGATCGATTCCGGGGTTTGCGGCGCTGGAGGAGTATCCGTATGGCGAAGTCCGAGCCTGGTCCCAGTTACACCTCTAACCCGTAGGAGCTGCCGAAGGCTGCGATCTTTTGATCTGCGCCGCCGAAGATCAAAAGATCGCAGCCTTCGGCAGCTCCTACGTTGGTTTGTCGGGGGGGGGTCCGGCGCATCCATGCGCTGAATGTCCCCCATCACAGGAATAAATTTCAAAAATGCGCGGTGGCTGATTATGGTGGGGGTTGTCTTTGGATCGCCAACAAGAGAACAACTATGAGCCAGACACCGTTCAACATTCAGCGCGCTGCCGTGATCGGCGCGGGCACCATGGGTCGTGGCATTGTCATGTGCCTGGCCAATGCCGGGGTGCCGGTGCAGTGGGTCGATAACAATCCGCAGATGCTTGCGCAGGCGCTGGCCTCGGTGGCTGAGACATACGCGCACAATGTGCGTCAGGGCCGGATTGATCAGGATGAAGCTGATGCGCGCATAGCACGGGTCACGGCGGCTGCGGATTACGCGGCGATTCACGCTGTCGATCTTGTGATTGAAGCGGTTTACGAAAACCTGGAACTGAAGCAGAAAATTTTCCGCGAGCTGGATGACCTGCTCAAGCCCGAAGCCATTCTGGCCAGCAACACCTCGGCGCTGGATATCGACGCAATTGCCGCCGTCACGCGCCGCCCGCAGCAAGTCCTGGGCCTGCATTTTTTCAGCCCGGCGCACATCATGAAACTGCTGGAAATCGTTCGCGGCGCACAGACTGCGCCGGCGGTGCTCGATGCAGCACTGGCATTGGGCAAGCGCATGGGCAAAGTCAGTGTGGTGTCGGGTAACTGCCACGGTTTTATCGGCAATCGCATGCTGCATCCATATGTGCTCGAAGCCCGCAAGATGCTGCTCGAAGGTGCTTATCCACATCAGGTCGATGCGGCGTTGCAAGGTTTTGGTTTCGCCATGGGGCCTTTTCGCATGTACGACGTCGTCGGCATCGATCTGGAGTGGCGCGCCCGGGATCTGGCGGGCAAAGGGCAGGATGCTCCGGAAGTACAGGTTGATAACCGCCTGTGCGAGCTGGGTCGTTTTGGGCAGAAGAGCGGCAACGGTTATTACCACTACGAAGCGGGCAGTCGTCAGGCTGAGCACGATGCGGATGTTGATGCGCTGGTTTTGCAGGTCAGCGAAGGGCTGGGCTTCCAGCGTCGCGATATCGGGGCTGAGGAGATTCTGGAGCGTTGCTTGCTGGCACTGGTCAACGAAGGCGCGAAAATCCTCCAGGAAGGCATTGCCGAATCGGCGCACGACATCGATCTGGTGTACCTCAATGGCTATGGCTTTCCGGCGGACAAGGGCGGGCCGATGGCCTGGGCGGACCAGCAAGGGTTGGCGGATATTCATCAGCGGTTGTTGGCGCTGGAAACCAGGCAGGGTGATCACTGGCAACCTGCTCGGTTGATAGGCGAGTTGGCTGCGGTGGGCAAGGGGTTTACTGACAGGTGAATTATGTGCGTCTGTGATGACGCCTTCGCGAGCAGGCTCGCTCCCACAAGGGATCTCGGGCTCTGTGAAGATCAACTGTGGGAGCGAGCCTGCTCGCGAAGAACGATAACGCGGTTTAAACCTTAGACTGGTCATCCAACTTCAGGAATCGACGCTGATGCCTCAACGCACCGACTACCCACACTTCCAGCCCATCACTACGCGCTGGCACGACAACGACGCCTACGGTCACGTCAATAACGTCACCTATTACAGCTTCTTCGACACGGCAGTGAACACCTACCTGATCGAAGTCGGCGGTCTGGATATCCATGAGGGTGACGTGGTGGGGTTTGTGGTGAGTTCGGCGTGCGATTACTTTGCTTCCATCGCTTTCCCGGACCGCATTGAAATCGGCCTGCGCGTGGGCAAGCTCGGCAACAGCTCGGTGCAGTACGAACTGGCGGTATTCAAGGCCGGTGAAGATGATGCCTGCGCGGCGGGGCGTTTCGTGCATGTGTTTGTGGATCGTGCCTCTAATCAGCCGGTGTCGATTCCTGCCGGTTTACGGGGGGCGTTGGAGCGTCTGGTGGTTTGACCGGCAAAAAAAATCGCAGCCTTTTGGCTGCGATTTTCTATCTATCGGTAACGAGGCGATTCAAGCCTCAGTCGCGGTAGCGATGTTTGTATTTGTGTTTGTGTTTGCGGTGGCCGTAATGGTGGCCACGGTCATGGTGACCATCCCGGTAATGACGGCGGTCGCCACGACCACGATCATTGTCGTCGTCATCGCTCTTGTTACCCATATAGTTACCCAGCGCACCACCGGCGCCGCCGCCTGCTGCGGAGCCGATCAGGCTGCCGGTGGTGCCGCCCATGCTGCGGCCGACCACGTTACCGCCTGCTGCGCCCAACGCACCGCCAATGGCTGCTTCGCCACGGCTGCGTTTGTCTGCGCCGACTGCGCTACCACCGGCGCCGCCCAGGGCTGCACCAATGGTTGAACCTGTGTTGCCGCCTAACGATTGACCGACGACCGAGCCCAAAACCCCGCCCAATGCGCCGCCCACACCTGCTTCGGTGGTGCCTCCGGCAGAAGCGAAGCCACTGACCAGGCCAAGGGACAACAAGAGAATCGAGGAGAACTTCATAGAGGAACCTCAAGGGGATGACGGCGCGATCCTGAGGCTGTGTCGTGCCGGTGACAATCGAAATCCGACGAGTAACACGACTTGTACACAATTCTATAAGTTACTGTTTTTTGGGCGGAACTTAACTGTTTTTCGCCGGTCTTTAGCTACTTCGGACAGGCCGTTTTTGTGAAAAAACGGCCTTTTTTGTGGGCGATTGGAAAGTTTGAATCCTGCCGGGATTGATGGCGCCTGACCCGACCTCTTCGCGGGCAAGCCCGCTCCCACAGGGTTTTCTGTCGATCACAGATGACGTGTTCAAAACACGAATCCTGTGGGAGCGGGCTTGCCCGCGATGAGGCCAGAGCAGGCAAAGATTTAAGCCGACTTAGCCATGATGAGCCCTGAGTCACTCGCCGCTTCCAGCCGGATAGCCACAAACTTTGACGTTGGCGTATGGCTGCCATCCCCGGTGCTTTCCAGCGGCACCAACGGATTCACTTCCGGATAGTAAGCCGCCGCTTGCCCCGCAGGGATATCAAACGCCAACAGCGTGAAGCCCTTCACCCGACGCTCGCGGCCGTCGTCCCAGATTGAAACGATATCCGCCTTCTGCCCCGGTTTGAACCCCAGTCGAATGATGTCCGCCTCGTTCACGAACAACACATCGCGCTGCCCCTTTACCCCGCGATAACGGTCATCCAGCCCGTAAATGGTGGTGTTGTACTGATCGTGGGAGCGCATCGATTGCATGATCAGGTCCGGCAACACGCCGGTGGCGCGTGTGCGCTCATGCACCAAATCTTTCGGCAAGATATTCGCACGGAAATTGGCGCGCCCCGACGGTGTGTTCCAGCGGCGAGCGCCGGCGCTGTTGCCGAGGTAGAAACCACCCGGGTTCTTGATCTTCTCGTTGAAGTCCTTGAACCCCGGGATGGTGTCGGCGATCAGGTCGCGGATGCGCGCGTAATCCGCCACCAGCCAATGCCAGTCCACCGGTTTGCTGCCCAGGGTCGCGGCGGCGATGCCGGCAATAATCGCAGGCTCCGAGCGCATCTGGTTCGACAGCGGCTGCAACTGGCCGTTGGAGGCGTGGACCATGCTGAACGAATCTTCCACGGTCACCGCTTGCGCGCCCTCGGTCTGGAGGTCGATGTCGGTACGGCCCAGGCACGGCAGGATCAGCGCGTCCTTACCGTGGGCCAAATGGCTGCGGTTGAGCTTGGTGCTGATCTGCACGGTCAGGTCGCAGTTGCTCAGCGCCTGGAAGGTGCGCGAACTGTCCGGCGTCGCTTGGGCGAAGTTGCCACCGAGGCCGATGAAGACTTTTGCACGGCCGTCGGCCATGGCATGAATCGCCTCGACCACGTTGTGGCCGTTTTCGCGTGGCACCTTGAACTGGAAGCGCCGCTCCAGGGAATCGAGGAACGCCACCGGTGGACGCTCGTTGATGCCCATCGTGCGGTCGCCCTGCACGTTGCTGTGACCCCGCACCGGGCACAGACCGGCGCCCGGCCGGCCGATGTTGCCGCGCAGCAGCATCAGGTTGGCGATTTCCTGGATGGTCGGCACCGAGTGGCGATGCTGGGTGATGCCCATCGCCCAGCACATGATCACGTTCTTGCCTTTGGCGTACATGCGCGCCGCTTGCTCGATTTCCAGCAGGGTCAGGCCGGACTGCTCGACGATCTGTTCCCACGGGGTGTCATCGACGGCGCCGAGGTATTCCAGGACGTTGACGCTGTGCTCATTGAGGAAATCGTGATCGAACACGGCGGGCTCACCGGACTTCTGCGCATCGCGCTCCCATTGCAGCAGGAATTTTGCCATGCCGCGCAGTACCGCCATGTCGCCGCCCAAGGCAGGGCGGAAGTACGCGGTGTTGGTCGGTTTGTCGCCGTTGGTGAGCATTTCGATCGGGTGTTGCGGATGCTGGAAGCGTTCGAGGCCGCGCTCTTTCAACGGGTTGACGCACACCACCTGAGCGCCGCGTTTCACCGCTTCACGCAGCGGTTCGAGCATCCGTGGGTGATTGGTGCCCGGGTTCTGGCCCCAGACGAATATCGCATCGGCGTGTTCGAAGTCGCCGAAGGTCACGGTGCCTTTACCGACGCCAACGCTCTGCGCCAACGCGACACCGCTGGCCTCGTGGCACATGTTCGAACAGTCGGGGAAATTGTTGGTGCCATAGGCGCGCACGAACAATTGATAGAGGAAAGCCGCCTCGTTGCTGGCACGCCCCGAAGTGTAGAACTCAGCCTGATCCGGGCTCGACAAACCGCGAAGATGCCGGGCGATCAGAGCGAAGGCGTCATCCCAGCTGATAGGTTGGTAGCGATCGGTTTCGGCGTTATAGCTCATCGGCTCGGTCAGACGGCCCTGGTATTCCAGCCAGTAGTCGCTCTGTTCCAGCAACGAGGTGACGCTGTGTTTGGCGAAGAATGCCGGGTTGACAGCCCGTTTGGTCGCTTCCCAGTTCACCGCTTTGGCGCCGTTCTCGCAGAACATCACCATGCCCTTTTCCGGCGAATCGCCCCACGCACAACCGGGGCAGTCGAAGCCGCCGTTCTGGTTGGTCTTGAGCATGATGCGCAGGTTTTTCAGCGCATTGTCGCTGGTCAACCAGGCCTGGGCGACGCTGATCAGGGCGCCCCAGCCACCGGCCGGGCCTTTGTAAGGCTTGTAGCGGGGGACGGGTTTCTGGTCGGCTTGACGGTGTTGACTCACGCTTGATTCTCCAACGCTGGGCTATAGACCCGCGGCGCATTCTTCTGAGGCAGATGGATAAGGTTCAGGTTGTGACGGCGGGCCCATTGCACGGCAAGGCCCGTGGGGGATGAAAGGCTGACGAGGGTCTGGATGCCCGCGCGCAGCACTTTCTGGATCAATTCGAGGCTGCATCGGCTGGTAACGATGGCCAGGCCGCCGGAGGTCGGGATTTTTTGCCGGATCAGCCCGCCGATCAGCTTGTCGAGCGCGTTGTGCCGGCCAATGTCTTCACGGCCCAGCAACAACTCACCCTGACCATTCATGAACACCGCCGCATGCACCGCGCCGCTATGCTGGCCCAGTGGCTGGAAAGCGCTGATGCGGTGGCGTAAACCGTCGAGCCATTCGGCGGGTGGCAACGGCGCACCGGGCAACACTTTGAGGTCCGGCAACGCCTGCTCGACCGCTTCCACGCCACAGAGCCCGCAACCGCTGGTGCCGGCCAGTTGCCGACGCTGCTGTTTGAGGTTCCAGAAGGCGCGGTTGGCGATGGTCACTTGCGCGTACTGCGCCGACCCGGACCCGCTGAGTTGCAGGTCATAAATCTCGGAGGCGTCTTCGATGATGCCGCTCCCGAGGCTGAACCCGACGATGAAGTCTTCCAGGTCCGTCGGCGTTATCAGCATGACAGCCTGACTGATGCCGTTATAGGCAATCGCCAGCGCGACTTCCTCGGCCAGCGCGGTGCTGTCCGATTCGGAGTACTGGAGGTTGCTGTAGCTGTACGTCTGGCTGGCGGTGGGCGCGGGCGTTTCGAGGGCTGGCGCCGCGCTGACAGGGCGCTTGGCGTTCATGAGGCATCACCGACGGTTTGGTCAGCTTTAAGCCTATGCGCGTCAAGTTGTCGCGTCTAATCGCTAATACTGATCTGCCGATAGATGGCGTCGATCAAGACTTTGCCGTTGATTGTTGATAGATCGCGAAACAGGCTTCCGCCAGCGCCGATCGAGGCGCGCTGCGACGCATGATCAGCCCCAGTCGACCGAGGGTCTGGGCGTTTTCGATTGGTTGCAGACGCAAATGGTCGGTGAGGTTTTCGAGTCCGCCGTCCAGTGGCATCACGGCGCAACACAAACCGCCGTGCACCGCCTGTAACAATTGATGCACGGCATCGGTCTGCAACAGCGGCTGGGGCGTGAGGCCGCGGCTGTGGAAGTTATGGTCGATGGACTGGCGGAAATGCATGCCGCTGGTGAGCATGCCCAATGGCAGTTCAATCAACGACTCCCAGCTCAGCGGCGCCTCACTGAACGTGAAGAAGCGCTGATCGTAAAGCAGGCCCATCAGCGTTTCGCTGAAGGCCAGGGAATCGAAGCGTTCGGCGTCCAGCCGCTCCAGGTACGACACGCCAAGGTCCAGGCGATTGTTTGCCAGCTGTTCGAGAATCTGCTCGGAGCTCAGCGCCGAGAGTTCGAAACGCAAGTTTGGGTGTTCACGGTGCAGGCGTTGCATCAGCGGCACTGGATCGAAGCTCGACAATGGCACCACGCCCAGCCGCAACGTGCCGACCAGGTTACCGCGACAGGCAGCGGCTTCAGCCTGCAAACCGTCATAGGCCGCCAGCACCGTGCGGGCCCAGGCCAACACTCGCTCGCCGGGCGCGGTGAAACTCTCGAAACGCTGCCCCCGGTTGACCAACGGCAACTCGAGTTCTTCCTCAAGGCTGCGCAGGCGCATGGACAGGGTCGGTTGCGTGATGTGACAGCGCGCGGCGGCCTGGCCGAAGTGCCGGGTTTCGTCGAGGGCGATGAGGAATTTCAGCTGCTTGATGTCCATCTTCGCTCCAGGGCGCGGTCAGGTCAGGATTCTAGCGCCTGGGAGTCAGCGGCGTCATTGGTCGGGTGGGAACCGTGTGTTGCAACCTTGGTCTAGGCTTTCGTGTCTGGACAACCTTTATTCCATGGAGAGCACACGATGAGCCTTTTCAGTTTTCTCAAAGAAGCCGGTGAAAAAATCCTTGATGCGCTGACGCCGGACAAGGCCGAAGCTAACAGCGAGGCGCTGACCAAGCATGTGAAGGATGCGCTGACGGGCATCGATACTTCGAAGATTCAGGTGAAGGTCGAGGGCGATAAAGTCATCGCCAGTGGCGAGGCCGCGACCCAGGAAGAGAAAGAAAAGATCCTGCTCTCGCTGGGGAACGTGGCTGGCGTGAGTGGTGTTGAAGACCAGATCACCGTAACGGGCCCCGTGGTCGTGGCGGCGAAATTCGTCGTTGTCGAAAAAGGCGACACTCTCAGTGCGATCTCATTGCGCGTGTATGGCGATGCCAACAAGTATCAAAAGATCTTCGAGGCCAACAAGCCGATGCTCAAGGATGTGAACAAGATTTATCCGGGGCAGTCGTTGCGGATTCCCGAATAATGTGAGGCCGTAGGAGCTGCCGCAGGCTGCGATCTTTTGATCTGATGGCTTTGGACCTACCGAAGATCAAGATCAAAAGATCGCAGCCTGCGGCAGCTCCTACAGGGGATCAAAGCCCTGCAATGAGCTCGCGATAATCGACCACCGCCGCAAATTCAGCAGTGTCCTTCGGCCCCTTGCGGCTGTCCGGCTCGCGCACGGCCAGTAGATGCACCACGCCAAAATCCCGCGCACTGCGCAATATTGGCAACGTGTCATCGATAAACAGGCTGCGTGCCGGATCGAAACCGATATCCGCCTGCAATGCTTGCCAGAACTGCGGATTCTCCTTGGGGAAACCGTAATCGTGGGAGCTGATCAACCGTTCGAAGTAAGGCGCCAGTTCAATTCTTTCCAGCTTCAATGACAGTGAATCACGGTGCGCATTGGTGATCATCACCACACGTTTGCCAGCCTGTTTGATCGCCTCCAGAAACGTGTCCGCATCCGGGCGCAACGCGATCAGGTGCGCGGTTTCCAGTTTCAATTCACGCACCGGCAACTTCAATTCGGCGCTCCAGAAATCCAGGCAATACCACTGCAACTGACCCGCGTTGCGCTCAAACAGCGGCTGCAGTTCCATTTCGGCCATGGCCCGGCTCACCCCGTGCAACTCGGCATAACGCTGGGGCAAATGTTCCAGCCAGAAATGGTTGTCGAAGTGCAGGTCCAGCAGCGTGCCGTCCATGTCCAGCAGAACAGTGTCGATGTCGCGCCATGGCAGCAGTGACATAAAAAACTTCTCCAGCGGTAAAAAAATATCCGGGGTCAACAATGAGGATAGGCCGGGTATAGTAACGCGTTCACGTCCAGGAGCTCTTCATGCGCCAGAAACCCACCATACTCGCCCGCGAAATCGTCGCCACCAGCCGTTTGTTCTGCGTCGAAGAGCTGAAATTGCGCTTTTCCAATGGCGTAGAGCGCACCTATGAGCGCCTGGTGGGCAAGGGCGCCGGGTATGGCGCGGTGATGATCGTGGCGATGCTCGATTCGGATCACGCGGTGCTGGTTGAGGAATATTGCGGCGGCACCGATGAGTACGAAATGTCACTGCCCAAAGGCTTGATCGAGCCGGGCGAAGACGTGCTGGCTGCGGCGGAGCGCGAGCTCAAGGAAGAAGCCGGGTATGGCGCGCGACAGTTGGAGCATTTGACCGAGTTGTCGCTGTCGCCCGGTTACATGAGTCAGAAAATCCAGGTGGTACTGGCCACCGATCTCTATGAAGAACGTCTTGAAGGTGACGAGCCTGAGCCGATGGGCGTGGACAAGGTCAATTTGCGAGAGTTGTCGGCGCTGGCGCAGAACCCGAGGTTCACCGAAGGCCGCGCCTTGGCGGCGTTGTACCTGGCCCGTGACTTATTGACTCAGCGCGGGGTGTTCCTGCCATGAATTTCCCTAATCCGTTGATGGCGCCGGTGATCGAGCTGGCGTTGAAGGCTGGCGACGCGATCCTGCCGTTTTGGCGTACCGGCACGGCGGTGACCGCTAAGGCGGATGACTCCCCGGTGACCGCCGCTGATCTGGCGGCTCATCATTTGATCCTGGCCGGGCTGACCGCACTGGACCCGAGTATTCCGGTGTTGTCCGAAGAAGACGCCAACATTCCTCAGAGCGTGCGCGCCGGGTGGCAGCGCTGGTGGCTGGTCGATCCTCTGGACGGCACCAAGGAGTTCATCGCCGGCAGCGAAGAATTTACCGTCAATATTGCTTTGATCGAGCAGGGCCGCGTGGTGTTTGGCGTGGTGTCGATGCCGACCAACGGACGCTACTACGTCGGGGGTGCCGGGCTGGGCGCATGGCGAGGCGATAAAGGTGACGAGCCGCTGCCGATCCATGTTCGCGAACTGCCGCCAGCCGGTGAGGCTTTCACCGTGGTCGCCAGCCGCCGACATTCGAGCCCCGAGCAGGAGCGCTTGCTGGCCGGGTTGAGTGACAGCCTCGGTGAGCTGCAACTGGCCAATATTGGTAGTTCGCTGAAATTTTGTCTGCTGGCGGAAGGCGCGGCGGATTGTTATCCGCGACTCGCACCGACTTCGCAATGGGACACGGCGGCGGCGCAGGGTGTTCTGGAAGGCGCGGGTGGCGAGGTTGTCGAGTTGAGTGGTGTGCCGTTCAGCTATCCGGCGCGGGAATCTTTGCGCAACGAGTTTTTTCTGGCATTGCCGGCTAAAGCAGCTTGGCGCCAAAAATTGTTGGCGTTGGCTCGGGCCTGAAAGTCAACGGATCGCAGCCTCGTTGCACTCGACAGCTCCTACCCGTAGGAGCTGTCGAGTGCAACGAGGCTGCGATTTTTTGCGTTACCGGTGCAACACGAATTGCCCGGAAAATTTCACGGCTTCTTCATCGCTCTCGGCATTCACAATCCGCGAATGCAACGTCAACCGCGCTCGTCCATAGCGCTGATACATCGCCAGAAACTTTTTCCACACCGCTTCACTCGGTGCCTGACAGATCGCAATGGCGTCCATGGTCACCGGCAGCGGGTAGCTGATCTGCCCTTCGTGGATCACGATGTGCCCGTCTTCGATCCCTTCCTCGCGCAGGCGCAAATGCAGCCAGCCCCAACCCGCCAGTACGGCGCCGCAATACAAGCTGCCGCCGAACATGGTGCTCTTGTGATTGACGTTGGCTTCCAGCGGCAGGTGCAAACGCAGTTGCCGGTCATGCCAGTCGAGCACTTTGACGCCCATGGCCTGCGTCAGGGGAATGTCGCGGTGCAGAACTGATTCCAGGTGACGACTGTCGCGATTCATGAGGGGCCTCTAGGTTGAAGTGACGGCTCAGTCGAGTTCATCAGTGTGGCTGGCGCCGCTGTCGGCGAAGTTCAGCCCGTGCTTGCGCAGTTTGTCGTGCAAGGTTTTGCGCGGAATGCCGAGGGCTTCGGCGAGGCTGCGTACGGAGCCGTGCGAGCGCGTCAGTTCGGCGGCAATCAACGATTTCTCGAAATTTTCCACCTGCTCGCTCAAGCCGCCACTGACCACTTCGACCATCGTGCCGGCCCCGCCATCGGGCGCGTTGTTGTCCAGCGCCAGTTCCAGGCCGAGGGCAAAGCGTTCGGCAGCGTTTTGCAATTCGCGCACGTTACCCGGCCAGGTGTGTCGCAGCAGCAAGGCGCGTTGCCCCGGCTGCAGTTCATGGGGCGGCAAGCCGTGGCGGGCGCTGGCTTCATCGGCAAAATGCTGGAACAACATCAGCGCGTCTTCACCGCGTTCGCGCAATGGGGGAATGCGCAGCGGCGCGACGTTCAGGCGGTAATACAAGTCGGCACGGAAGCGGCCCTGATCGGCAGATTGACGCAGGTCTTCCTTGGTCGCGGCGATGATGCGGATGTCCAGCGGGATCAGCTGATTGCCGCCCAGACGCTCGACCACCCGCTCTTGCAGCAAGCGCAGCAATTTCACCTGCACGTCCAGGCTCATGCTTTCGATTTCATCGAGGAACAGCGTGCCGCCATTGGCGAATTCAAACTTGCCGATGCGGCGTTTTTGCGCGCCGGTAAAAGCCCCCGGCTCATGTCCGAACAATTCGCTTTCCACCACCGATTCGGCCAGCGCTCCGGCGTTGATCGCCACGAACGGGCCGTTACGCCGACTGGATAAATCGTGCAGCGCCCGGGCCACGACTTCTTTGCCGGCACCGGTTTCGCCGAGGATCAGCACGTCGGCCTTGGTCGCCGCCAACGCACCGATCTGCTCGCGCAGGCGCAACATCGGCGCCGATTGGCCGACCAGGCGGGTGCTCAATTGGTTGCGATCGCTGAGAGCCAGGCGCAGGCTGCGGTTGTCCAGCACCAACCGGCGCAACGCCAGCGCGCGGCGTACGCTGTCGAGCAACGCATCGCTGGCGAAGGGTTTTTCGAGGAAGTCATACGCCCCGGCGCGCATCGCTTGCACTGCCAGCGGCACATCGCCGTGCCCGGTAATCAGCAGCACCGGCAGCTCCGGGTCCTGGGCGTGCAGTTCGCTCAGCAGTTCGAGGCCGTCCATGCCGGGCATGCGGATGTCGCTGACCACCACGCCCGGCCAGTCGCGTTCCAGTTGCCCGGCCAGGCCCTTGGCTTCGGCCAGCGGGAGGATTTTCAGACCGGCCAGATCCAGCGTCTGGCTCAAGGCTTGACGCAGGTGGGGATCGTCGTCGATCAGCACGACCTGAATGCGGTTGTCGATGGTCATGCACTTCGGTCCTCGGACGGTTGCAGGCTTACGCCCGGTGCGCCGGCGCGCAGTTTCAGGGTAATCAGGGCGCCCCCTTCCTTGTGGTTGGCGAACGACAGCTCACCACCAAAGGCGCGCATCAGCGTTTCGCAAATCGCCAGCCCCAAACCCAGCCCCTGGGTGCGGGTCTTGGTGGTGTAAAAGGGCTCGCTGGCACGACCGAGGGCTTCCATGCAAAACCCCGGGCCGTTGTCGCGAATGTACAGAGTGACGCCTTCGGCCGTGGATTGGGCACTCAACCAGAGTTTACGCGGCGGGCCTTTTTCCGTCAGCGCGTCGAGGGCGTTGGCCAACAGGTTGCCGAGCACCTGACGCAGGCGGGTTTCGCCGGCCTCGACCCACAGCGCCGCCGCCGGCAGGTCGCGGATCAATTCCACTTCCATGCTCCGTCGGCGCTTGGCCAACAGCGCCAGCGCGTCATCCAGCGCCGGTTGCAGCGCCACGCTTTCCGGGGCGTGGCGGTCGCGCCGGGCAAAGGCGCGCAGGTGCGCAATGATCGAGGCCATGCGCCCGGTCAGTTCGCTGATCAGCTTGAGGTTGCCCCGCGCATCGTCGGTGCGCTGATGATCGAGCAGCACTTCGGCGTTTTCCGCGTAGCTGCGGATCGCGGCCAGCGGTTGATTGAGTTCGTGGCTGATGCTGGCCGACATGGTGCCGAGCGCCGAGAGCTTGCCGGCCTGCACCAGATCGTCCTGGGCGCGGACCAGTTCCTGCTGCGCGTGTTCGCGCTCCAGCACTTCCTGTTTCAGGCGGCGGTTGAGGCCTTCGAGGTCGCTGGTGCGCTCGGCTACGCGGGCCTCCAGCTCCCGGCGAGCCTTGGCTTCAAAGGCGATCCGTTCCAGGTAGTGGCGACGACGTTGCATCATCAGGCCCAGCAACAACATCAACACCAGCAGCGTCGCACCACCGATGGCGACCACCGTGCGCACCGGGCGATCGATCAGGGTGCGGGGCGCGAGAATGCTGACGCTCCAGCCGGTTTCGTCGATCTGCCGGGTCTGCGTCAGCCAGGCGTTGGGGGTGAGGTTTAACGGCTGCGGATCACGGGTCGGGTAAGGTTGAATCGCGGTGATCGCCTTGCGCTCGGCATCGGTCAACGGCCGGGTCGAGCCGAACCGCCATTCCGGCCGCGACGTGAGAATGACCACGCCGTTGTGGTCGGTCACCAGCAGTTGCTCCGGGGTTTTGCCCCACAGGCTTTCGGTGTGGTCGAGGTCGACCTTGACCACCAGCACGCCGAGTATTCTCTCGCCGTCGCGCACCGCCGCAGCAAAGAAATAACCGCGTTTGGCCGAAGTGGTGCCCAGCCCGAAGAAGCGCCCGAGCCGT
This sequence comes from Pseudomonas fluorescens, assembly GCF_902497785.1. GTDB lineage: Bacteria > Pseudomonadota > Gammaproteobacteria > Pseudomonadales > Pseudomonadaceae > Aquipseudomonas > Aquipseudomonas fluorescens_BO. The sequence continues at coordinate 126,234 of NZ_CABVHK010000014.1, forward strand.
CCGGCCATGGCCTCGCTGAAATACGGGCGGAACGAAAAATTGCGGCCGACAAAGCTGTCGTGTTTGTCCCAGTTGGACGCCGCGAGCGTCTTGCCGCGGGTGTCCATCAGGTACATGACTTCGGCACCGGTCTGCGCGCTGATGTTTTTCAGCAGGCGGTTGGCGTTGCCTTGGGTCACCCCGTCGTCGGGAGCCCCGAGCACGCTGCGCAGGGCGGGTAGTTCGCCGAGGATCTGCGGCAGCACTTCATAACGGTGCAGGGTGCCCAGCAGGTTGGCGACGTACAGGTCGAGGGTCTGACGGTTCTGCCCCGCCAGTTCGCTGCGGTAGTAACGCTCGGCCAGGTGCTCCAGCGGCCACAGCAACGGCGCCAGGCACAGCGCGAGCAGTGCGAGGCTGCGCCAGCGGGGTCTGCGGGGGAGGGTCGGGGTCATGAGCATCAGGCGCCTGGGGGTACAGGCGCATTATGCCTAGGCTTGCCCGGCAAGACACTCGCGCAGCGCTGTTTGCCAGTCCGGCTGACTGACGCCCCATTCGCGCAGCAGCAGTGAGCAATCCAGCCGCGAGTTCAGCGGGCGTGCGGCCGGTGTCGGGTATTCGCTGGACGGAATCGGCAGCAAGTTGGCGCAAGGCTTTCCTTGGTCGCGCAGCGCTTCGCCAATGGCCTGGGCGAAACCGAACCAGGACGTTTCACCTTGGGCAGTCAGGTGATAGGTGCCCCAGGCGCCAGTTTCGCCGGCCTGCCAGCGCTCGATCAGGGCGAGGGTGCTGTTGGCGATCGTGCCGGCCCAGGTAGGCGCTCCGATCTGGTCAGCAACGATGCGCATCTCCGGTTTTTCTTGCAGCAGACGTTGCATGGTCAACAGGAAGTTGTGGCCGTGGGCCGAGTAAACCCAACTGGTGCGCAGGATCAGGTGCTGGCCCTGTACGGCGCTGATAGCCCGTTCGCCCGCCAGTTTGCTCTGGCCGTAAACGCCCAGCGGGTTGGTCGCGTCGGCTTCGGTGTACGGCGCGCTTTTGCGACCGTCGAACACGTAGTCGGTGGAGTAGTGAATCAGCGGAATGCCGAGCGCCAAGGCTTCTTCAGCCAGAATGCCCGGCGCCTCGGCGTTGACCGCGAACGCGGTCAGCGGATCGTTTTCAGCCTTGTCGACTGCGGTATACGCGGCGGCGTTGATGATCAGGTCGGGACGGACCTGCCGCACCTGCTGACGAATCTGCCCGGGTTGAGACAGGTCAAGCTGACTCCGCCCTGGAACCACTACCTCGCCCAGTACACCCAGGCGCTTTTGCAACTCACTCGAAACCTGTCCATGTTGACCGCTAATAAGAATTCTCATGGAAACAGATCGATCTCTTGCAAGGTTTTGCCTAGTTTATCTTTGGCCGACAGTTGCGGGGCTTCTTCCAGTTCCCAATCGATGGCGAGGGTCGGGTCGTCCCAACGGATACAACGTTCGGCGGACGGGTTGTAGTAGTCGGTGGTCTTGTAGAGAAATTCGGCGAAGTCACTCAACACCGCGAACCCGTGGGCAAACCCTTCCGGCACCCACAGTTGACGGCGGTTTTCTGCGGACAAACGCACCGCCACCCACTGGCCAAAATTCGCCGAGTCGCGACGAACATCGACGGCCACATCCAGCACTTCACCGGCGGTCACCCGCACCAGTTTTCCCTGGGTGTTTTCCAGTTGATAGTGCAGGCCGCGCAGCACGCCTTTTTGCGAGCGGGAATGGTTGTCCTGAACGAACTCGCGCTTCAGGCCCGTCGCGTCTTCGAACGCCTTGGCGTTGAAGCTTTCGTAGAAAAAGCCGCGCTCGTCGCCGAAGACCTTGGGCTCAAGGATCAACACTTCCGGCAGCGCGGTTTCAATCACCTTCATTGTCCACCCTCAGCCAGTTTGTAGAGGTACTGACCATACCCGGTCTTGCCAAAATACTTGGCGCGTTCAAGCAAATGTTCGCGGTCGATCCAGCCTTTTTCGTAGGCGATTTCTTCGAGGCAAGCGACTTTCAGCCCTTGGCGATGCTCGATGGTCTGCACGTACTGAGACGCTTCGAGCAAGCTGTCGTGGGTGCCGGTGTCCAGCCAGGCGAAGCCGCGACCGAAACGCTCGACTTGCAGGTCGCCACGCTTGAGGTAGGCATTGTTGACGTCGGTGATTTCCAGCTCGCCGCGTGGCGACGGCTTCACAGCCTTGGCGATCTCGATCACGTCGTTGTCGTAGAAATACAGGCCGGTGACGGCATAGCTGGATTTCGGGACTTTCGGCTTTTCTTCAATCGACAGGGCGCGGCCTTCGTCGTCGAAATCAATCACACCGAAGCGCTCCGGGTCTTTGACCCAGTAGCCGAACACGGTGGCGCCTGACGGGCGATTGACCGCGTTATTCAATTGTTCGCTGAAACGCTGACCATGGAAGATGTTGTCGCCGAGGATCAGGCACACCGGGTTCTTGCCGATGAATTGCTCACCAATCAGAAACGCCTGGGCCAGGCCATCCGGCTTAGGCTGTTCGGCGTAGCTGAACTGCACGCCGAACTGACTGCCATCGCCCAGCAGGTTGCGATATTGCGGCAGGTCCTGCGGGGTGGAAATCACCAGGATTTCCTTGATGCCGGCCAGCATCAGCACCGAGATCGGGTAATAGATCATCGGTTTGTCGTAGATCGGCAGCAGTTGTTTGGACACGCCCAGCGTGATCGGGTGCAGACGTGTGCCCGAACCCCCGGCCAAAACAATTCCTTTCATCATGCGAGCAACTCCTTGGTGTTGATGGCGCCCAGTCGTTCACCCTGATAGCTGCCGTCCTGAACGCGACGGCACCACTCCAGATTATCCAGATACCACTGAACGGTTTTGCGCAGGCCGGTCTCGAAAGTCTCTTCGGGCACCCAGCCCAGTTCGCGCTCAATCTTGCTGGCATCGATCGCGTAGCGCAGGTCATGGCCAGGACGATCCTGGACGAAGGTGATCAGGTCGGCAAAGTGCGCGACGCCTTCAGGCTTGTGCGGCGCCAACTCTTCCAGCAGCGCGCAAATGCCACGTACCACGTCGATGTTCTTCTGCTCGTTGTGCCCGCCGATGTTGTAGGTCTCGCCGACCACGCCTTCGGTGACCACTTTGAACAGCGCGCGGGCGTGATCTTCGACAAACAGCCAGTCGCGAACCTGCAGGCCGTTCCCGTAGACCGGCAGCGGTTTGCCGGCCAGGGCGTTGAGGATCACCAGCGGGATCAGTTTTTCGGGGAAGTGAAACGGCCCGTAATTGTTCGAGCAATTGGTCAGCAACACCGGCAGGCCGTAGGTGCGCTGCCAGGCGCGGACAAGGTGGTCGGAGGCCGCTTTGCTCGCCGAGTAGGGCGAGCTTGGCGCATAGGGCGTCGTTTCGGTAAACAGGTCATCGACGCCGTGCAGGTCGCCATAGACCTCATCGGTGGAGATGTGGTGGAAGCGAAACGCGCTTTTTTCCGGCTCGGCCAGGGTTTGCCAGTAGGCGCGGGTTGCTTCCAGCAGGCTGTAAGTGCCGACGATATTGGTTTGAATGAAATCCGACGGACCGTCAATGGAACGGTCGACGTGGGATTCCGCCGCCAGGTGCATGATCGCGTGGGGCTGGAAACGTGCCAGGACTTCGCTGACGGTCGCCTGATCAACGATATCGGCCTGGACGAATTCGTAGCGCGTGTCAGTGGCGATGCTGGTCAGCGATTCCAGATTGCCGGCATAGGTCAGTTTGTCGAGATTGAGCACTTCGTGCTCTGTGTGTCGGATCAGGTGGCGAATCAGGGCAGAACCAATGAACCCGGCACCGCCGGTGATGAGAATTCGCATGTAGGCCAGCCTTTATCTGTAAGACGATTGAAGCAAATGAGCATAGCTTGTCGGCAGTAGAGGGGTGGTGCAAGAGGGTTGTGTCGGCTATTTGAGTTTTGCCCCTTTAACAGGGGGTTGATTATCCACCGACGCGGTGGCGATATAGGCGCCTAATACCATTTCAGGGGTCGTTGTATGCCGCTCGCCACGTTGATTCATCGCGCCAGTTTGCCCAGCCCGCAGGTGTCTGCGACGCAAGCGCTTGAGCTGCTCGAGGGGCATTACGGGCTGAGCGGAAGGTTGCAGGCCCTCGGCAGTCAGCAGGATCTCAACTACCGGGTCGACAGCAACGAGGGGCGTTTCGTCCTGAAAATCTGCCGTGGTGATTATTCGGCGCTGGAACTGCAAGCCCAACACGCCGGGCTCAAGCATCTGGCGCAGCACTCGGGTGTACCGGTGCCGCGCGTGATTGCGGCCCGGACGGGTTCCGACCTGCTTTCACTGGAAGTCGGTGGACAAGCCGTGCACGTGCGCCTGCTCGAATACATCGAAGGCCAGTCGCTCACCCATCTGGACCATCTGCCCGGTTCCGTGGTGGCCGGTTTCGGCCGGCTCTGCGGTGAAATGGACCTGGCGCTGGCCGATTTCGACCATCCGGGCCTTGAACGCACCCTGCAATGGGACGCTCGCCACGCCAACGCGTTGATCGCGCATCTGCTGCCGGTGATTAAAGATGACGCGCAGCGCGTGTTGATCGCACAAGTGGCCGAACAGGCCGAGCGGCATTTGCAGCCGTTGGTCGGCAAGCTGCCAGTGCAGGCCATTCACATGGACATCACCGATGACAACGTGGTCTGGCAGCGCGATTCGCAACGCCAGTGGCAACTTCAGGGCGTGATCGACTTTGGCGACCTGATCCGCACCTGGCGCATTACTGATCTGTCGGTCACTTGTGCGGCACTGTTGCACCATGCCGGTGGCGATCCGTTCTACATAGTGCCGGCGGTCCAGGCGTATCACGCCGTCAATCCGTTGCAACATGAAGAGCTGCTGGCGCTGTGGCCGTTGATCGTCGCGCGGGCGGCGGTGTTGGTACTCAGCGGTGAGCAGCAGGTGAACATCGATCCGGCTAACCAATACAGTCGCGACAACCTGACCCACGAGTGGGAGATTTTCCGCGTGGCGACGTCGGTGCCGTTGGCGTTGATGGAAGCGGCGATCCTCACGGCCGTCGGCCACAGCCTGCCAGACATCGGCAGCGAAGGTTTTGCGCCGTTGCTGCCGAGCCTGGTGGGGCGTGAATTTGCCTTGATTGACCTGGGGGTGCTCAGCCCGCATTTCGAGGCCGGAAACTGGGAACAGCCAGGGATCGATCAACGGCTGTTGAGTGAAGCGGCTGCGGCGCATGGCTTGGCGGCCAGCCGTTACGGACAGTACCGTTTGTCCCGCACTCAGCCGGACAGCGCCAGCGAACCGGACACCTGCCCGTTGCATGTGGAGTTGCGAGTGCCTGACGGCACGGCGGTGGAATCGCCGTTTGCCGGGGTCGTCCATCAACCGGCGCCCGGCCTGTTGCAGCTGGATGGCCCGCAACTGAGTGTGCGGCTGTGGGGTGTAAAGCCTTCGCTGCACGCAGGCGCGGCGCTGGTCAAAGGCCAGGTGCTGGGAACGGTCAGCGGGCCGTTGATCGTGCAGTTGTGCCGAGGCGCTGCGTTCGATGCGCCGTTGTTTTGCACGCCATCTCGCGCGGCGGCCTGGCAAGCGCTGTGCCCGTCACCCGCGGCGCTGCTGGGGCTGGCGTGTGACGCCGAGGCCGAGCTCGATGCGCAAACGCTGCTGGCGCGCCGCGACGCCAGTTTTGCCCGCACGCAAAAGCACTACTACGTCGACCCGCCGCGCATCGAGCGCGGCTGGCGCAATCACCTGATCGACATGCAGGGCCGCTCCTACCTCGACATGCTCAACAACGTTGCAGTGCTCGGTCACGGCCATCCACGCATGGCGGCGGTGGCGAGCCGGCAGTGGTCGTTGCTCAACACCAACTCGCGGTTCAACTATGCGGCGGTTGCCGAGTTTTCCGAGCGGCTGCTGAAGTTGTCGCCCGATGGCATGGACCGCGTATTTCTGGTCAACAGCGGCAGTGAGGCCAATGACCTGGCGATCCGTCTGGCATGGGCCTACAGCGGCGGTCGCGACATCGTCAGCGTGCTTGAGGCCTATCACGGCTGGACGGTGGGCGCGGACGCGGTCTCGACCTCGATTGCCGACAATCCCAAGGCGCTGAGCAGCCGTCCGGACTGGGTGCATCCGGTCTCCGCGCCAAATACCTATCGCGGCGAATTCCGCGGCCCCGACAGTGCGCCGGATTACGTGCGCAGCGTTGAACACACCCTTGCGAAAATTACCGCGCAAGGCCGCCCGTTGGCCGGTTTTATTTGCGAGCCGGTGTATGGCAATGCCGGCGGCATCTCGCTGCCGCCGGGTTATTTGCAGCAGGTCTACGGGTTGGTTCGCGCTAAGGGCGGCGTGTGCATCGCCGACGAAGTGCAGGTCGGTTACGGGCGCATGGGCAACTTCTTCTGGGGCTTCGAAGAGCAAGGCGTGGTGCCGGACATCATCACCATGGCCAAAGGCATGGGCAACGGCCAGCCGCTGGGTGCAGTGATCACCCGCCGGGAAATCGCTGAAGCGCTGGAGGCCGAGGGTTATTTCTTCTCATCGGCCGGTGGTAGCCCGGTCAGTTGCCAGATCGGCATGGCGGTTCTGGATGTGATGGAGGAGGAGAAGCTCTGGGAAAACGCCCAGGTGGTGGGCGGGTATTTCAAGGAGCGCCTGGAAGCGTTGATCGATAGCCATCCGCTGGTGGGCGCGGTGCATGGCTCGGGTTTCTATCTGGGCGTTGAATTGATCCGCGATCGGGAAACGCTGGAACCGGCGACTGAAGAAACGACAGCGTTGTGTGATCGTCTGCGGGAGTTGGGGATTTTCATGCAGCCGACCGGTGATTTCCTCAACGTTCTCAAAATCAAGCCGCCAATGGTCACCTCGCGCCAGAGCGTGGATTTCTTTGTCGACATGCTGGCGAAGGTGCTCGCAGAAGGACTGTGAGTCGGATGTCCACTTCCCTGTAGGAGCTGTCGAGTGCAACGAGGCTGCGATCTTTTGATCTTGTTTTCAAAGCAGCATCAAAAGATCGCAGCCTCGTTGCACTCGGCAGCTCCTACGGTGATCGCCTAAGACGGATTATTATCGGTGATTAAAGTATAAATATTCTAAATCTAGGAATTAATTGCTTTTAAAGCCGATTTTTATCGGATATAAAGTCGCCATTGCCGCGACGCGTCTCATCACGCCCGGCGCTTCCCGTTTCTGTCATCGGTCGATGCCCCACTCGACCCACAGCACTTGCCCGGAGATGATTCATGAGCCGTATCGTTACCGTCGCCGCCACCCAGATGGCCTGTTCCTGGGACCTTGAAGCCAACCTCGAAACCGCTGAAAGGCTGGTCCGCGACGCTGCGGCCAAAGGCGCGCAGATCATCCTGATCCAGGAACTGTTCGAGGCACCGTACTTCTGCCAGAAGCCGAACGCCGATTACCTGCAGTTGGCGACCACGGTCGAAGACAACGTCGCCATCAAGCATTTCCAGAAAGTCGCCAGGGAACTGCAAGTGGTTTTGCCGATCAGCTTTTACGAACTGGCTGGCCGCGCGCGCTTCAACAGCATCGCGATCATCGACGCCGACGGCTCCAACCTCGGGATTTATCGTAAAAGCCACATCCCGGACGGCCCCGGCTACCACGAAAAGTACTACTTCAACCCCGGCGACACCGGTTTCAAAGTGTGGAACACCCGCTACGCAAAAATTGGCGTGGGCATCTGCTGGGATCAGTGGTTCCCGGAGTGCGCGCGCAGCATGGCGTTGCTCGGCGCGGAAATTCTGTTCTACCCGACCGCCATCGGCAGCGAGCCGCACGACAAGACCATCTCCTCCCGTGACCACTGGCAGCGGGTGCAACAGGGTCATGCTGGCGCGAACTTGATGCCGCTGATCGCCAGCAATCGCATCGGCAACGAAGAGCAGGACGGCTACGACATCACGTTCTACGGTTCCTCGTTCATCGCCAACCAGTTCGGCGAAAAGGTCCAGGAACTCGGCGAGACCGAAGAAGGCGTACTGGTTCACCGCTTCGACCTTGACGAACTGGAGCACATTCGCAGCGCCTGGGGTTCGTTCCGTGATCGTCGCCCGAACCTATACAATGCGATCAAAACCCTCGACGGTTCCCTGGAGTCCTGACCGCATGACCACTTTAAACAGCACCCCGCGCGCCGACGGCTTCTACATGCCCGCCGAGTGGGCGCCACAAACCCAGACCTGGATGATCTGGCCCGAGCGCCCGGACAACTGGCGCCTGGGCGGCAAACCCGCGCAAGCCGCGCACGTGGCCGTGGCCAAGGCCATCGCGCGTTTTGAACCGGTGACCGTGGCGGTTTCCGCCGGCCAGTACGAAAACGCCCGTGCCCGACTCGATGTGCCGAATATTCGTGTGGTCGAGATGTCCAGCGACGACGCCTGGGTTCGCGATACGGGCCCGACATTTGTCATCAATAACAACGGTGAAGTCCGCGGTGTGAACTGGGATTTCAATTCCTGGGGCGGCTTTGACGGTGGCCTGTATTCGCCGTGGAACCGTGATTCGCAAGTCGGCGGCAAGATCCTCGAAATCGAGCGCAGCCAGCGTTATCGCACCGAGGGCTTCGTGCTCGAAGGCGGTTCGATTCACGTTGATGGCGAAGGCACCCTGATCACCACCGAAGAATGCCTGCTCAACCGCAATCGCAACCCGCACCTGACCCGTGCTGACATCGAAGCGGTACTCAGCGCCCATCTGGCTGTGGATAAAATCATCTGGCTGCCAGACGGTTTGTTCAACGACGAAACCGATGGTCATGTGGATAACTTCTGCTGCTACGTGCGTCCCGGTGAAGTATTGCTGGCCTGGACTGACGACCCGCAAGACCCGAACTACCCGCGCTGTCAGGCCGCGATGAACGTGCTGCAAAGCAGCACCGACGCCAAGGGCCGCCCGTTCACCGTGCACAAGATGCCGATTCCGGGGCCGCTGTATGCGACCGAAGAAGAGTGCGCCGGTGTCGACCCGGTAGACGGTACCCAGGAGCGCAATCCGTCGGTGCGTCTGGCCGGTTCCTATGTGAACTTCTTGATCGTCAACGGCGGCATCATCGCGCCGAGCTTCGACGATCCTTTGGACGGCCCTGCCAAAGAGATTTTGCAGAGCCTGTTCCCGCAGCACGAAGTGGTCATGGTGCCTGGACGCGAACTGTTACTGGGCGGCGGTAACATCCACTGCCTTACCCAACAGCAGCCTGCGCCGCATAAAGAGTGAGTGGAGATGTAACAGGCTGAGTTGACTGCATAAATCTTCTTTCCTTTCACCGCGTGCACAAAGCCCGCAGCCCATTGGGACTGCGGGCTTTTTTGTCTCCGCCTGTCGACCGTCGCAACACATTGGCACAGCTCTTGTATCTCTCCTGATGCAAAACAGGGAGGGGAGAACGGCGATGTTCTGTCATAAACCTTGGATAAGTTAGCCGCTCACACACCAGGAGAGAGCGCGGAAATGAACGCCGAAGTGAATGTAGTGAGCGAGCGGGCGTTGCATCCCCTGGCAGTAAACAGCGATTCGCTCCAGGTCCTGGCGCACTGGTTGAAATCCAATGGAACGCGTCAGATCAGAAAACCTGATCCGCGCCGGATGATGATCGAGCGCTACCCCGCTGGTTTGTTCAGCGAAGCGGAACTGGATGCGTTGCGGGATGTGATGGAAGGATAAGAAGAATAAACAACGGATTGATAAAAGCGCTGCCGGGATGGCGGCGCTTTTTTTATGGGTGCAGGGAGAGGGCAGCGTCGGTTATGCCGTTCGGGTCAGAAGATCGCAGCCTGCGGCAGCTCCTACAGAGCCCGGCGTTGGAGCTGCCGCAGGCTGCGATCTTTTTGATCTTGCCGTTAAAAACTATAAATTCGATCCTGCCCTGGCTGCACGGCCGGCCACAGAGCCGGGCCAGCGCCCTCCGTCCTGATTTTGCCTTAGACAATTTTTGTCTATCTTCAGACGATTCATGAAATTGACACAGGGTTCCGGGCGCGACTAGGATTCGCCCCAACGCCTGTGGCTAACCGCCATGACTCAAAAATAATAAGAAGGCCCGCCGCGATTTTTCGTGGGCGGGCCTTTTTGTTTCGGGTGAAAAAAGAGTGCGATAGCGTCGTTTCCGCGGTTCGACACAGCGCGTATCAACCCGCAATAAGGAAAAAAATAAAATGTTGAATAAGCGAATCAGCCTGATCGCTCTGGGGATGTTGAGCGCTACACAGGCCATGGCTAACGACCAGGCCGAATCCAAGGGTTTTGTTGAAGACAGCAGCCTCAAAGTGCTGCTGCGCAACGCCTACATCAATCGTGACTACAAAGACGGTCGTCCGGACAAAGCCGAGTGGGGCCAAGCGGCGATCGGTACGTTCTCGTCCGGTTTCACCCAGGGCACCGTCGGTGTGGGTGTGGACGCTTTTGGCCTGTACGCATTGCGTCTGGATGGTGGCAAAGGTCGCACCGGCGCGCAAGGCATCGACTTCTTCGTCAAGGGCGATCACGGCACCAGCGACGCCTCCGAAGACTTGGCCAAGGGCGGCGCAGCCGTCAAATTCCGTGTCTCCAACACCGTGTTGACCTACGGTGATCAGATGCCGGCCCTGCCGGTGCTGAGCTACGACAACGGGCGCCTGCTGCCGGAAAGCTACACCGGTACCCTGATCACCTCGAAAGAGATCAAAGGTCTGGAACTGAACGCTGGTCGCTTCACCGCCGAATCGCGCAAAAGCGCTGAAGGTCGTGACAGCGGTGGCCTGAAGTCGATCAACGTATTGGGCGGTAGCTACCAGTTCACCGAACAGTTCAAGGCTGCGGTGTACGCGTCCGACGTTGAAGACGTGTTGAAAAAACAATACGTGAACGCCAACTACGTGGTCCCGATCGACAAAGATCAGTCCCTGACCCTGGACTTCAACGGCTACCGCACCAAGCTGGAAGATTCCTACGTGCGCGAAAGCGGCGCCACCGGCGACGACAACAAGATCTGGAGCCTGGCAGCGACCTTCGCCACCGGCCCACACTCGTTCACTCTCGCTCACCAGCGCAGCACCGGCGACAGCAACCTGGGCTACGCCTACGGCGGCTATCAGAAGGATCAAGGTCGCGTCGGCGATGGCGGCAACACCATCTACCTGGCGAACTCCTACTGGTCCGACTTCAACGCCGAAGACGAACGCAGCTGGCAGCTGGGCTACGGTCTGGATTTCAGCACCTTCGGCGTTCCAGGTCTGAGCTACAACGTGGCTTACGTGCGCGGCGACAACATCACCACTTCCACCAGCGAAGGTGGCACCGAGCGCGAAATCTTCAACCAGTTCAAATACGTCGTGCAAGGCGGCCCGGCCAAAGACCTCAGCGTGAGACTGCGCAGCTCGGTCCTGCGCGTTTCGCAGAAGTCGAGCGAGTACAACGTCAGTGGTAACGAACTGCGTGTGTTTGTGGATTACCCGATCAACGTTTTCTGATGATGGATTGCGGTATCGAGGCCTGATTCAAGGCTGAGGAAGAAGAAAGCCCCGACTGGTTCGGGGTTTTTTTTCGGCTGTGAATTGGCGTTCAGGCTCATCGGCTTTTTCCTTCGTTTTGCCGGGACCATTCCCATGAGCGAATAGGATCAGGCTGATTTTCATCCCAAGCTCAATCGATTGAAATGCAGGACGAGAAATTTAGCTGACATTGACCACCCTTAGTTATTGAGGCCGTCCATCACGCTGAAGTTGACCCTCACGATCCCGCTCACCCACAATGTTCGAGGTAGCGCCAATGTAGCTACAACTCACCAAGAGGTTATTAACATGAGTGCATTGCTGAAAACCACGGACGTGCGTTGCCGCATTGATGAGGATTTGAAGGCGCGTGCTACTGAAGTCTTGAGCGCTTGCGGCCTGAGCATCAGTGATGCCATGCGACTTTTTCTTCGTCAGGTCGTGGCGACTCAGGGTTTGCCATTTGAGGTCCGCGTTCCTTCGGAAAAAACCGCCCGCGCCATGGTGCAAGCACGCGAAATTCGCCAGCGGTTCGATTCGATAGACGACATGCTGAGGGATGCTGATGGCGAAACCGGAGAAAAAGCGAAAACGCGCTGAGCTGCCCAGGCAGTGCTCGCAAACATCGGAATTCAAGAAGTCTTGGGAGCGTTACAAGCGCGCCGGACGCCGTGACATGAATGAAGTTCGCCAAGTGATGGTCATGCTTTTTCTGGGTGAGGAGCTACCGCCGGAATATCTGGATCATCCTCTATCGGGCGATTGGAGTGGTTTTCGAGAATGTCACATAGGCGGCGATTTCTTAATGATTTATCAACACGCGCGGCCCGATCTGGTGACGTTTGTTGATCTTGGAAGCCATTCCGAATTGTTCAAATGAGATACAGATAGCCCTGACTGGCCCGGGGTTTCTCCGTTGAATCAACAAGCGACTCAAGCGGTTAAAGAGTGACACTTCACCACATCCATTACACCGCGTAACTAATGATGTTCCCGCCCCCACCTTTATCCCCTGCCTGCTTACTTCTACATTGAGCTCCAACACCTACCCATCATCCCGATGAGCAGGTCACTGGAGATTTTCCTCATGCCTTTTGTAAGCGTTCGCATCACCCGCGACGGCGTTACCTCTGAGCAGAAAGCTCAGGTGATCGCTGAAATCACTGAAACACTGGAACGCGTCCTCAAAAAGGACCCGCACCTGACCCACATCGTGATCGAAGAAGTCGACACCGATAACTGGGGCTACGCCGGCATCACCACCACCCAGTACCGAAAGCAGCTGGCTGAAGAGGAGGGCAAGTCGTGACGGCGTCGGTTTCCATCGATTTCATCTCTGACGTGGTGTGCCCGTGGTGCGCCTTGGGTGCAACGGCGCTGGAGCAGGCAATCGAAAACGTGGCGGGTGAAGTCTCGGTCGAGCTGACCTACAAGCCGTTCGAGTTGAACCCGAACATGCCCGCCGAAGGCGAGAAAGCCGTCGAGCATTTGATGCGCAAATACGGCCGCACCGCCGCAGACGTCGCCGCCGGTAAAGCGATGCAGATCGAACGCGGCGAGGCCCTCGGTTTCACCTTCGATCTGGAGAAACGCAGCCACTTCTACAACACCTTTGATGCACATCGGTTGCTGTTGTGGGCATTGCAGGAAGGGCGCCAGGTCGAGCTGAAAAAGATCCTGCTAAGCGCTTACTTCACCGACGGCCAGAACCCGAGTGACCGCGAGACGCTGGTTCGACTGGCCGCCGAAGCGGGGCTGGATGCAGCGGCGGCCCAAACGGTATTGGCGTCCGGAGCATTCGCCGAGGAAGTACGAGCGCTTGAAGCGTTTTACCAACAGCGCGGCATCAATTCGGTCCCGGCCATGGTCCTCAACGGTCGCCACCTGGTGTCGGGTTCGCAATCGGTCGAGTACTACGAACAAATGTTGCGACAAATGGCGAAGGAACCCGCCGAAGCCTGATTCATTAGTTTTCTAAACCATCATTATTAGTAGAGGTTCATCATGAGCAATTCGAAAAAAGTCATCGTTATCACAGGCGCCTCCCAAGGTCTCGGCGCAGGCATGGTCAAAGCTTTCCGTGATCTGGATTACAAAGTGGTCGCCACTTCGCGTTCGATCAAACCGTCTACCGATCCGGACATCCTCACCGTCGCTGGCGACATCGGCGACCCGGCAGTCGCACAACAAGTCATTCGTGAAGCCATCGCCCGTTTCGGCCGTATCGACACCTTAGTCAACAACGCCGGGATCTTCGTTGCCAAACCCTTCACCGCCTACACCGCCGAAGACTATGCCGCAGTGCTCTCGGTGAACCTGAATGGCTTCTTCTACATTACCCAGCTCGCAATCACCGAGATGGAAAAGCAGGGCAGCGGCCACGTCGTCAGCATCACCACCAGTCTGGTCGACCACGCGATTGACGGCGTGCCGTCGGTACTGGCTTCGCTGACCAAAGGTGGTTTGAACGCGGCGACCAAATCCCTGGCCATCGAATACGCCAAGCGTGGGATTCGGGTGAACGCGGTTTCCCCAGGCATCATCAAGACGCCAATGCATGGTGAAGAAACCCACGCAGCGCTGGGCGCTCTGCACCCGATGGGGCACATGGGCGAGATCAGCGACATTGCGAATGCGGTTGTGTACCTGGACAGCGCCAATTTTGTCACTGGCGAAATCCTGCACGTGGATGGTGGGCAGAGCGCGGGTCACTAAGACTCAGTTTTACCAATCGCGTGCCTAGTCCTGAAATATGTTTACACCGCATTCCCCTGTAGGAGCGAGCTTGCTCGCGAAAATCTTAAGGTCATCAGGGGCATCGGTTTTTACGCATTATCGTTCAAGACCACCGCGAGCCAGCTCGCTCCTACAATGTCCGCGGAAACAACAAAGCCCTCGTATGAGGGCTTTGTCTTGCAGGGACGAAAATCAATCCGACGCTGTTCTGCCGCGTTCTATCCAATGGGGTCGAGGTGGTCCAGTGCACGGTTCACCGAAATTTCAATCGAGGAGATGATCAGGTGAACGCCCAGCAGCGTGTTGCGACTTGGCCCGGTTTCTCGGTCTGCCTGATCCATGATCATCACGCAGGCAGAGGCCAGCGCCTCGCTTGAAAAGCCAAGCAGATCTTGAACATCGACATCAGGGTTGGCGATAAACATCGTGGAAGGCGTGCGCGGGGTGGCTCGGATGTGGGCGAAGGAGGCTCGGTATTCATCGTCATCGCGTGGGGTGGCTTCGTCGAGCGGTTCGGTTTTGGGGCTTTCGTTGGCGGATGCGGTGTGGGCTGCATCCGGGGGGTTGGGAGTTACTTTAGGCATGAGATCGTTACCCTATTGGGTGCCAATCATTTCGCTGCTAAACGAAAAGGGTGGCAGCTGCACGCAGGTTAGCAGACCGGGGAACGTCTCAAAGCCGGCGCGCCCGAAGGCGCCCTGCGTACAGCCACCATCAAACCCCAGGCATAAAAAACCTGAGTGATGGATGCACGTGCAAAAGACAAACCCCGAGCTGCTAAACCCGACCACTGATGAGCAGTGGCAGGTCAACGATAGAGCCCGAGGTAAAGCCGCACAAGCCGGCGGATTCTGAGGTAACCGTAGGCAACGCCGCAAGGTTTTGTAGCTTTCAGGACGTGACGCGGGAAGGGATTAAACAAGCGTCGTTGAGCGAGGGATGCGTCCGACATGAAAGATGTTCAAGGGCGCATTTCCACCGAACACTGAGGGAATTTCCGACATTTTTTCGGTTTGCCGGTCGGTTCAGCGCCGCTACGTGGCTAACTCCCTTTTTATGGATACGCCATAATTATTGCCAATTCATAATTCTGCATAAAGGTCGTTTTGAAGGGCGAGCGACCAGTAGGGGCCATGTAGGGCGGGCAGGCGTTGTTTTTTGAGAGGACGTGGCAGTGCCGAAAATTTCAACACTCCAGAAACAACAAAGCCCTCACATTTCTGCGAGGGCTTCGTTTTGTATGGTGCCGGCACCAGGAGTCGAACCCGGGACCTACTGATTACAAGTAAGTTGCTTTGTCCTTTAAAATCAATTGGTTGAGGTTATTTCTGTTACGTGCTGAGCAGACGCATTGTCAGTGTAGTCGTCCTCACAAAAGCACTTGTTACGTGCCTGACGACGGGGGCCCTACGACATCGACAATCTACTCTCACATCATTCCACATCGGGATCCGACTTGAATTTCGAAAATCTGCTTGGGTAGCCACGATGGTGCAGTAAAACTCGGAACTTATCTTGGAAGAACTCGCCTACGTATATTTCGGTGATAGGGTTTTGCTTTAACATAAACTCAATTCTTTCTCTTAGTGTTAGCATTTGATCATTTCTAAGAAGATATTCGGTTTCAAGGTCATCTAAAATAAATAACACGGTGAGTGCTGAAAGCTTTCCATCGAGCACTTGGAAAAGAGCTTTTCTAACCCTAGTGGGAATCTGAGTGCTTTCAATGTCTCCGCTGACTTGTAATCCTCGGCTGAGTATGTAGCCATGTTTGCCTTTGGGTGTTGAGGCTATAAATTCCGGACTGCCTGTTGGGTTCGGTAAAAGATTTTGAACAGTCCTGGATAACCAATGGAATAACATATTTTCTTGATGTGTTATGTCGATTTCTTTTCTAAAGTGTTCGTGCCTATACAATGTCGTTAAAGAGTTCTCCATATCATTGTTATACGCTTTAGGATACGCGTGGTCGGCGTCGAATTGTGCGACCTGCTCAATTTCCGCGACCGATTCCGTTGAGACTTTTGCTTTGGAGTATTTGTTCGCGTGTTCAACGAATTGCACTGAAGAATACATCCAGAATAGTTCTACTTCCCCCTCTCGCTTAATTTCCCGCATCAGTTCGGGATGAGGGCCAATAGTTTTACCCTGCTCTCGCCACCACCAATCCTCCTTGCGATCCGCAGTGATAAAGAGGACTTTTTTGACCTTGGTCTCCTTGACGTGATGGAGTAGCTGCTTCCACAAAATCAGGTCGCCAAACTTTCTCTGGTACTTTATATGGTCGTATATAAAGTATGCGTCGTTTGGATTCTTATCTTTGTCGCTATCAGCAAATCCTGGAGGAATTTTGTTATTAAATCGCTCCTCGCCGTCAGAAACTAACGCATCGAGATCTTGTTGGGATGACGGTGCGCTACCAACCTTTTGATCCAAGAGTAGATCGAGTTTTTGTCGGACAACATCTGTTGATGAAACGTCCAGCTGGGAGTTATGTATAGCGGTGATAGCGTCAATGAGCTTTTGGTTCGAACGTTCGAGTTCATCCAGTAGTGGCTTAGACTCAATTCCAAGGCCACGCTTGTCAATCTGTAGTCCTTCCACCTTGCTTTTTACTTGACCTACTACATTCTGCGCCGCTGACAATGCCTCTTCGGTGGATTTCCTCTCATTTGCAATAACGGTTAATCTGCCGCGTTGAAATTCGAGGCCAACCTGATGAGGAATCCAGAGGCGATCTTTCAGTAACTCTAAAACTCCAATTAGCTCGTCTCTCGCTAAAGTCGGTAGTCGATATAAGTTTAATAGAACGTTTGTGTCGAGGACAAAGAGAGCGTCTTTCCATAAGACTTCATATTGCTCTGTAGTAGGAGCGTAGTAACCGGTGAAGCTGCTCTTCATATAAAGCTCCTATCCATTTTCGTTTTATTCACCTGAAGGCGAGACGATGGGAATGCTGTGGTCGTAGACATCCATCATCTTCGCGTCACGGTGACCGCTTGCTTCCTGTTTTTCTGCCCTGGTGCCGATCGTGTCGGTAATTCCGCGCCGCTTCAAGTCATGCAAAGCAAAACGATCCTCCTGATCAATGTTTCCATCTGCAATCGCTAACGTGATGAATAGTTGCCACGCAGTGTCGAGGCTAGTTTTCCGCAGTGGGCCACCGTGGCTGGCCACGATGATGAAGGAGAAAAGGTGACTGATTTGTTTTTTGCGTGTGAAAATTAATTTGTCCCCTTCCCACTTTTAGGCGCGCCAATCTGATTCACGAATCCGTATGGAGTGAAATGCCTCTGCCGGTGGCGCTCCAAACACCGGCTTCACCAACCCATGATCAACCACCACTCTAACTCCCCTCAATCAAAGCCCGCTCTTCCAGCCAAATCTCTTGAACAAACTGATCCGTAATCGCGTAAATCCCGTGTCCGCGCCGCATGATGATGTTCTCCGCTACCAGCGCAATGACCACCGGTTGAATCTCTTCAACCCGCACCTCTCGCCCCACTGACTTTGAATACTCAGCCGCTGCGTCGATGGAGAAAATGCCTCGTGCATCGCCTTCCGTAGACGCGATTTTGTTGAAAATGGCTTGAGCCAGACTACCCAGTTGCTCGACTTTTTCCAGCTCAATACTCGCCGCCGCCGAGCGTAAGGTGCTGGCGATGACGGGTAGAAATAGGTCGGGCTCACCCTCCTGCTGTAGGAGTTGGCGTAGTGCTTTGAGCATTTCCTCAGGTCGATTCCCCAAGGTGTTGAACGCTTCGATAGCGGCTTCGAGGGACGGCAGTTTTTCCTTCTGCACGGTCATGGCGAGTCGATTGAGCAGGAACTCAACGTAATCACCTTTCAGCAACGGATAGGCAGCTGAGGTGGCACCGGAAAACGCGTGGTTGCGTTTGGCGGTTAGTTCGCTCACTTGCGCCCTGTGGGAGCCGGTTCCGATAAACAGGAAATAGCCTGGCGTATTCGGGCGAGGGTTGATTGCATCGCGAGCGGCCTTGAGTGCCAACAGCAGCTGATTGCCGTCGTCGGACGAAATGGCGTGTTGCACTTCGTCGATGATTAACACCAAATCGGTTTTCGCTTGATCGACAACCTCTGTAAGCGCATGCGCCAGTGTCGGGCCGTCGGCGTTGCCAATGCTGTCGAGTTTGAACCCGAATTTGAATCCTGCGGCGCCTACATCAACATTGCTGACGCGCTTGAACATTTCCAGGGCAGAGGAGCCCGGCGTTTGCAGATCTTTCAGTGTTTTATGGATGGCGTTGTGCACGAGGGTTGCAGGGTTGGCCAGCGTGTCGCTCCATAGGTCGACATAAATGACCAGAGCGCCGGCTTCTTCCAGGGCAGGGATGAGGTCATTTCTAAGAAATGTCGTTTTGCCGGTGCGACGCAGGCCAGACAGAAACAGGCCTGAGCGCAAACCTTCATCGAGCACGCCAGGATTGAGAAGCTGATTTGCCATTGATTCAGCCAGTTCAGGGCGCTGAAATATGCTGCTCATGCAATTATCCCTCTTTATGGATACGCCATAATTATTGCCAGTTCATAATTTAGCATAAAGATCGAACGTGGACGGTTGGTCCAATAAGTCGAGGTATTCGAGGGGTGGAAAAGCGAGCGAAGCGTCTGTCGCAGTGGGGCGGGGATGGGTTGGGTTTCAGAGAGGGCGAGGCGTCGACAAAATGTGCACACCCCAGAAACAACAAAGCCCTCACATTTCTGCGAGGGCTTCGTTTTGTATGGTGCCGGCACCAGGAGTCGAACCCGGGACCTACTGATTACAAGTCAGTTGCTCTACCAACTGAGCTATACCGGCGTGTTAGGGCGACGATTATAGCGATTGGGTTGGTTCTGTAAACCCCTGAATTCAGACTATTTTTAAGCAGCTGTCAGACCAGCTCCGCAGATGCTTCTGCAGAGTTCGCCGGTGAAGCATTACACGCCGTTTTTTGACCGCGTTAATCAGGTCCAGACTCAGCACTTGCGCGGGCGCTACTTGCACGCTTTGCAGGTTGGACGGCGAAATTGCGACTGGTTCTCGGCACCTCCCAGGCACACCAGAAGGTTGCCAAACGGATTGCAGTCCTTGTTGTCCCTGACATCAGACAATTCTGACGCTCGGGAAAGATAGTTGAGGATTTCGCGGTCGTTTATGTTGTTTCGGCTTAACGCTTATGCACAACGGGGACCTGGAACTCATAAGGCCAATGGAGAAAATGTGGAGCCGTTCTCATTGGGTCGCAAATGCCTGTTTTTGCGGTTTTTTCTGCGCGTGTACGAAAATTGAACAGTTTAGTTTCATGCCTGAAACAGCTGTAAATATTGGATCCAGGATAATTTCATCAACAGAGTTATCCACAGGCTGCGACGGTTAGACGCGTTCCGCCAGCACCAGGAAATTACGCGGCGTGAGCGGGGCTTCGCAGAAGGTTCCGAGACGAACGGTATAGCCCTGCTTTGAGAGGAAAAGCGCCCGATCGAGTACCAGCCAAAGCTCCAGAGGGCGTCGGAAAAGTCCACGCAGCAGCTCCAGATTGCGCACTTCAGCCAGTCGCTGCCAGCCGGCGGCTTCGATGGTGGACCAGTCTTGCGGGCCGATTGTGGATAACTCTTTGACTGAGGCCAAATGATGGCAGTAATCGGCGAAAGGTTTTTCCAGCCACGTGCTGGGGAGGGAGGGGGTTGGCAGGTATTCGTCGATGCCGCGCAGTTGCCGTTGCAACAGGTCGAACGCCAGGCGTCGGGCCATGGAGGTGTCGCGCTGACGTCGGACACGGGCACCGGCGGTGACGGTTTCGCTCATTGGCATTGAAAGGTCATCGAGCGACAGCTGTAAGTCGGATCGCAAACCCGCATCGGAAAGTGGCTGATACGCCGGCAGACTGATCCGGTTATAGCAGCACGGCGCGATGGCGAGTTGTTTGCAACCGACGGCGCTGGCGAGCTGGATCAGACGCACATGCAGATCACCGCAAGCGTGCAATGCGATGGGAGTGTGAGAGGCATTCAACAGAGAATCCGGCGCAAGCACATCCTGTTCGACATGCAGCGCATGCAATTGATGGCGTTGGCTAAGTGCCTGTCCGCTAAGCACCAGTGCGGGATCGTATTCAAGGCACGTCAGCTGCTGGCCGGTTTGCAGCAAGCGCCGTCCCAAGTGGCCCTTGCCCGAACACCAATCCAGCCAATGCTTGGGCGGCGTTGAAAACGACAAGCGACTGGCAAACGCCTCGATCTGCTGCCACTTGCGCCCCGGCACATCGACATTCAGGCGATGCCCAGCCGCTTCAATGGAGTGAACCGGCAACTCACCGACCGCGCTCAGCTCAACGGACAACGCCGCCAGTGACGCAAATGGCTGCGGCGCGTTCAGTAAGCTCGGTTGGTTATGACTACTTTCCGCCTCCTCCAGCGACCGCCCGCGTAGCCAGATTGCCAATTCCGGGTAGGACGCTTCCCACGGCAGTTGCAGATGAGTAAACGGTCGAGGCTTCCACAGCGCCTGATGCTTGATCAGAAAAGCGTCCAGCGCCATGAAACGGGCGAGTAAGTCATCGCCCGTCAGCACGTGGGAATCAACGCCCTTGGCAGGCATCGACGCGCAACCAGCGCTCCAGCAGCTTGAAGCCGCGCACCAGTACGTAAGCCATCAACAGATAGAACATGCCCGCCGCGAAGAAGATCTCCACCGGCAGATAGGTCCGGGCAATGATGGTGCGAGCCATACCGGTCAATTCAAGCAAGGTCACGGTACTGGCGAGGGCACTGGCCTTGAGCATCAGAATCACTTCGTTGCTGTAGGCCGGCAGGCCGATACGCGCTGCACGGGGCAGGATGATGTAGAACAGCGCTTTCGGCCGGGACATGCCCAGGGCGCGCGCCGCTTCGATCTCGCCCGGTGGAATGGCCTGGATCGCGCCGCGCAGAATCTCGGCGATGTAGGCCGCGGTGTGCAGGGTCATGGTTGCCGTGGCGCACCAGAACGGATTGCGCAGGTACGGCCACATCGCGCTGTTACGGACAGCATCAAACTGCGCCAGGCCGTAGTAGACCAGGAACAGTTGAACCAGCAACGGCGTGCCGCGGAAAAAGAAGATGTAGCCGTAGGGAAATGCGCGCACCCACCACAGGCGTGACGAGCGAGCGATGCCCAGGGGAATGGCCAGCAGCAAGCCGGCAATCACGGCGATGGCGACCAGTTCCAGGGTAAGCGTCGCGCCCTGAGCCAGTTTCGGCAGCCACTTGATGATGACTTCCCAGTTCATTGGGTGCTCCTTGCGAAGCCGCGAGCGGCGCGTTTTTCCATGAAGTGCATGCCGGTCATGGCCAGAATGGTCAGGCCCAGGTACATGAACGCGGCCACCATATAGAAGGTGAATGGCTGCTTGGACACGGTCACGCCGATTTGCGCATGCCGCATGATTTCTTCCAGGCCGATGACCGATACCAGCGCGGTGTCTTTCATCAGAATCATGAACAGATTGCCCAGGCCGGGCAGGGCGATGCGCCACATCTGCGGTATGATCAGCCGGGTGAAGATGCGAAATTTCGACAGGCCCAACGCTACGCCGGCCTCGCGATGACCTTTGGGAATGGCCAGAATCGCACCGCGAAACACTTCCGTGGCATAGGCGCCGAAGCACAGCCCCAGCGCAATCACACCGGCGGCAAAGGCGTTGAGCTCAAGGTCTGGGTTGCCGAAAAATTCGCCCAAGGCACGCATCAGGTTGACCGTGCCGAAATAGATCAACAGCACCCAGAGCAATTCCGGGATACCGCGAACCAGTGTCGAATACGTACCGCCAAGCCATTGCAGCGGCTTGTACGGGGAGGTTTTAGCCAAGGCGCCGAGCAAACCGAGCACCAGCCCGAGGCACAGGGCCGAGAGTGCCAGTTTCACAGTCATCAGCGCGCCGGCGGCGAGCGCCGGGCCGAATCCGTAGAGGTCGATAATCATGGATTTCTTTTCAAATCGCGGCAGGCAATGCCGGGGACCGGCGCCGTCAGAAAACGACGCCGGCCTGGCAGGTCAGAATCAATAGATGCTGAACGGGAAGTACTTGTCGTTGATCTTTTTGTAGGTGCCGTCAGCAACGATTTCTTTCAGCGCGAGGTTGAGCCTCGTGCGGATCTGGTCGCCTTTACGCACAGCGATACCGATCTTGTCGCTTTCTTCCACCGGGTCGCCTTTGAACTCGTAAGACTTGCCAGCGTCGCTTTTCAGCCACTCGTAGTTGACGTATTTGTCCGCCAGGATGCCGTCCAGACGCCCGGAGGTCAGGTCGAGGTAGGCGTTTTCCTGGGTGTCGTAGAGTTTGATGTCAACGCCTTCCATGTTGTCTTCGAGCCAGGTGCCGGCCAAGGTCGCACGTTGGGCGCCGATCACTTTGCCTTGCATGGATTCTTTGTCGGTTTTGAATTCGACGTCTTTCTTGGCGATGAACTGCAGCTTGTTCGAGTAGTACGGGTCGGTGAAGTCCACCGCTTGCTTGCGCTCTTCGGTGATCGACATCGAGGAGATCAGGAAGTCGAACTTCTTGGCGTTCAGGGCCGGGATGATGCCGTCCCAGTCAGACGTGACCACGGTGCATTCGACTTTCATCTTGGCGCACAGGGCGTCACCGATTTCCTTGTCGAAGCCGACGACATTGCCACTGGCATCTTTGTTGTTGAACGGCGGGTAGGCCGCTTCGATGCCCATCTTCAACGTCTCGGCGGCGGCACCGGCGCTGAACGCCAGGGTGACGGCGGCAGCCAGGAAGATTTTTTTGTAGTTCTGCATGTGGGTAGCTCCGTTAGCGGTTGCTGGACATGAATTGTTTGCAGCGTGCCGAAAGCGGGTTTTCGAACACCTGCTGTGGCGATCCTTGCTCTTCTACCAGGCCCTGGTGGAGAAACACCACTTCGCTGGACACCTGACGGGCGAAACCCATTTCATGGGTGACCAGCAGCATGGTGCGGCCTTCTTCGGCCAATGCGCGGATGACATTAAGTACTTCCTGAACCATTTCCGGGTCAAGGGCGGAGGTGGGCTCGTCGAACAAGATGACCTTGGGCTGCATCGCCAGCGTGCGGGCAATGGCTGCGCGCTGTTGCTGACCGCCGGACAGTTGCGCCGGATAAGCGTGACGTTTATCGGCGATGCCGACCTTGGCCAGCAAGGCTTCGGCGACTTCAATGGCCTCGGCCTTGCTCTGGCCGAGTACACGACGCGGGGCTTCGATGATGTTGTCGAGCACGCTCATGTGCGGCCACAGATTAAAGTTTTGAAACACAAAACCAATCTGGCTGCGCAGGCGATTGATCTGCTTGCCGTCGGCCGCAACCAGTTCGCCGTTCTTCGCGGCTTTGAGTTTGAGTTCTTCGCCGGCCACCAGAATCTGGCCCTGATGCGGGTTTTCCAGCAGGTTGATACAACGCAGGAACGTGGACTTGCCGGAACCGGAGGAACCCAGGATCGAGATCACATCGCCGTCGCGGGCGGTCAGCGAGATGCCTTTAAGCACCTCAAGCTGTCCGTAGCGTTTGTGCAAGTTGCGGATTTCAAGCGCGGGCGTGGCCTCAGCCATGTGCGTTCCTCATAGTGTGTTGCGCTCCTGCTGTTGGCGGGCCTTCCTGGCGAGGCGGCCAACCTAGCATAGCGTCTGAATGGCAGCCAACAGCGCTACGGGCGGTAAACGGGTGGCATGCGGCAGGTTGTCGCATCGGTACAGCTGACTGTCGCGCTGCTATCAACCGAACAGCCGTTTGAACCCGCCTTTTTAGTAATAGACGCGGCGGCTATCGCAAAAAGGGCGCGATGTTGCCAGCTTTGGCGGGGTGTTGGAAGCGCTAACCGGCCAAACGTTCCAGATCCGTACTTTTATTGTGCGCCGGGTATTTTGTGTGTGTGTTTCCGGTGCGCGGTTTCATTCCAAATGTGGGTCACAGGGTAACGCTCTGGCGAATTGCCATTAATCTCAATGACTTGCGATGACTGTCCGGTCACGCCACAGCCCCCGAAGTTAAAGAGTCTGAAACATTTTGGCGCAATTATTGCGTGCAGAATCCAGAACGCCCCGTTGGTTTCTTTTTACGAGAAGGAACGCCAGACGGGATGGATGCAAATCGCTTTCCCTCACAAAGGTAGTTTGAATGAGCAGTTCTCCAAGCTCCAATGGCCTCGAACAGGGGCTCAAACCGCGTCATGTGACTATGTTGTCGATCGCCGGGGTTATCGGCGCCGGGCTGTTCGTCGGTTCTGGTCACGCCATCGCTGCAGCAGGCCCGGCCGTGCTGCTGGCTTACGCCGCCGCGGGTGCGCTGGTGGTTCTGGTGATGCGCATGCTCGGCGAGATGGCGGTGGCTTCGCCGGACACAGGCTCGTTCTCGACTTACGCCGATCGCGCGATTGGCCACTGGGCCGGTTTCACCATTGGCTGGCTCTACTGGTGGTTCTGGGTGCTGGTCATCCCGCTGGAAGCGAACGCCGCCGCGACGATCCTGCATGCCTGGTTCCCGAATGTGGCGATCTGGGCCTTCACCCTCGTCATCACGTTGCTGCTGACAGTGACCAACCTGTTCAGCGTGAAGAACTACGGTGAATTCGAATTCTGGTTTGCCCTGGTCAAAGTCATCGCGATCATCGGTTTTATCGGCCTCGGCGTTATGGCGATCTTCGGCTTTCTGCCGAACAGCCAGGTCAGCGGCGTATCGCACCTGTTCGACACCCAAGGGTTCCTGCCAAACGGCATGGGCGCGGTGCTGGGCGCGATTTTGACCACGATGTTCTCCTTCATGGGCACCGAAATCGTCACCATCGCGGCAGCGGAATCGAAGAACCCTGGTCAGCAAATCTCCAAGGCCACCAACTCGGTGATCTGGCGGATCGGCTTGTTCTACCTCGTGTCGATCTTCATTGTTGTGGCGCTGGTGCCTTGGAATGATCCGGTGCTGGCCGCTGTGGGTTCCTACCAGACCGTGCTCGAACGCATGGGCATCCCGAACGCCAAGCTGATCGTCGATATCGTGGTGCTCGTCGCGGTAACCAGCTGCCTGAACTCGGCGCTCTACACCGCTTCGCGCATGATGTTCTCGTTGGGCAAGCGCGGCGATGCGCCGGCCGTTTCCCAGCGCACCAACAACAGCGGCACGCCTTACTGGGCCGTGATGCTGTCGACCGGCGCGGCTTTCCTCGCGGTATTCGCCAACTACGTGGCTCCGGCCGCCGTGTTCGAATTCCTGCTGGCCAGCTCTGGCGCCATCGCGTTGCTGGTGTACCTGGTGATCGCATTTTCTCAACTGCGGATGCGCAAACAGCGCATGGCTCGCGGCGAAAAAATCGCCTTCAGTATGTGGCTGTTTCCGGGCCTGACCTACGCGGTGATCATCTTCATCGTCGCGGCCCTGACCATCATGCTGTTCCAGGAGGCTCATCGCGTGGAGATTCTCTCGACCGGTCTGCTGAGCCTGTGTGTGGTGGCTGCCGGATTGTTCGTGGCTCGCCGTCGCAGGTTGCAAAAAGTTGGAGCGGCGGTGCTGAATTGATCGGTATCGCGTGATGCAAAACGGCCGCTGTCAGTGATGACGAGCGGCCGTTTTTGTTTGTGCCTGTTGTGGTCGTTTCATTTGGAGTGAACCCAGTCCTCTACGCGTAAACCTGGCACCTTTTCAAATTCCCGCAGGTTGTTCGTGACGACTATGAACCCGCGAGAGCGCGCGTGACCGGCAATCATGTGGTCGTAAGGCCCAATGGGTGTCCCGGCCTTGGCCAGCTCCGCACGAATCATTCCAGTATGCGCAGCGGCTTCATTGTCGAAAGGCAAAACCTCAACGCGTGCGGCCAATCCCTCGATGACAGCGAGGTTCTTTTCCGGTGCTGCCGATTTTTCGGCGCCGTAGATCAACTCCATCAGTGTCACAGCACTGATGCACAACTGCCCGTCATGACGATTGAAGGCTTCTCTTACGATTTGCGGCTTGTTCTTGATGGTGAAGATGCAGATGTTGGTATCGAGCATGAATTTGATCATCAGAACGACTCACGCTCCTGATCGACGGGCTGGTCACGATCGGTCATAAAGTCTGTGCTTGCGCTATCGCCATCGAACCAGCTATCCCATGTCTCGTCCGCAGGAGTAATGATGCGGGCTCGGCCGATGGCGACAACGTTGACTCTTTTAACGTCGCCAGGCATTGCAACCGCCTTGGGCAGGCGGACAGCCTGGCTGCGGTTGCTCATGAAAATTGTTGTCTGTTCCATCTGGCCTCCTTTGTTTCCAATTGGTAAATCCAAAGAGTAGATTCTTAGGGGGATATGTCAATGGGATATACGTCGTCGACTGACGAGAGGTCAGGTTCATTCTTTGCTTGTTGCTTCCACAAAAAACGGCCGCTGTCAGTGATGACGAGCGGCCGTTTTTGTTTCTGAAGGGAAGTATTTACTCGCCCTTTTCTTCCTGCTCATCCAGCGTCTTGCGATAGCTGTCCAGTGCATCGCCGAAGTCGGTGATGAACTGTGGATCGGTCAGCCACGCTTGAGCGGTTTCGCGGTCCATGCCGTCGGCCCACATGCGGTAGTCGAGCAGCATGTCGGCGGCCAGGTGGGTGGCGGCCATGGCTTCGTTGTCGGCGTTTTCCATGTCCAGCAGTTCTGGTTGGTCGCTGATGATCGCGGCAAGCTCCGACAGCAGGGTCAGCAACATGTCATTGCGGCTGGTGGCTTCTGCGTCGCGCATTTTGCTGAACATTGCCAGGGTGTATTCCGGGATCGGCTCGCCGATATCATCCAGATCGTCATCCAGTGCGGCGGGTTTTCTGCCGTGGATATTGATCTGTTTGGCTTTGATCTTGGCGCGCTTGGCGCGTTTTTGTTGCTTGTTCAGGGATGCCATGGGAACTCAGTTCGGTTTCTGTGGGTTTTGGGCTGCGATGGCTTCTGACGCCGCCACATAGTCAACCTGGAAGGCAGGGGACTCGATCCAGGCCAGGGCGCCGGCTTCGTCGACTTCTTTGGACCATTGGCGGTACTCGATTAGCGCGCCGATGATGAAGTCTGTCGCGGTTTCTTCGCCCTCCTGTTGCAACACGAGCGCGAGCAGAGGATGTTCGAGGAAAGCCGTGCACATGGCTTGCTGACTGATCTTTTCCGCGTCGATCATTTCTTTGAACAGGTCGGTCAGGTCGACCGAGTCGAAATCGATACGATCGTCGTTAGGGTCCAATTCGACCGGCGCGACAGCCTTTTGGGTGCGGTTCTGTTTGGCCTTGGCTTTGGCGCGGGTGGCGCGTTTTTGCTGTTTGTTGGCGGAGGCCATGTCGTTTGATCCGTCGTGCGTTAAAAGGGCTCGCCGCGCGGTACTGTCCGCCCGGGTGTGTCGGGGGGCAATTCACCGTTTTGCAGCCAGGACAATGCAATGGGCCATAGTGTGGCTTGGTATGCGCTGCGAAAAAAGGCGAAATGTCCGACTTCTTCTTCGCCGATGTCTGCGGGGGCGATTCGCAGATGGGTGGTCGTGCTGTTGGTGAAGTAGTCCAGCAGGCGTTCGATGGCGGGGATCGTGCCGTACGGATCGTCGCTGATGCTGATGGCCAGGGTTTTCGCGGTCACGTAAACGAACGGGAGTTGACCGGGCTTTGCGTGGACGACGCGACCGCTTGGGCGCTTTTCGTAGCGGGCGGTGGGCGTGCTCCAGTCGCGAACCACGCCGGCCGGCGTATCTTCCAGCCAGCCAAGACGCTTCCCGGGGAAGTAGCCGCACATCATGGTGAGCAGCGGCATCACCACATGCCACTTGCCGAACATGCGCCAGCGATGAGCGGGCGCGTAATCGCGCCAGTAAGCGAACTGCGCGCCGACGGTCACCAAGCGCCGAATCAGATGCCCGGAGGCTCCCAGGCCCGCCGCACAGCCACCAAAGCTGTGACCGACAACGTCGATGGGTTGCCCGGGGCACTCACGCTCAGCGCGCTTGAGCATCGCCTCGAAATCCAGCGCTCCCCAGTCGGTCCATGAGGCCTGCAATCCTTTCAGCGATGCGGGGCGTGATTCGCCGATGCCGCGGTAGTCATAGCTGATGACATCGAAGCCGTTGCTGAACAGGTAATCGGCGAAGCGCGAGTAGTGGCGGCAGCGAACCGAGGTGGCGGCGTTGATGATGACTACCGGGCGCGCAGCGTCCTGAGGGGCGTGGCGCCAGGTGAAGCCACCGAGGATGAAACCGTCTGCGGCGGGTTCTTTGAAGGGTTCGCCAGAAACGGAAGTTGGCAGCGGCAACTCCATTTGAGCAGGTGCCAATGACATGTCCTGCAAATTCATCGGGTGCGGACCTTTGCGGATAGCTGCCAACGATAGTCTTTGCGCGGCGGGTGAACAATCCATGCGCGGTTATAGCGGGATCTGATCGAGCAGTCGTTCTTCGATTGCCGCCTGTTCCCGTTCCAGTTCCGTGCGCAATTCATCTTCGGTGGGCAGTACGGTTTTGTATTTGCTGGCGAAGAGTTGTTCGTTGTCTTTGAGCACCGAGTAACGGACCACTGATTCATCCTTTCGCGCACAAAGAATGATGCCGACGGTGGGGCCATCCTCCGGTCCACGTTTGAGGTCATCGTACATTCGCACGTACATGTCCATCTGGCCGACATCCTGATGGGTCAGTTCGCCGCGCTTCAGATCGAAAATGACAAAGCACTTGAGCAAGTAGTTGTAGAACACCAGATCGATGTAGAAGTCTTTGCTGTCGGTGCTAATACGTTGCTGGCGAGCAATGAAGGCAAAGCCTTTGCCCAGTTCAAGCAGAAAGGCTTGAAGCTGTTGGATCAATGCCTGCTCCAGGTTGGTTTCCTGAGTCAAGCCGGCATTGGGCAAGCCAAGAAACTCCAACATTACTGGATCCCGTATGAAATCCCGGGGGTGCGCTTTCATTTTCTGGATGTCGGTTTCGGCTTCCTGAGCAACGGCAGGCCGGTCGCGGCTTGTTAGCAAGCGTTCGTAATAGAGGGTGTTGATCTGGCGTTCCAAAGCGCGGGATGACCAGTTTTGAATGGCCGATTCATTCATGTACCAGCGGCGAGCGTGTTCGTTATCGACGCGTAACAACCTGCGGTAATGGGTCCAGCTCAATTCGGAACGCACTGCGTCCCAAATTGGAAAGGTTTGATAAAAATCCCGCATGTAGCGCAGGTTGCGCTCATCAAAACCTTTTCCATACTGGCTAGTGAGACTTGTGGCCAGTGTTGGAAGCAAGCGTTTTCCGTAAGCTGCCCGCCGAGCCCCTTCCTGCTCGAACTCCACAATATGCCTTCCAATTTGCCAGCAAGTTTGCACCTGCACCGTATCAACCGCACGCAGCACCTTCTGTCGTGCCTCGCGAATCAGTTCACCAAGATTCCCAAGCAGCGAGACGAGTTGTGGGTCTTGAGTGTTTACAGGTTTGAGTGCGCTCATGAAGTCTTCCGCCGATGGATGAACAGGCAGACGAGGATTGCAGAGGCGGGTGGGTGTGCGATGCCGGGCGTAGCTGATAAAGCCGAAGGAATGTCCGTATGAATTTGCGGGATTGCTCCGACGGCAATCTGCATTCTCGGAATACAACCTGTAGTCCAATTCGCAGTGACCCCAAGTACTAATCAATCTAAAACCAGTGCGAGCCATGGCAAATCCAATAGGAGTCAGGATTGAACACGGGAGCTCCTTATGAAACACGCTCATGCATTTCTGCTACCCATCGCCGCCGTCACCCTGCTGATGTTCCCGGTCATGTTGCAGGCCGCCACTCTCGAGCCTGTTGACACTTCAGGCGTGCAGATTCAGCGACAAGACCAAAACGGCGTGGCTTATCTTTCCGGTGGTATCGGCGAGGATGAGGCGAAGGCGATCCAGCAAGCCACGGGTTACAACTTGCACATGACATTTTCGGTCGGGGCGGAAGGTAAATACGTTCCCGATGTCGACGTGATCATTCAGAAGGCCCAAGGGCAAACCGTGCTGACGCTGAGCCAGGCCGGCCCGCTGGTTTACGTTCAGCTGCCGCCCGGCAAGTACACAGTGATCGCAACGCGTAACGGAGAGGAGCGGCGTGACACCGCGGATGTTGAAAGCGGCGCGGCTCGCAACATGGTTTTCAACTGGAAGGGGGACGAATAGTCGAGGTCCCACCAAATCCCAGGCATAAAAAAACCCTGAATCTTGCGATTCAGGGTTTTCGGTATTTGGTGCCCAGAGACGGAATCGAACCGCCGACACGGGGATTTTCAATCCCCTGCTCTACCGACTGAGCTATCTGGGCAACGGGGCGCATTAAACTGGTTTTTCAGGGGGTCGTCAAGCAAGTTTGCAAAAAATATTTAATTATTACCGTCGCTTACGTTCCGACCCTCGAAAATACGGGATTACTCAGCTGGCGGAACGTAGCCGTCAGCCTTGGCGTATTCCTCGCCGGAGAAGTACTTGTCCATCTCGCCCTGAAGGTATTTGCGGTCTTCGGCGTTCATCATGTTCAAGCGTTTTTCGTTGATCAGCAGGGTCTGGTGTTTCTGCCAGTCGGACCAGGCCTTGGCCGAGACGTGGTCAAAAATGTCCTGGCCTTTGGCGCCGGGGAAGGGCGCGCGCTCCAGGGCGGGCAATTCTTCTTTGTACTTGCGGCACATGATGGTGCGGGTCATGACGACTCTCCTGCGTTCAATACGGCAGCCGCGCGTTCGAGCAAGGTTTTGACCGGGGCGGCAAGGCCCAGGCGCGGCGGGGTGGCGAGGTTATACCAGAGCCAGTCGGCCTCGGCCACGTGATGGCCGGCCTCCTGAACCTGAACCAGCCAGGGTTCGATGGATAACTGGAAATGGCTGAAGGTGTGCACCAGGCTCGGCAGCGCTTGCTGCGTGCCCAATGCCAGCGAGTGCTGTGAGGCCAGATGTTGCAGGTCGTCGAGGTCGTCGAGCTCCGGCAGGCTCCAAAGTCCGCCCCACAAGCCCGTGGAAGGGCGACGGTAAAGCAGAATCGCGCCTTCGCCATTGGCGAGCATCGGCATCAGCGTGCGCTTCTGTGGCACGGTTTTGCGCGGTTTGGGGATCGGGTACCGGGTTTCCAGGCCGAGCATGTGCGCTTCGCAGCCCTTTTCCAGGGGGCACAGCAGACAGCTCGGTTTACTGCGGGTGCAGAGCGTGGCACCCAGGTCCATCATGGCCTGGGTGTAAGCGTTGACCCGGTCATGCGGCGTGAAGCGTTCAGCGTTGGCCCACAGCTGTTTGGCGACCTTCGGCTCTCCCGGGTAACCCTCTTGCGCGGTAAACCGCGCCAGCACCCGTTTGACGTTGCCGTCGAGGATCGGCGCCCGCAGGCCCATGCTCAGGCTGGCGATGGCGCCCGCGGTGGACAACCCGATACCCGGCAGCTCAACCAGCTTTTCTACATCGCGGGGAAATTCGCCGCCGTACTGCGCGACGACGATCTTTGCGGTCTTCTGCAAATTGCGCGCGCGAGTGTAGTAACCGAGGCCGGTCCACAGGTGCAGCACTTCGTCTTCGGGCGCGGCGGCCAGCGCTTCGACCGTCGGCAGCGACGCCATGAAGCGGTCGAAGTAGTTCAGCACGGTGCTGACCTGGGTTTGCTGCAGCATGATTTCCGAGACCCACACCCGATACGGCGTGATGCCCTGTTGCCAGGGCAGGTCGTGGCGGCCGTGGCGGTCGTACCAGTCCAGCACCGCCGATGAAAACTGCTCGGCTTTCATCGCTTGAACAGCCCCTTCAGCGCGTTTTTCAGTTCAGGGCTGACCTTGTCGCCGAGCTTCTCGTCGATCTTTTCGCTGAGTTTGTCGCCCGCAAGTTTGCTGGCGACCTGGCCCATGCGTTCGTTATCGAGGCGGCATGCCTTGGCGCCGAGTTCCAGCGGGCCCCGGCAGCGCAGCGGCCATTCAATGCCGACGAACTTGTCACCGACCTGGCACGCCGGATCGGGCATGGCGCTGGTGTCGCCCTCGACGACAATGCCGACGCGGTAATCCATGCCCAGCACCCGCAGGTCGACATCGCCGTCACCGTTGACGGTCATGCCCGGGATGCGCACTTTCAGGTCCGGATTACTGGCTACGCCATTGCGCAAGGTCAGGTTGCCCTTGAGCTCCTGGAAGGGCGTGTCCTTGCCACGTGGCTCGCCGCTGAGGGTTTTGCGATTGAGCGTGGCGATGCCTTTGCACAGCTGCTGTTCGAGGTTGGCATTGAGCAGCACGCCATTGTTGATGACGAAACTGGCGTTGCCGTTGAGTGTTTCGATCAGCGCTTTCTGGCTGTTGCCGGTGCCGGTCAGGTTGCTGTCGAGGGTGACCAGGCCTTTCACTGGCGGATTTTTACCCTGGCTTTCGAGGATTTTTTCCACAGGCACTTTGCTGATGCGTGTCTGCATGCTCAGCGCCGGTGTCTGTTGGCGCAGATCGAGGGTGCCCTTGGCTTCGAAGTTACCGTCGTAGAGGTCACCGCGCAGATTCTCGAGGGTCAGCAGACCTTCTTTGCCTGTGGCCTTGAGCGCGGCATTCTGGATCGGCAATTTCTCGAGGGTCAGTTGGCCGAAGGTCAGGTCAGCGTCCACGTCGAGTTTGCTCAGGCGTTCCACCGGCAACAGTCGATCGGTGCTCCACGCCTCTTTTGTCGGTTTGTCCGGCAGCGGCGTGCTGCCCGCGCCGGCCATTGCACCGGCTTCGGTGCTGGCCACCTCGGCCTGACGCACTTGCGTCGCGCTGTTGGCTTCGGCAGATTTTGGCGGCAGGTAGCGGTCGACGTTGAAGGTGTCGGCCTTGAGCACTGCGCGCAGCGACTGCCGGGCGAAATCCTCGACAGCGATACGGCCGCTGAAGCTGCTGTCATCGACTTTCAGGTTGATGTTGTCAAACGACATGCTGTTCGGCGTGCCGGTTACGCGGCTGACCAGTTCGACCTTGCTCAGACTGCCTTCAGCCATGGCCGGAAGCGTCTGGCCGATGCTGTCGACGAATTTCGCCAGGTCAAATTGTGCGATGGAAATTGCGCCGTTGATTTGCGGGGTTTTGTCGAGATCGTTCACCTTCAGCTCGCCCAATGCGCGCAGCTGGTTGGCAGAAATCTTGATGCCAGTCCATTCGGCGACGTTCGCCGCTTTATCCAGCAACAACTGGCCTTGCGCGGCGAAGGTCATGGTTTTGCCTTGCAGCGGATCGCCAGCCACTTCACCCGAGAGTTTCATGTCTTCGAACTTGTAGCGCTGCAGTGCGCGTTCAAAACGCAGCTCGCCATTCAGTTCGGTACGCACGCGCAGAACCGGCTGATTGGTGCCGAGGAACGCGGTGAGTTTGACCGGGATGTTGGTGGAATCGTGGACCGGTCCGGTGCTCAACTGGATGCTTTCGGCGCTGAACTGCTTGCCGGTCTTCTCGTCGCTGTATTCAACGCGAGCGTTGTTGACGGTCAGGCTGTCGATGTCCAGGCGAATCGGTTGCGCCGGTTTTTCCACCTGTACGGTGGTCTCCGGTGCTGGTACGCCAGGGGTAGCGGCAGGCGTGGTCGGGGTGGTAGTCACCGGCACTTTGCCGATATCTTCCCAGTTGCCGTGGCCATCCTTGTCGCGGGTCAGGCGCAGGTTCAGGCCTTCGACGCGCACATCGCTCATCTGCACTTCGCGGCGCAGCAGCGGCAGCACGCGCACCGACAGACCAAGCATCTGCAAGTCAGCGAACGGCTCGGCAGGCTTGGCCAGGGTCGCGACACTGGCTTCGTGCAATTCCAGACCGAGCCACGGGAACAGGCTCCAGCCGATATCGCCATTGAGCGTCAGCTCGATGTGGGCCTTGTCGCGGGCAATCTGGCGGATCTCGTCTTTATAGTCGTTGGGATCGAAGAGGTGGGTCAGGGCAAAGCCCAGCGCCACAATGATCAGCAACAGCCCGAGAAGCACCAGACCCAGGATTTTGCCGAACGCTTTCATGGGCGAGTCCTTGTAGTAGTCGAATTCGAATTTAGCCGGGGAGTATAGCGCCCTGAAGTGGACGACCGGTCAGCGATCAGCCCGGTAATACATCCAGCGGCATTTTCAGTTTGGCGGCCAGCGCCTGGGCTTCGAGGTGCCCGGCCGGTGCCAGCAGGCGCAATGTCGCTCCCGATTGCGACGCCATTTTCTGTGCTTCGTTCACCAGTCGTTCCGCCACCCCGCGACGACGAGTGATTTTTCGCACACACAATTGGGACAGATGCCACACATCCTGATGTCTTTGCAGGCGTGCCGCGCCCAGCAGGCGATCGTTGAACCGACCGCCGATCAGTGAGCCATCCTGCAAACAACATTCGATCAACTGCACGTCTGCGGCAAACGGCGCAAACAGCCAGTCCGGCGCATCGCGGTAGATCTTCTGCAAATCCTGCTGATCCTGATACGTGGCTTCGTTGAGCAACTCGACAATGATCGGCATTGCAATCTCCTGAATACGGCGTAGGAGCTGCCGAAGGCTGCGATCTTTGATTCTGTCATCTGAAATCAAGATCAAAAGATCGCAGCCTTCGGCAGCTCCTACGGTTAAACAAAACGGATGACAGGAAAAGTGATGTCAGTTTGGTTTTTCTGTCACGTGCAAATGGTAACCTCTGCGGGTTCGCCCGTCCTTCTGCGACGTGATGTCGCACCAAAATGGAGCTTCGCCCTCGAAAACAGTCATGCGTGCGCATAAAGGCTGTGGGTGAGCAGTGACTGGCGAACCATACTAATAATTGGGGGATACACAATGACCACGAGCATCACGGCGGACGACCTTAACGTCGCCCAGCCCGGGTTCCTGTCCAAGGAACGCATCATCGCCAAGCCCGGTTTCAACCGTTGGCTGGTACCACCGGCCGCGCTGGCCATCCACCTCTGCATCGGCATGGCCTACGGCTTTTCGGTGTTCTGGTTGCCACTGTCCAAAGCGTTGGGCGTGACCAAACCGGTCGCCTGTGCGCCGGACATGAGCTTCATCTCGCAAGTATTCTCGTCGCAATGCGACTGGCCGATCTCGATGCTCGGCTGGATCTACACCCTGTTCTTCATCTTCCTCGGCTGCTCGGCAGCGATCTGGGGCGGCTGGCTGGAACACGCCGGGCCACGCAAGGCCGGTGTTGTGTCGGCTCTGTGCTGGTGTGGCGGTCTGCTGATTTCGGCGCTGGGGATTTATACCCACCAGATCTGGCTGATGTGGGTCGGCTCCGGGGTCATTGGCGGTATCGGCCTGGGCCTGGGTTACATCTCGCCGGTCTCGACCCTGATCAAGTGGTTCCCGGACAAGCGCGGCATGGCGACCGGCATGGCGATCATGGGTTTCGGCGGTGGCGCGATGGTCGGTGCTCCGCTGGCAGCAGCCCTGATGGGGCATTTCGCTACGGCAGACAGCGTCGGCGTGTGGCAGAGCTTCCTGGTCATGGCCGCGATCTACTTCGTGTTCATGATCGGTGGCGCATTGTCCTACCGCGTTCCGCCAACCGGCTGGAAGCCTGAGGGCTGGACCGCTCCGGCGAAAAAAGCTTCGAATGCGATGATCACCCATCGTCACGTGCATGTGAATGTGGCCTGGAAAACACCGCAATTCCGTCTGGTGTGGCTGGTGCTGTGCCTGAACGTATCCGCCGGTATCGGCATCCTCGGCATGGCTTCGCCGCTGTTGCAGGAAGTGTTCGGCGGCAAACTGATCGGTGTTGACCTGCCATTTGGTCAGCTGGATGCCGGGCAACTGGCTTCGATTGCTGCGATTGCTGCCGGCTTCACCGGTTTGTTGAGCCTGTTCAACATCGGCGGTCGTTTCTTCTGGGCCTCGTTCTCGGATTACCTGGGTCGCAAAAACACCTATTTCGTGTTCTTCGCCCTGGGTTTCGCGCTGTATGCGTTGATCCCGAACCTCGGTCACCTGGGCAACGTTGCGCTGTTCGTGGCGGCGTTCTGCATCATCCTGTCGATGTACGGCGGTGGTTTTGCGACCGTTCCGGCTTATCTCGCGGACCTGTTCGGTACGCAAATGGTCGGTGCGATCCATGGTCGTCTGCTGACTGCCTGGGCGGCGGCGGGCGTGTTGGGTCCGGTGCTGGTGAACTACCTGCGTGAGTATCAGCTGAGCATCGGCGTTGAACGCGCTGCCGCGTATGACATCACGCTGTACATTCTCGCGGGCTTGCTGGTGCTGGGTTTCCTCTGCAACTTGCTGGTGCGCCCGGTGGCGGACAAGTACTTCATGACCGACGCCGAACTGGCCGCCGAACAGGCGCTGGGCCACGACAAGGGTGCTGACAACAGCACCGTGCTGGAGTGGAAAGCTGCGCCGGGCACCAAGCCGTTGGCAGTTGCTGCGTGGCTGGTGGTCGGGATTCCGTTGGCGTGGGGTGTTTGGGTGACCCTGCAGAAAACCGCGGTTCTGTTCCACTAAGTAAGCGATAACCGCATAACCATTGTGGGAGCGAGCCTGCTCGCGAAAGCGGTGTATCAGTCAGCGTAACATCGACTGATACTCCCTCTTCGCGAGCAGGCTCGCTCCCACATTTGTTTTGGTGTTTTCAAATCCACTTGTATGGACATGTCTATCCCCAGCCGCGCGGGAGTCTGTCCGTCAGCGATATCACGTAGCGTGTTTCTGTTTCCCGCCCGCGCCCCTATAATGGTTGCCTTTTTCGCCCAATGATTTTGCGGAGCTGGTGATGACCCAACGCATGGCGTCAGTCGAGCGCGACACTCTGGAAACCCAGATCAAAGCCTCGATCAACCTGGATGGCACCGGAAAGGCCCGATTTGATATCGGCGTTCCTTTTCTTGAGCACATGCTGGACCAGATCGCCCGTCACGGGCTGATCGACCTGGATATCGTCAGCAAGGGCGACCTGCATATCGACGACCACCACACCGTGGAAGACGTCGGCATCACCCTGGGTCAGGCCTTTGCCAAAGCCATCGGCGACAAAAAAGGCATCCGTCGCTACGGCCACGCCTACGTGCCGCTCGATGAAGCGCTGTCGCGCGTGGTGATCGACTTCTCCGGCCGCCCGGGCCTGCAGATGCATGTTCCCTATACTCGCGCCACCGTGGGCGGCTTCGACGTTGACCTGTTCCAGGAGTTTTTCCAGGGCTTCGTCAACCATGCACTCGTCAGCCTGCACATCGACAACCTGCGCGGCACCAACACTCACCACCAGATCGAAACCGTGTTCAAGGCTTTCGGCCGCGCGCTGCGCATGGCCGTCGAGCTGGATGACCGCATGGCCGGTCAGATGCCGTCGACCAAAGGCGTTCTGTAATGCAGACGGTGGCGGTTATCGATTACGGCATGGGCAACCTGCACTCGGTGGCCAAGGCCCTCGAGCACGTCGGTGCCGGCAAGGTCTTGATTACCAGCGATGCCGCTGTGATTCGCGAAGCCGACCGGGTGGTTTTCCCCGGCGTCGGCGCGATTCGTGATTGCATGGCGGAGATCCGTCGCCTCGGCTTCGACTCTCTGGTGCGTGAAGTCAGCCAGGACCGTCCGTTTCTCGGCATCTGCGTCGGCATGCAAGCCTTGCTCGACAGCAGCGAAGAGAACGACGGCGTCGATTGCATCGGCCTGTTTCCGGGCGCGGTGAAGTTTTTCGGCAAAGACCTGCATGAAGACGGCGAACACCTGAAAGTCCCGCACATGGGCTGGAACGAAGTGAAGCAGACGGTGAGTCACCCGCTGTGGCACAACATTGCGGACATGGCGCGGTTCTACTTTGTGCACAGCTACTACATCGCCGCCGGCAATGCGCGGCAAGTGGTGGGTGGCGGTCACTACGGTGTCGATTTCGCCGCAGCGCTGGCCGAAGGCTCGCGTTTCGCCGTGCAATTTCACCCGGAGAAGAGCCATACCCATGGCCTGCAATTGCTGCAGAACTTCGCTGCGTGGGACGGTCGCTGGTAAATGGCAGCCAAGAAGAAGCCGCCGATCCTGACCCTCACTCCCGAACAGGAGAGCGAGGCCAATCACAAGATCAAGCGCTTCATGGCGGATCGCTTCGAGTTGGACCTGGGTTCGTTCGAAGCGGCCGAAATCCTTGAGTTGTTTACCCGTGAAATTGCTCCGCACTATTACAACAGGGCGATTTTCGATGTGCAGACGCACCTCAAAGAGAGGTTCGAAAGCATCGAAAGCGACCTGTGGGCGCTCGAGAAAAACTGATTTTCGAGCGAAGCTGAACAATCGAATTTGAAGGTTTGCCAGATGCTGATTATTCCCGCTATCGATCTTAAAGACGGTGCCTGTGTTCGTCTGCGCCAGGGCCGCATGGAAGATTCCACGGTGTTTTCCGATGACCCGGTGAGCATGGCTGCCAAGTGGGTGGAGGGCGGTTGCCGCCGTCTGCATCTGGTCGACCTGAATGGTGCATTCGAAGGCCAGCCGGTCAACGGCGAAGTGGTCACCGCCATCGCCAGGCGCTACCCGAACCTGCCGATTCAGATTGGTGGCGGTATCCGCTCGCTGGAGACCATCGAGCACTACGTGAAAGCCGGCGTGAGCTACGTGATCATTGGTACCAAAGCGGTGAAAGATCCGGCCTTCGTCGCTGAGGCCTGCCGCGCGTTTCCGGGCAAAGTAATCGTCGGTCTGGACGCCAAAGACGGTTTTGTCGCCACCGATGGCTGGGCTGAAATCAGCACCGTTCAGGTGATTGATCTGGCAAAGCAATTCGAAGCCGACGGCGTCTCCGCGATCGTTTACACCGACATCGCCAAAGACGGCATGATGCAGGGCTGCAACGTACCGTTCACTGCGGCGCTGGCGGCGGCTACGAAGATTCCGGTCATCGCGTCCGGCGGCATCCACAATCTGGGCGACATCAAGTCGCTGCTCGACGCCAAGGCGCCAGGCATCATCGGCGCGATCACCGGCCGTGCGATCTACGAAGGCACCCTCGACGTCGCTGAAGCGCAAGCTTTCTGCGATTCGTATAAAGGCTGAGGACTGACCATGGCGCTGGCCAAACGCATCATCCCTTGCCTGGACGTGGACAACGGCCGGGTTGTCAAAGGCGTGAAGTTTGAGAACATCCGCGACGCCGGCGACCCGGTGGAAATTGCTCGTCGCTACGACGAGCAGGGTGCCGACGAGATTACTTTTCTCGACATCACCGCCAGCGTCGACGGCCGCGACACCACGCTACACACCGTCGAGCGCATGGCCAGCCAGGTATTTATCCCGCTGACCGTGGGCGGTGGCGTGCGTACCGTGCAGGACATTCGCAACCTGCTGAATGCCGGTGCGGACAAGGTTTCGATCAACACCGCCGCCGTGTTCAACCCGGAATTCGTCGGTGAAGCGGCACAGCATTTCGGTTCGCAATGCATCGTTGTGGCCATCGATGCGAAGAAAGTCTCCGGTCCGGGCGAAACCCCACGCTGGGAAATCTTCACCCACGGCGGGCGCAAGCCTACCGGGCTCGACGCGGTCGAGTGGGCGAAAAAAATGGAAGGCCTGGGCGCCGGTGAAATCCTCCTGACCAGCATGGACCAGGACGGCATGAAAAACGGCTTCGACCTCGGCGTCACCCGTGCCATCAGCGATGCGCTGGGCATTCCGGTGATTGCGTCCGGCGGCGTCGGCAACCTGCAGCATTTAGCCGACGGAATCATTGAAGGTCACGCCAGTGCAGTATTGGCCGCGAGTATTTTCCATTTCGGCGAATACACCGTGCAGGAAGCCAAGGCCTACATGGCCCATCGCGGCATCGTGATGCGCTAAACAAACCGATACAGGCCAGTGGACATCATGGCGGGCTCAAGGCACTCTTGGGTACGCCATGGATCTCGGTAGCCAGACATGATCAAACGCCTTCTTCTTGCCCTCGCCAGCGCTGCTCTGTTGTTGATCAATGGAGCGCATGCCGCAGAAAATCCCGATGTCGACCTGGTGTTGCTGACGGAAAACTTCCCTCCGTACAACATGGCCAGAAACGGCAAGAACTTCGCTCAGGACGAGAACATCAACGGCATCGCGGTGGACATCGTCCGCGAGATGTTCAAACGTGCTGACGTTTCCTACAGCCTGACCCTGCGTTTTCCCTGGGAGCGTATCTACAAACTCGCCCTCGAGAAGCCGGGTTACGGTGTATTCGTGATGGCGCGGTTACCGGATCGCGAGCAGCTCTTCAAATGGGTCGGGCCTATTGGCCCGGACGACTGGATCATGCTGGCCAAGGCGGACAGCAAGATCAGCATCGAAACGCTCGACCAGGCGCGCAAATACAAGATTGGCGCGTACAAGGGCGATGCAATTGCCGAGACGCTCACCAGGCAGGGCGTCAAACCCATCGTCGTTCTACGAGATCAGGACAACGCGAAGAAACTGGTCAACGGCCAGATCGACCTCTGGGCCACCGGCGACCCCGCCGGGCGCTATCTGGCGCGTCAGGACGGGGTAACCGGGCTCAAGACCGTGCTTCGCTTCAACAGCGCCGAGTTGTACCTGGCGCTGAACAGGCAGGTGCCGGACGAAACCGTTGCCAAACTTCAGGCAGCGCTGGATCAGCTGCGCAAAGAAGGCGTGGTGGACGAGATCATGGGGCGGTATCTGTAGCGACTGGCAATTCTTCCATCGGCTGCGGGATGACGGTGACATCACTGACGGTCTCAGAAGCGTTTTCGCTCAACGGTGAGTGCGCTGTTGGCGGAGGCGCAACAGTGACTGCGCAGTTTACCTCTGGCGGATATTCGCTCAGGTGCAGGCTCTCGTCATCGGTGTACTGGATGCTGGAAGTCACTGGCGTGCCGTCTTCGCGCAGCAGCTGATATGTACTCTCCATTTGATATATCGCAACAGCTTTGTTTTTTGCAGCCATGGCGATGACTTCCTGTGGC
Organism: Pseudomonas fluorescens; assembly: GCF_902497785.1. Classification (GTDB taxonomy): domain Bacteria; phylum Pseudomonadota; class Gammaproteobacteria; order Pseudomonadales; family Pseudomonadaceae; genus Aquipseudomonas; species Aquipseudomonas fluorescens_BO. The sequence goes on from NZ_CABVHK010000014.1 coordinate 167,267, forward strand.
CACGATTTCAACCATCCTGCAGCTGATTTTTCGGTGTGCGTGAATCGTTTGGTCAAGTTTGCCGAAAAATTGAATGCGCGCCTGGGAAAGTCGATCGGCCATGCACCTTCAAATTCAATAGATGTGAACCGGTTGAATTCATGCGCTGTTGTCGGGTTTTGCGCCCGCATTGCACTGCATTTGAAAGGCCGAGCCTTGTCGCTGGTGTTACGGTCGTACCCGACGAGCTTCCACTTGTCTGTTCTTTCCAGACGATAGTACGGGGAAGTACGCAACTGATCGATTGGGTCGATGCTGTCTTTAACAGCGAACCACGGAAGTTTGGCGATCTGAGTGACTTGCCAGGCTTCGACCGCTGGAGGTGCATCGTAACCGGAAAGTGCTGGTGGCTCTGGCGCTGCGGTTACCTGGAGAGGAATCTGCATCCGTAATGCATAGACAAGGGCTGTCTCCGGTTTGGAATGGTTCTCGACGCCAAAAAAGGTGCCGGGTGCAAGGTACATCTCGCCCGCAGCCGCAGTCGGCGGATCTATGTTCCAGGCGCTGACGTTCTTGGTTGCATTGCTGCGTCTGTCATTCCAGATCAAATCACCGACGTTTGCAGCGATGACCAGATCCGCCCGTACGCAGCGCACAGCGTTGAAGGAAGGTTTCACATCGTCACCAGAACAAACCATTCCCAATGCAACATAGCCCGCAGGAGGAATCGCGCGCCAAATCGACCTTGTCGTGGTTGCACCCGAGCCTGCATCTGACCAGACCCGTTCAAAGTCGCTGGGCGGGCTAAGGGCATTTCCCTTGGTGCTGTCGACGCTCGGTAACGCGCTCTCGCACACAACTGCCGCCGCGACGAAGCCGTTGATGTTGCTATTTGAAGAAATAGCAACATCGCCTAACGGGAAGTAACCCTGTAAAACATCGGGGGCGGGAGTAGGGCGCCAAAACCCGGCGGCACTTGTGCGCAGGTTTCTGGTGTCCAATACCCGGTTAAATTCGGTTGTAAAGTTGATCAGCAGATTGTCGAGCTTTATTGATTCCATTTGCCTCGTGGGCAAGGCGCCAATGTCATTGGTAGTCATGGTGAGTCCTGATAGAAAAAGGCGACTCAGGGAGTCGCGACCTGTTGGAGGTCTCACTATCAGGAAACTGGCGAGGCGTCTGGCGGTAACTATGTATGGCTTGTTGCAGGTTGCTACCGATACGTACCGTTCTGGCCATGTGCGGCGGTGGCCCGATTACTGCGTACGCTGATCATCTGGCGGATGTCGATCCACTCAATCCCCTGAGCCTTGAGCTTCGGCAGTTCCCGCTCCAGCACCGCCAGTGTTTGCGGATACGGGTGGCCGATCATCACCGCCGAGCCTTGTTTGCGCGCCAGGCTGATCGCAGTCTGCAGCTGGGTGAAAATCGCCGCTTCGGTGCGCTCGTCATCGAGAAACACGTCCCGCGAAACGCTTGCCAGATTAATCTTCTGCGCCTGCTGCGCCGCGACGGTCTGCGCGCTGGTGCGGCTGTCGACGAAGAACTTGTGCCGTCGCTGCAAATCCGCCATGAGCCACGCCATGGCGACCGGTTGCGCGGTCATGCGACTGCCCATGTGATTATTGATGCCGGCGGTGAATGGCACCATTTTGAAAGCAGCGTTCAGGCGTTTCTCGAGTTCTTCGATGGGCAGGTCGGGATGCCAGGCGAACGGCCCTGTCGCCGGGTCCATCGGCATGTGCAGGATCACGATCTTGCCGGCGCGGTGAGCTTCGCGGGCGAATTCGGTAGCGTGGGGAGTGTCGGGCATGATCGCCGCCGTCACCGGGCCAGGCAGGGCCAGCACACGGCGATCCCGGGGCAGGTTTTGCCCCAGGTCATCGATGATCAGCGTGAGATAGGCCTTGTGCGGCGTTGTCGTGACTGGCGCCGCGTAAGCAGCGCCCGCCAGACAGCACAGCAGACCGAGAAGCAGCCGCAGGCTCATCTCAACGGCCGGAGGTGATGCTCAACCCTTTGAGCAGGCTCAGGGCCTGGGCCAATTGGTAGTCATCATCCTGCGGCATCGCCTTGGGCTTGGCGCCAGAGCCGGTCGGCTTGTCGGCACCGCCGTTGCCATTACCCAGGTGGCCTTGCAGATCGGCTTCCTTGAAGTACTCGCCGTCTTGCTCACTGGTGATCTTGGCTTTGCGCACTTCGATGTCCGGAACGATGCCTTGCGCCTGGATCGAGCGACCGTTCGGCGTGTAATACAGCGCCGTGGTGATCTTCAATGCGCGCTCATTGTTCAGCGGCAGCACGGTTTGTACCGAGCCTTTGCCGAAACTGGTAGTGCCCATGACCACTGCGCGTTTCTGATCCTGCAGGGCGCCAGCGACAATTTCTGAAGCTGAAGCGCTGCCGCCGTTGATCAGCGCAACCATTGGCACGGCTTCGCTTTCGTCTTTACCGGTGGCGGAGAAACGCAGTTCGGAATTGGCGATACGGCCCTTGGTGTAAACGATCAGGCCTTTGGTGATGAAGTGGTCGACCACTTCCACCGCCGCTTGCAGCACGCCGCCCGGGTTGTTACGCAGGTCGAGGATGATGCCGTTGAGTTTCTTGCCGTTGTCCTTGCGCAGCTTGGCGAGGGCCTTGGAGACTTCGTCGCCGGTCTTGACCTGGAACTGGGTGATGCGGATGTAGCCGTAACCGGATTCGAGCAACTGCGCCTTGACGCTTTTCACCTGGATGATGGCGCGGGCCAGGGTCACATCGAACGGCGTACCGCCATCGCGGACCAGGGTCAGGGTGATTTTCTGGCCGATCTTGCCGCGCATTTTGTCCACGGCTTCGGTCATGCTCTGGCCGCGAGTCGGCTGGCCGTTGATCTTGACGATAAAGTCGCCGGCTTGAATGCCCGCCTTGGAAGCCGGGGTGTCATCGATCGGCGAAACCACCTTGATGAAACCGTCTTCGGCACCGACTTCTATACCCAGGCCGCCGAATTCGCCGCTGGTGCTTTCCTGCAACTCGGCAAAGTCTTCCGGGCCCAGGTAGGCGGAGTGCGGGTCGAGGTTGCTGAGCATGCCTTTGATGGCGTTTTCCAGCAGGGTCTTGTCGTCCACCGGTTCGACATACGCTGCCTTGATCCGGTCCATAACCTCGGCAAAGGTGCGCAACTCTTCCAGCGGCAATGGCGCCTTGGTGGTTGCAGCGGTCCCCGCAGGCGCGACGGCTGGAGCCGGCGCCGGTTGCGCAGCGAACGCCAGCGGCGCGCCGATCACCAGGGCGATCGTCAGGGCCAGCGAGGTAAGGCGGGACAAATGCAGCATGTCGAACGAACTCCTAATGTAGGTGACTCTGCGCCTATCCTTGCGCGCGGCACCATTGCGCCGGATCACTCGGGTGACCCTGCTGACGAATAGCGAAATACAGCGCTGGCGTGTCCTGGCCGCCACTGCTACCGACAGTGGAGATGGACTCACCGGCTTTTACCACGTCACCCGCAGACTTGAGCAGCGTCTGGTTGTGACCATAAAGACTCAAAAAACCGTTGCCGTGGTCGAGGATCACCAGCAAACCGGCACCCCGCAGCCAGTCTGCAAATACCACACGGCCTCCGTGCACGGCATGCACCTGACTGCCCGAGGAGGCGCTGATCATCACGCCATCCCACTTGGTGCGGGCATCGTCGCCACGGGATTCACCGAAGCGCGCAAGCAGTCGACCATCAACCGGCCATGGAAGTTTGCCGCGAGTTGAAGCAAACGCGCCGCCGAAGGTTTCGCCTGAACTTGAAACCACTGCGCCGGGTGTTGATTTGGCGGGTTTGCGTGGGGCGTCAGTGGCATCTGCAGCAGCCTGAGCCTCACGTAAACGCTTTTTTTCGGCTTCCTGCTGGGCGATCAGCGCTTTTTGCCGCGCTTCTTCTGCCTCACGAGCCTGACGGGCCAGGGTTTCTTCGATGGTTTTAAGGACTTTAGACAGGTCCGCCTGATCCTGCTCGCGGGCGGCCAGCTTCTGGTCCCGCGCCTTGACGTCGTCACTGAGCTTGGCCAGCACCAGCTTGCGCTCCTGGCGGACTTTGTCGAGTTCCTCGCGCTGGCTGTCGAGGCTGCTCTTTTGCACCAGCAATTGCGCTTGCTGCAGGCCGATGTCTTTTTCGACATTGGCCAGTTGACGCAGGGTCTCGTTGAAATTCTTCAACTGCTCCAGACGGGCCTGGCTCAGGTAATCGTAATAAGTGAGGGTGCGGGCGAATTTTTCCGGATTCTGTTGATTGAGCAACAGCTTCAAATACTCTTGACGGCCATTTTGGTAGGCTGCGCGGGCCTGGATAGCGATCAGTTGTTGCTGTTCAGTGCGCGCGCTCTGGAGTTTTTTTTTCTCCGCATCGAGTCGCTGCAACTCGGTTTCGCTTTTCTTCAGCTCCTTTTGCAGGGCTTCGACCTGCTTCTCGAGCTTGCCCATCTCTGTTTCGGTGCCTTTGAGTTCTTTCTGCACGCCGGATCGTTCTTCCTGAACCTTGTTCAGCAGTTTTTTCAGCTCGGCGATGTCCTGACGCGTGGCGTCCAACTGTTGTTGGGTTTGCGCGCGCTCGTCAGCGAAGGCTGGTTGGAGCAGGCAAGTCAGGGCAAGGGCTATCAGGACGCGGAGCATAGAGGCGGGCGACACCAGGGAAAGGGACGGCCTAGTATGCCCGCCCCACGCTGCAAAAAAAACGCCCAATTGGGGCTGTGTGATAACCGGGCTGGCAAGTGGGTGTAATTAATCTTTGAAACCACCCAATACCACTGTGGGAGCGGGCTTGCCCGCGATGGCGTCCTGACATTCAACATAGATGTTTGAGGTCAGATTGCTATCGCGAGCAAGCTCGCTCCCACAGGGTTCGTCTGTGTTTGTGCTAACGGGTTAAACCAGAATCGAAGTGCCGGTCATTTCCGACGGCTTTTCCATCCCCAGCAGCATCAGCATGGTCGGCGCTACGTCCGCCAGCACGCCACCGTCACGCACCTTGAGATCGCGCTTGCCGACATAAATGAACGGCACCGGCTCGGTGGTGTGAGCGGTGTGCGCCTGGCCGGTGGATTCGTCCGACATCTGCTCGACGTTGCCGTGGTCGGCGGTGATCAAGGCTTCGCCGCCGACTTTGTCCAGCGCTTCAACGATGCGGCCGACGCACAGGTCCAGGCATTCCACGGCTTTCACCGCAGCGTCGAACACGCCGCTGTGGCCGACCATGTCGCCGTTGGCGTAGTTGACCACGATCACGTCGTAACGCTGGTTTTCGATGGCATCGACGATACGATCGGTGACTTCCGGCGCGCTCATCTCCGGCTGCAAGTCATAGGTGGCGACTTTTGGTGACGGGATCAGGATGCGCTCTTCGCCCGGAAACGGTTCTTCACGGCCGCCGGAAAAGAAGAAGGTCACGTGCGCGTATTTCTCGGTTTCGGCGATGCGCAGCTGGGTCTTGCCGTTTTTCGCCAGGTAGTCACCGAGCACGTTGTCCAGGCTGCCGGCAGCGAAGGCGGATGGCGCAGGAATGCTGGCGGCGTATTGGGTGAGCATGACGAAGCCGGACAGTTTCGGCTGGCGGGCGCGTTCGAATTCCTTGAAGCCGTCTTCGACGAAGACGCGGGTCAGTTCGCGAGCGCGGTCGGCGCGGAAGTTCATGAACACCACCGCGTCGCCGTCTTCGACTTTTACCGGCTCACCGATGGAGGTGGCTTTGACGAATTCGTCGCTCTCGCCCCGTTCGTACGCGGCTTGCAGGCCTTCCTGAGCGGTAGCGGCGTTGAATTCACCGTGGCCATCGACGATCAGGTTGTAAGCCTGGGATACGCGGTCCCAGCGGTTGTCACGGTCCATGGCGAAGTAGCGGCCGATAATGCTGGCGATGCGGCCTTTGCCGAGGGCCTGGAAGCTCGCGTCGAGCAATTCGATGGACGACTGGGCGCTTTTCGGCGGCGTGTCGCGGCCGTCGAGGAAGGCGTGCAGGTAGATTTTTTCGGCGCCGCGCTTGTAGGCCAGTTCGGCCATGGCAATCAAGTGGTCCTGGTGGCTATGAACGCCGCCATCGGACAGCAGGCCCATGAAATGCACGGCTTTGCCCGCGGCAACGGCTTTATCCACAGCGGCGCAAATGGTCGGGTTTTCGAAAAACTCGCCGTCGCGGATCGATTTGGTCACGCGAGTAAAGTCCTGATACACAACGCGGCCGGCGCCGAGGTTCATGTGACCGACCTCGGAATTGCCCATCTGGCCATCCGGCAGACCGACGTCCATGCCGCTGCCCGAGATCAGGCCGTTCGGCACAGTGGCGCACAAGCGGTCCAGTACGGGCTTCTTCGCCGCGAATACGGCATTGGATTCAGGGCTGTCACTGTGACCGAAGCCGTCGAGAATAATCAGGACCAAAGGTTTAGGCGTGGTAGTCATGGATTCCACTCGTGGCTGAATTAAAGAGGGCAATGGAAAAGGGAGTGGCAGTTTAAAGCGAAGTTCCGGCCACGTCACCGCCGGACGGGGTTTGGCCCACCATAGTGGCTGTGTATACTGGCCGACATTTTAACGCCCTGGAACCTCCTTCGATGGTTGCTCACCTGATTGAATTTGCCACTAACCACTATCTGCTCGTCGGTATCTTCGTCGTACTGCTGGCGTTGCTGATCGCCTATCAGATGCAAGGCGGCGGCCGCAGCCTGAGCACCGGTGAATTGACCGGCCTGGTCAACAAGGACGCCGGCGTGGTGATCGACATTCGCCCGGTCAAGGATTTCGCCGCGGGTCATATCGTTGGCGCGTTGAACATTCCTCACGACAAACTCACCGCTCGCGTCGGCGAGCTGGAAAAGCACAAGGCCAAGACCATCATTCTGGTCGATGCCATGGGCCAGACCGCCGGCACCCACGCTCGGGAGCTGATGAAGTCGGGCTACACCGCCGCCAAGCTGTCCGGCGGGATTTCCAGCTGGAAAGGCGACAATCTGCCGCTGGTGAAGTGATATGAGCCACGTCGTCGTCTATTCCAGCGATTACTGCGGTTATTGTTCCCGGGCCAAGCAACTGCTCGAGAACAAAGGCGTGGCCTTCGAAGAGATCAAGGTCGATGGCAAGCCGCAGGTGCGCGCCGCCATGGCCCAGAAGGCGGGGCGCACGTCCGTGCCGCAGATCTGGATCGGTGAACGCCACGTCGGTGGCTGTGATGATTTGTTTGCCCTTGAGCGCTCGGGCAAGCTCGACGCCATGCTCAAGGCCTGAATGCCTTCCCTATAAGACCCCAAGATCAGAAAGGATCTGAGATGACTGACCAACAGAACACTGCAGCCAGCGAAGAAGAAACCGCACCGCAATTTTCCTTGCAGCGCATCTACGTACGTGACTTGTCCTTCGAAGCCCCGAAAAGCCCGGCGATCTTCCGCCAGCAGTGGGAGCCGAGCGTCGGTCTAGATCTGAACACTCGTCAAAAGGCCCTGGAAGGCGACTTCCACGAAGTTGTGCTGACCTTGTCCGTGACCGTTAAAAACGGTGACGAAGTGGCGTTCATCGCGGAAGTGCAACAGGCCGGGATCTTCCTGATCAAGAACCTCGACGACGCATCGATGAGCCACACCCTCGGCGCGTTCTGCCCGAACATCCTGTTCCCGTACGCTCGCGAAACCCTGGACAGCCTGGTGACCCGCGGTTCGTTCCCGGCACTGATGCTGGCCCCGGTGAACTTCGACGCGCTGTACGCACAGGAACTGCAACGCATGCAGGCGGCTGGCGAGACGCCGACCGTTCAATAAAAGTGTCGTTTGCTCCATGAAAAAAGCGCCTTCAAAGGCGCTTTTTTCATGGAGCAAACGAATCCTTGTAGGAGCTGCCGAAGGCTGCGATCTTTTGACTTTGATTTTTAAGATCAAAAGATCGCAGCCTTCGGCAGCTCCTACATGGGATCGTCGGGTTACTTGAAGCCCAACTGGCGCCAGCCTTCATAGACGGCTACCGCCACGGTGTTCGACAGGTTCAGGCTGCGGCAGCCTTCACGCATCGGCAAGCGCAGACGCTGTTCGCCGGGCAGGGCGTCGAGCACTTCCGCCGGCAAGCCCCGGCTTTCCGGGCCGAACAGGAAGGCATCGCCCTCGGCGAAGCTCGCATCGTGGAACGGCCGCGAACCCTTGGTCGTAAAGGCGAACAATCGAGGATGGCCGAGGCTTTCCAGGCAGCTGGCGAGGTCGGCGTGGCGTTGCAGGGTGGCATACTCGTGGTAATCGAGCCCGGCCCGGCGCAGGCGCTTGTCGTCCATCTCGAAGCCCAGCGGTTCGATCAAATGCAGGTGGCAGCCACTGTTGGCGCATAGCCTGATAACGTTGCCGGTATTCGGCGGAATTTCTGGTTGGAAAAGGATGACGTGAAACATGCACGGCTCCGAACGTAAAGATGACGCGCATTCTACGCCGCAAGCAGACTCGCGTTCGAAACTATTCCCGCGAGTGATGGCTTCGCTGGCGATTGTCGGGGTGATGGTGGGGCTGATGATCGGCCGCCTGACCACGCCCGACCCCAGCGAGCTGCAGCAGGTCGAGGTGACGAACGACGGGCTGGTGGTGTGGTTCAATAATGAACCCAAGACTCATGGCGAATTTGTCGACGGCAGCCTGGCGCTGCTGTTCATGGCTGAAGGCAAGTCGCAGAAAGGTCAGCTCAAGCTCAACGACAAAAACGTGAACTGGCGGGTGCGTCGGAGTGATGGGGGGTTGTTGCTGTCCGTGGTGGCGGCCCGGCCCCTGCAGGGTGAATGGGCCGGTAGCGAGGTCGATGACCGCTGGCGGCTGGAGATCCATCTCCGAGAGCAATAAAAGAGGGAATCCCCGGCCTGCCTGTACCAAGGTTCCCGAAACGGCAGGGCTCGCGCATTGCGTCGTGAGCCCGGTGTAAAGAAGGAACCCCTGACCTGCCTGTATCAAGGGCCCCAAAACTGTTGGGCTCGTCGCGGGTGCGGTGTGAGCCCGATGTAAAGAGGGGAATCCCCGGCCTGCCTGTACCAAGGTCCCCGAAACCGGATAGTGAACTGAATCACTGAATGGACTATTGCAGGGGGCGTGCCAGGTTTTAACAGGTTGAAACAAAAATACTGCCCGAAGCGCCGAAAGCCCCGTAATACGGGGCTTTCGTGTTTTTTCGGTAGTGGTTCGATTGCGAAAAACGGCAGGCTTTTGAATCAGCAGTTGTGCGCGATTGCGGTTCACGGTGCATTGCGCAGGTGCACGTTCCTATCCGGGGGGCAAAAAAAGATCGCAGCCTTCGGCAGCTCCTACGGGTTTTGTGTACACCTGTAGGAGCTGCCGAAGGCTGCGATCTTTTCGCTTACGACTGAGTTTCAGCGTGGAACCTAGCCCTCCTCCCCTTCATCATCATCCCCACCATCCACCTTCATCCCCAATTCCTTGATCTTGCGAGTCAGGGTGTTGCGCCCCCAACCCAGCAACACCGCAGCATCACGGCGGCGGCCAGCGGTGTGCTTGAGCGCCGTCTCGATCATGATTCGTTCGAATGTCGGCACGGCGCTGTCGAGCAAACTCGACTGGCCGCGCGCCAACGCCTGATCGGCCCACTGGCGCAGCGCCTGCTCCCAGTTGGTCACTGGCGCCGAATCCTGCGGCAGGTTCAGCAGCTCCGGCGGCAGGTCGCTGATGTGCACTTCGCGACCCGAAGCCATCACCGTGATCCAGCGACACGTATTCTCCAGCTGACGCACGTTGCCGCCCCACGGCAGGTTCTTCAGGTATTCCTCGGTCTCGCTTTTAAGCAACTTCGGCTCGACCGCCAGTTCTTGCGCGGCGCGGCTGAGGAAATGCTTGGCCAGGGTCGGAATATCTTCGCGACGATCCGACAGCCGTGGAATATGAATGCGGATCACGTTGAGGCGGTGGAACAAGTCTTCGCGGAATTTCCCGGCGTGCACCAGGGTTTCCAGATTCTGGTGCGTTGCGGCGATGATTCGCACGTCGACCTTCACTGGAACGTGACCGCCGACGCGATAGAACTCGCCGTCTGCCAAGACGCGCAGCAGGCGGGTTTGCGTGTCGGCCGGCATGTCGCCGATTTCGTCGAGGAACAGCGTGCCACCGTCAGCCTGTTCGAAACGACCGCGACGCAGGTTGGCCGCGCCCGTAAAAGCGCCTTTCTCGTGGCCGAACAGCTCGGATTCCATCAAGTCTTTAGGGATCGCCGCCATGTTCAACGCAATGAACGGCGAAGCGGCCCGTGGGCTGTGGCGGTGCAGCGCGTGGGCGACCAGTTCTTTACCGGTCCCGGATTCGCCGTTGATCAGTACGGTGATATTGGAATGGCTCAAGCGGCCGATGGCACGAAACACCTCCTGCATCGCCGGCGCTTCGCCGATGATTTCCGGCGTGCGGGTCAGGGCCACCGGGACTTCGAGGCCTTGCTGCTCCTGAGCGTGCTGATTGGCGCGTTTGACCAGTGAAACCGCTTCATCAACGTCGAACGGCTTGGGCAGGTACTCGAACGCACCGCCCTGATAGGACGCGACAGCGCTGTCCAGATCCGAGTGCGCGGTCATGATAATCACCGGCAACCGTGGGTGTTGTTCGCGAATCCGTGCCAGAAGGTCCAGACCGCTGGCTCCCGGCATGCGAATGTCGGAGATGATCACGTCCGGCTGTTGGCGCGCCAGGCGGCTCATCACGCCATCGGCGCTGTCGAAGCTCTGCGTGGTCATGCCTTCTTGCTGCAAAGCTTTTTCCAGGACCCAACGGATAGAACGGTCGTCATCGACGATCCACACGGTTTCACTACGGCTCATGTCGATGTGGCTCCTTGTTCCAGTGGCAGAAAGATCGAGAAGGTGGTGTGGCCTGGATGGCTGTCACATTCGATCAGGCCCTGGTGCTGGCTGATGATGTTCTGGGTAATGGCCAGGCCCAGCCCGGTACCGTCCGGACGGCCACTGACCATGGGAAAGAAGATGGTTTCTTGCAGGTCCGCCGGAATACCGGGGCCGTTGTCGATGATTTCGATCTTGGTCGCCAGGCGATGACGCACGTGGCCGATGGTGAACTGGCGCATCGCGCGGGTGCGCAGACTGATGCGGCCCAGGCGCAGCTCGTTCTGGCTGCTGATGGCCTGCATGGCGTTGCGCACGATGTTCAGCACCGCCTGGATCATTTGCTCACGGTCGATCAACACGTCGGGAATGCTTGGGTCGTAGTCGCGCACCAGCGTGATGCAACCCTGGCTTTCGGCTTCCACCAGATGACAGACGCGTTCCAGCACCTCGTGAATATTGCACATCGCCAGTGACGGCAGCTTGTTGGAGCCGAGCATGCGATCGACCAGGTTTCGCAGGCGGTCGGCTTCTTCGATGATCACGTTGGTGTAATCGCGCAGGCTTTCTTCCGGCAATTCGCGGGCGAGTAGTTGGGCTGCGCCGCGAATTCCGCCCAGCGGATTCTTGATTTCGTGAGCCAGACCGCGCACCAGCATCTTGCTGGTTTCCTGTTTGGACAGTTGTGCCTCTTCTTTGGTGATGCGCAGCAAGCGATCCCGCGGGTGGACTTCCAGCAACAGCAGGGTGGCGCCGTTGGCCAGAATCGGCGTTACCGCGTAGTCGACAGTCAGTGTCTGACCGGTGAGGGCGGTGAGCATTGCTTCACGCTTGGTAAACGGATGTGCCTGCTCGACCGCCTGGCGCAGGGAATTGAGCGCTTCGGGGGATTCGGTGAACAACTCACTGATGAACTGCCCATGGCTGCGCTGGCCGCTGATGGCCAGGAGCATCTCTGCCGCCGGGTTCATGTACTCGAGGCGCAGTTCGGCGTCGAGCAGAATGGTGGCGGTGGTCAGGTTGTCGAGCAGCAGTCGATGCAGTGCGTCGCTAATGGTCATCAGGACCTCTTTTGGAGCAGGGCGTGCGCGTGGATGACGCGCCGATACAAGGAAAATGCAAAAACCAAACCAAGGCTCCGAAAAGAAGCGTTAAAGGCGTGAAACAGGCGTTTGACGCGCGTTCGCGTGGCGTTATGCCAGCTTGCACGGGTATTTTTGAACCAAAATGGGATGGTAGGTGAGTACGGTGCAACCTTTCGCACCAATATAGTGCGCAAAGCTGAACGGTGTCAGAAGAAGGGTAAGAACGTGTTTTTTTCGTCTTCAGGTTTGTCTTTGAGCGGACATTCCGGACGCAAACCGTAGTCGCTCAGCGTGCAGGGTTTGACCTGGCGTTTCTGCGCGAGGGAGATACGCAGCATGTGGAACGGTTGATTGGCCGTACGTTCGACGGTACGGCCGTGCTCGTCGAGAATTTCAACAGACAGGTGATGGCTGCCGCGATCGATGTTGCTCAGGGCAAACACCGGGCTTGGGCCCGGTTCGGCGGTGGGTTGGCCGTCCAGCAGCAAGCGATAACGATGACCGCGTTGCAGGCCCGGTTCGCTGGTGATACTGACAATCAGCTCGCCGGCGCTACTGCGAATGGTGGCGTCGGGGTCGGGCACCAGCACGCGAAGCATGTCGTAATGGAGCGGGGGCTTGGTGGCGGTTTTTTTCTCGGCGATCGAAGGCGCTGTGCCGGCAGGATGGGCGGACATGCGATTACTCGTGGCCAGCGGCACGCGCTTGGCGTTGCCGGAACCAGGCCGATCGGTGAACACCCGATTGCCCTGGGCATCGACATAGGTGAACACCTCGGCCGATGCAGGCAGGGCGAACAGACAGGCGATCAGCAGCCATAACCTCACGGCGTATGCACCCGTTGCACGGTGAAGGTCACGGTCGGACTCTGCTGGACAATGTTTTCCCCGTCGATCACCTGGACCGCGAGGCTGTGAGTGCCGCGATCAACGTTGACCAGTTGCAGGATCGGCACGTTGCTCGGCTGGCCGTAGGGCTGATCGTCGAGCAACAGCTTGAATAAATGCGGCCCTTGCAGGCGCGGTTTGATCAGGACGTTGACGGTGAAGGTGCCGTTGTTGGCACGCAGCGCTTCGGTGGTGGGCAGGTTGGTCAGCTCCAGCACCTCGTAGGCGCTGCGCGGCTGTTCGCGGCTGGTGGCTTCGGTGGGTGGAGCAGGAGGCGCCTGGCGCTCGACGCTGTTGAGCGGCGGCAACTCGACCGGCTGAGCTTTCACGCCATCGGGTGGCTGATTGCTGTAGGCGGTATTGCCGGCGGCGTCGGTGTACTTATAGATCTGCGCTGCGACGGGCAGGGCGATCAACAGCAACATCAAAAGAAAACCACGACCCATAAAATCGACCAGAAACGAAAGCGTTGGGGTGCAGCATAGGTCAGTGGCGGCGGTTGGCCCAAGTGGTAAACATTTGGGCATGATTTACCGATGTCCTCCCGTCACCACAAAACCTGTGGGAGCGAGCTTGCTCGCGATGGCGGTGATTCAGGCGACATCAATGTTGAATGTGCAATCGCCATCGCGAGCAAGCTCGCTCCCACAGGGGTTCTTCGTCGGGCCTGAATTGTGGGCATAAAAAAGGCCTCCCGAAGGAGGCCTCTTTTTGTCACGCCGCTTGCGCAGGCGCTACCGGATCAGCAGCTGTAGTACAGCTCGTATTCCAGTGGGTGTACGAAGGTGCGGACCTTGATTTCTTCTTCGCTTTTCAGAGCGATGTAAGCGTCGATGAAGTCATCGGAGAACACGCCGCCTTTGGTCAGGAACGCGCGACCTTTATCCAGCTCTTCCAGGGCTTCTTTCAGGCTGCCGCAAACTTGTGGGATCTCTTTCGCCTCTTCAGGCGGCAGGTCGTACAGGTTTTTGTCAGCTGCGTCGCCAGGGTGGATCTTGTTCTGGATGCCGTCCAGGCCAGCCATCAACAGTGCAGCGAAGCCCAGATACGGGTTGGCTGCCGGATCCGGGAAGCGGGCTTCGATACGGCGAGCGCGAGGGCTGGACACGTAAGGAATACGGATCGAAGCGGAACGGTTGCGAGCCGAGTAGGCCAGCATTACCGGAGCTTCGAAACCTGGGACCAGACGCTTGTAGGAGTTGGTCGACGGGTTGGTGAAGCCGTTCAGGGCCTTACCGTGCTTGATGATGCCGCCGATGAAGAACAGCGCGGTGTCGGACAGGCCGGCATAGCCTTCGCCAGCGAAGGTGTTCTTGCCGTCTTTGGCGATCGACAGGTGGACGTGCATGCCCGAACCGTTGTCGCCATACAGCGGCTTAGGCATGAAGGTCGCGGTGCGGCCGTATGCGTCGGCAACGTTGTGTACGCAGTATTTCAGGGTCTGAACTTCGTCAGCCTTGGCAACCAGGGTGTTGAACTTCACGCCGATTTCGTTCTGACCGGCAGTCGCCACTTCGTGGTGGTGAACTTCAATGACCAGGCCCATTTCTTCCATGGCGTTGCACATGGAGGTACGGATTTCGTGGTCGTGGTCGAATGGCGGAACAGGGAAGTAGCCGCCTTTGACGCCTGGACGGTGGCCACGGTTGCCGCCTTCCACGTCCTGGTCGGACATCCACGAACCTTGTTCGGAGAAGATTTTGAACATCGAGCCGGAGATGTCGGACTTGAACTTCACTTCGTCGAAGATGAAGAATTCTGGCTCCGGACCTACGAATACGGTGTCACCGATACCGGTCGACTTCAGGTATTCCTCGGCACGCTTGGCGATCGCACGTGGGTCGCGGTCGTAGCCTTGCATGGTCGAAGGCTCGATCACGTCGCACACCAGGATCAGGGTCGGCTCTTCGGTGAACGGGTCCAGCACGGCGGTGCTGTCGTCCGGCATCAGGATCATGTCGGAAGCTTCGATGCCTTTCCAGCCGGCGATGGAGGAACCGTCGAACATCTTGCCTTCTTCAAAGAAAGCGTCATCCAGCGCGTCGCGAGCCGGCATGGTCACGTGGTGCTGAGTGCCTTTGGTGTCCGTGAAGCGCAGATCAATCCACTTGACGTCATGATCTTTGATGAGTTGAACCGACTTCGACATAGTGTCCTCCGGGTGGAATAGGGCGGGTAGTGGATGCCCTTAAATGTTTGTGATGCCGGCGCGCATACTCTGCCAAGGCAACCTGCCTCACAAGGGAGCAAATTGCATGCCAGTGCCCCACCATGGGTTTTTTGCTCCAAAATCACGCTTATAAAGGTACAAAGCGCCGATAGCGGGAAAATCTCGCCCTACAATGTGGCGTTAAAATCTACAAATGACCCGTTTTGGTGCGCGCAAAACCTTCTGCACATTAACTGGTTAAACCTTGAGCAATTTCCGCTATAATCCGCGCCCCCCTTTTTCGGCTGGCCCAGCGCGCGCTGTTTTCATGAAACTAATCGTAAAAGTCTTCCCCGAGATCACCATCAAGAGCCGCCCGGTACGGATGCGTTTCATCCGCCAGTTGGCCAAAAACATCCGCACCGTGCTCCGCGACCTGGACCCGGCCGTGGTGGTGAACGGTGTGTGGGACAATCTCGAGCTTGAAACCCGCGTGGCCGAGCCCAAAGTACTGAAGGAGATGACCGAGCGCCTGAGCTGCATGCCGGGTATCGCGCATTTCCTGCAAGTCGACGAGTACCCGCTGGGTGACTTCGACGACATCGTCGCCAAATGCAAACAGCACTTCGGCGATGCACTGGCCGGGAAGATTTTTTCGGTGCGCTGCAAGCGTGCCGGCAAGCATGAATTCAGTTCGATGGACGTCGAGAAATACGTCGGCAGCCAGCTGCGTCGTCAGTGCGGCGCCGCTGGAATCTCGCTGAAAGAGCCGGAAATCGAAGTCCGGATCGAAATTCGCGACAAACGGTTGTTTGTGATCCACAACCAGCACAACAGCATCGGCGGATATCCGCTGGGTGCCCTGGAACAGACGCTTGTGCTGATGTCCGGTGGCTTCGACTCGACCGTGGCCGCTTACCAGATCATGCGCCGTGGCCTGATGAGCCATTTCTGCTTCTTCAATCTGGGCGGGCGGGCCCATGAACTGGGCGTCATGGAAGTCGCGCACTTCATCTGGAAGAAGTACGGCAGCTCCCAACGCGTGTTATTTGTCAGTGTGCCTTTCGAGGAAGTACTGGGAGAAATTCTCGGGAAAGTCGATAACAGTCATATGGGTGTGGTTTTGAAGCGTATGATGTTGCGCGCTGCCTCCCGTATTGCCGATCGGCTGGAAATCGAAGCGCTGGTCACCGGTGAGGCGATCTCCCAGGTGTCGAGCCAGACGTTGCCAAACCTGTCCGTGATCGACTGCGTGACCGACAAGCTGGTCTTGCGTCCGCTGATCGCCAGTCACAAGCAGGACATCATCGACCTGGCCAACGAAATCGGCACTGCCGATTTCGCCAAGCACATGCCGGAATACTGCGGGGTCATCTCGGTGAACCCAAAGACCCACGCCAAGCGTCCGCGTGTGGAGCATGAAGAGAAAGAATTCGACATGGCAGTCCTTGAGCGTGCGCTCGAGAACGCCAAACTGGTGCCGATCGATCGGGTGATCGACGAATTGGGCCAGGATTTGCAAATCGAAGAAGTCAGCGAAGCACTGGCGGGCCAGATCGTCATCGACATCCGTCACCCGGATGGCGCTGAAGAGGAGCCGCTGGAACTCGCGGGCATTGAGGTACAGACGATGCCGTTTTATGCACTGAACGCTCGTTTCAAGGAACTGGACCCTACTCGCCAGTACCTGCTGTATTGCGACAAAGGCGTGATGAGTCGCCTGCATGCCCACCATTTGCTCAGTGAGGGGCATGCCAATGTGCGCGTTTATCGACCGAGCTAAGAGCCCGGGGCTGTTTGCCTGTGGCCTGCGTCACCGGCCCCCCGACTCTGCCGTCAAGCTGTAACGGCAAGGCCTGACTCTACTGTTAATCGCTGCCAAGACTTGTCAGCACACCGAATCCTCTGATCGAGATACACAAGTGATCGAAAATCTACGCAACATCGCCATCATTGCTCACGTTGACCATGGTAAAACCACCCTGGTAGACAAACTCTTGCGTCAATCCGGCACCCTGGAGCGCAACGAGCTCAACGACGAGCGCGTGATGGACTCCAACGACCAGGAGAAAGAACGCGGTATTACCATTCTGGCGAAAAACACCGCCATCAACTGGAACGGCTTCCACATCAACATCGTGGACACCCCGGGCCACGCCGACTTCGGCGGTGAAGTTGAACGTGTAATGTCGATGGTTGACTCCGTTCTGCTGCTGGTTGACGCTCAAGACGGCCCTATGCCGCAAACCCGTTTTGTGACCAAGAAGGCTTTCGAAGCCGGCCTGCGTCCAATCGTGGTAATCAACAAGGTTGACCGTCCAGGCGCACGTCCGGACTGGGTTCTGGACCAGATCTTCGACCTGTTCGACAACCTCGGTGCCACCGAAGAACAGCTGGACTTCAAAGTCGTCTACGCCTCGGCCCTGAACGGCATTGCCGGTCTGGAACACACCGACATGGCTGAAGACATGACCCCGCTGTACCAGTCGATCGTCGACAACGTACCCGCGCCGAAAGTCGACCGTGACGGTCCGTTCCAGATGCAAATTTCCGCTCTGGACTACAACAGCTTCCTGGGTGTTATCGGCGTTGGCCGTATCGCTCGTGGTCGCATCAAGCCGAACACTCCGGTTGTCGCTATCGACGCCGACGGCAAGAAGCGCAACGGCCGTATCCTGAAGCTGATGGGTCACCACGGTCTGCACCGCATCGACGTTGAAGAAGCAGCTGCCGGCGACATCGTCTGCATCAGCGGCTTCGACCAGCTGTTCATCTCCGACACTCTGTGCGACCCACTGAACGTCGAAGCGATGAAGCCGCTGACCGTTGACGAACCAACCGTTTCCATGACCTTCCAGGTAAACGACTCGCCTTTCTGCGGTAAAGAAGGCAAGTTCGTGACCAGCCGTAACATCAAGGAACGTCTGGACAAAGAGCTGCTGTACAACGTTGCTCTGCGCGTTGAAGAAGGCGACTCGGCTGACAAGTTCAAAGTCTCCGGCCGTGGTGAGCTGCACCTCTCGGTACTGATCGAAACCATGCGTCGCGAAGGCTTCGAAATGGGTGTTGGTCGTCCGGAAGTGATCATCCGCATGGTTGACGGCGTGAAGCACGAACCGTACGAAAACGTGACCATCGACCTGCCGGAAGAATCGCAAGGTTCGATCATGGAGCAGATCGGTATCCGTAAAGGCGACCTGACCAACATGGTTCCGGATGGCAAGGGCCGTGTGCGCCTTGAGTACAACATCCCGGCTCGTGGCTTGATCGGTTTCCGTAACGAGTTCCTGACCCTGACCTCCGGTGCAGGCATCCTGACCTCGATCTTCGACCGTTACGACGTGATGAAGTCCGGCGACATGTCCGGCCGTCAGAACGGCGTGCTGGTTTCGGTGGCTACCGGTAAGGCGCTGACTTACTCGCTGGAAACCCTGCAAGCTCGCGGCAAACTGTTCCTGGGTCACGGCGAAGACGTGTACGAAGGTCAAATCGTCGGCATCAACAGCCGCGACAACGACCTGGGCGTCAACCCAACCAAAGGCAAGAAGCTCGACAACATGCGTGCTTCGGGTAAAGACGAAACCATCGCTCTGGTTCCGCCTATCCGTTTCACTCTGGAACAAGCGCTGGAATTCGTTCAAGAAGACGAATTGTGCGAAGTCACTCCTAAGTCCATCCGTCTTCGCAAGAAGATCCTGGGCGAAAGCGAGCGTACCCGCGCTGCCAAGAAGTCCGGTAACTGAGTCATTTAGTTAGCTGACAAAAAAACGCCCCCGACCGCAAGGTCGGGGGCGTTTTTGTTTGTGCGCCGAAAAGGCGCTGCCCGTCATTCGGCTGGTTGCAGACCGATCTCCTGCTGACGCTTGCCTCGATGGAACAAGCGATCAAGCGCCAGAAATACCACCGGCGTCGTCAATAAAGTCAGGACCTGGCTGAGCATCAGTCCACCCACAATGACGACGCCGAGTGGCTCGCGCAATTCCGCGCCAGTACCGAAGGCGAGCATCAAAGGTACGGCGCCAAACAGGGCCGCCAGGGTGGTCATCAAGATTGGCCGAAAGCGCGCCAGGCAGGCCCGATGGATCGCTTCCTGCGCCGACAGGTTATGTTCGCGTTGCGCCTGCAGGGCAAAATCGATCATCAGAATGCCGTTTTTCTTGACGATGCCGATCAGCAGAATCAGGCCGATCAATGCCATGATCGAAAAATCCAACTGCCACGCCCAGAGCAACAGCACCGCGCCGATACCGGCCGAAGGCAAGGTGGAAAGGATGGTCAGTGGATGCACCAGGCTCTCATAGAGCATGCCAAGAATGATGTAGACGGCGATCAGCGCAGCAAGGATCAGAAACGGTTGGCTGGCCAGTGATGACTGGAATGCTTGAGCGGAGCCCTGAAAGGTGCCGCTCACCGAAGCTGGCATGCCGAGCTCGCGCTGCATGTTTTGTAGCACGGTCACTGCCTCACCCAACGCGACGCCCGGGGCCAGGTTGAACGACAGATTGGCCGCCGGCCGCATCCCGTTATGATTGATCACGACGGGGCCGCTGGTGGGCGGCTCAATCCGCGCAAACGCCAGCAAGGGAACCATCTGGCCGGTCAGCGGCGAGCGCAAATGCAAGTAGCTCAGGCTCTCGGTGTTGCCCCGTTGTGCAGTGCTCAATTCCAGCACCACTTTGTATTGATTGACTTCGGTCTGGTACTCGGAGATTTGTCGCTGTCCGAATGCGTCATACAGCGCGTTGTCCAGGTCTCTTGCGGTGAAGCCATAACGTGCAGCTTCGTCACGATCCAGCGTGATCCGTGTGATATTGGCATCCAGTTGCAGGTCGTGGGACACGTCACGGAACAATTGACTGGTCCGCAGTCGATCCGCCAGCGCGGTGGCCCAGGTCGCCAGTTCGTCGCTGCTCTGCGCCAACAGTACGTACTGATATTGAGCCCTGGGCTGACCCGCGCTGAGGTTGATGTCCTGAACGGCGCGCAGCGATACCCGGATGCCCGTTACCGTCGCCAGTTGCGGGCGCAGCCGGTCGATGACTTGGCTGACGGTTTCGTCCCGCTCGCCTGGGTCGTTCAACACCAGCCACATCCGGCCATTACTGATCGAGTCGGTCGTGCTACCTCCGACGGCATGGTTGTACGTAATGATGGCCGGGTCTTTGCTGAATATCGCCTCCAGTTCTTTGTGCTTGGCGACCATTTCCTCATAAGAAATATCCGCAGACGCCTGGGTGAATCCCATGATGAAAGCTGTGTCCTGCAAGGGGAAAAACCCCTTGGGGATGATCGTGAAGCTGGCAACACTGAGCATCACGCTGCCCAGAAAAATACCCAGCATGCAGCGCTGGTGCCCAAGCGCCCAGTTCAGCGCATGCTCATAACGGACGCTCAGCCAGAAGAAGAGGCCCTTGTCCGGGTGTGAATGAGGCTTGGGTGCTTGCATGAACAGAGCGGCCAGCGTCGGCGCCAGCGTCAGGCAGACCACCACCGAAATGACGAGGGCGGCTACCAGCGTCAAGGCGAACTCGCGAAACAAACGCCCAACCACACCGCCCATGAACAGCAAAGGAATCAGGGCGGCAATCAATGACACGCTGATGGACACGACCGTGAAGCCGATCTCGCTGACGCCCTTCAGCGCAGCCGTGCGTTTGTCTTCACCGAGCTCCAGATGACGATGGATGTTTTCGATCACCACGATGGCGTCGTCAACGATGAAGCTGACGGCGATGACGATGGCCACCAGTGTCAGGTTGTTCAGGCTGAACCCCGCCAGGTACATCACCGCACAGGTCGATACGAGGGATACCCCGAGCACCGTTGTGACGATCAGGGTCGCTGACCATTGCCGCAGAAACAGCGCCATTACGCCGATCACCAGAATAATGGCGATCACCAGCGTCAGCTGAACTTCGTGCAATGACGAGCGAATCGTGCGGGTGCGATCGTTCAAGACCTCAAGCGTCATGTTCGCCGGCAACGCGGCCTGGAGGCTCGGCAGGGCATTCTTGATGGCGTCGGCCGTTGCGACGATGTTGGCGCCCGGCTGGCGGCGGATCAGCAGTGACACACCGGACTGGCCGTTCGGCCAGCTTTGCGTGTAGTCGTTTTCCGATCCCATCGAGACACTGGCCAGATCTCGCACCCGCACAGCGGCGCCGTTGCGATAGGTGACGATGACGTTCTCATACTCCACCGGCTCGAACAGTTGGTCATTCACCTCCAGATTCGAGGTTCGATGATCACCGAACAGCGCGCCTTTGGGCAGATTGACGCTGGCTTGCTGCACCGCCGTGCGGATGTCGGCCAGGGTCACTCCGGCTGCCGCGAGTACCTCCGGTCGGGCCTGGATGCGGATCGCCGGTCGACGTTGGCCGATGACGTTGATCAGGCCGACGCCCTCCAGTTGACTGAGCCGCCGCGACAGTACGGTCTCGGCAAAATCGCTGACTTCGATCAGCGACAGCGTGTCCGAGTAGGCGCCGATGATCATGACGGCTCCATCCGCCGGGTTCACCTTGCGCCATGTCGGCAGGCTGGGCATGTCGGCGGGCAGGCGCGCGGAGGCGGTATTGATCGCCACTTGCACCTCCTGAGCGGCGGTGTCGATATTTTTGTCGAGGCTGAATTGCAGCGTCAGGGTCACTTTGCTCAGCGCGCTGGTGGAGGTCATTTCGGTGATGCCCGAGATCGAGCTGAGCTCAACTTCGAGTGGCGTTGCTACCGAGGACGCCATGGTTTGAGCGCTGGCGCCGGGCAATGCGGCAGTGATCTGAATTGTCGGAAAATCCGCCTCGGGCAGCGGAGCGATCGACAGGCGCAGGTAAGCAATGACCCCAAGCAGGACCATGGCAAGACTCAGCAGGAGGGTGCCTATCGGGCGATTCATGCACCAGGCGTAGACATTGCGATCAGTCATCGGAGCGTGCTCCGGTCGGCGACCGTTTCCTGAGCAGCCTCTGCGGATTGAACAATCTTGACCGTCGCCCCCGAAGTCAGCCGCGAATAGCCGTCAGTGACAATCTGATCACCGGCCTCCAGCCCATCGACTACAGCTATTTCTGTATCCGCGTACTCGACCTGCACCGGTTGCGCGAATGCCTTGCCGTCACTGATGCGCCAGACAAACGCACTGTGCGCTCCCTGACGCAGCGAGCGCTGCGGCACCACCAGAGCATCTGGAAATGTGCCGGCCTGGAGATTGATCACGATTGACTGGTCCGGCCATAACCGGCCAAGTGGGTTGGCAACGGTGCCTTTGATTCTCACGGTACCGGTATCGGCGGAAACCCGATTGTCGATCAACTCCAGGCGTCCCTCTCCCAGCAGTGTTCCATCGTGTGCGGAGTGGGCTCGAAGGACCGCTGATGAAGTGTCAGGACGGTTCATCAGCGCTTGCAGTTGCGGGAGGCGGGACTGAGGCAAAGCGGATTCGATGCTGATGGGGTCCAGCTGTACGACCGAAAACAGTGCTTGAGCGTCACTGGCCCTCACGTAGCTGCCTTCGTGAACATTGCGGATACCTACGCGGCCGTCCAGAGGGGAGTGAATGCGGGTATGGGTCAGCTGCACCTGGCTGGCCAGCACCGTGGCATCCTGGCTCTTGATCGTCGCTTGCAATTGCGCAACCAGCGCCAGTTGCTGGTCGAGGATCTGCGCCGAAACAGCGTTGATGCTGGCGAGCTCGCGGTACCGCTTGAGGTCAAGCGTCGCCGACACCAACTGCGCCTGGGTGACCGCGCGCTGAGCTTTGGCATGCTCCAGCGCCGCGGCAATGCCTCGATCATCCATACGCGCCAGCAGCTCGCCTTTCTTGACGAACTGTCCTTCGCTGACCGGCAGCTCCAGCAGCAGTCCATCCACCTGCGAGCGGATATCGACGCTGCGCAGTGAGCGTACGTAACCGATGGCGTGGATCAGGACAGGAACGTCCCGGCGGCCAACCTCGGCCGTCGTGACAGGCACCGACGCGGGGGACGGAGCGGTCGCGGTTTGGCTCGGCCATAGCCAGTAAGTTGCACCACCGGCGATCATCAGGCTGCCCAGCGATAACGATACGCTGAGCAACGTCCGGTATATTTTAAAGTGTGGCATGTTGGCAGTGTCCTTTCTAAAAACATCGCGCTAATGGATAACTTTATAAAAAGGGATGGCGTGAACAAGCGGATGCCCGACATCGGGTTGTCTGGATTTCATCATTCATTTCTTATTATTTAGTCGGCAGTAAGGAGAGCTTTCGCGGGCGCTCAGCTTCATTCGACTTTATTACGCCAGGATTAAAGTTCTTTGTGGGAGCGAGCTTGCTCGCGATGAATAGGAGGGTGGCGCAGTTATTCAGGCAGTACGCGTTAGCGTTAACGTCCATCGCGAGCAAGCTCGCTCCCACAGGGGGTGGCGTACGCTGGGGCGCATGGGTGTTGCTGATGATTAGTTGTCGAGTTGTGTCGAGTGGCAAATTTGTAAGTTTGTAAGTTTGTGCAACTTGGTTGGTCGCGGTATTACTGTAGGAGGGGATCAGCAAATGTTGATAAGAAAAGTTTCAGATTATTCCTACGGGAGGTCGGGACTTTACTTATATGAATATTGATCAATGGCAAACTTCACGTTGTGCAAAAACGTGAAGTTCAATTCATCGGCGATCAGAACT
Source organism: Pseudomonas fluorescens (assembly GCF_902497785.1). Taxonomy (GTDB): domain Bacteria; phylum Pseudomonadota; class Gammaproteobacteria; order Pseudomonadales; family Pseudomonadaceae; genus Aquipseudomonas; species Aquipseudomonas fluorescens_BO. The sequence goes on from NZ_CABVHK010000014.1 coordinate 190,836, forward strand.
TTTCCAATGGCCGACGACTGCTGCTGGTCTCGCGCGCCACTTCTTTGGGCTTATACGCGCAATACCCTGGTCGCGGTCCGATCTTTGGGTGATTGCGGCAAGTGTCGGGGCGCTTTTCATAAATAGTGCACAGACGGCTCTTACGATCCAGGTACAGGCAATCGTTGTTGCTCATGCGCTGGAGGGTGAAGATTTCGGACTTCTGGTTGTACCGCTCGACGATGCCTTCTTTTTGCAAGCGCTTGGCGATGTTCTTTGCCGGCTCGCCGCGCTCGAACTCGTCGACAACGCCGATGCGGATCAGATCCTTGATCTTGGCTTCAACCGGCAGCGTGCAGCAGCTGGATACACAGGAGCCGCACATGGGCGCAGAATATTTGGCCCAGGTATCGAGGCGATCGATCTCTGCGGCGGCGATCAGGTTGGGCTTCATCATCGGTTGTTACCAGCGCGTGCATCAGGGCGCGCGATCATACCGGGACTGGTGGATTTTTGAACAACCTTTCGCCAGATTTTTTCCGGACCGGGCAAAAAACAGGGGTTATCCGGCACGAGCCCTGCATTCTTTCGTGCACGCGACAACGTAATGTCGAGCTATTTCGCCTTAACAGGGAAAACTGCCGAACCAGAGTTACAACGGCCTGTCAGACCGTCTAGGCTCAACTACTTCACGCTCGCTCGAGGTCCTATCGATGACTCAAGAACCACTTGTTCGCGAAGCAGAGGTGGCCGCATTTCGCGACGCCGTCTTGACCAAACTCACCTACGCGGTGGGCAAAGACCCGGATCACGCCTTCGACCACGACTGGTTCGAAGCCATTGCGCTGGCAGCGCGCGATCACATGGTCGAGCACTGGATGGACCACACCCGGCAGATCTACCGCAAAGGTCAGAAACGGGTTTACTACCTCTCCCTGGAATTTCTCATCGGCCGGCTGCTCTACGACAGCCTGAGCAACCTCGGCCTGCTGGACGTCGCTCGCGAAGCCATGACCGAACTCGGTGTCGACATTGAGCGCATCCGCCTGCTGGAGCCCGATGCGGCTTTGGGCAACGGCGGCCTCGGTCGTCTGGCGGCGTGCTTCATGGAAAGCATGTCGACCCTCGGTATTGCCGGTCACGGCTACGGCATTCGTTACGAACACGGCTTGTTCCGCCAGGCGATTGTCGATGGGTGGCAACAGGAGCAGACCGAGCACTGGCTGGATTTCGGCAACCCGTGGGAATTCGAACGGCCGGAAGTGGTTTACCCGATCGGCTTCGGCGGCAGCGTCGAAACGGTCACCGACGAAGCCGGCAAGACCAAGCAAGTCTGGACGCCGGTGGAAACCGTACGGGCCATCGCCTACGACACCCCGGTGGTCGGTTGGCGCGGGGCGAGCGTCAATACGCTGCGACTGTGGCGTGCCCGTGCGATGGAAGATTTGCACCTCGAACGCTTCAACGCCGGCGACCACTTGGGCGCGGTAGCGGAAGTGGCCCGCGCCGAAAGCATCTCGCGCGTGCTCTACCCGGCGGACAGCACTGAAGCCGGTCAGGAATTGCGCCTGCGTCAGGAATATTTTTTCGTTGCCGCGTCCCTGCAGGATTTGCTGCGCCGGCATCGCAACATGCACACCTCGGTGCTGACCCTCGGTGATCACGCGGCGATCCAGCTCAACGACACCCACCCCTCGATTGCCGTGGCAGAGCTGATGCGTCAACTGGTCGATGTCTACGACGTGGCGTGGGATGCCGCGTGGCAGGTCACCGTCGACACGCTCTCGTACACCAACCACACGCTGTTGCCCGAAGCACTGGAAACCTGGCCGGTCGGCTTGATGGAACGCATGCTGCCAAGGCACATGCAGATCATTTACCTGATCAACGCCCAGCACATCGACTCGCTGCGCGCCAAAGGCATCCACGACTTCGACGTGCTGCGCGCGGTGTCGCTGATCGAGGAGGACAACGGGCGCCGCGTGCGCATGGGCAACCTGGCGTTCCTCGGCTCCCACAGCGTCAACGGCGTGTCCGGTCTGCACACGCAGTTGATGCGCAAAACCGTATTCTCCGAACTGCACAAGATCTACCCGGATCGCATCAACAACAAGACCAACGGGATTACCTTCCGCCGCTGGTTGTATCAAGCCAACTCGGAATTGACCTCGATGCTGGTCGATGCCCTCGGTCCGCAACTGTTGGACAACGCCGAAGAACGCCTGTTGGAGCTGGAACCGTTTGCCGAGAAACCGGCGTTCCGCAAAGCGTTCGCCGACCAGCGCCTGCACAGCAAAAAAGCCCTCGCTTACATCATTCACGAGCGCCTTGGGGTCGCGGTGAATCCGGCCGCCATGTTCGACGTGCAGGTCAAACGGATCCACGAATACAAGCGCCAGTTGCTCAACTTGCTGCACACCGTCGCGCTGTATCAGGCCATTCGCGCCGAGCCGGAAATCGACTGGGTGCCGCGGGTGAAAATCTTCGCCGGCAAGGCGGCGGCCAGTTATCACCAGGCCAAACTGATCATCAAACTGACCAACGACATCGCCCGGGTAGTGAATAACGACCCGACTGTGCGCGGCTTGCTCAAAGTGGTGTTCCTGCCCAACTACAACGTCAGCCTGGCGGAAAGCATTATTCCGGCAGCGGATTTGTCCGAGCAGATTTCCACCGCAGGCTTCGAAGCCTCGGGCACCAGCAACATGAAATTCGGCCTCAACGGCGCGTTGACCATCGGCACGCTGGACGGTGCCAACGTGGAAATGTGCGAGCGCATTGGTGCCGAGCACATGTTCATCTTCGGGCTCAGTGCGCAGCAGGTTGAAGCGCGCAAACAGAATCATGAGTTCAATGCGACGCCGGACATTGCTGCATCCCATCGACTGAATGACGTACTGCAAGCAATTCGCGGCGGGGTGTTCTCGCCGGATGATCCTTCGCGTTATGCCGGTTTGATCGATTCGCTGATCGACTATGACCGCTTCCTGGTCTGCGCCGATTTCGATTCCTACTGGGACGCGCAAATGCGCGTTGAGGCGCATTGGCACAATTCGAACGAGTGGTGGCGTTCAGCGGTGTTGAACACGTCCCGGATGGGTTGGTTCTCGTCGGACCGGACCATTCGCGAGTACGCCACTGATATCTGGAAAGCGTTGGAGTAAGTCCGCGATCGGCTCGATATACTGGCGCCGGGTAAAGATCGCAGCCTTCGGCAGCTCCTACAGTCATACGCCGGCGTAGGAGCTGCCGAAGGCTGCGATCTTTGCTGTATGGGCTGCGCTAATCTTCTCGGATTGGCCACTGCGCTTAGGGATATCGACCATGCAATGGATGTTCATGCTGATTGGGCTGGTGCTGGGCTGGGTACTCGACGAGTCGTTCAGCGACGCGTTGTTGGGCGCGCTGCTCGGGTTGGGTATCGGCCAGGCCATTCGTATCAGCCGCATGGATTCGCAGGCGGCTGAGCAGCGCGGTCTGCTGGAGCAGGCGCAAGTGGCGCTGAGTGCAGTCCAGCAACGCCTGGCTTTACTGGAGGGCGTCAAGCTCGCGCACCACAGCGAGCCGATTGCCAAGGTGTCGGTTCCGAGCGAACCCGCCACTTCACCCGTTTTCATACTCGAAGAAATCCCCGTGTCGACCCCGGAATTAATCTGGGAGCTTCCACCCGAACTCGAACCGATCAACGCAACGACGACGCAAACCCGCCGACCGCTGCCCGACGATGCCTGGAAACCCGAGCCGGCCCAGCAACCCGTCGTCCCGCGCGGCCCGAATGTCATCGAGCGCGCCATCAGTGGCGCACGCAATTGGCTGTTCGGTGGCAACACCGTGCTGCGCGTCGGCGTGGTGCTGTTGTTCCTCGGCCTGGCCTTCCTGCTGCGCTATGCCACTGAAGGCATGGTGGTGCCGATCGAATTGCGTTACGCCGGCGTCGCGGCGGCAGCGTTGGGCCTGCTCGGTTTGGGCTGGTGGCTGCGTCATCGCAACAACAACTATGCGTTGATGCTGCAAGGCACCGCGATTGCCGTGTTGTACCTGACGGTGTTCGCGGCCATGCGCTTGCACCCGTTGCTGGATCCGACGGCAGCACTCGGTCTGTTGGTGGCCGTGACGGTGTTCTCGGCGATGCTGGCCATCACCCAGGATTCAATGGCACTGGCATGCGCCGCGGCGCTGGGCGGTTTCGCCGCGCCGATCCTGACGTCTACCGGCGCCGGCAACCACGTCGCGCTGTTCAGTTATTTTGCCCTGCTCAACGCCGGCATCCTCGCCATCGCCTGGTTCAAGGCCTGGCGGTTGCTCAACGTGATCGGTTTCGTCGGCACCTTCGGCATCGGTTTCGCCTGGGGTCTGCGTTCGTACACACCGCAATTGCTGTGGAGTGCCGAGCCGTTTCTGATCCTGTTTTTCCTGATGTACCTGGCCATCGGCCTGTTGTTTGCGCGACGCAAATTGCGCGAAATGAGCGACGCACCCGAGGACGACAGCCGCGAGGCGCTGCTGCGCTGGTCGGCGCGCAAGGGCGATTACGTCGACGGCACCCTGCTGTTCGGCCCGCCGCTGGTGGGGTTCGGGTTGCAATTTGCGCTGGTCCAGCATCTGCAGTTTGCTGCAGCGTTCAGCGCCCTCGCGCTGGGTTTTATCTACATGGGCCTGGCGCGCTTGCTGATGGGCGGGCGGGCGCTGCTGCTGGCGGAAACCTGTCTGGCACTCGGCGTGATCTTTTCCAGTCTGGCGATTCCGTTGGGGCTTGATGCGCGTTGGACCAGCGCTGCCTGGGCTGTCGAAGGCGCGGGGATTTTCTGGCTCGGTCTGCGTCAGCAACGACCGCTGGCGCGTGCCTTCGCCTTGTTGCTGCAACTGGGTTCGGCGCTGACGTTTCTCAGCGAACTGCGGGCCGGCGAAAGCAGCCTGCTCGACGGCGCGCCTTTGGGCGCATTGATGCTCGGCGTTGCGTTGCTGTTCAGCTTCCATCAATTGCACAAAGCCTCCCCCGGGCAGACATCGGAATGGGAACGCAAAGGGATGCCGGTGTTGGCCTGTCTCGGCCTGACCGTCCTCTATCTGCTGGCGCCGTTGTTCTTCCTCGCCCACGGCACGGCGATCAGCTGGGCGCTGGCCGGTCTGGTGACATTGTTTGTCGGCTTGCGCCTGCCATCGCGGACCTTCCTGTTCGCCGCGTTTGCGGTGCAGTTGCTCGGCGGCGCAGCGTTCCTGTTGGCCGGTCCGGATGTTCTCGGGCCGCTGGCCAGCGAAGGGCTGAAACCCTTCGCGCACGGCGGTTTCTGGACACCGTTGGTAGTGGGCCTGGCGGCGCTGGTCGGTGCGTGGCGCTTGCAGCTGGGCAATCATGCCTCGGCGTTTGATGGCCTGAGTTTGCAGCGTTTGTCCGAGGTCCTGCTGGTGTGGGGCGGCGGATGGTGGACACTGGCGTGGGTCAGCGAAGTGCTGCGTTTTGCCCCGGTGAATGTTCAAGCGACGTTACTGCTGGCGGTCGCGGCAGTCAGCGTTGCGCTGTGGGCGGTGTTGGCGTTGCGCCTGAAATGGCCATCGCTGGGCTTGCTCTGCACCGTGCTGATCCCTGCGGCAGGGCTGGTGCTGCTTGCGGCGTGGCACTCGCGTTACCACCCGGCGGCCAACTTTGGTTGGCTCGCCTGGGCAGCGGTGTTTGCCGTGCATTTCATCTCGCTGCGGCGGTTGGCGCCGATGTTGCCGGCGTGGGCCTTGAGCACGGCTCATGTGCTCGGCGGCTGGCTGCTGATCGGGGTGCTGGCGCTGGAACTGCGTTACGGCTTGCTGTTGATGTCCGAGCAGTACAACGCCTGGCGCTGGTTGGGTTGGGCGATTCTGCCGAGCCTGTATCTGGTGCTGATGGCTGCGCCGCGCGCCTGGCCGTGGCCGGTGTCGGCTTATCCGCGCGAATACCGGGTGTATGCGGCGGCACCGCTGGCGGTGTTGATGCTGGGCTGGTTCTGGTTGGCGAATATCGTCAGCGACGGTGCCGCCGAACCCTTGCCCTACGTGCCGCTGATCAACCCGTTGGAATTGGGGCTGCTGTTTGCGCTGTTCGGCGTGTACGTCTGGGCTCGCAGCGCGGTATTGCAGATAGCGATCCGCAAGGACACTTTCGATCACGCCACGCAACTGATTGTCGGTGTTTCACTGTTTGCGTTCTTTACCGCGCTGGTGAATCGCACGGCTCACCATTGGGGCGGCGTACCGTTCGAGCTGGATTTGCTGCTCGCGTCGATGCAGGTGCAGGCCGGTCTGTCGATCGTCTGGACCTTGATGGCGCTGAGTCTGATGATCGGTGGCCATCTGCGCCAGCGTCGCGAAGTCTGGCTGATTGGTGCGGCGCTGATCGGCGTGGTGGTGGCCAAACTGTTCTTTGTCGAATTGAGCAACCGCGGCGGCCTGGCGCGGATCGTTTCGTTTATCGGCGTCGGGGTGCTGCTGTTGGTGGTGGGCTATTTCGCCCCGCTGCCGCCCAAGCGTGCCGAGGCTAGCGCGGAGCCTGAAAAGCCGGCCCCGCACACCGAAGGAGTGTCGTCTTGAGTCAGAAGCTGAACCTGGTCTGGTTGGGCGCTGTGGCGATGGGCATCGCGTTGTCCGCTTCCGCCCAGGAAAAACCGACGGATTTCGCCACGCAAGTGCCGTTGACCGTCAGCGGAGAAGGGCCTTGGTATCGCCTCGAATTGCCGTTGGCAGTGCAATTGAATGCACGCCAGACCGACCTGAGCGATGTGCGGGTCTTCAACGCTGCGGGGGAGGCGCAGGCCTACGCTCTGGCGCGGGAGACCGCGAAAACCGGCGAAAACCGCCTCACGACCGACGTCAAATGGTTCCCGCTGTACAACTCGGCGGACGCCACCGAGCGCGCGCCTAGTGTGCGGGTGCAATCCAACGCCAACGGCACGCTGGTCGAGGTGCAGCCGTCCAGCCAGCTGGAGGCGGGCGAAGAAGTGCTGCGCGGCTGGTTGCTCGACGCCAGCGCCATCAAGGCACCGTTGCAGCAGTTGATCCTCGACTGGACCAGCGAGCGCGACGGCTTTCAGCATTTCAGCATCGAAGCCAGCGATGACTTGCAGCACTGGCAGTCGTGGGGCGAGGGGCAGGTGGCGCGGCTGACGTTCGCCGACGAGCGGGTCGAGCAGCATGAAGTGGGTCTGCCGGGGCAGTCGGCGCGTTACCTGCGCCTGCTTTGGAGCACGCCGTACTCGGCGCCGACACTGACCTCGGCGCAACTGGAAAGCGCCACCAGCCGCAGCCTGCCGTTGCCCTTGGTCTGGTCGCAACCGGTGGCCGGCAGCAGCGTGAAAGCCGGGGAATACACCTGGCAATTGCCGAGGGGGCTGAACGTCGAGCGAGTGCAGGTGGCGCTCAATCAGCCCAACAGCCTCGCACCGGTGACCTTGGCCGGTCGTCGGGAAAGCAGCCTGCCGTGGCAGTCGCTGAGCAGTGGTTTGCTGTATCGCCTGACCCAGGGCGGCCAGGACGTGGTGCAGAACGAATTGCAGTTGCCGGGGCAAACCGTGCAGCAGCTGAAATTGACCGTGGATGAGCGCGGCGGCGGACTGGGCGCCGAGGCGCCGACGGTGAGGTTTGCCGTGCGTTCGACGCAACTGGTGTTTCTGGCGCGTGGGGCTGGGCCTTACGCACTGGCGTTGGGCAGTGCGACGGTGAAGGCGGCGAACCTGCCGTTGTCGACGCTGATTCCGGATTACAGCGCGACGAAGTGGGCCGCGTTGGGAAAGGCGACGGTAGCGGGCGGGGTGGTGGTGACGCCGCCGTCTCCCGTCACTTCGACCGCGCAGTCCGAAACCAACTGGAAGACATTCGGCTTGTGGGCGGTGTTGCTGCTGAGTGTGTTGTTCCTGGCGGCGATGGCGTTCAGTTTGTTGCGTAAACCCCCAGCCAACACTTGAGAATGCTGGCGCTGCGCGCCATTCGCGAGCAGGCTCGCTCCCACAGGTGTACGCATTTCAAATGTGGGAGCGAGCCTGCTCGCGAAAGCGCTCTGCCAGCCGGTAAAAATGTCCATTGCGAGCTACGCTAAACCCGGCACATGAACTCTATTGGGCGTATCACGTCTGATAGGAGGAAATGCGCCCCGACTCGCGTTAAACTGCGCGGGTTTTTAGCCCCCCCATTCCACCGGAGCCTTCCATGTCCCGCGTTACCCTGAGTCGCTATCTGATTGAGCAGACCCGTAGCAACAACACCCCTGCCGATCTGCGTTTCCTGATCGAAGTGGTGGCGCGTGCGTGCAAAGAAATCAGCCACGCCGTCTCCAAAGGCGCCCTCGGCGGTGTTCTGGGCAGCATGGGCACCGAAAACGTGCAGGGCGAAGTGCAGAAGAAACTCGACGTGATCTCCAACGAGATCCTGCTTGAAGCCAACGAATGGGGCGGTCACCTGGCCGGCATGGCGTCCGAAGAAATGGACAATGCCTACCAGATCCCGGGCAAGTACCCGAAAGGCGCGTACCTGCTGGTATTCGACCCACTGGACGGCTCGTCGAACATCGACATCAACGCACCGGTCGGCACTATTTTCTCGGTGTTGCGTTGCCCGAGCGAATACCTCAGCCAGAACGAAGCCCTGAACGAAAAGGCCTTCCTGCAGCCAGGTACCGAGCAGGTAGCTGCCGGTTATGCCATCTATGGGCCGCAGACCATGCTGGTGCTGACCCTGGGTGATGGCGTCAAAGGCTTTACGCTGGACCGTGAAATGGGCAGCTTCGTCCTGACTCACGAAGACATCCAGATTCCTGAGTCCACTCAGGAGTTCGCGATCAACGCATCCAACCAGCGTCACTGGGAAGCTCCGGTACAGCGCTACGTCGACGAATTGCTGGCGGGCGAAGAAGGCCCGCTGAAAAAGAACTACAACATGCGCTGGGTCGCGGCGATGGTTGCCGATGTGCATCGCATCCTGACCCGTGGCGGCCTGTTCATGTACCCGCGCGATAGCCGCGAGCCGTCGAAGCCGGGCAAACTGCGTTTGATGTACGAAGCCAACCCAATGTCGTTCCTGGTTGAGCAAGCGGGCGGCGCGTCCACCGACGGCCACCAGCGTATCCTCGACATTCAGCCGGAAGGCCTGCACCAGCGCGTCGCGGTGTTCCTCGGTTCGAAAGAAGAAGTCGCACGCGTCACGGCTTACCACAAGGAATAAACATGAGCGCGCCCTGGCAGCCGTTGCTCGACTGGTGGTTCGGATCTTTCCAGACCCCCAACGAAATAGCGGCTGAGCAGGGCACGTTATGGTTCGGCAAGCGCGACAGCCAGGACCTCGAAGCGCAAACGCGTTTCGGGGACTGGGTCGAGCAGGCACTGGCCGGCGGTTTGACCGAGTGGGCGCAACGCCCCGACGGTTGGCTGGCCCTGGTGCTGCTGCTGGATCAACTCCCGCGAATGATCTTTCGCGAAACGCCAAAATCCTTTTCGGGCGACCTCAGGGCTCAGGCACTGGTGGCGCAAGGCATTGCAGCGGATTTCGATCGCCAGTTGCAGCCGATTCAAAGGGTGTTCATCTACCTGGTGTTTGAGCATTGCGAGAATCTGGCGGTGCAGAACGAGGCCGTCTCCCGGTATATCGACTTGGTGGCGCAACAGCCGGAAGGCGAGCGGAAACTCTTCACCGACTATCTGAGCTATGCCGAAAAGCATCAGCAGGTGATTGCGCGGTTTGGACGGTTTCCACACAGGAATGCAGTGTTGGGCAGGGAAAGTACGGCTGAGGAGTTGGCGTTTCTGTCGACGCCTGGGTCACGCTTCTAATTCTTCGTTGTTGCTGATGCTGCCTTCGCGGGCAAGCCCGCTCCCACAATGATCTTCAGTGGTCACAACTTTTGTGTACGACAGAGATCCCTGTGGGAGCGGGCTTGCCCGCGATGAGGTCAGTGAGTGCGCCTTAAATTCTGAAGCTACCCACCAACTGTTTAAGC
>NZ_CABVHK010000015.1:0-10725 GCF_902497785.1 Pseudomonas fluorescens
GGCTGCCCATTACCAGTTTGGTGAATCCGCGACCTTCAAGGGCGCGCAGGCTCTGGCCGACCTGGCCCGGGGTCAGGTTCATCACCGGCTCGCGGCTGGTTTTCTGGTTGCAGGCGATCACCAAGGCATTGAGGGTCAGCGGATAGGTTTCCGGGCTGGTGGCCTGTTTCTCGATCAACGAACCCAGAATGCGGATTTCCGTGCTGTTGAGGCGTGGCTCGTCGAAGGTGGTTTCTTGCTCAGTGCTCATCACGCTTTTCCCTTTGCTGTCGAAGCCTGCAGTCGAAGCCGCCTAGCCTAATCCTTGCTGGATAAAAGACAAGTCGCAGGAGCGTCGCGCATCGCTATAATCGACCCACTTTTCACTCCTGTTACCACACGAGACTGCCATGACCATTTCCCTGTATGACGCTTCCGTTCCGGTTTTCACGCAACTGCTCACCGCGCTGAGCAACGTTCTGACCAAGGCTGAAGCCCACGCCACCGCCAAGAACATCGATCCGAACGCTTTCCTGCAAGCCCGCCTGTACCCGGACATGTTCCCGCTGGTGCGTCAGGTGCAGATCGCCGTAGATTTCGCCAAGGGCGTTTCTTCGCGTCTGGCCGAAGTCGAACTGCCGAAGTACGACGACACCGAAACCACCTTCGCCGAGCTGCAAGCGCTGATCGCCAAGGTTCTGGGCTACATCGGCGAGATCAAGCCCGAGCAGATCAATGGCAAGGAAGGCATCGAAATCATCACCCGCCAGGGCACGCCGAAAGAGAAGCGCTTCACCGGCCAGGCTTACCTGCTGAGCTACGGCCTGCCGCAGTTCTTTTTTCACGTCACCACCGCTTACGCATTGCTGCGTCACAATGGTGTGGAAGTGGGCAAGCGCGATTACATGGGCGCGTTCTAAAGCGTCCGGGCACAAAAAAGCCCGCCAAGGTTTACGCCTTGGCGGGCTTTTTTTGTTGGTTAAAAGATCGCAGCCTCGTTTCACTCGACAGCTCCTACCAGCTCCTACCAGCTCCTACCAGCTCCTACAGAGACCGGCGTAGGAGCTGTCGAGTGAAACGAGGCTGCGATCCCTTGATCTTGCCTAAGCCAACCGCTCGGCTTTCTCTTCTTCGCCGAGGCAAGCCGCCGCAGTAAACAGCACATCAGTCGATGAATTCAGCGCAGTCTCCGCCGAATCCTGCAACACACCAATAATGAAACCCACCGCCACCACCTGCATGGCGATTTCACTCGGTATGCCGAACAGGCTGCACGCCAGTGGAATCAGCAACAACGAACCGCCGGCCACACCCGAAGCGCCGCAGGCACAGATCGCCGCGACGACGCTCAGCAGAATGGCGGTCGGAATGTCCACGGCGATACCCAGCGTATGCACAGCCGCCAGCGTCAGCACGGTGATGGTGATCGCCGCGCCGGCCATGTTGATGGTCGCGCCCAGCGGAATCGAAACCGAATAAGTGTCTTCATGCAGGCCCAGGCGCTTGCTCAATTCCAGGTTGACCGGAATGTTCGCCGCCGAGCTGCGGGTGAAAAACGCGGTGATGCCGCTCTCGCGCAGGCACATGATCACCAGCGGGTACGGGTTGCGACGCAGTTTCCAGAACACGATCATCGGGTTCATCACCAACGCCACAAACAGCATGCAGCCCAGCAGCACCGCCAGCAGATGGGCGTAGCCGAGCAAGGCACCGAAACCGGAAGTGGCGAGGGTCGAAGCCACCAGGCCGAAAATCCCCAGCGGCGCAAAACGAATCACCAGGCGCACGATCAGGGTCACGCCGTTGGACAAGTCGCCGAGCACCTCGCGCGTGGTCGCACCGGCATGGCGAATGGCAATGCCCATGCCGATGGCCCACGCCAGAATGCCGATGAAATTGGCATTCATCAGTGCGCTGACCGGGTTGTCGACCACGCTCAACAGCAGACTTTGCAGCACTTCACTGATCCCGCCCGGCGCGGTCACCGCGACGTCATGGGTGGCCAGCACCAGGCTCGACGGGAACAGCATGCTGGCGACGACTGCGACTACCGCCGCGGCAACGTGCCAAGCAGGTACAGGAACAGGATCGGTCGGATGTGGGTTTCCTGGCCGTGCTTGTGGTTGGCGATCGATGCCATGACCAACACGAACACCAGAATCGGTGCGACAGCTTTCAGCGCCGAGACGAACACTTTGCCAATGAACGCAGTGGACTTCGCCACTTCAGGCGCGACCAGCGCCAAGGCAATCCCGGCGATCAGGCCAATGACAATCTGCGTGACCAGGCTCAAGCGTTTCAAGCGTTGCAATAGCGGAAGGGTTGAAGCAGTCATAAAACGGCATCTCTGATTTTATTAGGTGCGGGGCTGTTGCCACATCGACGCCAATCAATGGCGGATGAGCAGGGTGTACAAATCGCAGGTCGCGGACTTTATCACAGCGTCGGCACCGTCCTTCAGACCTGTGACGAACTGTCACTCATTTGTTAAACGAGATCGGCAGGTTCGTGCAACCGCCTTCGGAAACACTCTGTTAAGATTGCCCATCCTCATTTTCATGTCTGCCAGTGGGCCTCCGGGCTATCGCTGGTGTCGTCGTTTTCTGGAGTTGTGCATGCTGTTGCCTATCCTTCTGTTGTCCGCCGCCGGTTTCACGGTGCTGACCACGGAATTCGTCATCGTCGGCCTGCTGCCGGCGATTGCCCGAGACCTTGAAGTCACCATCCCCCAGGCGGGTTTGCTGGTGACCCTGTTCGCCTTCACCGTCGCCGCGTTCGGGCCTTTCCTGACCGCCTACTTCGCCCGATTTGAACGACGCAAGCTGTTTATCTCGGTGTTGATCATGTTCGGTCTGGCCAACACCCTCGCGGCGTTTGCGCCGAACATCTGGGTGATGTCAGTCGCTCGCCTGATTCCGGCGCTCGGGCTGCCGGTGTTCTGGGCGCTGGCCAGTGAGACGGCGGTCGACATCGTCGGGCCGGAATACGCCGGACGCGCGATTGCCAAGATCGGCTTCGGCATCGTTTGCGCCACGGTGTTCGGCATCCCGGTGGGCACGCTGATTTCCGATGCGTTTGGCTGGCGCAGTGCCTTCGGCATTCTGGCGGTGATCGCGTTTGCCAAGGCGTTGCTGCTGTTTATCTACCTGCCAAAAACCAATCTGCACCAGCATCAGGTGAGCTTCCGTTCGCAGTTCAGAATCCTGCGCAGCCCGCTGATGATCGGGCATGTGCTGTTGTCGATCCTGGTGTTCAGCGGCATGTTTACCGCCTACACCTACCTGGCGGACATTCTCGAGCGGCTCGCCGGTTTCAACGGTACGGTGGTCGGCTGGTGCCTGATGGGCTTCGGCGCGGTGGGCTTGATTGGCAACTCGTTGGGCGGTCGTGCGGTGGATCGTCATCCGCTGATCGCTTCCGTGACGTTTTGCGCGTTCATGATTGCCGGCATGGTGGCGCTGGTGCCGAACATCCATTCGCCGCTCGGTCTGGCGGCGGCGATGGGCATCTGGGGCGTGACCCAGGCGGCATTGTTCCTGGTCAGTCATGTGCGTTTGATGAAGGCCGCGCCGGAAGCGCCGGCGTTTGCCGCGTCTCTGAACATTGCCGGGGCCAACCTCGGGATTGGCCTGGGCGCGATGGTCGGTGGACGGGTAATCAACAGCGTGGGCCTGGGTGGTCTCGGGTTTGCGGCAGCCGGTTTTATCCTGGTGTCGATCCTGTTAGCCATGGCGCTGATGACCTTCAAGCCCCGGGAAGTCTGCGCCTGATACTCATATCTCGGTGAACAGCTCGCGTCGGGCACCTTCGGTAATCGCAACGATGCCGGGGTGCTTGACCTTGCGTTCCACCGAAATCGCGTAGAACGACTCGGTCACCGCGTCGGTCTGGCCCATCAGCTCTACGCCGTACTGGCGTTTCACTTCATCGGCAATCACGCTCGGGCCGATGAAGATCCCGCTGCCGGATTGACCAAACGCCTGCATCAAAGCGCTGTCATCAAATTCGCCGACGATTCGCGGCTGGATCTGCTGCTCGGCAAACCAGCGCTGCAAGCGACTGCGCACCACCGTCTCCGGGCCAGGAATCAGCAACGGCGCACCGTGCAGGCTGCGCGGGAAATCCTCGCCATACTGCGCCGCCAATGCGGCGGTGGCGAAGAAGCTGATCCCGCATTCCCCGAGCTTCTGGCTGTAACCCTTGATGTCGAGGTGCGACGGCATCGGGCTGTCGGAGATCACCAGGTCGAGTCGCTGAATCGCCAGATCGGCCAGCAGGCGTTCGAGTTTGTCTTCGCGACAGGTAATGCGTAGCGGCTCGCTCAACTCCATGGTTGGCGCGATCAGTCGATAGACGATGGACTTGGGCACGACGTCCGCGACACCCACCCGAAACAGAATCTGCTGCTCGTTAGGCTGCGCGCGCAGCATCAATTCCAGTTCACCGCCGAGCTGAAACATCTGCTCGGCGTAGGGCAGGGTCTGGCGCCCGGCCTCGGTGAGCTCCAGCTGTCGGCCCACCCGGCGAAACAATTCGATGCCATAGGTTTGTTCGAGCAAGGAAATCTGCCCACTGATGGTTTGTGGCGTCAGGTTCAGCTGTTCGCAGGCGCGCACGATGCTGCCGGTCTTGGCCACCACCCAGAAGTAATGCAGCTGTCGATAATTCAACATTGTGGTGATATCCCGATCCGTATCTTCTGTAGGAGCTGGTAGGAGCTGGTAGGAGCCCGTAGGAGCTGTCGAGTGAAACGAGGCTGCGATCTTTTAAAGCAGGATCAAAAGATCGCAGCCTCGTTTCACTCGACAGCTCCTACGGGCGCGAGAGTTCGTAAAAACCGAAGTATAACCGCTAAAAATACGAATTTTACTGAAGTGTTCGCCTCTCTAGAATGCGTCGCTATCAACGGGCCAGCGTCTCTGCCCGGATTGTTCTATCGAGGAATGCACCATGAAGCTCACCACCACGGCGCTGCTGATTACGTCTTTACTGTTACTGGCCGGTTGCGACCAGGCCGAAAAAAGCGCTCAGCAACTGATGGGCAAGGCTGCCGAAACCGCCAAACAGGCAATCGACGACACCCACAAGGCCGCCGAGCAAGCGATCAGCGATGCCACTGGCGGGTTGATCAGCAAGAAAGAATCATCGGAAGAAGACCAAGCGAAAAGCCAATCTTCGTCCCAGGAAATTTAAACCGTCTTAAACGAGTCAGGACTGACCCATGGAATACCTTTTAGAACTTGCTGCAAGCCCTACCGCCTGGGTCGCTCTGGCCACGTTGGTGGTGATGGAAATCGTGCTCGGCATCGACAACCTGATCTTCATCTCGATCCTGACCAATAAACTGCCGGAGCAGCACCGTCAGAAAGCGCGGCGTATTGGCATCGGCATGGCGCTGATCCTGCGACTGGCACTGCTGAGCACCATCGCGTTTATTGTCCAGCTGACGACGCCGGTGATCGAGATTCTCGGCCACGCGTTCTCCTGGAAAGACATGATCCTGATTGCCGGTGGCCTGTTCCTGTTGTGGAAGGCGACCACCGAGATCCATCACAGCATGGACCCGGCGCCGGAAGATCCGAAGTCGGCGACTTCGACCGTGACCCTGGGCTTCGCCGCCGCGATCGGTCAGATCCTGATGCTGGACATGGTGTTCTCCATCGACAGCATCATTACCGCCGTCGGTATGACCGAGCATTTGCCGATCATGATCATCGCGGTGGTGGTGTCGGTGTTGGTGATGTTGCTCGCGGCTGACCCGTTGGCCAAGTTCATCAATGACAACCCGACGGTGGTCATGCTGGCGCTGGGCTTCCTGATCATGATCGGCATGACGCTGATCGCTGAAGGCTTCGGCGCCCACGTACCGAAAGGCTACGTCTACGCAGCGATGACGTTCTCGGCAACGATCGAGATCTTGAACATGATGCACCGCCGGGCCAAGCAGAAGCGCGTGACCGCTGAAGCGTAACCTGGGTTAAACAAAACGGCCGCCTTCACTCGCGAGAGTTCAGGCGGCCGTTTTCGTTTGGGTATTTTAATCTGCCGATCAGTGCGCCGTGGCGTGACCTGCAGTCGGTTTCTCGGCCTCCGTGCACTTTTCCGAGGGAATCGGGTGATGGTGGCGCCGGGTAATCCGCAGCACTCCCCACAACATGGCGGCGGCGACGGCTAGCCAGCCGGAAATCAACATGATTATGGTCATCGTCAGGCTCATCAGTGCCTCCTCTTCGCCCTGCGACGGGCTCACACTCTTTGCAACTGACAGTCTAGTCGCTGCTGTGTTTCAGGCTATTGACCAAAGGTCGCCTGGTACCAACCCGTTCGCTCTATCGAATCCGTTCAACTGCCGGTTAAGGCTATACCGCCGCCGCGCGGCGTCCTATGATCGACGGCCAGGCCGGGAGCACGGATCACCGGCGATTGAACAAGAGAGTGATGATGGTGCGGGTAATGTCGCGAATTCGAATGGCAGCATTGATTGCCGGTTGCTTGGTGGGTCTGGCGGGCTGCGCGGGGAGTGTTGCACCCGAGGTCAAGCGTCTGCCGGAACGCGTGGAACTCAGCGGCACGTTCTACCGAGGTCAAAGCTTCCAGAGCGGGCCTCAGGTGTTGGCCAGTCTGTTGGCCCAACAGGGCATCGTGATTACGCCAGGCTTGCTTGAGAAACCGCTGCGAGTGCCGGGCGCTGAAGCGCAGTTGCAGCAGAACATGCAGAACCTTGCCCGCGAATACGGCATGGTCGTTTATCCACTCGACAGTCATCTGCCTGCGCTGCTGACTCAGGTGGCGGCGGGTTATCCGGTGATGGTGCGATTCACTGAAGGCTCGGCGTTCTGGACAGCGCCGCGTTACGCCATTCTCGCCGGTTACAACCGGCAGAAGCAGACCGTGCTGCTGCGGGCCGGGATGAATCGTCGGGAGTTGATGAGCTTCAGTTCGTTTGAGTCATCGTTTAAAGAGGCGGGCGGTTGGGCGGTATTGATCCAGAAGCCGAACCAGATTCCGGCCAATGTCGACCGGCAACGCTGGTTGAAAGCGGCGGACGATCTGGCTCAGGCCGGTCAGGAGCAGGCGGCTGCTCGTGCGAAAAAGGCGCTGAGCGCCGAGTAAGCGTCCGTTCGTCATCTGCATCGCACGGCGTGGCGCTTGCGGCCTCTGAGGGATAAGCCTGCGGATTTTTCCGGGGCAGTCCCAAGGAGGAATGTATGACAGAGCCTCAAACACCTTCCGGCCCACACTCGTCTGAGCATTCATCAGGCGACGAGTTGGGTTTTGACCCGGATTCGCCGGACGTTTCCGATCCTCAGGTTGATCCCATCGGACCGGCCAAGGCGGCCCTGGATGAAAAACCGGGCGAGGAGGGCAAGAAACCCGCCAAACCCTACGACCCGCTCGCGGATTTGAAACCCTGACGTTCAGTGTGAGGTGCGTATGTCTACTGATTCGAGTTTTGACGATAAACGCCCGGACAGTGTGCCGACCACGCCCGAGGACGATATTGACCCGGTGATGGATCCGGACAGTCCTTTGCGTGATCCGCTCGCCAGGCCCGTGGTGAATCCGGAAGAGCGGCCACAGGGGGCGGGGGATCCGAGTGAGGGAGATGGCATTCCTGATGATGATCAGATGCCGTTGCCGAACGATTGATGGCTGGTCGTTTGGGTGTATATCCGTTTCCGCGGTAATGGCTGAAACGGGTTACCCCTGTGGGAGCGAGCCTGCTCGCGAATGCGCATTCACATCCAACATTGATGTCGACTGATGCGACGCCTTCGCGAGCAGGCTCGCTCCCACAGCTAACCGTTTCCGATCAGAGAATGTGGGCGACTACGCCTGCGAAGCGCGCCGGTTTTGCAAGCCGTTACTTCGACGCTTCAACAACCCCACTCTGCCGTTGCTTCAGGTTCTTGTCCGACTTGTACTGCAACGCGACAGACGGAACGTTCGCCCCCTTGCCAGTCTCAACCCAGCTGCGAATACGGCTGGCATCCGCAAAGTGCGTGTACTTGCCAAAGGCGTCCAGGATCACCAGCGCAACCGGGCGGTTGCCCATGGTCGTCACCAACACCAGACAATGACCTGCTTCGTTGGTAAAACCGGTTTTCGTCAACTTGATATCCCAGTTCGGCTTGCCGACCAAATGGTCGGTATTGCGAAAACCCAGGCTGTAATTGGGCTTGCGGAACGAGACGGTTTTTTCCTTGGTCGTGCTCAACTCGGTCAATAACGGGTACTTGTGCGCAGCGATCAGCAATTTGCTCAGATCGCGTGCGGTAGAGACGTTACGAGGGGAGAGGCCGGTCGGTTCGACGAAGTGGGTGCTGGTCATGCCCAGCGCCTTGGCCTTTGCGTTCATCGCGGCAATGAACGCGACATAGCCGCCCGGATAGTGGTGCGCCAGGCTCGCGGCTGCGCGGTTTTCCGAGGACATCAGCGCGATCAGCAGCATTTCCCTGCGCGGCAATTCGCTTTTGAGTTTCACCCGGGAAAACACGCCTTTCATTTCTGGCGTATCGCTGATGTTGATATTGATGTACTCGTCCATGTTTTGCCTGGCTTCAACCACGACAAGACCGGTCATCAATTTGCTGACGGAGGCGATAGGGACAACCACGTCGGGGTTGCTGGCATAGATCACTTTGTTGGTCTGCATATCCAGCAGCAAAGAGCTACCGGAAGCCAGCTTGAGTTGTTTTGTATCTCGAGGTGCCGCGGTGGTTTCAGCGGCATAGACCGCTGGCGTGATGAACGTCCCTGTAAATGCAAACAATAGGCTCAGGATGGAAAGGCGGATTTTCACGCTGGCAGACTCATAAGGTGTGGATAAGCCGTTCTGTAACGGGTTGTTTCTTGAAAACCGACGCATTTTAGGAGTATGGCTGAAGAACTGTCGATGGTTGTTCAATGAACAGGTGAAAGTCCTTGAAAACCCCTACAAAACAGCAGGTTTCCGGCGAATGGTAGGGGCCGATCGACAGGCAAAAAGAACCCCGCCATTGGCGGGGTCTTTTTGTTCGGCTCTGAGGTGCAAGCGTGAACTCAGCTGTGCAAAGTTTCAGCCGCGTACAGCGTGTTTTCCAGAAGGCAGGCACGGGTCATCGGGCCAACACCGCCCGGCACTGGTGTGATCCAGCCGGCACGGGGCAGGGCGGTTTCGTAGATAACGTCGCCAACCAGTTTGCCGTCGTCCTGACGGTTGATGCCGACGTCGATCACGATTGCGCCTTCCTTGATCCACTCACCCTTGACCAGGCCGGGCTTGCCGGCGGCGACCACCACCAGGTCGGCGCGGCCGACGTGGCCCGCCAGATCCTTGGTGAAGCGATGGGTGACGGTCACTGTGCAACCGGCCAGCAGCAATTCCATCGCCATCGGGCGCCCCACGATGTTGGAAGCGCCAACGACGACTGCATCCATCCCGTAAAGATCGGCACCGGTGCTTTCCAGCAGCGTCATGATCCCTTTGGGCGTGCACGGACGCAGCAACGGAATACGCTGGGCCAGGCGGCCGACGTTATAAGGATGGAAACCGTCGACGTCTTTGTCGGGGCGGATACGCTCCAGCAATTTGGAAGCATCCAGGTGTTCAGGCAAAGGAAGCTGAAGCAGAACGCCGTCGATTGCCGGATCGTTGTTCAGGCGATCGATCAAGTCGGTCAGCGCTTCTTGAGTGGTTTCGGAAGGCAGGTCGTAGGCTTGGGAAAGGAAGCCGACCTCTTCACAGTCTTTACGCTTGTGCGAGACATAAACCTGAGAGGCAGGATCGCTGCCGACCAGGATCACCGCGAGACCGGGCGTGCGCAGGCCTTGCTGGCGACGCTCGGTGACACGTTTGGCGATCTGCTGGCGCAGGCTGGCGGCGATCGATTTGCCGTCGATTAGTTGTGCAGTCATTGCGCGTGATTAACCATCGAGAGGGGAAAAAAAGAGAACGCATTCTCGCATGTCACGACGTGAGGGCAAAGGCGCTTGGTCCGCAAATTCCCCTAACCCCTTTAATTAAATGAATTTTTTTTAAAAAGGATTTGACGCCCTAGAGGGGGCTCTATACTATTCGTCGCACTTGTCGGGCACAGCCTAGCACTGGTTGAGAAGGTCAAGTGGAATTACGATTCTGCAAGACTGAAAAGCACTTAGTTTGTAGTCCTTCAAGGGTACAGATTAACAAGGCGCCCGTAGCTCAGCTGGATAGAGCATCCGCCTTCTAAGCGGATGGTCGCAGGTTCGAGTCCTGCCGGGTGCGCCATTAGGCAGCTTAGGCACAAGTAACGCGATATGGTGGGCGTAGCTCAGTTGGTAGAGCACGGGATTGTGACTCCCGTTGTCGTGGGTTCGATCCCCATCGTCCACCCCATATTTCGAAAGGCGCCAGATTAACAGTCTGGCGCCTTTGCTTTAACGGCTACACGCGGATGTGGTGGAATTGGTAGACACACTGGATTTAGGTTCCAGCGCCGCAAGGTGTAAGAGTTCGTCGTATTTATGTTTCTCGATGATACTGCGCTGCCCGCCGGCCGTGCTCGCAAGGTCGGCCGCCACGCAAATGATGGGCAGCTCTTCTAGACATAGAAGGGTTGGCGCAGAGCTCTGGCGTGATCAGCTGTATTTGTCACCGGGGCGAGATGCTTTCGCGCATTCGCACCTATAAATTGCCTGCTGCGTTTTTACCCGTTTTCAGTAGGGTGACTTCTTGAGTTTGACCTACTAGAATGCATGCCCTTGATTCTGGGGTCGGAAACGGCC
>NZ_CABVHK010000015.1:10745-193509 GCF_902497785.1 Pseudomonas fluorescens
TCCACCCCATATTTCGAAAGGCGCCAGATTAACAGTCTGGCGCCTTTGCTTTAACGGCTACACGCGGATGTGGTGGAATTGGTAGACACACTGGATTTAGGTTCCAGCGCCGCAAGGTGTAAGAGTTCGAGTCTCTTCATCCGCACCAAATAAAGCTTCACTCATGCCGCAGGGTCTGATTGGAGCTCGACAAAGAAGTTGTTTGGCTTCTTTGTCACGCAATATGGTGGGCGTAGCTCAGTTGGTAGAGCACGGGATTGTGACTCCCGTTGTCGTGGGTTCGATCCCCATCGTCCACCCCATATTTCGAAAGGCGCCAGATTAACAGTCTGGCGCCTTTGCTTTAACGGCTACACGCGGATGTGGTGGAATTGGTAGACACACTGGATTTAGGTTCCAGCGCCGCAAGGTGTAAGAGTTCGAGTCTCTTCATCCGCACCAAATAAAGCTTCACTCATGCCGCAGGGTCTGATTGGAGCTCGACAAAGAAGTTGTTTGGCTTCTTTGTCACGCAATATGGTGGGCGTAGCTCAGTTGGTAGAGCACGGGATTGTGACTCCCGTTGTCGTGGGTTCGATCCCCATCGTCCACCCCATATTTCGAAAGGCGCCAGATTTAACAGTCTGGCGCCTTTTTTGTTTCAGGGTTTTGAATGTTCAGCGGCTGCAGGTTCCGGGTCGCAGGGCAGGGCGTTTCGTCGTATTTATGTTTCTCGATGATACTGCGCTGCCCGCCGGCCGTGCTCGCAAGGTCGGCCGCCAGGGTGATGATTGGCAGCCTCTTCTATATATAGAAGGGTTGGCGCAGAGCTCTGGCGTGATCAGCTGTATTTGTCACCGGGGCGAGATGCTTTCGCGCATTCGCACCTATAAATTGCCTGCTGCGTTTTTACCCGTTTTCAGTAGGGTGACTTCTTGAGTTTGACCTACTAGAATGCATGCCCTTGATTCTGGGGTCGGAAACGGCCGGCCAACGTCTGTGCAACGAGGAATATCCATGCAAGTTTCTGTTGAAAATACTTCTGCTCTTGAGCGCCGCATGAGCATCACCGTGCCGGCTGAGCGCATCGAGACTCAGGTCAACAAGCGTCTGCAGCAGACCGCCCAAAAGGCCAAGATTGCTGGCTTCCGTCCAGGCAAAGTGCCTATGAGCGAAATCAAGCGCCGTTTTGGTGCTGATGCCCGTCAGGAAGCCGTCGGTGACGTTATCCAGTCCTCGTTCTACGAAGCTGTCGTTGAGCAGAAGCTGAACCCGGCTGGCGCGCCTTCTATCGAGCCGAAATCCCTGGAAGCTGGCAAAGATCTGGAATACGTCGCTATTTTCGAAGTGTTCCCGGAGTTCACCGTTGCCGGTTTCGACGGTATCGCTGTCGAGCGCCTGAGCGCTGACGTGGCTGATGCCGATCTGGACAAAATGCTCGACGTCCTGCGCAAGCAGAACACCCGTTTTGAAGTGGCCGATCGCGCTGCCCAGAACGAAGACCAGCTGAACATCGATTTCGTCGGCAAGGTCGACGGTGAAGTGTTCGCTGGCGGTTCTGCCAAAGGTACTCAGCTGGTTCTGGGTTCCGGCCGCATGATCCCTGGTTTCGAAGACGGTCTGGTTGGCGCTAAAGCCGGCGAAGAGCGCGTTTTGGACCTGACCTTCCCAGAGGACTATCAGAACCTCGACCTGGCCGGTAAAACGGCTGAGTTCACCGTGACCGTGAACACTGTTTCCGAGCCAAAACTGCCAGAACTGAACGAAGAGTTCTTCGCTCAATTCGGCATCAAGGAAACCGGTCTGGAAGGCTTCCGCGCCGAAGTTCGCAAGAACATGGAGCGTGAACTGCGTCAGGCGATCAAATCCAAGGTCAAGAATCAGGTGATGGACGGCTTGCTGGCCACCAACCCGATCGAAGTGCCGAAGGCTCTGCTGTCCAACGAAGTTGACCGTCTGCGCGTGCAGGCTGTTCAGCAGTTCGGCGGCAACATCAAGCCTGACCAACTGCCGGCCGAGCTGTTCGAAGAACAAGCCAAGCGCCGCGTTGTGCTGGGTCTGATCGTGGCTGAAGTGGTCAAGCAATTCGACCTCAAGCCTGACGAAACCCGCGTTCGTGAAATGATTCAGGAAATGGCTTCGGCATACCAAGAGCCTGAGCAGGTTGTGTCCTGGTACTACAAGAACGACCAGCAGTTGAACGAAGTCCGTTCGGTTGTGCTTGAAGAACAAGTTGTGGATACTGTTCTGCAGAAGGCTAACGTGACCGACAAATCGGTCTCTTACGAAGAAGCGGTCAAGCCGGTAGAAGCTCCACAAGCCGACTGATTGTTTTTGCGCTAAGAAGTACACACCATAAGCCAGCCTTCGCGCTGGCTTATGCGTATTCAAGACATAACTATTTGGGAGTGACTGCAGAGCATGTTCCGTAATTCGTATATTCAGCAGAACTCTGATATCCAGGCCGCAGGCGGCCTGGTCCCGATGGTTGTCGAGCAGTCCGCTCGCGGCGAGCGCGCCTACGACATCTATTCGCGTCTTCTCAAGGAGCGAGTGATCTTTCTGGTTGGCCCGGTAGAGGACTACATGGCCAACCTGATTTGTGCGCAACTGCTGTTCCTTGAAGCGGAAAACCCGGACAAGGACATCCATCTCTATATCAACTCCCCGGGCGGTTCGGTGACAGCGGGCATGTCGATCTACGACACCATGCAGTTCATCAAGCCAAACGTGTCGACCACCTGTATTGGTCAGGCGTGCAGCATGGGCGCGTTTCTACTGACGGCCGGTGCCCCTGGCAAGCGTTTCTGCCTGCCAAACTCACGCGTGATGATTCACCAGCCACTGGGCGGTTTCCAGGGGCAGGCGTCGGATATCGAAATCCATGCCAAGGAAATCCTCTTCATTCGTGAGCGTCTCAATACACTGATGGCCAAGCACAGCGGGCACACGCTTGAAGAGATCGAGCGTGATACCAACCGCGATAATTTCATGAGTGCAGAAGCAGCGAAGGAATATGGCTTGATCGACGAAGTGATCAACCAGCGCCCCGCTTAAAATAAGCAGCTCAAAATAGGCTTGGTCGGCCCGTCTGATCAGCGGCGGGCTTGAAAAAGCCCGCAATAGCCTTCATCTTGTGTTGCAAGCCTATCGGATTTGGATCGAACGAATGACTGACACCCGCAACGGCGAGGACAACGGCAAGCTGCTCTATTGCTCCTTCTGTGGCAAAAGCCAGCATGAAGTGCGCAAATTGATTGCCGGCCCCTCGGTCTTTATCTGCGACGAGTGCGTCGACCTGTGCAATGACATCATCCGTGAGGAGGTGCAGGAAGCCCAGGCCGAAAGCAGCGCGCATAAATTGCCTTCGCCTAAAGAAATCAGCGGCATCCTTGATCAGTACGTGATTGGTCAGGAACGTGCGAAAAAGGTTCTGGCCGTAGCGGTGTACAACCACTACAAGCGTCTGAACCAGCGTGACAAAAAGAATGACGACGTCGAACTCGGCAAAAGCAACATCTTGCTGATCGGCCCGACAGGCTCGGGTAAAACCCTGCTTGCCGAAACACTGGCCCGTTTGCTGAACGTTCCGTTCACCATCGCTGACGCAACCACCCTCACCGAGGCGGGCTACGTGGGTGAAGATGTCGAGAACATCATTCAGAAGCTGCTGCAGAAGTGCGATTACGATGTGGAAAAGGCCCAGATGGGCATCGTCTATATCGATGAGATCGACAAGATTTCACGCAAGTCTGACAACCCGTCGATCACCCGGGACGTTTCCGGTGAAGGCGTGCAGCAGGCCCTGCTCAAGTTGATCGAAGGCACGGTCGCTTCCGTTCCGCCTCAAGGTGGTCGCAAGCATCCGCAGCAGGAATTCCTTCAGGTCGACACGCGCAACATCCTGTTCATCTGCGGCGGTGCGTTCTCCGGTCTGGAAAAGGTGATTCAAAACCGTTCCACCAAAGGCGGCATCGGTTTCAACGCAGAAGTGCGCAGCAAGGAAGAAGGCAAGAAAGTCGGTGAGTCCCTGCGTGAAGTCGAGCCTGACGATCTGGTCAAGTTCGGTCTGATCCCGGAGTTTGTCGGTCGTCTGCCGGTCCTTGCCACGCTGGACGAGCTCGATGAAGCAGCATTGATGCAGATTCTCACCGAGCCGAAAAACGCCCTGACCAAGCAGTATGCCAAGCTGTTCGAGATGGAAGGCGTAGACCTGGAATTCCGGGCCGACGCGCTGAAATCGGTCGCCAAACGTGCCCTGGAACGCAAAACCGGTGCCCGTGGACTGCGTTCGATTCTCGAAGGTGTGTTGCTCGACACTATGTACGAAATCCCCTCGCAGTCCGAGGTGAGTAAAGTAGTGATCGATGAAAGCGTTATAGAAGGCAAGTCCAAGCCACTGTATATCTACGAAAACAGTGAGCCGGCTGCCAAGGCCGCGCCAGACGCTTAAGCGTCACGCAGCTGGAATAAAGAAGGGGCCTTCGGGCCCCTTTCCTTTTTGCCGGTTTTAACACTGTCTTTGCGCTTGTTTTTTTTGAAGGCAGCCCCCATCTTGGTTTCAAGCTTACTTCCATCTGTTTACGGCCTTATGGCCGCCGTAGAGGCGAAATCATGAAGACAACCATCGAATTGCCTCTCCTGCCATTGCGTGATGTCGTGGTTTATCCGCACATGGTTATCCCGCTGTTCGTGGGGCGCGAGAAATCCATCGAAGCTCTCGAGTCAGCGATGACGGGCGACAAGCAGATCCTTCTGCTGGCTCAGCGAAACCCCGCTGACGACGATCCCGGTGAAGATGCACTCTATCGCGTAGGTACGATCGCTACCGTTCTGCAACTGCTGAAGCTGCCGGACGGCACGGTCAAGGTTTTGGTCGAAGGTGAGCAGCGGGGCGCTGTGGAGCGCTTCAGCGAAGTGGACGGCCACTGCCGTGCCGAAGTCTCATTGATTGACGAAGTCGACGCGCCTGAGCGCGAGTCGGAAGTGTTTGTGCGCAGCCTGCTGGCTCAGTTCGAACAATATGTGCAGTTGGGCAAGAAGGTCCCGGCTGAAGTCCTGTCGTCGCTCAACAGCATCGACGAGCCGGGCCGCCTGGTCGACACCATGGCCGCGCACATGGCCTTGAAGATCGAGCAGAAGCAGGAAATCCTCGAGATTATCGATTTGTCGGCCCGGGTCGAGCACGTCTTGGCGTTGCTGGATGCCGAGATCGATCTGCTGCAAGTCGAAAAACGCATTCGCGGTCGCGTCAAGAAACAAATGGAGCGCAGTCAGCGCGAGTACTACCTGAATGAGCAGATGAAGGCCATTCAGAAAGAACTGGGCGACAGCGACGAAGGGCACAACGAAATCGAAGAGCTGAAAAAGCGCATCGATGCCGCCGGCCTGCCGAAAGACGCCCTGGCCAAAGCCCAGGGCGAGCTGAACAAGCTCAAGCAAATGTCGCCAATGTCGGCGGAAGCCACCGTCGTGCGTTCGTACATCGACTGGCTGGTTCAGGTGCCCTGGAAGGCGCAGAGCAAGGTTCGTCTGGACCTGGCGCGTGCCGAGGACATCCTCGACGCCGACCATTACGGGCTGGAAGAAGTCAAAGAACGGATCCTCGAATACCTCGCCGTGCAAAAACGCGTGAAGAAAATTCGCGGTCCGGTGTTGTGTCTGGTCGGTCCTCCGGGTGTGGGTAAAACCTCCCTCGCGGAGTCGATTGCTCACGCCACCAACCGCAAATTCGTCCGTATGGCCCTCGGTGGCGTGCGCGATGAAGCGGAAATCCGTGGTCATCGCCGGACTTACATCGGTTCGATGCCAGGAAGATTGATTCAAAAGATGACGAAGGTGGGCGTTCGCAACCCGCTGTTCCTGCTCGATGAAATCGACAAAATGGGCAGCGACATGCGTGGCGATCCGGCGTCGGCGTTGCTGGAAGTGCTCGATCCAGAGCAAAACCACAACTTCAACGATCACTATCTGGAAGTCGACTACGACCTGTCCGATGTGATGTTCCTGTGCACCTCCAACTCCATGAACATTCCGCCGGCGCTGCTCGACCGGATGGAAGTGATTCGTCTGCCGGGCTACACCGAAGACGAGAAGATCAACATTGCCGTCAAGTACCTTTCGCCGAAGCAGATCACGGCCAACGGTTTGAAGAAAGGCGAGCTGGAATTCGACGCCGAAGCGATCCGCGACATCATCCGCTACTACACCCGCGAAGCCGGTGTACGTGGGCTGGAGCGGCAGATTGCCAAGGTTTGCCGCAAGGCGGTCAAAGAGCACGCAATGGAAAAACGCTTCTCGGTGAAAGTCACTGCCGACATGCTCGAACACTTCCTCGGCGTGCGTAAATTCCGTTACGGCCTGGCTGAATCGCAAGACCAGATTGGTCAGGTGACGGGTCTGGCGTGGACTCAGGTGGGCGGCGAATTACTGACCATCGAAGCGGCTGTCGTGCCGGGCAAGGGCCAGTTGATCAAGACCGGTTCCCTGGGTGACGTGATGGTCGAATCGATCACCGCAGCGCTGACCGTTGTCCGCAGCCGCGCGAAGAGCCTGGGCATCCCCCTGGACTTCCACGAGAAGCGCGACACGCATATCCACATGCCGGAAGGGGCGACCCCGAAGGACGGCCCTAGCGCCGGTGTAGGCATGTGCACGGCGTTGGTATCGGCATTGACCGGGATTCCGGTACGCGCAGATGTGGCCATGACCGGTGAAATCACCTTGCGTGGCCAGGTACTGGCGATCGGCGGTCTGAAGGAAAAACTGCTCGCGGCTCACCGTGGCGGCATCAAGACTGTGATCATTCCGGAAGAGAACGTACGCGATCTGAAGGAAATTCCGGACAACATCAAGCAGGATCTGCAGATTAAACCGGTTAAATGGATTGACGAGGTCCTGCAAATTGCGCTGCAATACGCGCCGGAGCCCTTGCCCGATGTAGCTCCGGAGATAGTTGCAAAGGATGAAAAACGCGAGTCTGACTCTAAGGAAAGAATTAGCACGCATTAATACGTATTTGCCTGGGGGGCTTGTTGACAGCTTTTTAGAGCCCTTGTTATAAAGCGGCTCTTAAGTGTCTGTAGGCCATTCAGCACTCGTTTTTGCTTTCACCAAAAAACTTAGAATCATACTCAAATAGATATAAGGGGACTTAGAGTGAACAAGTCGGAACTGATTGATGCTATCGCTGCATCCGCTGATATCCCGAAAGCTGCTGCTGGCCGTGCGCTGGACGCTGTAATCGAATCCGTCACTGGCGCTCTCAAGGCTGGCGACTCTGTTGTTCTGGTTGGTTTCGGTACGTTCTCCGTGACTGATCGTCCAGCTCGCATTGGTCGTAACCCACAGACCGGTAAGACACTGGAAATCGCAGCAGCCAAAAAACCAGGTTTCAAAGCCGGCAAAGCACTGAAAGAAGCTGTCAACTAAGTTCGATTCAGGTTTTTGCCTATCCGGGTCGGGGTCATGCCTGACCTGGCAGCGGAGCGGTAGTCCAGTCGGCGAGTCGCCGGTCCGTGACACCGAGGGTCGCAAGTTCGAACCCTTGGTCCGCTCCGTCAGTTACGAGAAGGCGCATCCTCGGATGCGCCTTTCTTCTATCCGGATTCTACCCACGCTCCACGGTTGCCTAATTTTGAAGTTCAACCGTTTCTGGGGGACGCATGCTGCAGAATATCAGGGACAATTCACAAGGCTGGATTGCCAAGACCATTATCGGAATCATCGTTGTATTGATGGCTTTCACCGGTATCGAGGCCATATTTCAGGCGACGACCAATAGCCAGGACGCGGCGAAGGTCAACGGCGAAGAAATCAGCCAGAACGAGCTGAGCCAGGCGGTCGACATGCAACGTCGTCAGCTCATGCAACAGCTGGGCAAGGACTTCGATGCTTCCTTGCTCGACGAAAAAATGCTGCGCGAATCGGCCCTCAAAGGCTTGATCGATCGCAAACTGCTGCTGCAAGGCGCAGAAGATTCAAAATTCGCGTTCTCCGAAGCGGCTTTGGACCAGGTGATCCTGCAAACCCCTGAATTCCAGGTGGATGGCAAGTTCAGCCCCGAGCGTTTCGATCAGGTTATCCGTCAACTCGGCTACAGCCGCATGCAGTTCCGCCAGATGCTGGCTCAGGAAATGCTGATCGGTCAGTTGCGCGCGGGTTTGGCAGGCAGTGGTTTCGTCACCGATGCACAGGTTCTGGCCTTCGCCCGTCTGGAAAAACAGACCCGCGACTTTGCTTCCCTGAACGTCAAGGTTGACCCGACGGCTGTGAAGGTGACCGACGATGAGGTCAAGGCTTACTACGACGAACACGCCAAGGAATTCATGACGCCGGATCAGGTGATCATTGATTATCTCGAGTTGAAGAAGTCCTCCTTCTTTGATCAGGTTGCCGTCAAGGACGAAGACCTGCAGGCGGCGTATCAGAAAGAAATCGCGAACCTGTCCGAGCAACGCCGGGCTGCGCACATTCTGATCGAAGTGAACGACAAGGTGACCGAGGCGCAAGCCAAGGCGAAAATCGAAGACGTTCAGGCACGTCTGGCCAAAGGCGAGAAGTTCGAGGCCCTGGCCAAGGAATTCTCCCAGGACCCGGGTTCGGCGAACAACGGCGGTGACCTCGGCTTCGCAGGTCCTGGCGTCTACGATCCAGCGTTCGAAACAGCGCTGTACGGTTTGGCGAAGGATCAGGTTTCCGCACCGGTTCGTACTGACTTTGGTTTCCACCTGATCAAGTTGTTGGGTGTCGAAGCGCCGGAAGTGCCGACGCTGGCCAGCCTGAAAGACAAACTGACCAAAGAGCTGAAAACCCAGCAGGTCGAGCAGCGTTTTGTCGAGGCGACCAAGCAACTGGAAGACTCGTCGTTCGAATCCTCCGACCTGGCCCAGCCGGCTCAGGACCTGAAACTTACGGTTCACACGTCCAAGCCGTTCGGCCGGGAAGGTGGCGAGGGTGTTGCGGCCAGCCGTGCCGTGATCACTGCCGCGTTCAGTCCTGAAGTGCTGGATGAGGGTGCCAACAGCACCGCCATCGAGCTCGATCCGGAAACCGTGATCGTGTTGCGCGCCAAGGAACACCTGAAGCCTGCGCAACTGCCGCTTGAAAGCGTGTCCGCTGCCATTCGTGCACAGTTGGCCAAGGAGCACGCCAGTGCTGCCGCCAAGACCAAGGCTGATGAACTGATCGCCAGCCTGCGCGACGGCAAGACACCGCTGGACAAGGCCATCGATGGCCAGAACTGGAAAGTCACCGCAGCGGCGACTCGCGCTCAGGAAGGGATCGACCCGACTGTGCTGCAAGCGCTGTTCCGCATGCCCAAGCCTGCGGCCAAAGACAAGCCGACCTTCAGCAGCGTGACCCTGGCCGATGGTAGCCTGGTGATCGTGCGTCTGAACGGTGTCAACGAAGCGGCTGCACCGACCGAAGAGGAGAAGGCGCAATACCGTCGCTTCCTCGCTTCGCGCATCGGCCAGCAAGACTTCGCGGCGTATCGCAAGCAGCTGGAAGCTGAAGCAGAGATCAAGCGTTTCTGATTTTTAGCTGAGTTTTCTGCGACATAAACAACCCCGGCCGAACAGCCGGGGTTTTTTGTGGGCAGGATCAAAAGATCGTCCGAACGCGGCCCGAGCCTGCGGCAGCTCCTACAGGATCGAGTACCACCGCAGGCTGCGATCTTTTGATCTTCACCGATTGGGACTTTTCCCGGCAAATGGCAGTCACTACACCTGTAACTGTTTCAAGACACTAATCGGTGCCACGCTAAGCATCGATCTGTTGCACAATACGCCCCGGACCGTTTTCCTCAGGATGTTCAATGTTTAAATCATTTCCCGTGCGGGTCGTCGGGCTGGCGTTGGTGCTGGCCGTTGCGGCCGGTTGCTCGTCGAAGAAAGTCCCGATCTATGAGCATGAGAATTTCGCTGACTCCGGAACGTTTTCGCGTAGCTACCCGGTGACCGACGCGCAATCGTGTGAAGCCGCCCGTCGGGCATTGCTCAGCCAGGGTTACATCATTACCAGCAACGACCCGAAACTGATCAGCGGCCACAAGAGCTTCCAGCAGACTGGCGAGACTCACCTGGAGATCAGCTTCAGTGTGGTCTGTGCCGATGATGGCAGCGATGGGCGTCACGCGACCATGTTTGCCAACGCGCTGCAGGATCGCTATGCGCTGAAGAAGACAAACAACTCTGCCAGCGTGGGGGTTGGCGTATTGGGTTCGGTATCGATGCCGATCGGCTCGTCTGACGATTCGATGGTCAAGGTGGCGAGTGAAACCGTGTCGTCGGCGAAATTCTACGAGCGCTTCTTCACGTTGGTTGAGTTGTTCCTGCCGGCGGAAGCGAAGAAAGCCGCGCACATCGTCGAGAAGCCGAAAACCGATCTCGGCGTGCCTGAAACCAAGCCCGCACCGGCTGCATTGGTGCCTGCGCCGGCGCCGACCGCCGCGCCTGCACCGGCCCCCGCAGCGGAGCCTGCACCAGCACCTGCCGCAGAACCGCTCGCGCCGCCACCTGAGCCGGCCCCGGTGACCCCGGCCGAAACTACCGAATCGCCACCCGCCACGGAAAACGGCACGCCACCGGCCGAATCGAACCTGCCGCCACCGACCGAACCGATTCAGTCCATACCCGTCAGCGGTGAGTAATCAGCCCCTGACGTTCCGGGATCGGCCTTTGTACTAATCGATCCCGGAACAGCCCTCTAGATTGACCTGTGTCAACCCGGGCCGTGGTCCTGCGGCCTGTATCGAAAAAATCCTCTGATAAATTCCTCATCGCCTGCTACGTTTTATTCAGGGCGATGAAGTGTCGTGCCCGCGTCATTTTTCTTTCACGCGGGCACTTTATGCTCAAGGCGCTGGTCATTTACTCAAGCGTTTTTCAATCAGCTGTGGGGGATTCAAAATGGACGATTATCAAGAAGAGCTGCTCGAGTTCCAGGCGTTTGAACTGGACCCGCTGGAACCTGCGGAAGATGCGACCGAGCTGTAAGCGTCAGGCTGATTGGCGGTGACTGCGGCGAAACTCGCCGGGTGTCTGACCGCTCCAGCGTTTGAAGGCGCGTTGAAACGCTTCGGCTGAGGCAAAGCCCAGCAGGTAGGCGATTTCGCCGAACGCCAGTTCGGTGTCGCGTATGTAGGTCATGGCCAGATCGCGACGGGTGTCATTAAGAATGGCGCGAAATTGCGTGCCTTCCTCGGCGAGTTTGCGACGCAAGGTCCAGGTCGGCAGCTTCAGGCGTGCCGCCACTTCTTCCAGGTCGGGTTCCCGGCCACCATTGAGCAACGGCCCCAGCAACTGAGTGATGCGTTCACGCAGGCTGCGGGTGCGTGTCAGTTGCTCCAGTTCGCGATCACACAGTTGCAGCAGGTGCCGCCAGGTGCTGGGGCAGTGCAGCGGGTTGCGCTGAGCGAGACTCGCGAGGCTCAGGCGCAGTTGATTCTGTTCGGCGCCGAACTGGATCGGGCAATCGCCCAGCACCGAATACGCCTCACGGTAATCCGGTTCGGCGAATTCGATGTCGATGCGTTCGGCCCGCAACGGAGCGGCGCTGACACTGGACAATTGCTGCAACCAGCCGGCAATGATCGAATCCACCACGAAGCGGTTGTAGGCGTTGTAGGGGCTGATGGAGTAGAACCGCAGCCAGGCACCCTGGGCGTCTTCGTGAAAGCTCGATTGGCCGCGATAGTTGGACCCGTACAAGGCTTCAAAGCGAATC
Organism: Pseudomonas fluorescens; assembly: GCF_902497785.1. GTDB lineage: Bacteria > Pseudomonadota > Gammaproteobacteria > Pseudomonadales > Pseudomonadaceae > Aquipseudomonas > Aquipseudomonas fluorescens_BO. Next base: position 22,452 of record NZ_CABVHK010000015.1, read on the forward strand.
AGGCAGCGCGCCGCTTCGCGCACTGTCGGCGCCTGCGCGGCAGTGACTCCGGCGAGGCCGGCCTGGCTCAGGCGGCTGAGCTGGCCCATACGTAAACCCAGGGCCGGGTCGTCGGTCAGTTGAATGGCGCCGTGGCCCAGGCGCATGTAGCGCGGAATCGACAGTCGCGCGCCGGCTTCGCCCAGGCGAGCCGGGTCGAGGCCATACTGGTCGAGCAGGGACTGAGGATCTACACCGTGGCTGCGAACTGCATCGGCCAGGCTGTGTACAAAGCCCACCGACAAATCACCCAGACGCATCGGCAGCGGTTTCATGGTCTACAACCAGATGTTCAGCAAGCGCGCGCCACGCACGTTGCCGCCGGCGAAATGTTGCCCGTTGCTGCTGAGAAAACTTTGCCCGGCGCTACCCTGGTCCCAGAATTGCCCCCGCAGAAACACGCTCATGCCCGCGATGGCCTGGCTGCTGGGCGGTTGCGCGGTCAATGTCAGGTGATGCCAGGCCTGGCCTTCACTGAGTTCGCCCGCCTTGAGACTGACCGAACCGGGTGTCGACAATCCCTTGAAACCGCGCCAGGGCTTGTCCCACGTACCGCGACCGCTGACAAAGGCCGGAACCGCGACCAGCTGCGCGCCTTGATCATCGAGTTTACGGTAGTTGTCCGGGTACCAGCTGTCGCTGCCGATCAGCACCCCGAGGCGACCCGCCGGCGTGTCGACCACGCTCAGGGTATGTTCGCCATTGGCCTGGATCACTTCACGCTGGTCGAAAATCGGGTGCATCTGCCGTTGGGGCTGCCCGATCGGCAGGCCGTCGCGACCGAACACCACGCTGCTGTTGAACAACGCGCCGCGGCCGATTTTCAGGGTGCCGTCGATGATGCTCGGTTCGGGCAGCACGATGGAGCCCGCGACCAGCGTCACGTGAAACTCTTTCGCCAGACCGCCGAACAACCTTTGGTAATCCTTGGCCATGCCTTTGGCTTTCATGCGCAGGTGGGCATCGTCGAGGCGGTTGTCGCCTCTGGCGCTGATCAGCGCGCGGACGAACTTCACCGGGTTGCTCACCGCCAGCCAGTTCATCGCTTCCTTGATGGTCGGGGCCTGGTACAACTCGTCTTTTTCGCCGCTGACCATCAGCCAGGTGCCGACATGTTCCGGCAGCACGACGATGGTTTTCTCGTTCAACAGCCCCTGTTCCTGGGCTTTTTGCAGATAGGCCGCGAGTTTGCGGTGCAAGCGCTCGGTGCTTTGATAGTCGGTGGGGAACAGTTCCGGCTGAATGCCCAGAAGGTTGCCGCGATCGGCCGGCGTTCCCTGATCGATGGCGAGATCGATGCGCAGGTCCGACAGGTAATGGCCCGCCGGGCGATCCGCGGCCCACATGGCGTAGGTCGTCAGGGCGGCAATCAATGCCATGGAGAAAGTCAGGTACAGAAGTTTGCGCATGGGGAAACAGTTAGTGGCCGTGTTCAGGGTTCATGATTGGCGTTCTGGATGGGGGACGAGGCTACGGTAAAACAACCCGTTGGGGGGCTGTTTTTTTATTTTTTTACGGTTTTGACCTGAATGAGGACTAATGACGTCGAACCAACGCAAAGCCATGTCGCCATGATCGATATGTGCCGAATTCGTCATCGCTGCGGCCTAAAGCGATCAAGCCGTGGGGATTGGGGTGGGACAGTCTGGACGGTCTGTTCAAGGAGGTGATTATGATCCGTCTGTCCCTGGCCGAAGCTCGCGAGCTGGCCGAATCGATCTTGCTGCACAACGGTTTCAACCTTGCCCACGCTCAGGCGGTGACAGCCACAGTGATTGCCGGCGAGCGCGATGGTTGCGCCTCCCATGGTTTGTATCGGATTCTGGGCTGCGTCAACTCACTCAGGGCCGGTAAAGTGTCGGCCGATGCCGAGCCGCTGGTCATTGATCAGGCGCCTTCGATCGTGCGCGTGGATGCGGCGAGTGGTTTTTCACAATTGGCGTACCAGGCGGGGCTGCCGTTGCTGGTGCAGAAAACCCGGGCAAACGGTATTGCTGCGCTGGCAATCAATCGCTGCGTGCATTTCTCTGCGCTGTGGGTCGAGATCGAGCAACTGACGGCGGTCGGGCTCGTGGCATTGGCCTGCAATCCCAGTCATGCCTGGGTGGCGCCCGCGGGCGGCAGCCAGCCAGTGTTTGGCACCAATCCCATTGCGTTCGGCTGGCCACGCCGGGGCAAGGACCCGTTTGTGTTCGATTTCGCCACCAGTGCGATTGCCCGTGGCGATATCGAGTTGCACCGGCGCGCCGGCAAAGCGCTTCCCGAGGGCTGGGGTGTGGACGCGCAGGGCCAGCCAAGCACCGATGCCAACGTGGTGCTCGATACGGGCGCGATGCTGACGTTCGGTGGGCATAAAGGCTCGGCGCTGGCAGCCATGGTGGAGCTGATCGCCGGACCGCTGATCGGTGACCTGACCAGTGCCGAGTCACTGGTTTACGACGCCGGGAGCAAATCCTCGCCGTACCATGGCGAGTTGATCATCGCGCTTGATCCACGACGTTTTCTCGGCGACTCCACCGAGCAACATCTGGCGCGTGCCGAAGCCTTGTTCGAGAACATTCAAGGGCAGGGTGCACGATTGCCCTCGCAAAGGCGCTATGAAGCGCGAGTGCGTAGCCTGGTGGAGGGGGTGGAGATTCCCGAGGCGTTGTACAACGATCTGAAAGCACTATTGGAATGAGTGAAAGAATGCGCCACCGCAAACCGGTGGCGCTTTTTTTTACAGCGGGTCCCGTTGGTGGATGCCATCCACCAGCCGGTCGATACCCAGCGGATTGGCGTTTTTCAACGGGTCTGGCAAGAGCGCGTCCGGGCAGTTCTGGTAACACACCGGGCGCAGGAATCGATCAATGGCCAGGCTGCCGACCGAGGTGCCGCGAGCATCGGAGGTGGCCGGATAGGGGCCGCCATGCACCATCGCATCGCAGACTTCGACGCCGGTCGGGTAACCGTTGAACAACACCCGTCCGACTTTTTGCTCCAGCAGCGGTAACAGCTCAGGGTGACTGTGCAGGTCGCCGGCTTCAGCAATCAGCGTGGCTGTGAGTTGCCCGTGCAAGTGCTGAAGTGCCCGTTGCAGTTCGGCTTTGTCGGCCACTTCCACCAGCACTGTCGCCGGACCGAACACTTCTTCTTGCAACAGTGGGTCGCCCTCGAGCAACAGACTGACGTCAGCCTTGAACAGTTGCGGCTGCGCCTGTGTGCCTTGTTGATCGCGGCCGGCCAGGTGAGTGATGTTGCGGTGCGCGTGCAACGCCTGCACACCGTTGGCGTAGCTTTTGAGCGTGCCGAGGTTGAGCATGGTCTGCCCCGGTTGCCCGGCCATCAAGGTGCTCAGCATTTGGGTAAAGGCGCTGAATGCTGGCGAGCGAATACCGATCACCAGTCCCGGATTTGTGCAGAACTGGCCACAACCAAGCACCACGGAGGCGGCGAGTTCGCTGGCAATTTTCTCGCCCCGCACTTGCAGTGCTTCGGGCAATACCACCACAGGATTGATGCTGCTCATTTCGGCGAACACGGGAATCGGCTGCGGTCGTGCCGCAGCCATGTCGCACAGCGCACGCCCACCCTTGAGTGACCCCGTGAAACTAACCGCCTGAATCGCCGGGTGTTTGACCAGAGTTTCGCCTACGCCAGAACCGTAGATCATGTTGAACACACCTTTGGGCATGTCAGTCTGCTCGGCGGCACGGATGATCGCGTCGGCCACGAGTTCGGCAGTCGCCATATGCCCGCTGTGGGCCTTGAACACCACCGGACAACCGGCGGCCAACGCAGCAGCGGTATCGCCACCGGCGGTGGAGAAAGCCAACGGGAAGTTGCTCGCACCGAACACCGCAACCGGACCGACGCCGATCCGGTATTGGCGCAGATCAACCCGTGGCAGCGGCTTGCGCTCGGGCAGGGCTCGGTCGATGCGTGCAGCATGAAAATCTCCACGGCGCAGGACTTGGGCAAACAGGCGCATCTGGCTGCTGGTGCGAGTACGTTCACCCAGAATGCGTCCGTTCGGCAGCGCCGTCTCGCGGGTCACCAGAGCGATGAAATCATCATCCAGTGCCTCCAGTTGCGTGGCGATGGCGTCGAGAAACTCCGCGCGACGTAGGGCCGACAACGTGCGAAAGGTCGGGTAGGCGGCTGCGGCGGCCTGGGCGGCAGCGTCGACTTCTTCGTCGGTGGCCTGCATGAACGCGTAGGGCAGCGCTTCACCGGTAGTGGCGTCGTGGCTACGCACGGTGATCTCGCCGGCGGCACTGCGCGCACCACCGATGTAGTTGTGTCCGATGATCCGGGGCATGAAAAACTCCGTTTGGGATGTAGATGTCCTGTAGGAGCCGGCTTGCTGCGGGCGGCTCCAACAGGAAACCGTGTCAGGCCAGTGAATCGCTGCGGCGTGCGGCCACCGGTTCGGCGTCGGTCAGGGCGGCGATGCGCGCGGCGGACTCGCTGTCGACCAGGTGCAGCGACTTGCCACGCGTCTCACGGGTCAAGCCCACCGCAATGATGGAGATCAGCGACGCACCGACCAGGTAGAACGCGATCGGTGTCGAGCTGTGATACTTGTTGAGCAAGGTAATCGCAATCAGCGGAGCGAGGGAGCCGGCGAAGATCGGCGCCACCTGATAGCACAGGGACAGCGCGGTGTAGCGCACATGGGTCGGGAACATTTCCGCCATCAGGGCCGAATAGGGCGCGTAGGTCATCGACTCGATCGCGAGACCCAGGGTGATGGCGGCCATGATCAGCCAGTTGTTGCCGGTGTCCATCATCGGGAACCCGATGAAACCCCAGAACGCCGTGAGGATCGCGCCGGTCAGGTACACCGGTTTGCGCCCGACCAGATCAGACAGATAACCCATCAACGGAATCATGAAGAAGTGCAGCAGGTGCGCGCCGAACATCAGCAGCAGAATCTCGGACGTGTCTTTGTGCACCACCAGTTTCAGATAAGTAATCGAAAACGTCACGACGGTGTAGTAGAGGATGTTTTCGGCAAACCGCGCGCCAATCCCGACCAGTACCGAGCGCCAGTGGTGGCGCAGTACTTCGACCACGCCCAGTTGCTGTTGCTTGGTCTGCGCCTGGCGGGCCTGGGCTTCCTTGAAAATCGGCGCGTCATCGACGCTGGTGCGAATCCAGTAACCGATCAGCACCACGACAGCCGAGAACCAGAACGCCACGCGCCAGCCCCAGGCGAGGAATTGCTCCTCCGACAGGTTCGACGACAACAGCAACAGCGCCACCGTCGCCACCAGGTTACCGGCCGGCACACCGGCTTGCGGCCAGCTGGCCCAGAAACCTCGACGATTGTCCGGGCAATGCTCGGACACCAACAGAATCGCACCGCCCCATTCGCCGCCAAACGCGAAACCCTGGATCAGCCGCAACAGCACCAGCAACACGGGGGCGGCATAGCCGATCTGGTTGAAACCGGGCAGGCAGCCCATCAAAAAGGTGGTGATACCGACCACCACCAGGCTCAATTGCAGCAGGCGCTTGCGGCCGTATTTGTCGCCGTAGTGACCGAACACCAGGCCACCCAGCGGGCGGGCGAGAAAGCCCACGGCGTACAGGGCGAAAGCGGCGATGATGCCGTCGATAGGACTGTCGGTCTGGCGGAAGAACAACTGGCCGAAGACCAGTGCCGACGCGGTGCCATAAAGAAAGAATTCATACCATTCGGCGACGGTACCGGCCATGGCGGCGGCCACGACACGCTTGAGTCCCGAGGGTGTGGTTGCGCTTTGAGTGTGTTGAGCGTTGGGCATGCTGGCGTTTCCTGTAGGGGCGCAAAAACAGGTAGCCGGGCGGGGTCCGCAAAGGCCCGCCCGGCAATCACTCAGAGACCGACGTCCGGCAGATGCGGACGGTTGGCCAAGGCCTTGGCCATGATCTGCTCGACGAAGACGCGATCGGCTTCCGGCAGGGCCAGGCGTGGCGGACGGGTCAGCGCGCTGCCGCGCCCGGCGATGGCTTCGCACAGCTTGATGCACTGCACCAGGTCGGCACGAGCGTCGAGGTGCAGGATCGGCATCAGCCATTCGTAGATCGGCATGGCGTCGGCGAAGCGTCCGGCCTTGGCCAGGCGGAAGATGGTTTCACCTTCTTTCGGGAACACGTTGGACATGCCCGACACCCAGCCTTCGGCGCCCACGGCGAGGCTTTCCAGCACCACATCGTCGAGGCCGGCGAACAGCACAAAACGGTCACCCACTTCGTTGCGAATGTCGATGAAGCGGCGGGTGTCACCTGAGGAATCCTTGAAGCACACCACGTTGTCGCAGTCGGCCAAGGCAATCAGGATGTCCGGGGTCACGTCGTTTTTGTAGATCGGCGGGTTGTTGTAGACCATCAACGGCACGTCGGCGTTTTTTGCCACATAGCGGTAATGCTCGGCGGTTTCGAACGGCTTGGAGCCGTAGACCAGTGCCGGCATCAGCATGACGCCATCGACTCCGACCTTGCGCACTGCATTGGCGACCTTGGCCGCCTCCACGCTGGTGAATTCCGCCACGCCGCAAATTACCGGCACACGGCCGCGAGAGGCATCGACTGCGACTTCCGTCACGGCGATTTTTTCTGCAGCGGTCAACGAAGTGTTTTCGCCTACCGAGCCGCAAACCACCAGGCCCGACACGCCGTCGCGGATCACGTTGGAAATCACCTGATGGGTTTTTTCCAGGTTGATCGAAAAGTCATCGTTGAATTGAGTGGTCACCGCTGGGAAGACGCCACTCCAGTTAATGCGCTTGCTCATTGTTGCCTCCAGGTTGTTTATTGTATTTCGTATACGATATGTAAAATGAAAAAAATCGGCTAGTGGTTTTTTCAGGTTCTGGTGGTTTTTTTCAGCCGCCGGTCGGGGTGTTCTGTATTGCGTGTATTCAGGCACCGGGCCAGGTGTCTGACAGTCGGTAGCCTTGTGGCCACGGATCGCTGGGATCGAGCAGCAATTGATGGGTGCCGGTGATCCAGGCCCGGCCGGAAATGCACGGGTAGATAGCGGGGCGCCCGGCCACTTCGGTCAGTGAGTCAATCCGACAGTGGAATTCGGAGCCGATGATCGAGCGACCGATAAAGCGCTCGCCGACGCGCATCAAACCCTTGGCGTGCATCACCGCCATGCGCGCCGAGCAACCTGTGCCGGACGGCGAGCGGTCGATCTTGCCCGGTTGGATCACCACCGCGTTGGCGCCGGTGGCGATGCCGTTCTCGTGGACGACGGGTGCCGCGATCTGGCAAAAGGAAATGTGCGACCACTCAGGGTTCAACGGATGAACAAAGCCCAATTGTTGGTTGGCGGCACGGGTGATTTTCAAACCGACCTCCACCAGGTCGGCGGCTTCATCGGGGCGGATTGAAAAGCCCAGTTCCATGGCATCGGCGATCACAAAACTGTCGCCGCCATAGGCGGTGTCGACCTTGAGCGTGCCGACACCTTCTACTTCGATCCACGCGTCGAGGCGATCGGCGAAGGACGGCACGTTTTTGATTTCCACCCGTTCCACCTTGCCGTCACGGCAATCGGCCACGGCTTCGATCAGGCCGCCAGGGGCTTCGAGCACCAGCCGGGTTTGCGGTTCGGTCATTGGCACAATACCGGTGTCGAGCAACACGGTGGCCACGCACAAGGAATTGGAGCCGGACATCGGCGGGGTATCCGCCGGTTCCATGATGATCCAGGCCATGTGCGCCCGCGGGTCTTTGGCCGGTACCAGCAGATTGACGTGGCGGAACACCCCGCCACGCGGCTCGTTGAGCACGAAGTTGCGCAGGGTTTCATCCTTGGCTATCCAGCGTGATTGTTCCCACACCGTGGCGCCGGGCGGTGGTGCGACCCCGCCGACAATCACGTCGCCGACCTCGCCTTCGGCGTGGCAGCTGACGACATGAATCACTTTCGATGAGCGCATTGTCTGTTCCTTCTATCATCTGTCAGGGCCCTCTCGTGGACAAATGCTTAACCCTGTAGGAGCTGTCGAGTGCAACGAGGCTGCGATCTTTTGATTTTTTAAAGGCAAGATCAAAAGATCGCAGCCTCGTTGCACTCGACAGCTCCTACGGGGGTAAGCATCTGCTCGCGATGAGGCCGTCAGTTATTTCACCGATTTGAGAAACGCCGCGGTTTCGGCGTGCACCGGGTTGCCGATCACCTGATCCGGCGAGCCGATCTCATGCACCAGGCCGTTGCGAAAGAACGCCACGCGGTCGGATACGTCCCGGGCGAAGCGGATCTCGTGCGTCACCAGCACCATGGTCATGCCGTCTTCGGCGAGCATGCGCATGGTGTCCAGCACTTCGCCGACCAACTGTGGATCGAGGGCCGAGGTGGCTTCGTCGAACAGCATGTAGTCCGGTGACATGGCCAGGGCGCGGGCGATGGCCATGCGTTGTTGCTGACCGCCCGAAAGCTTGCCGGGGAACACCTTGAGTTTGTCACCCAGGCCAACGTGAGTCAGTTGCTGCACGGCCAGGGCCTCGGCTTCGGCCTTGCTTTTGCCCAGGACCTTGCGCGGGGCGAGCATCACGTTTTCCAGCACGGTCAGGTGCGGGAAGGCGTTCCATTGCTGGAACACGATGCCGATTTTCTGCCGCAGGTGATTGAGGTCGGTTGCGCGGTGATGCACCTCGACGCCATCCACGCGGATGTTGCCTTTCTGGATCGGTTCAAGGCCATTGATGCACATCAGCAGGGTCGATTTTCCCGAGCCGGAGCCGCCGATGATGGACACCACTTCGCCCTTGTTCACGGTCAGGCTGACACCCTTGACCACATCAAGGTCGCCGAAGGATTTGTGTACGTTGTCGATCTCAATCATTTTCTTGCCACCTTCTTTCCAGACGAGCGCCGAGGCGTGCGACCACCAGGCTCATGATGTAGTAGATAAGGCCCGCGATGCACAGCACCAGCAGCGGTTCCTGAATGCGGGTCACGATGGTTTGCGAGGCGCGCAGCAGTTCGACGATGCCGATCCACATCACCAGCGCGGTGTCTTTCATCACGCCGAGCACCAGGTTCAGCCAGCCGGGAAAGGCGACCCGCGAAGCCATCGGCAGGACGATCCAGCGCAGGTCCTGGAAAAAACTCAGGCCCAGCGAACGGCTGGCCCGGCGCACGGTCAGCGGTACCGACAGCACACCGCCGCGCACGATCTCGGTGAAGTACGCGGCGGCGTAAACCCCGAGCACGATGCAGCCCACGCTGAACGCACTGATGTTCAGGCCGACGATGCTCTTGAGCGAGTTGAACAGCACGAACTGGATCAGCAGGGGCACGCTGCGAAACACGTCCAGCACCCACGCCAGTGGCAAGCTGGCCCGTGGCAACAGCGCTCGCAGCAGGCCGAATACCAGCCCGGCGAACGTGCCGAGCAAGATCGCCCAGCAAGTCAGTTGCAACGTGATCCAGGCGCCATTAAGCAGGAACAGCAGGTCGTTCCAGGAAAAACTGGTGGAAAACATAGTCACGTCCTCAGTAACGGAACAGCCGCCAGGCCATCAGCCGGGCCGTCGCGACGATCGCCTTGGCAATCAGGTAATACAGCACCGCCGCGATGGTGAAATATTCGAAGGTGCGGAACGTCTTGACGTTGTAGTCCTGGGTCACGCCGGTGAGGTCGTTGTTGAGCCCGACAATCACCCCCAGCGACGTCATCAACACCGCCCAGACCATCTGGTTGCTCAGCGGGTAGAACACGATCCGCAACAGCTGCGGGACGACGATCATCCGGTAGGTCTGGAAAGCACTCATGCCCAGCGAACGCGCGGCCCGCACTTGCGTGCCAGGCACCGCCTTGAGCCCGCCGCGGAAGTTTTCCGCGAGATAGCCGGCATTGTTGAAAGTGATCCCGGCCAGCAGCGCGAACCAGGAACTGACGTGCAGGCCCAGTGAACCGAGGCCGAAGTACAGAACGTAGATCTGGAACAGCGACGGGGTATTACGGGCAATCGACACCCAGCCGTTGCCAATGCCGCGCAGCAGCGGGTGTCTGGTTTCGCGCATGACGGTCAGGGCCAGGGCGATCAGTACGCCGAAAATCATCGACAACGCGGCCGTCTCGAACGTGACCCAGGCGCCGGCGAGCATGTCCGGCAAGGCGCGCAGGGTGGCGCGCCATTGGAAGGTGTAATCAAACATGCGCGAGGCTCTCCATCAGCAAGGCGGGTTGCAACCAGCTCGGCAGTCGCCCGCTGGCGCTGCCAGTGCAAGCGGCATCAACGCACTCGGCGAGGCTGGCGAAGTGCACTTTGCGCCCGACCAGACCGGGTGCGTAATGGGCGTATTTGCCCGAGTTGGTCATTAAGGTTGTGGCGGCCGGCGGGATCACCGGCTCGCCGAGCATGCACCAGCAGGTATCGGTCACCAGGGTGGCGCCGAAGGCTTCAATCACGCCGATGTGTCCGGCGTCACGCGCCTGTTCCAGCACCGCACGACCGCACGTGATGGCGAGCACCACCTCGGGGTGTTTGTGCCGGCCGCGACACAGCCGTGCGAGGTGAGCAAACTCGCTGAGCGAGAAGTGCGGATTACCCAGCGAGACCACGTCCACGCGGCTGTCACGGGCACTGTTAAGCTCGCGCCAACTGCCCAGCAGGTCCACCAGGCGGATGGTTTCCACAGGCACCGGGACGTCGGCGTCCAGCGCTTGGGCAGGGTCGAGTGCTTCGGGTGTGACTCCGGCAATATGAAACAACGGCGCGGCCGACGTAGTGGCGAACGCCGCGCCGAAGGCTTTCAGATCGTCGAGGTCGGGCTGGCGCTGTTCCAGCCCGAACACCAGCGGGATCCGGCTGCCCGCGAGGGCACCGATGTGGTAGCCGAGCAATGGGTAGAACGCATCGTCAAGTTCGCCCAATTCCGGTAATTCAACGCGCAGGCGCGCTTTGCGTGGCGCGTCCAGATGACAACCGATCAGCGGCGCGCGGCCGGTCAAGGCGATGCAGATATCCAGGTAATCCGGGTACTTCAAGGTGCGTGCACCGAGCACGCTGTTGGCGTAGACCACCGCGTTGGATTCGGCCCAGACGATCTGCTCGCCGGCCTTCGGTGCGGTGTCGAGCAAGTAGGGGGCACAGGTGAAACTGAGCTGCGCACCCATCGCCATGTAGGCATCGCCCAAGGCACTGGCCGGTTCGCCGAGCAACGGGTCGATGCCCAACGCTCGCCAGCGGCGCTGGTCCACGGAAATTGAATTGAGGGTGGTGGGCACGCGAACCTTTGCGCCCCAGTGCACCAGTTGTTCGGCAAAGCGCAGGCTCGCCGGTCCGGTGTAAATGCAGCCGTCAATGTGGGCCTGCGAGATGTCCACCAATTGTCGGGCGCCTTGCAGTTCGGCCATGCGCAGGACAATTTGCATGGCCACCTGCGCAGCTTTGCCGTGCTCGCCATCGAGCAGCGAACGGTCGAACCCGGTGAGCTCGATCGACGCGTGGGGTTCGCCTGTGTGCGTCAGTGTTTCGGTTGGCTGCCAGCCATCGACGGGCAGGTGATCGAACAGCTCCAGCGAGGCGCCTTCGACTCGGGCGAAGGCTTTGCCGCGCAAGGTAGCAAAGGCCTCCTGGCCGATGCACAGCACCGGCAGTGAACGCTCGAAAATGGTCTGCGCCACTAGCACGCCCAGGGTCAGAATCTCATCGGCTTCGGCCAGGACCAACGCCGCCGGTGCATGACCGTTGCTGATCAGCTCCATCAGCACGCTGCTGCCGGTACACGAACCGCGACCACTGGGAATGGCCAGCACACGGTCGCTCAGATGTTCGCCGCTGAGCGGATGGTGACGGTCGATGACTTCACCCGTGTAAGGGTCGACACCGCCCCAGAAGCTCAGCCCGACATCGGCAAACAGCAGCGCGCCCTGGGCGGAGCCCGAAACCAGGTTACGACCGATGAGAGCAGTGGACCCAGGCATGCCGGACACCTTAGTAGTAAACCCGCGGTACGGTCAGGTCGGTCGGCGGGATCTCGGTGCCGACCCATTTGACGAACAGCTCTTTATAACGACCGCTGCGTACCTGCTGATTGACGAACAGATTGAGGTAGTTGAGCAGTCCGTACTCGTTGCGTTTGGCGCCCAGGGACACAAAGTCAATGGTGTAAGGCGCGTTGCCGGCGATTTTCAGGTTTTTGTATTTGCCCGACTTGATCGTCGCGGCGGCCACGGTATTGGTCACCACCGTGGCGTCGATGTGACCCTGGGCCACCGCCAGCAGCGTGTCGCTTTGTGACTGGTAGGCGCGGAAGGTGCCGCTGCCCCATTTCTTCACATCGCCCTCCAGCGCAATGGCTTCAAACGTGCCGCTGGTGTTGCCCAGCGCTTTGCCCTTGATGTCGTCGAAGCTGTTGATGCCGGTGTTGTCGCGTGTCAGCACGACCATCTGGAAGGCGAAGTACGGCACGGTGAGGCCGACGGTCTTGGCGCGTTCAAGGGTGTCGGAGGTCGAGGCAACGATCACGTCAGCCCGTCCGGAGATCAGCGCTGGAATGCGGTCGGGGAACGGCGTTTCCACCACTTCGGCGTCGACCCCGAGGATCTTCGCCAGGTCATTGCAATAGTCCACGTCGAAACCGGCAGGCGCGTTGCTGGCATCGCGGAAACCCATGGGCGGGAAGTCCAGGGTCACAGCGCAGCGCAGCTTGCCGGAACCGATAATGTCGTCGAGCTTGTCAGCGTGGGCGGTGGCCATGAAGGAGGTACTGAGAACAGCGCTGAGGGCTACGGCAAATGCGGGGTTTTTCATAGAGGCCTCGTTCTGGGAAAGTGCTGTTGAATATCGTATTGGGGATTTCGTATACGATATTAATCATAGCAATGGCCGTGCCGATTCTGCTTTTACCGCATTTTTTTTGCCGATCCTTGAAGCAGGGCGGCTCAGCGCAAGCGACGGGCGCAACAGCGCGACGGTGTCGGTCAATGAGGTGTTACGGAAGGGAGCACACTCGGTGCGCAGCGCCCCTTAAAGGAACATTTTACCGACGGCTGTCGCGGTACTGGCTGGGCGAAAGACTGGTGAGGGCGCGGAACTGGCGGCTGAAAGCACTGTGGTCGGTGTACCCACAGCGTAGAGCGATTTCGGTGATGGGCAGGTCGGTGTCGAGCAACAGACGCGAGCCCTCTTCGAGGCGGGACTTGTGGATCATCTGCCGTGGCGTGAGCTGGAACACCCGTTTGCAATGGCGTTCCAGTTGCGCCACAGAGAAACCGGCGATGGCCGTCAGCTCGGCAAGGCTGATCGGTCGGGCGAAATGACGGCGGATGTGTGCGTCCACCGCTGCCAGTTTCTGGAACGCCGGATGGTTGGACTGGGGCAGTTGCAGGTCGCGGGAAATGCCCGCGAGACCGACGATCCGCCCCTGTTCGTCATGCAGAGCGAGCTTGTGGGTCAGGCACCAGACTGGCTGGTTGCCGAAATACAGGTGCAGTTCCAGTTGATCCGCCAGTTCTCGCCCCGTGGCCAGCACGCGCCGATCCTGCTCGGTATACAGCGGGCCAAATCGTGCCGGGAAGACCTGGTCCGCCGTCAGCCCGAGCAGTTGCTCGCTGTGCTTGAGACCACACCGTCGAGCCAGGGTCTGGTTGACGAAGGCATAGCGCGCGTCGCTGTCCTTGATGAAGAACACCACGTCCGCCAAGGTGTCGAGCAACGTCGCGATGGGTTGCAGACTGCTCAGCAGCGTCGGCAAATCGCAGGGTTTGAATTGTTTGAGTGAGGGGAACATAGCGCTGGGGCCTGGGGGCAACTACCGGGATCATAAAGACTCGGCAGCGCCCCCGAAACCCCAAAGCGATTTACGCGGGCGGGGTATCGTCCAGGCACATCAGGGTTTCGATACGGGCCGGGCTGAACGGCGGTCGCGGGGCCGAGGGTTGCCAGTCGAACAGATACTGCAAGGCGCCGCCACACACTCGGCCCTGACAGGCGCCCATGCCGCATCGGCTGGCCAGCTTGGCCGCGCGCCATTCAGTGTGCCCGGCCAATGCCGCATAGGGCACGTCTTCGCAGCGACAGACCAGCGTGTCGGCCTGTGCCAGCGACTTGAGTTGCGGGTCAAGGCTGAAGGCACGGTTCAATGCCGTGGCGAAACGCTGCCAGCGCGCCCGACGTGGCCACAAGTGGCGTGCCGCTGCGGTGTTGTTGACGGCGGCATGCCCGGCAATTGCACCTTCGACCAACGCCAGTTCACTGCCGCCAAAACCGGTACATTCACCTGCCGCGTAGTGGTCGGCCCGGCCCGTGGCTTGCCAGACATCGACCGCGAGCGCCGTGCCATCGAGTGCGCAGCCCAGCGCCTGACCGAGTTGAGTATTGGGAATCAGGCCGAAACCACAGGCCAGGCGATCACAGGCCAGTTCGACGATTTTGCCCTGTTTGCGCAGACGCACACCTTCCAGCCGTTCATTACCCAAGGCGGCCACGATGTGGGAGCCCGTGTGGTAATGGCGGTCAAACAGGCTGAAGGATTGCAACAGTTTGCCCGGCCAGCGTGGAAGTTGCAGGGCGAAGCCGGCGACCGCAGATGACGAGGCTTGCTCGGCAATGTGCAACACATCGGCACCGCTGTGTTTCGCAGTGGCCGCGGTGGCCAGTAACAACGGCCCGCTGCCGGCGATCACCACGCGCTGATCCTGCACCGGCAGGCCGCCCTTGATCAGCGCCTGAAGTCCTCCCGCCCCCGTCACCCCTGGCAATGTCCAGCCGGGGAAGGGCAGCAGCAATTCGCGGGCTCCGGTGCACAGAATCAGTTTGTCGTAGCCGATCAGCCAGCCGTGATCGGCGTCTTCCACCAACAATTGTCTGGGGCCGGAACAGGCGATCACGCGAGTGCCGGCGTGGTGGTGGATATTGCTGTGGGTGTGCAGGCGCTCGCGCATCTTCCGTGCTTGATTTGGCAGGCGGGCCAGAGGCCCGTCGCGCCAGATCTGGCCTCCGGGCAACGGGTTATCGTCAAGCACGATAATGCGTGCGCCACTGGGTGCGGCGGCGAGGGCGGCGCTCATGCCAGCAGGGCCGGCACCGATGATCAGCAAGTCGGCGTATTCGTTCATGCTCGGGTCCTTACCTGCATGCCGTCCTGACACAGCGTCTGGCAGGCCAGTCGGCGACGGCCGTCGATGGTCACCCGGCATTCCTGGCAGATGCCCATGCCGCACAGCGGTGCACGCCGCTGGCCGCTGACCGAGGTGCGAGTGCACCCGTCGTCGGCCAACGCCAATGCCGCGGCGACCGTCGTGCCTTCGGCCACCCGCAGGGCGCGACCGTCCAGGACCAAATCAGGCATACACGGCCTCCCCGAGAAAGCGTTGCGGCAGATAGTCTTGCGCCGCTAATGGCGGCGTCTCATTGAACAGTTGCGCGACCAGCAAATCGGCGGTGCCGGGGGCCGTGGTGACCCCCAAGCCTTCGTGACCGACCGCCAGCCACAAACCTTTGCGTGATGGGTGCTCACCAATCAGTGGCAGTCCGTCCGGGCTGGCGGCGCGAAAACCGGTCCAGGCCCGGATGCCGTTGAGCTGAGCCAGGCCTGGCATGTACTCGGCGGCGCGCTTGAGCATTTTCGCGAGCATCCAGCCTTCGACCTGCGGGTCGGTGGTGCCGAATTGTCGCGAGGCGCCGATGAACAGTTGCCCGGTCGGCCGGGGCTGAATGTTGCAGGCGGTTGATGGCCCTGTGGCGTTGTGGGCGCTGGTGACATAGCCGAGCTCCACCAGCGTGTGGGTGACCTTGCCGGGGTAGCGGTCGGTGATCAGCAAGTGGCCTTTTTTCGGCTCGATCGGCAACTCGGGGCACAGGTCGCTGGCCTGGATGCCGTTGGCCAATATGACGGCCTCGGCGCTCAGCCACTGGCCGTCATCGAGGCACACGCGGTTGCCGTCGACCTCGCTGACTCGCGCCCTGCGTTGTTCGATGCCGGCGGTGTCGAGCATCCAGTTGGCGGTCGCCGGGGCATAAAGAATGCCATCACCGTTGATCAACAAACCGCCTTCGAGGCCTTCGCGCAGTTCAGGTTCACGGACACGCAAAGCGTTTCGAGCGATCAACTCGCAGGCAACGCCCTGGGTCTGAAGGTCCAGATATTTGCTGTGGGCCACGGCCATTTCTTCGGCATTGGCGGCCAGCCACAACGTCCCGTTGTTGCGGTAAGCGCAGCCTTCCGGCAAACCCGGCGCCTGTTCGCGCCAGCGTTGCAGCGAGTATTGACTCAGGGCCAGCTCGGCGGGGTTGTCGTCGAGCACCAGCAAGTGGCCCATTCCGGCAGCCGTTGCACCCTGCAGGCCAGCGTCCAGCACCAGCACGCGCAAGCCGCGCCGGGCCAGCGCCTGAGCGCACGCGGCACCGATGATGCCGGCACCGATCACGATGACATCGGCCACCAGGCCTTGGTTCATGGGCGAATGCCCCAGGCGAACGGGTCGTCCTGTTCGATAATCAGGCTGGCCTCGGCGCTGATGAAAGCACGGCCACGAATCGTCGGTACGATGCGCTCGCCGTGTTGTTCGTAGGAGGCTTCGAACTCGCTGCCGATGACGCTGGCCTGCCGCCAGATCTGGCCCGGTTGCAATTTGTCATCGGCCGCCAGGCAAGCCAGTTTTGCGCTGGTGCCAGTACCGCAGGGCGAGCGATCGTAAGCCTTACCGGGGCAGAGCACAAAGTTGCGGCTGTCGGCCTGCTCATCCTCGGCGAACAGCTCGACGTGGTCGATCAACCCGCCGTCTTCGCCACGTATTCCCTGAACGTCCAGTGCTTGCTGCACGGCGAAGGTATAAGCGGTCAATGCATCAAGGTTGTCGCTGGCGACGCGCAGACCATGCTCGGCGATCAGGAAAAACCAATTGCCGCCCCAGGCAATATCACCGACCACCTGGCCGATCCCCGGCACCTGCAACGACACGGCTTTGCGATAACGGTAGGCCGGCACGTTGCGCACGCTGACGGAGCGGTCGTCGTGCAAAGTCGCCTGCACCGTACCCACCGGCGTTTCGATGCTGTGCACGCCCGGTCCGATTTTACCCAGATGGGCCAGCGATGCCACCAGGCCGATGGTGCCGTGGCCGCACATCCCCAGGTAGCCCGCGTTATTGAAGAAAATCACGCCGGCGCAGGCCGCCGGGTCAACCGGCTCACACAACAGCGCGCCGACCAGCACATCACTGCCCCGCGGTTCGAGTACGCAGGCGGTGCGCCATTGGTCATGGTGTTCAGCCAGTCGTTGCAGACGTTCGACCATGCTGCCGGTGCCCAGCTCGGGAAAACCGGAGGTCACCAGGCGGGTGGGTTCGCCGCCGGTGTGGGAGTCAATCACGGTGATTCGTTTCATGAATGGGCCACGTCCGTTCAGATGAGTGAACGCAAGAGTGGCCCGTGCGGGGGCTTGCAGGCTTGATGGATTTACCCGGTGCCGATGACGAAATCGGCACAGTGCTTCGAGCGATCAGTGGTGGTGGGGTAGGTGCTCAAACAGCGTTTTGCAGACGCCGGCGATGTGTTCGTCGAGCAGTTTCACCGCTCGATCGACGTCACCAGCGCGGCAGGCTTCGAGGATCTCCCGGTGTTCGTGATCGGCGCGCTCCTTACCCGCGGAAAGGCTCATCTGCATCCGCAGGTAACGTTCCAGTTTGTCGTTGACCGAACGGATCAGACTCACCAGAAACGGACGTTGTGCCGGCTCATAGAGGCAGGCATGCAGTTCCCAATTGAGCTCGGCCCAACGTCCCACATCATCTTCGCCGACGAATTCCTGGCAGATGCGTTCGGCGCGGGCGAAGGTGTCTTCGGTCATGTTGGGAATGGCCAGGCGAAGCACCTTGTCTTCGAGCAACATGCGCACTTCGAACATCTGCGCCAGCTCGGCATCGGACACCCGTGTGACCATCGCCCCGCGATTGCGCTGGAACATCACCAGACCTTCGGCTTCCAGGCGCTTGAGGGCCTCACGCACCGGGATCTTGCTGACGTTGAACTGCCGGGCGATGTCGTCCTGGCGAATCGGCTCGTCCTCGGCGAAATGCCCGGCGACGATGGCGTCACGCAGATGGCGGGTGATGATTTCAGACGTCGAAGGCGCATTGCCCAAGTCTGGAGCATTGAATTTGGGTAGGGTCACGGCGGCAGTCGTTCGGGTTGAGGTGGAGATATGGTATACGAATTTTCGTTGGGCTCAGTGCGTCCGACGCACGAGTTGTTGCGCATTTGGATCATTAAGTTGTCAGTTTCGGTCATTGAGCGGCCGAGAGAGTGCTCATAGTCTGTTACACATGACAGAGGGGTGCCAAAGAGTGCCCACACTTTTCCGTGATTGATCGTTGTGGAGTTACCGATGACCGCCGCTCATTACCCGCACCTGCTGGCCCCGCTGGACCTGGGTTTTACTACACTGCGCAATCGCACCCTGATGGGTTCGATGCACACCGGTCTTGAGGAAAAACCCGGCGGCTTCGAGCGCATGGCGGCGTACTTTGCCGAGCGCGCCCGTGGCGGCGTTGGCCTGATGGTCACTGGCGGTATCGGTCCGAACGACGAAGGCGGTGTGTATTCCGGCGCGGCCAAGCTGACCACTGAGGAAGAAGCGCTCAAGCACCAGATCGTGACCCGTGCGGTGCACGAGGCGGGCGGCAAGATCTGCATGCAGATTCTTCATGCCGGTCGTTATGCCTACAGCCCGAAACAAGTTGCGCCGAGCGCCATTCAGGCGCCGATCAACCCGTTCAAGCCCAAGGAACTGGATGAAGAGGGCATCGAAAAGCAGATCAGCGATTTCGTGACCTGTTCGACCCTGGCGCAAACCGCCGAGTACGACGGCGTCGAGATCATGGGTTCCGAAGGTTATTTCATTAACCAGTTCCTCGCGGCCCACACCAACCACCGCACCGACCGTTGGGGCGGCAGCTACGAAAACCGCATGCGCCTGCCGGTGGAAATCGTGCGCCGTGTGCGCGAAGCCGTGGGCCCGAACTTCATCATCATCTTCCGTCTGTCGATGCTCGATCTGGTGGAAGGCGGCAGCACCTGGGAAGAAATCGTGATGCTGGCCAAAGCCATCGAGCAGGCCGGTGCGACCCTTATCAACACCGGCATCGGCTGGCACGAAGCACGGATCCCGACCATCGCCACCAAAGTGCCGCGCGGGGCGTTCAGCAAAGTCACCGCGAAACTGCGGGGTTCGGTGAACATTCCGCTGATCACCACCAACCGCATCAACACCCCGGAAGTGGCCGAGCAGATCCTGGCCGAGGGCGATGCCGACATGGTGTCGATGGCGCGGCCGTTCCTCGCCGACGCGGATTTCGTCAACAAGGCCGCCGCCGGGCGTGCCGATGAAATCAACACCTGCATCGGTTGCAACCAGGCCTGCCTCGATCACACGTTCGGTGGCAAGTTGACCACGTGCCTGGTCAACCCGCGTGCCTGCCATGAAACCGAGCTCAATTACCTGCCGGTGCAGCAGATCAAGAAAATTGCCGTGGTCGGTGCCGGCCCGGCCGGTTTGTCGGCGGCGACGGTGGCGGCCGAGCGTGGCCATCAAGTGACACTGTTTGATTCGGCCAGTGAAATCGGTGGCCAGTTCAACGTCGCCAAGCGTGTGCCGGGCAAGGAAGAGTTCTTTGAAACCCTGCGCTACTTCAACCGCAAGTTGCAGACCACCAACGTCGAGCTGTGCCTGAATACGCGCGTCGATGTGGCGAAACTGGTTGAGGGCGGTTATGACGAGATCATCCTCGCCACCGGTATCGCGCCGCGTACTCCGGCGATCCCGGGTGTCGAAAACGCCAAAGTGCTGAGCTACCTGGACGTGATCCTGGAGCGCAAACCTGTGGGTAAACGCGTCGCCGTGATTGGCGCGGGTGGTATCGGTTTTGACGTGTCGGAATTCCTCGTGCATCAAGGTGTGGCCACCAGCCTGGACCGCGAAGCGTTCTGGAAAGAGTGGGGCATTGACACGCATCTGGAAGCGCGCGGCGGTGTGGCCGGGATCAAGGCTGAACCGCATGCTCCGGCGCGTGAGGTGTTCCTGCTGCAACGCAAGAAATCCAAGGTCGGCGACGGCCTCGGCAAGACCACCGGCTGGATCCACCGCACCGGTCTGAAGAACAAGCAGGTGCAGATGCTCAACAGCGTCGAATACCTGAAGATTGACGACGAAGGCTTGCACATCCGCATCGGCGAAACCGGCGAGCCGCAAGTGCTGGCGGTGGACAACATCGTGATTTGCGCCGGTCAGGATCCGCTGCGCGAGTTGCAGGACGGGCTGGTGGCGGCGGGGCAGAATGTGCATTTGATCGGTGGCGCGGATGTCGCGGCGGAGCTGGACGCGAAGCGGGCGATCAACCAGGGATCGCGGTTGGCTGCTGAGCTTTAACAGCAGGTCCAGCCTGCCAATGGCCATCGCGGGCAAGCCCGCTCCCACAGATTCCTTGCCGTTCACGGGTTTTTTGACCGACATAAAATCCCTGTGGGAGCGGGCTTGCCCGCGAAGGCGTCCTGTTCGCTGCTAATATGCTGGCTCCTTACCCCGAGCCGGCATCGATGCTTTCCCCTTCCAGTGACTGGCTCCCCCCAGCCCCCCTCGAACCCCTTCACCTGGATTGGCTCTCCCAATCCGGCATCGAAGTCGCGATCCTGCGCCTGGACCGGATCGACCCGCTGATCAGCGGCAACAAGTGGTTCAAGCTCATCGAACACCTCAAAGCCGCTGACCTCGCCAATGCCAAAGGCATCATCAGCCTGGGCGGTGCTCACTCCAACCATCTCCACGCACTGGCGGCCGCCGGCAAACGCTTCGGTTTTGCCACGGTCGGGTTGCTGCGCGGTCATCCGCAACAAACCCCCACCGTGGAGGATTTGCAGGCGTTTGGCATGCAGTTGCACTGGCTGGGTTATGGCGGTTATCGCGCGCGGCACGAGGCGGGTTTCTGGCAGCCATGGCAGGCGCAGTATCCCGATCTGCATCCGGTCCCGGAAGGGGGCGGCGGTTTACCGGGTGCGAAGGGCTGCCTGCAACTGCGGCCCATGGTCCGCGAACAACTGCACGATCTGGGCTGGAGCGATTACGACGGCTGGTGGCTGGCGTGCGGAACCGGGACCACACTGGCCGGCCTGGTGCTGGCCGAGGCAGGGGATCATCCGGTGTACGGCGCGTTGGCGGTGCCCGACGATCATGGCGTAGCGCAGCAGGTCGAGTCGATTGTGCTCGAGGCGGGTGTGCAGAATCCGGCTTACGAACTGTTCGACGCCAGCCGTGGCGGATTCGCCAAGGTCGATCCACTGCTACTCGACTTCATCGAGCAGACCGAACAAGCCAGCGGCCTTCCACTCGAGCCGCTGTACACCGGCAAAGCGCTGCTGGCGCTCAAACAGCATGTTGAAGCCGGGCGCTTCGCACAGGGTACGCGTCTGATTTTCATCCACACCGGCGGCCTGCAAGGCCGCCGCGGATTTCGATAAAAGACGTCTAGCCGCGCTTGGGCATCATCCGCAGCAGGGTGTTATCGCGCACCACATAGTGGTGATAAATCCCCGCGACCGCGTGCAGGCCGATCAGCCAGTAGCCGATGGTGCCGCCCAGCACGTGCCAGCCTTCCATTTGTTTGCCCAGCGGTTTGTCTTCCGCGATCAGCAACGGCAAGTCGAAGCCGTAGAACATCACCTGATGCCCCTTGGCGCTGGTGACCAGCCAGCCAAGAATCGGCATGGCGATCATGAACAGGTACAGCGCCCAGTGCATCAGCCTGGCCAGCACCGTCTGCCAGTGCGGTGAAGCCGGGAAGATCTGCGGTGCCGGGCCGAGGCTGCGGGCGAACAGGCGCAACCACACCAGAACAAACACCGTCAGCCCGAGCATGAAGTGCGATTCGGTGATCAGCGTGCGTCCGCCACTGCCTTTGGGAAAGATCCCGCGAAATTCAATGCAGGCGTAAACCAGCGCCAGCAAAACCAGCATTAACCAGTGCAGCGTGATCGACACGGTGCTGTAGCGTGAGTCGGAATTCTTCCAGGGCATACAGTGTTCCTCACAGGTCGGGTCAAGCCACCGTTCTTGGCCGACGGTGTGCGTTAACTGTAATCCTGTTTCGCCGTGTTTGCCCGAGGCGAGTAGAGGTTCACTGCTCTAGATCAGGTGATTGAGAAAAAAACGCCGCTTTCCCTTGCAGGGGAGAGCGGCGCTTTGAGGTGGATCAGCTGGCCTGCGGCATTTCACCCTTGGCCAGGCGCTGATTGATGTCAGCGATCACGGCCGGCAAATCAGTAATGGTGTCGATCATGTAGTGTGGGCGCGAGCTTTCGAACAGCGCGTGGATGCGCTTGCGTTCACTGTCGAGTTGCTCGCTGTCGAGGGCGCGATAACCTTCGTAGTCCAGACCCAGCGCGTTGCCCGAGCAGATCAGTGCCACGGTCCACATGCCGGCCCGACGTCCCTCGAGAATACCCGGCACGGTGTCGTCGATCTTCACGCACGCGGCGACATCGTCGATGCCCAGGGCGATCACGTTGGCCAGCGCCTGAGCCGGCCATGGGCGGCCGTTGGGCACTTCAT
This sequence comes from Pseudomonas fluorescens, assembly GCF_902497785.1. Taxonomy (GTDB): domain Bacteria; phylum Pseudomonadota; class Gammaproteobacteria; order Pseudomonadales; family Pseudomonadaceae; genus Aquipseudomonas; species Aquipseudomonas fluorescens_BO. The sequence goes on from NZ_CABVHK010000015.1 coordinate 45,022, forward strand.
CAGTGGCGACCACATGATCGGCGACGTAGCCGTTGGTGGCCGCGAGCTCGACCACTTTGTCCATGACCTGTTTCGGATAGCCGGAGCAGGAACCGATCTTGATCCCTTGCTGACGCAGGTTGGCGATGGTGTCCAGCGCGCCGGGGATCAGCGCCGAGTGCTCGGCGATTTTCTCGATCTGCAGCGGCATGAAGCGCTTGTAGATGGCGGTAACGTCATCATCGGTCGGCGTGCGGCCGAAGGCCTTGCGATAGCGCTCGGCGACGGCCGGCTGATCGCACAGGGTGCGAATGTGGTCCCACTTGCCCATGCCCATCGGCCCGCGGGCTTCTTCGATGGAGACCTGGACGTCGAACTCGGCGAAGGCTTCGACAAAAATCTGCGTCGGGGCGAAGGAGCCGAAATCGACCACGGTGCCGGCCCAATCGAGGATAGCGGCCTGGAGTCTGGTTGGATTGGTGTAGTTCATGGTGATTTAATTCCTGTAATAACTGAATGTTGGAGAGCCGCTTATTTGTGGGAGCGAGCTTGCTCGCGATGCCGGTCTTTCATTCAACATTGATGTCGACTGAGCAGGCCTCATCGCGAGCAAGCTCGCTCCCACAGGGGGATGGGGGTGTGGGTTAGATCTCCAGGACTTCCATCTCGCGTAGCACGTCGGCGATTGCCGCCACGGCGGCGTGCATCTCGGCTTGGTTGACGTGGCCGATACAGCCGACGCGGAAGGTCTCGACCTGGGTCAACTTGCCGGGGTAGAGAATGAAACCCTTGGCCTTGACCCGTTCGTAGAATTCCTTGAACTGGTAGCGCGGATCCTTCGGCGCGTGGAAGGTGACGATGATCGGTGCCTGAATCGCGGCGGGCAGGAAGCTGCGCAAACCGAGTTTGGCCATGTCGTCGAGCAGTACGTTGCAGTTGTCGGCGTACCGTTGATGCCGCGCCGGCAAGCCCCCTTCTTCGTTATATTGCAGCAAGGCTTCATGCAGCGCCGCGACCACGTGGGTCGGCGGGGTGAAGCGCCACTGCCCGGTCTTGGCCATGTAGCTGTGCTGGTCGAAAAGGTCCATCGCCAGCGAGTGCGAATTGCCGGCGGCAGTCGCCAGCGATTCTTTGCGAGCGAAGACGAAACCCATCCCCGGCACACCTTCCAGGCATTTGCCTGAGGCGGCAATCAGCGCATCGAAAGGCACTTGTTGCGCATCCACCGGCAACGCACCGAAGGAACTCATGGCGTCGATGATCAGGCGTTTGCCGTGTTGCGCAATGACCTGGGCGATCTCCGGCAGCGGGTTGAGAATGCCGGTGCTGGTTTCGCAATGGATCAATGCGACGTGGGTGATGCTCGCGTCGGCTTGCAGCAGGCGGTCAACATCGGCGGCGGTGGTCGGTTCGTCTTCGGCGGTCTCAAAGGTGCTGAAGGCGCGGCCGAGCACTTCGCAGATTTTCGCCAGGCGCTTGCCGTAGGCGCCATTGATCAGCACCAGAATCTTGCCGTCACGCGGCACCAGTGTGCCGATGGCCGCTTCCACCGCGAAGGTGCCGCTGCCTTGCAGGGGCACGCAGTGGTGAGTGGCAGCGCCGTTGATGATCGCCAGCAATTGCTCGCAGAGGCTGGCAGTCAGTTGGTTGAAGCGGTCATCCCATGAACCCCAGTCGACCATCATTGCCTGACGGGTGCGGGCCGAAGTCGTCAACGGGCCGGGGGTGAGCAGGATGGGTTCGGCAGTACTCATTCGCGTGTCCTCGCAATCGATGGGATGAAGCTACGGGGCTTAAATTGCAATTTGCCGTGCTATCAATCAAATTGTTTGTTGTTATGCCAGCCATCAGTGAGGGTTATTCATGAACCTGTTCCAGCTCCGCGCCTTCGATGCGGTGGCCCGCGAGGGCAGCTTCACCCGTGCCGCCGCGCGGCTGTTCATCAGCCAGCCGGCGGTCACCGGGCACATCAAGGCATTGGAGGAGCACTACCAGATCACCTTGCTGCGGCGCACCGCGCGTCGGGTCGAACTGACCGAGGAGGGCACCAAACTCGCCGCGATCACGCGGGCGATGTTTGGTCTGGCGGAAGAAGCGCAGGTGATGCTCGAGGCCAATCGGCAATTGCTCACTGGGCGACTGGAAGTGGCGGCGGACGGGCCGCACATGGTCATGCCGATGCTCGCCAGTTTGCGCGCGCGCTATCCGGGGATCACCGTGAACCTGCGCCTGGGCAATGCACAGGAAACCCTCGCGGCGCTGTTGTCCGAGCATGCCGATGTGGCGGTGCTGACCGAGGTCGAACCGCGCAAGGGTTTGCATTTGCAGGCCTTGAGCGAGTCGCGGATTTGCGCGCTGGTGCCGGAGGGTCATCCGTGGGCGCACCGATCTAAGGGGGTGCCTTTAAAAGAGCTGGATCAAGTGATCATGGTGTTGCGCGAACCGAGCTCGATTACCCGGCGCACGTTTGATCAGGCGTGTATTCAGGCGAAGGTGAGTCCGCGGGTGTTGCTCGAACTGGACAGTCGTGAGGCGGTGACCGAGGCCGTGGCGGCAGAGTTGGGCGTGGGGGTGGTGTCATCGGTAGAGGTCAGCCATGACCCGCGAGTGGCGGCGGTGCCGATTATTGGCGAGGGGCTGGTGAACCGGCACATGATCGGTTGCATGGAGCGGCGGCGGGATTTGCGCTTGATCCAGGCGTTTTTTGATTTGGCGCCGTAGGAGCTGCCGAAGGCTGCGATCTTTTGATCTTCGCCTTTAAAAGCAACATCAAAAGATCGCAGCCTTCGGCAGCTCCTACAGGAGACCGGGCGTTCAGTCCAGGCTCTCGCGCACCATCTCCAGAAACGTCGCCACCACCCGCCGTGAACTCTGTTCGCGCAAGCACACCAGCGTCTCTGTCAGCCGTCGTGTGCAGTCGGTAATCGGCAACGCGCACACCCGCGAATCCGCGCCGAATTCAGCGGCCGACACTACCCCCACCCCGATCCCCACCACCACCGCTTCGCGCGCCGCTTCCCGGCCTTCGACCTGAATCGCCGGACGAATGCGGAACCCGGCCCCGGCCATTTCCTCTTCCAGGGTCTGGCGCGTCACCGAGCCGATTTCCCGCAGCACCAGCGGCGTGTCGTCGAGGTCTGCCAGGCAGATTGATTCGCGGTCCGCCCAGGGATGATTGCGCGAAACGAACGCCACCATCGGGTCGTTGCGCAGCGGCAACGAGATCAAGCGTTCATCGCTGACTTCGCGCCCGAGCAACGCCAGATCAGCCTGATAGTTGAACAATCGAAACAGCGATTCATCGGTGTTGCCGGTTTCAATTTTCACGCTGATGCCGGGGTAGCGCTCGCAGAACCGCGCGATTTGCGGCAACACATGCACCGGCGCATCGACCGCGAGAATCAGGCTGCCAGTCTGCAAGGCCCGCGAGTCGTGCAGCAGTTCCTGTGCCTCGGCCTCAATCACGAACAATCGCTGTGTAATGCTGAGCAGGCGTTCGCCCAGATCGGTCAGGCGCACCGAGCGTTTATTGCGGTGGAACAGCAGCACGCCGAAGCGCTCTTCGAGTTTGCGCACTTGGTCGGAAATCGCCGGTTGCGTGAGAAAAAGCCGCTCGGCGGCTTTGGTAAAACTTCCGTGAACGGCCACGGCGTGGAAGGCTTTGAGCTGGGCGTGGGAAACCGACATCGAAACCTCCAGTAACAAGCTGGGCTTATATTGGAAATACGATAAATCGATTTCACTTATTAATCAGTAATTGTTTTTATCGGCCTCAGCCCCGGTGACTGGTCAGTCGAACAGCGTCGGTGGCCATGAGCCTGTGCGTGCAACAGCAGGACTCATCTGACCGGTATCGCCTCAGGGAAGCAGCGGTATCGAAGTGCTCAACAATAAAAACACAGGCGTTATTTCTCAATTTCTGCCGGCACACTCACACCCTGAGGTCAGAACCACAATGAACAAGCACATCGGCACCATCAAGCGTTGGCGCGTGCAGATCTTCGCGATCACCTGGCTCGCCTACGCCGCTTTCTACTTTACCCGCAAAGCGTTTTCCGTGGCCAAACTGGGGATCGGTGAAGACCCCTCGTTCATGCTCGACAAGATGACCATGGCCAACCTCGACGCCATCTACCTCGCGGCCTACGCCGTCGGACAATTCACCTGGGGCATCCTCGCCGACCGCTATGGCCCCAGAGTCGTGGTATTTGGCGGGTTGCTGATTTCCGCAGCGGCGGCGCTGGTCATGGGCAGTTTTGCGACGCTGCCGATTTTCGCCACGTGCATGCTGATTCAGGGGTTGGCCCAGTCCACCGGCTGGTCGGGGCTGTGCAAAAACCTCGGCAGTTTCTTCCCATCCGAACAGCGCGGGCGGGTGCTCGGGCTCTGGAGTTCCTGCTATGCCTTTGGCGGGCTCGTGGCTTCGCCGTTTGCCGGTTGGTGGGCGTACACGCTCATCGGTTCCTGGCACGCGGCGTTCATTTCCAGTGCGGCAGTGGTTGGGCTGGTCGCCGTGCTGTTTTTTATTTTCCAGCGCAACAAACCGGAAGATGTGGGCCTGCCAGCGGTGGAGCCGGAGCCTGAGCTGACCGCTGAAGAGGCGCACGCTCAAAGCAAGATCAGTGTGCTGGAGCCGCTGAAGGAAATCCTGCGTAACCGCACCGTGCTGGTGCTCGGCCTCGCGTACTTTCTGCTGAAGCCGGCACGCTACGCGATCCTGTTGTGGGGCCCGGTGATCGTATTCGAAAAGATGCCTTCCGTGGGCAAGGTCGGTGCGGCAATTATCCCGACCGCTTTTGAACTGGCCGGGTTGCTCGGGCCGATCCTGCTTGGGCTGGCATCGGACAAGCTGTTTGGCGCCCGACGCATGCCGGGCTGCGTGATCAGCCTGCTGGCGCTGACTGTTTCGCTGGCGTTGTTCATGGGCGCCCTGAACACCGGCAGTGTGACGCTGGTGGTGGCGCTGTTGTTCTTCATGGGCCTGACCCTGTACGGACCCGATTCGATGATCAGCGGCGCCGCAGCGATTGATTTCGGCACCGCCAAGGCCGGCGCCACCTCGGCCGGCTTCGTCAACGGCTGCGGTTCGGTCGGGGCGATTCTCGGCGGTCTGCTGCCGGGCTACTTCGACTCGGTCACCGTGTTCATTATCTTCGCCGGCTGTGCCTTGTTTTCGGCGCTGGTGCTGATCCCCTACTGGAACAGTCGCCCGGCGGGCCTGCGGGCCAAAAGTGCATTCGTGCCGAACCGGCCGATGAGCGTCAAACCCCTGCGTACCTGAGGAAATACCGATGAGACCTTTCTGGCTGGAACAGGCGCTGGCGGCCGAATCCTGCGCGCCGTGCGAACCTTTAGCCGCGGACACCCGCGCCGATGTCTGCATCGTCGGCGGTGGCTACACCGGGTTGTGGACCGCGATCATGCTCAAGGAACAAAACCCGGAACTGGATGTGCTGCTGATTGAAGCCGACATCTGCGGGGCTGGCGCCAGTGGCCGCAACGGCGGTTGTGCGCTGTCGTGGTCGGCCAAATATTTCACCCTGCAAAGGTTGTTCGGCGTGGAAGAGGCGGTGCGACTGGTCAAGGAGTCCGAGCGCAGTATTTATGCGATCGGCACCTTCTGCGAACAGTACGGCGTGGACGCCGATTACCGCCTCGACGGCACGCTCTACACTGCGACCAACCGCGCGCAATGCGGTTCGACCGACGCGGTGATCGCGGCGCTTGAACGCAACGGCATCAACTCCTTCACCCAGCGGCCGGTCGCGGATGTGCAGCGCATGGCCGGCTCCACCAGACACCTGGAAGGCTGGTTTTCGCCGGCCGCCGCCAGCGTGCAGCCGGGCAAACTGGTGCGCGGCTTGCGTCAGGTCGCCTTGCAACTCGGGGTGAGAATTCATGAAAACACCGCGATGACCGGGTTGGAGGAAGGCAAGCCAGCGACGATTCACACGCCGCACGGCAGCGTCCGTGCGGATCGGGTGGTGCTGGCCATGAACGCATGGATGGCCCGCGCGTTCCCGCAGTTCGAACGCAGCGTGGCGATTGTCTCCAGCGACATGCTGATCACCGAACCACGGCCGGATTTGCTCGAAGACATCGGTTTGACCAGCGGTGTCACGGTGCTCGATTCGCGGATTTTCGTGCACTACTACCACAACACTCCCGACGGCCGAATCATGCTCGGCAAGGGCGGCAACACGTTCGCTTACGGCGGGCGGATGTTGCCGGTGTTCGATCAACCCTCGCCCTATGCCGGGCTGTTGCAACACAGCCTCGCTGATTTTTTTCCGGCGTTTGCCGAGATCAAGGTCGAGGCGACCTGGAACGGACCGTCGGATCGCTCGGTCACCGGTTTACCGTTCTTCGGCCAGATGAGTGGCCACGGCAATGTGTTTTACGGTTTCGGCTACTCCGGCAGCGGGGTCGGGCCGTGCCACATGGGCGGGCAGATTCTTGCCTCAATGGTGCAGGGGCTGGACAACGTGTGGACGCGCTCGCCGCTGGTCAACGGTCCATTGGGCTTTTTTCCGCCGGAGCCGATTCGATACCTGGGCTCGTTGATGGTGCGCAACGCCATCCGCCGCAAGGAACGCGCCGAGGATCGCGGGCACCGGCCACGGCATCTGGATGTGCGCCTGGCGAAGTTCGCGGCGGCGGCAGGCAAGGCCGACAAGGGTTGATCAGACCTGGCGGTTGATCAGCCAGTCAAACAACAGGCGGTCGTCGCCACGGGGCTGTGGGCGGGGGCGGGGCGGGGGCGGATTGCTCGCAGCGGCGCATAACACCGGACGGTCCGGATCGCTGTCGAGGAAACTGACGAGCACCTCGGTTCCGGCCACCGGCAACCTGGAAGGATCAACCCGGCTGTGCGGCGAAGTAACAGCGACAGGCAGCCACAAACCGCTGGACTGATCGTTATCGGACGCCGGCGTCGGCCACAGCCTGACGAGTATCCGGCCTTGCTCGTCCAGCGCTGCCGGTGCACCGACTGGGCCGAGCACTCGCGCCTTCTGGTAGCCCGGAATGCCGGGCCGGGCCTGTGTCAGTGCGGGCCGGAACACCGTTGACCACGGGATGGCGGTAAACCGATTGCTGTAACGCCGGGCGGGGTCGGGCGTGTCCGGGGCGAGTATCGAGGGCTGCTGGCCTTGATGGCGGACCTCGGTCAGCAACCACTGATCGTTGAAGCTCGACAACGGATGTTCCGACACCTGCACGATGCGTCCGCTGCGCAATTCGCTGTGATTGCTTTGACCTTGTATCTGTCGATGCCGGCAGCGCAGCCGCTCCAGAGTGCGGCGACTGAGCTGGTCGCGCTCGAGGGGTTGCGCTGCGGGGCGCTCGGAGAGCGGGGACGCGGTGTGACGCTGGAACAGTTCACTGATCACCGGCGCGTTTGCCGTGTGTGGCGCATCGGCATCCACCGACATCAGCAACGGCTCCACGGGAAAACTCAGGCTGTCATCCGCCAGCACCAGCACGTGGCGTTCGCGTTGGTGTTCGAAGTGATAGTGGATGCCTTCTTCTTCGCAGAGCCGTTGAAAAAATGCCAGGTCAGTCTCATCGAACTGAATGCAGAACGGCCTGACGGGATAGCGGCCGTTGGGCAGTTCGAAACGATAGCTGTCTTCAGGCAACGCATTTTCCGCGAGCAACTGTTGCAGGATCGCCGGCACGGCGAGGTGGTGGAACACCCGGCGCGTGCGCTGGCGGTCGAGGTTTTGTAGCCAGGGCACCAGCACCAGGTGGTAGCCGACCCGGTGCTGGCCGCGATGTTCGCGACTGGCGCTGTGGACGATGCCGTGGACACCCTGGCCATTCGTGAGGTTGAGAAATACCGGCTGTTGGAGCACATGATCGAGGTTGATGGCCGGTGCCAGGCCGATCACGTCGAGATCGAATCGATACGGCTGGTTGAGGGCTTCACGGCCGCTGAGCTGCAGTATCTGCAAACTCAAATCACTGTCCAGCAGTGTCAGGGTGAAAGGACTTTCCTTGTCGTTATGCATCGATCGCGCTTCTGCCATGGGAATGGGCAGAGAGGGTACGAAACCGCGGCCCTTTATAGTCACCTTCAATTGATGTTTCAGAATCGCCCTACAACTACCGTTGAAGATGTCGATCCGGCAGGTTGGAATTTTTGGTCGATTGCCAACTTTAGGCCGTATAAACTTGCACAAAGCGCCGGCCAATAGATGTCTCGGCGCCACAGACAAGAGAGTGAGTAATGGGCGCACAGTGGAAGGTTAAACACAAAGAAGCGGCGTCTAACGCCAAGGGCAAGATCTTCGGCAAGCTGGTGAAGGAAATCACCATCGCTGCGCGCAACGGTGCCGATGTCTCGACCAACGCCCACCTGCGTCTGGTGGTTGAGCAGGCGAAAAAGGCGTCCATGCCCCGCGAAACCCTGGAACGTGCGATCAAGAAAGGCTCCGGCCAGCTCGGCGAAACCGTGCAATACCATCGCGTGACGTATGAAGGGTTCGCACCGCACCAGGTGCCGCTGATCGTCGAATGCGTGACCGATAACATCAACCGGACTGTTGCGGAAATCCGTGTGGCGTTTCGCAAGGGCCAGTTGGGTGCTTCCGGTTCCGTCGCCTGGGACTTTGACCATGTGGGCATGATCGAGGCATCCCCGGACAGCCCGGATGCCGACCCGGAAATGGCCGCTATCGAAGCTGGCGCGCAGGATTTCGAGGCGGGCGAAGAAGGCGCGACTTTGTTCATCACCGAAGCGAGCGACCTCGACTCGGTGCAGAAAGCCTTGCCGGAGCAGGGTTTCACCGTGTTGTCGGCAAAGCTCGGCTACAAACCGAAAAACCCGGTCAGCGGCCTGAGCGATGAGCAAATGGCCGAAGTCGAAGCGTTCCTTGAAGGCCTCGATAACCATGATGACGTGCAGGACATGTTTGTCGGGTTGGCTGGCTGATTTGTTTTTGCAGTGATAGCGCCTTCGCGAGCAGGCTCGCTCCCACAGGAATGTGTGGTGGGCAGTGACGCCAATCCTGTGGGAGCGTGGCTTGCCCGCGAGGCGGTGGTTCAGTCAACAACGCTGGCGGCTGTCATCGACCTCCACCAACTGCCCCAACCGGCTGCGAGTGCGCGCCAGATCGATGGCATCTGCGCCCAGGCTTTCGCGCAGGGACCTGTGCCCCAGCAGTGTCAGGTGCTTGTCCTGATCGTACAAAACATCGACCAGATTGATGAAGCGCTGCTGCGCGGCAATTGAGCAGTCGGCGAGGTTGGGCAACTGGTCGATGATCCAGTGATCGAAACGCCGGCACAATTCCAGGTAATCCATGACGGCAGTGGGCTGGTCGCACAGATCGGCGAACGTGAAGCCGATGGTTCGTCCTTCGCAGTAGCGGGCTGCAAGATGCCGGGTGCCCACGGGCACGGCAAGGGCCGGCGCGTCGGGTTCTGGCAGGTTCAAGGCCTGACGCTGTGACACCGTGGCAGGCCAGATGTAGTGACCCTGGGTAAACAGTTGGTGAGTATGGGCTCTGGCCTGGCTGCGGTAATCGTGCGGGCCGCCGACCTCCATGACTTGCATTCGCGCGTTGATCAGGTCGATCACCGGTTTGAAACGGGCGTGATAGAGCGGATTCGGCAGCAAACCTTCAGGTGGGTAATTCGACGTCACCAGCAGCAGGATGCCGCGGCGGAACAGAGCCTTGAACAGGCGCGAAATGAGCATTGCGTCGCCAATGTCGTGGACGTGAAACTCGTCGAAACACAGCACCCGGCAATCGCCCAGCAACTCATCCAGGGTGGTCGCCAGCGCATCGGGGTGTTCGCGATGACTGAACATGCCTTGATGCAGTCGGGCAAAGAACTCATGAAAGTGCAGGCGCTGTTTCTCCCCGATCGGCAGTGCCTGGAAAAATCCGTCGAGCAACCAGCTCTTGCCCCGACCTACAGCGCCGTGCAGGTAAAGACCGGGCAGTGGTTTGCCCGAGGTGCCGAGCAGCGCCGTCGCGTGTTGCGCCATGCAGTCGATCACACGTTGCTGGCTGTGGCTGAGGGTATACCCCTGGGAATGCGCCTTGTGGCGGAAGTAGTCGTGCACCAGCCGTCCTGTGGCGCAATGACTGGCGGAAGCGCTCGACGCCTTGGCAAAGAGGCGACGCAGAGCAGCCCAGCGTGGTGCAAATCGCGAACGGTTGGGCGGTTGAATGGCCACTGATGTCACCCCTAATCTTCAGGCAGGCTCCCCGAGCTGCGGCGGCGTAGTGTAACCAACGGGGTAAATGTGCTTCCAGTTGTGTCGATACTGAGTGATTTTCGAGGTGGGGTTTTTGCCCTGCACAACGTTGAGTCGAAGAACCTGTGGGAGCGAGCTTGCTCGCGATGGCACTCGATCAGCCACATTATTTCGACTGACACTCCGCCATCGCGGGCAAGCCCGCTCCCACAGGGTTGTGCATTGCTTGCCTAATGGTGCCGTGTCAGCGGCCTACCGCTCAATGCTCCGGTTCCACCGCGCATTCCATGCCGGGCGCTGTTCGTTGACCTGATCCCAATCGACCGCGATCGCCGTTTCCAGGTATTTCTTCATCGCCTCGACCTGACCGCGGGTCTTGTCGGTGGTCGGGGTGTTCGGGTTGGACGGAATCTGGTCTCCATCTTCAAGGGCGGCGGCTTGCGCTTCAGGTGTCAGCAGATACGCGGCGAGTTTCTGCGCCAGTTCCGGTTGGGTGTTGTTGGCGATGGCGCACTCGGCGAGGTTGAGCACCACCGCGCCTTCCTTCGGTTGGGCGTATTCGACCGGCATGCCCTTGAGTTTCAGGGCGGTGACCTGGGTCGGCGTCAGCGGGAACAGCGCCGCTTCGTCGGTCTGGAGCATTTCGGAAATCTTCGCCGAGCTGGGAATGTACTCCAGCACGTTGCGCCCGACGGTGTTTGGCCAGGCCTTGAAACCCGGCTCGACGTCGGTTTCGCTGCCGCCCTGAATCCGGTTGAACATCAGGAAACCGTGCAGGCCGAAAGTAGACGACGCCATCGACTGGAACACCAGTTTGTCCTTGAAACGCGGGTCGGCCATGTCCATCCACGAGGTCGGCGCGCTCCAGCCTTTTTCCTTGAACAGCCGCGTGTTGTACGCCAGCCCGGTGACGCCGAGGCTGACCGCCACCGCTTGATCCTTGATTCGGCCCTTGGCCGGAATCTGCGCCAGGGTCGGGCTGTCTTCGAGCTTGTCGCACAGGCCCATGGCGATGGCGCGGTACATGATGCCGTCGTCGAGGAACATCACGTGCATCTGCGGGTTGCCTTTGCTCGCCTGGACCTTGGCCAGAATATCGGCGGAAGTGCCGGGCACGATCACCACTTTGACGTTGTTGGCTTTTTCGAACACCGGCAGCACCTTGTCGGCGTACAGCCGCTCCATGGTCCCGCCGTTCATGCCCAGATAAAGCGTCGGCTCGGCCTGAGCCTGGGTGACCGGGAGCAGGGCACCCAAGCTCGAAAAACCAAGCCATGACAAACCGAGCAGTGCAGTGCGTTTGACGTTATTCATAAGCGCGACCTTCCTCTATCAAGCAACGGAGATGGAGTGAAACCGGGTGATGGAAAACGCATCCAGCGACGTGGTTGAGGCGCCGCTGCAGATGATCTCGGTGAGCGCCTGGCCCACCGCAGGACCGAGCTGAAAACCTGCGCCGGCAAAGCCGAACGCGTGCAACAGACCGGGTTGAGTGCCACTGTGGCCGATCACCGGTTGGCGGTCGGGCAGGTAACCTTCGGTGCCGCTCCAGGTACGAATCGCCTGGGCGCCTTGAAGAAACGGGTAGAGCTCGACGGCTTGTCGCAGGATCTCGATCACCGCGTGTTGACCGGGTCGGGCGCGCGCTTCGTCGAGGGCAAACCCCTGGCCGCCGCCGAGCACGCAATTGCCGCGCGCGACCTGGCGCGCATAGATCCCGCCGCCTTCGACGCCGGTGCTGGCATTCATTACCAGCGGCAGCGGCTCGGTGACCAGCATTGCCGGGTGCCCGGCGTGCATCGGCACGGCTTCGGCGAATTGCTCGGCGAGTTTTCCCGCCCATGCACCGGCGCAGTTCAACAGCCACGGCGCCTGCAATTCGAGTCCATTTTGCGTGCTGACGCGAAAGTGCCGGCCGTCGTGTTCTACCGCGCTGACCGCGCACTGTTCATGAATCTGCGCGCCCTGTTGCCGCGCCGCCCGGGCGAATGCCGGAGACACCAGACGCGGGTTGGCGTGACCATCGTCTGGACAAAACGAGGCGCCCACGGCGACGTCGCCGACCCACGGAAAACGCGCGCGCAATTCAGCGCGATCGAGCACCTGCAAATCGAGGCCGAAATCCTGACTGCTGGCGGCGTAATCCTGCAAGGCGCGCAGGTCGTCGAGGCTGCGCGCCAGTTTCAGGTGACCGCTGCGCTGGTACTCGCCGTCGATTCCGATCAACTGCGGCAACTGCCCCCAGATTTCGTGGGCCCGTTGCGACAGCGGCAGTTGCGACAGCGGCCGACCCTGACGCCGCACGCCCCCGTAGTTCACGCCGCTGGAATGCGAACCGCAAAAGTCGCGCTCCAGTAGCGCCACGCGGCGGCCGGCCTGACTGAGAAAAAGGGCGGCGGAGGCCCCGACAATCCCGCCGCCAATGATCACTGCGTCGACCTCGATCATGGCTCGATCTCCAGACCAAACGGCAACGGTTTGATCGGTGCCTGTGCGCGCAACCGACCGATGTCAGACACGGCGCGCTGACTTTCGCAGGCAATGATTTCGGCAGCCGCCGCACCGCACATACGGCCCTGGCAGCGACCCATGCCGACCCGACAATGGGCCTTGACCCGATTGATCTCCCAATGGCCTTCGCGCACCACATTGCGGATGTCACCGGCGCGGACTTCTTCGCAGCGGCAGATCATCACGTCGTCAGGTGTAGTGGCCGCCCAGTTGTCGGGGAAGATGAACGCGCGTTCCAGGCCTTGGCGAAAGGTGTTGATGCGCCCGAGCGCCTGTTCCAATTGCGCGCCACGTTGTGGCGGGATCAGGTAACCAATGTCTTCAAGCAACGCGAGGGCGGCCCGTTCGCCGGCCATTTCCGCCGCGTCCGCGCCCATGATGCCGGCGCCGTCACCGGCCAGGTACACCTCGGGAATGCTGCTGCGACCGGCGCTGTCGCGTTGCGGCAACCAGGCACGGTTGAGCGGGTTCCAGCTGAATGTGCAGCCGAGCAGGTCGGCAAGTTGGGTTTCACTGCGCAGGCCGTGGGCGAACGCTACGGCGTCGCAATCCAGCGGATGGTCGCCGCTGGAATTTGACCAGATGAGCGACCGAACGCGCTGTCCGCCATCGATGCTTTTCAAGGTTGCGCCCTGATGCACCGGGATGCCGTGAGCGGTCAGCCAGCTGCGGTAATAAATGCCTTTGGCCAGCGTGGCCGGTTGTGACAGCAGGCCGGGGAGGGCGCGGGCCTGGGCGCTGAACGGCGAACTGTCGAGCACCGCCACGACCTTCGCACCGGCCTTGGCGTATTGATAAGCCACCAGATACAGCAACGGTCCGCTGCCGGCGAACACCACGCGTTCGCCGATGGCACAGCCCTGAAATTTCAGCGCGATCTGCGCCGCGCCGAGGCTGTAGACGCCGGGCAGCGTCCAGCCGGGCACCGGCAAAATCCGGTCGGTGGCACCCGTGGCGACAATCACCCGGGAGAACTCCAGCCGTGCGGCGTGACCTTCATGCAAGGTGTCGAGCGCGCCGTCTTCGGCGTTCCACACCAGTGTCTCTGGACGGTACTCGAGATGCTCGCGCAAAGCATCAATGGTTTGATGAAGTGCGTGGGCCTTGCGCGCCTCGAAGCCATACAGCGCGACCGCCGAGCGTTTGAAATTCGCCGGCTGACGCCGATAAATCTGCCCGCCACCGCGTGCGGCTTCGTCCAGCAGCACCGGACGAACGCCATGCGCCACCAGCGTTTGCGCCGCACGAATCCCGGCAGGGCCGGCGCCGATGATGATCACCGAACTCATCTCGCCACCCTGGTTTTCAAGATCAAAAGATCGCAGGCTTCGCCAGCTCCTACATAGGATCGCGAACGGCGTAGGAGCTGCCGAAGGCTGCGATCTTTTGGGAGCACCGGATAAATAATGGTCATACGCTGCGCCCCGGTTCACGGCTGATGTCCTGTCCGTCTTCGAGCAACGTCGAGCACGCTCGCACGCGTCGGCCGTCGCCCAGCCGAACCCAGCAGTCCTGACAAGCGCCCATCAGGCAAAACCCGGCGCGCGGTTCAGCGCTGAAATCGCTGCCGCGCAAGTGATCGCTACAGGTCAGCACCGCGGTCAGCAGGGTATCGCCGAGCAGGCCGCTGGCCGGTACGCCATCGAGGGTAAAGTTCACGGCCGGGCGGTCGCCCTCGGCCAGTCGTTTCAGCAAAGCCATGGCGCCCTCATTGTTTACCCACCAGCACCCGATCCAGGCCGTATACCCGGTCCAGCAGAATCATCGTCAGCGCCGTCAGCCCGATCACCAGCGCAGACACCGCCGCCATCATCGGGTCGATGGATTCAGTGGCGTACACGTACATCCGTACCGGCAAGGTTTGCGTGGCCGGCGAGGTGACGAAAATCGACAGCGTCACCTCGTCGAAACTGTTGATGAACGCCAGCAGCCAGCCACCGGCAACCCCCGGCAGAATCATTGGCAACGTGATCTGGCGGAACAGCGTGAAGCGCCCGGCGCCCAACGATTGCGCCGCGTGCTCGGCGCTGCGATCCAGGCCAATCGCCGACGCCAGCACCAGCCGCAACACATACGGCGTGATCACCAGCACGTGGGCGAAGATCAGCCAGGTGAAGCTGCCGTTGACCCCCATCAGCGCGAACAGGCGCAGCAATGCAACCCCCAGCACCAGGTGCGGAATGATGATCGGCGACAGAAACAGGCCGTTGAAAAAATCCCGGCCGGGAAACTCGAAGCGGGTGATCGCCAGCGCCGCCGGCACCGCAATCAATGTCGCCAGACTGGCCGCGGTGAACGCCAGGATCAGGCTGTTGTAAAACGCATCGACAAAGTCTGCGCGCTCGAACACCGCGCGGAACCAGCGCAGGGAAAATTCGGTGGTCGGCAGACTCAGGGTGTTTTCCGGGGTGAAGGCGACGAGACACACCACCACCAGCGGCGCCAACATGAACACCACCACCAGGGTATGGAACAGCAGGGCGAAAGGACCGTTCTTGGACATGACGAGTTATCCCAATGACTTCTTGTAGCGGCCTTCGATCATCCGGTTCCAGGACAGCATGATCAGCAGGTTGAGCAACAGCAGCGCGACGGCGATGGCCGCGCCCATCGGCCAGTTGAGCTCCGACAGGTACTGGTCGTAGATCAGCGTCGCGACCATTTTGATCCGGCGTCCGCCGAGCAGGCCGGGGATGGCGAAGGAGCTGGCGGCGAGGCCGAATACGATCAAAGTGCCGGACAACACGCCAGGCATGATTTGCGGCAACACCACTTTGCGCATCACCGTGAAGTGACTGGCGCCCAGCGACATCGCCGCTTGCTCGGCGGCCGGGTCGAGTTTTTGCAACGAGGTCCAGACCGGAATGATCATGAACGGCAGCATCACGTGGACCAGCGCAATCACCACCGCGAACGGCGTGTAGAGCAGTTTCACCGGCGAGCCGCCGAAGGCTTGCAAGGTCTGGTTGACCAGGCCGTCGGCACCGAGCAACAGGCTCCAGCCGAAGGCGCGCACCACCACCGAAATCAGCAACGGCGTGAGGATCAGAATCAGGAAAATCGAACGCCACGGCGCGCCCATGCGGCTGAGGATGTAGGCCTCGGGTACGCCGATCACCACGCACAGCAGGGTGGTCAGGGCACTGATCCAGAAGGTGCGCAGGAAGATTTCGTAGAAGTACGGATCGCCCAGCAGGCTGCTGTAATGGTCGAGGGTGTAAGCGTCGCTGTTGATCCCCGAGCTGTAGTCGAAAACGTTGAATGACAACACCAGCGTCAGCAGCAACGGGATCACCAACAGGCAGACGTACAACGCCAGGGCCGGCGCCGACAGCCAATAACCCTGACGTCCCTGGCGCACGGCGGTGAGCGTACTCATGCCGACACCTCGTCGACGCTCAGCACTCGCAGCAGCGCCGCGTCCCAGTCGAGGCCGACCGGCGTGCCTTCATTCATCGGTGCCGAGCCATCGTTGCGGCGCACTACGCTGAGTTCGCCGAGGGCCGTTGAAACGCTGTACAGCCATTGGCTGCCGAGGAAGAAGCGGCTGACGATGTGGCCTTGCAGGCGACCGTGGCCGGCGTCTCGCAGGTCGATTTTTTCCGGGCGCAGGCTCAGGGTCAGCTCACCACCGCTGCTGACTTGCACAACGCCAGCGCTGTCACGCTGACCGGGCAGCAGATTGGCCTTGCCGACGAACCCGGAAATGAACTCGGTGCGCGGGTGTTCGTAAAGGGTGTACGGCGCGTCGATCTGGGTGATGCGCCCGGCCTGCATCACCACCACGCGGTCACTGATGGACAGCGCTTCGGACTGATCGTGGGTGACCATCAACGTGGTGATGCCGACTTCGCGCTGGATGCGGCGGATCTCGAACTGCATCTCTTCGCGCAGATTCGCGTCGAGGTTCGACAGCGGCTCGTCGAGCAACAGCACCGGCGGCTCGATCACCAGGGCGCGGGCCAGTGCCACACGCTGGCGCTGGCCGCCGGACAGTTCCCGTGGGTAACGCTCGGCGTGCTGATCCAGGCGCACCAGTTTGAGCACCCGATCCACCCGTTGCTGCAACTCGCCATTGGGCACTTTGCGCATGCGCAGGCCGAAGGCGACGTTGTCCTTGACGGTCATGTGCGGGAACAGCGCGTAACTCTGGAACACCACCCCCAGGCCACGGCTGGCGGGTTTGGCGTGGGTGATGTCGCGACCGTCGAGCAGGATGCGCCCGCTAGTGACTTCGACGAAGCCGGCGATCATTTGCAGGGTGGTGGTTTTGCCGCAGCCGGAGGGGCCGAGCAGAGACACGAACTCGCCTTTCTCGACCGAGAGGTTGGTCGCAACGACAGCATCAATCGCGCCGTAACGTTTGCCGAGTCCTTCAAGTTGCACAAAAGCCATAACTGCGCTCCACCTGAGATTGTTATACGCGGCCTGAGGTCGCGCTTTTTTGTATGGGCAGATACGAAAGGGTGTCGCGGGGTGCGTTGGCGCTCGACGTGGGTCGGCTGCCGCTGTTGTTCGAATCGCCCCTGTGGACGCAGATTAGGACGAAGACTAGGATGGGCTCAATGGTCTATTTCACTGAAGCGATGGTTATTTTTAGATTCATTCAATGAGTAAATTAATTGTCGAGAAATAACATGAATGATTCCACTGAGCGGAATGAAAACAAAAATGAAGTCGGTGTCGGTGCGGTCTCGAGGCTGTTCGCTGTGCTGCGCAGTCTGGGTGACACCGTCGAGGGTGGGGAGCGCGTGACGCAACTGGCACAGCGCATCGGTTTGTCGCAACCGACCACGCACCGCTTGCTGCGCAGCCTGATGGACGAAGGCATGGTCGAGCAGGACGCACGCAGCAAACGCTATCGCCTGAGCCTGGAGTTTTTTGCCCTGGCGGCCCGCGCCGGCAACAGCGGAAACTTGCGCGAACTGGTGCGACCGTCGCTGCTGCGGCTATCCGCCTCGCTGGGTGATTCGTTGTTCTTGCTCGCGCGCTGTGGTTTTGATGCGATCTGCCTGGACCGCAGTGAAGGGCCGTTCCCGATTCGCACCTTTACCGGCGACATTGGCGGGCGCGTGGCGCTGGGTGTGGGCCAGGGCAGCCTGGCGATTCTGGCGTTCTTGCCGGAGGAAGAGCGTGAAACGGTGATTCATTACAACCTGCCACGGCTGAAGGATTTTCACCTGTACGACGAAGTGTTCCTGCGTTCGGAAGTCGAGAACGTGCGCGCGCTCGGTTACGCCGGGCGTAACACCGGGGTGTTGCAAGGTATGGCCGGGGTGGCGGTGCCGATTCTGGATCGCGAAGGGCGGGCGGTGGCGGCATTGAGTGTTGCCACCGTGAGTGACCGCCTGGGGCCGGATCGCTTGCCGACGGTGGTCGAGATGCTCAAGCGCGAAGCGGCGCTGATCGGGCCGCGAATCAATCCGTTTGATCCGTTGCTGAGGCGGCCTTCGCAGGTGTTTGGACAGGGGTAATCACCCTCTGCAAGCCCACTCAAATCCCTGTGGGAGCGGGCTTGCCCGCGATGACGGTGGTACATCCAGCATGGGTAGTGACTGACAGATTGCTATCGCGGGCAAGCCCGCTCCCACAGGTTTCGAGGTGGGGTCAGAATTGCGCGGTTTGTTTGAGCATCTGCGCTGCCGGCGTATCGCTCGGGCTGACCATTGCATAGTTGTAACCGCCGCCCGACCAATACTCGGCCTGCAACTCGCCGTCACTGCGACTGCCTCTTGGCAACATGAAGTTTTTCGGCCCCGGCGGGCGCACGTAGAAGCTGACTTTATGCCCGCTCCGGTCCTCGTAAACCACCATCGCCGCCGGCCCTTGCTCGGTACTGAGCAAGCGCCCGCTGACCGGATTGAACCCTGCCCCGGACAGGTCCGGCAAGCGATTAGCCTGGGTGAAATAACGGTCGAGCCAACCCTGCATATCGCCATCGTCACTGACCTTGTAATCAGCCGGCAGAAAGCCCTGCTGGGCAAACAGCCGATAGGCCTGCATCGCATCGGCCATCGGCGCCGCGGCGCTGAGAAGGGTCATCTCCCGCGCCTGCCAACCACTGAACCCGCCGATGCTCACGGCGATCAGTAACACCGCAGCGCTGGCCAGATGGCGCCGCGATTGGCGTTTGAGGCGCTGGCGAATCAGTGCCGGGTCGAGTTCCGGATTGGCCGGTTGCTGCAACGCGCCGCCGAGTGCGGCGCGCAGGTGTTGGGCATCCTGCTGCCAGGCGCGAACCTGTTCAGCCATGGGCGCGTTACTCGCCAGAAAAGTCTCAACCAGATGTCGGTCGTCGTCGTTCAGTTGGTGGTCCACATACGCGTGCAGGTCACGTTCGCTGGGGGGCATGCTGATCATTTGAGTCTCCGCAGGGAAGGGCGGGTGATTTCGCCGTCGCTGAGTTGGCGCAAGGCCTGACGGGCGCGGGACAGACGCGACATGACGGTGCCGACGGGGACGTCGAGGATGTCGGCGACCTCCTTGTAACTCAGTCCTTCGACCGACACCCAGAGCAGCAATGCGCGCT
The DNA here is from genome assembly GCF_902497785.1 of Pseudomonas fluorescens. Taxonomy (GTDB): domain Bacteria; phylum Pseudomonadota; class Gammaproteobacteria; order Pseudomonadales; family Pseudomonadaceae; genus Aquipseudomonas; species Aquipseudomonas fluorescens_BO. The sequence goes on from NZ_CABVHK010000015.1 coordinate 64,251, forward strand.
GCTCGGTGCCGAGTTGATCGAAGGCCTGCAAGGTCGATTGCGCGATCACGGTGCGTTCCACCGATGGCTGGGTGTCGTCCCGCCCGGTGAAGAACTCGAGCATCCGCGCATAGCGCCGGGAGCGCCGGTGGGCGTCGAGAAATTGCCGATAGAGAATCGAAAACAGCCAGGCACGCAAGTCGCCCTCGGGGCGTTTGTCACTCCACCGCGACAGCGCCCGCTCAAGGCACGACTGCACCAGATCGTCCGCGTTGCTGGGGTTGCGCGTCAATGACACGGCAAACCGGCGCAATCGGGGAATGATTTCTCTCAGTTGTTCGTCAATATCATTCATGAACTGCTGTCTAGTCACTACGCTGTGGACTAGGAAGACGCCCGACACCCGAGGTTATTCCACGCCTGAAAAAATAAATACCGCGCCATGGAATAAACCTTCGTGCGGTTCGTCTGCTTGATCCTTCTCACTTGTGGCCGCTGGCCCTGGAGTCTTTCATGGTAGATCGCTCATCACCGCCCACCCGGCCGCCCTTGAGTGGCGCGAGCCTGACGTTGCGTCTGGCCGGCATTGCCGTGGTAGTTGCCGCCATGGCCGGGGCATTTGCCTACGTCAATGGCACCTTTGACCCACAGCGTCTGACGCCGAAAAAGCTGATCAATGTGCTGGAAACCAACAACGGCGTGCACCCCGGTTTTCGCCGCAATCACTCCAAGGGCGTGTGCGTGATCGGGCACTTCGAGAGCAGTGGTGAAGCGCGCAGCTATTCCAGCGCTCAAGTGTTCAATGATGCGCGGACCCCCGTGGTCGGACGCCTCGCGTTGCCCGCGGGTAATCCGTATGCGCCGGACAGCAGCGTGCCGATCCGCAGCCTGGCGCTGCGCTTCACCCAGGCCAACGGCCAGCAATGGCGCACCGGGATGAACAGCATGCCGGTGTTCCCGGTGGGCACGCCCGAGGCGTTCTACCAGTTGCAACAAGCCCAGTCGCCGGACCCTGCCACCGGCAAACCGAACCCGGCAGCGGTGCCGGCGTTCTTCGGTGCACACCCCGAAGCCGGGCCGTTCCTGGCCTGGATCAAGACCGCCAGGCCGTCCGCCAGTTACGCGACGGAAACCTACAACAGCGTCAATGCGTTCTACCTGGTCAACGCCGCCGGACAACGCCAAGCGGTGCGCTGGAGCATGGTTCCGCTGGCTCAGGATGCAGCAGGCGCCACAGCGCCGGAGGGCGGAGATTTCCTTGAGAAAGACCTGGTTCAACGGATTTCCGCCGGTCCGTTGCGCTGGCAGTTGAACATCACCCTGGCCGACGCCGGTGACCCGGTCAACGACGCCAGCAAGGCCTGGCCCGACGGCCGCAAAGTGGTGAACGCCGGCACGCTGGTGCTCGAAAGCACCCAGCCGCAGCTCAATGGCGAATGCCGCGACATCAACTACGACCCGCTGGTATTGCCCGCCGGCATCGAAGGTTCCGACGACCCGCTGCTCGCCGCTCGCTCAGCCGGTTACGCCAGTTCCTACTTGCGCCGCACCAGTGAAGTCAGCCAGTTGCCTGCCGCTAAAAAGGAGGCTCAACAATGAGCGCTCAACCGAATCACTTCGCCCCCTTGGCGCGACTGCTGCACTGGCTGATGGCGGTGATGATCATTGCCATGCTGTTTATCGGCGCGGGGATGGTCGCTTCTGTATCAGAGCGTCATGAATGGCTGATCAATCTGCACAAACCGTTGGGCATCGCCATTCTGCTGCTGGTGATCGTGCGCCTGGTCGTGCGCTTTTCTACCCGGCAACCGCCGCTGCCGGCGGACTTGCCCGGTTGGCAGGTACTGGCGGCCAAGGCTTCGCATGTCTTGCTGTACATCTTGATGTTTGTCTTGCCGCTGCTCGGCTGGGCGATGATTTCGGCGGCGGGCGATCCGGTGATGCTCAGCAGTTCGGTGCAGTTACCCTCGATCCTGCCGGCGAATGCGCAGGTGTTTGCGTTCCTGCGCAAGGCTCACGGGTATCTGGCTTATCTGCTGTTTTTGACCGTATTGCTGCATCTGGCGGCGGCGTTGTTTCACGGTTGGGTGCGGCGCGATGAGGTGCTGGACAGCATGTTGCGGGGCAGGGATCGCGCTTGATCCTGAATGACTTCACGATGAAAAGATCGCAGCCTCCGGCAGCTCCTACGCGGGCATGATTGCGTAGGAGCTGCCGGAGGCTGCGATCTTTTCAATTTGTCTCTCATTCAACGCACGGTATCGATCATCTCGGCAACGGTGGTCAACACATCCTTGCCCAATTGCTTCGAACGCTTGCCCGACCAGCCTGTCAACGCATCCGGCTTGTCGTTGTTGTCCTTGAACGGCATTTCCAGGGTCAGCGACAGGCAATCAAACTTCTGACCGACGCTGTTGCACGCCAAGGTCATGTTGGCTTTGCCTGGTTCGTCGCGGGTGTAGCCGTACTTGGTCTGGAAGTCTTTGGTCAGGTGCTTCAGATGGCTGCGGAAGTGCTCTTCGAGTTTTTCGATTCGCGGCGTGTAGCCGGGGTTGCCTTCGCAACCGGCGGTGAACACGTAAGGGATTTCTTCATCACCATGCACGTCGATGAACAGGTCGACGCCATACTTTTCCATTTGCTGCTGTACGAAAAACACTTCCGGACTGACTTCCGGACTGGCGCTCTGCCACGCGCGGTTGAGGTCCTGGCCCATGGCGTTGGTGCGCAGATGCCCGTGGAATGCACCGTCCGGGTTCATGTTGGGTACAAGGTAAAGATCGGCGCTGGTCAGCAGTTTGTTCAGCACCGGATCGTCGTGTTTTTCAAGGCGCTCGATCACGCCTTCCATGAACCATTCGGCCATGTGCTCGCCGGGGTGTTGCTGGGCGATGATCCAGACCTTGCGCTGACCCTCAGCGCCCGTGCCTTTGCGCAGTAACTGAATGTCGCGACCTTCGACGCTTTTGCCGGTGGCCAGCAGCTCGGTGCCGGCCTTGGTCAGCGCCTGTTCGATCAACCAGTCATGGCGACCACGGCTGTAGGGTTCGAAATAGGCAAACCAAGCGTGGGTGGCGGTGGCTTCGAGGCTGAAACGCAGGCAGTCGCCTTCGAAGATGGTCGGTACGCGGAACCAGTTGACGTGATCGTAGGACGCCACTGCCTGATAACCGTCCCAGGCCTTGTTATACGAAGATTTGCTGGCGTTGTTCAGCCGGAACCAATGCTCCTGACCGACGTGCAAACCACTGGCCTTGAAGTGAAACCACTGAAAATGCTGGCTGCGGGTGTCGGGTCTGATCGCCAACAGCGCTTGCAGCGGGTTGCTGATATCCAGTACTTCAATGTTGCCGCTGTCGAAGTTTGCACTGATGTCGAAGGAGGATTTAGCCACGGTCATAGTCGATTCCTGAATATGATTTTTATGGCTGTCACTTTACACGCTGGTGAGGGAAAAACCGGGGGAAATTGCGGGGGAAAAGGGGGGCGTCCTCCTTGACGCCGTGGCAGCTTAGAGAGTGTGCGATTGATTCTCAAGTGCTATTTTTCGTTAGTTTGGCCCAATGTTGCCGGGCTTCTCTTGCCAACCGATATTCTTTTGATATTATCCGCGCCATCGAATTTGCAACACGAAAAGACTTCATTAGCCTGAAGGTCAAGCCAGATTAACTGGCAAAAAAAGACCCGGCAAAAAGCCGGGTCAAAAACCGTGATTAGCCTGATGAGGAGATAGTCCAGGAGACCGACCTAAGGTCACTTGGACAATCGACTGATCTCGCGACCAGCTGCATGCAATAATAATCATTCTCGTTTGCAAGTCAAACGATTTTATCGGCGCGATTGGAAAAGTCTTCTGCGCGCCCGCCGAAATGTTCTTCCTGTCTTAAGCGTGCTGGCCCCCGTCGAGGGATCGATCCAGTAACGCCTTGGCCATATCAATCATGTGAACCGTCGAAAACGCCAGATCCCGGTGGCTACCGTGCAGATGGCTGGCTGACTCGTAGGCCGTGGCGGCGGCGCAACGCAACAGCTCGGTCGCACGCACCAGCGCTTCCTCGCTGCTGACCTTGCGATTCACTTCAAAGAAACGTTCTTCTTCTGCCTCGTCGGACACCGTTGGTTTCAAGTAGTAATCCAGCGCCCGCTGGGCAGCGGCCGAGCCTTTTGGCGAGGTGAGGGAGGTGTCGATTTGCAGGTCAAGCAGTTCGAGATTGGGGAGGGTCATGGCGCTGGCATACTCCGTGATAGATTCAGATCCGTAAATCCATCCTAGTACGAACTGTATTTGTCACCAGAATTTAAATACTACAATTTGTGTTTTGTCGGCGCGGAGGCGCCCACGTATCGTGCCGCACATGGATAAATGGATTGAATTGGTCAAGGCCAAGATGAGTGAACTCAATGTCACTCAAGAGATACTCGCCGAGCGCCTGGGGATGTCCCAAGGCGGCATCGGCCATTGGCTGAACAAACGTCGCCAGCCTGGCATCGATGACATGAACCGGGTGCTGCACGCGCTGGGCCTGGATTTCCTCGAAGTGGCGCTGGTCATCCGGGAGCCCGACGCTTCGACGGACGAAAGCCAGGATCTGCTGACAAAATACAACCCGTACTTCCGCTACCCGGTCAGCGACTGGCGAGCAAGCTGTGAGGTGCGCGATGGCGAAGCGACGGCGTATGACCCGGCACGATTCGAACTGACCGATTACCACGCTCAGGGCGCGGCGTTCTGGTTGCGGGTAACGGGCGATGCAATGACGGCTCCGAGCGGTGTCAGCATTGCCGAAGGCATGATGATTCTGGTGGACCCGGCGATTGTCCCGGAGCCTGGCAAACTGGTGATCGTCCAGTGGCCGGATAGCGCTGAAGCGATGTTTCGCAAGCTGATCGAAGAGGGCGGGCAGCGTTATCTGGTCCCGCTCAATCCGACGTATCCGAAAGCCCTTTACACTGACGCCTGCCGAATCATCGGCGTAGTGGTTCAGGCAACGGCCAGATTTTGATCAGACCGGTCCTCGCAATGCGTAGGACCGATCTTCATTTCAGGCTTCTTCCAGCTCCACCAACGCACTGCCTTCGCTGACCATCTCGCCTTCCTGGCAATACAGCGCCTTGATCACCCCGGCGTGTGGCGCACGGATGCTGTGCTCCATCTTCATGGCTTCCAGCACCACCAGTTGCGCCCCGGCTTCGACCGTTTGCCCGGCCTCCACCAGCACTCGCACGATGCTGCCGTTCATCGGCGCAGTCAGCCCACCTTGATGGCTGTGGCTGGCTTCGACCGCACTGATCGGGTCGTAGGCCTCGATGCGGCGCAACTCACCGTCCCATTGCAGATACACCATGCCACCGCGACGGATTGCCCGGTGCTGGCGACGCACGCCGTCGTGCTCGGTCAGTAACTGCTCACCCTTGAGTTGCGCGCTACTCACCTCGCCCAGTGTCAACGCACGGTCCTGGCCTTCGCAGCTCAAATGCAGGGTGATTTCCTTCGGCAGTCCGACGCGCAAACCGTTGTTGATACCCCACGGCGAACCCGGGTCATCGGCGCGGAGGGTGCTCGGCTGGCTCTGGGCAAACGCCTGTGCGGCCGCGTGCCAGAATTCATCGCTGAGGTCCGAGGGCGCCGGCAGCAGTTGTTCCTGATACCGCGGGATAAACCCGGTATCCAGTTCGGCCGCTGCGAAGGCAGGATGGCCGATGATCCGCCGCAGAAAGTTGATGTTGGTCTTGAGCCCGCCGATGGCGAATTCATCGAGCATGCTCAACAGGCGCAAACGTGCCTGCTCACGGTCTTCACCCCAGGCAATCAGCTTGCCGAGCATCGGGTCGTAGAAGGGCGAAATCTCGTCACCTTCCTCGACACCACTGTCGACCCGGCGCCCCGGTCCTTCGGCGGATTCGCGATACAGTTCCAAACGCCCGGTGGCCGGCAGGAAATCATTGCCCGGGTCTTCGGCGTACAGCCGCACTTCAATCGCATGCCCGATCAATGGCACCTGTTCCTGAGTCACCGGCAGCGCTTCACCGCGCGCTACGCGAATCTGCCAGGCCACCAGGTCGAGGCCGGTAATGGCTTCGGTGACCGGGTGTTCGACTTGCAGCCGCGTGTTCATCTCCATGAAGAAGAACTCACCGCGCGCATCCAGCAAAAACTCCACGGTGCCGGCGCCGACGTAGCCGATGGCCTGTGCCGAACGCACGGCGGCTTCGCCCATGGCGCGACGCAGTTCCGCACTCAGGCCCGGCGCGGGTGCTTCTTCGACGACTTTTTGGTGCCGACGCTGAATCGAGCAGTCACGTTCGTTGAGGTACAGGCAGTTGCCGTGCTGGTCGGCGAAGATCTGGATTTCCACGTGGCGCGGTTTGAGCAGGTATTTCTCGACCAGCATCCGCGAATCGCCGAACGAGGATTGCGCTTCCCGCTGGGCAGAGGCCAGGGCTTCGGCCAGTTGACTGACCTCCTCGACCACTTTCATGCCTTTGCCGCCACCGCCCGCCGTCGCCTTGAGCAGCACCGGATAGCCAATGCGTTCGCAGGCGTCGCGGAAGGTGTCGAGGTCTTGCGCCTCGCCGTGATAGCCAGGCACCAGCGGCACGCCGGCGGTTTCCATCAAAGCCTTGGCGGCGGATTTGCTGCCCATGGCGTCGATGGCCGAGGCGGGCGGGCCGAGGAAAATCAGGCCTGCCGCTTCAATCGCCCGGGCGAACCCGGCGTTCTCCGACAGAAAGCCGTAACCCGGATGAATCGCCTGCGCGCCGCTGGCCTTGGCGGCGGCGATCAGTTTGTCGATTTGCAGATAGCTGTCAGCGGCTTTGCTGCCACCGAGGTCGACGCGGATATCCGCTTCGCGGCTGTGCCGGGCTTCGCGGTCGGTGGCGCTGTGCACGGCGACCGTGGTCAGGCCCAGGGCCTTGGCGGTGCGCATCACCCGGCAGGCGATTTCGCCACGGTTGGCCACCAGCAGAGAGGTAATAACAGGTGCGCTCATCAACGCGGCTCCTTGGGAGTGATTGCGGCTTGCCAGCTTGGCGGGCGTTTTTGCAGAAAGGCGCGCAGGCCTTCCTGACCTTCGGGGCTGACGCGAATGCGCGCGATGGCATTTTCGGTGTAGCGCCGCAGCGCCGGGGTCAGCGCGCCGTTGCCGACTTCACGCAGCAAGTCCTTGCTTACGCGCATGGCAGCCGGGCTGTTGAGCAGCAAGTTGTCGATCCATTGTTCGACTCTCTGTTCCAGCTCAGCGGCTGGATAATGCTCCGACAACAGGCCGATTTCCCGCGCCCGTTGCCCGCCGAAGCGCTCGGCCGTCAGGGCATAACGACGTGCCGCACGTTCACCGATGGCTTGCACCACGAACGGGCTGATCACGGCCGGCGCCAGGCCGATGCGGACTTCCGAGAGACAGAACTGCGCGTCATCGGCGCCGATGGCCATGTCGCAGCAACTGATCAGGCCCAGCGCGCCGCCGAACGCCGCGCCTTGCACCACGGCCAGGGTGGGGATTTTCAGTTTCGCGAGGTTGTACATCAACTCCGCCAGTTCCCGGGCGTCGTCCACATTGGTCTGGTAATCGAGTTCGGCCGACTGCTGCATCCACGCCAGGTCCGCGCCGGCACTGAAATGTTTGCCGCGTCCGCGTACCAGCAAAAATCGCAGGCTGGCATCGCTCGAGACCTTGTCGAGCGCGAGGATCAGTTCACGGATCATCTCGGCGTTGAAGGCGTTGTTTTTTTCTTCACGACTGAGCCACAGGGTTGCGAAACCCCTGGGGTCGGTCTGCAGTTCGAGGGTGTTGAAGTCGCTCATATTCGTCCGTCTCCACGGCACTTGTAGGAGCGAGCTTGCTCGCGAAAGCGATATCGGTTTTACGATTGCTTCGCAATCGAACGGGAGCAAGCTCCCTCGCCACACAAGCTCGCTCCTACAAAATCTAATCACATCCGGAACACGCCGAAGCGGGTCGGTTCGATGGGCGCGTTCAGCGAGGCCGACAAGGCCAGAGCCAATACGTCGCGGGTCTGCGCCGGGTCGATGACGCCGTCGTCCCACAGCCGTGCGCTGGAGTAATAAGGGTGACCCTGTTCTTCGTACTGATCGAGAATCGGCTGCTTGATGTCAGTTTCCTGCTCGGCGCTGAAAACCTGGCCGCTGCGCTCCGCTTGCTCGCGTTTGACCTGGACCAGAACCCCGGCCGCCTGCTCGGCGCCCATCACCCCGATGCGCGCATTCGGCCACATCCACAGGAAGCGTGGATCGTAGGCCCGCCCGCACATGCCATAGTTGCCGGCGCCAAAACTGCCGCCGATGATCACGGTGAATTTCGGCACCTTGGCGCACGCCACGGCGGTCACCAGTTTCGCGCCGTGCTTGGCGATGCCGCCGGCCTCGTACTTCTGGCCGACCATGAAACCGGTGATGTTTTGCAGGAACAGCAAAGGAATGCCGCGCTGGCAAGCGAGTTCGATGAAGTGCGCGCCTTTCTGCGCGGCTTCGGCGAACAGGATGCCGTTGTTGGCGAGGATCGCAATCGGGTAACCGTGCAGGTAGGCAAAACCGCACACCAGCGTCGTCCCGAACAACGCCTTGAATTCGTCGAACACCGAGCCGTCCACCAGTCGCGCAATCACTTCGCGCACGTCGAAGGGTTGTTTGGCATCGGCCGAGACCACGCCGTACAACTCGTCGCTGGCGTAGAGCGGGGCAATCGGCGTGCGCTGCTGAACCTCGCCGAGCTTGCGCCAGTTGAGGTTGGCGATGCTGCGTCGGGCGATGGCCAAGGCGTGTTCATCGCTCTCGGCGTAGTGGTCGGCGACCCCGGAAATCTTGCAGTGCACATCGGCACCGCCCAGGTCTTCCGCGCTGACCACTTCACCGGTCGCGGCTTTCACCAGCGGGGGACCAGCGAGGAAAATCGTCGCTTGTTCACGCACCATGATCGCTTCGTCGGCCATCGCCGGCACGTAAGCGCCGCCGGCGGTGCAGGAGCCCATGACCACCGCGATTTGCGGAATGCCCATGGCGCTCATGTTCGCCTGATTGAAGAAGATCCGCCCGAAGTGCTCACGATCCGGAAACACTTCATCCTGACGCGGCAGGTTGGCGCCGCCAGAGTCCACCAGATAGATGCACGGCAGGCGATTCTGCTGGGCGATCGTCTGGGCGCGCAGGTGCTTTTTCACGGTCAGCGGGTAATACGAACCGCCTTTCACCGTCGCATCGTTGGCGACGATCATGCATTCGACGCCTTCAACACGGCCGATCCCGGCAATCACGCCTGCGGCCGGCACGTCTTCGCCGTACACCTCGTAAGCCGCCAGTTGGCTGATCTCGAGAAACGGCGAGCCTGGATCGAGCAGGCGATTGATCCGCTCACGGGGCAGCAATTTGCCCCGCGAAGTATGGCGTTCTTGCGCTTTCGGGCCGCCACCTTGCTGCACTTGGGCGAGCAGGGTGTGCAGGGCGTCGACCTGTTTGAGCATCGCCGCGCTGTTGCTCGCGAACTCCGCCGAACGGGGGTTGAGCTGGGTATGCAGGATAGCCATGGACAGCTCCGTTTAGCGGGTTTCGTTGAACAGTTCGCGACCGATCAGCATGCGACGAATCTCGCTGGTGCCGGCGCCGATTTCGTACAGCTTGGCGTCACGCAACAGACGGCCGGCCGGGAATTCGTTGATGTAGCCGTTGCCGCCGAGAATCTGGATCGCGTCGAGGGCCATTTGCGTGGCGCGCTCGGCGCTGTAGAGGATCACGCCGGCAGCGTCCTTGCGCGTGGTTTCGCCGCGTTCGCAGGCTTGAGCCACGGCATACAGGTAGGCACGGCTGGCGTTGAGTTGGGTGTACATGTCGGCGACCTTGCCCTGGATCAGCTGGAATTCGCCGATGCTCTGGCCGAATTGCTTGCGGTCGTGGATGTAGGGAACGATCAGGTCCATGCACGCCTGCATGATCCCGGTCGGGCCGCCGGAGAGCACAACGCGCTCGTAGTCGAGGCCGCTCATCAGCACTTTCACGCCGCCGTTGAGTACGCCGAGAATGTTTTCTTCCGGTACTTCGACGTCATCGAAGAACAGCTCGCAGGTGTTGGAACCGCGCATGCCGAGCTTGTCGAATTTGTTGCTGCGGCTGAAGCCTTTCCAGTCACGCTCGACGATGAACGCGGTGATGCCGTGGGGGCCTTTTTCCAGGTCAGTCTTGGCGTAGATCACGTAGGTGCTGGCGTCGGGGCCGTTGGTGATCCAGGTTTTGCTGCCGTTGAGCACGTAGCGGTCGCCACGTTTGTCGGCGCGCAATTTCATCGAGACCACGTCGGAACCGGCATTCGGTTCGCTCATGGCCAAGGCGCCGACGTGCTCGCCGCTGATCAGCTTCGGCAGGTATTTGCTTTTCTGTTCGTGGTTGCCGTTGCGGTTGATCTGGTTGACGCAGAGGTTGGAGTGGGCGCCATAGGACAGGGCGACCGAGGCCGAGCCGCGGCTGATTTCTTCCATCGCCACCACGTGCGCCAGGTAACCCAGGCCAGCACCGCCGTACTCTTCCGGCACGGTAACGCCGAGCAGGCCCATGTCGCCGAATTTGCGCCACAGGTCGGCAGGGAACAGGTTGTCGATGTCGATCTGAGCGGCGCGCGGAGCGATCTCTTTGGCGACGAAGGACTGAACCTGATCGCGCAACATGTCGATGGTTTCACCGAGGGCAAAGTTCAGGGATGGGTAGCTCATGGGTCACCTTTTGGCTTTTTTGTTGGGCGGGGAGGGCAGCGATTTGGCTCTCACCTTTACGTTAACGTAAGCCTGTGACGAATGGCTGTCAATCACCCTTTACGTTAACGTCAACTTGAGCGAGAGTAGGACTGTTCTTACAGCCTAGCGTCGGACGTTGTGGCAAGGGAGCTAACTCCCTCACCATACAAGTCACGCTCCTACAATAAAGACAATAGGGGTCGTCATGGATCAACCCAGTGCAAGCCCGCAGCGCAGCTATACCCGTGGTTCTCAGGACAAAGCCCTGCTGGCGATGACTATCGGTCAAGCCTTCGACAACACTGTCGCGCAGTACCCGACCGGAGAGGCGTTGGTGGTGCGCCATCAGCAGTTGCGCTACACCTGGCAGCAACTGTCCGACGCCGTGGACCTGCACGCCAGAGCCTTATTGGCGCTGGGCTTGCAGACCGGTGATCGCCTGGGCATCTGGGCGCCGAATTGCGCCCAGTGGTGCATCAGCCAGTTCGCCAGCGCGAAGATCGGCGTGATCCTGGTCAACATCAACCCGGCGTATCGCAGTTCCGAGCTGGAATACGTGTTGAAGCAATCAGGCTGCCAATGGCTGGTCTGCGCGGGTGCTTTCAAGACGTCCAACTACCACGCGATGCTGCAAGGTCTTGTGCCTGAGCTGGCGGAGCAGTCCATCGGTCAATTGCAGAGCGAGCGCCTGCCGGACCTGCGCGGTGTGATCAGCCTCGATGCGCAGCCGCCCTCGGGTTTTCTGCCGTGGTCACAGCTGAGCGATCTGGCGGCCAGCCTCACTGCTGAACAGTTGCAGGAACGTCAGGACAGCCTGCACTTCGACCAAGCGGTGAACATCCAGTACACCTCCGGTACCACCGGTTTCCCCAAGGGTGCGACCCTCAGTCACTACAACATTCTCAACAACGGCTACATGGTCGGTGAAAGCCTTGGCCTGACCGCCAACGACCGGCTGGTGATCCCGGTGCCGCTGTATCACTGCTTCGGCATGGTCATGGGCAACCTCGGGTGCATTACCCATGGCAGCACCATGATCTACCCGAACGATGCCTTCGATCCGCTGCTGACGCTGACCACCGTTGCCGAAGAAAAAGCCACCGCGCTGTATGGCGTGCCGACCATGTTCATCGCCATGCTCGATCAGCCCAATCGCCGCGAGTTCGACCTGTCGAGCCTGCGCACCGGGATCATGGCCGGTGCAACCTGCCCGATCGAAGTGATGCGCCGGGTCATCAGCGAAATGCACATGAGCGAAGTGCAGATTGCCTACGGCATGACGGAAACCAGCCCGGTGTCCTTGCAGACCGGTCCGTCAGACGAACTGGAATTGCGCGTTACCACCGTCGGCCGCACCCAGCCGCAACTGGAAAGCAAAATCATCGACGAGGCGGGCAATCTGGTACCGCGCGGCATCATTGGTGAGCTTTGCACTCGCGGTTACAGCGTGATGCTCGGTTACTGGAACAACCCGCAAGGCACTGCCGAGGCCATCGATCAGGCCGGCTGGATGCACACCGGTGACTTGGCGAGCATGAATGAAGAGGGTTACGTGTGCATTGCCGGACGCAACAAGGACATGATCATCCGCGGCGGTGAGAATGTTTACCCGCGGGAGCTGGAAGAATTTTTCTTTACCCACCCGGCGGTGGCGGATGTGCAAGTGATCGGCATTCCGTGTTCGCGTTATGGCGAGGAAATCGTCGCCTGGATCAAATTCCACCCCGGCCACAGCGCGACTGAAGAAGAACTGAAGACCTGGTGCAAGGAGCGCATCGCCCACTTCAAGACGCCGCGTTACTTCAAGTTTGTGGAAGAGTTTCCGATGACGGTAACCGGCAAGATCCAGAAATTCCGGATGCGCGAGATCAGCATCGAGGAGCTCAAAGCGATGCCGTAGGAGCTGGCGAAGGCTGCGATCTTTTGGGCTTGGCGCAGAAGGTTCAGATCAAAAGATCGCAGGCTGCGCCAGCTCCTACGGGGATTTGTATCCATCTTCAGGCTCTTTCAGGAATCGCAGAAAGCACAAAGGGGAGCCGAAGCTCCCCTTTAATTTTGTCGTTGCGCGTGCTCTTTTTTTATTATTAAGGGGCGGTCTGTTTTTGTTTTTGGCAACCGTGACCCTTTACCGCTGTTTTTATCGATCCCCATCCGGGATCAAGAGCAAACGTATTTTTTTGAGCGCTGATTTGCTTTTTCGCTGAGCGATCCAACCAGTTCGGGAGCTACCTGAGGGTAGTTTTATTGTTCTCTGCCCGGTTGCGGGTTACTTCGAAAAGCACCCTGAAAAGCACACCTTCTCCAAAAAAATCTGTTAGCTGCGTCTCTGCCGTGTTGTTCTTGTTATGTCAGAGTCGTTTCGTCTTATTTTTATTGGTTTGCTGCTTTTTATTCTTGTTATGCCATAGAGATAGCAGAAGCCGTGCCAACTTTTAAAAACCCTTTAAATTCAAGAGGTTGAGTTTTTGTAGGATTTTTCATTCAGGAAAAATCCGACAATTTGTTTCCGTGTTACTCGCTTGCGCCCCACATTTTCGCCGCAGCGGTAACACCCTGTCACACCGGTGCAATCATTGTGCGTTACGCGCCTTGGCCACGCGCGAACCGGTGGGACGTCCCAGTACCGTGCAAATCTGCTGGCCGGCAACAATCAACGCGTCCAGGTCGATCCCGGTGTCGATACCCAGGCCATTCAACAGATACACCACGTCTTCGGTGGCCACGTTACCGCTGGCGCCCTTGGCATATGGGCAGCCGCCGAGGCCGGCGATGGAGCTGTCGAACACCGCGATGCCTTCGAGCAGGCTCGCATAGATATTGGCCATGGCCTGGCCGTAGGTATCGTGGAAGTGCCCGGCGAGTTTCTCCCGCGGCACATCTGCCGACACCACGTCGAACATCCTGCGCGTCGCGCCGGCAGTGCCGGTGCCGATGGTGTCTCCCAGCGAGACTTCGTAGCAGCCCATCGCATAGAGCTCGCGAGCCACCCGGGCAACCTGCTCCGGCGCGACGTTACCTTCGTACGGGCAGCCCAGCACACACGACACGTAACCGCGCACGGTGACGCCGTGTTGTTTGGCAGCCTGCATGATCGGCGCGAAGCGCTCCAGGCTTTCGCTGATCGAGCAATTGATGTTGCGTTGGGAGAACGCTTCGGACGCCGCGGCGAACACGGCGACTTCCTTGACCCCGGCGGCGATCGCATCTTCGAAGCCACGCAGGTTGGGGGCCAGGGCGCCGTAGGTCACGCCCGGTTTGCGCTGAATTTGCGCGAAGACATCGGCAGAGCCGGCCATTTGCGGCACCCATTTGGGCGAGACAAAACTGCCGACTTCGATATAGCCGAGGCCGGCAGCGGTCAATGCATCGACCAGTTGCACCTTGTCGGCGACACTGATCGGCCGGGCTTCATTTTGCAGACCGTCGCGTGGGCCGACTTCGACCAGGCGAACGTGGGAGGGAAGGGACATGGGAATGACCTTTTCTGTTTGTCTGGATGTTCACGCAACCCTGTGGGAGCGAGCCTGCTCGCGATGAGGGCATGACATTCAATAGAGATGTTGACTGACCGTCCGCCATCGCGAGCAGGCTCGCTCCCACAGTGGACGGGGTTTGCCCGTTAAACGACCACCTGACTCTTCATCGTCTGCTCCAGCGCCTGGGTGCAGCGCTCCTGCGCGGTGTCCAGTTCGAGCTTCATCTGTTCGATGTCGAGCATCTGCTGCTCAAGCTGTTCGCGGCGTTCGGAAATTTTGTTCAACATGGTTTGCAGCTGTTTCTGATTGCCGCCGGTGGGGTCGTAAAGCTCGATCAGCTCGCGGCATTCGGCGAGGGAGAAGCCGATGCGCTTGCCTCGCAGGATCAGTTTCAGGCTGACCTTGTCGCGAGGCGAATAAATGCGCTCCTGACCACGACGCTCGGGGCTGAGCAGGCCTTGCTCTTCATAAAAGCGAATGGCCCGCGTGGTGATGTCGAGCTCGCGGGCGAGATCGGAAATGCTATAGGTCTGGCTGCTCATGGGCGCGCTCGAGAAAGGTCATGGCGCTAAGCTAATGGCAGGTTGACGTTTACGTCAAGGGGGCGTGGTTCTTCGGTGTTCGTGCGGGCCTCTTCGCAGGCAAGCCCGCTCCCACAGAATTTTTTGGTGTTCACAAATGCCGTGCTCACTGGAGATCCCTGTGGGAGCGGGCTTGCCCGCGAAAAACGATGACGCGGTGCAAAGCCCTACACCTTGTCGAGCTTCTTCTCATGCGCCGTCACCTGCTGGCACAACTCGATCATCTGCTCGCGCATCCAGCGATTGGCCGGGTCCTGGTCGGTGCTCTCGTGCCAATACAGATGGGTCTCCACCGCAGGCACATCGTTGACCGGCAGGCTGAAGGCGTGCAGGTCGTTACGCCGGGCAAAGCGCTCCGGCACGGTCATGACCATGTCAGTCTGCTGCAACACTTGCGAAGCCATCAGGTAATGCTGCGACCGCAGGGCGATCTTGCGCTGGATGCCCATCTTCCCCAAGGCCAGGTCGACATGGCCCAGACCGCTGCGGCGGCTGGAGATATGGATATGGGTCAATGACAGATAGTCATCGAGGGAGAATTTTTCCTTGCCCGCCAGCGGATGCCCCTTGCGCATCGCACACACGTATCGGTCTTCCATCAACTTGACGTGCCGTACCTGCGGGTCGGTGTTGAGTGGCGCATCCACCGCGAAATCCAGCCGGCCCGCCGCCAGTTCCTTGGTGGTTTCACGGCGCTTGGACAGGAAACTTTCAATGATCACCGTCGGCGCCAGACGCCGCAAACGCTGGAACAGCGGCGGCAGGATCACTGCTTCGGTAAGGTCGGTCATGCTGATGCGGTAGGTCTTGACCGCCTGCAGCGGGTTGAAAATACGGCTTTCCTGCACCGACACCCGCAGCAGCGAGAGGGCGTTGCGCACCGGGCCGATGATGTTCTGCGCCATCGGCGTGGGCACCATGCCCTGGGCGGTCCGCACGAACAAAGGATCGTTGAAGGTCTCGCGCAGGCGCGCCAACGCGTTCGACACCGCCGGTTGGGTGATGCCGACAATCTGCCCGGCGCGGGTCAGGTTGGCTTCGGTGTAGATCGCGTCGAAGACGATGAAAAGGTTGAGGTCGACCTTGCTCAGATTCATTGCGCTGCACTCTTATTGTTGGGGCTTTTTGATCGGGCCGAGGGCCTTGGCAATCAGTCGATCATATATCGGTGATGAATGTTAATACACGCCGAGAATAGGCTAGGTAAATTTTCGTAGCTGTTCTAGCATCGATTGCATGACCTAAACAACCTCTCCCAAGAAGGTAGCTGCTCATGGATTTCGCTTATTCGCCCAAGGTTCAGGAACTGCGTGAGCGCGTGACCGCGTTCATGGACACCTACGTCTATCCCGCCGAAGCCGTGTTCGAGCGCCAGGTTGCCGAAGGCGACCGCTGGCAGCCGACGGCGATCATGGAAGAACTCAAGCTCAAGGCCAAGGCTGAAGGGCTGTGGAATTTGTTTCTGCCTGAGTCCGAGCTCGGCGCCGGCCTGACCAACCTCGAATACGCGCCTTTGGCAGAAATCATGGGCCGCTCGCTGCTGGGCCCCGAGCCCTTCAACTGCTCGGCACCGGACACCGGCAACATGGAAGTGCTGGTGCGCTACGCCAACGAAGAACAGAAACAGCGCTGGCTCGAACCGCTGCTGCGCGGCGAGATCCGTTCAGCGTTCGCCATGACCGAGCCGGACGTGGCTTCATCCGATGCCACCAACATGGCCGCCCGCGCCGTGCGTGACGGTGACGAATGGGTGATCAACGGCAAGAAATGGTGGACGTCGGGGGCCTGCGACCCACGTTGCAAGATCCTGATCTTCATGGGCCTGAGCGATCCTGACGCGCCGCGCCATGCGCAGCACTCAATGATTCTGGTGCCGGTGGACGCTCCCGGGGTGAAGATCGTTCGTCCGCTGCCGGTATTCGGTTACGACGATGCACCCCACGGCCACGCTGAAGTGTTGTTCGAAAACGTTCGGGTGCCGTACGAAAACGTCCTGCTGGGCGAAGGACGCGGCTTCGAAATTGCTCAAGGTCGCCTTGGTCCGGGCCGGATTCACCATTGCATGCGTTCGATCGGCATGGCCGAGCGCGCGCTGGAACTGATGTGCAAACGCGCAGTGAACCGCACGGCGTTCGGCAAACCGCTGGCGCGTCTGGGCGGCAACATCGACAAGATCGCCGACTCGCGGATGGAAATCGACATGGCTCGCCTGCTGACACTGAAAGCGGCGTACATGATGGACACCGTCGGCAACAAAGTGGCGAAGAGCGAGATCGCGCAGATCAAGGTTGTCGCGCCGAACGTGGCGTTGCGGGTCATCGACCGGGCGATCCAGATTCACGGCGGGGCAGGGGTTTCCAACGACTTCCCGCTGGCTTACATGTACGCGATGCAACGCACCCTGCGCCTGGCCGATGGCCCGGATGAAGTGCACCGCGCGGCCATTGGCAAGTTCGAGATCGGCAAGTACGTGCCGAAAGAAATGCTGCGCAGCCATTAATTGTAGGAGCGAGCTTGCTCGCGATGAACTCCCAGACACCGCGTTCATCCAGCAAGCACGCGTTATCGTTGACGATCATCGCGAGCAAGCTCGCTCCTACAGTAGCTGGGGGCATCAGTCGATTATTGGCAGCCCGTAAAACGCCCGTGCACATGCGGTGCTGTGGGCTGCCAGATCTTCCTCGCTTTCCCCGCGATGCAGCGCGACTTCGCGCAGTACTTCCGTCAGATACGCCGGCTCATTGCGGCCATTCTTTGGCTTGGGCCGCAAACTGCGCGGCAGCAGGTACGGCGCATCACTTTCCAGCATCAGCCGTCCGCGTTTGATCTCTTTCACCAGCGGATGCAAGTGTGTGCCCCGACGCTCGTCGCAGATCCAGCCGGTAATACCGATGTGCAAATCCAGGTCGAGGTAGCTGAACAGCGCCTTCTTCTCGCCGGTGAAGCAATGCACCACGGCGGCCGGGAGTTGATCGCGGTAATCCCGGAGGATTTCCAGCAAGCGCTGGCTGGCGTCCCGCTCATGGAGGAACACCGGCAGTTGCAGTTCGATCGCCATCTCCAAGTGTTGTTCGAGGACTTTTTCCTGTTGCGGGCGCGGCGAGAAATCGCGATTGAAATCCAGCCCGCACTCACCCACGGCCACCACGTTTGGCTCTTTGAGCAAACTGCGCAGACGCCGTGCACTGTCGGCGTTCCAGTCGCTGGCGGAATGCGGGTGAATGCCAGCGGTGGCGAACAGTCGTTGGCCCGTTTCATCCAGTTGCTGGCACAGTTCCAGCGCCTGTTCGCTGCCGTCAACGCTGGTGCCGGTCAATACCAATTGGCAGACCCCGGCGGCATAGGCGCGGTCGAGTACAGCCTGATGTTTGTCGGCAAAACCGGGGTTGGTCAGGTTGACGCCGATATCGATGAGTTGCATGGTGCTACCTCGGACCAAAGGCCGGAAAGCATATCAGAGCTGTAGATTTATAAGAAAAGCCAAGAACTACAACGAGTTAAAGCTGTCTTTTGATGCCGCGAGACAGGCTGGGGTGGTCACGGTGCCATCACTGTGCCAGTCTTTCGCACTTTGCCAGCGGTCATGGCGCTCTGTTTCTGTCGTTCGATTTCACGCTGTTTGTTGAATTCGGCCCAGTATTCTTTCCGGAGAGTGGATGATACGTCCCTCGATTTTGTTACTGCTGTGTGGTTCGTTGTTGCTGCCGATGCCGGCGGTTGCGCGTCTGGCCGGTCCGTTGCAAGCCGTGCCGGTCGCCAAGGTGCGCGACCTTCAGGAAATTCGCAGCAGTCGCGTGCTCAGGGTGTTGGTCAACCAGAGCCGCAACAGTTCCGGCGAGGTTCAGGGCCAGGCGATCGGCGTCGAATACCATCGCTTGCGTGCCTTCGAGCAGTACCTCAACGGCCATGCCCGTGACGGTCAGGCAGTCACCCTCAAGATCATCCCCCGAGCCAAGGATCAGTTGCTCGGTGCATTGCAACGGGGGGAGGGAGATCTGGTCGCGCCGGGGGAATTGCTCGACCTGCAACCGGGTTTCGCCGTCAGCACCAGCGAGCCTATCTCCAGCAATATCCCGCTGGTTCTGGTCGGGATCAAAGGCGAGAAACGCTACACCCGTCTCGAACAACTGTCCGGTAAAACCCTCGCATTGCCCACCGGCAGCGCCGCCGGGGATGCCATCAGTCAAATCAATCAAAAGCTCGCCCTGCGCAAACTGGCACCGGTGACGATCGAGTGGGTCGATCCTAGCCTCGCGGTCGAAGACGTGCTGGAGATGGTCCAGGGCGGCATCTTCCACCTGACCATCGTCGAGCAACCGATTGCCGAGCGCTGGGGCAAGATATTGCCCAAGCTGCGCTTTGACCGGCAGGTGCTCATCAGCGAGCCGGGGGAGGAGTTCTGGTTTGTGCGTCGCGACGCCTCGATGTTGCGCGCGAGCGTCAACCGCTTCCTCACCGGTTATAAAAAGCCCTCGGATCAGGACGTCGCATTCCTGCGGATTTATCGCCGTCTATATCAAGTCCACTACCCATTGGCCAAGGCCGATCGCCAGCGCCTGGAAAAACTGCGCCCGGTGCTGCAAAAGCATGCCGATGCCCAAGGCATGGACTGGCTCAACCTGGCGGCACTGGCGTTCAAGGAATCCGCGCTGCAACCTAATGCACGCAGCGGTGGCGGGCCCACCGGCCTGATGCAGATCACCCCGTCCGCGGCCCAGCGGGTCGGGGTCAATAACATCCAGAACCTCGATGCCAACGTGCAGGCCGGGGCCAAATACCTGGCGATGATCCGTCGCAAGTTTTTTGCCAGCCCCAAACTCAACGAGCGTGAGCGCATGGCGTTTGTGCTCGCGGCCTACAACATCGGACCGGAGCGGGTTCAGGGCATGCGCGCCGAGGCGCGGCGACGAGGCCTCAATCCAAATCAGTGGTTCTTTCAAGTCGAACGCATTGCCATGGAGCAGGTGGGAATGGGACCGGTCAGCTATGTTAATAGCGTGAACAAGTATTACCTGGCGTTCGATCGGGAGCGGGAGTCGTTGGAGCCCGAGGGGCAGAAGGTTGCCTCACGTAAATGATCGACTAAACTGATCGTTATGGCGGAATTATTGCGCTTTTAAGATTGGATTTACTGATTAATATAGCGGCCAACCAACACATAACTCTCAAAATGGATGACACAGCATGAGCACACTGATCAACAAGGTACTGTTTACCCGCGCTGGCTACGGCCTCACGGTCCTGCGGATCTTCGTCGGCATCATCTTCGCCGCTCACGGATCGCAAAAGTTGTTCGGTGCATTCGGTGGCTATGGTCTGGCGGGCACTGCGCAGTACATGGAAAGCCTCGGCCTGACGCCCGGCTACGTCATGGCCACCTTGGCCGGAGGCACTGAATTCTTCGCCGGTCTGGCCCTGATCATCGGTCTGCTGGTACGCCCCGCAGCGCTGGGGCTGGCATTCCTGTCGCTGGTCGCGATCTTCACCGTGCACATCAGCCACGGTCTGTTCATGGCCAACAATGGTTATGAGTTTGCCCTGGCCCTGTTGGGTGGCAGCATCGCGGTATTGATCGAAGGTGCCGGCAAGCTGTCGGTGGACCGCGCCATCGCAGGCTGACCGCTCTGGCTCAACGAAAAGGCCCGCATTGCGCGGGCCTTTTTTGTTGTGCGTCATTCTTGACACTGTCCGGTCAGCTTCTCTAGGATGCTGCCCATGCGCCGATTTAAACAGCTACTTGCGGGGCGCCAGGTGACTCATTTCAGTTACCGATAGAAGCTTGAAACAGGCTTCGAAATACCGCTAAAGCGCTGGTTCGGTGTTGCCTCTCACCTGCCATGCAGACTTTTGAGGCAGAGACACGACACGATGAATGCATTAAACCCCGTTGTACGCCCCGCGCCGATTACGGCACACCTCACCCAGCGCAATCCAAAAATCCTGCTTGGCGGTAAACATCAGCCGACGCTCCTGCGTTACCTCGATGGCTGGCCACGTCGCACCGGCGGCCCGGCAGCGTTCCTGATCCAGTTTGTCGAAGACGGTGAATCGCTGGCCCGGTTTGCCAGCGACAGTTTCGATCTGGCAGTGATTCAGTCGCCCAGCATCGAGGACGCACCGCAAATGATCAGACAACTGACCCGCGTTGCCCGCCAAGGGCTGATTACCCGGCGCTGAGGTTCAGGGATACTCGATCGCCACGATATACACACACTGCTCGCCAGTCGGCGTCTGGACCCGGACTTCAGCGTCCAGCGCCTTGCCGATCAGGGCGCGTGCCAGCGGTGAGTCGATACTGATCAGGCCTGATTTCAGGTCCAGTTCATCCGGCCCGACGATGCGGTAGCGCGATTCTTTGCCGTCCTCGTCTTCGATGGTGACCCAGGCGCCAAAGTAGACTTTGTTCGGATCGCTGGGCTTCTCGCTGACCACTTTGAGCGCTTCCAGCCGTTTGGTGAGAAAGCGCACGCGACTGTCGATCTCGCGCAGCATTTTCTTGCCGTAGGTGTATTCGGCGTTTTCCGAGCGATCACCCTGCGCCGCTGCCTCGCTGACCGATTGCGTCACTTGCGGCCGGCGCACGTGCCAGAGCTCATGAAACTCGGCGCGCATCCGCGCTTCACCTTCCGGGGTGATCAGCGCGGTGCCGGCGGTGCGGGGAGGGCGATAACGGCTCATGGCGACTTCTTGTGGTTGCGAAGGCTGAAGTCTATCAACCCTCGCGCAACACTGTCAGGGGGCTGGCGTTCAAGGCACGGCGTGTGCCGAAGACGCCGGCACCGCCGATCAGCACAGCGCCGATCAATGGCAGGACCAACAGCCACGGGTGCGGGTGCCATGGCAGATCGAACGCGTAGCGGTACAGCACCAGGCTCACCAGTTCCGATCCGAGCGCTGCCAATAATCCGCTGACGGCGCCCAGCAGGCCGAACTCGATCCGCCGCGCCTTGACCAGCAATTGTCGCTCGGCCCCCAGGGCTCGTAGCAATGCGCCCTGACGAATGCGTTCATCGAGCGTCGCTTGCAGGCCCGAGAACAACACTGCCATCCCCGCCGCCAGCACGAACAACAACACATATTCCACCGCCAGGGTGACTTGGGCGAGGATGCTGCGCAGCTGCTCCAGCAAGGCTTCGACTTGCAGGATGGTGACCGCCGGGAAGGCGCGGGACAGGTCGACAATCTGCTGATCGTGACCTGCCGCCAGATAGAAACTCGTCAGGTAGGTCGCTGGCAGATCCTTGAGTGTGCCCGGCTGGAAGATCATGAAAAAATTCGGCTGGAAGTTGTCCCAGTTGATGTCTCGCAAGCTGGTGACCTTCGCTTCGCGATTGACCCCGCCCACGGTAAACACCATGTGATCGCCCAATTTGAGTTTCAGGCTTTCGGCGACTTTACCTTCCACCGACACGCCGGGAATGTCATCTGCCGGCTGCTCGCTCCACCAGTTGCCGGAGGTGAGTGCGTTTCCTGTCGGCAGGTCCGCCGCCCAGGTCAGGCTGAGGTCGCGCTGGATCGCCCGATCCCCGGCCGAGTCCTTGCTGACGATCTCCTGCACCGGCTCGCCGTTGATGCTGATCAGCCGTCCCGGCACCACCGGGTAAAGCGGCGCCGATTGTGCTGACAGTTCGATCAGGCGATCGGTGAAGGCCTGTTTGTCCGCCGGCAGGATGTTCAGCGCGAAATAGTTCGGTGCGTTTTTCGGCAACTGATTCTGCCAGGTGTCCAGCAACTCTCCGCGCAACAGGGCGATCAGCGCCATGGACAGCAGGATCAACCCGAAGGCCAGTGATTGACCGGCCGCCGCGAGTGGGTGACGCAGCAATTGCCCCAGACCGAGGCGCCACGGCAACGAAGCGCGGGCGAGCATGCGGCGCAGGCTTTTTAGCAGCAACAACAGCAAACCGCCGAGTACCAGCGCCGCAATCACACCACCGCCGAGCAGGGCAAACGTCAGCACCAGGTCCAGGCTCAGGCGCCACATGATCAGCCCAAGTGCGCCCAATGCCGCGCCGTAGACCATCCAGGTGCTGGAAGGAATCGGCAGCATGTCGCGACGCAGTACGCGCAACGGCGGGACCCGGCCGAGCGCAGCCAGTGGCGGCAAGGCGAAACCGGCCAGCGCCACCAGCCCGGTGCCGATCCCGGCGATGGCCGGAAACAGGCCGCCCGGCGGCACATCGGTGGGCAACAAATCGTGCAGTAGCGCGAACAGTCCGAGCTGCGCCAACCAGCCAATCAGCGCACCGCTGATGCTGGCCAGCAGGCCAAGCACCGTCAACTGCAAACTGAACAGCACCATGGTTTCCCGACGGGACAATCCCAGGCAACGCAGCAACGCACTGGCGTCGAAGCGGCGGGTGGCGAAGCGCGTCGCCGACAGCGCCACCGCCACACCCGACAACAGCACTGCCACCAGGCTGGCCATGTTCAAGTAACGTTCGGCCTTGCCCAGTGCGCCGCCAATCTGTCGGTTGCCGTCGCGCGCGTCCTGAATGCGCTGGTTGGCAGCGAGTCCAGGCTTGATCAGTTGGCGATAGGTTTCCAGCGTTTCGGCCGGTCCGCGCCAGAGTTCACGGTAGCTGACCCGGCTGCCGGGTTGCACCACGCCCGTGGCGGCGAGGTCACTGAGGTTGATCAGCACACGGGGCGTCAGGCTGTAGAAATTGCCGGCGCGGTCCGGTTCATAGGTCAGCACCCGCGCCAGTTTCAGGGTGCGCAGGCCGACGTCGATGCTGTCGCCCA
Source organism: Pseudomonas fluorescens (assembly GCF_902497785.1). Lineage (GTDB taxonomy): Bacteria > Pseudomonadota > Gammaproteobacteria > Pseudomonadales > Pseudomonadaceae > Aquipseudomonas > Aquipseudomonas fluorescens_BO. The sequence continues at coordinate 87,772 of NZ_CABVHK010000015.1, forward strand.
TCTTCAAATCCAGGGCGGTCAGCAGCCGCGCTTCTACCCAGGCTTCACCAGGTTTCGGTCCGCCCCCGGTTTCTTCCAGGGCGAAAGGCGCCGGGGCGCTTTTCAGTTCGCCGCGCAGTGGGTAAACCTCGTCGGCGGCTTTGATGCTCGACAGTTGTATGCCGTTGTCGGTGGCGATGACGCTGGAGAACTCCACCACCTGTGCGTGTTCGAGTCCCAGGTCCGTGCCGCTTCTGATCTGTTCGGGACGTGCCGGTGAACTGCCTTCGAGCAGCAGGTCGGCGCCGAGAAATTCGGTGGCGCGCAGCATCATGGCGCCGTTCAGGCGGGCGCCGAAATAGCCGATGGCAGTACTCGCCGCCACCGCCACCACCAAGGCGAAGAACAACACCCGCAGCTCACCGGCGCGGGCATCACGCAGCAGTTGGCGGAGGGCGAGACTGAACAGGCGCAACAGCGGCAGGCGTGCCATCAAGGCTCCAGAGGGGCGACCAGCAGGCCGGCTTCAAGTCGGATCAGGCGCCGGCAACGGTGTGCCAGGCGTTCGTCGTGAGTCACCAGCACCAGGGTCGTGCCGCGCTCCTTGTTCAGTTCGAACAGAAGATCGCTGATGCGCTCGCCGGTGTGGCTGTCGAGGTTGCCGGTGGGTTCATCGGCAAACAGCACGTCAGGTTCGGCGGCGAATGCACGGGCAATCGCCACGCGTTGCTGTTCGCCACCGGAGAGCTGGCGCGGCGAGTGAGCCAGGCGCTGGCCCAGGCCGACGCGCTGCAGCAGTTCTGTGGCGCGCTCACGGGCGTCTTTGCGGCCATCGAGCTCCAGCGGCAGCATGACGTTTTCCAGCGCGTTGAGGCTGTCGAGCAGCTGGAATGACTGAAACACAAAACCCACGTGCTCGGCGCGAATGCGCGCACGCTGGTCTTCATCGAGATTGCTCAGGCCCTGGCCGGCGAGGGTGACTTCACCACTGCTCGGCAGGTCGAGGCCGGCAAGCAGGCCAAGGAGGGTGGATTTGCCGGAACCGGAAGCGCCAACGATGGCCAGGCTGTCGCCCTTGTTCAGTTCCAGGCTGAGTTCGTGCAGGATAGTCAGTTCACCTTCCGCGCTGGGAACCACTTTGCTGAGGTTCTTCGCGGTGAGAATGCTTGCGCCCATGGAGAATCCGATGCGAGTGTGGTTTTTGAGTGCTGGCCTGGCCTTGATGTGCATGGCCCAGAACGCAGCGGCGGGTACGGTCCTGATCGTTGGCGATAGTATCAGCGCCGGTTTCGGACTGGATACCCGCTTGGGGTGGGTGTCGTTGCTTGAACAACGGCTCAAACGCGAAGGTTTCGACGACAAGGTGGTCAATGCGTCCATCAGCGGCGACACCAGTGCAGGAGGCCAGGCGCGCCTGCCAGCGCTGCTTGCAGAGCATAAACCTGAACTGGTGATCCTCGAGCTGGGCGGCAATGACGGGCTGCGCGGAATGCCCCCTGCTAATTTGCAACAAAACCTTGCGTCGATGATCGACAGCTCCAGGGACAGCGGCGCCAAGGTGCTTTTGCTCGGCATGCAGTTGCCACCCAACTATGGCGTTCGTTACACCGAGGCATTTGCGAAGGTCTACAGCACGCTGGCCGACGAGAAAAAGATCCCGCTGGTGCCGTTTTTTCTCGACGGCGTGGGCGGCCATCCGGACCTGATGCAGGCCGATGGCCTGCACCCGGCTGTCGGGGCTCAGGACAAGTTGCTGGAAAATGTCTGGCCGACACTGAAACCGCTGCTTTGACGCTTTTCTAGTGGCGGTGTTTCGGCTAAGGTGGCGCCCCCGATTTGGAGCCCCCGATGCCGCGTCCTGCCTGGTCCCTTTTTGCCTACCAACTGATCGAGCCTGACGAACAGCTGGATCTGTTCGCCTGCCAGGAAGTACGGGTGCATTTGGTGACGCGTCAGCTGGAGCTGGGCGGCTCGGCTGATCGAACCTTGTGTGGCAGCTTGCTGCCGGCACAACCGCGCTGGTCGAGCGTCGACCGCCGGGTGTTCCAGGACCAGCGCCTGTGCTCGCTGTGCCGGGCGATTCTGGAGTCGCAGAAGCGCGGGACTTCGCCGATCTGGCCTGAGTTGCGGTTTGAGCTTTGATGGCTCGGTGTTCCGCCTGTGGGAGATTCCATGTTGCGCCACGATTGGGGATGTTCAGGTTGTGGGTTGTGGGTCGTGTACATATCCATTGCTGCGGTGACGGCTGCTATTGGTTTCGCCCTTACGGCGAGTCACTTTGAAAAGCGCAAAGTAACCCAACGCTCTTGCCCCACCACTTGGCACCTCGCTTAGGCTCGGTGTGCCCTCACTCCGGCATTGCTCCGCGGGTCGCCGCGAAGGGCCATCCCTGGCCCAGCGCGGCTAAACCGGCATCCATGCCGGTTTACCCGCTGCGCAATACCTCCGTTCGGCCAGCGTGGTTAACGGGGCGCTCAGGATCAACATCAAAATCAAAACCGCGGCGGCCTTCGGGCCGACCTGACGGTTAGTTCGACCAAGTCATCGCAGTTGAACACCAATGCCACGCCCACCAAATTCCCCACTGTGGGAGCGAGCTTGCTCGCGATGGCGGACTGACATTCAACATTGATGGCGACTGACACTCCGCTATCGCGAGCAAGCTCGCTCCCACAGGGATTTGCATCAGGTCAGAGGTTGTGCACGCTCAAACCAGCGAAGCGCGCCCGCTTGATGCCACGGTCGGCCCAGAGGCCGCCGAGGTTTTGATGTTGATGTTGATCCTGAGCGCCCCGTTAAACCACGCTGGCCGAACGCAGGCATTGCGCAGCGGGTAAACCGGCAAGGATGCCGGTTTAGCCGCGCTGGGCCAGGGATGGCCCTTCGCGGCGACCCGCGGAGCAATGCCGGAGTTGAGGGCACACCGAGCCCAAGCGAGGTGCCGAGTGGTGGGGCAAGAGCGTTTGGTTACTTTGTGCTTTTCAAAGTGACTCGCCGTAAGGGCGAAACCATTAGCCGCCGTCACCGCAGCAACGGATATGTACACCTAAAAACCCAGCCGAAAAAGCGCTCTATCGGCGCGTCTCCCCGAATCCCGAACCGCCAGTGTACAATCGCGTTCTTATACCTAGTCGATCATAGGATTTTCCGGATGTTGCCGCGCTTTCCTGCCGTCACCCGCTGCCTGACCCTTGCCGCCCTGTGTGTGGCAGGCCCCGTAGCAGCATTGGAGTTGCCCCTGCCACCGCCCGGTGAAGACATCGTCGGCCAGGTGCAAGTGATCAAGGCCAAATACGAAGACACCTTCGCTGACCTTGGTACCACCTACGACCTGGGCTATTCGGAAATGGTCGCGGCCAACCCCGGCGTCGATCCATGGTTGCCGGGCGCCGGTACCGAGATCGTCCTGCCGACGCGCTTCATCCTGCCGCCGGGCCCACGCGAAGGCATCGTGATCAACCTGGCTGAATACCGTCTCTATTACTTCCCGAAAGGCCGGGACGTGGTTTACACCTTCCCGCTGGGAATCGGTCGTGAAGGCTGGGGCTCGCCGATTGCCCACACCAGCATCATTGCGAAAACGCCGAACCCGACCTGGACCCCTCCAGCGTCGATCAAGGCCGAACACTTGGCGGATGGCGATCCGCTGCCGAACGTCGTCCCGGCCGGCCCGGACAACCCGCTGGGGCCATTCAAGTTCACCCTGGGCACACCGGGCTACCTGATCCACGGTTCAAACAAGAAGTTCGGCATCGGCATGCGCACCAGCCACGGTTGCTTCCGCATGTTTAACAACAACGTGCTGGAAATGGCCGGGATGGTGCCGGTGGGTACATCGGTGCGCATCCTCAGCGACCCTTACAAATTTGGCGTGAGTGCCGGCAAGGTCTACCTGGAAGCGCATACACCGCTGGACGACAAGGGCAACCCGTCGGTGGTCGACAAGCACACTGCGGTGATCAACGCGATGCTCAAGCGTGAAGACATCACCAATAACCTGCGCATGAACTGGGACGTGGTGCGTGATGTAGTGGCCGCGGAAGACGGACTGCCGGTGGAAATCGGCGTGCCGGGTACGGATGCACCGATGGTATCGAGTGCGCCGATCGACCCACTCCAGTAAGACGTGCACAGAACCCGCCGATGCAGGCTGCATCGGCGGGTTTTTTATGGCCTGGACAAAAAACCGGGCCATAAAAAAGCCGACCCAAAAATGGGTCGGCTTGATAATAATCCCGAAGGACTATTACTTGCGGCTAGCTTTTTCCAGCATGCGCAGAGCACGCTCGTTAGCTTCGTCAGCAGTCTGTTGTGCTTTTTGAGCAGCAGCCAGAGCTTCATCAGCTTTACGGTAAGCTTCGTCTGCACGAGCCTGGGAGCGAGCAGCTGCGTCTTCAGTAGCGGTCAGACGTGCTTCGGTTTCTTTCGATGCGCTGCTGCAACCGGTAGCCAGAACTGCGGCCAGAGCCAGAGCAGAGAATTTCAGAACGTTGTTCATCGTGTTCCCCTTCAAGGACTTTCTATTAAGTAGCTGTCTCCTCAGAGTGAGGAAATAGCCGGCGTACATACTACCCATTACTTGTCGTAAGTAAACTGACGTACAGCAAGAAGCAAAAAAAATTGTAGGCGTTGATTCTTTTTCGAGCAACTTTTACTTGCGCTGATTAAAAAATATCCAGCTGCAAGGCCCGAGCTGAGCGAGTTGGCACGAAAAAGTTCCCGCAAGCCAGCACTGTTTTCCAGTCTCGACTAAAGTCTGTGTATATGGATTCGTCTACACTTTTGTTCGGGATTTGCGCAGCAGCTCTCAACTCTTTCTCCTAGTTGAGGTGACTTAAAAGAGAGACGCTCGTCTTAAGTCTCAACATCCGGCAATGTTCAGGCTATCGACCCGCACAGCTATTCGGTCGAGCCGTCCCTGCGAAACCCGGAGCAGCACCCGCCCAACCTTGCGTGATGACGAGCGTACCTTGAGCATTTCTGCCAATGGTGCCTACTATTTATACGTGCTCGGTTGCGCGAGATCGGTGCAGCTCTTCTCGGTGTCCATTCAGGCACGGGGTGGCGTAGATGTTCCTTCGCCGGAAAAACATCGGTAAGGTAGGGGTCAGAATTCAAGACCCGCGAGGAGTTGTGATGAGCGAGGCGTTGTCCATCAACCATGACCAGGCAGGTCATCAGTTCGAGACCAATGTGGACGGTCATCGTGCCTACCTGACCTATATGGATCTGGGGAAACAGACTCTGGATATCTACCGCACCTTCGTGCCCAATGCACTGCGGGGTCGCGGTATTGCAGCAGCCTTGACCGAGAAGGCGCTGGAGTACGCTGAGGAAATGGGATACACCGTCATTCCGTCGTGTTCCTACGTGGAGCGCTACATGGAGCGCCACCAGCGGCATGCGGCCAAGCTGAGTCAGTAAAACGTACACATAAAAAAACGCCGGGTTAAGCCCGGCGTTTTTTTGTGCGCGAAAAACGCTGATCAGGTGCGATCGCGTTTCGGCAGCACGTCCTTGAGCTTGGCATGCATGCTGCGCAAGGTCGTCTCGGTAGCAGACCAGTCGATGCAGGCATCGGTGATCGACACGCCGTATTGCAAGTCGGCGAGGTCTTTCGGGATGGCCTGGCAACCCCAGTTCAGGTGACTTTCGACCATCAGGCCGATGATCGACTGGTTGCCTTCGAGGATCTGGTTGGCGACGTTCTCCATCACCAGCGGTTGCAGGGCCGGATCCTTGTTGGAGTTGGCGTGGCTGCAATCGACCATGATGTTCGGTTTGATCTTCGCCTTGTTCAGCGCTTGTTCGCACAGGGCGACGCTCACCGAGTCGTAGTTCGGCTTGCCATTGCCGCCGCGCAAGACCACGTGACCGTAGGCATTGCCCTTGGTGGTGACGATCGACACGCCGCCTTCCTGGTTGATACCGAGGAAACGATGCGGGCTGGAAACGGATTGCAGGGCGTTGATCGCGACGGTCAGGCCGCCGTCAGTGCCGTTCTTGAAGCCGACCGCCGAGGACAGGCCGGACGCCATTTCACGGTGGGTCTGGGATTCGGTGGTGCGCGCGCCGATGGCCGACCAGCTGATCAGGTCCTGCAAATACTGCGGAGAGATCGGGTCGAGGGCTTCGGTTGCAGTCGGCAGGCCCATTTCGGCCAGGTCCAGCAGCAACTTGCGACCGATGTGCAGACCGTCCTGAATCTTGAACGAGTCGTCCAGGTACGGATCGTTGATCAAGCCTTTCCAGCCGACGGTGGTACGCGGCTTCTCGAAATACACGCGCATGACCAGATACAAGGTATCGGACACTTCCGCAGCCAGTGCCTTCAGGCGGTCGGCGTATTCGTGGGCGGCCTTGATGTCGTGGATCGAGCACGGCCCGATGACGACGAACAGGCGGTGGTCGGTGCCATCCAGAATGTTACGAATGACTTCGCGGCCCTTGGTGACGGTGCGCAGGGCCGCGTCGCTCAGAGGAATATCGCGCTTGAGCTGGTCAGGAGTGATCAGCGTCTCGTTGGAGGCGACGTTTAGGTCGTTGATCGGTAAATCAGCCATCGTTTACTCGTCAGGTCACGGGTGCCGGCCGCCAGCGAACCCGCGCGGCGGAGCACAGCAAATTAAGCGCGTCGGGGAGCGGAACCTTAGCGCGTTACACCGTGGCTCGACAATGGGCAGACACCGGTTTAAGGGCCATTTGCAACTAATAGATAACGTCGCCTAGTCCAGCACAGCCTGGGCAAAGGCCTTGCGAACCGTGTCATGAGAGAACTCGTCGGCGTGCTGTTGCACCCATTCCAGGGCCAATGCCTGGCTTTCCTGCAAATCATCATGAGCGTCGTGCAAGCGACAGTAACGGTCGATCTGACACACCTGTTCACCCATTCGGGCGCTGAACATCATTTGCTCATCGACAAAAGCAATGCCCACCAGATAGCCGCGTTTGCGCCGCAGGCACCAGGCCACGTAGCCCAGATAGCGCAGGTCGGGGTTCAAGGTCGGCATGCGCACTTCCAGCGCCGTACCGTGGCGCCAGGCGCGGTGGTAATTGCAAGCCATGCCCCCGAGGCTGATAGTGTGCAGCTGTTGCCGTGAAATACACTCAGGTTTGAGCAACGTTAATTCGACGGGCACATCGTCAGGATGAGGAATAAAGCGTCCCATGAGCACGGACTCCATGTGTCGGCCATCTGACATTGTTTTCCCCAGTATAGTGGTCGAAATACAACTGACCGATTTCGACGCCGACCAACGGTTGCTGGCGATGAGCGGGGTGTCGCTGGTTGTTTTCACCAGCGTCGGCTGCTCCGGTTGCCGGTTTGCCCGAGAACAATTGCCCAGGCTCGATCTGCCAGTCGATCGCCTGTGCTGGATCGACGCCGGGGACAATGGCGGTGTGGTCGAGCGCTATCAGGTGTTTCATTTGCCGGCGCTGTTTGTGGTGCGCGACGGTGAATTTTTCGGCCCAATACACTCCCGCCTGACCGGCCCCGAGCTGAATCGAGCCGTTGAACAGGCGTTGACGAGAACAGCAGAGGAGTTGCCATGACGGCTGCAATCACCAAACCGACCATCGGTATTATCGGAACCGGGGCGATCGGCGGGTTCTACGGGGTCATGCTGGCGCGGGCCGGTTTCGATGTGCACTTTCTGTTGCGCAGCGAATTTTCAGCGGTCGCCGAGCGCGGACTGCACATCGACAGCGCACCGCATGGCACGCTGACGTTGAACCCGGTGCAGGCTTACTCGTGCGCCGAGGACATGCCGCCCTGCGACTGGCTGCTGGTTGGCGCGAAGACCACCAGCAACGCCGATCTGGCGCCGGCGATCATGAAAGCCGCGGCGCCGAATGGCAAAGTATTGCTGCTGCAGAATGGCCTGGACGTCGAAGACAGCCTGCGCACACTGCTCCCCGATTCGCTGCATATTCTTGGCGGCCTGTGCCTGATCTGCGTCCATCGCACCGGGCCGGGCGCGATCACCCATCAAGCCCTTGGCGCGGTGAATATCGGCTACCACAGCGGGCCGACTGCCGATGATCCGGCGCGCATGGCGATCGTCGAGGAGGGCGCCGGGTTGTTCCGCAGCGCCGGCATCGACTCTCAGGCCATGCCGAACCTGCATCAGGCACGCTGGCAAAAACTGGTCTGGAACATTCCTTATAACGGCCTCTCGGTACTGCTCGGGGCGGGCACGGCGCCGTTGATGGCCGATGCCGACAGTCGGGAACTGATCAAGGCGTTGATGGCCGAAGTGGTTCAGGGCGCGAAGGCCTGCGGTCACGACATGCCCGCCGGGTATGCCGATTTCCTGTTCACGATGACCGAGAAAATGCCGGACTACTGGCCGAGCATGTACCACGATTTTCTGCACAAGCGACCGCTGGAACTGGCGGCGATTTATGCCCGGCCACTGGCAGCGGCCAAGGCCGTCGGCTGCGAATTGCCGCGAATCGAGGCGCTGTACCGCAGTTTGAGTTTTATCGATCGACGTAACACTTGAGTCGATCAACCGAGGGGGAAGGGCATGGCAAAGACGATTGACGACAAACTGGTCCTGGCGATTTCTTCGCGCGCGCTGTTCGACCTGAGCGAAAGCCACAAGATTTACCTGTCGAGCGGTGTCGAGGCTTATCGGCAGTATCAGATCGAGCACGAAGACGAAATCCTCGAGCCCGGCGACGCATTCCCGTTGGTGGAAAAACTCCTGGCCCTGAACGCCAGCCTCGGCCGTGCCAGGGTCGAGGTGATTCTGGTGTCGCGTAACAGCGCCGACACCGGCTTGCGCGTATTCAACTCGATTCACCATTACGGATTGGCGATCTCCCGCGCGGCGTTTGTCGGTGGACGCAGTCCTTATCCTTACCTCAAAGCCTTTGGTTGCGACCTGTTTCTGTCGACCCACGCCGAAGACGTACGCAGTGCACTGGATGCCGGGTTCGCCGCGGCGACCATTCTGTCGGGCGGTGCCAGCCGTGCCGCGAGCGATGAATTGCGCATTGCCTTCGACGGCGACGCGGTGCTGTTTTCCGACGAATCGGAGCGGGTTTACCAGTCCGGCGGTCTTGAAGCGTTTCAGGCCAGCGAGCGCGAAAGTGCGCGTGAGCCGTTGCGCGGCGGACCGTTCAAAGGCTTTCTCGCGGCGCTCAATCTGCTGCAGCGCGAGTTCCCGGAGGACGCCTGTCCGATCCGCACCGCACTGGTGACAGCACGTTCCGCGCCGGCTCATGAACGGGTGATCCGCACCTTGCGCGAGTGGGACATCCGTCTCGATGAATCGCTGTTCCTCGGTGGCCTGACCAAATCCGCGTTCCTCGAAGCCTTTGCCGCCGACGTGTTTTTCGATGACCAGGCCGGTCATTGCGAGCTGGCCCGCGAGGTGGTCGCTACCGGCCATGTGCCCCACGGCATAAGCAACGAGCAAAAGGTTTAAGCCCGCGGTTCAACGCGTTACGCGGGACGTCGTACTCGCCAAGGCACTGCTAAGCTGAATCAATCTCCGCCATGTTGGCACGAGGAGGTCATATGATTCGTTCGATGCTGTATGCAACTGACCTCGGCCTGTACGCCCCTTTGGTGATGCAGCATGCCTTGGCGCTGGCGCGAACATTCAATGCCGATCTGTACGTGGTGCATGCAGTTGAACCCATGGGGCTGTTCGCCGAATCGGTGCTTCAGAGCTACCTTGACGAGCAGGCGTTGAATGAGTTTCACAGTCAGGGGCTGAACACGGTCATCGCGAATATCGAGCAGCGCGTGCTCGACAGTTTTCGGGAAGAACTGGGGGAGGAGGGCGAGCAGGACCTGGAACGGATTCAGGCCGTGCGGGTGCTTCAGGGCGATCCGTCACAGGTGATTCTCGACCAGGCACAGAAACTCTCCGTGGATTTGTTGATCGTAGGAAGTCACAGCCATGGTGCTGGCGCGGAAACGCCTCTGGGCAGAACCGCAGCGCGGGTATTGCAGTTGTCTCGGGTGCCGGTTTATCTGGTGCCGCTGGTAGAGCGTCGCCGTCACGGGGATCGCTAGCGCGGCAGTGGTGGCAGTTTGATAAAAAAGTTCTAGATTTATTCTTCAAACCATTAATATAGTTATATACCGTCGCTGATGCCCGTGGCGTCTACCTGCTTTGAGGGATACATATGAAGCTTCAACAACTGCGCTACATCTGGGAAGTGGCGCACCACGACCTCAACGTTTCGGCTACCGCCCAAAGCCTGTACACCTCACAGCCCGGTATCAGTAAACAGATCCGTCTGCTGGAGGACGAGCTGGGCGTCGAGGTGTTCGCTCGCAGCGGCAAGCACCTGACCCGCGTCACCCCGGCCGGCGAGCGCATCATCACCACCGCCGGCGAGATCCTGCGTAAGGTCGAGAGCATCAAGCAGATCGCCCAGGAATTCTCCAACGAGAAGAAAGGCACCCTGTCGATCGCCACCACGCACACCCAGGCGCGTTACGCGTTGCCGCCGGTGATCAGCAATTTCATCAAGCAATACCCCGACGTCGCGCTGCACATGCACCAGGGTTCGCCGATGCAGATCGCCGAGATGGCGGCTGACGGCACCGTCGATTTCGCCATCGCCACCGAAGCCCTGGAGCTGTTCGGTGATCTGGTGATGATGCCGTGCTACCGCTGGAACCGTTGCGTGGTCGTGCCTCAGGGCCACCCGCTGACCAAGGTGTCGAAACTGACCCTCGAAGCGCTGGCGGAATACCCGATCGTGACTTACGTGTTCGGTTTCACCGGTCGCTCGAAACTCGACGAAGCCTTCAGCCACCGCGGCCTGACGCCGAAAGTGGTGTTCACCGCCGCCGACGCCGACGTGATCAAGACTTACGTTCGTTTGGGCCTGGGCGTGGGGATTGTGGCAAAAATGGCGGTCGACGCCAAACTCGACAGCGACCTGGTCATGCTCGATGCCAGCGATTTGTTCGAATCCAGCATCACCAAAATCGGTTTCCGTCGCGGCACCTTCCTGCGTGGCTTCATGTGCGACTTCATCGAGAAGTTCGCCCCGCACCTGACCCGCGAAGTCATGGCCAAAGCCATTCAATGCCACAACAAGCAGGAGCTGGAAGAGCTGTTCGACGGCGTCGAACTGCCCGTCCACTAAGGGGCGTCCTGCCTTGGTCAGATCACCTCGGTAACAGAAAACTGTTGCCGGGCGCCGGCCACCAGAATCTCCACCTCGTCCCCTTCGAACTTGCCCAGCAAGCTTTTGCCCAGCGGGGAGCGAGGGGTGATGACGGTAATCCATTGCCCCACCAGATCGACCTTCAAACCTGCGGCATCAGGGGCGAGAAACAACCATTGCTCACGACCCTTTTCATCCTCAAGGCCAAGCAGCGCACCGACTTCGATGCCGCGCTGTTCGTCGTACGGCCGCAGATTCAAGTTCTGGCACAGCGTCAATGATTGCTTGATTTCCTCAACGCGCCGGGCCTGCCCGGCCGCCAGATAAGACGCCTCCAGACCCAGCGTGTCGTACTTGTTCTCGGCGATGTTTTCTTCGTGGGTCGCGGTTTCGTAGGCGGTTTGCGCGGCACGCTCGGCGATGTCGAGATCGATCCGCAGCTTGTCGATAATCAGTTGGTGGACCGTTTGCTTATTCATGATCAATCGCAGAATTGCAGGACGTTGGCGCGGCTTTTTTCGCTCGGTGCGGTCTGGTCCTGTTGCAGCCAGAACTGGCATTTCGGATTGGCCTGATTGCGCCGGGTGCTGCGGGCCTGATCCAGGCGCTGCTGCTGCTCGTTCTTGCGCAGGTTCTCCTCGTACTGCTCGAACAGTGGGCTCTGCGCAGGAATGTCCGGCGCCGGTTGCACCACCACTGGCGGTTTCGCCAGTTGCTCGACCGCTTGTGCAACCGGGGCCAATTGCTCGCTGAACAACAGGCGCGCGGCAATCCAGCAGCTCAGCGCGATGGCGAGGAATCCCAGCCACACTCCGAGGGCAATGCTGCCACTCAGTTGCAACGCATTGAGCCGGATCGGCAGCGGGCGGCGCGGGTTGGGACGGTAGGGCATGACTGCCTCCTGGCGGGTGGTCGCGGGCGAGTGGCGATTGTCGCATGAAGATTAATCGCCGTCGGCTCTTCTGCACGGGGTAATTTATGCGGACAATCGGCGCCTTTGCCAACGGGAGCCTGGAATGCCTGAACTGAACACCCGCTGGGATATTTTTTGTACCGTCGTCGATAATTTCGGCGACATCGGCGTGACCTGGCGTCTGGCCCGCCAATTGGTGGCCGAGCACGGGCTGGACGTGCGTCTGTGGGTCGACGACTTGCGGGCGTTTGAGCGACTGTGCCCGGACATTGACGTGCATGCCGGGCAACAGTGGCAGGAAGGTGTCGATGTCCGCCAGTGGCCTGCCGACTGGTTGCCCACCGACGCCGCTGATGTGGTGATCGCCGCGTTCGCCTGCCAATTGCCCGGTGCCTATATGGACGCCATGGCCGCGCGGGAGAAGCCGCCGCTGTGGATGAACCTCGATTATCTGAGTGCCGAGGACTGGGTGATCGGCTGCCACGGGCTGCCGTCGGTGAAATACAAAAACGTGCAGAAGATCTTTTTCTTTCCCGGTTTCCAGAAGGGCACAGGTGGGTTGCTGCGTGAAAGCGGATTGCTTGAACGTCGCCGGCAATTTCAGCAAAGGCCCGAGGCTCAGCGACTATTCTTGCGAGGCCTGGGGATCAATCCTGTGCAAGGCGCGCAACTGATCTCGCTGTTTGCCTACGAAAATGCCGGGCTGGCCAGTTGGCTGGACGTTATGGCTGCGGATTCGGCGCCCACGCATGTGCTGGTGCCCGAAGGGCGGATTCTCGGGGATGTCGAGCGCTGGCTCGGCGTTGAAAGTATGGCCGCCGGCGCGGTGCATGTGCGCAGCTCAGTAACTGTGCAAGTGCTGCCGTTCGTCCGGCAGGATCAGTACGATCAGTTGCTCTGGTGCTGTGATTTCAATGCCGTGCGTGGCGAAGATTCCTTTGTTCGGGCGCAATGGGCGGGCCGCCCGCTGCTCTGGCACATCTATCGCCAGGACGAAGACATTCATCTGGACAAGCTCGACGCCTTCCTCTCGCTGTACACAAAAGGTCTGTCGGCACCTGCCTGCGAGGCGATCAGCGGGCTTTGGCGGGCGTGGAATGCCGGGCATGATGTGTCGGCTCACTGGTTGACCACCCGTAATCACTGGCCGGAACTTCAAAAACATGCCGAGGCGTGGTGTCTGGAACAGGCCTTGCAGGCAGATCTTGCCGCAGCGCTGGTACAGTTTTACCTAAATTGGATATGATACGCGGCCTAGATTTTTGTAAATCCCATCCAAATTCGGATATTCGTAATGAAAACTGGTAAAGAACTGAAACCCGGTACCGTGATCCGTCTCGAAAACGATCCATGGTTGGTTCAGAAAGCTGAATTCACCAAATCCGGTCGTAACAGCGCGATCATGAAGACCAAGCTGAAAAACCTGCTGACCGGTTACAAGACCGAGATCGTTTACAGCGCTGACGACAAACTGGACGACGTAATTCTCGACCGCAAAGAAGCGACTCTGTCCTTCATCAGCGGCGACACCTACACGTTCATGGACACCACCGACTACACCATGTACGAGCTGAACGCTGAAGACATCGAAGCCGTTCTGCCTTTCGTTGAAGAAGGCATGACCGATGTTTGCGAAGCGATCTTCTTCGAAGAGCGTCTGGTTTCCGTAGAACTGCCGACCACCATCGTGCGTGTGGTTGACTACACCGAAGGCTCCGCTCGCGGTGACACTTCCGGTAAAGTCATGAAGCCTGCCAAGCTGAGCAACGGTACTGAGTTGCAAGTGGCTGACTTCATCGAAATCGGCGACAAAATCGAAATCGATACCCGCGAAGGCGGTTCCTATAAAGGCCGTGCCAAATAAGCACAGCTTCAGGAATGAAAAAGCCCGACCATTGAGTCGGGCTTTTTTGTGCCTGAAAATCAAGGGATCGCAGCCTCGTTTTACTCGACAGCTCCTACATGGGTTCTGCATATCTCTGTAGGAGCTGTCGAGTAAAACGAGGCTGCGATCTTTTGATTACACGGTAACGTGCAGGCGCACTTCAACATTGCCGCGGGTGGCGTTGGAGTACGGGCAGACCTGGTGGGCCGCATCGACCAGGGTTTGCGCATCGGCTTGTTCGAGGCCCGGCAGGCTGATGTGCAGGTCGATGTCCAGGCCGAAACCGCCAGGGATCTGACCGATGCCGACGTGGGCAGTGATCGAAGCGTCGTTCGGAATGGTTCGTTTGGTCTGGCTGGCAACGAACTTCAGTGCGCCGATGAAGCAGGCCGAGTAACCGGCGGCGAACAGCTGTTCAGGGTTGGTGGCTGCACCGCCGGCACCGCCGAGTTCTTTCGGGGTGGCGAGTTTGACGTCGAGGATGTTGTCGCTGGAAACCGCACGACCGTCACGGCCGCCAGTGGAGGTTGCGATTGCGGTGTAGAGAGTTTGCATGATGTGAGCCTCGTTCGTTCTTGGTTGTTCGCGCTAACTGTTTGCGCGCTAAGTAAGTGGCGAGATGAATGTATCGCGCTAATAGTTTGCGCGCAAGATAAAATTTCAAATTATTTCGTCGCAACTGGGCGGGACTGCCGGGACAGGCATTTAAGAGAAGCGCAAAACCAAATGTGGGAGCGATCTTGCTCGCGAAGGCGGTGTGTCATTCAACAATGATGGCGACTGACACGGCGTCTTCGCGAGCAAGCTCGCTCCCACAGGGATTTTTAGTTGTCTCGAGGTTAAAGGCTGTCCTGCAGATTGCTGCGCAGCACTTGCAGCTCCGCTTGCAAGGCCTGCAGCCGCTCAAGGGTCAGGCCGCTGGCGCCGAGGATGCACTGGGGAACGCTGCGTGCCTGTTCTCGCAACGCACGGCCCTGTTCAGTCAGTTCGACAATCACCACGCGCTCGTCCTCTCGGCTGCGGGTGCGGCTGAGCAAGCCTTCGACTTCGAGGCGTTTGAGCAGCGGCGTCAGCGAGCCGGGATCGGTCAGCAGTCGCGCGCTGATTTCGCCTACGGTCAAACCGTCCCGCTCCCACAGCACCATCATCGCCAAATACTGCGGATAGGTCAGCCCCAGCGCTTGCAGCAAGGGCTTGTAGACCTTGGTCAGCAGCAGTGAGGTGGAGTGCAGGGCGAAGCAGGCCTGATTGTCCAGCAACAGGTCGTCGCAGTTATCCGGGGTGTTGCGTTGGGTGGTCATGGTGAAGCCTTGATCAGTGATTTCATGAATCTAGCGGGCGAATGTTTAATGCGCCAGATAATTCTCGACTAGTGGCGTTCGAGGTTGGCGTGCAATGCCAGATCCCACGGCGGAATCGGGCTGAAACGTGTCTTCAGGTATTCCAGCAGCAAGCGACTGCGGGAATTGGGTTGCTGCTCCAGACGCAAGGCGTAGATACCGGTGGTTTCCGGGGCAGGCAAACCGTTTTCGCAGAACAACGGCAGTAATTCACCGCGCAACAGGTATTCGCTGGTCAGCCAGGTCGGCAAGTGCGCGATACCCAGCCCGGCCAGCGCGCCGCACAGCAACGCCTCGGCATTGTTGGCGCTCATGCGGATGCGTCCGGGGCGGTGTAAATGCAGCTGCCCATTGCGTTCGAAGCGCCAGGCGAACGGCGGGGCCAGGCCATCCCAGTCGAGGCCATCGTGTTCATTGAGTTGCGCAGGAGCGGTCGGCAGGCCGCGACGTTGCAAGTATTCGGGGCTGGCGCAGGCGATGCGCAGCATGCTCGCCAGCGGCGTAGCCACCAGCCGGGTATCGGCCATTTGCCCGGCGCGCAGCACCAGATCGACCTTGCCAAGGTTCAAACCCTGCATGTCGACGAAACTGTCGATCAGGTGCAGTTGCACGTCGAGACCGGGGTAGAGCATCAAGAAATCGGCAATCACCGGTGCCAGATGCCGCCGGCCAAAAGCGGCCGGCGCGTCGATCCGGATCAGCCCTTCCGGGGCGCTGCTCAGGGACACTGCTTCAGCCCGGGCCAGCTGAAGCTCCGCCACGATCCGCCGCGCGCGCTCGGCAAATGCCAGGCCCGCCGGCGTCGCGCGCACTGCGTGGGTACTGCGAATGAACAACTGGCTGCCAACTGCGTTTTCCAGGCTGTCGATGCGCCGGGCTACCGCCGAGGGGGTCAGCGGGTGACGGCGCGAGGCGGCGGAAAAGCTGCCGGTTTCCAGTACATCGAGAAACAGGCCCAGTTGGTCGGTCAATTGATTGGGGTTCATGCTATTACCGTTGCTTGTGCAAAGTTGGCACAGCCATTGTGCGTTGCTGTGCGTTTCCCCGCCAGCCTCGACTGCGTAGGATGAGGGGCCTGAAAGGATAGGAATTCGACCGTGATTGAGTTTTTGATGTACCTGGTGTTCGGCGCAGCGCTCGGCACCCTGGGCGGGTTGTTCGGCATTGGTGGCGGTTTGATCGCCATTCCGTTGCTGGGCGTGTTGTTTGGTCTTGACCAGCAGATTGCACAAGGCACGGCGCTGGTGATGGTGGTTCCCAACGTCATGCTGGCGTTATGGCGCTATCACCAGCGCAACAAGATTGAATTGCGCCACGCATTGCCGCTGGCCTCGATGGGGTTTTGTTTTGCCTGGATCGGTTCTATCTGGGCGGTGGGCATTGACGCGCAAACCATGCGCATCGGATTTGTCGCCTTCCTGGTCGCACTGTCGGCCTACAACCTGCTGCGCATGTTTTCTGCCAAAGCGCCGGCGTCTACGCAGATGAATTACTCGTGGCCGTGGCTGGGGGTGCTCGGCGCGGCGTCCGGGACCATGGGCGGATTGTTTGGCGTGGGCGGGGCAGTGGTGGCGACGCCGGTGCTGACCAGTCTGTTCGGCACCACCCAGGTGGTTGCTCAGGGTTTGTCGCTGGCACTGGCGTTGCCCAGCACCGGCGTCACGCTAGTGACGTATGCCGTGCATCATCAAGTGGACTGGATGATCGGCGTGCCGTTGGCGGTGGGTGGCCTGCTGAGCATCAGTTGGGGCGTGAAGATTGCCCACGCCTTGCCGGAGCGGCTGTTGCGCGGCTTGTTCTGCGGCTTCCTGGTGCTGTGCGCGGTGATGCTCGCCTTTAAAGTTTGAAGCCTTCGACGATGTGTTCGGCCAGGCATTCGGTGATCGGCGAGGGGTTGTGCAAGTTGCGCAGCAGCATGATGCTCGCCTCCGGCAACACCGGCAGGTTCTCGGCTTCACCGAGAATGCGCAAGTCCGGGGTGATCAGGCTTTCCAGTTGCGCGGTGATGGCCAGGCCGGCACTGACCACCGCCATGATCGCCGACAGGCTGGAACTGTTGTAGGCAACGCGATAATCACGGTCCATGGCGTCCAGCGCGTTGCAGGCCCAGAGCCGGCAGAAACAGTCACTGTTGAACATCGCCAGCGGCAACGGCGTTTGCTCGTGAACACTGAAACATTGCGCCTCGGCCCAGACAAAGCGTTCCTTGCGCAACAACTGGCCGATCTCGTTGCCCGGCTCGCGGGTGACGATGGACAAGTCGAGGTCCTGACGCAGCAGCAATTGTTTTGATGATTCGCAGTGAACCTCGATCTGGATCAGCGGATACGACTGGGCAAAGCGCCGCAGAATTCCCGGCAGAAAACGCATCACGTAATCGTCCGGCGTGCCGATTCGAACCGTGCCGACCATGTGCGGCTCGCGCAGCGTGTTGAACACTTCGCTGTGCAATTTCAGGATGCGCCGGGCGTAACCGAGCAACACCTGGCCCTCAGCGGTCAGTCGCACCTGCCGGCCATCGCGCTGGAACAACTGACGCTGCAACACGTCCTCTTCCAGCCGCTTCATTTGCATGCTCACGGCGGATTGCGTGCGGTTGACCAACTCACCGGCGCGGGTAAAACCGCCCTGATCGGCGATGGCGACAAAGGTGCGCAGCACGTCGGTGTCGATACTCGGGTAGGCGGACATTCATCAATCTCCGAGATGTGTTGCATCAGAAACATTCGTTGGATTGATCTTAGCCCCGGCGCGACACTTGAGCCATCCCAAACGGAGGGCAACAAGATGAAAGGTCAAAAAGGCTATGTCGACGTCGAAAAACATTCCATCCACGTCGTGTCCGATTTGTTGCACAAGATCAGCCGCTGGTACGAGCTGCACCGTGAGCGCGAATTGCTGGCGGGCATGAGCGACGAAGCGTTGAAGGACATCGGGCTCAGTCGTGCGGATGTCGAGCACGAAAGCATCCGCCCATTCTGGGATGACCCGATGCACAAATGAGTTACCCACAACTACACAAACCGTCTCCCGGTGAGGTAGGTTGCGAGCAGACAAGGAGATGCTCATGCCCGCAACGCTGTCCTTTTCCCTCAAACAGGCTCGACGCCTGGCGCTGGCCGCCCAAGGGTTCAACGGGCGCCAGCCGCCAGCAACGATAAAAGCGCTTCAGCTCAATCGTCTGATCGAGCGGCTGGGCATTCTGCAGATCGATTCGGTCAATGCGCTGGTGCGTTCGCACTACCTTCCCTTGTTTTCCCGTCTCGGCAACTACTCACACGCCGTGCTTGACCAGGCTGCCTGGAGTTCGGGCCGGCGACGCACGCTGTTCGAGTATTGGGGGCACGAAGCCTCGTTACTGCCATTGTCGATGTACCCGTTGATGCGCTGGCGCATGGCACGCGCCAGTCGAGGCGAGGACATCTATCAGCAACTGGCGCGTTTCGGGCGTGAACAACAGGACGTCATTCGCCGGGTGTTGGCCTCGGTTCAGGAACTGGGTGCGTTGGGTGCCGGCAGTCTTTCGACCCGTCAGGAACGGGCCGGGCCATGGTGGGACTGGAGTGCGGAAAAGCATGCGCTGGAATGGCTGTTTGCCGCCGGTGAAGTGACAGTGGCCGGACGCCGCGGATTCGAGCGGCTGTATGATTTGCCGGAACGGGTGATTCCCTCGGCGATTCTCCAGCAACCATTGCTCCCGGAGGCCGAGGCCCAACGTGGCCTGTTGCTGCATGCCGCGACGGCCTTGGGTGTAGCGACTGAAAAGGACCTGCGTGACTACTTTCGCCTGAGCCCCGGCGATGCGCGTCCGCGTCTCGCGGAACTGGTCGAGGCGGGTAAGTTGGTGACCTGCGACGTGCAGGGTTGGCGGCAACCAGCGTTTTGTCTTCCCGATCCGACAGTGCCGCGCAAGGTTGAAGCGAGTGCGCTGCTGTCACCCTTCGATTCATTGATCTGGGAGCGCAGCCGCACCGAGCGGTTGTTCGATTTCCGCTATCGGCTGGAGATTTACACGCCGCCGGACAAGCGGGTTTATGGCTATTACGTATTGCCGTTTTTGCACAATGAACGGATTGCGGCGCGGGTGGATTTGCGTGCCGAGCGGGTGTTGAGCAGGTTGGCGGTTCATGCGGTTCATGAAGAGGAACCGGGGCTGGATGACGAAGGGATGCTGGCGCTGGCGGGCAATTTGCGGCGGATGGCGGATTGGCTGGGGCTGGAACGGGTGCAGTTGAATTGTCAGCGGGAGAGTGCGGGGCGGTTGCGGGTGGCATTGGCGCAATTCGATGGTGATTGAGCTGACGCATTCGCGTGTAGGAGCTGCCGCAGGCTGCGATCTTTTTGCGGTCCCGAATCAAATCAGAATCAAAAGATCGCAGCCTTCGGCAGCTCCTACATTCACCGTCGCACTTGCTTCAGGGTTTCGGCAATGAGAAATGCCAGTTCCAGCGACTGATCCGCATTCATCCGCGGATCACAATGGGTGTGATACCGGTCCGACAGCCCGTCTTCGGTAATCGGCCGTGCGCCACCGATGCATTCGGTGACATTCTGCCCGGTCATTTCGATGTGGATACCACCGGCATAGGTGCCTTCCGCCTCGTGAACCTGGAAGAACTGCTTCACCTCGCCGAGGATCTGCGCAAAGTCGCGGGTTTTGTAGCCGCTGCTGGCCTTGATGGTGTTGCCGTGCATCGGGTCGCTACTCCAGAGCACTTGCTTGCCTTCGCGCTGCACCGCGCGGATCAACGCCGGCAAATGATCGCCGACCTTGTTCGCGCCCATCCGCGCAATCAGGTTCAAGCGCCCCGGATCGTTGTCCGGGTTGAGCACGTCGATCAGGCGAATCAGGTCTTCGGGATTCATGCTCGGGCCGACCTTGACCCCGATCGGATTGTTCACACCGCGCAGGAATTCGACATGGGCACCGTCGAGCTGACGGGTGCGGTCGCCGATCCACAGCATGTGCGCCGAGCAATCGTAGTAATCGTTGGTCAGGCTATCGCGACGCACGAAGGCTTCTTCGTAGTTCAACAGCAGGGCTTCGTGAGCGGTGAAGAAACTGGTTTCGCGCAGTTGCGGCGAACTGTCCATGCCGCAGGCGCGCATGAAGGCCAGGGTTTCATCGATGCGGTCGGCGAGGTGGCTGTATTTTTCTGCCAGTGCCGAGTTGGCGATGAAGTCCAGGTTCCACTTGTGCACCTGGTGCAGGTCGGCAAATCCACCCTGGGCGAAAGCACGCAGCAGGTTCAGGGTAGCGGTGGACTGGTGATAGGACTGGAGCAGGCGCTCCGGGTCCGGCACGCGACTTTTCTCATCAAAGCCGATGCCGTTGACGATGTCGCCACGGTAGGCCGGCAGGGTCACGCCGTTGATGGTTTCGTCGTTGGCCGAACGCGGTTTGGCAAACTGGCCGGCCATGCGCCCGACCTTGACTACCGGGCAACCGGCGGCGAAGGTCATGACGATGGCCATTTGCAGCAGTACTTTGAAGGTGTCGCGAATTTTCGCGGCGGAGAACTCGGCGAAGCTCTCGGCGCAATCGCCGCCCTGCAACAGAAACGCGCGACCCTGGGTCACTTCGGCAAACTGACGGCGCAACTCCCGGGCTTCACCGGCAAACACCAGCGGCGGGTAGCTCGCCAGGGTTTGCTCGACCTGCAGCAAATGCGCAGCGTCGGGGTAGTGGGGTTGTTGCTGGATCGGCAGGGCGCGCCAGCTGTCAGGGCTCCAGGGTTGGCTCATCACGGTCTCGGTTGTTTTACGCTCGGACGGCCATGTTATCAGCAAATTAGTGCGTGACCTGTTCCCGTCGCTTCGCGGACAATTGCGCCTTTGCCGCTTTATGTTGCGGCGCGGCCGGCAACGATCTGGAGACGAAATGACTGAGGAGCGCGTCGAGCATCTGCTCGCCGAGGTACAGGACGAGTTCGGCGTGATCCGCGTGCTGGAAGTGGCCGATTACCGTTTTCTCGAGTTCGGTGATGCCATCGAACAGAGCTGCGTGTTTACCGCTGATCCCAGCTGGCTCGAGTACGACTACACCCGCGCGATGCTGATCGGTGCGTTGTGCCACGAACAGCCGGAAAGTGCGCTGTTCCTCGGCCTCGGTGCGGGCACGCTGACCCAGGCGTGCCTGAAGTTTTTGCCGCTGGAAGACGTCGAGGCCATCGAGCTGCGTCCCGACGTGCCGCGCCTGGCCATCGAATACCTTGGGCTGGATGATGATCCGCGATTGTATATCCGCGTTGGCGATGCGCTGGAGTTGCTGGACACTGCCGAGCCGGCCGACCTGATTTTCGTCGACCTTTATACCGATGTTGGCCCGGGTGTCGGGCACCTGGCCTGGCGCTTTCTGGAAAACTGTCAGAAACGCCTGAATCCGGGCGGCTGGCTGGTGATCAATCAATGGGCCACCGACGACGGCAAACCGTTGGGCGCGGCGTTGTTGCGCGGGCTGTATCACCGGCATTATTGGGAACTGCCGGTGAAGGAGGGCAACGTGATTCTGATCGTGCCTTCCGAGCTGGATCAGGAGTTGGACATGGAGGGGTTGATTGCGCGTGCCGAAGGGCTGGCACCGCAGTTGGGCTACTCATTGCAGTCGCTGATCAAGGCGATTCGCCCGGCTACCTGATAACACCCGTAGGAGCTGCCGAAGGCTGCGATCTTTCGATCTTGATTTACAGCGCATTTGAAGACGCCAAAAGAGCAAGATCAAAAGATCGCAGCCTTCGGCAGCTCCTACACGGTGATGGGTGTGACAAATGGCTCAGCAGCCTTTGAAAACTCCCGGTCGCTTTTCGATCAGAGACCGCACGCCCTCTTTGGCATCCTCACTCGCCAACAACTTCTTCACCAACGGCGGCAACCCTAGCGCCGCCGCGGTTTCCCCTTCATAGCGCGCCTGTCGCGCCGACATCAACGTGGCCCGAACCCCCAGTGGCGCCTGCCGGGCGATCCGTTCGGCCAGTTCCATCGCTCGCGGCAGCAGGTCTTCGCTGGCCATGACTTCCTGCACCAGGCCCAGATGCAACGCGTCATGCGCATCGAACTCATCCCCGGTCAGCAACCAGCGCATGGCATTGCCCCAGCCGGCTACCTGGTGCAGGCGCAGCGTGGCGCCGCCAAACGGGAAAATCCCGCGCTGCACTTCTTTCTGGGCGAATCGGGTGTTGCTGGCACACAGGTTGATGTCGGCGGCCAGCATCAGCTCGATGCCAATGGTCAGGCAATAGCCCTGCGCGGCGACGATCACCGGTTTACTGACCCTCGGCCCGGCAAACACACCCCATGGGTCACACCCCCCGGGCGGCGCCTGCCAGCCTTCGGCCAGGGCTGCGCTGGCGCTGACCAGATCGAGCCCGGCGGTGAAATGTTCGCCATGAGCGAACACCACCGCCACCCGCGCCTCGCTGTCGGCCTCGAACTCGCCGTAGGCCAGGCTCAGCGCGTTGAGCAGGTCGAGGTCGAAGGCGTTGCGTTTCGCCACCCGATCAAGGCCGATCATTAAAACGTGGCCGTGGCGCTCACGGGTGACGCGACTGCAAGCGGGCTGGTTCATGGCGCAACTCCTCGGGAGGGAAGGGGGGGTGGAAGGGACAGGTCAGCGTGCAGATTTGCGTCACCACGATGAACCGTTTTAGCGCCATCGCCAGCAGGGCCGGGCCTTTGAAAAATAGACCGTTGCACGATTATCCGCAAAGCCTGTGACACAACGGTGTATCCGTCAGTTTTCCGACAAATAATGCTCCCTTTTTGGGCAAATTCCGGTATAGTGCGCGCCGGCCTTTAACCGGGCCGCGTTTAGGTAGCGCAATTCCCCGAAGTCAGCTTCGGCTGCACGTCCGCACAGCGGACTCTCCCTTGACGAATCTTTTTCATTCATTCGTTTTCGCAAATCCCCGCCGACAAAGCTGCCAGGGCGACTCTTGAGTCTTACACGGCATGCGCAGCTTTGGAGCATGGGTCTTTGCGGATGCACTTAGAGGCAGACCCATGACCCAGGAAACCGGCGGATTCGCCGCTTTTAATCTTAATCCGAACATTCTTGCAGCCGTCATCGCGACTGGCTACGAAGAGCCTTCGGCTATTCAGCAGCAATCGATCCCGATCATCATGGCCGGCCAGGACATGATCGGTCAGGCGCAAACCGGTACGGGTAAAACCGCCGCGTTCGCACTGCCAATTCTCCATTGCATCGATCCTGCAAAGCGCGAACCGCAAGCCCTGATCCTGGCGCCAACCCGTGAGTTGGCGCTGCAAGTAGCAACCGCTTTCGAAACCTACGCCAAGCAAATGCCAGGCGTTACCGTTGTGGCCGTTTACGGCGGCGCGCCTATGGGCCCACAACTGAAAGCAATCCGTAACGGCGCACAGATCGTTGTCGCCACCCCGGGCCGTCTGTGTGACCACCTGCGTCGCGACGAAAAAGTCCTGTCGACCGTGAACCACCTGGTTCTCGACGAAGCCGACGAAATGCTCAAACTGGGTTTCATGGACGACCTGGAAGTCATCTTCAAGTCTCTGCCTGCAACCCGTCAGACCGTATTGTTCTCGGCCACCTTGCCGCAGTCGATCCGTGCCATTGCCGAGCGCCATCTGCGCGATCCGCAACACGTGAAGATCCAGACCAAGACCCAGACCGTTACCGCGATCGAACAGGCTCACCTGTTGGTTCACGCTGACCAGAAGACCTCGGCTGTATTGAGCCTGCTGGAAGTCGAAGACTTCGACGCCCTGATCATGTTCGTGCGCACCAAGCAAGCGACCCTGGACCTGGCCAGCGCCCTGGAAGCCAAAGGCTACAAAGCCGCTGCGCTGAACGGTGACATTGCCCAGAACCAGCGTGAGCGCGTCATCGACTCCCTCAAGGATGGCCGCCTGGACATCGTTGTGGCGACCGACGTTGCTGCTCGTGGCCTGGACGTTCCGCGCATCACTCACGTGTTCAACGTTGACATGCCGTACGATCCTGAGTCCTACGTTCACCGTATCGGCCGTACTGGCCGTGCCGGTCGCGAAGGTCGTGCACTGTTGCTGGTGACTCCGCGTGAGCGCCGCATGCTGCAAGTGATCGAGCGTGTAACCGGTCAAAAGGTTGCTGAAGTCCGCCTGCCGGACGCTCAGGCTGTTCTCGATGCCCGCATCAAGAAACTGACCAACAGCCTGTCGCCGCTGGTTGGCGATGCCGAATCGACTCACGGTGATCTGCTCGATCGCCTGACCGCCGACATCGGTTGCACTCCGCGTGCACTCGCCGCTGCTTTGCTGCGCAAGGCCACCAACGCTCAGGCGCTGACCCTGGCTGCCATCGAGAAAGAACGTCCACTGGTGCCGAACAATGCACCGCGTGGCGATCGTCCAGAGCGTACCGGCGACCGTCCGGACCGTGGTGATCGTGAGCGTCGTGCTCCGGTTCCATTGGCCGAAGGCCGTGCTCGTTGCCGTACCGCGCTGGGTGCGCGTGATGGTATCGCTGCGAAAAACCTGCTGGGCGCGATCCTCAACGAAGGTGGTCTGGCGCGTGAAGCCATCGGTCGCATCCAGGTGCGTGACAGCTTCAGCCTCGTCGAGCTGCCGGAAGATGGTCTGGAGCGTCTGCTGACCAAGCTGAAGGACACTCGCGTTGCCGGTAAGCAGTTGAAGCTGCGTCGCTATCGCGAAGATTGATCCGCTCCCGGGCTGATTGATCGAACATAAAAAATCCCCGACTGGTTCGGGGATTTTTTTTGCCTGCGTTTTGTGAGCGCTGCCCATCCCACGACTGCCGCGAACCCTGTGGGAGCGAGCTTGCTCGCGATGGTCGTGAACGATTACGTGCGCTGCCTGAATGAGCGCGGTGGCTGAACGTCCATCGCGAGCAAGCTCGCTCCTACAAGGGGCGGGTTATTCCGTGGCCGGGCCGCCACCCGCTGTGACCACTTGCACGCTCATGCGTGGGGTCGCCAGGTCGAAGCCGGCTTCGTCCAGATGGCGCTTGAGCGACAGGTTGAAGGCGCGGGACACTTCCCACTGCTTGATCGGCGCGGTCTTGAATCGGGCGCGAAGAATCGCGTTGCCCGACTCGAAGCTTTCGACGCCCTGGATCTCCAGCGGCGACCAGATGTTGCGGCGCTGCAGCGGATCGGTGCGCATCTTCTGGCCGACGTCGCGCATCAGTTTGATCGCGTTATCGATGTCCATGTTCGAGGGGATCGCCACGCGGAAGATCGCGTAGCCGAATTCCCGCGAGTAGTTCTTGATGCTTTTGATCTCGCTGAACGGGATGGTGTGAACGATGCCGTCGATGTCCCGCAGGCGCACCGTGCGGATGGTCAGCCCTTCGACAGTGCCGAGGTGACCGCCGACATCCACGTAGTCGTCGATGGCCAGCGAATCTTCGATGATGATGAATAGCCCGGTGATCAGGTCGGCCACCAGCGATTGCGCGCCGAAACCGATGGCCAGACCGATCACGCCGGCACCGGCCAGCAGTGGCGTGACGTTCATGCCCATGTTCGCCAGGGCGACGATCAGCGCGACGATGAAAATCGCCACGAACAACACGTTGCGGATCAGCGGCATCATCGTTTGTGCGCGGGCATTGGCCAGGCCTTTGCGCGAACGGGTGAGGGCGTGGTGCACGGCGGTGTCACTGAGAATCCAGATCAGCCAGGCAAAAATCAGGGTGCCGCCGAGGCTGAACAGTTTGACGCTGACTTCATGTCCTTCGCCTTCGGTAAACGCAATCAGCGACATGCCCCAGACCCGCAGCCCCAGTTCGACGAACGCCAGCCACACCACTAAATGAACGAGGGTGTAGAAGAAGCTTTTCAAGCGGTCTGAATACAGCGCATGACGCTTCACCCCGCGTTGCGGTTTCAGCGAATGACGGCGCACCAGGCCGTTGATGACCATGCACAGCACCAGCAACACGGTGCAGATCAGTGCCTGGCGCAACGCGGTGCTGGTATCGCCGGCGGAGACGAACGTGGCGAAGAGCGAAATGGCCACCAGCACCAGCGCCGGCACGTACCAGAAGGTCCCGAGAATATCGATGGTGTCGCTGAGCGCGCGGCGGGTCAGGCGTCGGGACAGCGGCTGGTTGCGGATCAAGTGGGCGATGGGGCGGCGGAAACGCAGGATGAACAGTCCGGTGGACAGCGCCGCCAGCACGTTGGCCACGGTGGCAGCGGAATGCGCCAGGTGAGTGCCGAGGCTGGTAACCAGTCGCGGGTCGCTCAAGGCTTCGCCGAAAGCGGCGAAACTGCCGATCAGCCACAACGGCCGAAAGGCCTGATGGCGCAGGATGTACAAGGCGCGGTGGCGGTGCGGACCGTCCAGCAGGGAAAAGGCAATCACGCAGATCGCCGAAAAACACGTGCCGACCACCAGCGCATAGGCCAGCACCATTGCCAGGCTTTTGCCCAGTGACGAGGGCAAGGCGTAACTCATGTACACGGTGATCACCAGCGCAATCAGCCATGGACCGAGTTTGCGCAGGGCAAAGCGCAGCATGTCGAGGGCCTTGGGGTGTTGCGGCAGTTCCTCGGTCAGGCCGAAGCGCATCCGCACCCGGTGCCCGAGCCAGATCAACGCGGCGGCCAGCAGGCTCCAGACCATCAGAATCATCGCGAAGGCAAAGATCATCGGCAGCCATTCATTGACCGGTAGTGCCAGCGCTGTCAGTTCGTCCCTGGCCAGATTGAACTCGTCGGACCAGCGCGTGAGCGGACTGTCGGCGCCGGAAAACTGTTTCTCGAACGTCGCCAGGGTGCCGCCAATCAGACCCAGCACGCCTTGTTCGGCGGCGGGTTGGGCTTTCTTGGTGGCGTCGCGCAGTTTCTTCAGGTCTGCGAGCAATTTCGATCGTTGCTGGTCGTTCTCCAGCGACTTGATGACTTCGTCCAGGGACTGCCCCAGAGGTTCTTGCGCTTCGGGCTGGGTTTTTGCGGAGCCGCTGAGCAGGCTCGGCAGACCGGCTGCCTGGGCCGGCGCCAGCGGTAGCAGCGTCATCAGGCAGACGAGGAAAAGAGACGGCAGGGCGAAAAGACGAGCGAACACTAGGCGGTCAACCTTCAAAGGAGCGGATCGACCGAGTGTACGAGCCCGCCAAAATCAATGCGAGCCGGGGCGAGGATTTATTCGTTGAGTTTGGCGAGGATCTTGAAAACCACCGTGGCGAGGATGGTCAGCATGCCGATCCACATGGCGAACACACCGGCATTCTTGTCGCGGAAATTGAAGCCGATGGCCAGCAGGATCATCCCGCTCAGAATCGGGATCAGCATGGCGTGAAACGAAGACATCGTGATCATGGAGCGACTACCTTGTCGAAAGGGATGATGTAAGTCTAGGTGTCTATTGGGCATCGTGGGGATGCAGGTAGGAGCTGCCGAAGGCTGCGATCTTTAAGTCAGAATCAAAAGATCGCAGCCTGCGGCAGCTCCTACAGGGTTACGGGAGTTCCTGGCAGGCGTAGAACGCGCTCAGCACTTTGACCAGGTGCGCCAGGTCGTGGCTGCCGCACAGTTCGCGGATCGAGTGCATGGCGAATGTCGGCAAGCCGATGTCCACGGTGCGTACGCCCAGGTGACTGGCGGTGATCGGGCCGATCGTCGATCCGCAGCCCATGTCGCTGCGCACCACGAAGCTCTGCACCGGCACTTCTTCGGCCATGCACAGATGGCGGAAGAACCCGGCGGTTTCGCTGTTGGTGGCGTAACGCTGGTTACTGTTGACCTTGATCACCGGGCCGGCATTGAGTTTCGGGCCGTGGTTGGCGTCGTGCTTTTCGGCGTAGTTCGGGTGAACGCCGTGGGCATTGTCTGCTGAAACCAGCAGAGATTTCTGAATGGTCCGGACGAATTCGTCACCTTCGGGCAACAGGCGACGCAGCGTCTGCTCCAGCATCGGGCCGTCAGCGCCGCACGCCGAGCAGGAGCCGACTTCTTCGTGGTCATTGGCAACCAGCACGCAGGTTTCGTCGGTTTCAGCCGTGAGCAAGGCTTGCAGGCCGGCGTAGCACGACAGCAGGTTGTCCAGGCGCGCACCGGCGATGAAATCGCCATGCAAACCGATGACCGCCGCGCTTTGGGTGTCGTAGAAACTCAGCTCGTAATCGAGCACCACGTCGGCGTTGAGGCCATGTTCCAGCGCCAGCTGATTGGTCAGCACGGCGCGGAAGTCCACGCGCTCGTCGCCGGCAAATTGCGCGAGGATCGGCGGCAGTTCGGTCTGGGCATTGATGGCCCAGCCCATGTTGGCTTCACGATTGAGGTGGATGGCCAGGTTCGGAATGGTCGCGATGGGCGCCTTGAAGTCGATCAACTGGCTCTCGACCTTGCCGTCGCGGCGGAAGGTCACGCGGCCAGCCAGGGACAGGTCACGGTCGAACCACGGGGCCAGCAGCGCGCCGCCATAGACTTCGACGCCCAGTTGCCAGAAACCCTGGCGTTGCAGTTCGGGCTGGGGTTTGACTCGCAGGCACGGGCTGTCGGTATGCGCACCGACCAGACGAATACCGCCATGCAGCGGCGAGTGACGGCCCATCTTGAAGGCAACGATCGAGGAGTCGTTGCGGGTCACGTAATAACGGCCGTTGGCCTCGGTGGTCCAGGTCTCGCGTTCGTCGAGACGCTGATAGCCCGCCGCTTCCAGGCGCTGAACCAGGCTGGCGGTGGCATGAAACGGGGTAGGGGAGGCCTTGAGAAAATCGATCAGGCCTTGGTTCAACTCTTCGCGCATAAGTAGCTCCAGACAGCAGTGGCGCCAGTTTAACGTATTGGTCCGGGCCTTTGGGTCTCACATTCGCAAGCGGCGTCAGCGGGCCTCGGCCATGCGTTTTTTCAGGTAGGCCATGATGATCTGCTCATCTTCCTGCTTCTGCGGCTTGGGCAGTTGCTTGGGCCAGCTTTTTTGATGAGCGCCCAGCAGCGCTTTCTGACGGTCATGGTCCCAGCGGAGTATTTCCCGTGAGGCCGATTCCCACCATTCGTGTCGGCATGCCGTGTAGTACGGATGATCGGGCGCTGCACTGCCGTAGAGCAAATCGCGACTGACTTTTTTCAACGCGCCCTTTTTATTACGCAGCTTCCATTTGATTTTCAGCCGTTGCCAGGCGGACGGGTACGGTTTGACTCGCGGTACGTCGCGGCACCATTCCACCAGCTCCGGGCTGAACTGCTCGCCGTGCTGGGAGAAGAAAAATGCCTGCATGCCATGGAAGAAGCGTTTTTCGGCGAAGTAGTGATAGACGAATTTTCGCGCTTCGCGCACCGGCTTGTCGCGCATCGCGAACGACAGGGCAATTTGCTCGATCGTATGGACGTCGTAGCTGTCCCGGGTCCATTCGTCGATAAGACGGATCGACGCTTGCAGCAGGGGCGCATCGCTGTCGGTCACGCCGCAGAGTCCGCTGTTGTAGAGCTTGAAGCCGTTGTCCGCCGTGACGCCGTGAGCGCGCAGGCAGTCGCCGAGTTTGCGGTACTCAGGCCGTTCGCAGACGTCCCGCCAGTGATACTCGAGGCGATCCATCAAGTAGTGCCCGGGCTTGATGTGCTTGAAGATCTGGTTCGGGTCGCGGGTAAACAGCGTGTCGGTATCGACGAACAGGGTTTTTTCCGCGAGCTTCAGACCCTCGGCCATGGCACAGGCTTTGCGCCGATGGTGATAGCCGTTTTCGCCCTGCCACAGGGTCAACGTCTGCGGTTGCAGGCGTACGGTTTCAACCGGCCAGCCGGCGTAGTCTTCAGGGCGATCCGTGAGGATTCTGATGCTCGGCAGCTTGCCGTCCTTCGCATGGGACAGCGCCGTCAAAATACTGAACTTGGCTTCGCGCCGGTAAACGTCCTGATTGCCGTAAATCAGGTAAAGCAGCTGATGACGGGTTTTCTTGACGGGTGCTTCAAGGGAATCGGTACAACTCATCCGGATGAAATCCTCATGCAAAAGCGTGCGAATGCGTGCAGGCAACGCTTAAAACGGTGCCGGGCATTCGAAGCGCAGGCGTTCGCCGGTTTGCGGATGGGTGAAGCTGAGCATGCTCGCGTGCAGGCACAGTCGAGGCCAGGCGGGCAGCGCCTGCTCGTGGGCGTAGAGCCCGTCACCCAGCAAGGGGTGGCCGATGGAAAGCATGTGCACGCGCAACTGATGGGAGCGGCCGGTGATCGGAGTCAGTTCCACGCGACACCAGTCGCCGCAACGTTCCAGCACACGCCAGAAGGTCAGGGCGTTTTTGCCGAACTCGTGGTCCACCACGTGACGCGGTTTGGTCGGCGGGTCGTAGCGCAAGGGCAGATCGATGCTGCCGCTGTCCAGCTCCGGCTGGCCCCAGCAGAGTGCGGTGTAGGCCTTTTCGGTTTCGCGGTCGTGAAATTGCCGGGACAGTTCGCGATGAGTGTCCGGGTCACGGGCCAACAGAATGATGCCGGAGGTTTCCCAGTCCAGTCGATGGACGATTCGCGCTTCCGGGTAGCCGTTTTCCTGCAGGCGGGTGATCAGGCAGTCCTTGTTGTCATCGGCCCGGCCGGGGACGGAGAGCAGCAGGGTCGGTTTATTCACCACCAGTACGGCGGCGTCCTGATGGATGATGCGGATGTTGGACAGCGGCATTAAAACAGCCTCGTAACAAACGCCAACGGCGACTCAGGCCTTCCTCGCTCTGTAGGAGCTGCCGCAGGCTGCGATCTTTTGATTTTGAGTTAAAACAAGATCAAAAGATCGCAGCCTGCGGCAGCTCCTACAAAGGCCGAAGGGCCTGAGCCGCCGTGGCTCCAGCAGGATCGACTAGCGATCCGGCAGGGTGATATTGAGTTCCAGAATCGAGCAGCTACCCTGGTTTTCCAGGGCGACATGCACGTCATCGGACCCGATATTGACGTACTTGCGAATCACCTCGACCAATTCCTTCTGCAAGGCAGGCAGGTAGTCCGGTGTTGTGCGTTGGCCGCGTTCATGCGCCACGATGATCTGTAGACGCTCTTTCGCTACCGAGGCGGTACTTGGCTTCTTGTTAGCACGAAAGAAGTCGAAAATATTCATTACCGGCCTCCAAACAGACGCTCAAAGAATCCTTTCTTCGTTACATCGAGAAACCGATGCTCCACGGTTTTGCCCAGCAGGCGGTCGACAGCATCGCTGTACGCCTGACCGGCGTCGCTCTGGTCGTCGAGGATCACCGGCACACCGGAGTTGGACGCCTTGAGTACCGCTTGGGACTCGGGAATCACGCCCAGCAGGGTCACGGCGAGAATCTCTTTGACGTCTTCGACGCCCAGCATTTCGCCATCGCTGACGCGCTGCGGGTTGTAACGGGTCAGCAGCAAGTGTTCCTTGATCGGGTCTTCGCCGTTTTCGGCGCGACGCGATTTGCTGGCCAGCAGGCCGAGCATGCGGTCCGAGTCACGTACCGAGGAGACTTCCGGGTTGGTCACGACGATCGCTTCATCAGCGAAATACATGGCCAGGTGGGCGCCTTTCTCGATGCCGGCCGGAGAATCGCAGACCACGAATTCGAAGTCTTCTTTCAACGCCATCAGCACCTTTTCCACGCCTTCGACGGTCAGCGCGTCTTTGTCGCGGGTCTGGCTGGCGGCCAGTACGTAAAGGTTTTCCAGGCGCTTGTCTTTGATCAGGGCCTGTTGCAGGTTGGCTTCGCCGTTGACCACGTTGACGAAGTCATACACCACGCGACGCTCGCAACCCATGATCAGGTCGAGGTTACGCAAACCCACGTCGAAGTCGACGATAACTGTTTTGTGACCGCGCAGTGCGAGGCCGGTACCGATAGCGGCACTGGTGGTGGTCTTACCCACACCACCCTTGCCGGATGTAACCACGAGAATCTTGGCCAAGGTGTTTCACCCCTAAGGAAAAAGGACATTGAGCCCCTGAAAAACATCTCTATAAAAAACTGATGCAGTCGGACAGCCTTGGCTGGAATCCGGTCCTGAACGGCGCTTACCTCGGGTAAACACGGCTTTTGGCCTTTTTCCTACTTCGTTTGAGCCGTTTTCGCTACGTTTTAGAGATGCTTGGAAAATGCGGCAGTATCCGTTAAAGCCGAATGATGTTCAACACATCGCCCGACAGGCTGACCTGTACGCCCGCACCCCATAACGGGTCGCGACGCAGATCCTCCGAAACCTTGTAGTGGCCTGCGATGGAGACCAGTTCAGCGCTCATTTGCTGACAGAAAATCCTGGCTTTCGTGTCGCCTTTGACCCCAGCCAAGACACGACCGCGCATCGGGCCGTATACATGGATGTTCCCATCGGCGAGAAGTTCCGCCCCCGGGCTGACCGAGGAGATCACCACCAGGTCACAGCCCTGGGCGTATATCTGCTGGCCGCCGCGTACGGGCGAGGTGATGATTTTGGTCGGTTTGATCGTCGCTTCCGGCGGTTTTTCCGGCTTCTTCGCCACGACGGGCGCTTCCAGCGGACGCTCGCGGGCGCCGGACGGCGGCAGCACCGGGAGGTCGACGGCAATGGCGGCGGCGATGTCTTCAATGCGGCTGGCACGGATCGCCAGGGTGCGCAGACCGTGCTGGCGGCAGACGCGCATCAGTCCGGGCAGATCGACCGCGCCTTCGCTGGCCGGAAGCTTGTCCAGCGCCAGCACCAATGGCGCATTACTGAAGAAGCCAGGCGCCTGGGCGACCTTGGCGGCCAGTTGCCGATCAAGGGACTCGAGGTCGTTTCGGGTCAGTTCCAGCACGGTAATGGCGAGCATGCTGCCCTTCAACTGGAACACGGGATCCTGGTCTTGCGGTTCGGTTTGGCTCATGGTCGGCATACAACGGCTTGTCACTAAAAGTGCCGAGACTTATAACGAGAACGCTCGCCAGCCGCAAGCCGGGTCGAACGATGTAGAATGCGCGGCCATTGTCTTTCCGGAACCTTTAATGGACCGCCCGCGTTTTCGAAAAACATTTCTTATGCCGCGTTTCTGGCCGCTGTGGTGTGGCTTGGGGCTGTTGTGGCTGATCGTTCAGCTGCCGTATCCGGCGTTGCTGTCTATTGGCCGTGCCCTCGGCGCATTGATGTATCGCGCGGCGGGCGACCGACGGCGCATTGCCCGGCGCAATCTGGAACTGTGCTTCCCGGAAAAGTCCGCTGCCGAGCGCAAGCGCCTGCTCAAGGAAAACTTCGCCTCCACCGGCATCGCCTTTTTCGAAATGGCCATGAGCTGGTGGTGGTCACGCGAGCGTCTGGCGAAACTGGCGCATGTCGAAGGTCTGGAGCATCTGAAGAAAGCCCAGCGCGACGGCAAAGGCGTGATTCTGATGGCGGTGCATTTCACCACGCTGGAAATCGGCGCGGCGTTGCTCGGCCAACAGCACACCATCGACGGCATGTACCGCGAGCACAAGAACCCGCTCTTCGATTACATCCAGCGCAGTGGCCGCGAGCGGCACAACCTCGATTCACTGGCCGTGGAGCGCGAAGACGTGCGCGGCATGCTCAAGCTCCTGCGGGCCGGCCGCGCGATCTGGTACGCGCCGGATCAGGATTACGGCGCCAAGCAAAGTATTTTCGTGCCGCTGTTCGGCATTCAGGCCGCGACCGTCACCGCCACCAGCAAGTTTGCACGGCTGGGCAAGGCGCTGGTGGTGCCGTTCACCCAGGAGCGCCTGGCGGACGGCAGCGGTTATCGGCTGGTGATCCACCCGCCGCTCGAAGGTTTCCCCGGTGAGAGCGAAGAAGCGGATTGCCTGCGGATCAACCAATGGGTCGAAGGCGTCTTGCGCGACTGCCCGGAGCAATACCTCTGGGCCCATCGCCGCTTCAAGAGCCGTCCGCCGGGAGAACCGAAGCTGTACGCAAAACGCGGTTGAAACACCTATCCCCTGTAGGAGCGAGCGAGCTCGCGAAGAACTTGAGACCTCCGCGGGGTATCAGGCTGCAAACGTCATCGTTGACGACCTTCGCGAGCAGGCTCGCTCCCACATGGGAAGAAGTTGGCAATGAAATCCCATCCAGCACCATGGAGCGTTGTGCATGAGTCCAGGCGAACCGGTTACAGGGTTGATACTTTCCGGCGGCGGGGCTCGGGCGGCCTATCAGGTGGGTGTATTGGCGGCAATTGCCGAACTGCTGCCTGAAGGTGCCGACAATCCGTTTCCGGTGATCGTCGGCACCTCGGCCGGCGCGATCAACGCAGTCAGCCTCGCCAGCGGCGCGATGGACTTTCGGGGCGCGATCGAGCGCCTGACCGCCTTCTGGCAGGGTTTTCGCAGTCATCTGGTGTTGCGTAGCGACTGGCCAGGCGTGATTCATCAGGCGAGCCGATTCGTCAGCCGCAGTTTGCTTGGCATCGGCGCGCAGGTGCCCGTGGCGTTGCTCAATAGCTCGCCGTTGCGCGGGTTGCTGAACGACAAACTGCACATGACCGGCATTGCCGAAGCCATCGCACAAAAGCAGTTACAGGCCGTGGCGGTCACCGCGTTCGGCTACGAATCCGGTCAGGCCGTGACGTTCTACCAGGGCGGCGGCACCATCGACGCCTGGCTGCGTCACCGGCGCATCGGCGTGCCCACCCAATTGACCGTCGACCACTTGCTCGCCAGCTCGGCCATCCCGCTGCTGTTTGCGCCGGTGAAAATCGGCGAAGAGTATTTCGGTGACGGTGCCGTCCGCCAATCCGCGCCGATCAGCCCGGCCCTGCACCTGGGCGCGAGTCGCGTGCTGGTGGTGGGCGTCAGCGGCAACCCGCGCGGGGTCGATCCGGAACAACCGCTGCAACGCGCCTACACCGGGCAGCAACCGACGCTTGCACAGATCGGCGGGCACATGCTCAACAGCACGTTCATTGACAGCCTGGAAAGCGACATCGAATTACTGCAGCGGCTCAATCAGTTCAGCCACCTGCTGCCCGACGGAACGCCAACCCGCACGCTCGGCGTGGCGCCAGTGGAGGTGTTGGTGATTTCACCGAGCCAGCCGATCGATGAAATTGCCGCGCGGCATCGCCAGGAATTGCCGGCGGCACTGCGTCTATTCCTGCGTGGGCCGGGGGCGACGAAGACAAGTGGGGCGGGGGTGTTGAGTTATTTGCTGTTCGAGGCGGGGTATTGCAGCGAGTTGATTGATCTGGGGCGGCGGGATGCGTTGGCCAAGAAGGCTGAGTTGCGCCGGTTTCTGGGGTTGACCTAAAGCAAAGATCGCAGCCTTCGGCAGCTCCTACAGGGGAACTCATTCCAATGTAGGAGCCTTCGGCAGCTCCTACAGGGGAACTCATTTCAATGTAGGAGCTGGCGCAGCCTGCGATCTTTTGACTTTAAATCAGAAGTGAACCTTGACCAGGAAGCTGGTCACGCTCTGATCGGTCTTGAAGCCCTGGCTGTCTTCGATACCGTATTTGTTCTTCCAGTAGTCGTATTCGACACCGACATACAGCTGCTTCTCGCCCAGGTTCAGCGCCTTGCCAAGGTCGTATTTGACCTGCGGATTGAAGTGCAGGTTGGCGTGGTAGTCGCCTTTGGAGTTGGAGTCGTTGTCGACCACCCAGTCCATGAAGCCATCGATCAGGATGTCCGAATCGCCGACCGGGATGGTGTAGGACCAGACCGGGGTGATCTGCCAGACGTTGTCACCCGCGCGCGGGCCTTCGGTGTGGCGCTGGTAGAAGTTCAGCTGGAAGTAGTCGAAACCGGGGATCGCCAAATCGAAACCCGGGCCGATCAGGTAGGACTCGGTATCGCCTTCGCCAAACTCGTAGGTCATCGCCAGCAACACGTCTTTGATCGGGCCGAACTCGATCTTTTGGTCGAGCACTTTGCCCAGGGAAATACGTGGCTGGAACTCGCCGTAATAGGTGTTCGGGCCGGCGTTGAAATCCTTCTCGCCGTTGTAGAAAATCTTGTCGACGAAGAAGAAGTTGTCGCCGTATTTCCAGGCATCGGCGTGTTCGAACGTCACGGTTTGCTGAATGCGCGGGTTGACCTGGAAGTCTTTGCCATACAGGTAGGTCAGGCTGTTGTTCTGCCATTGCAGCAAGTCGCCGGCGATGGCCTGGCCCCCGGCCAGCAAGGATCCGGCCAGCATCAGGCTAGTGCACGTACGTTTCATTCGGTTGCTCCCAAAAAGTAGGTGTTCCACGTTATTTTTTTAAGGTCGGCGCTCTGGTGTGGCGCCTTTATCTGTAGCGGTAGAAAATCATCCAATCGGTCAGCTTCAGTGCTAATAGCAAGCGCTGCGCCAAGGCTTTCGAAAACCAAAAAACTCCCGTTCGGCGGCTCAAGAACCGTCGATTGAGAGGAGTGTCGGAGTGCCTTGGTACCGTCCAGGGCCGGGATAAGTTGGCTTTCTGGTCAGGAATTAAATCCGGGCTTTTTTTTAAAGCGGATTCAGGCGGGCGCGGAGAATACTGACTCCAGGGCCCGTTCTCAAGTGCCCCGCAACAGCGCACCGACGACAGGTTTGGGGCACGGTTGCGGGCCATCTTAGAAGTGCACCTTCACCAGCAGGCTGGTGGTGCTTTCATGGGTGTCGAGGTTGGCGTTGTTTTCGATGCCGTACTTGTCTTTCCAGTAGCTGTACTCGACGCCGACATACACCTGTTTCTCCCGCCAACCGAGGGTTTTGCCCAGGTCATATTTGATCTGCGGGTTGAAGTGCAAGTTGGCGTGATAGGTGCCGCGCGAGTTCTGGTCGTTGTCCACGACCCAGTCGAGGTAGCCGTCGATCAACAGGCTCGAATTGCCCAGCGGGACGGTGTAGGACCAGGCCGGTGTGATCTGCCAGACATCATCGCCGGGGCGCGAGCCTTCGGTCTGGCGATAGTAAAAATTCAAAGTGAAAAAGTTGAAGCCCGGAATCGCAAGGTCGAAACCGGGACCGATCAGATAAGCCTCGCTGTCGTCTTCGCCATTCTCGTAGGTCATGGCCAGCAACACGTCCTTGATCGGACCGAATTCGAAACGGCGGTCGAGGATTTTGCCGAAGGAGAGGCGCGGGCTGAATTCACCGTAATAGGCGTGAACGCCTTTGTTGCGGTCTTGCTCGCCGTTGTAGTAGGTGCTGTCGACGAACAGGAAGTTGTCGCCGTACTTCCAGCGATCAGCGTGCTCGAAGGTGATCGTCTGCTGAATCGACGGGTTGACCGCGAAATCCTTGCCGTACAAATAGCTCAGGCTGTTGGTCTGCCACAGCAGTAAATCGCCGGCCATGGCTTGGCTGGCGGCGAGTAGACCACCGCTCAACAGCAGGGTTGTCCGAGTCCGAATCATCTGTTGCTCCCTCTTGTTTTTATTTTTGCGAGGCGCAGGTAACCGTTCTCCTGTGGGAGCGAGCCTGCTCGCGATGGTCGCAAGAGCGCCGCGTTTATCCAGCAAACACGCGTTATCGTTAGCGTCCATCGCGAGCAAGCTCGCTCCCACAGGGTCCGTGGCGTTGGTGAGTCAGTGCGGGTGGGCGGTGCAGTTGTTGATCGCGGCGCGTTCTTTGCCACCCAGGATGTTGAACAGCAGGTTCAGCGCCAGGGCGCTCAACGTTGCCATGGCGATGCCGCTGTGGGTGATCGGGCTCATCCACAACGGCAGGTGCGCGAAGAATTCCGGGCGCACCACGGGGATCAGCCCCATGCCGATGCTCACCGCCACCAGCAACTGGTTGCGACGGTCACCGATGTCGGCTTCCTGGAGAATCTTGATCCCGGTGGCGGCGACCATGCCGAACATCGCAATCGCCGCGCCGCCCAGTACCGCCGGTGGAATCGAGGCGACCAGAAACGCCGCTTTCGGCAACAGGCTCAGGACGATCAGCAAACCGCCGGCTACGATGGTCACTGAACGGCAACGCACGCCAGTCATCTGCACCAGGCCGATGTTCTGCGCGAACGAAGAGTGGGTGAAGGTGTTGAAGAAGCCGGCGAAGAACGACGCGCCGGCATCGCACAGCAGACCGCGCCGCAACATGCGCGGGCAGACTTCCTGGCCGGTGATCTTGCCCAGTGCGAGGAACATCCCGGTGGATTCGACGAAGATGATCACCACCACCAGGCACATCGACAGAATCGGCGCGAGTTCGAATTTCGGCATGCCGAAGTGCAGCGGGGTGACGATCTGTACCCACGGCGCTTGAGCCATACCGCTCAGATCGACCATGCCGATCAACCCGCAAATCACGTAGCCCAGGCACATGCCGATCAACACCGAAATGTTCACCCAGAAACCGCGCATGAAGCGATGCACCAGCAGGATGGTGCCCAGCACCAGCGCGGCGATGCCCAGGTAAACGGGTGAACCGAATTGCGTGGCGCCC
The DNA here is from genome assembly GCF_902497785.1 of Pseudomonas fluorescens. Lineage (GTDB taxonomy): Bacteria > Pseudomonadota > Gammaproteobacteria > Pseudomonadales > Pseudomonadaceae > Aquipseudomonas > Aquipseudomonas fluorescens_BO. The sequence continues at coordinate 126,277 of NZ_CABVHK010000015.1, forward strand.
GCACCGCCGCCGGCCCAGTTGACGGCCACGGGGAACAGCGACAAACCGATCGAAGTGATGACCGTGCCCGTCACCAGCGGCGGGAAGAAACGCACGACTTTGGACATGAACGGCGCAATGAGCATGCCGAAGAAGCCGGCAGCGATGGTCGCGCCGAAAATGCCTTGCAGGCCGATGCCCGGCATACCGGCCATGGCGACCATGCTGCCGACGGCCGCGAAACTGGCGCCCATCATCACCGGCATGCGAATGCCCATCGGGCCGATGCCCAGTGACTGGACGATGGTGGCGATGCCGGCCACGAGCAGGTCGGCGTTGATCAGGAAGGCGATTTCTTCACGACTCAGGCCAGCGGCCTGTCCGATGATCAGCGGCACCGCGATGGCTCCGCCGTACATCAGCAGTACGTGTTGCAGACCGACCAGGATCAGTTGCAAAAGGGGCAAACGCTGAATGGCGGGTGCGTCGGGGATGCGCGCTTCGGATAGCTCGGACATGCAACACCTCGGATCTTTTTTATTCTTGTGATTTTTGTATCAGGGGGAGACCGCAGTGCGGCCAATCGCGGGCAAGCCCGCTCCCACAGGATTTAGGTGATCCTTGTGGGAGCGAGCTTGCTCGCGATGCTTTTGTTGCCTAGTTGGTCGGAGCTCCCTGCACAATCCACGCGCCAATCAGGTCACGTTCCTGCTGGGTCATCTGGGTGATGTTGCCCAGTGGCATGATCTGGCTGGTGACGGCTTGAGCCTGAATCCGGGCGGCGTTCTGGCGGATCTGCTCGGGGGTATCGAACATCACACCGCCCGGTGCCGCGCTGAACAGCGGGCTGGTCGGTTTGGCGGAATGGCACACCGAGCAGCGTTCCTGGATCACGCTGTGGACCTTGTCGAAACTCGGGCCGGCGTTTGACGCCTGAACCGGTGCTTCGGCAGGTTTCGCAGCGGCAGGTTTGGCACCGCCACCGACAGCGGTTTCCGGCAGCGGCTGGTACTCGATGGTGCCAGGTGCCTTGGCCACTTCCGGTGCGCTCGGCATTTGCGCCGGGCCGGTAACGTACGCCAGGCAGATCATGCCGACGGCTGCCACGGGCAGGGTCCAGGCAAACTTGTGGCTGTCATGACGGGTGTTGAAGTAGTGACGGACCAACACGGCCAGCACCGCGATCCCGGCCAGGATCAGCCAGTTGTACTGGCTGCCGTAAGTGCTCGGGAAGTGGTTGCTGATCATGATGAACAGCACGGGCAAGGTGAAGTAGTTGTTGTGCCGCGAACGCAACAAACCTTTGGCCGGCAGGGCCGGATCCGGCGTGCGGTTCTCGGCAATCGCCGCCACCAGTGCGCGCTGCGCCGGCATGATGATGCGGAACACGTTGCCGACCATGATGGTGCCGATGATCGCACCGACGTGCAGGTACGCACCGCGACCGCTGAACACTTTGCTGAAGCCGTAAGCGGCGCCGATGATCAGCACGAACAGGATGAAACCGAGCAGGGCAGGGCGTTTGCCCAAAGCCGAGTCGCACAGGAAGGAGTAGACGAACCAGCCGACGAACAACGAGGCGATGCCCAGGGCCACGCCTTCAGGGCCGGTCAGGCCGCTGCCCGGTGCCAGCAGGTACAGCGTCGGGTTGGAGTAGAACACCACGCACAGCAGCGCGATCCCCGACAGCCAGGTGAAATAGGCTTCCCATTTGAACCAGTGCAGGTTGTCCGGCATGGTCGGCGGGGCCAGTTTGTATTTTTCCAGGTGGTAGATACCGCCGCCGTGGATCGCCCACAAATCGCCGGCCAGACCACTTTTCGGGTTGACCCGATTGAGGTTGTTTTCCAGCCAGACGAAATAGAACGACGCGCCGATCCAGGCCACGCCAGTGATCATGTGAACCCAGCGCACGCTCAGGTTCAGCCATTCAAACAGATGTGCTTCCACAGTCTTTACCTCTCGCCTGTCACTCTGTTGTCGAGTGATCAGACCTTCTCTTATTGGTGGGGGGCAAGGATCAACCGCTCATCCTCTTTGAAAAAATGCTCATCGCAGTTATTGCCTGTGCCACTGCGATCAACCACCAGGAAGTCATCCCGCTTTTCGATCGTCAGCACCGGATGGTGCCAAACGCCGCGATGGTAATTAATGCCCTGCCTGCCGTTGGAAACGAAGGCGCGGACCAAGCCTGATACAGGTTCATCGCCAAGTGGCGCGACCACGATCAGAAAGGGGTTGCCGAGCAGCGGAATGAAAGCCTGGCTGCCCAGCGGGTGACGCTCCAGCATGCACACGGTCAGCGGCATGTCCTGCGCGTCGGCGCGGAAGATACTGATGATCGCGTTGTCCTCTGGCGTGGCGGTTTGCACCGTCGCCAGTTTGTGAAAGCGCATGGTCGAACCGTTGTTGATCATGAAGTGATCGCTGCCGTCGGTTTCAATGACGTCACCGAAAGGGGCGAAGGCTTCTTTGGTCAGCGGTTCAATCGTTAGTGTGCGCATGCTGGTCTTCTTACCTGGAAATGTATGTTCAGTTCACTGCATACCCCGTAGGAGCTGCCGCAGGCTGCGATCTTTTGACCTTGTTTTTCGAGATCAACATCAAAAGATCGCAGCCTGCGGCAGCTCCTACGGGCTCAGCATTACTTCGCGACCTTGCCGAGAACCCGCAGGCGACTTACACCACCATCCGGGAACACGTTCAGGCGGATGTGGGTGATCGGGCCCAGGGCCTTGATCTGCTCGGCGAAGGTGTGTTCGGCGTGCATTTCCAGTTTCTGCGCCGGCAGCAGTTCGCGCCAGAACAGCGATTGGGTTTCGATCTGGCTGTCGGTGCCGCCCTTCACAAAGGCGCCCTGGATCGAGCACGTATCCGGGTAGTTGCCCTTGAAGTGCAGGGTGTCGACGATGACTTTTTCGATCTCGCCGGCATGACCCAGTGCGACGATCACCCAATCATTGCCCGGGGTGCGACGACGTGCAGTTTCCCAGCCGTCGCCCATGTTGATGCCACGGCCCGGGTTGAGGATGTTGCTCATGCGGCCGAAGTGTTCGTCGGAGCAGGCGAGGGCGCGGCCACCGTTCAGGGCTGCAGCCAGGTCAACCTGCTCGTTGTCGCCGACCGCGGACCAGTCGCGGAACGGAATGCCGTACACACGCAGACGCGCCACGCCGCCATCCGGGTAGATGTTGAAACGCAGGTGGCTGAACGACTGCTCGTTGCTGATTTCGTGGTAGTGATGGCTGTTGCCTTGCAGCTCGACGGCCGACAAAACTTCAGTCCACTGAGTGTTTTCGTCCGGCTCGCCCGACGCGAGGAAACAGGCTTCCAGCGAAGCCGAAGGCGGGAAGTTGCCGGTGAAGAATGAAGTGTCGATGTCCACGCCTTTGATCGAACCCGCAACGCCCAGACGGATCACCGCGCTGTCGTAGCCTTCGAAGCGCTTGCGGCGCGACTCCCAGCCGTCCATCCACTTGCCGTTGTCATCGAACACGCCCTCCTTCCATACGGCCGGGGTCGGCTGGAACAGACGGTTGGCGTCGGCAAACCAGTCATCAGTGACCGAGATGATTTTGGTGCCCAGGCGGGCGTCGGCCAGGTTGACGAACTTCTCGAAAGGTACGGCGTAAGCTTTCATTCTTCTTGTCTGCCTTTAATAAGTTGGCTTGGGATGCTTGCCAGGCCCTGGGTGCTATTGGCGTTCGAAAGCACTCGGGCCAGGCTTGCTTATAGGGTCAGTAATCGGAACAGGGCGATCTTGTTGATCTCTGCCAGCGCGCATTTGAATTCGGTGTCTGCCGAGTTGTGAATGCGCGTTTCGAACGCTGCGAGGATCTGATGCCGGTTGCTGCCTTTTACCGCCATGATGAAGGGAAACTTGAACTTGGCTTTGTAGGCGTCGTTCAGCTCGGTGAAGCGCTGGAACTCTTCGGCCGTGCATTGGTGAATACCGGCGCCAGCCTGTTCATTCGTGCTGGCTTCGGTCAGTTGGCCCTGGACGGCGGCTTTGCCGGCCAGGTCCGGGTGAGCGTTGATCAGTGCCAGCTGGCTGGCGTGATCGGCGCTCAACAGGATGTCGCTCATGCGCTGGTGCAGGGTTTCAATCTGGTCGATCGAAGCGTCCTGGCCCAGGTCGAAGGCCTTTTCGGCCACCCATGGCGAATGTTCGTAGATGTCGGCAAAAGCGGCGACGAAGGCATCGCGGCTCAGGCTTGAAGGTTTCAGGGTTTGAAAGGTGCTCATTGTGCAGGCCCTTGGTACGGGTGGGTTTGATGCCAGTGGCGAGCGATGTCGACGCGACGGCTGAACCACACCTGTTCATGACTTTTAGCGTATTCGATAAAGCGCTTGAGCGAAGCCAGACGCGCCGGACGGCCGATCAAACGGCAGTGCAGGCCGATCGAGAGCATCTTCGGCGCTTCGGCGCCTTCGGCGTACAGCACGTCAAACGCGTCTTTGAGGTATTCGAAGAAATCGTCGCCCTTGTTGAAACCCTGAACCTGGGTGAAGCGCATGTCGTTGGTGTCCAGGGTGTACGGGATCACCAAATGCGGCTTGCCGGTCGGGTTGTTCGGTTCCCAGTAGGGCAGATCGTCGTCGTAGGTATCGCAGTCGTAGAGGAAACCGCCTTCTTCCATCACCAGCCGACGGGTGTTTGGGCCGGTGCGGCCGGTGTACCAGCCCAGCGGACGTTCACCGGTGATCTCGGTGAGCACACGGATCGCTTCGAGCATGTGCTCGCGTTCCTGCGCTTCGTCCATGTACTGGTAGTCGATCCAGCGGTAGCCGTGGCTGCAGATCTCGTGGCCGGCATCGACCATGGCGCGGATCACGTCCGGGTGGCGCTGGGCGGCCATGGCCACGGCGAAGATGGTCAGCGGAATGTCGAACTCCTTGAACAGCTTCAAAATCCGCCAGACGCCGGCACGGCTGCCATACTCGTAAAGCGATTCCATGCTCATGTTGCGCGCGCCTTGCAGCGGCTGCGCCGAGACCATTTCGGAGAGGAAGGCTTCAGATTCTTTATCGCCGTGCAGGATATTGCGCTCGCCGCCTTCTTCGTAATTGAGCACGAAGGACAACGCGATGCGGGCATTGCCCGGCCAGTGGGGGTGAGGAGGGTTACTGCCGTAACCGATCAGGTCGCGTGGGTAGTCAGCGCTCACTGCAGTCTTCCTTCTTGTTCGTTAACAGGTTGTGTGGCGTGCCTGGAAGTGGGAAGACAGGCTGGCGTCACAGCGATGGGCTGATTGTATACAACTTTATATCAACTTTGTAAGCCTGAATTTTCGCATTTTTCATCAGCCGTCATCTTAGAGCGCCATTGCAAGAAATCTGCCTGACTGGTCAGCTAATAGATGGAAGGTCCGCTGACCGTATGGTTTGGCATCAGATTCAATGGGAATCTTCGAATGACGACACTTGCCGTAAAAATGTCGTTTTTATTGTGTACAATTTTTTGTAAAAGTGTCTTAATCAGTCGCTTGCCGCAGCTTTTCGTGCTCCGAATCGGTGCGGTCTCCTTTCAACTGACTTCGGGAGGCGCGAGGCCTGACTGCTCCACGCAGGCAGGCGCGCAGAATCAATGGGACGTTTGACAACACACGTTTTGGACGCTGCACACGGTTGCCCGGGCAGCTCGATCAAGGTCGAGCTGTACCGCGTTGAAGGCTCGCAGCTGGAATTGGTCGCCAGCGCAATCACCAACAGCGACGGCCGTGTCGACGCACCGCTGCTGCAAGGCGATGACTACCGCAGCGGTGTTTATCAGGTTCAGTTTCATGCGGGCGACTATTACCGCGCCCGTGGCGTTCAGCTACCGGAACCGGCGTTTCTGGACGTCGTGGTGCTGCGCTTTGGCATCTCTGCGGAACAGGATCACTACCATGTGCCACTGCTGATTTCGCCGTACAGCTATTCCACGTACCGGGGCAGCTGATCCCCCAGCAGCTGCCCCCTCCGAGAAGCGACTGCGCATATAGCTTCTTTGGTCTTTCGCCCGCTCACACTGCGGGCTTTTTTTTGCCCTGTGGAAAGCCAAAGATCGCAGCCTGCGGCAGCTCCTACACGGTTTTGGGTCCACCTGTAGGGGCTGCCGAAGGCTGCGATCTCTTGATCTTGCCGTTAGCGGCTCAACAAAGATGCAGCGCCCGCGCCACTGAACAACCCCGCACTCACCCGATTGAACCAACTCTGACCCTTGCCACTGCGCAGATACCGCGCCGCACCATGCGCGCCAAGTCCATAAGCCAATTTGCACAGCAGATCCAGCACGGTCCAGGTCGCAATCATCACCAGCAGCTGCGGCAGGAACGGCTGTTGCGCGCTCAGGAACTGCGGCAGGAATGCGGCGAAAAACAGAATGTCTTTCGGGTTGCTCGCGCCCAGCACGAAAGCGCGGCCGAACAGCGCACGAAAGCGCGGCACCGGCGCAGCCTGCGGTACTTCAGCGCCGACCGAGGGTTGACGCGATTGCTGCCAGCTCTGCCAGGCGAGATAGAACAGGTACAGCGCTCCGACGATTTTCAGCGCGCTGAACAGCTGTTCCGACGCCAGCAACAACGCGCCCAGGCCCAGGGCCGAGGCGCTCAGCAAGCAGATCGAAGCAACCACGCCGCCGAGAAACGCCGGATAAGAGCGGCGCAAACCGTAATTCAGACTGTTGCTGATCATCAGCAAAGACAGCGGCCCCGGGATCAGGATCACCACCAGCGCAGCGCCGCTGAACAGCAGCCAGGTTTCCAGACTCATCACTTTCCTCCATTTGCACAAAAGCCTCACCCGACCGGGTGAGGCTGTTTTGAATCACTGTTTTTAAATCGTAGACGGCTTACAGGAAGATGAACTTGGCGATGAAGATCGCGCAGAGCACCCACAAGCTGACAGAAATTTCCTTGTGCTTACCGGTGAAGGCCTTCAGCACCACGTAGGTGATAAAGCCCAGTGCGATACCGTCGGCGACCGAGAATGTCAGCGGCATCATGATCGCGGTGACGATCGCCGGAATGCTGTCGGTCGCTTCGTCCCATTCGATGTGGGCCATGCCGCCCATCATTAGCATCGCCACGTAAATCAGCGCGCCGGCGGTGGCGTAGGCGGGGATCATGCCGGCGAGCGGTGCGAAGAACATGGCTGCGATAAATAGCACACCGACGGTCACGGCAGTAAGACCCGTGCGACCCCCCGCAGCAACCCCCGCGGCACTTTCCACGTAACTGGTGACGGGAGGCACACCGACCACGGCCCCGAATACGCTGGACGCACTGTCAGCTTTCATCGCGCGGGAGAGGTTTTCGATGCGGCCGTCAGCGTTGACCAGATTGGCGCGCTGGGCGACGCCCATCAGGGTGCCGGCGGTGTCGAACATGTGCACGAAGAGGAACGCCAGCACCACGCTGATCATGCTGACGTTGAACACGCCGGCAACGTTCATCGCCATCCAGGTCGGCGCCAGGCTCGGCGGGGCCGACATGATGCCTTCGTAGTGGACGAGGCCCAGGCCCCAACCGGCGAGAGTCACGGTGATGATGCTGATGAGGATGGCGCCAAACACCCTGTGGTAGCTGAGCACGGCGATCATCAGGAAACAGACGGCGGCGAGCAACGGCCCCGGTTCGCGCAACGAGCCCAGCTTGATCAGCGTGGCCGGGCTATCGACGACGATGCCGGCTGTTTTCAAGCCGATCAGCCCAAGAAACAAACCCACGCCGGCGCCCATGGCGTAGCGCAGGCTCACCGGAATGCTGTTGAGCAGCCACTCGCGAATCCGCGAAAAGGTCAGGATCATGAACAGCACACCGGAAACGAACACCGCGCCAAGGGCGGTTTCCCAGTTGTAGCCCATGGTGCCGACCACGGTGTAAGTGAAAAACGCGTTCAAGCCCATGCCCGGCGCCAGGCCAACCGGCCAGTTGGCGTAGAGGCCCATCAACAGGCAACCCAGCGCGGCAGCGATGCAGGTCGCAACGAATGCGGCGCCGTGATCGATCCCGGCGTCGGCCATGATGTTGGGGTTGACGAAGATGATGTAAGCCATGGTGATGAAGGTGGTCAGGCCGGCAATCAACTCGGTCTTCACCGTGGTGCCATGCAAGCTGAATTTGAAGATGCGCTCCAGCCAGCCATTGCGTAACGGCGGCGAGAGTTCGAGCGTCGGGGCTTCGGATTTGCGGCTTTCCACAGCGAATACTCCTCAAGAGTTTTATTGTTATTTCCAGGGCCGGACCCATGAGGGTGGCAGCGACCCTTTGAGGCATTTGCGAATTTGTTGACTGCACGGTCAGAAACTCGCACGCAGTGGATTATGCTTTTGTATACAAAAAATGCAAATAATGTTTTTGATATTGTTGACGATAAGTTCGGCGATAGGGATATATCGGCGGGTGGGATGCTTTGGCGAGCCGTCTACCGCCGGTTTGTGGACGAAAAAAAACCGGCGATCGGCCGGTTTGTCTTCTGTTCGGGGTTTGCAATGGGGGTGCTGGCCATCGTCGGAACGCCGCCCGGGGCAAGCCCGCTCCCACAGGTTTTGTGAACACACCCAACTACTGTGGGAGCGAGCTTGCTCGCGATAGCGTCAGTTCAAGCGCCGCAAAAACCTCAGGCCGCCGCGAACCGCTTATCCAGATAATCAATGATCACTTTGGACTCATACATCCAGGTCGTCTGGCCATTCTCTTCAATGCGCAGGCACGGCACCTTGATCTTGCCACCCTGCTCCAGCAGGGTCTGACGATCCTGTTCATTGTTCTTCGCATCACGCAACGCCACCGGCACATTCAAACGGCGCAGGGTGCGGCGGGTTTTTACGCAGAACGGGCAGGCGTGGAACTGATACAGCGTCAGGTCCCTGGCGGCCGCTTCCACTTGCGCCTGGGCGGCAGCGGGGCGCTGCTTCTTGCCAGGGCGGGTGATGAAGTCGATGAGAATGATCAGTTGGCCAAGGCCGACACGAAGCGCTTTAACGAACACGGGACAAGCCTCACGGGGCGAAAGAAGGCGCGCAGCTTACCTGATTTTCGCAGGCGAAAAAAAACCGGCGATGAATGCCGGTTTTTCCTTGTGTCGCGAATTACTTGATCAGGCTGAGAAACTCGCTGCGGGTGGCGGCGTTTTCGCGGAACTCACCGAGCATCACCGAGGTGATCATCGACGAGTTCTGCTTCTCCACGCCGCGCATCATCATGCACATGTGCTTGGCTTCGATCACCACTGCAACACCCAGGGCACCCGTAACCTGCTGGACCGCATCGGCGATCTGGCGGCTGAGGTTTTCCTGGATCTGCAGGCGGCGCGCGTACATGTCGACAATCCGCGCGACTTTCGACAGGCCCAACACCTTGCCGCTCGGAATGTAAGCGACGTGCGCCTTGCCGATAAACGGCAGCAGGTGGTGTTCGCACAACGAGTACAGCTCGATGTCCTTCACCAGCACCATTTCGCTGTTGTCAGAGCTGAACAAGGCACCGTTGGTGACTTCTTCCAGTGTCTGTTCGTAACCGCGGCAGAGGTATTGCATGGCTTTGGCGGCACGTTTTGGCGTGTCGCGCAGGCCCTCGCGGGAAACGTCCTCGCCCAATTGGCCGAGAATCGCGGTGTAATTCTGTTCCAATGTCACAGAGCTTTATTCCGTATGGGTTCTAGAGGGGTACGGTTTCGGTCTGTACCAATTTTGTACCAATCAGGCTTTGTTCGAGCTTCCCGACTTCGCTCCAGTCTTCACTGGAATTGATCCACCGGGCGTATGTCGACAGCAGCATTTGCACGCTGTGGCCGAGCTGATTCGCAATGAACCCAAGGTTCATGCCTGCCATTAGGCACATGGTAGCGTAAGTGTGCCGGCAGTTGTATTGCCGTCTACCCCTGATCTTCAAGGCGACCAGCGCCGCCTTGAAATGTTTGTCCGTCACGCTGGCCTGCTGGATGAACTCAAAGTTCTTGGTCGGTGGGAAAACGTACGGCGATTGTTTGTGCTGGCGCCGGCTCTGTTTACCCCTCAATTCGGCCACACCCTTGGCCACCTCAACCGCATTTAATGCCCTGCTGTTCAGCATGACTCGCCGCGCCTCGCGGGTTTTCGTGCGCTCCTCTATTTTGTAGTCAGCCACGATTCTGCATACGTTGGCGACACGCCCCTCTGTATCCACCTCATCCCAGCGCAACGCCGCTATCTCACTTGGCCGCATGCCGGTATAAAACGCGAATTCAAAGTAGGCCGCGTATACCTGCATCGAACCGGTCAGCTCCTTATATAGGTGCGCGATGATCACGTCCGCCTCTACCACCGCGAAAGGATCCACCGGTTTCTTCGCTTTCGCCGGCAGCTCAATCGAGCCGACCGGATTCCGGGTAATCAACTCATCGTTCACAGCGCATTCGAACATGGTGTGCAGCCGTTGAATCGCCGAACGCTTCACGGTCGACGACTTCCACTTCGTCTCGCCGGCGATCTTTCGGATCATCGCCGAATTGATCTGGTCGATCGGAAGCAGTGCCAGGTGCGGCATCCAGTAAAGGTTTAGGGATATCCGGTAGTTTTTCCGAGTGCCCCCGACGACTTCCCGACTGTCCAGCCAGGTTTGCGCGTAGCCACCGAACAACGGCGTCGCGGAGTAGGTTGAGTAAGTGGAGTTCGGGAAAAGCTCGGCGTAACGCTGATCGTCCATCACGCCGTGCTTAATGAGGCTGATTACTGTAGCGCGTAGATCTGCGGCCGCTTTAATGCCTTTTGGCGTTTGGGAATAGGCGAGGGTCTCGCACCGCCGGAATTGCCAGGTGAAGCGAATGCGGACTGATTGACCTGCGAATTCAACTCCGGCGGGCAATCCCATAGGCTTTCTAGCCATGCCTCATATCTCCTGATGCTGTAATAGATTTGCCCGTCGATTTCGTTCCACACCCCTTTCGGGATGATGTTGCGCTGGCGCTTACCCTGGAGGGCGCGCCTGGTGGTCCCGACCATCTCCGCGAAGTTTTTCTCGGCGACCTTGTCGGACAGGTACTCAACCGGTATCTGTTCTGCTGATGCCATGATGATGCTCCATGCCGCGCGTGGCGGCAGAAGGTGGGGGAGAAGGTGAAATTGCGTGCCAAAAGGCGCCAGACGAATGGCGCTTTTGGAAATTGACACTGCTTGGTTTTTGTACTAATTATTTCTTCTCTGATTTATCGAAACTCGAACAGAAGGAGGCCGCAAAGATGATGCGTAGAGGCTCCAAATATTGGATCTGGGCGGACTGCGAGCTGCATTGCCGCATGCATGACGAAGTGCTTAGTGACGGCACCATCATTGATGTTCAGGCAAGGGTTTCCAGGAGAGGAAGAACACAGCTTTTTATCGGAATTTACGATAAAAGTGGATTAGCGATATTTGAAGAAGCACACGACCATCTGCCGAACGACACTATGACTACTGCGCTTGCTTGGGGTGTTGGTCGAGCACGTGCAGTTGCGTCCGGCAATGTAGTAATAGGAGGTGCGCCAAGTGCCGGTCTTCCATTGACTCCTCAGACCCAGAGAACATCTGCAGCTTAAAATTAATCGGTAGCCGGCACTTAATTGCTCGAATACGTAAGCGCTGGCTACCACTCACTGCTACAACCTCGCGTTTCTGTCATTGAAATCCTCGCCCGCCGTTCACCGGCAGGCTGGTAGGTGGAAGAGGGGTTATGCGGCTGGCGCTGAATCGTGAAACACGTCCATCTGTGCCGCGCCGTCGAGCCAGGCCGCCGAGATCCGGCGTTCAGCCATGGCGGCATAGTCTGGGTTGAGTTCGCAGAGGATCGACTTGCGGCCCTCCTGCATGGCGACCACCGCTGTGGTACCGGCGCCGCCGAAAGGGTCCAGCACTACGCCCCCGCGAGGAGCCCCAGCCAAAACGCATGGGCGGATGAGGTCCGGGGGGAAGGTGGCGAAGTGAGCGTCTTTGAAACTGTGGGTTGCCACGGTCCACACGCTACGTTTGTTCCTCGTCGCGGTGTCCCATGTGCTTTCCTTTCGGTCGGGACGGTGCGTGCCTTTGTTCTGGCCGGGGATCGCCAGCTCTCGCTTCGAATCCTCTCGCTTGAAACTATCGCGCCGAGCACGCTCCGCGCCTTCTTTGTGAAAAGCGCCGTGTCCACCGTCACCGGTTGAGGTATCCCAGCCGGTCGGTACCGTTGCCCGCGGCTTCGTCACGGCGTCGAACCCGTGACCGAAACCGACGCCGGTGGGCGTGGCGCCATAAATCGCCGGCTCGCGTATCGCCTCCATGTCGCAGTGGTACCGCCGCGCCTTGCTGAGCAGAAAGATGTACTCATGAGCCTTGGTGCACCGGTCCCGCGTCGACTCAGGCATTGGGTTCGGCTTGTGCCAGATGATGTCCTGACGCAGATACCAGCCGTCGTCCTGTAGCGCGAAGGCGAGGCGCCAAGGCATGCCCATCAGATCCTTCGGCTTGTACTCTGCGTGGGTGGTAGCTTTCGCTTTTCGCTGTGATGCCATCACCTGGCGCTGGCTGATAGTTGAGACGCCGACGCCCATATCGTCGCGGCCGTGGGCGCCCCAGCTTCCGGCGTAGCTGTCACCCATGTTCACTCAAGCCGTTCCGTCGTCGCGGAGTACTCGACGCACTTCGCGGAACACGTCGACCAAACGGGAGATGAACTCGGCCGGTGTTTGCTCGAGGCCGATCTGCCCGTCGACACCGTAATCGCGCAAACCGAAGTAGGGCGGGCTGGTAATGCACGTTTGGACTGATTGGTCTGGCAGCGTCCGCATCATGTCGATGCAATCACCAACCAGAATGCGGTGCTGTTCTGTCATCGCCGTGGCCCCGAGTAGATGAGCCAGGCCATGTAGGCGAGGGCGATCATGGCGTCACCTCTGAGGCCTCTGGAATATCCTCGAACTTGTAAGTCTTGATGACGCGCTCTTCGACGCCGGAGACCTTGATGAATTTTGCCTCTTCGACCCAGGGGTACGCGTCTGGCTCGCCATGCTTTCCACCGCCGCTCATCTCACAAAAGGCGAGCGCGCGGCCATCGGGCAGAATGAAGGCCTTCACATCGACATCGTAGTTTCGCTCCCAGCTGTAGTGGCACCAAGACGGAACTCCAGGGGCGGCCACTGCGCTGTAACGCACCTCGTTCACCGCATCATCGTGCGAGCTCTCATCGTAAAGCTGATCCAGATCCTCGCCGGACATGGACGCCAAATCTTCAAGCGTAACGAGGCCATTTGGTGCATCGCCCACGCTGTCGTACTTGTAGCCGAAAGCATCGATTCCGTGATGCATCACCAGAAGCTTGGCCGTCTGGCTTGCAGTGAGCGTGTTCAGTGAGTGATGGATGTTTGCATCAAGCATGGGGGCTCCTTGCCGCAATAGCGGCTGACTTTGAGTTGGTTAACGAAATTTAGGGGAGGGCGTCGGAAATTAAGATTTTCGCAGCGGTGTTAAGATTTTCTCGGATGGAGTACAGATGTACTCCTGTCAGGATTCAGCTGACTTTAGATAGCGGAGATTCAAAAAAGGGCGAGAATCTTTGCGTGAGCGCGGGCGGCGTTCATTTCAGCCTCAGTAGCTTTGCGCCCTGACACCCACATGCCATCTGGATGGCGTTGAAACGTCCAGCCGTAGTGAACGTTAGCTTCATCGATCATGATGGCGAACGTGCCGCACGCAGTCTCGATCATGCCCTTGAACTTCACTTCGCCGCCGGACTTCGCTGACGCTGCAATCTTCAACGTGGCACAGCGCTCACACCTACCGCACGCGGTACCCATTGCGACAGATCCCCTGCAAACCGAGCCTGCATGGTGATTGGTGGTCAGCTCATCAATCCGCTGATCCGCTGCGTTCAGGCGCTGCTGCAGGGCGTCACGCTCGGCGGTAACACGGTCGAATTCGGCAGCCATCACAACCTCTGGCCCGTGAGGGTCGTAGCTAATGCGGTTTCCATCACCGGAAAGCATTTTCACGACTTTGTATCGATGAACTTCGCTCATGGAGAATCCCTGCCGGGCCATGCCCGGGCTATGGAGTTATCATTTGACTCAGTAAGTCGCAAAAGGCCGGCATGAGGTCGGCACGAGGTCGGCTCAAGGAGATTGATTTGAAAGACAACTATTGGTTCGGATTTCGACTTAAGGATGGCGGTAGCAATATCGTACTGAAAGGGCCATACAGCTATGACAAGGCCATGGAGGTAAGGGAGCAATTAAAGGCGCCAGATGCTGAGGTTTCGGTTTGGTTCGTTGCAGACTCCCCAGAAGAAGCGTTAGAGAAGGCCGTATTTCATATGTTGTAAGTTCATTTGGAGTCTGTGCTCAAGCTGCAAGGCGCTGATAAAGCTCGATGATGTCGGAGGCGTTGGCCGCGACCAATGCTTCGGCTTCGTCCGGACAGACGCTGTTGCCGATCAGTCGGACCTGGTCTGTCTTGTTGATGTCACGCCACTCTTCGGCGCCGGTGACCGGGTCAACGAACAGCCCGCGGTCGATGATGTAGCCTTTGTCGAAGCCCTGCGCCGCCTTCAACTCAGGCGGCTGCAGCATGCGCAGGGTGATGTCCACCAGCACATAGCCGCCGACCATGACCATCTCGGCTGGGTCTTTGAAGTGCTCCGGCAAGTACTCATGCATGAAGGCGGCGCAGCGGCGGGCGCCTTCCATCTGCTCCGGCGTCAGCGTGTCCGGCACCTGCACAACCTCGACCAGTGCAACACGGTCCTTCGTGGGCAGGGTGTGCATCGGCTCAGTGAGCGAAATGCCGTCCTTTTCGTTGCCGTAGTACTTCACCAGGTAGGCGTTCACCAGTCGCTGGTTGGCGCCGGATTGGCAGATGGTTGAGAGCGGCGAGTCGGCGGCGCGACCATCACCATCGTAGGAACCACCGTTCGCCTGCTCGAAGAACGCAGTCGATATCGCATGGTGCCCGGTGCTGGTTGCTACCACCCCGAGCGGGTTGGCAACGTCTGCCCCAACCGATCCTTTCCGCAGGGTAACCATGTTTGCGGCGACAAGCGCTTGCTCGCCGCGGTTGGCGCCAGTAACCGTGCGGAACGCATCGTCCGGGGAGTAACCGCTGCGCTCGCCGTGATGTGTGAGATGGGTCAGGTGACATGCCGCCAGCGCGAAGTGTCCACCCTTGACTTGGGCGACCTGCGTGCGCAACGGTTCGGCCGCGCTGAAGTTTCGTTGTGCTGAGCCGTTGGCGCACTCGGTGAGGAATGGCGCGGCGACAGGCTGTACCAGAGCGTGGTGCGTGCCGCCGGCGCTGACGGTCGAAAGTGCTTCATCCGTGCCGTGAGTGCTGGTGTGCGCTGCCGAGGTTCCCCGCATCGGGACAATGAAGGGCTTCATGCTGGTCAGCACATGTCGCCAGCAGCCCTTGGCCACGCGCCGCATCGTGTTCACAGCCATCGGCTTGTCGCGGAAAATGGTGCGCCCCAAGTTGCTCCAGTCGATGCACTCAGCTGCGCTGCGCCATGGCTGCTGTTTGCCCGTCGGGACTTTGTGACGCTTCGCCGCCGGCCAGACGATGGCCTTGCCGTCACTGCGGGCCACCAGGTACAAGCGTTTGCGGATGGTTGGGGCGCCCGCATTTGCGGCGATGCGCTCGCGCCATTCAACGTTGTAGCCCAGCCCGCGCACCAGCGCTTCCACCGGCACGAACTCGCCGATCGATTCCATAATCTCGGCCATGTCCGGGTGATCAGCGGCAAGGCCGGTGCTCAGCGCGGCAATGAATGACTTGAAGGTGCGCCCGCGCTCTGCCTTGATCGGCTGACCGAATTCGTCGATTGGCCCCCAGTCGCAGAACTCCTCAACGTTCTCTAAGAACATCAGGCGCGGCCGAGTTGCATGGGCCCAGCGCACCACCACCCAAGCCAGACCGCGAACACCTCGATCGCGTGGAGCTCCACCCTTTGCCTTGCTGTGGTGGCGGCAGTCAGGCGAGGCCCAGAGGATGCCGACCGGCTGGCCGCCGGTGGCCAGCGCCGGGTCAACCTCGAACACGTCAGCAACATAGTGGGCCGTGGCCGGGTGGTTTGCGCGGTGCACAGCCAGGGCGATAGGGTTGTGGTTTACCGCGACATCCGGCTCCCGGTAAGCCCGTGCAATGCCGGTGCTGGCGCCACCGCCGCCGGCGAACAGGTCCACCACCAGTTCCTTTTCGAACGGCAGGCCCATGCTCGGCTGGCCATGGATGAACTGGTGTTTCTTCTGTTGTGCGGACATAGAGGATCCTCGCCGGCTGGCGTGATTCGTTGAGTGAAGTGAGTGGACCTGACTGAAGGCGTCAGTGGCCAAAGCGGTGAAATTGGTGTTTTATAGAGATGGCGTTTTGATGCCTAACCAGCGGGAGTAGCAACATGAGTGACACTATTGATCATGAGTCCGGTCGCCCACTTGATGCGGGCACCGTTGTCATGGGTGTTGGTGCCGTCGGTGCGGCTGCACATTTACTAAATCAAGTTGCGCAGCATAAAGAGATGATTGGTTCCGCCGGCACGGCTGTAGTTGGTGCGATCGTATCCAATCCGAAAATTGCCTTGGGCGTTGCTGCTGCTGCAGGCGCTGGATACTGTATTTATCGCCTTACTCAAAAGGGCACCAACATTGAGTTTGGCAAATTCAAATACACGCGGAGTTAACGCCACTTAGAGGTCGGATTGCGGAAGCCCGGCTCGGCGGCGCGGCGCAGATGGACATGCCTTTTTTGAATATCGCTCAGCAGATAGAGAGGAAACGGCCGACGTTGAAGTGGTGTGTGCGGACAGGCGGGCCATAAGTGACCCCGTGATGACCTATTCTCAATGGGCTGCTCCCATTACCGAGGAAATCATCATGTCCAAAGGTGGCGGTGGTAAAAGCTCAAGTAACTCAGGTGGATCGAGTAAAGGATCTGGCAGCTCTTCTCGCGGACCTTCGAGTCATCCCGGACCAGGTGGTAATTGGCCAAGCACAACCCAGAACCCTTCTGGCGGGGCCAGGGGCAATGCTCCGTCAGGCAAGAAAGGTTAGTGTCCGCAGAAGCTGTAATGGCTCGACGGTGATTGCGATGAGCACGAAAACCGATGTGGAAGCGATACGCCTGATCGGCGATGAGGTTGTGCGGCTGCTCACTCTCCCCGACGATCAGTTAGAGGCTCAGGCTCGAAGCGGGCTCAAGTTGATCGGTGATCTTGCTCGGTGGCGAGATCTGGTCGGCCTATCTGATATTCGACGTCACGGCGACATGTCACGCGATACGAATGTGCGCCGCTAATTGCTCGTCAGTCATGCGGTCGGCGCCACGAATGAAGCGGGAAATTAGGTCTTGCTCTTCGTCGATCCTTGCCCTGGACATGACCCGCTTCAGGGCGGCGTCATCGCTGTGATAGAGCTTCGTGACAATCTGGCGTGACAGCAGAGCCGCTTCTTTGTCGGCCTCGCTCATCTTGTCCCGCTCGCGCTGGTCGCGTTTGCGCTCGGTTGGAGATTTGGCCATGGCTTACCTCTTCTATTCCGCTGGCCGGGATTCCCAGCCAGGTCTGTCGTTTGCGTTGCTGAACTCGGGCCATCCTCCGCATCAGCCTGACGCCGGGAAGTCGAGCGAGTGCGCCTCGATCAGTTTTCGGCACAGCGTTTCGCTGATTTTCAGATGCTTGCTCGCCTTGTAGCGAGACATTCCAGCGGCCTTGCATTCCATCAGCCGCGCTGCCAGGGCTTCTTTCTCTGCGGCGGTGATGATCCGACCGCGCTTTGATTTGACTGGAGCGATCCGCCCGTAGCCATAGCGCGGCGGCGGTACATCTGGCGGCCGTAGGCTGTCTTTACCGATGCCGCGGGGTATGTGCTGGATTGATCCGTTCGCCGCGAAGAACGCAGCCTTTGCGACATCCAGCGCACTCTGCCGCTCGGTGCTTTTTTCGATAGCTGGGTCCATGTCAGTCTCCCTTCGAGCGACTGTTGATGTTGATGTGATGGATTTCGGCGAGCTCGCGCAGCACGAACCGGGTCATTCCCAGTGCCGCGCAGATCTCAGCTTGGGATCGAGTGCCGGCCAGCGCTTTGATCTGAGCGACCATTGAGGCCCTCTTCTGGCGACGGGTTTCCATCGTCTTGGCGGTGCAGGTCGAGAACTCGACGCCATGCTCGATGGCGATTCGGCTGAGAGAGCGGGTGGAGCGATGCAGCGCCTTCGACGCGGCGAAGATTCCCGCGTCAGCGAACTGATGCAGGGCTCTGGCAATGGCCGGCTCCTCGGCCTTGTGGGCGTCCCATCTCATGCTGCCTTGCTCCTCAGCTTCTCCTCATACCCATCCACCAGCAGCTTGAACTGCCACAAGTCTTCCTCAAGCTTTTCGATGTAGTCATCGTCGCGCTTGAATTCCTGCCACCAGAGCTGGCGACCGACCACCTTCAGGTCTGGACAGTACATACCGATGTGCCACCACTTGCGGCCGGTAATCCACATGCAGCCCTGAACCTGGTCCATGATCTCGCTGGCATCGTTGTCGATATGGAAGGAGCGAAGCTTTTCAGGGGCGAGGAAGCATTTGTATTCCGCACCACCATCCTCGCCAATAAAGCCGTCGGCACTGGCGCCAAACACGCCATCGTCGGTCTTTACTAGGCCGACCTGAGTAACCATGAGGCCGGTCTGGATTTCGTGCTCCATCCGCGCCTCGGGCTCTAGTTCATGCCCTCGGCGCATCTGCCAAGTCTCGAATCCGTTGTCGAGTGGCTTTCCGCCGATTCGCTCAACCGCTAGACGGAACGCATAATCCAAAGCCTTGGCGGTCGGCTCGCCTTTGTTGGGCCCTGACTTGAGGCGGGCCCGCGCATCGCCAAACATACTGGCTGTAATAACTCCCGCACGCTCTTGATGCCAAGCTTCAGACCCTTGAGCGCAATTTACGATGATCATGCTGACACCTCTTCGAATTCGACGTCGTCATCCGCGACGGTATCGTCAGCGGCTGCGGTTTCAATGGTCGGTTCAGGTTTCATTTCTGCGGTTTTCAGAGTTACGCCGCGAGCCCCGACTGCCACCTTGAACGCTTCGTAGGAGGTCATGTCCTTGACCTCGTTGATTGCCGAGACGCCGGCCTTCCAGACTTCCGTGAGTGCTTCCGGAGTGGCCGCAGCGTTGGCGTGGGCGATCCAGTGCGCCGCCAATGCCGGGTCGTGCGGCGCCGGGGCGGGCTTTTGGCTACTGGTTTGCGTCGACTCTTGAGGTCGCAGCTCTTCCGGCAGGTCTTCAATATCCTGCGTGAAGATGTCCGAAGCGGCGGTGACGTTCAGCGTCATGGCGATCATGGCCCGTTTGCAGGCCATCTTTAGGATGGTGTTAGCCAGATCGGCCGGCTCGGTGCGGATCTGGTCGGCGGTGTTGCCGTTTTTGTAGTACTTCTTCCGGCGTAAGTTTTCCGGGGTGGCGTCGAGCTCTGCCTTGCAGATCACGCCTCGCCACTTGTACTTCTCTTCGCTGGATGAACATTCTCCGACGCCTTCACCGAGGGCCACGCCGGTCAGTTGATGGCGCCCGACGCAGGTGACGCGGTAGCGCGCCACGCCTTGCACAGACAGGTCTTCGATTTTGTATTCCTGCGCAACCCGGAAGGTCACGCAAAGCACCTCGGCGCCCGGCTTGTACAGCGTCGGCTTCTGCGTGCCAGGGATGGTGCCGTAGTGCGTTTCGCGCTTCATAATGCCGTGCATCACTTCCTGCACCAGGTTCACCCGCTGGCGAATCTCGACCGCTGAGAAACGATGAGTCTCTGCGGCGGTGAGCCCAGCACTTTCGCGCGCCGGCATTTGAATGATCTCGTTCATGACGACCTCAATAAGTAATTGCGATTGCTGGAATCTTGCGCTGAGCGATGAGGATGACGGCCTGCTTCGCGCATTCCTCAGGCATTCCGCCGGCAATAAAAGCGTCCAGCGCGGCACGGTTGATTTTCATCTTGTGTGCCTTGTCGGCCTCGCGGGCCGCTGCTTGGCGCAGAATCTCGTCGGCGGCGGCGTTGGCTCTGGCGACTTCAGCCTGCCGGGCGCGCTCGGCAGCTTCTGCTTGGCGAGCTTCAGAGTTGACGCGCTCCTGTTCGGCGCGCTGCTCGGCGGCAATGCGATTGGCCTCGGCCTGCGCCATTGCTTGCTGATGACGCTGCTCGTCTTCGATCTTCTGTTGCACCGCACGCTGCTCGGATTCGATCTTGTCCCGCGCAGCCTGGGCGGCGGCGCGCTCGGACTGTTCAGCGGCAAGCTTCAACTCCAGCTCGCGGCGATCTGCGGCGGCTTTTGCTTCGGCTTCGCGCCTGGCTACTGCATCACGCTCGGCCTGGGCGCGCTGTTCAGCTTCTTGGCGGGCACGATCTTCTGCTTCCCGGACGATCTGGGCGTCACGCTCGCGCTGAGCCTGCGCCTCTGTTTCTGCGCGCAGCCTGACCAGTTCAGCCTGCTCCGCCTCGTACTGCTGGCGAGCGACAAGGGCGGCGCGCAGCTTGGTCAGGGTTGATTCCTTGGTCCGTGCAGCATCGGTTTCAAACTCTTCCCAGTGCTCGCCCATCTGGATGGCTTCGACCGAAGCAATGGATTCCAGCAGAACGGCAGCGTTGATGCCGGCCAGATCCAGGGCGAAGTCAGCAATTGCCTGAACAGCATCCACCTGGCGATCTTTGCGAGCCTGCTCTGCAGCCTCCCAGTCGGTAAGAGGCTTGCGGACCTCTTCCTGCCATTCAGTTAGCAACTCACGAACCCGCTTGCGCTCGGCATCGATCTTCTTCGGCACATCTTTCAGCTCGGCGACCAGCTCTTTACCCAGGTTGTCGAGCTTGGTCTTCGATCCGGCCAGGTCGTAGGCGATAGAGCGATACGCGGCCTGACCCTTCTTGGTGGTGACGTCCGGCGCCGAGGCGTTGAACTTATCGATTTCTTCCCGGACACTTTGCAAGTAGGGGTCGAGACCGTTAGGCGCGCTGAATACTGCGAGGGCTACTTCTTTGGCTGGCAGGATCGCCAGTTGCTGTTCTGCGGACATAAGGAATCCCTGCCGCGATGCACGCAGCGTTTGAAGGTGTGGGTTATTGGGTGATCAGGCCGCCGAGTGCCGGGGCCAGAAGGACGATGGTGATGAACAGGAAGCCGACAAAGGCTGAGGTCCAGCGGATGGCGCGGCGCCGGGACCGCTGGCCGGTGGTCATAACTCGACCAGTCGGCCTCTGAGGTCGGAACCCCAGTCGCCTTCCATGAATGCGGCGTTATCGCGGGCGTGAAGAGGCCAATCGCCCTTGACCGGACACTTCAGCTCGCTGACAAGAGTTTCACGTGGGCGCTTAAGAATCCCGTCCAGCGCTTCGACTTGCTCGTCGATCAGCGATTTAACCGGTGAGGTGGTCATGCTGGCCTTCCTTGTCGGCGCTCGTAAACACGGCGCAGGCGTTCGGTGTAGTGGGCTTCCTCTGTCGCCGAGATGACACTCAGCGTGCGGAAGATCAGAAGCGCGGTATTGGCCGAAGCCTTGACCGCAACGGCGGCGCATTGCGGGTCGATCATGCTTTCGACGTAGCCGTTAAGCATGCCGATCGCCAAGTCATGGTTGCTGGTGCTCATGCCGCCTCCCAGTCGCCGTAATCGCGATCGTCATAGTCGCAATCGTCCTCGCGGGCTGCGGCAACTTGCTCCCACAGACGCTCCTCGATTAATTCGGCATGCAGCTCAGCAACCGCCGCGCAGCCATTCTTGCCAAGGTCCAGCGGGATGCCGTCATCGTCGCAGGTGTTGCCAGAGACGACTTCGAATTCCATTTCCTCATAGCCGTAGTAGTCGTCAGGACTCGCCCAAGAGGTCGGGTCGCCCTTCACTGAAACGCAGTGGGTGATAACGCACTGGAGGACGTAGTCCTCGATGATCACTTCGTAAGTCATGGTCGCCTCCGGGCGGCTTAGCAATTGAGGCCGCCATCGCTGGCGCCGTACTCCCAATCGGAAATGTCATCAAGCGGGTTTCTATCGTCCCAGTCTTTATCCGACCTCCGACTGGCTGGCACACCGTCGTAGCTGTCTGCGCGACCAATAAGACGATCTGCGTATTTACCGATGTTCGAGCGCTTGTTATTAGGGTTTGCTGTCTCCCAGAAGGACTTGTCTCCACCGAACTGCTGCTTGCTCGCCTTGCAGGCTTTTGAGCAAAACCTTGCCCAACCTCGTTTGCGGTCAGCGATTCGCGCACTGAAGGTGCCTTTGCACCATGCGCAACTCACTTCAACTGTTGCGGCCATGGCGACCTCCAGTGTTTGGGGTTAGGCGGCTTTCGGTTCGTCTTTGTCGTACTCCTCGCCGCAGAACATGCAGTAGCTGCCGAGCATCGACATGTCCTGCTTCTTGCGCTGGAACCCGTCGCCTTTCTTCTTGGGCACTTCGTACTCGATGTGCAGGTTCAACTTGTTCTTCATGCTCACGGTGCCGCCCAAGATCCAGGCGAACCCTTGCAGCTCGACAGAGAAGTCGCGTGAGCCTTCTGGCAGCTTGGCGCGAATCTTTTCCTTTGCTGATGCTTCAACTTCACTGGCGCAGTTGCACATGGGTATTTCCTCTGTGGGTTCACCTGTATTCGTCAACACTCATGCCTCCCGCTGGTTGCCGTTGGGCGCGAGCTGTGTCGGTGGGTAATGTTGAGAGCGGTGAGCCTTAAATCTCATAAGGCTCACCGTGATGCGTTTAATCGTTGATGCAGGGGGCCGCGTTGCGCGGTGCAGAATTCGTCCGCATCGGTCTGCACTCACCCAAGCTACTTATGGGCGGCCTGCCAGCCACGTTATGGCAGTAACGCTGAGTGCAGACCGATGCGCTCTCTCAGAGAGGATCGGGTGGGTTCAAGGCAGCTTTCAGCGTGACCACCCACGCTCTCAACCATCGCTGCATAAGGGCAGTTTTCGTCAGGCGGACGTGGCGCTGGCTGGTCAGTGAAATACGACGGCGCCGTTATCTGCGGCGAGGTCGAAAGCAACTCGCCACTCCTGGTATTTCTCCCAGAAGTAGCCACCTACTGCCTCAGCCCTTTCGGCGAACTCGGCGTAATCCTTGGCAAGCTTCGCACTTACCACCGGGCCGATCGTGCCTTCACAGTCGCTGAAGTTGATCTGCTCAGCGAAAGGTCCCTCGCCGCCACCCCAGCAAGAAACGCAGTGGCTTTCAACCTGACTCCCGTACTGCTCGCGCATTTCAGCTGGGTAACCCGCGAGCTTCGCCAGATCCTCGCGCCAAGCGCTGTAGGTGCCGTAGCCAGTGCTGAGGCCTGAACACTCGCCGTCGGTGCGGTAAGCCATTCCTTCAGTAAGGCCTTCAGTCCGCCCTGGAAAGTCCTCGTTGCTGTAGAACGTGGTGTGGTTGTCATAATCGACCAGCTCGCCATCGCTATCGCGATCGGCGTCAGGCGCCTCCACAAGCTTGCTGTAAGCCGTGATATCCAATCCCATCGTCTTGCCCTCGGTTGTTTTCCCAATGCACCCGTCACCAGGTGCATCAGGAAAAGGTCCGTCATGCTGCGAACAGCTCTTGCTGACCCGGCTGAGGGGTGCAGCGCTGGATGCCTGCGCCAATGGCTGACTCAAGAAGGTTGGCGTCCTGCTCCAACTCTGGGCAGTTGCCTGCAAGCTCACTAATAGCGCTGCGAAGCGCGCCTGCTTCGCTTTGCAAGGAAGGGATCACGATGCTGTGCATATTGCCGATCGTGCGCAGATCAAGGCTGCATTCCCGGCAGAGTCGGATGTAGTCGAGCATGTACTTGGGCATGTTGTTGTCTCCTTTGATTTCCAATGCCGCCTCATCGAAGCGGCATCAGTAAATCTGTGGAGCCCGGCCTCGCTACTGGCGACAGGTCGGGATATTGCGTTAGCGGTGTTGGCCCGTTGCCCGCTACTGATTGCAGGGCTGGCCGATCGTCTTCGTTGGTTGGCGGTGAGCTTCCTCCCCATGGCGTCAATCAGCATCTGTTCGCCTTGGATCACGGGTCCCTACAACATGCACGCTGCAGCTCGTTTGCCCGGTTAGGTGGGCAGGGTGCATGAGGTCCGGCGTTCCCAGCCGAGGCTATCGGGATCGCTAATTCAATTCGTTGCCTCTCCCTTCTGCCGCTGGGATTCGCGGTTTGCATTGCTTGCCGGGTCACTCACTCGGTTAAGGCGTTTCACCATCGATCAGCCGTACAGGGTGTTCCTGTCGTGGGCGGGCTTTCTGACCCGTCTGATCGCCGGTCGCCGGTAGAGGCAATGCGGTCTGTTGGTATTTCTGTATTTCGCTGAGCTGTTAAAGAGCGCAGACCCTTTCGAGGCCCTTCGCAGTGGTTGTGTGTCGCTGCGATGGGTGAACATTACCGCCGGTATTGATAGTAGGTCAATACCTCCGGTAATTTATTTTTGATTAGGCGTAAAAAAGCCCGCGTATGGGCGGGCTCTCTCAGCGCGTTCTTAATCTTCTTTGGGGACGGTCCAGAAGATGTGGACGTGGCCGTCGTCGCGATGGGCGAGGGTGACGTTGTCGTTTTCGGCGATCTCAGCAAGCATTTGATCCCAGTCCTCTGGTGAATCGTTTGCTGATCGCTCCAGCAGGGCTGACTTGGCCACCTGCGAGCGTGGATTGTTGATCACGCGCTGAATGCGCATGCCCAGCAATTCGTAGGATGTTGGTTCTTTCGGTGCCTGGGACTTCTGCTTTGCCATGGGTAACCCTCCTTGATGAACTGTACGGATAAACAGTATTTCATGCTCATCGGAAGGGCAAGCTGAAAAGAGTACATATGTACTCTTTCGAATCGCAGGCAGTAAAAAGCCCGGCACTTGGCCGGGCGATGGGATCAGTCGAGCTCTAGATCAGAAGGCTCACCGTCAGGGACGTAATCTTCAGGCTCAATGATTTTCGGCTGGAGATAATATTCGCCCCAAGGGCACCGTCCAGTAACCGTGGCAAGGTGATCCCTCATTGCGCCGTACACAATATTTGGCCCGCTTTGGGTTATCAATCTCGCCTGCTCATCCTCATCGAGATCGGCGTCTACGCTGAAATTGGCAACCCCAAAGGCAGAGATGGTGTACCGATCTGCAGCAATCTCGCCATCCAAGTTAAGTCTCATCCCAAGCTGATACTGGTTATCGTCAGTCTTGTGAAGCAGCATCTTGATGGTGGGCTCAGTAGGTGATTCCAGTGCCCTTGGATCAAATTCTGGATTCGAGTTGATTGATATTTCTGGGTAAAACAAGTGGTTAAGCGTAAATTTCGCGCGCTTCATTTTTCATCTCATCCAGAAAACTTGAAATATCAATTCTCTCTTGTGGCCGTACTACGGGCTTAGGTACTGCTTGTGCTTGAGGAAGACAGTTGAAATGTTCGAGCCACCGTACGCTTGCCTCAGCATCAGCCACGTGGATATGTATCCTTCCGCCAAGAGAGTGAGTGATCTTAACCATCGATTCGATGGTGAAATTAGCATCGCCTCTCATTGCCTTTGTAATGTACGCCGGACTAGTTTCCATGCGCTCGGCCAGCATGGCATTGTTAACGCCCTTCGCGTTCATCAGGCGAGTAATGCCGCCTACGAATTCGAGCTTGGCCTGCTCCTGGCAGAACAGTCGGGTCTTCCTGAGCTCAGCGATTCTTTCCTTGAACGATTTGCCCATCTCTATTCCTCCTCAATGAACTTAAGGCTATTCAGAGCCTTGCTCCGCGCGTAAGTCTCTTTGACGCGTATCGCTCTCTGAATTTCTCGCCTTGGGGTCTTCTGGCTTTTCTTTACGACTCCATGGGTGCAGACGATGATTTTGTCGTCGTCTTCAAACCAAAAAAACCGCAGCCGACCCTTTATGTACTCGTAAATCTTCTCACCCTGATCGACGTAATGGCATTGAGCTGTGTTGAATGCTTCTGGACCAAGCTTGCTGTGCCGCTCCATCATGACGATCAGGCCATTAATGTTGGCCTCGAATCCCGGGCCTACCTCATCCATGAAAATTTCGACCTGTGACCGGCCGTCCTGTTCCATCGGTGACGTGATCTGCCAACGGTGAGAGAAGTGAATTTTGAGATTCACGGCTCTACAGGACCGGACCGAACATTAACCTATAGGTTAACTTGGGTATAGAGGATAAACAGTCAGGTTGCTTGGTTTTTTCTATGCATTCCATGCTTGTTTTCTACTTGTCAATAGTCAGTGTGGATGTCACGAGCTGTTTAGCTCGGCGAGCAGTGCCGTTCATCGCTGTTATCAAAGCAAGCGGAGGTGGGGTCATTAGAGATCACCACCGCGCCATATGACGCGGCCGATGATCCGGTGCTCGTTGATCTCGCTGCGTGATAGCAGTAGATCGGGATACTCGTCCTTGTCTTCGTTATCGCTGCGGATGATCCAACCGCCCAGAGGGCTCTGCACCAGGCGCTTAACAATTGCACCTTTATCCGCGCTCGCCATCACGAAGATTTGCCCGTCAGCCGGCTCCGCACGTGACTTGTCCACCAGCAGCACGTCGTGGTCATCAATGGTCGGCCACATGCTTTCGCCGTCTGCATAGATGACGATCAGGTTCTTCGGGTTCACGCCCTTGATGCGCAGCCACTCCCGCTTGAATGCCAGGGTAGCGACTGATTCGACGTGAGGGTTTTCATGGCCGAATCCGGCTGCGGCTTTCGCGGAATACTGCGGAATGAACGCATAGCGGTCGTTTCCAATCTCGCCTTCCGCTGGAAGAGGGGAGTTATCAGTCTGCCCCCTGAGCAGCACTGCCTGCGCCTCGGTCCCCAGCCGCCCGTAGTCGGTAGGCGGCAAATGAAGCGTCATCGATTCCAGCTGCTTAGCAAGCTCGGGACTGAACTCTGATACAGGAACCTGCAGCATTCTGGCAAAGACCACTGCTGCTTTCAGGCTCAAGGCTGTACGGCGATTCATGAAGTGACTGACCGCGCCTTGCGTCACGCCATCACCCAGTTCGGCGGCAATTTTTTCCTGGGTTAGTTTTAGCGACGCGCGCTTGCGCTGAAAGATCTCTTTCAGGCGGTCACTGTCCTCCAATTGCCAATCGGCAAGAGGGAGTCTTCGAGAGTCTTTAGTCATCCTCAAATCATATTACCTGCGGTATTCCATCAACCAATATCGCCGGTATTGACTGCGAACAATACCGGCGGTCATACTGTTGTTGTGTAATCACTTTTGAGGGCGCACCCATGCGTCATTTAACCCTTACCGAATTCGCTGAAAAACACGGCCATACGAAGGCTGCGGAGTTGCTCGGCCTGACTCAAGGCGGCCTCAGCAAGGCAATTCGTGCTGGCCGGGACGTAACGGTGGCGTGCCATGAAGACGGAACTTACTCCGCGAGTGAGCAGCGCCCATTCCCATCTCAAAAATCCGCCGCTTAACCCAATTCATAAGCCAGGAGCATCGAAGCATGTACATGGACCCCAATCAAAAGCGCGCCATTCCGGTGAAGGTTCGTTTCGAACCAGTTCTTGATCGGATTCTCCGCCGAGCTGCGACGAAGACTCGTATGCAGCACGCCACGTATCTCTACGAAATCATCGAGTGGGCAGTTGCCAACGGCGTGATCGAGGAACTCATGCAGGACAAACAAGAAGATATCGCGGGCTGAAGCCCCTTTGGAGGGCCAAATGACCGTAGAGCTTGAAAGGCTGCCCCCGCAGACGCGGAAGAGGGTGGAAGAACTGATGCATGCCAACGGCTGGACCTTCAGCCAAACCATCAACGAAATGACAGAGCTCGCCATTGCCAGTGGAGCTCTCTCAGAAGTAGGCCGCAAGAAGGCCAAGGTCCTTCAACTGGTGACCCCAATGAGGGCCTCAGGCAGGGACTCTTCCGGGTAACACGGAGGGCCTCTGCCAAATTCCAGACGAAAAAAAGCCGGGGTAGTGACCCGGCTCTCTTAAACATCTCTGTGGGACCGATTATATGCAAACCACAACAAACATCAATACCCCCTCGGCCAATGTCGCGACACGTTTTTCTGGTTCTGAAAACGTGTCGCAAAAAACCATGTCGTCTCGCGAGATCGCCGATCTGGTAGAGGCGCGCCATAACGACGTGATCGTCACCATCGAGCGTCTCTTCAGCAAAGGACTTTTACGATCAACTCGTAAAACCCGAAGAGAGGCTACAGGTGGGCGGCCGGTCGATGTGTACGACCTAATTGAGCGTGACACGCACTTAGTGGTCGCCGGATACAGCGACGAGCACCGGGCCCGCGTCATCGATCGCTGGCAGGACTTGGAGATCCAAGCTGCTCAACCTGCGCTGATGCCTTCCTACGCGGAGGCGCTGAGGCTGTACGCCGACCAGATCGAACAGGCAGCAGTCCTGCGGATCGAGAACCACCAGCAAGCTTCAAAAATCCACTCCCTGGAGAACCTGTTCAAGGAAGGGATGACCCATACCCAATTCTGCAAGGGCCTCAATGGGGTCAACGTCATGCAGGTGGGCAAATTCCTCGAAGGCCGCAACTGGCTGTTCAACGAGAGCAAGTCCGGCCTGCGCTTTCGCGTGGCCTCGTACGCTCGCGACAAGTACATGACTGAACACCAGCACGAAGTCACTCCGCACGGCAAAGAGTCATTCGTATCGTTCACGCCTGTTCTGCTGAAGAAGGGCGCGATCCGGCTGTACGACCTGTACCTCGCAGGCGAGCTTCCAATGAAGAAGACGTGGGATGGCCTGTTCACTCACGACAAAGCACTCAAGGGGGCCGCATGATGGCCAGATCCAGAAATATTAAACCGGGGTTCTTCTCGAACGAACACCTGGCCGAGCTCGACTTTGCAACACGACTTCTTTTCATTGGCATGTGGACCGAGGCGGACCGCGAAGGGCGGCTTGAGGATCGTCCTCGCCGGCTGAAGATGGCTTTGTTCCCAGCAGACAATGTGGACATCGATGCGATGCTCTACAGCCTCCATGATTTGGAGTTCATCGACCGTTACAGCGTCAATGGCCGGAACTACATCCAAGTCGTAAATTGGGCGAAGCACCAGAACCCACACCTCAAGGAAGCTAAGAGCACTATCCCTGAAAAGCCCGCAGTAGAGCCTTGCCCGGAAAAGAGTGGTGCTAGCACCATGCAAGCACCAGACAAGAACAGTTCTTTCCCGGCTGATTCCCTCTCTCTTGATTCCGGATTCCTGATTCCTGATTCCCTCTCTTCTGATCTCCCGATCAAAGATCAAAAGCCCTTGCCAGTCGCTGAAGCTCCGGCCGCGCCGTCGAATGTTCAAGTCTTCAAACCCAAGGCAAAGCAGAAGACTGACGCGCAGATCGCCAACATTGCCACATGGGACGGCTACACAATTGCCTACCTTGAGCGTTACGGCGTCGAGCCTGTGCGTAATGCCAAGGTCAACGCCCAGATAGCCCAGCTTGTTCAGCGCCTGGGGGCTGATGAGGCTCCGCAGGTCGCGATGTTCTACGTGACTATCAACGACTCGTTCTTCATCCGCAGTTCGCACGAGTTGGGCCTTCTCGTTGCTCGCGCTGAAGGCATTCGCACCCAGTGGCTCACCGGCCGCCAAGTCAACGCCGTGACCGCACGCCAGATGGAAAACACTCAGGCGAACATCAACGCCGCCCAAGAAGCCAGCCGCAGCATTTTGGAAAGGGGTGAGAGCAATGCTTTCCTACGCCGAAACCGCTGAACTGAGCATGGCTATCTGCGCCACAGCTGAAACCCTTGGGCAAACGCTGAGCGCACCCGCTGCCAAGCTGATGGCCGAAGACTTGGCTGAGCACCCTATGGACGTGATCGCCAATGCGCTTTGGGCCTGCCGCCGCGAGTTGACAGGCAAGCTGACTCTGGCCGCCATCCTGCAACGGGTTCAGGCAGCCGACGGGCGTCCGGGCAAGGACGAAGCATGGGCCATCGCCATGACCACGAACGACGAGTTCGAGACCGTTGTTCTGACCGACGAGATTCAGCTCGCCCTCGCCGCTGCCAAGCCGGTGCTGGATGCCGGCGACAAGATCGGCGCCCGCATGGCTTTCATCAGCGCTTACGAGCGTTTTGTTAGCCGGGCTCGCGAGGACGCCAAGGCGGTCAACTGGTATGTGTCTGTGGGCTTCGATGCAAGCCGCCGCATCCAAGCGGTGACCAAGGCCATGGAGCTCAAGCGCATCCCGCGTGAGCACGCACAGAAGTACTTGGCCGACCTGAGCGCCGTGCCAATTACGGAGGACGGCCGAGCCATTGCAGGACTGCTCACAGGGACCGTCACTCAGCCGACCCCAGTGCTCCGCAAGAAACTGCAGCTGGTGAAGAGCTCGACGCTGGAGATGCGCAAGGCCAGCGAAGAACGGAAGGTTGAGATGCGGATTGAAGCGGCCAATGAGTTGGCGGATCGCCGGGCGTTGCTGATCAAGCAGGCGCAGGAATTGGAGTCACGATCATGAAACGAGCAAACCCAGCACAGCTACGCCAATCCCTAGAAGTGGCCAACTCCTTGGTCAAGTACGGAATCCGCTTCGTGTGCATGCCGGTGGTGGACGAGGCAGACGGCGTGAACCTGTCGAGCCAGGCCGCCGAGCGACTTGAGCGCATGGCATTGATGGCAGAAGCAGCGGAGCAGCGGACATGAGCGCAGTCTTCCTGGCTGGAACTATTGGAACCCTTGCAGGCTTCGGCATCGGTATTTTCTGCGTCCTGATCACAATGGCGGTGACGGCATGAGCGATTACAGCGAATTGAAGCGGCTGGCGGAGGACACCAAAGGCTGGGACAACCTGAAGAGCTGCTGGCCTGAAGAAACCGAAGATGGCGACCTTGAGGTGAACTGGTTCGTCGGCGCGGTCATCGATGATGATGACAAATACCCAGTTCTTGAGGTGAACACTGCGCAGTACGACGCCCTTGAAGATGCTGGGCGCTTGGCTCGTTTCTATGCCGCTGCGAACCCTGCCGCAGTCCTAGCCCTGATCACTGATCTCGACGAAGCGCGCAATGGCATGAAGCATTCGAGTGCGATTCGCCTGAAGAAGGAGATCGAGAGGCTTGAAGGGGAGCGCGACCAGATCAAGGCCGAGAACGCAGGCCTCAAGACCGGCTACGAAGCCTATGAGCAGGTAGTGCAGGGGCTCAAGGCTGAGAACGAGGCGCTGCGCAATGCGCTGATGGAGTGCGTCGACTCTCTCCAAGGGGAAATGCTCCAGAAGTTCGGCGGCCAACTGCCGGAGGATATGCATCCGGTCACGCGCCGTGAATACGACCGAGATGTTGCGGAGATTTCAGGGTATCGCGCCGCCATCGGAAAGGGAGAGCAGTCATGACCTACGCCAAGCCGGAAAGCTACACCACCGCCGACTGGGAAATGGTCCAAGGCTACATGCGTGGCAAAGACTCCCTTCCGCCCCAGCGCCATAGCGCGGCCTACATGCACGGGTACCGCAATGGCGTATCTGATGCGACTGGTGTGCCGCATGAGCGCGCCAATGTCCTGATCCGCCGCGCAAATATGATCCCGGGAATCACGCCGATGGCGCCGATTGGCAAGGAGAGCTCCCATGGTTGAGATAGTCATGCGTCACCGCACAGACACCAGCCGCCTTAATGGCTTCCTCGACGGCACGGATTTTACCAAGCCGAAGAAGATCATCATCAAGGATCTCGACCGCAGCGGGGAGCAGAACAAGAAGCTCCACGCCAGCTTGACCGACATCGCCAACCAGGTGGAGCACGCCGGCCGCAAGTGGGACGTGCTCATCTGGAAACGTCTGCTTACTGCTGCGTGGCTGCGCGAGGCCGGCGATCAGCCTCAGATGATTCCTGCAGTCGACGGCCACGGGTTCGACGTGATCTACGAGCGTACGTCGAAGCTAACCGTGAAGCAGTGCGCAAGCCTGTTGGAGTGGATCGCCGCGTTTGGTGCCGAGCACGATGTTCGCTGGACGCAGAAGGATTTGTGGGAGGGCCGCTACTGATGCTCGCCACCAAACAACCGAAGGCCAAGACCTGCAAGAACCCAGTATGCAGGGTCTCTTTCGTGCCTCAGCGCCTCGGGCAAGCGGTGTGCAACTACACCTGCGGATTGGCCATCAAGGAAGTGAATCAGGAGAAGGCGCGCAAGTCGCTGGCCCAAGTCGAACGGCGGGAGATTCGGGTCCGCAAGGAGAAGCTGAAGAGCCGGGCCGAGCATCTCAAGGACACGCAGCAGGCGTTCAACGCTTGGGTGCGCGAGCGTGACGCCGAGCTTCCATGCATCAGCTGCGGCCGCCACCACCAAGGCAA
The DNA here is from genome assembly GCF_902497785.1 of Pseudomonas fluorescens. Lineage (GTDB taxonomy): Bacteria > Pseudomonadota > Gammaproteobacteria > Pseudomonadales > Pseudomonadaceae > Aquipseudomonas > Aquipseudomonas fluorescens_BO. The sequence goes on from NZ_CABVHK010000015.1 coordinate 158,489, forward strand.
GTACGACGCAGGGCATTACCGCACTGTGGGGAGCAATCCGGCGTTGCGCTTCGAGCCGCTGAATTGCCACCGCCAGTGCTCGCCATGCAACACCCAGCTGTCCGGGAACATCGTGAACTACCGCATAGCACTGGTGAAGCGGATCGGCGCCGAAGCCGTGGACTGGCTGGAAGGCCCTCATGAGGCCATGAAGTACACCGTCGAAGAGTTGAAGGCGATGACCGCCGACTACCGGGCAAAAACAAGAGAGCTGAAGGGGAGAGCAGCATGAATATCAACTCTGCACGTCAAGCGTGGCACGACTGCACCTACAACCCAGCACCAGGCCAGACATCGGACGTTGTCCAGCTTGGAGTGGTAGTTCAATCGACGGAGCGCGGACCGACAGCGAACCATGCCATGCACAGTGCGCTGGCCGGGCACATCCAGTCGGCAATCGCCAAGCTCCACCCGCAGGTCCGCCTGTTCGGCGAGTACATGTACGCGGCAAATCGCGACGACGATATCCGGGAAGCGGCCGAGGAGATGATCTTTGGCATGGTGATTTCGAAGTCCAAGCGAATGACCGCGGCGAAGCGGGAAAAGTTGGAGTATGTGGTGAAGGGGGTGATGCGCCGGTACCGGTACATGCACCAGGGCGGCCAGTCGGCAAACGATGACCCGATGATCAAGCCGGAATCGTTCCGAGCATGGCTGCTCGCCGAGTACGGCGTACGCCTCGAATCATTCAATTGGGACCGTGATTGGGAGACGGGTGTGCGCCTCACTTTCGACTGCTGCGAAGACGTCGACAGGATGGCTCTCAGCCCAATTGGAGCGGTGATCTACGAGATGAAAAAGGCCGCTTGACTTCCCGTGCGGCTGAGGGCATCATTTTGCCATATTGAGTATTTTGCCTACGGCAACTTGCTCCACGAACCCGGCCCTCGCGCCGGGTTTTTTCGTTTTCGGCTCCACCACACCCATCGCTCCGAGCTGGGAGTGCTGCTGTCGCCGACTCCATCACCGCAGGCGAAAGACCGGAAAGACCCTCCTGCCATATCGACGCCAGAGGATCTGCCAATGTCTCACATCACCCGCTGCAAAATAACTCTTCGCTCCAAAGGGCCTGTTCAGGGCTCATCGGAATCACTGACCCGTTTGCACTTTGGTGCGGTGTGGTCGGCCAATCCTGCCGAAGAGGATGCGATCTACGGCAAGTACACCCCGTACGGCGAATACGCCGTGAACGTGGCTGCCGATCGAGCTGAGCATTTCGAGGAAGGGAAGGACTACTACTTCGTTATCTCGCCAGCTTTCTGATTCACCGCAGCCAGGGCGGCCTCACGGAAGGCCTGGACACTGATAAGCCGGCAAGTGCAGTGCTACGACAAAACACCGGCAGCCCGCGTACCTCGTCCTCACCATGCTTATGGGGTAGCGCGAGACTGGATCAGCGAGATCGATGCATTAAGGCGTCGACGCAGCGAAGGTCTTTGGCAGACAGCGGGAAAGACTGCGCACCTATTGAGGGCCTCAGCATCTGCTGGGGCTTTTTCGTTTTGGGCTCTGCCCAGGCCACGCAGGCCATTTTTATTCCGGTACCGCCCATGACTGAAGTCTCGCGCGTTGCAGACAGCACCACATTCAAGGTCGCTGTCCCGATACTGCAAACGATCCTGTCGGCCGGTGCCATTGGCGCGTTTGTGTACGTAGTCGGATTACTCGGCTCGCTTCAAGTACAGCTGGCCGCCTACCAAACCAATCAGGCCCTGATCGGCCAGAGGGTTGACTCTTTGGAGCGCTCAAGGGAGTCGACAGACAAGTTCGTCGATTCCCTTCGCACCTCAGTCCAGCGCCAAGAGTTTCAGATCAATCAGCTCGGTGACGGCCTCAAGGGGCTCGCCCAGATGGGTAGGCCAAAATGAAGATTCTCCTGATCGTCCTCATGCTGCTCACTGGTTGCGCGCAGAAAGAAACGATCCAGGAGCCTCCGAAGGTTCAACGCACAACCGTCTATCGATACACCAGCGGGCAATGCATTCCCGCTGATAACCAAGGCGCGGCACTGCGACAGGCCCTGAAAAGTCGCGATGAGTGGAAGCGCTATGCCGAAAGCCTCGAGCAACTACCTGCAGCGAAGAAAGTTCATGACCTTAATCCCTGAATGGCGAAAGTTCTGGCGCATGACCAGTGTTCAATGGGCGATTGCCGGCGTGGTTCTGAATGCCGCCGCTGCTGGCTGGTCGTCCTTCCAAGGGTCTGTTGATCCCCTGGTATACGCCTCGGTAAACATGGTGCTCGGCATCGCCGTTGCGGTATCGCGAGTGATCAAGCAGCCGAAGCTGAATGACGGAGATCCAGAGTGATCACCGCCCTCAAGCTGGTGCCCGCCTGGGTATGGGTAGCGCTCGCGGTGGCCATATCGTTCGGGGTGATGTGGTTGCAGCTCCAGAGTGCGAACACTGCGCTGGACCAGGTGACGACCGAGCGCGATACAGCCTCGGCCCGAGTCGCCTCGCTCACCAACACGCTGCGACTACAGCGCGAACTCACTGAAGACATCAACCGAGTCTCCGACGATGCGAAAGCCAAGACCAAAAGCGTTACGGCTGCCGTTGCTATTGCTGATGGCCGGGCTCGCAGCCTGCAGCAGCAAATCACCGACCTCATTGCCAAACGAAAATCCTGTACTGCCGAGGTTGCCAGCGGAAGCAAGGCAAGAGCAGGCCTTACCGTTCTGCTCGCCGACCTGCGTAGAAGCGCTGACGAAACAGCGGGAAGGCTGGCAGAAGCGCTTGACCGAAGTCGAATAGCTGGCTTCGCGTGTGAGGCTGCATATGCGGCCGCGCAGAAGTCGAAGTAGGTCGCGACACGTTTCGCGAATCAGCAAACTGTGTCGCGACCTGCGACGAGGGGCCGCCATGAATCAACTACCTGGTGTCACTCGGGGCTTCATCGTGCTCAGCGTTTGTTCCGGGCTGGCATGGTGGGCACTCATCAAGGGCGCGATCTGGGTTTTCTCACACGTCAGCCTGGGGTGGGCCGCATGAGCAATGTGACCCGCCTGCGCCACGCGCTGCCGATGAGCCCGGACATCAACAAGGCCATCGCCGATCTGGATATCGCCATCGCCAAAGCTGTAGACGCCGCCAAAGCATCCGGCCTGCCTCAAGGCTTGGTTGTGTCGCTCCTGCACGGGCACGCCCATATGCAAACGAACATTATGGTGAGTTGAATTAGGAGCCACTACGACTCGTTATATTCACGATAGAGCTTTTCTAATGCGTGACCGTATTCTTCAGCGTCGAGCTTGGCCTTGAGAGCGACCATCGTTTCCTCAGCGTTTGCTACGGCAGCCGCATCGCTTTTGTTTTTTCGTGCCGCCCATTCTCTGGCTGCCTGCACTACCAACCCCTCAGTGACGGGCGAGATCATTCTAATATCCTCTTTGAGTTGATCAGACTGCTAACCATAGACCAGTAGCGCTGAATGAGGCCAGTTTGGAAACATAAGGATTCCCCATGACAACGAAGCAACCCGACTGGGAGGCGATCGAACGAGCCTACCGGGCCGGGTTGCTTTCAGTTCGCGCCATAGGTGAGACGCATGGTGTAAACCACGCGACCATCCTGAAGCGAGCAAAGAAAGAAGATTGGAAGCGCGACCTGACTGATCGGGTTCGAGCGGCAACCAAGCAGAAAGTAACCACGGCGGTAACCACTAAAAGTAACCAGTCGAAAGTGGTTACTGATGCCGAGATCATCGAAGAGGCGTCCGATCAAGCAGCTGCTGTCATCCTGGCTCATCGCACTGGACTCGCACAGTGGCGCAGCATTGCTGACAAGCTGAGTGATGCTTTGGTCGCCATGGATGTGAACGCTGACAATGCTGGCGACTTCGCTCGATCACTGAACGCAGGCGTCGACGCTCAGCTCAAGGTCATCAAGGGCGAGCGACAGGCCTACAACCTCGACACCGAGGAAGGCGACAAGACAGTTTCCGACCTTGCAAGCCTGATGGACGATCTATCGAAGGAAGCCTGACATGAAGCCCGAGCACTTGAAGCTGCTCCGGGACAAGCGTTGGAGGCTGAACAATCTCTACTTCATCACCGACAAGCAGGGCAAGAAGGTCCGCTTCCGGATGACGGACGAGCAGATCGAGTACTTCGACGGGATGCACACGCGCAACATCATCCTGAAGGCTCGGCAGCTCGGCTTCACCACTGAGTGCTGCATCATCCAGCTGGACGCGGCGCTGTTTGAGTCGGCCAAGTGCGCGTTGATCGCTCATACCCTTAACGACGCCAAGCGCCTGTTCCGGGAGAAGGTCAAGTATGCCTATGACAACCTGCCTACTGAGATACGCGCTGCCAACCCTGCTTCTAACGATGCTGCTGGGGAACTTGTGTTCAGCAAGGGCGGATCGCTCTACGTGTCCACGTCCTTTCGGGGCGGGACTCTACGGTATCTGCACGTATCCGAATTCGGGAAGATCTGCGCTAAGTTTCCCCACAAAGCCAGAGAGATCGTCACCGGCGCCTTCGAGGCTGTGGCCACCGATTGTTTCGTCACGATTGAGTCGACGGCGGAGGGCCGGGCCGGCTACTTCTTCGATTACTCGCAGAGCGCGGAGAAGCAACTGCTGTCAGGCACGCCGCTCGGCAAGCTGGACTGGAAGTTTTTCTTCTTCAGTTGGTGGAAGAACAAGGCCTACTGGCTCGATCCGACCGAGGCGGTCATCCCGCAGCGCCTGACCGATTACTTCAACGAGCTGTTCGCCAAGCACGGCATCGATACGAACCCAGGCCAGCGCGCCTGGTACGCGGCCAAGGAGAAGACGCTCGGCGACGATATGAAGCGGGAATACCCGTCTCTGCCTGCCGAAGCGTTCCAACAATCCATTGAGGGTGCGTACTACGCGCGCCAGTTCACCAAGCTCTATGCAGCCCAGCGCATCGGCCCGCTTCCAGACAACAGCCACCTTCCGGTGCACACGTTCTGGGATATCGGTGTGGGCGACTCCACCGCGATCTGGTTTGTCCGGATCGTCGGCGAGGAATACCACGTCATCGACTTCTACCAGAACAGCGGGGAAGGGTTGAGGCACTACATGAAGGTCCTGAAGGATCGCGACTATCAATACGCGGACCATTGGGGGCCTCACGACATCGACAACCGCGAGTTCAGCAGTGATGCGAAGACGCGGCGGGAGATGGCTCGGGAAGGCTACGAGATCGACGGCGTGCATTACCGGATGACTTTCTCGGTGGTGCCAAAGATCGGCGTAGACGACGGTATCGATCAGGCCCGGGAGATCCTGCAGCACTGCGCCTTCGATGAGGCCAAGTGCGAAGAGGGGATTTCGTGCCTGGAGAACTACCGCAAAGAGTGGGACGACAAGAAGGGCTGCTGGAAAGACCGGCCGCTTCATGACTGGTCGTCCCACGCGGCGGACGCCTTCCGCTACTTCGCTGTCGCTAAAACTAAGCGCGCAGCAATGACCCACATTCCTGTCACCTTCACCTTCTGAGGCCTTTCATGGCGAATTACAGCGACACTCGAAAAGAGTACGCAGATGCTTTGCCGGGCTGGTTGCTGGTGAAGCGTTGCGTGGCGGGTGCCCGGGAAATCCGCAAGCACGACGATTACCTGCCGCAGCCAGACCCGGAGAACAAATCGCCGGAGAACCAGTCGCGGTACAAGCAGTACAAGAAGCGAGCGATGTTCCTCAATGTGACCGGGCGAACTCGTACCGGTCTGCTGGGTGCGGTGTTCCGCAAGACGGCTGAACTGACCATCCCGACCGGAGTGGACTACCTCAAAGAGAACGCCAGCGGCGACGGAACAAGCCTTGAGCAGCTTTCGAAAGAGGCGGTAGGCGAGTGCCTGGACACTGGGCGCGGCGGGTTTCTCGTTGACTTCCCGACGGTCGTCGCTGAGAGCGGTGTCTCGTCGATGGCTGATCTGGCCACCAAGCGGGCCCTGATCCACTTCTACGACGCTCTCTCGGTTATCGACTGGGATGAGCAGGTTATCGACGGTGTAAAGCGCCTGATATATGTGAACTTGCAAGAGCGCGTAACTGAGTTCGATCCGGCTGAGTTGTCCAGGGAAACCTACAACCAGAACCGCGTACTTCTGCTGATTGATGGGGTTTACTACCAGCGGGTGTACAAGGAAGGTGAGGCCGATTACACGGAAGCCCAGCCAACTGACAAGTCTGGCCAACCCTTCGACCATATTCCGTTCAGTTTCTTCGGGTCCCAGAACAACGACGCCAGTATCGACAAGGCGCCGCTGGAAGACCTGGCAGACGTGAACATCTTGCATTACGGCAACAGCGCCACGGTTGAAGAAAGCGGGTTTATCAGCAGCCAGCCAACGCTGTTCATCACCACCGACATCGATCCGGACAGCTTCATCAAGCTGAACCCAAACGGCATGCATATCGGCTCTACACGGGGTTACAACCTCGGCAAATCCGGTACCGCAACCTTGGTTCAGGCAGACGAAAGCCAGCTGGCTCGCACCCTGATGAAGGACAAGGAAGAGCAGATGCTTATGATCGGTGCCCGTATCGTCCAGCAGGGCGGCGGCGCGGAGACGGCAGAGGCTGTTCGCATCCGATACAGCTCTGACAACTCAGTCCTGAGCACCATCGCCGGCAACGTGTCGGAGGCGCTCAAGCGAGCAATTCTCGACGCTGAGCGTTTCATGATTGGCGAGTTCGACGAAAAGGGCACTGTGTTCTGGCTCAACCAGTCGTTCTTCGACGAGACCATGACCGCGCAAGACATCCTTGCTCAAGTCCAGCTTTGGCAGCAGGGCTTCATTGCGAAGTCAGATGTTCGGACCAATCTGCGCCAGGGCGGTGTCCTTGAGGCTGATCGTACTGACGACAAGATCGATCAAGAGCTGGCGGATGCGCCTCCTGTAGGTGGAAACGATGAGTAATGAAGGCTTTCTTGAGGATGCGGCTACTCGCCACCAGATTTATGTCCAGCGATATGCCGGCGGAAACCTGAAGCGGGTGGCGGTCTTTCTCAGCAAAGCCATCAACACGGCAAAGGCTCGCGTTGCAGCAGGTCTGAGCGCATACGGGTCTCAACGGTACACCTCGCAGATAGAAACGCTCCAAGGCGATTTGCGGGGCATCTACGACGACCTGAAGGGCAGGGCACAGTTGGACCTGGGCGAGTTCGCGGTCTACGAGGCTGAGTTCAACGCCACGATGCTGGGCAAGGTTGTGAAGGCCGTTGTTCAGCTCAGCGTGCCATCGGCGGAGATGGTCGCGGCTGCGGCCTTGGCTGATCCATTGCAGCTCGAAGCCCGCAAGGGTGTGCAGCGCAACAGCATCGCCGGCGCGCTCGACCAGTTCGGGACCAAGAAGGCCGCCGAGATCATCGGCGAGATCCAGATCGGTTCAAGCCTGGGCGAAACCAGTCAGCAGATCGGTCGGCGCCTCACCAGCGTTCATCAGTTACAGCATGATCAGGCGTCGTCGCTGGTTCGCACCATGACCAACCACATCGCCAGCACGGCGAGGGTCGAAACGCTCAAGGCCAACGACGACATTCTTCAGGGAATGCGCCGGGTTGCCACGCTCGATTCCAAGACCACGCTGTTCTGCATGAGCATTGATCAGACGATCATCCCGCTGGATGGGCCGCGACCGCCGTATCACTGGGGGTGCCGCACGACAATCGTGCCGGTGCTGAAGGATGAGTTTGCGCGCGAGATAGCTGGCTCAACCCGGCCCTCAATCGGTCCTGATGGGGTGGCGCTGGTATCGAGCAAGACGAGCTATCAGGAATGGCTTGCTCGCCAGCCAGCATCGTTTCAGCGCGACATCCTTGGGCCGAACCGGTACGCGCTGTTCAGCAAGGGCGAGCTGACCCTCGATAAATTCATCGATGACAACGGCAAGACGCTGACGCTTCAGCAACTTCGCGAGCGTGAGGCGATGGCGTTTGAGCGAGCCGGATTAAGCCTTAGCGAGTGAAGTTACGTCTCTAAGGTAGAATCTGCAGCTTTTTGCAGGATGGCTGTTATGAAATGGAAGATCGCCGCGATTGTGATTGGTGTACTTGGTTTGCCAATCGCGTTTACTGCCGGAATTGTGTTCAGTCTGGATATGGCTGCCGACGAGAATCCTGCCAAATCGTTGAAGGAGCTGATGGGTTCCACCGGTGATTGGGTTTCTGGTTTGGGGACCTTAGCGGCCGCGGCAGTCGCCCTCTACCTAGCAGACAGGCAGCGGCGAGAGGACCTTCCAAATTTAAAGGTAGGCATCGACGGATTGTATGAGATTTCGTTGGTGAACTATGGACGCTTGCCGGTTGAGGTTAGCGGTCTGTGGCTGTACCTATCATCCAAGTATGGAGACTTTGAGTTAGGCCATGATCTCCAAGACGAGAGGCAAGAGAAAACCATATTGGCTTTTGGTGAAATGACAACATTTCTCTACGGTGATCATCTAATGCTTAATGTTGCGTCTTGGGTGCACGTTGTCTGCAATCGTGATCTGAGAGCAATTTCGCTGGTAATTCCAACGCCAGTAGGAAAGTTCAAGTTTCCGCTTCCAGATTACTTTGTTGAGCGGCTGAATGAAGAGTTGAGCCAGATCAAGCCGAAGTAAGGCTGCACTCCAGCAGTCGCTTTCAATGCAAACCCCGCCAGGTGCGGGGTTTTTTTATGTCCGCAGGCAGGGCCTGCACCACGTCTCTGGGAGACAGCAATGACCTTGAAATTCCAACTGGACACCCTCGAAGGCGTCGACGAAGCCACTCAAGCCATGTACGTCGAGAAGGGCGGTAAGTACGTCCTGAACATCGAAGGCTTGCCGCAGCCGGAAGACGTGACAGGCCTCAAGGCCAAGGTCGACGAACTGCTTGGCGAGAAGAAGGCTGCTGAGAAAAAAGCTCGCGAAGCTGAAGAGGCTGCACGCTTGGAGCGTGAAGAGTTGGCCCGCAAGTCCGGCAACGTCGAAGAGCTCGAACGCTCCTGGTCCGAGAAGTACGCCCGTCGTGAAGCTGAGCTGAACGGCTTGCTGGAACAGGAGCGTGGCAGCCTGGGCGGGCAGATCCGGGATCTGACTGTCGGCCGTACCGCTACTGACATCGCGACCACTCTGGCCGTCCCTGGAAGCGCCAAGGCATTGCTCCCTCACATCGAACGCCGACTGAGCGTCGAGCAACGAGACGGCAAACCTACCGTCGTTGTGCTGGACGCCTCCGGCAAGCTCTCGGCGGCAACGCTGGACGAGCTGAAAGCAGAGTTCACCAACGATCCGGCCTTTGGTCCGCTGATCGCTGGCAGCAAGGCATCGGGCGGCGGGGCTGGCGGTGCTGGGAAAGGCGGCGGGGCCGCAAAAGGAAAAATCGGCGGCACCAAAGAGGAACGACAGGCAGCAATCGCGAGCCGGTTCCCAGATCTCCCTCAATCGTAAGGAAATAACCCATGTCCCTGTCGCAAATGCAGGTTTTCAACGAATACATCATGCCGGCGACTCTTGAGACGCTGGATCAGTATCTTGCCGCGTTCAACGCCGCGAGCCGCGGCGCAATCGTGCTGTCCCCTGACGGCTTCACTGGCGACTTCCTGCAAGAGTCGTTCTTCCAAACTCTCGCGGCCGCCCAGCGTCGAGTGGATCGCTACAGCGCAAACGCGGCTGTCGCTGCCACCGACCTGACCGAGCTGAAGAACACCTCGGTGAAGGTCGCCGGCGGCTTCGGTCCGATCCGCTACGAACCATCGCAAATGACCTGGCTTGAGCGTCCAACCGCACAAGGCATCGAGGTTGCGAGTCGCGCGTTCGCTGAAATCCTTCTGAAGGATCAGCTGAATACTGCGATCGCTGCGCTGGTGGCCGCTATCACCTCCCAGGCTGCAGCAGTCAACGACGTCTCTGCTACCGCTGGCATCACCTACGCTGGCCTGAACAACGCGCACGCGAAGTTCGGCGACGCAAGCCAGAACCTGGTCACCCAGGTGATGCAGGGCACCAGCTATCACAAGTTGGTCGGCCAGAACCTGGCGAACCAGCAGCAGCTGTTCCAAGCCGGTAACGTTCGCGTAGTCGACATCCTCGGCAAGATTTCCGTTGTTACGGACGCTCCTGCACTGATGCAGGCTGGCACCCCGAACAAGGAAATCATCCTGTCTCTGGTGCAAGGTGCCGCTCTGGTCCACGACGGCCGCGACATCATCAGCAACGTCCAGACTGTCAACGGCAAGGAGCGCATCGAGACCACGCTGCAGACCGACTACACCTTCGGTCTGGGCCTCAAAGGTTACACATGGGACACCACCACTGGCGGCAAGTCGCCAACCGACGCCGAACTGGCGACTGGTACCAACTGGGACAAGACCGCCACCAGCATCAAGCACACCGCCGGTGTCGCTCTGATCGGTGACGCCTCCAAGTAACCCCTGAAGGCTGAGCCGGGCAGCGCGCCCGGCTTGGCGAGGACGTGTCCATGAGCAACAAAATCTGGTATCTGCCAGGACCTTTTCACCAGTATCAGGAAGACGTGAAGGCGCTGGCCAAAGCAGCAGGGCTGCGCATCATCGACGCGAACGCAACCGAAAGTCGTGAAGGCGAGTCTGCCGATGTGCCTGATGTAACGCTGCGCGATGTCGATTCTCACCAGGTGGTGATTGTCGGTGGCGGCGACCCTGGCCAATTGGAAGAGCTGATCGCTCGCCTGAATATCGAGCGTGACCTGATCGTCACCCTGATCGAGTCAGCGGAGGGCCTGTCTCCGCTTGTGCAGCCAGAGGCCGGTGAGCTGCCGATCCGCCTGTTCGATGCGTTGAGTGGCATTCACCAGGGCATCACCAGCCTGAAGGCTGAACGTGACGGCCTTGCCACTGAAGCAGAAGGTCTGCGCGGCGAGATTGCGAGCCTCAAGGCTGCCGCGACCAAGCTTGCCGATGAAGGCGCCGATTCCCTTGCTGAACTGACAGCCTCCCAACTCAAGGAGCAGCTGGACGCCAAGGGCATCGCCTACAAGTCGGGCGATCTGAAGCCTGAACTCTTGGCACTGCTGAAAGCAGCTCAGTAACACCCGGGGCTTCGGCCCCATTCATTCAAGCGGAGGCCTGATGGCTACCTACATCACCGTGGCGGACGTTGACGCCATCCTCGGGCCGACATGGGCTGCCGATGACAAGAAGGCGCGCGCGGTCGTGCAGGCCAACGCGTACATGACTTCGCTGAACTTGGAGTGCATTGATATGGATTGTATTCCGGATGAGGTGAAGCAGGCCGGCGCCGAGCTCGCCAAGACGGCGGCGGACGGAAAGCTCTACCAGCAGAAGACCGAAGGGTCGCTGGAAGCCAAGACCGTGAAAGCCGGATCGGTCAGCACCAGCAAGACGTTCGCCTCGATCGACACCAGCAGACTCATCGCGCAGCCGGGTGATGTCCAGTTCGCACTGGCACTCCTCAACCCATGGATGCGCAGCGCATACAGCTTCGACGTGTACAGGTGACCCATGGGATTACGTGACGAGATCCAGAGCGACTTGGCCGAGGCCTTCGACACTGACCTGGCCGATGCGGTGCAGGCATTCACAGGCGAGTACCTGGGACCCGGCGTTTACGACCCAGTGACCGAAGAGACAACCGCCCAGCCCGTCACCTATACGGGGCGCGGCGTGCTGGACAACTACGACAGTCGGCGCATCGACAACGTGAACATCAAGGTCGGTGACGTGCTGCTGATCTGCCTCGCGAACGAAACCACTGACAAGCCTGCCATCGGCCACAAGGTCACTACCACCGACCTGCTGACGGGCGAGCCTGCGGTTTACACCATCGTGAATCCAGGGGTGGACCCTGCAGTTGCTCATTACGAGATCCAGATGAGGAAGTGACATGGCCAAGAGCAGAGGGTGGAGCAAGCCTCCGAGCGATTTCAAACAAGAAATTGACGACTCTGTTTCTACCCGCCAGCGAGTTATCGCCATGGCCATGATGCAGGAGATTGTCTACAAGTCGCCGGTCGGCAACCCAAGCATCTGGAAAGCCAACCTTGAGCGAAAGTCCAGCAATGTCGCGGCGGCCGACGCTTACGACGCCATTGCGGCGACCCTTGGCAACAAGAAGCTGACCAAGAAAGAGCGAGATCAGAACTACTACGTCAATGACCTTGCTGCTGGTCGCGGCTATGTGGGTGGCACATTTCGCGGGAACAACTTCGTCACGATTGATGAGCCGGGCTACTACCAGCTGAATCGAGTAGACGCCAACGGGTCGGCAACCATAGCTGCTGCGAGTGCCGCCATCAGGTCGGCAGCGCCTTACTCGGTCATCTACCTGCAAAACAACCTCCCATACGCTGAAAGGCTGGAGCAGGGTCACTCGACCCAGGCGCCCGCCGGCATCTATGCGGTTGCATTTCACGGCGTCTCACAGGCCTATAGCTCATGACCTTCGAACAGATCCGCAGCATCGTCATCACCCGCATGACGCAGTGGGCCGGCATCCCAGCTGCCAGCGTCGATTACCCGAACAACAACGTGCCATTCGACCCGGCCGGCAAGCCGATCTGGGCTCGGTTGGCGAACATCCCTGGCCTGTCCAGTACGCCTGAGATCGGACTGACGCCTCATGTACGCAAGACCGGGATCATCGTGATTCAGCTGTTTGTTCCGACCTACAGGGGGACGCTGGCCATCACCAAGGCCGCTGACACGCTGGTCGAGCACTTCCAATTTTTCAGCCAGGGCGCATTCGAGTGCTTCGCGGCATCGTCGGCACTGATCGGCGATGACGGCCTCGGCTTCTGGCAAGTAAACGTTTCGATCCCATACCGGGCGCACTGAGCCCAGCACCACATCCTTTCAGGAGAGCTACCCAATGAGTTCAGGCGCCAAGAACAGAACGGCCTACGTCGAAGAAGTGACGCAGGGCGTTACCCCGGCCACCGGCTGGAAAGAACTGATCCGCACCTCGTACGGTCTGGGCCCGACCCAGAATACCGCCGAGAACAACGAGATCTCGCAGAACCGCATGTCGCAAGGCACGTCGGCGACCACCGTCGATGTCGCCGGCGAGATCGGCCAGAAGTGGCGCTACGGCGGTGCGATCGATGACTTCCTCGAGTCGTGCTTTGGCAGCCGCTGGAGTGGCAACGTCCTGACGATGGGTGATGAGCGCATCAGCTACTCCCTGGCATCATTTGCCAGTGACGTGCTGGTGTCCTCGATCGCTCGCGGAGCTCAAGTCGCCAGCATGGCCTTCACCTTCGGTACCGACGACGACATCACCATCGCCACCAACCTGACGGCGATCGGCTGGGAAGGGAAGGTTGACGCTACCCCGTATTTCGCCAGCGCCGCGCCCGAGGCGAATGCCGACCGGTTCAACTTCAAAAACTTCACCAGCCTGACCCTGGACGGCGTCGAGGCCACTCCGGAAAGCGGCACCTGCATCAGCGCCATGGACCTGACGTTCGACAACAACGTCCAGACCCAGCGGTGCATCAACAACGGCGCGTTCGTGGGCAACGTCATCCCGACAATTTTCGGTGCTACCGGCTCGATCACCGTCGCGTGGTCCGCTGCCTCGTATGCCCTGTGGATCAAGCAGCAGACCGGCGGCTCAATCGCGCTGAGCTTCACGCTTGAAAACAGTGATGGTCGATACACCTTCAGCCTTCCGGAAATGGAAGTGAACGGTGACTGGCCGGACGGCGCCGCTACCGACGTGATCGAGGTTGAGCTGAACGTCGCAGCCCGCCGCACGCCGCCAACCATCACCCGGGCGCCGTATGTGGCACCTACCAGCGTGTCGATCACACCTGCCTCCGTGTCGATTGCTGTGGCCGCTACTCAGCAGCTGAGCGCAACTGTCAGCCCGGCCGGTGCGAATCAAGCTGTCACCTGGTCGATCAGCGATCCGACCAAGGCAACCATCTCGCCTACCGGACTGGTCACCGGCATTGCCGCCGGCTCGGCCGTAGCGACTGCCACCAGCGTGTCCGATCCGACCAAGACGGTAACCCGCAACATCACCGTCACTGTTTAAACCTCACGACCGCCGCCCTGCATCGGGGCGGCAACAAGGATTCGTATGACCTTTATTCTGCAGAAGAAAGAGCTGCTCGACGCGATCAGCACCCGCTGGATTGAGCCGGTTGCAGGCCTGCGCATCAAGGTGGCATCGGCGGCGAAGGAAGGCTACAAGAACGACTTCCGCGTCATCATGCGTCATGTACAGGCTCTGTCTGGCCAGCACGGCATCGGTACCGAAGGGTTCAGCGTGCTGAAAATGGGCGACCTGCCGCCGTTGGATTCGGACAAGCTGTTCGTCGAGCTGGCGTGCAAGCACCTGGTCATTGAATGGGAAGGCGTTGCCGAGTTTGACGACCCGGACAAGCCAGCGCCGTACACCCCGGAGCGAGGCGTGCTGCTGATGGAACAGCTGCCAGAGATTTATTTCGTCGTCATGCAGGCAGCCCAAGCCATTGCTATGCGCCAGAAGGAGCAGGCAGCGGAAACCCTGGGAAAGCCATCGAAGCCTACCGGTGGGCGATCGAATGGGCGGGCGAGTCGAACGACCGCAAAAGAAAAGTCCGCGAGCGCCTGAGGGTAGCGGTACCGGATCAGCCAGAGATCGATGTGGTGGGAGACGAACTGCTGACCGCCTACTACTCGATCAGTCGTGGCCGGCAGTATGTTGGAATGGCCGCTGCGCCCGCTCCACTCTCCCTGGGCGCGATCACCGAGTACCTGCTGGCCTACGGATCTTCAGTCGATCGGCGTGAATTCGACGAGGCGATCTTCGCCCTGGACGATGTGTTCCGCAAACACTGGGAAGAAGAGCAGGAAAGGAAGAAGGACAAGGGGTAAGCCTAGGTCCGCACTTTCCTGGCTGTTTTTTGGGCTTTGGCGCATATGTTCAGACAATGGTAAATTGCCTCCTTCAGGCCGCGTATTTACAGCGCTGCAGCTATAGAAAAGGAAATTCGCATGTTTGTGGTGAGGCTGTTGGTCCTTTCGTTTTTGGCGGCTTATAGCGTCTCAATGGGGAAAATCCCGTCTCATGAGCTGAACGCATTTGGCGTTTTCATTTCTATGGCTGCAGTGGTTTTCGTGCCTGCCCTTTACATGCTCCCAACGATTGAGGCATGGCTCAAAAGCCATCCGAATATTGCATCCATAGCGCTAGTAAACTTCTTTCTTGGCTGGACACTCGTTGGCTGGGTTGTCGCGGTCGTATGGGCTTTCAAAAAGGCTGAACCGCAAGTCACTCCTCCACTCACGAAGCCTTACGAGCCGATGTTTGCCACTGCCGAAGCAAAGAAGTTCAAGGTGTGTCCATTCTGCGCTGAGGACGTGCTATTGGCCGCGATCAAGTGCAAACATTGCGGATCTGATTTAGAAAAGTGATGAGGAAATAATCTTAAGAAGCCGCCTCCTGGCGGTTTTTTTACGCCTGGAGAAAAGCAATGGCGCAAGAATCACGCCTCGTCATAACCATTGATTCGCGAGCTGCCGAGAAGAATGCCGACGGCCTGAGCGATGCTCTGAAGCGAGTAGACAAAAGCGGGGAGACTGCCGCTGCATCTATTGGCGGTGCTACAACAAGCGTCGAGCAGCTTGGCAAGTCTGCCGGGAAAACTACAGCGCCGCTTGATAAGACCTCGCAGGCCCTGTCGAAGACAGGAATGTCTGCAGCGCAAACGGCAAACAATTTGCACATGTTGCCCGCGCAGATCACTGACATCACTGTTGGTCTTGCCACCGGACAGGCACCTTTTACGGTGTTCCTTCAGCAGGGTGGACAACTGAAGGACATCTTCGGCGGAGCGGTGCCGGCACTGAAGGCAGTGGGCGGCTACGTCGCTGGCCTGGTCACCCCATTTACTGTGGCTGCCGCTGCAACAGCGGCATTGGGCCTGGCTTACTACAAAGGTTCCAGCGAGGCGGAAGCCTTCAATAAGGCATTGATTGCCAATGGAAACGCGGCCAACACCAACGCTGACGAACTGATCAATGCCGCCGAGCAAGCCTCGCGCATGGGCGTTACGGTCGGTGCAGCAGCAGATGCGTTGGTCAAGCTGGCAGCATCGGGCAACCCGGTCACAATCATGTACTCGGGCATGGCCGCAGCGGCGGTCAAGTGGTCGAGTGCTACGGGCGAATCAATAGATGACGTGATCGCCAACTTCAACAAAATCGCTAAAGACCCAGTGAACGCTATTCGTGAACTGGACAAAGAATTGAATATCCTCACAGCAACCCAGTATGAGGAAATCCGAGCGCTTCAGGATCGAGGGGATAAGCAGCAGGCGGCCATGGTGGCCGAACAAGCCTACTCTGGCGCAATAAGCCGTCGCGCTGAAGAAATAAAACAGAGCCTCGGATATTTAGAAACTGCTTGGGATGCAGTGTGGGCAAAGGCTCGCGGAGCCTGGGATGCAATGGCTGACATCGGGCGGCAGCAGTCTCCTGGGCAGCAGCTCGCTAGCGCCTATGAGGCCCTGTCAAAACTGAACAAGCAGGGCGAAAACTCTATCGTTGGAAACTCTGCTGACTTCAAGAAGCAGATGGCTGGCGTACAAACTGAGATCACCCGGCTACAACTATCCATTGCCACAAATGGAGCTGAGGCACTCGATAAAGCCTACGCCAACACCCGCGAGTCAGCTGCGAAAGCGGCTATGGACACGCTGCGCGCCGCCACTTCTGAATCAATGTCCGAGATGGACAGGCTGCAGAAGAAGTTGAAAGAGCTCGACGTCGCGAAAAAAACTGCTACCGATGCAGGTGCATTTGGCGAAAAGCAGCAGGCGGAATATGCCAAGGCCCGGGCCGGATACGAGCAGAAGATTGCCGATATCAAGGAGCGGGAAGGGAAGAAAAACAAGCCGAAAAGTGACACCGGCGCGCTGAGTGCTGCTGAGTCCACGTTCGCCAGCCTGTACAAGTTGGCAGACCCCGCAGCGGCTGCCGCGCGTGAGCTGACCAAGCAGCAGGAACAGCTCGAGTTCGCACTCAGCAAGGGCAAGATCACGCAGGAACAGTACGGCGAGGCGCTGGCCCAGGCATCGCGCAACTATTCCGCAGTGATCTCCAAGACCGGCGAACTCACCCAGGCTGAGCAGTACCGGCTCCAGATCCAGAAGCAGCTGCAGAATCAGCAGGACGCAGCGAACGCCCAGGCCGCAGCCGTTGGTATGGGAGGCGAACAAGCAGCCAGAGCACAAGAACGGCTGAAGCTCGAGAAGGACACGAACGACCGCCTGCTCCAGCTTCGCACCGAGCTGGCGAACGCCCAAGGCGAGAAGCAGCGCCAAGCCCTACAAGCGCAGATCGACATCACCAACGAGATGTTCCCCCAGCAGATCGCCATCATGGAGAACGGCTGGGCCCAGGTGGATGCCGCCCAAGCCAACTGGATGAACGGGATCACGGCCGGCTGGGAGAACTATCAGGCCAAGGTCGCGGACGTGGCCTACCAAACCGAAACGATCATGACCGACTCGCTGGACACGGTCACAGCGGGATACGGAAGCGCATTCAGCAAGATGGCGCTGGACGGACAGAGCTTCGGCGAGGTGACTCGCGGCGTCTTCGACAGCCTTGCCCGGACGGTCCTCGATGGGCTTGGCCAGATGGGCGTCCAGTGGCTCGTGCTGCAGGGCATTAAGATGGCTTTCGGACAAACCGAGCAGGCGATGCACATTGCTCGTATGGCCGGCATCGCCACCGAGACAACCGCTGAAGTCGCATCGACCAGCACCGTCACAGCAGCCAAGGTCGCAGCAGACGGCATCGCAACGGCGTCATCTCTGACCGCTACTGCCACAACAACCACGGCACAAGTCGCAGCCGCCGGAACCACATTGGCGTCCTGGCTGCCTGCCGCTCTGGTGGCTTCCATCGGTACGTTCGGCGCAGCGGCTGTTGTCGGTGGCGGGGCGCTGCTCGCAGCCTTCGCGCTGATCAAAGGATTCTCCGAGGGTGGTTACACCGGACCCGGCGGCGTCAATCAGCCGGCCGGCATCGTCCACAAAGGCGAGGTGGTCTGGTCTCAGGCCGACATCAGCCGGTCAGGCGGTGTTGCAGCAGTCGAGGCTATGCGCCGCGGCGATGCCATGCCTGCCGGGCTCAGCACAACCGGACCCAAGAGGAGCGCAGAAACCTCAGAATCATCAAGCGGTGGATCACAGATCAGCGTTGCCGTGCACATTCATGAAGACGCCTCGAAGGCGGGACGCTCCGAAAGTCGGCGCGAGGGGAATCAGGTGGACGTTGATGTTTGGGTGGCAAACGTCAGCAATGATGGATCTGCGCACCAGCTCATGGTTGAAAAATACGGCTTATCGACGGTGGGCTCATGATCAAGTATCCAAAACAGCTCCCTAGACCTCTTCAGGATGGCTACAAGTTCAACACTGAAAACCCGAAGATGGAAACTCAGTTTGAGTCTGGCCGATTCAGAGAGCGGCGAAAATTCACTTTTGTTCCAACGACTATCAGGGCTCGCTGGAACATGGATGCGGCGCAGATGGCGTTCTTCGAGTCCTGGTTTGCCAGGACGTTGGTGGACGGCACTCTGTGGTTTGAAGCGACGCTTCAGACGCCGCTCGGGATCAAGGAATATGAGTGCAAGATTAAGGGCATGTATGACGGGCCGGAGCTGGTGCAGTTCAACAGGTTCGAAATCTCCGCCACGCTCATGCTTCGCGATCGGCCGCTCATCGCGCCGGGCTGGGAGAATTTCCCCGAGCTATGGTTCGGCAAAAACATCATCGATCTGGCGATTAACAAGGAGTGGCCCGAGGCATGAATCCACTCGACATTTGTTACGCATCGCCGGGCACGGAAGTCCTTATCCCGACATTCGAGATTTTCAGTGCAGCCTGGAGCGAATCAATCCTGATTTGCGCCGGGTTTGAAAATCAGACATGCGGGACTGAAGACGGCCGTGTGGTGACGTTTATGGCTGGCGGGATTGATGTTTCATATCCGACCAAGGACAACACCGGCAGCCAGTCAGTGACGTTCGCGATCGACGGCGTGACCGGGCAGGCTCAGAACCTGATCAGACAGGCGATGGACGTTGACGCAGTTATCCGCGCCACGCTACGGCTGTATTTGAGCACGGACCTCAGCCAGCCAGCTCAAAGGCCGTACTACCTCATAACCTCCGGCGGAAGCTTTGAAGGCGCAACGGTTCGCATCGACGGTGGATATTTCAACCTCATCGACACGAACTTCAATCGCGAAACTTTCAACGCACTCAACGCCCCCTGCATTAAGTACCTCTAACCATGCCTTCGAGATACCTCACTGCCATCTACCAAGACGGCGGGCGCGAACTGCCGTCCGTGGATTGCTGGGGCCTGACAACTATCGCTAGGTCCGAGCTGTACGGGATGTCGGAGCTTTCCGCATTCGGAGAGGTGACGCGACACGGCATCCACGCCGTTCAACGATCTTACAAGGCCGAGGTGGGCAGGGCGCTGGAACGGTGTGAGCCGTTCCCCGGCGCAATCGCCGCAGCCATGAAGGGCGGGATCTGTGCGCACGTGGCGCTGGTGGTTCTCAAGGATGACCGGCTTCAGGTGCTGGAGATCAACCCCGGCAGCGGGGCGCGGATCGTTCGACTCCAGGAATTCAAAGACAACTACATGACGGTGGTGTTTTATCGTGATCGAGATCTATGCGAACAAGCTTGATCAGGATGTGTTGCGCGAGTACCGCGTAACAGCCGAGACCACTGTAGAGCAGTGGCTCATCGACAACGTCAAAGGCTATGAGCGCCGCGAAGTGCCGCCGATGAGCGTCGCCATCAATGGCTGCTTGACCAATCCAGAGTCATGGCCTGAGGCGAAGTTCGGCGCGGATGAGCGCGTGCAAATCTGGGTCGAGCCGAAAGGCACCGACCCCATCTCAATCACCATCGCCGCGGTTAAAGGCTTGCAGGCGGTGATGAAACTCATCACTCCGCGCGTCAAGTTGCCGAAAACGGGAACTCAGAAGCAAGGCAACTCCCTCTCGGGGGGCAACGCCAAGGCGAACCAGGTACGGTACGGCGACCCAGTGCGCGAGCTGTTTGGCGAGGATGAGATATTCCCTGACTACATCGTTGAGCCGCGCCGAGTATTCAAAGGCCCGCGAGATGAATGGCAGTACATGATGCTGTGCGTGACGCGCGGTGAGTGCCAGATCAACCCGAGCGACATAAAGATTGGCAACACGCCGCTGATTGCCCTGGGCAGTAATGCCACTTACAGGGTCTACGGGCCCGGCGAAGACCTGAGCGCCGAGCCAGCCGCGCAATGGTGGTATCAAGCGCCCGAAGTTGGCGTCACGGCCACGGGCACTTCCGGTATCGATCTCAAGACCACGACGACCGTGCCCCAAGCTCCCACGGCCCAGGCCTACCAATTCAATGGAGACTTGATAACGATCCCCGCCGGCGCCGGGTCTTTCCCGGCCGGCTGGGCGATCGGCATGATTATCAGAATTGAGGTTTTGTACCAGTACATGGTCACGGCAGGTGGCGGTGCGGGCGGCCGGGATGTCATATCGGGACCACTCGCGCAGCTTGGCGCTTTCCCTGGAATGCAGATCGAAGTGGTAGGGGCGAACTCGGGGCTATACATCGTCAACGACTACACGCCACCAGCCGGTGGCGATCCCGCGCACATGACGCTGAACACCACCAGCGGCGCGCCCGTGTCCGGACTGCTGTCGGGTATTGGCTGGGCCGGCATTGGGTATGCAGGCCTTCGTTATCGGATCACCGCGACCAACACGTCGCAGATCAGCGTGGACAGGCTTACCCACTCGGGAGCAACCGACGCCGACTGGCCGGGCTACGACTTCATTGAGAGCAACTCTGCGCTGTTGAAACTGGACAACTCGAACCTTGAGGGCGACTGGGCTGGTCCATATGCGCTATGCCCGCCAGCGGAGAAGACGACCAAGATCTCCTTCACCGTAATGTTCCCCAGCGGCCTCGCCGGTGTAACGCAAAAAGGCGTGATTGTACCGTGGTCCGTAACCTATGAATTCCAATTCAGGGACATGGCCGCGGCCGGGGCATGGACGTCTTACGTGGAGACGATAACCCAGTCCACGCTGGATCAGGTCGGATTTACCAGGGAGGTAAGCACCGGCACTGCGATTCGCCCCGAGGGGCGCATGCGCCGCATCGGCGCGAAGTCCACCGAAACCAACATTCTGGACAACGTCCAGTGGTATGACGTGAGGGCGCTGCTGCCGAGTCCTGCCAGCTACCCGTGGACGACCATCGCCATATCGGCGGCGGGCAGCGGCAAGCTTTCCAGTCAGAGCGAGAACAAGGTTTCGGTGGTGGCCACGCGAAAGCTACCGATATTGGTAGATGGCGCCTGGACGGCAGACAACCGAGTGACCCGCGATATCGCTCCCGCCTTCAACTACATCGCCAAGGCGCCAGGCTACGAAGCCGCCGATATTGATCTGGATGAGCTGATCGCGTTTGACAATATCTGCAAGGCCCGCGGTGACAAGTTCGACCTGTCCGCTGATTCCTTGATGACGGTGAAGGAGGGGCTGAACACTGCGCTGGCCGCTGGCTTTGCAGAGTTCACCATCAGTCGTGGCCGGTTACGGCCCGTGCGCGATCAGAAGCGTGACGGTTTCGACAGCGAGTACTTCCCAGCCGGAACCCAGGGCTACTCGGCGCAGAACATGCTTGGCCCGTTAAAGATCAGCTTTAAGTCGCCAGATCCTGCGATGGATCACGA
The DNA here is from genome assembly GCF_902497785.1 of Pseudomonas fluorescens. Taxonomy (GTDB): domain Bacteria; phylum Pseudomonadota; class Gammaproteobacteria; order Pseudomonadales; family Pseudomonadaceae; genus Aquipseudomonas; species Aquipseudomonas fluorescens_BO. The sequence continues at coordinate 180,228 of NZ_CABVHK010000015.1, forward strand.
CGGCGTGGATGTTGAGTACAAGGATCGTCGCACCCGTCAGACGGAAACGGTGAAGTGCAGGCTGCCGGGCCAGCTCGGTCTAAAGGCCGAGAAGGTTCAGGCCGTAGGGATAAGCGACAGGGACCGCGCCTATCGCCTCGGCATGCGTCGAGCAAGTGAGGCCCGATACCGCCGCTGGAGCTACTCATTTGAAACAGAGCTCGATGGCAACAACAGCGACTACCTCGGCCTCGCTGGCGTTTCTGACGACACTCCGGGCAGAGGGCAGAGCGCGCTAATGCTGAAATACACAACGGTAGCTGGCGCGATCATCCTCGAAAGCTCTGAACCCTTCATCTGGGCAGATGGCGTTGGCCACACAGTAGGTATCCGCCGGCTCGACGGCACGCTCAGCGGACCATGGCCAGCGACACGAGTAAACGAATACCACCTGAGCATCCCGGCCATTGATTTCGTCCCTGACACCAGCTGGAGCAGGGAGCCTCCACATCTGCTCTTCGGGCCGGTCAGCCGAGAATGCCACCGAGTTCTGGTCAGTAAGGTTTCACCTAAGGGAAGCGAAAGCGTCTCTGTGCAAGGATTCAACTACGACGAAAGGGTCTACCTATACGACGACTCTTCAGCGCCCGCCTAAATAATCAATTCCACGAATTGCCCGCCACCGCGCGGGCTTTTTTGTGTCTGGAGAAAACATGCGATTCAATACCGGCAATGCGGTTGGTGATGATGGGTCTGACGATCCGCGCGACCTGTACGACAACTCCCAGATCATCGACGTTTGGACAACTGACCGTACCAAACTGTCTTCCCCGGATCGCTTGGGTGTGCCGCGCAAAACCTGGCGCGGAATTGAGCAGCAGGTGACTGACTACCTGATTGCGCAAGGCTACGAGTCGATCTATCTGACCTACGGGGCTGGCGTTGTCGTAGAACGCCAAACTCAGCTGGTTCAGCGCGACGGCGAGCTGTATCGCGTCATGAACGCCTCGGATACCCCACTGACGTTGACTGGCACCTGGGCAACGGATGCGCCAAAGCTCCAGGCGGTTGGGGATGCTGCATTGCGCCAAGCGCTCGCCAACGGAACCACTGCCCTAGTCGACTCAGCAGTGGTGGGGTATCGGGGGCGCCACGTTAACGACCGGCTCGACGATACCGTATACGTTACTGACGACCACGGTGCACCCCTAGGCGGCGCTAAAGGCGACGGTGTAACTGACGACTATGCGGCAATCATGGCGGCTTTCACCTTTGCCAATTTGACGGGCCGTAAAACCATTATCTTCCCTAAACCTACCGTTTCCTACGCGGTCGGGCAGATGATGCAAGTCCCAATTGTCGATAACATGAGGATCCTCGGGGTAGGTTTCCCGACGATCCAGTACATCGGCGACAGTGCGGTACTCGCCGTCGTATCGCTTGACCAGTCGATTAGCGGCGGACGTTACGGGATAGGTTTCGAAAACTTCAACATTCAAGGTAACGCGCAGGTACAGGAAGGTCTGTACACGCGTGCTATTTCCCACTCGACTCTCCGAAATGTTCGGTCGTGGGACTGCGTCCACTCGGGGATCCGTATCAACTCGGGCGTGTGCAACACCTACGATAATATCCGCGCTACTTCTGTCGGCGGTATCGTCGGTGCTCCTGGTCTTGCGCCTGCCGAAGGGATTGTCCTAGACCAGCAAAGTGTCGGCGATTACGTGGCATGGTGTACATTCATCAACGTAATTTCCGAAAACGTTACAGGTAACGGCATCCGTCTGAACTCAGCGACGGGTAACGTCTTCCTTGGGGGCACATCAGAAGGTAATCCGCGCGGCATCTTCATCAACGTCGGTTGCGACTTTAACCAGTTCATCAACATCGACTACGAAGACAACGGCGCCAATAGCGACGTGGTAATCAACGGTCGCGGGAACGTGTTCGACAATAACCAGAATCTGTCGTCTGGTTCTTCCTTCAACTATGACGTTCAGGATGCTGAAGGGACGATATTCAAAGGCGGCAACCTGAGAGCGGTGCGCCTCCAGGCGTCAAGCAACGACACCAAGTTCTACGGGAGCCGTTTTTCGGATGACCCCGGTCTTGGCATCACAGGCCCTGGCACTTATTCCAGTTACGGCTGCGTCAAAGAAGACAACTCCGGGGTGATCAGTGTCGCGATGCCAGACAAAATTCTGAGAGCAGGATTCGGTGCGGCGGTCGGAGCAGCTAACTGCTCGATCAGTGCGCAGGGCTTAGGGTCAACCAGCGCTAGTTCCTGTTTTCGCTTCCTCGCAGGCGGTTCAGGAACATTGTTGCTCGAAGGTCGCAACGACGGTGTTCTGTTTTCCCCCGCCATATACGCGCTCACCACAGCAAGCCCAGCGAATTGCGCGATCGGTTCTGATGGGTCTTTTTCTCGAAGCACCTCAGCACTCAAGTACAAGGATGTTAAAGGCCCGATTCCGCAGGATATGATTGATCAAGTCATGGGCCTGTCAGGCTTCATGTACCAACAAAAACACGGCGGCGATGGTGCGCGGTTGTTTGTGGGCATGGCGGCCGATGACTTCGATGTCGACGGATTGCGGCCCCTGATCAGCTACGGCGATGATGGTGACGTCGAGGGGCTGCACTACGAGCGTTTGACGGTTGTGCTCATTGAGGCGGTAAAGCAGTTGTCCGACAGAGTCAGAGACTTGGAAAAACTGATCTAGACAACATCTAAAATGCTTGTGCAGCCTATCTATCCTGGGAGTGGGGGCACAATTACCACCTGGCGGATCAGGCCTAAGGGCCTCTTGGCCGGAGCTGGAGCTTTAGAGCGCTTCAGCATCGGCTGATCGCGTCCATGCGGTAGATCCTGCTGCTATATGGATTAGGCGTGAATCGGCAATACGTGGTTAAATGCTCGCAAAATCTCAGGGACTGGAGCTGTATCACGTGCTTTTCAATTCGTACATTTTCATATGTGTGTTTCTCCCCCTTTGCCTTGTCGCGTACTACGCTGCGAGCAGATTCGGCCCCCGACCGCAAGTTGCGATTCTCGCATTGGCGTCTTTGATTTTTTATTGCGGGTGGGATCTTAGATACCTACCGCTTCTGCTGGGTTCGGTTTTATTCAATTTCATTGTCGGTCGAGCTATTTCAAAATGCTTGTCTAAACCTAAGGTGGCCAAGCTCCTACTTATCGCCGGCATTTCAATAAACTTGGTAATACTTGGGTATTATAAGTATGCTGATTTTTTTATAGAAAATATCAACGAAGTCTTTGATTCCCAATTTCTTGCGTTGCATATAATTCTTCCCTTAGGTATTTCTTTTTTCACATTCACACAGACAGCATTTTTAGTTGATGCTTACAAGGGCAAGTCAGACGAACCTGATTTTGTGCAATACCTCGCGTTTGTAACCTACTTTCCCCATCTGATAGCGGGACCTATCCTTCATCACCATGAAACCATTCCACAATTCAAACGAGGAACTCAGCTTCAAGCGTGCTGGATAGCCCCGGGTCTTGCTATGTTTGCAATTGGGCTTTTCAAAAAAGTAGTAATAGCGGACACATTTGGCGCCATTGCCAGGCCGATTTTCGCCGCATACGCAAGTGGAGATCAATCCCTAACGGGGATGGATGCCTGGGTGGGGGCGCTGTCTTACACATTTCAGCTGTATTTCGATTTTTCGGCTTATTGCGATATGGCAGTTGGTGTGTCTCTGATGTTTGGAATTTACATTCCCTTGAATTTCAATTCGCCATACAAGTCGAGAAGCATTATCGAGTTCTGGCGTAGATGGCATATGACATTGTCACGGTATCTCAGAGATTATTTATACATAGCGCTTGGCGGTAATCGACGGGGCAACTACCGCAGATATATAAATTTAATGCTGACCATGCTAATTGGGGGTTTGTGGCATGGGGCCGGATGGACGTTTATTATTTGGGGCGGGCTCCATGGTCTATACCTGATGATAAATCACTTCTGGAGAACTTTATTCAAGAGCAACAGTGAATCGTTAATTGGGCAGTGGGCGGGGCGTATTTTGACGTTTTTATGCGTTGTCGTTGCTTGGGTCTTCTTTAGGTCCGATTCAGTGGCATCAGCATTATCAATGCTATCGGCGATGGCGTCGGTCCCGGAAACCCTTTCACCGCTTGTCGCGAAATCGGTGGCAAGTATCATGGTTCCTCAGGCGGCCATTGATGCTGGTGTGTCGGTATCCGCTAGCTATGTCGCCGTAGCCACTCTAATTGCAGGGTTTGTAATCGTTTGGGGGTTTCGCAACGCACAGGAACTGGTTTTTAGAAAATCTCCTTGGGATTCTGCTCTGGAAGATGCTCCTGCACCGTTGGAATGGACATCTCGGAGGATTTTGCTCCCTCTGTCGAGTGCGGCGTTGCTGGTGGGATTGGCTGCATTAATTGCCGCCCCGCCCGGTGAATTTTTGTACTTTAACTTCTAAGGCCTATTATGTCTCCTCGATCGTTTATCGTGGGCTTTGGTGCCCTTACCGCTGTCCTCGCGCTAGCATATTTAGCCGCCTTCAGCTTCCTTATGGGCTCTCCGATCGCCGCGGAGTATTGGCTTCGGGGTACAGCTTTGGTTAAGCTTAATTTGGCAAATGAGTCGGCCGAGCCGAAAATTCTTTTTGTAGGCGGGTCCAGCACTCTATTTAGTATCGACACTGCGAAGATAAGTAAAGATCTTGGCCGCCCGGTATTCAACATGGGTCTGCATGCGGGTCTGCCACTTCAATATCATTTCAATTTTGCAAAAAAGGCTCTCCGCCCTGGTGACATTGCAATAGTTATCCCAGAGTATGGATACTATCAGCGAGACAATACTAATACAGCGTGGTTTATCAACCAGGTAATGGCATGGGATGCAGAGTTTTATCGAAGTGCCGGCCTGGGTGAAAAACTCACTTTCGTTGCAGACACCCCGGTTTCTCAATTATACAATGCGCTATCCGCGAAGATACTTAAAGCGCGCATACTTGAAAAAATTCCGCATAGGGTTTCGGTAAATGAAGCCGAGGCCATGGGAGTGTTTCGCGCTGGATGGATCGGCGTAAGAGACGCCAATTTTCCGGAGCGAAGGGTTTTCCAGTATTACTATAATAATCTAAATGACCATGGAGATATGAATAATACCGTTGGCTCTGACTTTCCTGCTTCAAGCGATTACGGACTCACAGGAAACCTACATCAGAGTCCAGAAGCATGGGATGCGATCAGCGAGTTCAAAGCATACTGCGATAGCAATAATATAAAATTATTGTTTGGCTTTGCTCCTATCATGAAAAGCGGTGTAATCACGGATAACATCGATATCGTGAAAAGTAATTTGTCGGTTCTGGTCTCCACCGCGGCGATGCACGGGGTGTCTTTTGTTGATGACCCTAGCGCAGTGTTCTTTGATCCTAAGTACTTTTTTGATACGGACTCTCACCTTAATATTGAAGGGAGAGCAATCAGATCTAGCTATCTCAAAGAGAAGTTATCCGGGATGTAGGCCAGTTCCAATATTTGGAATCGCCTCCTATTAAAGGGCGGCGAGGGCGTTGGCTTACATGATTGGGGTTGGTGCATCGGATTTTTTTCTGAGATCCAGCACGAAGAGGATCGCCTCTGAAAGTTTTAGTATATGATACGATTTACCTAAATTTCCGGCATGAAGCTGAAAAGGAGTAACAAGGTGGTGAAGACTCTAATTAGAAAGTGGCTAAAGCATATTCCTAGTAAATATTCTTTTTATATTGAAAGTGCTTATGTTGTTTTTAATCAGAGACTTCTTTTTGATTTACGCTCCAAAAGGTTTTGGGCGAGGGCAAAAGCAGCTGATGACCTTGAAAGGAGTCTGTTGAACGAAATCGAAAAGAACGGTTTCGTGATGATTCCTAATTTCAAAGATAAAGGTTGGTGTGAGTTGGCAGCTGTAGAGTTAAAGTCGGCCTTGAGTAACGAAAACCGTGCGACCCGCACTGATGAAGATGACAGAGTTTTTGGAATTGAAAAAGTTTCTGGAAGGGCCGAAGAATTCGCCCAAGACGCTTTTTTGAAAAAACTGTCTTCGGAATATGCAAGATCTGATGAGCGCCTGTTATTTTGCATGGCCAACCGAGTTTCATATAAAAATGATGAATCCTACGGGAGTGGCGGTGAGTGGCACCGTGACGGCTTTCGTCGGCAGATGAAGGCGATGATTTACCTCACTGACGTCACCGCAATGGATGGTCCGTTTTCGGTGCTCTCAAGATCGCACAAATTTAGCCAGATCATTAGAGATGTCCGACAGATCGGCAGCTGGATATCAGACAAGGTGGTGTCGGGCGTCGCTTCTACGCGACTGAAGGACGCGGGTGATAGGTTCGATGTTCTGTCTCCAGGTCGAGTTGCTAAGTTCTCTGCGCCTGCGGGCACGCTGATATTGTTTGATACCTCTACAGTTCATGCTGGGCAACCTCCAAAGGCTGGCGGCAAAGAAAGGTTGGCGTTGACTAACTATTATTGTCATGTAGATATGGTGGCTGACTCCCTCGAGTACTATAAGAGGTTTGTCAAAGTCCATTGATTATTTAGCTACTTCAAACCCCGACAAGTTCGGGGTTTTTTTTGCCTGGAGAAAAGTATGACCGTCACTGAAAAAGACCGTGACATCTTCGCCCGCACTCTGTGGGGCGAGGCCCGCGGCGAAGGTCTGACCGGACAGATCGCCGTTGCTTGGACCATCCGCAACCGCGTGGATGATGGAAAGGATAAATCATGGTGGGGGGAGGGCTACGCCGGCGTGTGCCTAAAGCCTTGGCAGTTCAGCTGCTGGAACAAGAACGACCCGAACTACCCCCAGTTGTCGGGTGCTCGACAGATCCCGTTCCGCGAGTTGGCCCGAGCGCGCATCGCCGCTGACCAGGTGATCGACGGCCATGTGTCGGACCCTACCGGCGGCGCCACGCACTATTACGCGATCGCAATGAAGAAGGCGCCGGGTTGGGCGGCGAAGGCCACACAGACGCTGAAGCTTGGCGGGCACGTCTTCTTCAAGAATGTGCCGTGATCCAGTTGATGCTGGCCGTCAGCTATTCTTGTCGGTAAATTGCGGTTGATTCATTTCCGCATTCGTCAGAATGAAGAGGCAATATGGAAAAGCGGCTAGCGGGTCTTTCCCTCCTTTTGCCTGTCGCATGGGTGACATTGGTGGTTCTGTTGATGTATTGGCTGTCGTAGTGAAGGTGAATATCGTGGAAGAAGTGGTCTTAGACGGAAAAATGAAGCGGGAAGCTGATCGGCTCCTTGCGCATATCGCCCAGGCGGACTCGATGATCATCGCCGTCAAGGCTGGCGCGCGGGCCGACGGTTTCGTTTTGGGGATGGAAACCGTGGGCGCTCTGAGGTCGGGAGACGCGGAAAACCTTTACATGATCTTTGAGGCGGCGCTTGAAAAACGCCTGAAAGAGCTGGCGCCGGGGTAAACGCCCGATCAATCAGGCCGACTCAATCTTCGTAAACGGATCTTTGCCGGTGAGCTCGCGAAGCTTTCCGTGAAGCTCGCTGATCACTTTGTTCTGCGCCATCAGCTCCCAATTTGATTTCGTCTCGATGCTGTTCGCCTTGCGGTTGGCATCGGCGGCCTCCGCGCGCGCGGGGCTCAACTCGGCGCGAAGCTGGTCGCGCTCCGCCGACACCTCGGCGTGCATCTGCACCAGGCCGAAGATGTCCTGCCGGGCTTTGCGCACTTGCAAGGTGAGCTCCTGGATTTCGTTCTCGGTCATGCGCAGGAACTGGCGACAGGTTTCCAGCTCGGTCGGTGAGCCAAGCCAGTCGCTGGTGTCTTCGATTTCATACGGGTCCACGGTGATGCCTTATCGGTACTGTTTGAATATACAGTAATCGAGGCGCGCCGACGGGGCGAGGGTAGGGCGACGAGCTGCATGATATTGAGGTAAGAAGACGGTTGGAATCGATCCCACGCGGCTTTCGCCAGGTCCACGTGAGCGGCCGTTCGTCATTGTTGAGGTGGTGAATGTCGCTGACGAAGAGCGTTAGTGATGGTTTCCTCTAATTCGACAAGCGTATACGGTTTAGGCAGAAAAACTGTCGCGGGCAGAAGCTCTTGCTTATCAATGGAATAACCCGAGGTGAGGATTGATGGAATCGATGGCCATCGTTCATGTGCCAGGCGAATAAATTCAATTCCTTGGATTCCTCCTGGAAGCCCATGATCCGCGATTATTAGGGAGCACTTACCATCAATACTTTTGAGGTGGATCAGAGCTGAACCAGCGTTATCGAAAGTCGTCGATGAAATGCCAATTTCCTCCAGCGTTTCCTCCAAGAGGATCCGAATTAGCGGCTCATCCTCAACGATGATTACCGGCTCAGGAAGGGGTTTAAACTCAGACAAACTTACAGTCACTTTGAAATCCTTCTCTGGGGGCGCAGGGCTTCCAGTGTAAGCGCTTTCGAGCAACGCATAACGAAGGAGTTTTGATAAGGCTGCAAGGTGAGGGCGAAATGAGACTTCTGGTTAGCGCAAGCAGAATCGGATCTTTGGACAAGAACAGAACTGCTGGCGCTCGGTTACTTTGGTCCAAATTGCGCCCTGCAACGCTCATTCGGGCGACATAAGCACAGCCAGCGTCAGCTTTATGAATTCCTCATTCCGGTCGATGGCTTCCAGGGCGCCGCGCACGTTGTCAGCGACTTCGACGCCGCCTCGCTGCTCGACCCAATTGGAGAGTTCGAGGATGGCGGCTTCGAGGGCTAGCTGATTTTCATTGATCTTGTAGAGCAGGGAAGGGAGTAGGTCAGAGCTGGGCATGGAATTCCTCCGGGGATGGAGGAAAGCGTAGCAGTAAATTTTGAAGTGACGAACGGTCGGCAGGAAGCCGGGGGAGGGGGTAAAGCTTGTACCAATTTTTGTACCAATTACCGTGTAAAGCAGGTGAAAACCGGGTATGCCTAAGTAGGCAAGTGCCCGGATTCATTGACTATTGTTACTTTGCCTTACCCCTTTAGAATCGCGGTGTAATTCTGTTCCAGGGACATGAAACTACCTGTGGGGATTTTCGCAAAGGGCAAGGGTACGGTGGCAAACACGGCGCTGCAAGCGTGACGCAACAGCTTTACTCGTCGCGGCCTTCCATCATGGTGCGTTTGAGCATCACATAAACCGCCCCGGCACCGCCATGTCTGGCCTGGCACGAGGTGAAGCCAAGTACCTGTGAATGCTGGCGCAGCCAGGTGTTGACGTGGCTTTTGATCATCGGCCGCTTGCCGTCCAGACGCACGGCTTTGCCGTGGGTGACGCGCACGCAGCGGATTTCGAATTTGGTCGCTTCGGCGAGGAAGGCCCAGAGGGTTTCCCGAGCTTTTTCCACGGTCATGCCGTGCAGGTCGAGGCTGCCTTCGAATGGGATCTGCCCGATCTTCAGCTTGCGCATCTGGCTTTCCTGCACGCCGTCGCGGGCCCACATCAACTCGTCTTCCGGGCCGACGTCGATAACGAATTGATCGGACAGCCCGTCAACGGTGGTGGCGTCGGTGCGCACGGTGGCGGCCTGGCGCAGCTTGGCGATCTGGGCGCGGTCAGCTTTGGGTTTACCGGTTTCGGCGCGATCGTGCTTGATCGGCTTGACGCCTTGGATGGCGCTTTTGAACAGGGAAAAATCGTCGTCTTGCATGGCAGCCTCCGCGAAGGGCGGCCAGTTTACCCAAGTCGGGACATGATCGATAACAATTGAGGGCCCGGCTAAACGCCAGGCCTCAATTCAGTCGTGCTTTTTCATCAGGTGCGGGGACATGTTCAACGCTCGCGACTGGCGCGCACGGCGGCGGCAACGGCGCCACAACCACACGCCCAGGTAAAGCAGGAACAGGCCGACCGCCAAGATGATCGCCGACCCGAGCGGGCTTGCGTTCAGCTCGCCGAGCGCCGGTGGGCGACCCAGCAGGCTGGCGGCACCGGCCATCGCCAGCAACACGCCAAGCGTTGCCAGGAGGGCAGCGAACGCTGCGCCGAATCGAAAACGCCAGTTGCTTTGGCCTTTGGGCCGCAAGCGGCGTGCGTCAAAACCATCGGATAACTTCATTCCGACCTTCCTCAATGGGTATCGGCCCTTCGACCGGGAGTTGTCCGGGTTGTTCCTGAGGCTAAGTCAATTACAGCTAATGAGAGGCTTTTGCGGATGAGCGGCGGCCTGCACCGCTCATCCGCCATCGATCAGATCAGATCGTGGGTGAGGGCGAGGGTGGCAAAGTTGTCCGCCATGATCGCCATTTCGGTCTGTTGAACGTGATCGGCACTCAACACACCGCCCTTGTAAGGCAAATCGCGGGTGGCGCAGGCGTCTTCAACCAGGGTGCAACGGAAGCCCAGGTTCTTCGCGGCGCGCACGGTGGTGCTGACGCTGGAGTGGCTCATGAAACCGCAGACGATCAGGTCCAGCGAGCCGAGGTTTTGCAGGCGCTCCAGCAGTTCGGTACCGTGAAACGCGCTCGGTAGCAGTTTGCCGATGATGGTTTCGTCGCTCAGCGGTTCGAGGCCCGGAATGAATTCACCGCGTTCGCCTTGCGGGTCGAACAACCCGCCCACAGTGCCCAGGTGGCGTACATGCACGATTGGCCGGCCGGCAGCGCGGGCAGCGTTCACCAGCTGTTTGATGTTCGCGACGGCAGCGTCCATGCCAACCAGCGCCAATGGACCACTGAGGTATTCTTTCTGGGCATCGATGATGACAAGCGTCGCATGGCTCAGATTGGCTGCTGCATAACCGCGGCCGCTGAGTTGAAACATCGTTTTTGGAACGGACATTCTGGGGCTCCTTGGAGTGGGGCTTTTGCGACATTGTCCTCTGGCTGAGCGCTTCTGTGAATCGCTACCATCGCAGGGGCCGTCGTTGCTGGCCCGTAGCTTTGTCAAGATACTCGTTTTGTTCAATAGCCAACGCAAAAAATGGATGGCTCCTACATTCGGGCCGGCGTTTTTCCTGCGTCGTCGTCGAGCGATTTGGCTGTTAGAATCGCCAGTCGTTTTTTTTGGAGTTTGCCTCGTGATCACTTCCCGACTTCGTACCCTGCGTGACCATATCCGTTGGGCCGTCAGCCGCTTCCATGGGGAGGATCTGTTTTTCGGCCATGGGACCGACAACGCCTGGGACGAAGCCCGTCAACTGGTGTTGGGTGCGTTGCACCTGCCGTGGGAAATTGCTGACAGCTACCTCGACTGCAATCTGGAAGACGATGAGCTGGTCAAGCTGCAGCGCATGCTCAAGCGCCGAATCGAGGAACGCATTCCGACCGCTTATCTACTGGGTGAAGCCTGGTTCTGCGGCATGTCGTTCATCGTCGACGAGCGCGTGTTGATTCCGCGTTCACCGATTGGCGAGCTGATCGAAAAGCGTTTTGAACCGTGGCTGAACGCCGAGCCTGCGCGGATTCTCGACTTGTGCACCGGTTCCGGCTGCATCGGCATCGCTTGCGCCTACGAGTTCCAGAACGCCGAAGTGGTGCTGGCGGATCTGTCGTTCGAAGCGCTGGAAGTGGCCAACAAGAACATCGAGCGCCATGGCGTAGATGAGCGGGTCTTCACGGTGCAGGGCGATGGTTTTGACGGTTTGCCGGGTCAGCGCTTCGACCTGATCGTGTCGAACCCGCCGTACGTCGATGCCGAAGATTTCGCCGACATGCCCCAGGAATATCAGCACGAACCGGAACTGGGCCTGGCCTGCGGCGACGACGGTTTGAACCTGGTGCGGCGCATGCTGGCCGAAGCGGCGGATCATCTGACCGAGAAGGGCTTGCTGATTGTCGAAGTGGGCAACAGCCAGGTTCACGTTGAGACGTTGTACCCGGAAGTCGACTTCGCCTGGCTCAACTTCGAGCGCGGTGGGCATGGGGTGTTCATGCTGAGCGCAGAACAGTGCCGCGCGCATCAGGCACTGTTTGCTTCGCGCGTCTGACCCTTAAAGCAAAAGATCGCAGCCTTCGTCAGCTCCTACAGTTGAAACGCGTATTCCTGTAGGAGCTGGCGAAGCCTGCGATCTTTTGATCTACCGGTGCGTGGCAATCCAGATCAATAACCCCGCCTGAAACACCGAAAACGCCACCAGGCAGGTGATGGTGAAGCGTAAGCCGGCGTCTTCACGCTTGTACTTGCTGACCTTTTCTTCGTGCTTCTTCAGCTTCACTTCCTGCTCGGCCAGATTCTGCTCAGCCTGCTGCAGCATTTGCGCGGCCTCGAGAATTTCCACCTGTTGCAATTTCTCGGTGTTCCATTCCGCCAACAGGTCGCCGACCGTGACCGCCTTGACGCTGCCCTTGAGATGCTGGGCGTCGGCGTATGCCACTTCAAAACCATGCGCCTTCAGAAAGTGATCGCGGCGCAGGCGCGTGCTTTCGTTCAGCGCATCCTTGTTGTTCAGGTCGGTGCCGTCGACGGTGTAACCCGGCCAGCGTTTTTTCGCCCAGCCAATGCCCTGAGCCGCCATATACCGCCCGATACCCCGGTTCATCGGCTCGATCTGTAAACCGCTGTCAGGTCCGAAACGCACGCGTTTGGTGATGTGATCGACCCACACGTCCAGGTGATTCTGTTCCTTGCGCACCCGCTGGCCCGGCAGTGAAAGGCTCATGCGCATCAGACTGCGCTGCTTGTCGTTACGTTCGGCATAACCGAATTCGACAAAGCGCAGTGGCCGCGCACCAGTGTTGCGGTCGGTCTGCAACGGCGCCAGACGGAGCATCTTGTGATGCTCGACGTGGACGTCCGCCCACGGCAGCTCGACCACTGGCGGTGCGTCTTGTTCAGCGGTGGTGTCGGGTGAAGTCGGGGTATCAATCATAACGGCGCGGTCCTGTCAGGCTCTGCTTGCCGCCAGTCTTGGCGCTGGCGACAAAGGCTTATCGGCCAAACAGCGCTTAACTGGAGCGAAGTCCGTCAATAAACCGCAGAATTCGCGATCCGAGCTCGGCCGCCAGGGGCAGTTGCGGATCTTTATAGGAGGCCAATTGCCGTTTGACGTCGTTGGGCACGATGCGCATGACGTGGTTCATACCGTCGATCAAGGCCAGTTCGGCATCGGGTTTGGCAGCCTTGAGCAGCCTGGCGTCATCGACACCCACCTGAATGTCGTTGCTGCCCTGGATGATCAGCGCCGGCATGTGCAATTTGGCGAAGGCTGCCGCCGGGTCCTGGCGGAACAGCGAAATCAGGTACGGCTGCACGCTCGGGCGAAAAATCACCTGAAGTTGCGGCGGCACGTTGTCGTCGGTGCGACCGGCCTTGAGAGTGTC
>NZ_CABVHK010000016.1:0-67523 GCF_902497785.1 Pseudomonas fluorescens
CGCGTGGGTGCCGTTTTGCAGGTGAAAGTCCACCAGTTTGCTCAGGCTGTCCCAGTCGAGACGACCTTGTGCATCCATGGGTGTGACCAGTGCCACCATACTGCCCGCAATCATGCAACCGCTCCTGCCGGAAAAAGAGAGCCGTAATGGTACTGGCGCCAAGATGCTTGTACAAGCGAAGTACTGCGCTGCTGCCATTCCCCTTGGCGCTGCTTTTCGCTACCCTTCAGACTTTGATCGGTACTGACACGCTCGCAAGCCGGGTTCCAGCCTCCATTTTCGGCATCACAAGCCCCGATCCAGCGTTGCCACCCCTCGCTCTTGCCACACTGGAGCACGTTGCAACCTTCGGCTCGGGTTTTCTGAATTCGCATCCGCAGGCTCGCCCCCGGCAAAAAAAGCCCGTAGAAGTATCGACCGCTCATCGCTTTAGGAATGCTGCATGTCCACCCCCACAGTTCGCGAACAATTCCTTGTCATCAGTGCCCTCGGCGCCAACCCCATGGAGCTGACTAACGTCCTGTGCCGCGCCAGCCATGAAAACCGCTGCGCCGTGGTCACTTCTCGCCTGACCCGCCATGGCGAGTGCAGTGCGTTGATCCTTGAAATCTCCGGCAGCTGGGACGCCCTCGCGCGCCTGGAAGGCAGCTTGCCGAGCCTTGCCAAAAAGCACGCCTTCACGGTCAACGTGGTGCGCAGCGCGGCGCTGGAAAACCGTCCACAGGCCTTGCCGTACGTGGCGTATGTCAGCTCGGCCTACCGCTCCGACATCATCAACGAGCTGTGCCAGTTCTTCATGGACCACAACGTCGAGCTGGAAAACCTGACCTGCGACACCTATCAGGCCCCGCAAACCGGCGGCACCATGCTTAACGCCACGTTCACCGTGACCTTGCCGGCCGGCGTGCAAATCAGTTGGCTGCGCGATCAGTTCCTCGATTTCGCCGATGCGCTGAATCTGGATGCCCTGATCGAGCCGTGGCGCCCACAAAACCCAATGTAAGGAAGCTTTCATGGCCGTTGCCATCGACCAACCGGTTGCCGACTTCGAAGCACCCGCCACCAATGGACAGACCGTCAGCCTCGCAGGCCTTAAAGGCAAGCAAGTGGTGATCTACTTCTATCCGAAGGACAGCACCCCGGGTTGCACGACTCAGGGCCAGGGCTTTCGCGATCAGCTTGACGCCTTTAAAGCGGCCAACACCGAAGTGTTCGGTGTATCCCGCGACAGTTTGAAATCGCACGAAAACTTCAAGGCCAAGCAGGCGTTTACCTTCGAGCTGATCAGCGACAAGGAAGAAGCGCTGTGCCAGTTGTTCGATGTGATCAAGCTGAAGAAGCTGTATGGCAAGGAATACATGGGCGTTGATCGCAGCACGTTTTTGATCGACAAGCATGGCGTGCTGCGTCAGGAATGGCGTGGTGTGAAGGTGCCGGGGCATGTGGATGCGGTGTTGGCGGCGGCTGAGGCCCTGAACAAGGCCTGACTCAAGAAGATCGCAGCCTTCGGCAGCTCCTACAGGTTTTGGCGTACACCTGTAGGAGCTGCCGAAGGCTGCGATCTTTTTTTGCGCCATCAATTTAAAGCAATGGCGCCACCACCGGCTCCTTGCGCGGCCACGCATCCAGCACCGCTTTGAACAGCGTCGCCAGCGGTATCGCAAAGAACACCCCCCAAAATCCCCACAACCCGCCAAACAACAGCACCGCGCAGATGATTGCCACCGGGTGCAGGTTGACCGCTTCCGAGAACAGCAGCGGCACCAGCACGTTGCCATCCAGTGTCTGAATGATTCCGTAGACCGCCATCAAATAGATGAACTGATCGCTCCAGCCCCACTGGAACAGCGCAATCAGCAGCACCGGCACGGTCACCACCACCGCTCCGACATACGGCACTACCACCGACACACCCACCAGCAACGCCAGCAGGGCCGCGTAGTTGAGCCCGAGAACGACAAACGCGATGTAGGTCACCCCGCCGCAGATGAAGATCTCGATGACTTTGCCGCGAATATAATTGGCGATCTGGCGGTTCATTTCATGGGCCACACGGGTGATCAGCGCGCGCTCACGCGGTAGATAGCCACGCACCCACTGGCCAATCATCTCCCGGTCCTTGAGAAAGAAAAACACCAGGATCGGCACCAGCACCAGGTAAATCATGATGTTGACCAACAGCGGTAGACTCGATAGCGAGAACGTCAACGCCCACTGGCCAAACTTGCCGATTTCGCCCCGCGCCACTTCGATGGCCTGCAACACTTGCTCATCGGACACCAGGTGCGGGTAGCGCTCGGGCAACAGCAACAACAGCGATTGCCACTTGCCGAGCATGCCCGGCAGCTCGTTGAACAGCGTGATCAACTGATGCCAGAGCAACGGCACCACGACAATAATGAACACCAGCAAAACGCCCATGAACAAGGCGAAGACCAGCCCTACCGCCACCCCGCCCGGCACACGCAGGCGTTCAAGCGTGACCACCAACCCCTGCATCAGATACGCCAGCACCATCCCGGCAAGCACCGGCGCGAGCATGCCGCCCAAAGTCAGCACCGCGGTGAACGCCAGAAACAGCAGAACCGCCAGCACCACTGCTTCTTCATCCGAGAAATAGCGCTGAATCCAGTCGCGTAAAACTTTGAACATCAATAATCCTTAGAAACGAACGCAGCAGTTTTCAGGCTTTTTTCAACCAGTAGCGGTAAACGCCCGCTTCATCTTCTTCGCGAAGCAGCGTATGACCGGCTAACCGGGCAAAGGTGCGGAAGTCGCGCTGCGAGCCCGCATCGGTGGCGATCACCTTGAGCACCGCGCCGCTGGCCATGCGATTGAGTTCGAGCTTGGCCTTGAGCAACGGCAACGGACAATTCAGGCCGCTGGCGTCCAGTTCGGCGTCATGGGCTACAGTGTCAGTCATTGCGTTACTCCGGGTCAGGTGGTCGAGCGGCTTAGAATATCTGGTCCGAAGCGTACTGTCCGGCTACAGTAAGGTCTTTGTCGACTAAGGCTTTGTGCATGACTTTTTTGCGCCCTACCCTGCTGACGCTCGCTTGCCTGCTCGCCTCACCGGGCTTCGCTGACGACTTGCCGTCACTCGGCGACGCCAGTTCTGCCATTGTCTCGCCACAACAGGAATACCAGTTGGGTCGCGCCTGGCTGGCGCTGCTGCGCAGCCAGGTTTCCCAGCTCAACGACCCGCAGCTCAAGGATTATGTCGAATCCAGTGTCTATCGGCTGGTGGAAACCAGCCAGGTCAACGACCGGCGCCTGGAATTCATCCTGATCAACAGCCCGCAACTCAACGCCTTTGCGGCGCCGGGCGGGATTGTCGGGGTCAACGGCGGTTTATTCCTCAATGCGCAGACCGAGGGTGAATATGCCTCGGTACTCGCTCACGAATTGGCTCACTTGTCGCAGCGTCACTTTGCCCGTGGCGTAGAAGCGCAGCAACGCATGCAGGTGCCGATGATGGCCGCACTGCTGGCGGGGATCGTGATTGCCGCCGCCGGCGCCGGCGATGCCGGAATCGCGGCCATTGCGGGTACGCAGGCAGCGGCGATTCAGGAACAACGACGTTTTTCGCGCCAGAACGAACAGGAAGCCGACCGTATCGGCATTCTCAATCTGGAAAAAGCCGGTTACGACCCGCGCTCGATGCCGACCATGTTCGAGCGACTGGCCCGGCAATACCGCTTCGATGCCAAGCCACCGGAATTTCTGTTGACTCACCCGGTGACCGAATCGCGGATCGCCGACACGCGCAACCGTGCCGAGCAAGCCAAAGCGGGCGGCATCGAAGACACCATGCGTTACCAGCTGATTCGTGCGCGGGTTCAGCTGATTTACGAAGAAACCCCCGGCCTGGGCGCCAAGCGCTTCCGGGCTCAACTGGATGAAAACCCGAAAAACGACGTTGCCCGTTATGGCCTGGCAATCGCCCAGATCAAGGGCGGGCAGTTGAACGAAGCGCGGGAAAACCTCAAGGCACTGCTGGCGAAGTCGCCTAACGAGATCATTTACAACCTGGCACAGGTCGATCTGGACATCACCAACAATCGTCTGCCCGATGCACAAACCCGGGTGGACCGGATGCTGACTCAGTACCCGGGTAACTATCCGTTGAATCAAGTGCGCGTCGATCTGCTGCTCAAGCAGAACCGGGCGCCTGAGGCGGAGAAAGCGCTGGAGAGCTTGCTCAAGAGCCGCCCGGATGACCCTGACGTCTGGTACATGGTGGCGGAAACCCGAGGCCTGTCTGGCAACATCATCGGCCTGCATCAGGCACGCGCCGAGTACTTTGCGCTGGTCGGCGACTACCGCCAGGCCATTCAGCAACTGGACTTTGCCAAGCGCAAGGCCGGCACCAACTTCCCGCTGTCATCGCGCATCGACGCTCGTCAACGGGAGCTGATGGAGCAGGAGCGCATGGTCAAGGACATGATGGGCTGAGACTTTTCACCACGCACAAAAAAACCGCCTCTTTCGAGGCGGTTTTTTCATTCAGCAACAACCGGCTTATTCAGCCAGCTTGAACGTGATGAAGCTGGCGCGATTCTGACGCAGAACCCGCATCGACACCGAGCGGTTCTTCGGCAGCGCCTTGGCGATTTCAGCAAACTCTTTGCTGTCGTTGATCGCCTGGTTATTCAGGTGAGTGATCACATCGTTTGGCTGCAAGCCAATCAGCGAGGCAGGACCGTCCTGAACTTCCTTGATCACCACACCACCTTTCAGGTCGTAGGTTTTCTTTTGTTCAGCGGTCAGATCGGCAACAGCAACGCCCAGACGATTGCTATTGGTTTCAGCACCGGACTTCAGACTCGAAACCAGCTCTTTCCCTTCGTCCGGAATTGCGCCAACCGTCAGCTCGACATTCTTGCGTTTGCCCTCACGGATCACCTCAAGGTTGGCCTTCGCGCCTTCTTTAAGGGCGCCTACCAAGTGCGGCAGATCAGCCGACATGACGATCGGTTGACCGTTCATGCTCAGTATCACGTCACCGACTTGCAGGCCACCCTTGGCGGCCGGGCCGTCGTCCTGGATTTGAGCGACCAATGCACCGGCTGGCTTCTCAAGACCGAACGACTCGGCCAGGTCCTTGTTCACTTCCTGAATGACTACACCCAACCAGCCACGGCTTACTTTGCCGCCGCTTTTCAGCTGATTGGAAACGTCCATGGCCACGTCGATAGGAATCGCGAACGACACCCCCATGAAGCCACCGGAGCGAGTGTAGATCTGTGAGTTGATGCCTACGACCTCGCCCGCGAGGTTGAACAACGGGCCACCGGAGTTACCCGGATTGATCGGCACGTCAGTCTGGATGAACGGCACATAGTTTTCGTTCGGCAGACTGCGACCGATGGCGCTGACGATGCCCTGGGTTACCGTATGGTCGAAACCGAAGGGGGAGCCGATGGCCACGACCCATTGCCCGGCCTTCAGGTCCTGGGATTTGCCAAGCTTCAGGACGGGCAGATCCTTGCCCTCGATTTTCAGCAAAGCCACGTCGGAACGGGGATCGGTGCCGACCAGTTTGGCTTTCAGCTCACTGCGGTCAGCGAGACGAACGAGGATTTCGTCGGCATCGGCGATCACATGGTTGTTGGTGAGGATGTAGCCGTCAGAGGAGATGATGAAACCTGAACCCAGCGACTGGGCTTCTCGCTGACGATCACCGCGTGGCGTACGCGGTTGTTGCGGCATGCCACGCTCGAAGAACTCGCGCAGCATGGGCGGTAACCCTTCGAGGTCGGGCATCTGCTCGTTTACTCTGCGATCCGGCAGTTTCTGCGTGGTGCTGATGTTCACCACCGCAGGCGACGCCTGTTCAACCAGTTGGGTAAAGTCAGGCAACTCGACTGCTTGTGCAGCGACCGCCTGACCGAGCACCAGCACGGTGGCAAAAATGGAAAGGTAAGACTTCAAGCGTGGTATCGACATACGGCTCCCGTTACGACGAGCATGGTTAAGCGATATGGAGCAAGGAACACCGGGAACAATACGCCGGTATTTTTGTTCCGGGAACAACAAACAAGGCCAGAGCCGAGGGGCTCTGACCTATAAAAAATTTCAGGGAGGATTGCAAACTGAAATGCTCACCAAACATTTCGATGGCAGCTCACTACTGGGTGGCAGTGGCATCGGTGCGCATGGACAGCGCAATCCGTTCCGCGGTACCGGCAGGAATTTCACCGACCACGGTAACCATCATCTCGCCTTGCGGCGTTGTCAGGCGGCGAGACACAGCGACTGTCGGCCCCAGCTGAGTGCGGGTATCGGTCACGGCCGCCCCATTCAACGGTTCGAGGAACACCGAGAACCGGGCCAGGCCATCGTCGTACATCAGACTGTTGATTTGGGTTTTGGTCCCGGGGTCCTTGCGCGATGAGCTGCTGGTCAGCTCAAAACCTGCAGGCAACCAGTCCGAATGCCAGGTTTGCGCGGTTTTGACGGCTGTGGCTTTATTGCTGTCGAGGGCGACGGCCTTGCAATCAGCGCCCGGCTGCAAATCACTGTCGGAGGGGGCACGGGAGGTGTCCAGCTGAGTGAACTGAAAGCGTTCCAGCAACTGCCCTTTATCATTCAGGAGCAATGATTTAAGTGGCAAGCCGGTTTCTTTGTCCAGATGCAGCTCGAAGCCGTATCGATGTTGATCGCGGGGCGTCAGTGAAACAATAACCGCCGCACGCCCGGCCACACGCGACTTGCCGATGACGGCAAGGTCGTACCAATTCTTCAGCTTTTGTGGATCGAGTACCCGGGCAGCGGAATTGGGGGAATCCCCCAGTCCTGCAATCAGGGTGCCGCTGACGCATTGAGTGTGTCCATCAATGCGCACGACTTCCTGCGCAGAGCCATCGAGCTGGAGCAAACGCTCGCGGACTTTGCCATCCTGGACACGATGCCAGATGTTGTGGGTAGAAAAGCTGCCGTTACGCTCGTAGACGAAAGTACCGTGAAAGCTTTGCTGTTGCTCGGCCTGGCCAAGACGGGTCAACCAGTCCTGGGCTTCATCGGCATGGGCTGGAACAACAAACCAGCCACCGAGCAGAAGCGTAAGTAGAGGGATGGCGCGCATGGTCCTCCTTAGCGGTTTTCCAGGCTTGCTGCACGAGCGTAAGGCAGAGCGCTCTCAGTACCTTTCAATGCAGCCTGTTGAGCATGTTGGCGCAAGTAACCTGGCAGACGCTGATCGTGCCAGCCTGGCTGACCTTGCAGTACGCCATTGGCCATAGGGCCAGTAGCTTCCGAACTCTCACTATAGCCTGCCAATACAGCGGGGCCTTTAACCTGAGGAACGGCCAGACCTGGTTGGGTCGATTGCTGAGCCAGCTCGACGCCGGCGATTTCGTCCTGGTTGTAGAGACGAACACCTGCCAGTACGGCGACGGTAACCGACGCTGCGACGGCCAGACGACCCAGGCTGCGCCATGGACCACGGGAGGCTTTTGCTGGCACGGCTTCTTCAGCCAGTGCAGCCGAAACTGCCGCCGCAATATCCAGGCGTGGAAGCAGCAAATCCTTGTGCATTACTGCCCGAGCGATTTGATAACGAGCCCATGTTTCACGGGTTTCAACATCGTCAAAGGCATTCAGTACCCGACGCAATTCCAGTTCGTCCGCTTCGTTATCCATCACTGCGGACAGCGATTCCTGCAGGGCTTCACGACTCATGGCGTTCCTCTCTTGGCTATCGCCGCTGTCTCAGTTTTCCTGCAACAACGGCTGCAGGGCTTTATCGATGGCCTCCCGAGCGCGGAAAATCCGGGAGCGCACGGTACCCACCGGACATTGCATGACGGCTGCAATGTCCTCGTAACTCAGACCGTCGAATTCACGTAAAGTTAAAGCCGTACGCAAATCTTCTGGCAGTTGCTGAATGGTTCGATGGACGGTGCCTTCGATCTCATCCCGCAGCAATGCGCGTTCTGGCGACTCGAGATCCTTGAGGCCATGATCGCCATCGTAGAACTCTGCATCTTCGGAACTGACATCGCTATCCGGCGGCCGGCGGCCGCGTGAAACCAGATAGTTTTTCGCCGTGTTAATGGCGATGCGGTAAAGCCACGTATAAAACGCGCTGTCTCCGCGAAAATTTCCAAGTGCACGGTACGCCTTGATAAAGGCTTCCTGCGCCACATCCTGGGCTTCATGGGTGTCGTGCACAAAACGCACGATCAACCCGAGAATTTTGTGCTGGTATTTCAGCACTAGCAGATCAAAAGCTCGCTTGTCGCCGCGTTGAACGCGTTCGACCAGCTGCTGATCCTCTTCCTGGGTTAGCATGAACTCTCCTCGATAAGCTCGGAGGAAGCTTGCATAACTAAACGACCAGACTTGCAAACATAGACTCGGGCTTTTCGCAAAAGTTCTCCCCCTCCAAGCAAGTTTCCTGCGGGCTCTGATTTGGCACGCACGAAAAGCGCAGCTCGGGTTAACCCGGCTGCGCGAATAATCTTGTCATCGGATTCGCCGGCATGGATCAAACCGCAATCCCGCATTGAAGCCGACACTGTCCCTTGAATCAGGCAACGGTCTATTGATCTTGGGCCTTTGGCAAAAGTTCCATATATTTATAGCCGCCCCAGCCCGACATTGTGCAACCGTGTACGGAAAACGACTGTTACATCCACGATACAGTCGCGTTGTCGCCGAACCTGCGGAAAAACCATCCGACGAAGCGTCAGGTTTTTTCCGTCACTGTAGTTTCACAATGCCATGTGAGCACGGCTATTGTGCCGCTCCCCCCCTCTATATACTAGTGGGCTGTGTGCCTGCCTTGACTCGCCGTTACAGGAGTCAGGCGCCCACCCCGACCCGGGTCGCTTTGAGCGGAATCTGAAATGAGCCAACAGTTTCAACACGATGTTCTGGTCATTGGCAGCGGCGCTGCCGGTTTGAGCCTTGCGCTGACCCTGCCCGAGCATTTGCGCATCGCCGTTCTGAGTAAAGGCGACCTCGCCAATGGCTCGACTTTCTGGGCCCAGGGCGGCGTCGCTGCCGTACTGGATGACACCGACACCGTTGAATCACACGTCGATGACACCCTCAATGCCGGCGGCGGCCTGTGTCACGAAGACGCCGTGCGCTTCACCGTCGAGCACAGCAAAGAAGCCATTCAGTGGCTGATCGACCAGGGCGTACCCTTTACTCGCGACGAGCAATCGGGCACCGAAGACGGCGGTTTCGAGTTTCACCTGACCCGCGAAGGCGGTCATAGCCATCGACGCATCATCCACGCCGCCGATGCCACAGGCGCTGCGATTTTCAGAACCCTGCTCGACAAAGCCAGGCAACGTCCCAACATTGAACTGCTGGAACAACGGGTCGCAGTTGATCTGATCACCGAAAAACGCCTTGGCCTGGAGGGCGACCGCTGCCTCGGTGCCTACGTCCTCAATCGCAGCACCGGGGAAGTGGACACCTACGGCGCACGCTTTGTCATCCTCGCATCCGGTGGCGCCGCCAAGGTCTACCTCTACACCAGCAACCCCGACGGTGCTTGCGGCGACGGTATCGCCATGGCCTGGCGCTCGGGCTGTCGGGTGGCGAATCTGGAATTCAATCAGTTCCACCCGACGTGCCTGTATCACCCGCAAGCCAAGAGTTTTTTGGTCACCGAAGCCCTTCGCGGTGAAGGCGCACACCTGAAACTGCCTAACGGCGAGCGTTTCATGCAGCGTTTCGACCCGCGCGCCGAACTCGCGCCCCGGGACATCGTCGCCCGCGCCATCGACCATGAGATGAAGCGGCTCGGTATCGACTGCGTCTATCTGGACATCAGCCACAAGCCCGCAGAGTTCATCAAGACGCACTTCCCGACGGTGTACGAGCGCTGCCTCGAATTTTCCATCGATATCACCCGACAACCGATCCCGGTGGTGCCGGCGGCACACTACACCTGCGGCGGCGTGATGGTCGATCAACAAGGTCGAACCGACGTGCCGGGTTTGTACGCCATCGGCGAAACCAGCTTCACCGGACTGCATGGCGCCAACCGCATGGCCAGCAACTCGTTGCTGGAATGCTTCGTTTACGCCCGCTCGGCGGCGGCGGACATTCTTCAACAGTTGCCGCAAGTGTCAATTCCAATCGCCCTGCCCGTCTGGGATGCGAGCCAGGTCACCGATTCGGATGAAGACGTGATCATTGCGCACAACTGGGATGAACTGCGGCGGTTCATGTGGGACTACGTCGGCATCGTGAGGACCAACAAGCGCCTGCAACGGGCGCAGCATCGCGTGCGCCTGCTGCTCGACGAAATCGACGAGTTCTACAGTAACTACAAGGTCAGTCGGGATTTGATCGAGCTGCGCAACCTGGCCCAGGTGGCCGAACTGATGATTCAGTCAGCCATGGAGCGCAAGGAAAGTCGCGGCCTGCATTACACCCTCGACTACCCGAACATGCTGCCGGTCGCGCTGGACACTATTCTGGTGCCGCCCACCTACGTCGACTGAAAGTGAGTCGAACCCGCAGGCGTCGGTGCAGATCCGCCGCCTGCGAATCCCGTGGCACGCAAATCGCCCGGACTCGCCGCTCGCCCCGCAGGCGAAAACGCAGCACTACAATCAAGGGCAGCGCCAGACTGTCGCGCCGCAGTTGAACCGCCTGCCAACCGCCCGCCTGACTCCATAATTGCCAGCCATCTACATCGCAACGCAAACCGCGAAACGCCTGTGGGTGTGTCAGCAAAATCTGCCGCGGCAATACCCAGGCACCGTGCGCCAGACAGCACAACGCGGCGGGCAAACTGGCCCAGACGGGTAGGGAAAGAAGAAACAACGAACCCAGCGCGAACAGCTGGGCCAGCAGATACGCCGCCAGCAACTGCCGTGAGGCGTGCCAGCGGCATTCGAACGCATTACTTGGGCTGGACACGGTCCAGGATCATGCGGACCATGCGCTGAAGCTCGGGGTCTTCCGATTCGGCGCGTTCCATGAACCAGCCGAACATGTCCTGATCTTCGCATTCGAGCAGCCTGCGGTAGCAGTCGCGATCGACATCGTTGAGGTGCGGGTAGACCTCCTTCACGAACGGTACCAGCAACACATCAAGTTCAAGCATGCCGCGGCGGCTGTGCCAGTAGAGGCGATTCAGTTCAACATCTTCGACCATGGAGCGCTCCTCAAATAGGCGGCAAGTATACAGCCCCCGGCACCCCCGAACAGTCGGCTTTGGTCGGGCACTGCCGACCTTTTGTGAACTACCCATTTCATGGGCGCGCCCTTATGATGTCTCCCAGACTCTTTACCCTGCGATGACCCATGGCCGATTCCGCTTTTTTCTGCACCCTGTCTCACGAAGGCGTTCTCGCGGTCCGCGGCGCCGACGCCGGCAAATTTCTGCAAGGCCAGTTGACCTGCAACCTCAATTACCTCAGCGACACCCAGGCCAGCCTGGGCGCGCGCTGCACGCAGAAAGGCCGGATGCAGTCCAGTTTCCGCATCCTGCTGCAAGGTGACGGCGTGCTCATGGCCATGGCCACCGAGCTGCTGGAGCCGCAACTGGCAGACCTGAAAAAGTACGCAGTGTTCTCCAAGTCAAAACTGACCGATGAAAGCGCTGCCTGGGTCCGCTTCGGCGTCGATCAGGGTGATGCCGCACTCAAGAGCCTGGGCCTTGAGCTGCCGGCAGACACCGACAGCGTTGCGCGCCATGACGGGTTGATCGCCATCCGCGTCTCGCCGCACCGCGCCGAACTCTGGGTCGCTGCCGATCAAGCCGATGTCATCAAGGGCCAACTGTCGGCCCTGCTCGCCGAGGGCGATCTCAATCAGTGGCTGCTGGGCCAGATTCGCGCCGGGATCGGTCAGGTCATGCCGCCCACCCGTGAGCTGTTCATTCCGCAGATGCTCAACCTGCAAGCCGTCGGTGGCGTGAGTTTCAAAAAGGGTTGCTATACCGGTCAGGAAATCGTCGCGCGGATGCAATACCTGGGCAAACTCAAGCGCCGCTTGTATCGCCTGTCGCTGGACGCCAGTGAATTGCCTGAGCCCGGCACACCGCTGTTTTCTCCGACCCACGGCAGTTCCATCGGTGAAGTGGTGATTGCTGCACGTGGCGAGCAACGCATTGAACTCCTGGCCGTGCTGCAAGCCGAAGCTGCAGAAGGTGGCAATGTTCATCTGGGTACGCTCGAAGGGCCGGCCCTGCATCTGCTCGACCTGCCTTATGAACTGGATCGCGATCGCGAAATCCAGCGTTAAAGCCGCACTTGTTGCAACACCTAGAGAAAAGAAATGAGCGAGCTGGCGGATAAGGTCCAACAGGATTTGGTTGAGGCCATCGATAACGATGACCTGGTTCTGCCAACGTTACCGGAAGTGGCCCTGCAGATCCGCAAGGCCGCAGAAGACCCGGAAATCAGTGTCAGCACCCTGAGTAAAGTGATTGGCCGGGACACGGCGCTGTCGGCGCGCCTGATCAAAGTGGTCAACAGCCCGCTGCTGCGCGCGACTCAGGAAGTCACGGACTTGCATACCGCTATCACTCGGCTGGGCGTCAACTACAGCAGCAATCTGGCCATTGGTCTGGTCATGGAGCAGATTTTTCACGCGCGCTCTGAAGTAGTGGAAAAAAAGATGCGCGATGTCTGGCGCAAGAGCCTGGAAATTGCCGGCGTCAGCTATGCGCTGTGCCGCAGCTACACGCAACTCAAACCCGATCAGGCGGCACTTGGCGGGCTCGTGCATCAGATCGGCGTGTTGCCCATTCTGACCTACGCCGAAGACCACTATGAATTGTTATCGGACGCGGTCAGCCTCAACCACGTCATTGATCAGATTCATCCGTTGATTGGCGACAAACTGCTCAGGGTCTGGGATTTTCCGGAGATGCTGGTACAGGTTCCGGGGTTGTATCTGGACTTTAACCGGCAGTCGAAGCGGGTCGATTATGTAGACCTCATACAAGTGGCCAGCCTGTATTGCCACAAGGGCACTGACCATCCACTTGCCCGGATCGACGCATTTGATGTGCCGGCCTTCAAGAAGCTGGGGATTGATCCGGACAACGACGCAATGTGCAGGGACCTGGAAGAATCGCGCTCGATGTTCTATTGATCACTGTGGCGAGGGAGCTTGCTCCCGCTGGACTGCGCAGCAGGCCCTCTTTGGGGTCGCTTCGCAACCCAGCGGGAGCAAGCTCCCTCGCCACACTATGTATCCAGCAGCTTACCCCGCAATAAAACTCACCCGCACTTTCAACCCCGCCTTCTCTCCATCATGCAAACTGATCTGGGCCAGATGCGCGCGGCAGATCTCGCCGACAATCGCCAATCCCAACCCTGACCCTGCGACCTGCTGATTACGCCGGTAGAAGCGCTCGAACACCCGATCACGTTCTTCCAGCGGAATCCCTGGACCATCGTCTTCAACCTCCAGCACTGCCGGCGCCGAGACGCGCAAGATCACATTGCCGCCGGGCGGCGTATGGGCCAGCGCGTTATCCACCAGATTGCTCAACAGCTCGTTCAACAACGTCGGCTCGCCGCGCAGCCACACCGGCTCGTCCGCTTCCAGCGCCAAGGCCACGCCGCGCTTGTGGGCCAATGGCGCCATTGCCATGCCCAACTCACGGGCCAACTGGCTCAAGTCCAGCAACTGCGCGCCACCTTCGGCGATCGCCCGGGCGCCGTTTTCGACCCGCGCCAGCGAGAGCAGTTGATTGGCCAGGTGGGTCAAACGGTCCGTGCCCTGAGCGGCGGTTTCCAGGGTGTCACGCCAGGTCTCGGGCTCTGCCGAACGCAGGCCCAGTTCCAGTCTCGCCTTGAGCGCCGCCAACGGCGTGCGCAATTCATGGGCGGCGTCGGCGATGAACTGCGCCTGCCGCTCGAACTGCCCGCGCAGACGCTCGGTAAAGTGATTGAGCGCGCGCACCAGCGGCCACAATTCGTGCTGCACTTCCACCAGCGGCAGCGGCCGCAGATCGTCGGACTGGCGTTCTTCCACCGCGGTGCGCAAGCGTTCCAGCGGACGCAGTGCCGCACTGACCGCGAACCAGACCATCAGCAAGGCGCCGACCGCCAGCATGCCCAATCGCAGCAGCGTATCCGCCGCCAGGCTGCGGGCCATGCTGACACGTGCCTCGTCGGTTTCCGCCACGCGGATTTCCGCCATGCCGTTCATGTTCGGTTCACTGACCGGTTTGAGCAGGCTGACCACCCGCACGTTTTGCCCCTGATACGTCGCGTTATAGAACCGCGCGAGTGCCGGATAGTCATCGGTGCGCGGCGTTCCCGGCGGCGGTGGCGGCAGGTTTTCGTAACCCGAGATGTGCTTTTGGTTGATGTCGTTGACCAGGTAGAAAATACGTCCGGCGCTGTCATAGGCAAACGTATCGAGGGCGACGTAGGGCACGTCGGCGCTGAGGCTGCCATCGCGTTGGGACACGCCTGCGGCGATGGTTCGCGCCGACGCCAGCAATGTCCGGTCATAGGCCGTGTCGGCGGCTTCGCGACCGTTCCAGTACGCGCTCAAACCACTGGCCAACATCAACACCACCAACAACAGCGCGAGGTTCCACAGCAACCGCCAGCGCAGGCTGCTGGGCTTATGCATCGCGGCTTTCCAGCAAGTAGCCCAGGCCACGGAAGGTCACGATGGCGACCGGTTGCCCGTCGAGCTTTTTGCGCAAGCGGTGGACGTAGATTTCGATGGCATCGGGGCTGGCTTCTTCGTCCAGACCGAAGACTTGTGAAGCCAGTTGCTCCTTGCTCATCACCCGACCAGGGCGGGCGATCAGCGCTTCGAGTACCGCCTGTTCGCGGGAGGTCAGGGTGAGCAGCTCTTCACCGAGGGTAAAGCGCCGGGTATCCAGATCGTACGCCAGCACGCCGCAGGTCTGCAGACGTTCACCGCCAAGCACACTGCGGCGCAGCAGGGCTTTGACCCGGGCTTCGAGTTCGGTGAGTTCGAACGGTTTGGCCAGGTAGTCGTCGGCACCCAGGTTCAGGCCATGGACCCGATCCTTGACGTCGCTGCGGGCGGTCAGCATCAGCACCGGCAGGTTCTTGCCCCGGGCGCGCAAACGCGCCAGCACTTCGAAGCCATCCATGCGCGGCAGGCCGACATCGAGGATCGCCATGGCGTATTCCTCGCTGCTCAAGGCCAGGTCGGCAGCCACGCCGTCATGCAACACATCCACGGTCAGCCCCGTGCTCTTGAGCGCCTGGGCGACGCTGTCGGCGAGTTGCAGATGGTCTTCGACGAGCAGAACACGCATGGATCTTTACCTCATTCAGGGATGTTCGACGCCATTCTTTGGCGCGGAGTTTACAGCCGCTTCCGCCGCTGTGAAGCCCGAAAACCGTGAAAGCCCTCTGAAAGGTTAGTGAAAGGTTCGACCGTTAGAGTCGGCCCACGGATGGTTTCGACTGCTGCCATCCAATCGTGCTTTGAAATGTAGCTCCCGAAAAACGCCTTGATGCGTTTTCGCCAATAAGAACAATAACGAGGTACTGCACCATGCTGACCCTACGGTTTTACCCTCGCCATCCCCGCCCTTTCCCATCGATTACGCTCGCCTTCGCCGAAACCGGCTGCACGGCGCAACCCTGTCGCACCTGAAACATTCCCAAAAACAATAACTCCCGTGGAGACACACATGAATCGATCACTGCGCCGTTTCGCCCTCGCCGCCAGCTGCATGTTATTTGCCGGCCAACTGATGGCCGAGCCCAAACGCCCGGAATGCATTGCCCCCGCCTCGCCTGGCGGTGGTTTCGACCTGACCTGCAAACTGGTGCAAAGCGCGTTGGTGAATGAAAAACTGCTGAGCAAACCGATGCGCGTGACCTACATGCCCGGCGGTGTCGGCGCAGTGGCGTACAACGCGGTGGTTGCTCAACGTCCGGCCGACGCCGGTACGCTGGTGGCGTGGTCCAGCGGCTCGTTGCTGAACCTGGCCCAGGGCAAGTTCGGCCGTTTCGATGAAACCAATGTGCGCTGGCTGGCCGCCGTCGGCACCAGTTACGGCGCCATCGCGGTGAAAAGCGATTCGCCCTACAAGACTCTGGACGATCTGGTTCAAGCGCTGAAGAAAGATCCGAGCAAAGTGGTGATCGGTTCCGGCGGCACCGTCGGCAGCCAGGACTGGATGCAAACGGCGCTGATCGCCAAGGCCGCCGGGATCAACCCGCGCGACTTGCGTTACGTCGCCCTTGAGGGTGGCGGTGAAATCGCCACGGCCCTGCTTGGCGGCCACATCCAGGTCGGCAGCACCGACATCTCCGACTCCATGCCGCACATCCAGAGCGGCGACATGCGCCTGCTGGCCGTGTTCTCCGACAAGCGTCTGGAAGAGCCGGAAATGAAAGACATCCCGACCGCCAAAGAGCAAGGCTACGACATCGTCTGGCCGGTGGTTCGCGGTTTCTACCTCGGGCCAAAAGTCAGCGATGAAGACTACGCCTGGTGGAAAGAAGCTTTCGACAAACTGCTGGCGTCCGAAGACTTCGCCAAGCTGCGCGATCAGCGTGAACTGTTCCCCTTCGCCATGACCGGCCCGGAGCTGGACACCTACGTGAAGAAGCAGGTGGCCGACTACAAAGTGCTGGCCAAAGAGTTCGGCCTGATTCAGTGATCGCCTCTGTCTAGCGGCTGCGGCCCCGTTTGGCGGGGTCGCGGCACAGGAGTTTTCCATGCTCTTACAACGTATTTTCGCTTCGGTGCTGTTGCTGGCCTGTGTGGGTCTGGCGCTGATGGCGTGGCCGTATCAAGCGGCTTTTTCCTACGAACCGGTTGGCCCCCGCGCCTTTCCACTACTGATGCTCTCTTTGATGGGCGTGGCGCTGTTGTACATGGTATTTCGCCCCGCACCGATCAAACACGACCCCGACGAACCGCCGATGGACCGCGAAACTCTGACCAAAATCGGTGTCTGCGTGGTGTTGCTGCTGGTGTTCGCGGGCACCTTTGAACCGCTCGGGTTCATTGTCGCGAGCATCCTGATCGGGATCCCGATGGCTCGCTTGTACGGCGGCCGCTGGCTGCCCAGCGTGGTGATCATCAGTCTGATGGCGATCGGACTTTATCTGTTGTTCGACAAAGTGATGGACGTGCCACTGCCCTTGGGCGTGCTCGACGTTCTGGAGAACTGACATGGATACTCTTGGCTATTTGGGACAGGGCTTCGGCGTCGCGCTGAGCCCGTACAACCTGGTGACCGCGCTCTGCGGCACGCTGATCGGCACGGTCGTTGGCCTGTTGCCGGGCCTGGGCCCGATCAACGGCGTGGCGTTGCTGATCCCGATCGCATTCGCCCTCGGCCTGCCTCCGGAGTCAGCGCTGATCCTGCTGGCGGCGGTGTACCTGGGTTGCGAATACGGCGGCCGGATCAGCTCGATCCTGCTGAACATCCCGGGCGAAGCCTCCACGGTGATGACCACCCTCGACGGCTACCCGATGGCCCGCAAAGGTATGGCCGGTGTAGCGCTGTCGCTGTCGGCGTGGAGCTCGTTCATCGGCGCTTTCATTGCCACCTGCGGCATGGTGCTGTTCGCCCCGCTGCTGGCGAAATGGGCGATTGCCTTCGGACCGGCGGAATATTTCGTACTGATGGTGTTCGCGATTGTCTGCCTGGGCGGCATGGCCGGTGATCGTCCGCTGAAAACGTTTGTTGCGGCACTGATCGGCCTGTTTCTGTCGACTGTCGGGATTGATGCCAACAGCGGCGTATACCGGTTCACCGGGGACAACATTCATTTGACTGACGGTATTCAATTCGTCGTGCTGGTGTTGGGCCTGTTCTCCATCAGTGAAATCCTCCTGCTGCTGGAAAAAACTCACCACGGTCAAGAAGCGGTAAAAGCCACCGGCCGGATGATGTTCAACTTCAAGGAAGCTTCGGCGGTATTCGTGGTGAATATCCGTTGTGGTGTGCTGGGTTTCATCATGGGCGTGTTGCCCGGTGCCGGCGCGACGCTTGCCAGCGCCGTGGCCTACATGACCGAGAAACGCATTGCCGGCGCCAAAGGTACCTTCGGCCAGGGCGACATGCGTGGCCTCGCGGCGCCGGAAACGGCCATCGGTGGCGCCGCGTGCGGTGCGTTGGTGCCGATGTTGACCCTCGGTGTTCCGGGTTCGGGCACCACGGCGGTGATGATCGGCGCGCTGTCGCTGTACAACATCACCCCCGGCCCCCTGTTGTTCCAGCAACAACCGGACATCGTCTGGGGGCTGATCGCTTCGTTGTTCATCGCCAACATCATGCTGGTGATTCTCAACATCCCGATGATCCGCATCTTCACCCGCATCCTTGCTGTGCCGAATTGGGCGCTGGTGCCAGTGATCGCGATCATCACCGGGATCGGCGTCTACGCGGTGCACGCCACCACCTTCGACCTGTTCCTGATGATCGGCATCGGTATCTTCGGTTACATCTTGCGCAAGCTCGACTTCCCGTTGTCGCCGGTGCTGCTCGGTTTCATCCTCGGTGGTTTGATGGAGCAGAACCTGCGTCGTGCGCTGTCGATTTCCAACGGTGCACTGGAAATCCTCTGGTCGAGCCCGATCACCTTCGGCGTCTGGGTATTGACTGCGATCATGCTGTTGATGCCGATCGTGCGGATCTGGCGCAAGCGTTCGGTCGCCCGTCGTGCGATTGCCGATGTCTGATCGAACACCCTTCAGCGCCTGGTGGGGTACGCCGCTGGTCGGCGCGCTGGGCGGTTTTCTCGCCAGTCAGATCGGCTGGCCGTTGCCGTGGATGGTCGGCTCGTTGCTGGCGATCATCCTCGTGCGCTGCCTGACACCCTGGCAACTAGCGGAAATCCCTGGCGGGCGCAAAGTCGGCCAGTGGGTGGTCGGCATCGGCATTGGCCTGCACTTCACCCCGGTGGTGATGGAGCAAGTGCTGAGCCATTTTGGCCTGATCTTCTTCGGTGCACTGATCACCAGCCTGTCCGCCGTGGTGGGCGTCTGGTTGATGCGGCGCACCGGAGAGGATCGCGCCACGGCGTTTTTCTCGAGCATGCCGGGCGGCTCCGGTGAGATGGTCAACCTCGGCGCGCGTAATGGCGCGGTGCTCAGTCGCGTGGCGGCGGGGCAAAGTCTGCGGGTGTTGGTCGTGGTGCTGTGCGTGCCGGCGGCGTTCAAGTATTTGCTGGGTGACGGCGCACCGGTTTTTCATCCGTCCGCCGTCAGCTGGGGGTGGCTGGCAATTCTTTTCCCGGCAGGCGCTTTGGCAGCCTTGATTTGGGAACGTCTTCGCCAACCGAATCCATGGTTGTTCGGGCCGTTGCTGGTCACTGCAGCGGTGAGCATTGGTTGGGATCTGCACATCGGTTTGCCGGACGGCGGCAGTCAGATTGGCCAGTGGCTGATCGGCAGCGGCTTGGGGTGTCACTTCAATCGGCAGTTTTTCCGGCGGGCGCCTTCGTTCATGGGCCGGACCTTGATTGGCACGGTGTTGACGATGTTGATTGCCACAGCGGCGGCGCTGGGCTTGAGTGCGCTGACGCATCTGGATCTGCGTTCGCTGACGCTGGGCATGATGCCCGGCGGGATTGCGGAGATGAGCCTGACGGCGGAGACCCTGCAATTGTCGGTGCCGCTGGTGACGGCGATGCAGGTGATGCGTTTGTTGTTCGTGTTGTTTCTGGCGGAACCGTTGTTCAGGTATTGGAACCGGGTGCCCGAGCAGACCTGACACCCTCCACTGTGGCGAGGGAGCTTGCTCCCGCTGGACTGCGAAGCAGCCCGATGCATGCAACACAGTTCTTACTGAAACACTGCATTCAGCGGGTTTACGACTGCTACGCAGCCGAGCGGGAGCAAGCTCCCTCGCCACATTAGCTCATCAAACTCGCATCAAA
Organism: Pseudomonas fluorescens; assembly: GCF_902497785.1. Lineage (GTDB taxonomy): Bacteria > Pseudomonadota > Gammaproteobacteria > Pseudomonadales > Pseudomonadaceae > Aquipseudomonas > Aquipseudomonas fluorescens_BO. Next base: position 19,827 of record NZ_CABVHK010000016.1, read on the forward strand.
TCGGCGGCAACCGCCACTCGATCGGCGTTTCGCCATTCTGCTCCAGAAACTTGTTGGTCCGGCTGAAGTGCCCGCACCCGAGAAACCCGCGATACGCCGACAGCGGCGACGGATGCACCGACGTCAGCACCAGGTGCTTGGTCGCATCGATCAGCTTCTGCTTGCTCTGGGCATGCGCGCCCCACAGCATGAACACCAGGTGCGGTTGCTCCCGGCTGACCACTTCAATAATCCGGTCGGTGAAAAACTGCCAGCCCTTGTCCTTGTGCGCATTGGCATTGGCGCGCTCGACTGTCATGGTGGTGTTGATCATCAAGACGCCCTGATCCGCCCAACTCTGCAAGCAGCCATGGCTCGGGATGTCGATGTTCAAATCACGTTTCAACTCTTTATAGATGTTCACCAGCGACGGTGGCGCCGGCACGCCCGGTTGCACCGAGAAGCACAAGCCATGGGCCTGGCCCGGGCCGTGATACGGATCCTGACCGAGGATGACGACTTTGACCTTGTCCAGCGGCGTCGAGTTGAGTGCGTTGAAAATCATCGGTCCCGGCGGATAAATCTCTTTGCCCGCCGCGCGCTCCTGTTGCAGGAAATTGCGCAACTCTGCCATGTAAGGCTGGTCGAATTCTGCACGCAGTGCCTCCTTCCAGCTCGGTTCGAGTTTGATACGGTCGTCAGCAGTCATGGTTACATCCGGCAAAAACAATGGGGCGAACCCTAGGAAAGCCCATCGCGCTTGTCAATTGATCTGACGCAGAACCGGCACTTTCCTGCATTGCGATCATACTGAACGCTCAAATTCCCGATCGAGGTCACGATGAATCTGCACTTCGAAGAACTCACCGGCACCGACGGCGCGCGCATCGGCGTTGCCAGCCTGGATGCCGAAAAGTCCCTCAACGCCCTCTCCCTGCCAATGATCAACGCCCTGCGCGATCAACTGGACGTGTGGGCCAGGGAACCGCAGATTGTCTGCGTGCTCCTGCGCGGCAACGGCGCCAAGGCCTTTTGCGCCGGCGGCGAAGTGCGCAGCCTGGTGGAAGCCTGCCGCGCGCATCCCGGTGAAGTGCCGCCCTTGGCCGCGCACTTCTTCGCGGCGGAATACCGGCTCGACTTCAACCTGCACACCTATCCGAAACCGCTGATCTGCTGGGGTCATGGTTACGTGCTCGGCGGCGGCATGGGCCTGTTGCAAGGCGCGAACATCCGCATTGTGACGCCGAGCAGCCGCCTGGCCATGCCGGAGATCAGTATCGGCCTGTACCCGGATGTCGGCGCCAGTTGGTTCCTGTCGCGCCTGCCCGGCAAGCTTGGTCTGTTCCTCGGACTGACGGGCGCGCACATGAACGGTCGCGATGCGATCGATCTGGACCTGGCCGACCGCTTTCTGCTCGATGAGCAACAGGAAAAGCTGATCGAAGGCTTGCTGCAATTGAACTGGCAGGAACAGACGCCGATGCAGCTCAACAGTTTGCTCAAGGCCTTGCAGCAGGAAGCGCTTGCGCACATGCCCGAAGCCCAGTGGCTGCCGCGCCGCCAGCAAATTGATGAACTGCTGGATGTCAGTGATGTGCGGTGCGCCTGGAAAGCCATCAGCCAACAGCGTGAAAGCACCGACCTGGTACTCAGCCGTGCCGCGCGGACCCTGAGCGAAGGTTCGCCGCTAACGGCGCATCTGGTGTGGGAACAGATCGCCCGCGCCCGGCATATGTCGCTGGCTGAAGTTTTTCAGATGGAATACACCTTGAGCCTCAACTGCTGCCGTCATCCGGAGTTCAGCGAAGGCGTGCGTGCGCGATTGATCGACAAGGATCAGAAACCGCACTGGCATTGGCCCGACATCAATAACGTGCCGGATGCAGTGGTGGAGGCGCATTTTCACAAGGCTTGGGAGGGGCGGCATCCGTTGGCGGATCTTTCCCAATACTGAATGTAAATGTGGGAGCGAGCCTGCTCGCGATGGAGGCGTATCAGACGATATCCAAGTTGTCTGGTACGCCGCTTCGCGAGCAGGCTCGCTCCCACAGGGATTGCGTTTAACTGAAATTAACGGTGGCTGCCTCGGCCATCGTGGCCGCCGCGCCCCCCACGATTATCACGCCCGCTGTGGCCGCCGCGGTTGTTATCCCAATTGCCGCGGTTGCGTCCGTCCCAACCGCCCCGACGATTACCGTCCCAACCCCGATTCTGATGCGCCCGATAATCGGCGCGCGGCGACGGCTGGTAATAACGCGGTGCCGGTTGATAAACCCGCGGCTGGTGGTAGTAGCGCGGAGTCGGCTGGTAATACCGGGCCGGCGGCGCGTAATAGCGACGCGGCGCAGTGTAATAACCGCCATTGGAGTAGTAAGCCCCGCCGCCGGAGTAGTACGGCGCTGGGGAGGTGTAGACCTCGGAACTGTAGTAGCTGCCTCCTCCATCGGAATAGGGTACGCACGCACCAACAGACAATCCCACTACAGCTATCAGAAGAATTTGGCGGAGCTGTTTTCGACAGAGCATAGCGGCCTCCTGGACCGCGAGTGAGCCACACCAGCGACGCTGGTGAGCGACAGTCAATTATTCGGTGACTGTCGAAAGATCAGACATCATTTTCGAAATCTGGTGCGGTCTGGCAACAAGTTGAAACATCTCGCCGATGAAAGGTTTTTCATAGTTCTCTGGTGGATCACTGGCCGTGAACGCTGCATCTCAGTGCACCGGTGCACCATCACAAAGCAGCGCAGCGGTCGCCATGCCAGGGCGTTGATCCCCAATCCCGCGTGCCAGAGCCCTGCGGCCAACTTGGCACGTCTCTCGCTTTAGCAAACCCGTGCAGGAGTCATCACAGGTTCGCGGCACCACAATTTGCAAATGGCTGACTAGGGTTCCGGCTCGCTTAGGCGAGTGGCTGGTCCGAGAGTTGGCGACCTCCAGTTGAGGTTACACGGCGGGACAAAAGCCCGGGAGACAAGCCACCGTTCGCGGTGCCGCGTTGACTCCTGCCCGCCCTTGATCAACTGGAGAACCACCCATGCTCAAGCTTCGTTTACCCGCCCTCCTCGCCGCTGCGTTCGCAGCTTTCGTGAGCGTCTCGTCCCAGGCCGCACAAAAAGACCACTTCAGCGTCTGCTGGACTATCTATGCCGGCTGGATGCCTTGGGAATACGCAGGCAGCCAGGGCATCGTCGACAAATGGGCGAAGAAGTACGGCATCAAGATTGATGTGGTGCAGCTCAACGATTACGTCGAGTCCATCAACCAGTACACCGCCGGCCAGTTCGACGGCTGCACCATGACCAACATGGACGCGCTGACCATTCCGGCGGCCGGCGGCGTCGACAGCACCGCGCTGATCGTCAGCGACTTCTCCAACGGCAATGACGGCGTCGTGCTCAAGGGCGACGGCAAGAAAGTCACCGACCTCAAGGGCATGGACGTCAATCTGGTCGAGCTGTCGGTCTCCCACTACTTGCTGGCCCGGGCGCTGGATTCCGTGGACCTGACCGAGAAAGACCTGAAAGTGGTCAACACCTCCGACGCCGATATCTCGGCCGCTTTCAATACCGATCAAGTCAACGCCGTCACCACCTGGAACCCGATGCTCTCGGACATCAAGGCCAAACCCGGCGTCACCGAAGTCTTCAACTCCAGCCAGATCCCCGGCGAAATCATGGACATGATGGTGGTCAACAGCGCCACCCTCAAAGACAACCCGGCGCTGGGCAAAGCGCTGACCGGCGCCTGGTTCGAAGTGGTCGAGTTGATGAACGCGAAAAATGCCGCAAGCAAAGCCACGCTGGAACACATGGCCAAAGCTTCCGGCACAGATCTCGCGGGTTTCCAGGCGCAACTGGACACCACCAAATTGTTCGCCACGCCCAAAGAAGCGCTGGACTTCTCTACCAGCAAGCAACTGCCGGAAACCATGCGCAAAGTGGCCGAGTTTTCCTTCCAGCACGGCTTGCTCGGTGAAGGCGCCAAAGACACCAGTGCGGTCGGCATGGCTTTCGCCAACGGCGTGACCAGCGGCGACAAGGGCAATCTCAAACTGCGCTTCGACCCGACTTACGTGCAGTTGGCCGCCGACGCCAAGTTGTAAAAAGAGGACTTGGCCATGCGCCTGATCAATCGCCACCCGGACCGCCCGAGTCGCCTGTTGCTGGTGATCCTGCCGTTCGCCCTGGTGCTGCTTGCCTACTTCATGGGCTCGGCCGAGCGACTGACGGAAAACCCCAACGACAAGCTGTTGCCGAGCGCCGTGCAGATGACCGACGCGGTGAAGCGCCTGGCATTCAGCGCTGACAGCCGCACCGGCGAGTACGTACTTTGGCAAGACACCGCGTCCAGCCTGCGGCGCCTGGCCATCGGCCTTGGCATCAGCGCGCTGGCCGGGCTGTGCCTGGGCATCGCTGCCGGAACGTTGCCGCTGTTTGGCGCGCCGTTGTCGCCACTGTTAACGGTGCTGTCGATGGTGCCGCCGCTGGCGATCCTGCCGATTTTGTTCATCGTCTTCGGGCTGGGCGAGTTGTCGAAAGTGATGCTGATCGTCATCGGCATCACCCCGTGCCTGGCGCGGGATCTGGAACAGCGTGCCCGGGAAATTCCCGTCGAGCTGCTGATCAAGGCCCAGACCCTCGGCGCATCGACCTGGACATTGATGCTGCGCGTGGTACTGCCGCAGTTGCTGCCGCGTCTGCTGATCTCGTTGCGGCTGATGCTCGGTTCGGCGTGGTTGTTCCTGATCGCCGCCGAGGCCATTGCGTCGACCGACGGCCTCGGCTACCGGATTTTCCTGGTGCGGCGTTACCTGGCGATGGACGTGATTCTGCCCTACGTGGTGTGGATCACCCTGCTCGCCTGGCTGATGGATTGGGGGTTGAAGCGTCTGACACAGCGTGCTTTTCCCTGGTATGAAGGAGCCCGCGCATGAGCTTCATCACGGTGAAAAACGTTTGGCAGCAATACGCCGATCAGGTGGTGCTCGAAGGTCTGAATCTGAACGTCAACGAGGGCGAGTTCTGCACCCTGGTCGGCGCATCGGGTTGCGGCAAATCGACCTTCCTGCGGCTGCTGCTCGGCCAGGAGCGCGCCAGTCGCGGTGAGATTCTGCTGGACGGCCAAGCGCTGGCCGGCGAACCGGATTCAAGCCGTGGCGTGGTGTTCCAGCGCTACTCGGTGTTCCCGCACCTGACCGTGCTGGACAACGTTGCCCTCGGCCTCGAACTGCCGCACTCGCCACTGCTCGGACGCTTGTTCGGCAGCGCCAAAAAAGACGCACGCGAACAGGCTTCGATATTGCTGCACAAAGTCGGCCTCGGTCACTCGCTGGACAAGTACCCGGCGCAGCTGTCCGGCGGCATGCAACAACGGTTGGCCATCGCCCAGGCGTTGATCATGAAACCTCGCGTGTTGCTGCTTGACGAACCGTTCGGCGCCCTCGATCCAGGCATCCGCAAAGACATGCACGCCCTGCTGCTGGAGCTGTGGCGCGAAACGCGACTGACGGTGTTCATGGTCACCCATGACCTGTCCGAAGGGTTCAGCCTCGGCACCCGATTGCTGGTGTTCGACAAGGTCCGCGTCGACCCGCACGCCCCCGGCGCCTATGGCGCACGCATCACCTACGACATCCCTTTGAACAGCGACCGCCGCGCCCATCGCGCCGCCGTCGATGCCTTGCCGACTGAGTTGGCGGGCACCCTTCGTATCGCTTAGAGGAACTGGAAAATGACTGATTCGACCCAACTGTTTCCGCCCTTCGCCGAAGAAATGCTCCCCGGTGGCGGCCATCGATCCTTCGTCCTCAAACGCGGCCAATTACTGCGCCTGACGGACATTCGCGGCGGCGCCAACGTCAGCTTGACGCTGCTCAACGCCAATGAAAAAACCGAGCGTCTGAACCTCCCGGACAGTCTCAAATGCCAACACACCGCCAAGCTGACTACGGGCCATTGCCTGTACTCGGACATGGGCCGCGTGTTGGCGGCAATTACTGCCGACACCTGCGGCTGGAGCGACAGCCTCGGCGGTGTGCTCTGCGCTGAAGAAGTCGCGGAAAAATACGGCGCCGGCCGCTATCAGGAACTGCGCAACGGCTTCTTCCGCAACGGCACCGACAACCTGTTGGTGGAACTCGGCAAGTGGGGGTTGGGGCTGTCGGACTTGCTGATGACCCTTAACCTTTTCAGTCGTGTGAACGTCGATGAGGTCGGGCGTTTTCACTACGTTGAAGGCAACTCCAAGGCCGGCGATTACATCGAGTTGTACGCGCCGATGGACACGCTGGTGGTGCTCACCGCCCTGCAACATCCAATGGACCCTTCGCCGGAATACGCACCGAAACCGCTGAAGCTGAGCTGGATGAACGCCGACGCCAGCGTCGCCGAACACTGCCGCACCTCGCGCCCGGAAAACGAGCGCGGCTTCATCAACACCGACCGTCTGTTCGCCTGAGGATCGCTGCCATGTCACTCGCAATCGCTACCGTTCAAAAGCACCCAGAGACTGCGGTCTACCGCGCGACTATCCCGGCGGGCGAGCCGTGGCTGATGGAAGTCAAAGCCGGCCAGACCCTGCGCATCCTCGATCTGGAAGGCAATCAGGCCGTCGATACGTTGTTCTACAGCGTTGCCAATCCGAAAGAACGCTATGACGTACAACGCACCTTGCGTCGGCAGAACAGTGTCTACCTGAGCACCGGCAGCGTGCTCTATTCCAACCTCGGCAAGCCCATGTTGACCATCGTCGCCGACACCTGCGGGCGCCACGACACCCTCGGCGGTGCCTGCGCGCAAGAGAGCAACACCGTGCGCTACGCCCTGGAAAAACGCTACATGCACAGCTGCCGCGACAACTACTTGCGCGCCTGCGTCCACGATGGGCGACTGGGCAAGGGCGACATCGGGCCGAACATCAACTTCTTCATGAACGTGCCAGTGACTGCCGACGGCGGGCTGACCTTTGAAGACGGGATTTCCGCACCGGGCAAGTACGTCGATCTACGCGCCGAGATGGACGTGATTGTGCTGATTTCCAATTGCCCGCAATTGAACAATCCGTGCAACGCCTACAACCCGACACCTGCGGAGTTAATGGTATGGAACTGAAAATAGTGCGGTTGCGTAAATGGTTGTTTGCCCTGTGCCAGGCGCGTTCCGGCCAGTGCATTAAATGACATCCCCGTAGGAGCTGCCGAAGGCTGCGATCTTTTGATCTTGCTCGAGTATTTCATTGCCCCTACAGATCAAGGTCAAAAGATCGCAGCCTTCGGCAGCTCCTACACAGGCTATGTATTTCAGGCACCGGGGACGACCTCGGCGCCCAACGAAAAACTGCGGGACGGCCCGCATCCCCTTCAGGGGTTCTGCCATGTTCGAAAAAGTCCTGATTGCCAACCGTGGCGCCATCGCCTGCCGCATCCTGCGTACCCTGCGTGAACTGCACGTCAGCGGTGTCGCGGTGTACTCCGAGGCCGATGCCGCCAGTCTGCATATCCTGCAGGCCGATGAAGCCCACAGCCTCGGTGAAGGCGCCGCCGCCGGCACCTATCTGGCGGTCGAGAAAATCCTCGCCATCGCCAAAGCCTGCGGCGCCACGGCAATCCATCCCGGCTACGGTTTTCTCTCGGAGAACGCCGCATTCGCCGAAGCCTGCGAAGCGGCCGATATCGCCTTCATCGGCCCGACGCCAGAGCAGCTGCGGGTGTTCGGTCTCAAACACACCGCGCGAGCATTGGCCAGGCAACACGGTGTGCCGATGCTCGAAGGCACCGAACTGCTCGACAGCCTCGACGCGGCGTTGATCGCCGGCGAACAGGTTGGCTACCCGGTAATGCTCAAGAGCACCGCCGGCGGTGGCGGTATCGGCATGCGCGTGTGTCGCAGTGCTGCCGAGTTGAGCGAATCCTTTGAAGCGGTAAAACGCCTCGGGCAGAACAATTTCAGCGACGCCGGCGTGTTCATCGAAAAGTACATTCAGCGCGCCCGACACCTGGAAGTTCAGGTGTTTGGCGACGGTCGCGGTGAGGTGATTGCGCTTGGCGTGCGCGATTGCTCGGTGCAACGCCGCAATCAGAAAGTCCTCGAAGAAACCCCGGCGCCGAACCTGCCCGAAGGCATGGCCGATGAGCTGTGCGCCGCGGCGATCAAACTGGCGAAAGCGGTGAACTACCGCAGCGCCGGCACCGTGGAATTCGTCTTCGACAGCACCGATCAACGCTTCTACTTTCTCGAAGTGAACACCCGGTTGCAGGTCGAACACGGCGTTACCGAACAGGTGTGGAACGTCGACCTGGTGCGCTGGATGGTGGAACTGGCGGCGGGAGATTTACCGCCGTTGAGCGAGTTGAGCCAAGGTTTGACAGCCGAGGGCCATGCGATCCAGGCACGGCTGTACGCGGAAGATCCGGGGCGCGATTTTCAGCCGAGCCCGGGTCTGCTGACCGCTGTGAATTTCCCGGTCGCGAACGGTAAACAGCTGCGGATCGACACCTGGGTCGAAGCCGGTTGCGAGATTCCGCCGTACTTCGATCCGATGATCGCCAAGGTCATCAGCTGGGCGCCGACGCGCGAAGAAGCGCGAACGGATTTGCATCAGGCCTTGGGCGACAGCGTGCTGTATGGCGTGGAAACCAACCGCGATTACCTGCGGCAAATTCTGCTCGACGCACCGTTCGCCAGCGGTCAGCCATGGACCCGTTGCCTGGAAGATCTGGTCTATCAGGCCACAACTTTTGAAGTGCTCAGCGCCGGTACACAGACCAGCGTTCAGGACTATCCCGGCCGTCTCGGTTACTGGGCGGTGGGCGTGCCGCCGTCGGGGCCGATGGACAGTCGCGCCCTGCGATTGGGCAACCGTCTGCTGGGGAATGCCGAAGGCGCCGCCGCACTGGAAATCACCATGAGCGGGCCGTTGCTACGCTTCAATTGCGACGCGGTGGTGGCGATCACCGGGGCGGTGATACCGCTGACGTTGAACGGTGAAGCCGTGGCAATGAACTCCACGTTACTGATTCCGGCAGGCGCGACTTTGAGCCTTGGCACAATTGCCGGGACCGGCGCTCGCAGCTATCTGTGCGTGCGTGGCGGTCTGCAAGTACCGGATTATCTCGGCAGCAAAAGTACCTTCACGCTGGGGCAGTTTGGCGGGCACGGCGGTCGTGCGTTGCGCGCCGGCGATGTGTTGCATGTACCGGCCTTGAGCGACCGCAGCGCTGGCGAGCAACTGTCTGAAATCGCTGAGTTGCCAGCCGTGCGGCAAATCCGCGTGATCTACGGCCCGCACGGCGCACCGGAATATTTCACCGAAAACTACATCGGCACCTTCTTCGCGACCCAGTGGGAAGTGCATTTCAACTCCAGCCGAACCGGCGTGCGGCTGATCGGGCCGAAGCCTGAATGGGTGCGGGCGGATGGCGGTGAGGCGGGGTTGCATCCGTCGAATATTCACGACAATCCATACGCCATCGGCGCGGTGGATTTCACCGGGGACATGCCGGTGATTCTGGGACCCGACGGTCCGAGCCTGGGCGGGTTTGTGTGCCCGGTGACGGTGATCGAGGCGGACCTTTGGCAGTTGGGGCAGCTCAAGGCTGGCGACAAAGTGCAGTTCCACCCGGTCGACCTCAAGACCGCCCGCACATTGGCAAAAACATGGGATATCTGTGGGAGCGGGCTTGCCCGCGATGGGGCCAGATCAGACACCGCATCAACTTCATCGCAGGCAAGCCAGCTCCCACAAGGGCTTGTGTCGCCAGTGGTGTTGGATCTTGGGCAGGATGACACTCGGCTGGTTGCACGCCTGTCGGGAGACACTCATCTGCTGCTGGAAATCGGCGCCCCTGAACTCGACCTCGTCCTGCGCTTCCGCGCCCACGCCCTCATGCAAGCCCTGGAAAGCCAACACCTGCACGGCGTGATCGACCTGACTCCGGGCATCCGCTCGCTGCAAGTGCACTACCAACCCGAGCAACTGCCCCTGGCCGACCTGCTCGGAATCGTCGCCGGTGAATGGGACGCGGTGTGCGCCGCCAAGGACCTGCAAGTGCCTTCGCGCATCGTCCATCTGCCATTGTCCTGGGACGATCCGGCCTGCCAACTTGCAATCGAAAAATACATGACCACCGTGCGCAAGGACGCGCCGTGGTGCCCGAGCAATCTGGAGTTCATCCGTCGCATCAACGACCTGCCGAACCTCGACGAAGTGCAGCGCACGGTGTTCGACGCCAGTTATCTGGTGATGGGACTGGGCGATGTCTACCTCGGCGCACCGGTGGCCACTCCGCTCGACCCGCGCCATCGACTGGTGACCACCAAGTACAACCCGGCCCGCACCTGGACGGCGGAAAACTCGGTGGGCATCGGTGGCGCCTACATGTGCGTGTACGGCATGGAAGGCCCCGGCGGCTATCAGTTCGTCGGCCGCACGTTGCAGATGTGGAACCGCTACCGCGAAGTCGCCGCGTTCGATGGCAAACCGTGGTTGCTGCGCTTCTTCGACCAGATCCGTTTCTACCCGGTGAGCGCCGACGAACTGCTGCGCATCCGTCGGGATTTTCCGCTCGGGCGCTTCGAGCTGAACATCCAGCACAGTCAGTTGAACCTCGCGGATTACCAGGCGTTTCTGGCAAAAGAGGCCGAAACCATCAGTGCGTTTCGCGAGCAGCAACAAGGCGCGTTCAATGCCGAGCGCGAACGCTGGATCGCCAGCGGCCAGGCGCATTTCGACAGCGAGGAATTGGCCGCTGAGGTCACCGAAGACGCGCCGCTGGCCAGCGGCGAAATGAGCGTCGACAGCCACATTGCCGGCAACCTCTGGCAGGTTCAGGTGCAGACCGGAAGCCGCGTCGCCGCCGGCGATGTGTTGGTGATTCTGGAGTCGATGAAGATGGAAATTCCGCTGCTGGCGCCCATGGCCGGTGTGGTGCGCGAGATTCGTGTGCAGCCGGGTTCGGCGGTGCGCGCCGGACAGCGCGTCGTGGTGCTGGAACTCGACTGAACCCATTTGAAAAAGGATTAACGCCATGACCCTCAACCTGCAACTCGACACCCTGCGCAGCGCCTACCGCGAAGGCAGCCTCACGCCGCGAGAACTGATCCTGAGCCTGCGCGACAAAGCCGCCGCGTTGAACCCGGATTATCACCTGTTCATCCACTTGCTCAGTGTCGAGGAACTGGAACCGTACCTGGCCGCGCTCGATGGCCGCGACCTCGACAGCCTGCCGCTGTACGGCGTGCCGTTCGCGATCAAGGACAACATCGATCTGGCGGGCATTCCGACCACGGCGGCGTGCCCGGCATTTGCCTATGTGCCGCAGCAGTCAGCGACCATCGTCGAGCAACTGCTGGCGCTCGGCGCCATTCCGCTGGGCAAGACCAATCTCGATCAGTTCGCCACCGGGCTCAACGGCACCCGCTCGCCTTATGGCGCCTGCCCGAACAGCGTGTTGCCGGAGTATCCCTCGGGCGGTTCCAGCGCCGGTTCTTCGCTGGCGGTGGCGCTGGGCGTGGCGAGTTTTTCGCTGGGCACGGACACCGCCGGTTCCGGGCGCGTGCCGGCGGCACTGAACAATCTGCTGGGGATGAAAGCCACCAAAGGGTTGATCTCCACGGCGGGCGTGGTGCCGGCCTGCCGCACGCTCGATTGTGTGACGACCTTTACTGCGACGGCGCGGGAAGCCAGTCAGTTGCTGGCGCTCACTGCTCAACTTGATCCACGGGATGCGTACAGCCGCAGCAATCCGCTGTGGAATGACGCTTCGGCATTCGGTACCCCTCGCCCCTTCCGTTTCGGTGTGCCGCGTGCGCGGGACCTGGAGTTTTTCGGTTGTACTGAAGGCCCGCTGCTGTTCGCAGATGCCATCGACCGGCTCAAGGCGTTGGGCGGTGAAGCGGTTGAACTGGATATGTCGCCGTTTCTCGAAGCTGCGCGGCTGCTGTATGAGGGCCCGTGGGTGGCCGAGCGCTACAGTGTCGCCGGTGAACTGATGGAACAAAATCCTCAAGCTGTGTTGCCGGTGATTCGTGCCGTGTTGGCCAAGGCGCCAGCGGTGAACGGCGTGCAAACGTTCCGTGCTCAATATCGGCTGCAAGCGTTGAAAGCGCTGTGCGACAAGGCGCTGGAAGGACTGGAGTGTGTGGTCACCCCGACCATCGGCCGACCGGTCACCTTGGCGGAACTGGACGCTGAGCCGGTGCTGCGCAATTCGGAATTGGGTTACTACACCAATTTCATGAACCTGCTCGACTACGCCGCCGTCGCCGTGCCGAGTGGTTTCATGGGCAATGGTTTGCCGTGGGGTGTGACGTTGTTTGGCCGGGCGTTTACCGATCAGTATTTGTTGAGTGTGGCGGATGCGTTTCAGCGTGGTGCGGATGCGCCTTCTCCTGCCGCCGTCGCGCGCAATGACCGCGCACGGCTGGTGGTGTGTGGCGCGCATCTGGATGGATTGGCGCTGAACTGGCAACTCAAACGTCGTGGTGCAACGTTGCTCGAGACGACGTTCAGTTCACCGGACTATCAACTGTATGCGCTGGCCGGTGGCCCGCCGTTTCGTCCGGGGATGGTTCGGGTGAAAGATGGCGGGGTGGCGATTGCGGTGGAAGTCTGGGAATTGCCGAGCAGCGAGTTGGGTTCGTTTCTGACCGGGATTCCGGCACCGCTGGGGTTGGGCAAAGTGCAACTGGCGGACGGGCGTTGGGAGAGCGGGTTTATCTGTGAGCCGTATGGGTTGGAGGGGGCCGTCAACATCAGCCACCTGGGCGGTTGGCGCGCTTACTTGAAAAGTCTCGGCTAGCACGCAGGAACGACTACAAACTGTGGGAGCGAGCTTGCTCGCGATGGCTGTCTAACAGGCAAAATAATGTCGACTGACACTCCGCAATCGCGAGCAAGCTCGCTCCTACAAGGTCCGCGCTCAATCTTCGTGGCGCGTCGGACCGATCATTCGCGTTCAGCATGAAGCCGTTATTTCCCCGCAGTCCCACTCGAATGCTCCCCATCGGGTCACTGCAACGGACAGCTTGCACACCCTGCTCTCTCGGGCCGATCATGTGATGTATCGGGCCAGGCAATCCGGCCGTAACCGAACCTGCGTGGAAATGCCTCACACCAGCTATGCATAGTCCTACATGAACAAACCAGAATTCTGCCCGGCCTGCGGCGCGTCCAACGACTGCACCCTGGCCGACCCTCGCACCGCCGATCGGCCCTGCTGGTGCTACAGCGTGAGCATCGACCCGGCGGTACTCGAAGCACTGCCGCCCGAGCTGCGCGATAAATCCTGCCTTTGCCCACGCTGCGCTCAGATCGAAGTGCAGTTGTAAGCAACCTCGCCGCCGATCACGTAAGATGCGCGGCCCTTTTCCTGCCGATCTCGACCCATGCGCGTTGACCGTTTCCTGAGCAACCTGCCCCGCTTCAACCGTCAGCAGGTTCGCCTGTTGCTGGTGGAAAAGCGCGTGCGGGTTGACGGAATAATCGTCAGCGACCCGCATGCCGAGGTGCTGGAATTCAGCCGCGTCGAGGTCGACGAGCAAGTGCTGCAAGTCGGCAAACCCGCGCGCTACTTCATGCTGCACAAACCGCCCGGTTGCGTCAGCGCTACCCGCGACCCAGAGCATCCGACCGTGCTTGATCTGTTCGACGAGCCGGACAAGGAAGACCTGCACATCGCCGGTCGCCTGGATTTCAACACCACCGGCCTGATGCTGATCACCAACGATGGCAGATGGTCGCGACGCCTGACCCAGCCGCAGACTAAACTGCCCAAGGTCTATTACGTCGAGACTGAACAGGACATCGGCCCGGAATACGCGATGAAATTCGCCGATGGCCTGTACTTTGCCTTTGAAGATCTGACCACGTTGCCGGCCGAACTGGTGCTGCTCGGGCCGAAATCAGCCCGATTGAGCATCGTCGAAGGCCGATATCACCAGGTGAAGCGAATGTTCGGCCACTTCAACAACAAGGTGCTGCGCCTGCACCGTGAGCGCATGGGCCCGCTGGTGCTCGACAATGCGCTAAAACCGGGCGAGTACCGCGCGTTGCGCACCGAAGAGATCCAATTGATCTAAGCCGCCTACCGCTCAGCAGAAGTTGTCGAACAATTTACCAACGGCACTTGCGCGATCCCCTCGCCCCTGCTTGAATCAGGTCGTCAGCCGAAATGTGACTGACGAGTCACAACATACTTCTAAGAAACTTTTTGTCGGTTAGAGAACCTTCAGGTTCCGCTCCACCGGCAGACTGCCCGCCAATAATAAAACCCGTCGACCGGACTGCAATGGATCGACATGGGCCTCTCAAATTCCAGGCGTATGCCTACCTGTCACAAAGCTCGTGCAATCTCATTTGCGCGCATACCCGCTTGCCAGGAGTCTTACGACATGAGGCCAGAAATCGCTGTGCTGGATATACAAGGTCAGTATCGGGTTTACACGGAGTTCTATCGCGCAGACGCCGCAGAGAAGACCATTATTCTGGTCAACGGCTCGATGGCCACGACTGCGTCGTTTGCACAAACCGTGAAAAATCTTCATCCACAGTTCAACGTGGTCTGCTATGACCAGCCCTACGCGGGCAAGTCAAAAGCCCACAACCTGCATGAGAAATTGCTGACCAAGGAAGTCGAAGGGCAGATCCTGCTGGAGCTGATCGACCACTTCGCCGCCGAACACGTGCTGTCGTTTTCCTGGGGTGGCGCCGCGACGCTGGTCGCCCTCGCCCACCAGCCACGGCGCATCGAAAAAGCCGTGATCAGCTCGTTCTCCCCGGAGATCAACGCGCACATGCTCGACTACCTCGAGCGCGGCGTCGACTACCTCGGCAGCCGTGACGGCGACCGCGTCGGCAACCTGGTGAACAGCACCATCGGCAAACACTTGCCGACCCTGTTCAAACGCTTCAACTATCGCCACGTCAGCAGCCTGGCCGATCATGAATACGGGCAGATGCACTTCCACATCAGCGACCTGCTGCACAGCGACCGCGAGTGCTTTCTCAAAGCCTCGGAGAAAATCAACGTACCGGTACTGTTCGTGAACGGCGAATGGGACGAATACACCGCCGCCGACGGCGCACGACTGTTCGCCAATCGCGTGCAACACAGCACCTTTACCACCATCGAAGCAACCGGCCACTTCCTCGACATGGAACACAAAGCCGCTTGCCGGGACAGCCGCAACGCCCTGCTGGGCTTCCTGCAACCTGCGCCACAGGCAAGCCGACCGCGTTACCACTACGTCCAGGACCACCATGCACTGGCCATTTGAAACAGCGTCATCGCGAGCAAGCTTCGCCCTGTAGTCGCCAGGCTTGCCCGCGAATGACCGTTACACGGTCTGATGTCTTGCTTCACCTGCGCTAAAGCCATCCCGCGCAAAGAAAAACTTCATTTCCACGCGCACATCTGGTACAAAGTCAGCCGCTCTGAGCGGGTGTCGTATAATGGCATTACTCCAGCTTCCCAAGCTGATAACGAGGGTTCGATTCCCTTCACCCGCTCCAATCGAATTTTGGTCTCACGTTGTTGTTTGACGGGGGATGCAGGTAAAAGAAAACCGGCCTTGATGGCCGGTTTTTTTGTGTCTGGGGTTTGGTGAAAATGCCTTTTTGCCCTCCGGGTAGTTACGACTAAGCTCATAAACGTTAGCGTTTTTTTTGCAAATCATGATTTCAGTATCAAATTTCACACGAAGTTAGTATTTTCGCGCCTCGAACAATTAACGTTTTCGCGACACAAGCGCCTTTTGTTAGCGTTTTCATTGCACTGTTAAGGAATTCGTCAATGCCAGTCGGTTTTAAGGCCCTCGCCGATCGCCACCACATCGCACTTGCCCAGCCGCTGCGCGTCGAGTCCACCATAGGCTCTGCACGCGTCAGCCGCGAAAGTGACGGCGGTGTGAAGGACCGGTATCCGCAAAGTTACCGGCCCGCCAACGATTTCTCAGGGCATTTCGAATTCGGTCTCAAGTACGAAGAGATTCATCTTGAGTTCTTCGCACGCCTGTTTGCGGCGACAGGCCCGCAGCCTATTGAAGACTGGTGTCGACGAGAGCCGTTCGGCCAGTACGCACGGCGCACCGGGTTCCTTTACGAATGGCTGACAGGGGAACGTCTGGATGTACCCGACGTGACCAATGGCGCCTATGTCGATGCACTTTCACCCGAAAAATACCTGACACGTCGTGAGCCACTGCGAACGCGACGCTGGCGAATCAATAACAACCTGCCGGGGACGGCTGATTTCTGCCCCTTGGTTCGTCGAACGGCGTCAGTGCGGGAAGCTTTGCAGTTCGATCTACGCGCGGCATTGGATGAGTTGGATCAGGCCTTCGGCGCCGACATCCTTATGCGAACCGCCAGTTGGCTGACATTCAAGGAATCACGCGCGAGCTTTCTGATCGAAAAAGAAGCCGACCAAGCCGATCGCATCCAGCGCTTTGCGCATGTCATTGCCCAACATTGCGGGCATATCGAAAACCCGTTGAGCGACGACAGCCTGCAGTCGCTGCAAGCGGGCATTTTAGGGCGTGATGCCATTGGACTCGGCTTGCGGCGCTCTCCTGTGTTTGTGGGTCAGGCCACGATGCGCGAAGACATCGTTCACTACATCGCCCCGCATTCTTCAGATCTCGCGCAGGCACTGGCAGGACTCAACGAATTCGAGCTCGCAACCCGTGGTGCGGAATCATTGGCACGGGCCGCCGTGTTGGCATTTGGCTTCGTCTATATCCATCCCATGCGCGATGGCAACGGCCGGATTCATCGTTTCCTGATCAACGACACCCTCATTCGGGATAAAGCAGTGCCGGACGGCGTGATCCTGCCGGTGTCAGCCACCATCACCAGTTCGATCGACTTCAGGGCCGGCTACGACCGAACGCTCGAAGTGTTCTCGCGACCGTTCATGCGCCGTTACGCAACGGCCTATCGATTCGGTGAATTGGTGACCTACGAGGATGGCACGCTCAGCAACTTCATCTTCGATGAGTACGAAGACGCACGCTTTGCCTGGCGGTATCCAGACCTGACCGAACACGTCCTGTACACCGCACGCGTAGTCAAGCACACGATTCGGCAGGAAATGGCGGATGAAGCCCGAGTGCTGGTGATCTTTCAGCGAGCTCAGGAGCAGTTGAAAGAGGTATTGGAAATGCCCGATCAGGATGCGAATCGCATTATTCGCTCCATCAAGGAGAACGGCTGGGTGGTGTCTGGCAAGTTGAGAAAAGGGTATCCGCAGCTTGAAGATGAGGGCGTGGCGGAGCGTGTGGTGGAGGCTGTGCGTTCTGCGTTTGAAAAATAAAAGTCCGGGCACTATCAGTTCTGCTAGTACAGAAAGTGGGTCTGATACTGTAAATAAATACTGTCTCTTTCAGTATTCAGGAGGACCTATGCTCATGCCCACGCGACTCAATCAAAACGGGAAAAAAACGATATTACTTGCGACAAATCAGAGTCAGTCAGTACTGATGGAAGTGAGTCAAGGCGATGTGAATCGATTGGCGTACACCGCCTACGGGCATCTGTCCGCTGCTCGACTTCCATCGACCCATTTAGGTTTTAATGGCGAGATTGGCGAACCGTACATTCGTTGGTATTTGCTGGGTAACGGCTACCGAGTCTACAACCCGGTTCTGATGCGTTTCCACAGTTCAGACAAATGGAGCCCTTTTGGGGCAGGCGGCTTGAACTCGTACATGTACAGCGCTGCAGATCCCGTTAATTATCGTGATCCTACAGGTCGCTTCACGGTACCTATCATGCTCAGTCAACTCGTCAGTGCTGCAGGCGGGACATCCGCTTTTGGAGGCTTGGGGCTTTCTCTATCCAACAGCGGTCGATTTAGTGGCCAAGGCGTTTCAGCGTTAGGTTCAGGGGCCGCAGGCGTGCTGCTCGGTGCTGCAGCGTTCGCAAACCCGGCTTCCGTATTAGCACCCGTATTGGCAAGTGCGAGTGTGGCCGCCGGAGCTGCCAGCATGACTCTGGCTTACAGGGCGGCAAGGGCCGCCACAGCGAGAGGTACTCAATGGTTTCAATCGGCGGCAAGGGTATTCGATAGCCCCCCTCGATACTCAACTCTGTCCTCAGTGGAACCGCCGTCATTTTCCAGCTTGAATTTAAGTCCTCCACCGCCATACAGCCCACCCAGAATCCGAACGACTATTGTGCCGACCCATTCAAATGCGCCATCGTCTAATGGACGCCTGATGCGAAGCACAGGTGCCAAAAAAGTTCAGGAATCCTTGTTGCCCCGCCGCGAGTTATTCACAGTGCAGATGAGCGAATTGCCACAACTGCAAATCATAGATGAGACTGCATCCGCGGCTAACAAAATCAGAAAAACCAAAAACTAAGCACCAATTCGTGAGCTTTACGGGTACATCCCCGGCACAGCGCCTGAATCTTCACATCGAGGGAAAACCGCGCCCAACTGTTGAAAAGGCAAGGTCCTACACGACTCTGGGAATTGTCCGTAGACTTGTCCATTGCTGTGTTTTTGTCATGAGGCCTATAGTCCGTTCACGCCAAATTGGCGTATCGGGTTTGGCGACTCGATGGTAAAGGCACAGAAACCTCCGAGCCCGCTCGGAGCGTTTCTAAGCGTACTTGGCTACCTTTTTTTTGGTGGCTGTGCGTGGGAGATCTTCGGGTCTGCCGGTTTGTGCCTTATCCGGTTCGCCAACCCGCGTGCAGCTGCCACCCTTTGTTTGGCGACAACGAGTGGTAGGTGACTTCACTTCACTTAAAGGCAATCACTCATGAATGAATACATGGCTTTAACCAGCAGCGCCGACGACCTCCCCACGTTCTACGTCAACACCACCCAACCGCTGCATTCCTTACTCAGCTCTGCCCGCTACAGAATTGGCGCGGTAACGCAGGTTCTGGAAAACCTCGCGATGCGCGGCGAAATCATCACCGACTCGGTGATTCTCAGCGACTTCGCAATGCTCTGCGCCATACCGCTGCGCGATGGCTGCGATGTGCTGGATGTCATTGCGCGCCGCATGAATGCAGAAAAGTGATGCCGTGAATTGGGGCGCCTTTCGAGGCGCCCTTTGCGTTTTTTGCGTCAGTAACTGGATGAGCAGGAGAACAGTGAACATGCTTTATCCGATTGCGATTTCAACAGGCGATGGCAAGCACGCGTGGGGCGTTGATATTCCGGATGTTCCGGGTTGTTTTTCTGCCGGGGATAATCTCAACGATGCAGTGGCTATGGCGAGTGAAGCCATTAAGGGTCATTTTGAAATATTGGCTGAAAACGGTTTGCCTATTCCACCTGCCAGAGAAGTCGCGCTGCATGCTTCCAATCCAAAGTACGCTGGATGTGTCTGGGAAGCGGTAGAGATCATCATGTCCAATGCTCAACGCTGAGCGTTTTCACACCTCCCGTATATTTTCCGTATAAATCCACACCCCCCAGTAAAGAAGCCGTAGCCCACCATCAAACCCAACGAAAAGTACCCTACTCTGCTCTCTCACTTTCACGTAGAGATCAGCATGGACAATTCAGAGTTGGGGCTCATGATCATTTCAATGATTGGGTTATTCGGCTTTGCGTCTTTTCTTTTTGACTACCTGAGTGCCAAGCGAAGGGACAGATAACGTTCAGCGTTATCCGTCCCTTTTTGGCATCAGCGAGTCGCGACGATGAACAATCGCGGGAACGGCAGCAGCACCGAACCATCACTCAGCGCCGGATACGCACGCTCAATCGCGGCTTGATACTGCTTGAGGTATTGCGCCTTTTCCGCTTCATCCAGCGGTTCGAGAAACGGCCGCAAACCGCTGCCCTTGAACCACTCGACCACACCCGACGCACCACCCGCCAGCGGATGATGGTAAGTGGTGCGCCACACATCGACCCGCGCACAGTGCGGTCGCAGCATCGAGTAGTAATCGCTGGCGCTGGCCATTTCCGTGCGTTGCCCGGCGGCATCCGCCAACTTGCTGGCCCATGGGCCATTGGCAGCGATTTCGCGCATCAGGCGATGGGACGGCTCATTGAGGTTGTCAGGCATTTGAATGGCCAGACTGCCGCCCGGGGTCAGTCGCGCGGCCAGCGATGGCAGTAACGTCGCGTGGTCGGGCAGCCACTGCAACACCGCGTTGGCGAATATCACGTCGAACGGGCCGCTGTCGTTCCAGGTGCCGATGTCAACGGTGTCGAACTGCACCTGCGGCAAGCGCTTGCGCGCGGCGTCGATCATGTCTGTCGAACTGTCCACGCCACGCACCGTGGCGTCGGGAAAGCGCTCCACCAGCAACTCGGTGGAGTTGCCGGGACCGCAACCGATGTCGATGGCCGAACGCGCGTCCACGGGCGGGATCGCCGCGAGCAGATCCCGTGCCGGGCGGGTGCGTTCATCTTCAAAAGCGACGTATTGTCTGGCGGACCAACTCATTGCGTTCTCCTGTCGGTGCGGGGTTGCGGACAACCGGTTCGCTACGATACCTCGACTGGACGCTCTGCTGTATTGCGACCTTAGGCTACTTATCCGCCGCCTCCTTATCCTGCATCTGCACCGAGGATTTGGTGCCATCCGTATTGTCTTTGGTTTCGTTATCCGAGTTATCGAAGCAACCTTGCAGCGCAAGCAGGCAGCATGAAAGGTAAAACAGGCGAGTGAGTTTCATACGTTTCTCCGGGTTCGAGGCAGTGAAGTAGTGACTGCCTTGGATGCCCATTGGTTGCGTCTTTTTTGATCTGCGGGCAAATGTAAGCAGAATTTTCATAACGTCGGCGCTGTCACAAATGCAGGTGCATCCCTATAAGGAAAACGGCAATGAAATTCGCAAAAATCTCACAGAAACTCGCGTTGTGGGCCGGTAGCCCGAAGACGTTCATGGGGGCGTTGATTCTGATTGCGCTGTGGGGGTTGAGCGGGCCGATCTTCAGTTACAACGACACCTGGCAGTTGATCATCAACACCTCGACCACCATCATCACGTTCCTGATGGTGTTCCTGATCCAGAACACGCAGAACCGCGACACCGACATTCTGCATTTGAAAATCGACGAGTTGCTGCGGGTGAACAAAGAGGCGCAGAACGCGATGCTCGGGCTGGAAGCGCTGGATCTCAAGCAGCTGGAGGCGCTGCGCAAGCACTATCGCGCCATGGGCGAAGACGAGGTGCACAGTCTGGCGGGGTTGGTCACCCAGGGTAAACACAAACAGAATTTTAACGACTGCTGAGTTTCAAAAAAAATGGCGCGTGATGTGAATCACGCGCCATTGGCTTTAAACACTGTCAAATGCGCTCTTATCGACCTGCTTGCAGCGCCCGGGCCATTTGCAAATGATTCTGCAGTTTGGGCAGGGTTTCTTCGGCGAAGGCTTTGATTTCCGGTACGTCGGTAGTCTGCGCAGTCTGCTGAAGCTGCTCGATGGCTTCCTGCGTAGTCTTCACCTGGCTGGCGGCGTACTCCTGATCGAAGGCTGCGCCTTCCTGTACTTGCGGCATCAATTCTTTGGCCTTGTCGACCACCTCTTCCCGCGGCGCAACCGGCAGATCCAGTTGTTTGGCGATTTTCGCCAGATGCTGATTGGCAGTGGTGCGGTCGTTGATGACGACGATGGTGTAGTCCTTGACCTCTTTGGATTCGGACTTCTGGTGCGCCAGGCGGCTGGCTTCGATGTCGGCCATACCTTTGGCCGAGGCATCATTGATGAATTCGGCGGGTGACTGGGCAAACGCACTGCTGGCGAACAGGCCCAGTAACGTGGCAAAACCGGCACTGCGTAATCGGGTGGCCATCCGGCTCATGGTCGCGCCCTCCTCATATTAAAAATTCAAACGGGAGCTTTCGCTCCCGCCTCTCGATCAAAACTACCTTCACCACTACTTGGATTTCTGGCCACCTTTGCGGCCCATATCGGGTTTCGATGGCTCTTTATCGACAGTCGTGGTGGTAGTTTTCCCACCTTTTCGATCGGCTTCAGACGCTTTCGTTCGATCGGTGGCAGTGTGTCCCGTGTTCGAGTTTTTGGAATTAGGCATGATTATTTACCTCTTGGTAATGATCGCGGCGAGCTGGAGCCCGCATAGAATCTGAATTTCGATCACTGCAAAGGTTTAGAAAACCTGAAATCGATGCGACGAACGGCAGGCAGTGTTCAGGATTCGAGCCGCAGGTGATGCCGCCGCTTGGCGCTGTACATGGCTTCGTCGGCATGGCGGAATAATTGACTTTCTTCAGTGCCATGTTCGGGGTAATGGGCAACGCCGATACTTGGCTGGATGTTGACGCTGTGACCATCAAGCCGCAGCGGCTGAGCCAGGACCTGACGGATTTTTCCGGCAACATTGTCGGCGTCTCCGGCGGCATGGATGCTGTGCAACAACACCACGAATTCATCGCCGCCAATGCGCGCAACGGTGTCTGTTTCGCGCACGCAACCTTTGAGCCGATTGGCGACCGCCTGAAGCAGCATGTCGCCAACCGCGTGGCCGTGGGTATCGTTGACTTCCTTGAAACGGTCGAGGTCGACGTACAGCAACGCCATGTGCCCAGCGCTCTCCCGGGCCAAGGCGAGCGACGCTTGCAGCCGGTCACGCAGCAATGCGCGATTGGGCAGTTGGGTCAGTTGATCGTATTGCGCCATGCGCTGCAGCCGGGCGTGCAGCTGCTTGCGTTCGATCGCCGTGGCGACCTGGGCACAAACGAACTGCAACATTTCCTTGTCTTGCTCGGTGTAGCGCTCGCCGCCCACCACGCTCTTGACGATCAGTGCACCGATGGTGCCGTTCTGCGAGTTCAACGGTACGCCCAGCCAGCAGGGCGAATGCTGGCTCGCGACAAGGGTTTCGAATCCTGCGGGCGCGTTGTCCTGATTCGGCGTCAGCAGGATTGGCTGGCCACTGCGGATCACTTCGGCACACAAGCGCCCGGTCACGGTTCCCGGCTGCTCGGGTTGTTGCTCGTTGTCGTCGACGTGATAAGGGAAATTGAGCTGCGCGCAGTGCTCGTCGTACAGCGCCACGGAGAAATTCAGCGCCGGCAGCCATTCACCGATGATCAAGTGGATGCGTTTGAACAACGCCAGCAGATCCTCGGCCGCGTGGGCCGCTTCGGAGATCGCATACAGCGCCGCCTGCCGGGACTCGGCTTGCTTGCGTTCGGTGATGTCGCGGGCTACGGCGATGCGCAGCTGATCGACTTCGGACCAGCGCGCGGACCAGAGAATGTGCACTACGCGGCCATCCTTGCGCACATAGCGGTTTTCGAAATTGAGCTTGGGTTCGCCGCCCATGATTTCCCGCGCAGCGTCGAGGGTGCGCTGGCGGTCGGCGGGATGCACCAGATCGATCATCGACTGGCCGACCAACTCGTCCGGCGTGTAACCGAAAATGCGCTCGCAGGCCGCGCTGACGAAAACGAAGCGACCCTGTTTATCGACCGCGCAAACGGCGTCCAGCAGCAAATCGATGTAACTCGCCAGCGGCGCGGAATTTCTGGTGGTCATGGTGCAGAGTGCGTATCCGGAGAGTGCAGCGGTAAAAAAACATCCCTGACCCATACGCCGACCGACGCCTCCTGGCGATCAATCTCAAGCCTTGTTCGGCATCAGCCCCGGCAACGCATGCACCAGAGCGTTGATGGCGAAACCGATAAACATCACCCCGCACAACCGGGTGATCGCCAGCTCATGCCGTTGGTACAGGTTGCGCACCTGCCGTGCACCGACAATGCCGATGAGGATAGCGTAGGCCAACAGACCGCCGACGAAGCTCAGGACAATCATCCACGGCAGCATCGACCAGTGCAGCAGTTCCGCACGGCTGGACAGCAACGCGGTAAAGGTCGCGACCGCTACCGGATAGGCTTTCGGGTTGGTCAGGCCGAACAGAATGCCGTGCCAGAACGGCTGCCGCGCCGGACCTTGAGGCTCTTGGGCACTGCTGCGTTTGGCCCGTACCGCGCGCAAACCGAGCCAGAACAAGTAAAGCCCGCTGAGCACACCCAAGACATCAAACGCCGTGCTGCCGATTTCCCGCGCGCCGACAATCGCGATCAGCGCCGTGCTGCACCAGATCACGTCCCCGAGCAAATGCCCGCACAAAAAACCCGCGCCAGCCCGCCGCCCACGCGCCGCGCCAATGCCGAACACCGCCAACACACCCGGGCCCGGTGTAATGCCGTAAATAAAGCCCGAGGCGAGAACGGCCAGCAGCAGCGATGGGGTCATCGGGAAATCCTTTTGAACGACTGGGTGAATGGGCGCAAGTCTATATCAGGTCTTGGGAGATCGATTGATTGATCGCTGAAGAACCTCTGAAGATTGGTTCACTGGATTTACGGCTGACGAACGGCCGACTGCTGTCACAGCATGACGATGTAGTATGTTGTACTACAAACCACTACATCGAGGCTTTTATGTCCGTCATGTCGCTGCGCTTGCCAGATGAAATCGCCGATACCCTTGCCACTCTTTCCAAAGCCACGGGTCGCAGCAAGTCGTTTCTTGCCGTCGACGCATTGCGCGAATATCTCGCCCGGGAAGCCTGGCAGATCGAAGAAATTCAGAAAGCACTGATAGAGGCCGACGCAGGGGATTTCGCAACGCCTGAAGAAGTCGATGCAATCGCCAACAAGTGGATAGCCAATGCGCGTTGAGTGGTTGCGTACCGCTTCAAAGAACCTCGATGACGAAGCTGCGTATCTGGCGATGGAAAGTCCAAAAGCAGCCGCAGATTTCGTTCATGCCATTCTTGCCAGTGTCGAACACCTTGCCCGCTTCCCGGCAACGGGCCGAGAAGGTCGTTTGCCAGGCACTCGCGAATGGGTCCTCCCCGACCGACCGTATCTGATTCCATATCGAGTTCGCCAGGATCGCCTGCAAATACTTCGGATCTTTCATACTCGGCGTCTGCCTCCTACCAATTGGTAGTGGTAAGCCAGCGTCAACCCACGATCAAACTGTCTTGATCACCTCCTCTATCCGCCCATTCAACCAATTCAACGCCTGATCCCCGCCCCGCCGTTTGCGCCAGGCCAACACAAAGGTAAACGACGGAATCGAAAACGGCGGCGGAACGACGATTAACGTCTGCTCATCAATCTCGCGCAGCCCACGCGAAGCCACTGTGAGAATCAAGTCCGTGCCATTGATCAATTCCGGCGCCACACTCCAGTGCGGCAGGCTGATCGCCACGCGGCGGCGTTCGCGCAATGCGGTAAGTGCCCGTTCGATTTCCGGGGTGCCGCTGCCGCGCATTTCCAGCAGCACATGCGGACGCGCCAGGTACGTTGGCAGGTCGAGCACGCCATCGGCGGGCAGGCTGTTGCGGTCCACCAGGCAGGCGTAATGCTCTTCGAACAGCGCGGTGCTGCGCAGTTCGTTGGGCAACTCCGGAAAAACCCCTGCCGCCATATCGATGTCGCCGTTGAGGACCGCATCGAGCATGCCTTCGCGGCTGGCGTGGCTGATTTGCAGGTCGATGCCCGGCGCTTCCCGACGCAACGTGCGGATCAATCCAGGCAAGACGATGGCGGCGCCGTAGTCGGACATCGCCAGGCGAAAGGTGCGAGTGGCGGTGGCCGGGTCGAAGGCGTTCGGCGCCAGCAGCGCTTGGACTTGGGCCAGGGCTTCGGCCAGCGGCGCGATCAATTCGAGTGCGCGAGGCGTGGGCAACAGACCGGCGCCCGCGCGTACGAGCAATGGATCACCGAGCACATCGCGCAATCGCGCCAGCGCATGACTGACGGCAGGCTGGCTGAGGTGCAGGCGCTCGGCGGCCCGAGTGACGTGTTGCTCGCTGAGCAAGGCGTCGAGGATCACCAGCAGGTTGAGGTCGATGCGCCGAAGATCATTCATCTGGTGCATGTTCTGGATAACGATTTGGAATTTAAATTTGCGCGACGAATACTCTAGAGTCCAGCAAAACCTGTTGGAGGATGATCATGAGTACTTTGCATTGGGCCGGACTGTTGATACTGGCCTTGGTTGCCGGGGCGGTCGTACCGTTTCAGAGTGCGATCAACGCCAATCTCACGCGAGGGCTGGGCCATCCGTTGTGGGCGACTTTTGCGTCGTTGGTAGTGAGTATTCTGGTGTTGCTGCCGATCATGTTGGCGCTGCGTTTGCCACTGCCGTCGCTGGCGTTTATCAGCAAGGCACCCTTGTGGATGTGGGCCGGTGGCGCGTTTGGGGTGTGCTTTATTTCGTTGGCGCTGGTGTTGCTGCCGAAGCTGGGAGCGTCGGGTTTTATTGCGTTGGCACTGGCGGGGCAAGTGGTTGCGTCGCTGGTGCTGGATCACTTCGGGTGGTTCGGGTTGGTGGAGCGGCACATGACGTTGCCGCGGGTGGTTGGCGCGGTGATGTTGATTGCGGGGGTGGTGTTGATCCAGTTTGGTGATTCGTCGGGCAAGGCAGTTATGGCGACTTCATGAAGATCAAAAGATCGCAGGCTGCGCCAGCTCCTACAGAGATGCGTGGTCTCTGCGAGAGCTGGGGTAGCCTGCAATTTTTAAAACTTGTCGAGCGTGCGCAGTTTCTGCGGCAATCCCCACATCAACAGGGCGACGGCGATCAGCGCGCAGACGCCGATGACGTACAGCGCCGGTGTGGTGCTGCCGGTCAGGTCCTTGATCCGTCCGACCATGACCGGGCTGACGATGCCGCCGAACTGGCCAAGGGTGTTGATCACTGCAATTCCGCCGGCAGCCCCCGCGCCGGCGCCGGCCAGCAGTTTTGGTGGCAGGGTCCAGAAACTCGGAATGGAAGCGATGATCCCGGCGCCGAGCAGGCCCAGCGCGACGATCAGAAAGGTCGTGTGGTTGGCGAATATGCCGGCGCAGAAGAAGCCCAGCGCACCCACCGCCACTAACCCGGCCACAAACTTGCGACGCTCGCCGGTCGAGTCGGACAACCGCCCGATCACCACCATGCTGATCGCCCCGCAGATGTATGGAATGGCGGTCAGCAAACCGATCATCACCGGGCTCTCGGTGCCCGCGCTGCGGATCAGTTGCGGCGCCCAGAAATTCAAACCGTAGGACGCCACCTGGATCAGGAAGTAAATCAGCCCCAAGGTCAGGAAACCGGGAATCCGCAGGGCGGCGAGCAATGAGCCGCCGCTCTTGTGCGGTTCATGCCGGGCGATGCGGCTCGCCAGCAGGGTTTTCTCCGCCGACGTCAGCCAGTGGGCGTCTTCGATGCGGTCCTTGAGCAGCGTCAGCACCAGCAACCCGAGCCCGATGCAGGGCACGCCGCCGAGCAGGAACAGCCAGTGCCAGCCGCGCATATCCATAAAGCCGTCGAGGTGTTGCAGCACCAGCCCGGAGAACGGCGCACCCACCAGTCCGGCAAACGCCGACGACAGGAACAGCATCGAGGTAATGCGCCCGCGATAGTGCTGCGGGAACCACAGCGTCAGGTAATACAGCACGCCCGGTGCAAAACCGGCCTCCATTGCGCCGATCACAAAGCGCAGCGCATAGAACTGCCATTCGCTGTTGACGAAGACCATCGCCGCCGTCGCCAGGCCCCAGGACATCATGATCCGGGCGATCCAGCGGCGGGCGCCGACCTTGTACAGCATCATGTTGCTCGGCACTTCGAAGATCACGTAACCGACCACGAACAACCCGGCACCGAGGCCGTACGCGGTGTCGCTCAGGCTCAGGTCAGCCTGCAACTGGAACTTGGCGAAGCTGATGTTGATGCGGTCGAAAAACGCGAACAGGTAGCAGACCATGATCAGCGGCATCAGGCGCCAGGCGACCTTGCTGACCAGGGCTTTTTCTTCGTCGTGATTCACGGACGGGCTCGCGCCCGCCTCCAGTACGTTAAGGCTCATGCTGTTTCTCCAGGCGGACTTCCCGAGGGTGTCCGATTGTTTTTGTTGTCTGGTTGAAAGATTCTGGTGAACGCTTTACCTGTGGGAGCGAGCTTGCTCGCGAAAGCGGTTTATCAGTCACCGACATTTCTGAATGTCAGACCGATATCGCGAGCAAGCTCGCTCCCACAGGGGATGATCGGTGTGTCAGGAAGGGCTCGGGTGCAGGTCACAATTGCGGCCGGCCTTGGCCAGTTGGCCGGGGACTTCGTGGCCGAGCAGCGCGGGTAATCCTCGGGATAACCGCAGCAACAGCGGCAGGTCGATGCCGGTATGAATGCCGATTTCATCGCACAGGTTCACCAGGTCTTCAGTGCAGATATTGCCCGACGCGCCCGGTGCAAACGGACAGCCGCCGAGCCCGCCGAGGGCGGCGTCGAAACGTCGGGCACCGGCCTCATAGGCGGACAGCACATTGCACAAACCCAAACCCCGGGTGTTGTGGAAATGCAGGGTCAGGTCCGCTGGCGAAACCCGCTGCAAGACCCTTCGCACCAGTCGGTCAACCTGCCGCGGATTGGCCATGCCGGTGGTGTCAGCCAGGGTGATGCCCTGAATCCCGAGCTCCTGATAGGCCTCGACGAATTGCAGCACACGATCCTCATCGATCTTGCCTTCGAACGGGCAACCGAAGGTCGTGGCGATGCTGCCGTTCAACCGCACCTTGGTATCGCCCACGTACTGCACGATCTCGCCGAACGCGGCGAGCGAGTCTTCGCAGCGCATGCGCATGTTCGCCAAATTGTGCGTCTGGCTGGCGGACATCACCAGGTTCAGTTCATCGGCACGGCACGCCAGCGCCCGTTGCGCACCTTTGAGGTTGGGAATCAACGCGACGTAGATCACCCCCGGCGGACGGGCGATGCCCTTGAACACCAGTTCGCCATCGCGCAGCGCCGGGATGGCCTTGGGCGACACGAACGAACCCGCTTCGATACGGCTGAATCCGGCCTGCGACAGCTGATTGATCAGCGCGATTTTGTCGACGGTTTCTACCCAGGTCGGCTCGATCTGCAAGCCGTCGCGAGGGGAGACTTCCTGCACGATCAGAGTCTCGGAAAAATCAGTGATCATTGCACCACCCCTTCAATTTTCAGGCGTTCGATGTCCGCGTCCGTCAGGCCCAGCCCCGCGAGAATGCCGTCGGTATGCTGGCCCAGACTCGGTCCCGACCAGTTCACGCCACCGGGGGTTTCGGAGAGTTTCGGCACGATGCCCGGCATCTTCACTGTCGTGCCACCGGGCAGGTCGGCGCTGAGCAACATGTCCCGCGCCTGGTAGTGCGGATCGGCGACGATGTCGGCCACCGAATAGATGCGTCCGGCCGGCACTTCGGCGGCTTCAAGGGCGCACAGGACTTCATCGATCGGCAGGCTGCTGGTCCAGTGAGTGATCGCGGCATCGAGCACATGACTCTTCAATGCGCGACCGTCGTTGTGGGCAAACTCCGGGGCTTCGGCCAGGTCGCGGCGACCAACGACTTGCATCAACCGCTTGTAGATCGGGTCACTGTTGCCGGCGATCACCACGTAGGCGCCATCGGCCGTCAGGTAGGTATTGGACGGCGCGATCCCGGGCAACGCCCCGCCGCTGCGCTCCCGCACATGACCGAGCATGTCGTATTCCGGGACCAGGCTTTCCATGACATTGAACACACTTTCCGCCAGCGAGACATCGACCACTTGCCCGCCGCCCTGCCCGGTCTTGACCCGCAGCAGCGACATCAGCGCACCGATCACCGCGTGCAGCGACGCCAGCGAATCGCCGAGGCTGACACCGACTCGCGCCGGCGGCGAACCGGGGGTGCCGGTGGTGTAGCGAATCCCGCCCATGGCCTCGCCGATGGCGCCGAAACCGGGTCGATCACGGTAGGGGCCGGTCTGGCCGTAACCGGAAATCCGTACCAGCGTCAGGTTGGGATTCAAGGCGTGCAAGACGTCCCAGCCCAGACCGAGTTTTTCCAGGGCACCGGGCCGCAGGTTTTCGATCAGCACGTCGGCGCTGGTCGCCAGTTGCTTGACCAGTTCGATGCCTTCGGCGGATTTCAGATTGAGAGCCAGAGATTTTTTGTTGCGCGATTGCAGGTACCACCACAACGAGGTGCCCTCGTGCAGTTTGCGCCACTTGCGCAGGGGATCGCCCTGACCCATGGCTTCGATCTTGATCACCTCGGCGCCGAACTCGGCGAGCATGCGCGCGGCGAACGGCGCGGCGATCAGCGTACCGATTTCGATCACTTTGATTGCACACAGGGGGGCAGTCATCGCGGGGTACCTCTTGTTGTTCTTGGAATATGGAGCCAAGGCTAGAGGAGCGAGGGGACTGGAATCCAACCTTCAGTTGGCAACGGGCGTTCGTCAAATGCGAACGCTCTATGAGATGACCGCGACCTCAGGTCCGTCTTGGCGAGCAGGCTCGCTCCCACAAGGGATCTTCAGTGCGACATAGATCCAGTGTGGGAGCGAGCCTGCTCGCGAAGAGGCCAGCCCATCCAATGGAGAATATTCAGAGCTGCCCACGCAACTGCTCAAACAACATCCGGCTCACCGGCGACAATGCCGCTTCATCGCGCACCACCACAATCAGCGCCCGATCCGACCAGTCATCGGTCAACGGCACCGCATGCAATCCCAACGCCCGACCGAACAATTCATACGCCTTGCGCGGCAAAATCCCGATGCCCATGTTGGCCTGGACCATCCGGCACATCGCATCGAACCCCGGCACATGAATGCGCAACCGCAGGACCTTGCCGGCCTCTCGCGCCGCAGCGTGGGTGCGCATGTTGATGGAACTGGCGGCATGCAGGCCGACGTAATCGCTGTCCAGCGTGTCGGCAAACGCCAGGCTGGAACGGCTGGCCAAAGGATGATCCGGCGGCATCAACACCACCAGCTTGTCCTGGCGATACAGCACGCTGTGCAAACCTTTTACGTCACTGTCACTGGAACAGATGCCGAGGTCCGCCACGCCATCCAGCACACCTTGAATCACCCCGCTGCTGGGACGCTCCTCGAGGTCGGTCTTGACCTGGGGATGGCGCGCGGAAAAGTCCCGCAGGTCTTCGGGCAGAAACTGAATGATCGCCGACAGATTGGCGAGCATCCGCACATACCCGCGAATGCCGTGGCTGTGCTCACCCAGCTCCAGGCCCATTTTCTCGACGTTGAACAGCATCTGCCGGGCATGATGCAACAGCGTTTCACCGGCCGGGGTCAGCGTCATCCCCTTGGCTTGGCGCACAAACAGACTGATGCCGAACGCCTCCTCCAGCTCCATCAGCCGCTTGCTGGCCGCCGACACCGCAATGGCTTCACGGGTTGCGGCACGGGTCAGCGTGCCCTCTTCGTGAACGGCGACGAACAGTTGCAGGGTGATGAGATCGAGGCGGCGGATCAGGTTTTTTTGCAGCATCAGGGACTCGGCAATGTCGGCTCTGGCGAGGCCGCAGCATAGCGTTCTTTGCGCCCGAACCGTTCAGCCGTCAGAACGCGCTGCGGAATATCTCCTCGATTTGCCGCTGGTCCGCGGCACGCGGGTTGGTCACGCCGCAGGCATCTTTCAACGCGTTGGTGGCGAGGGTGGGAATGTCGTTGAGCCGGGCACCGAGTTCGCGCAAGCCGGCGGGTATTTCCACGTCTTTGGCCAGGCTGCGAATGGCCGTGATGGCAGCCTGGGCGCCTTCTTCCGGGCTGAAACCGCGGATGTCGGCGCCCATTGCGTGGGCCACGTCCCTCAGACGGTCGGCGCAGACCAGCGCATTGAAGCTCTGTACGTGAGGCAGGAGCACTGCGTTGCACACGCCGTGCGGCAGGTCGTAGAAACCACCCAGTTGGTGGGCCATGGCGTGGACAAAACCCAGGGACGCGTTGTTGAACGCCATGCCCGCGAGGAACTGCGCATAAGCCATGTTTTCCCGCGCGGCCATGTCGCTGCCGTCGCGCACGGCCAGGCGCAGGTTATTGCTGATCAGCGTGATCGCCTTGAGCGCGCAGGCATCGGTGATCGGGTTGGCCGCCGTGGACACGTAGGCTTCGATGGCATGGGTCAGTGCGTCCATGCCAGTGGCCGCCGTCAGGCTTTTGGGCATGGCAACCATCAGTGCCGGATCGTTGACCGACAACAGCGGTGTGACGTTGCGGTCGACGATGGCCATTTTCACGTGACGGATTTCGTCAGTGATGATGCAGAAACGCGTCATCTCGCTGGCGGTGCCGGCAGTGGTGTTGATGGCGATCAGCGGCAGTTGCGGTTTGCTCGACTGATCGACGCCTTCGTAGTCGCGGATCTGCCCGCCATTGGTCGCGCACAACGCGATGCCTTTGGCGCAGTCGTGGGGCGAACCACCGCCCAGCGACACCACGAAATCACAGCGACTTTCCAGAAGCAGGCCCAGGCCACATTCGACGTTGGCGGTGGTCGGATTCGGCCGGGCACCGTCGAAGATCACCGAGTCGATGTCCTGCATCGCCAGTTTCTCGGCAATCATTGCTGCCACGCCAGCCTTGGCCAGCCCGGCGTCGGTGACGATCAGCGCCTTGCTGAAACCGTACTTGCGAATGGCGTCCATGGCTTCGTCGAGGCAACCGATGCCCATGATGTTCACGGCAGGGATGAAAAACGTGCTGGTCACGGGCGAATCTCCAAGTCTGGGCCGATCGGTCGTTCGATGGGCGGATACCTACAGGATCAACCCATGGACCAGGCGTTAACTTGATCTGGCTCAAGACCTGGTCGTGATAAAGTCGCCGCCCATCCGACCTTTTGCTTTTTGAGACGCCGCAATGACCGATTTCCAGGATGTCGATGCCCAACTTGAAGACTGGAACGCCTTGCGCGCCACCGCCTCATTCAGCGGTCTGCTGGTGGGTAACGGTGCCAGCCGCGCGGTGTGGGATGATTTCGGCTACGACTCGCTGTTCGAAAACGCCCGCACCGTCGAGGAAAAACCGCTCAGCCAATCCGAGTTGAGTGTGTTCGATGCAATGCACACGCGCAGTTTCGAGCAAGTGTTGAGCGCGCTGAAAATCACCAGCCGCGTGAACAAGGCGCTGGCCGTCAGTTCCGCCGCGCCGCGCAATCGCTATTACGCGATCAAGGAAGCGCTGATCAACACCGTGCACGCGGTGCACATCCCGTGGCGACTGGTGGTGCCTGCGACGCTGGCGACCATCCATGAAGAACTGACCCGCTACCGGACGGTGTTCACCACCAACTATGACTTGCTCAATTACTGGGCAATCCAGCATCAGCCCGAGGCGATCACCGATCTGTTCCAGGGCGCCGAACCGGGCTTTGACCTGAGCGCCACGGCGACCGATAAAACCCGCTTGCTGTACCTGCACGGCGGTTTGCATCTGGTGCGCAACCAGGACGGCACGGCGCGCAAACTGATGTCGACCGAAGGCACATTGCTGGGCAGTTTTGCGATCAACAACACGATCAAGACGCTGGATGATGTGCCGCTATTTGTGAACGAAGGGCCGAGCGCGGACAAGCTCAAGACCATTCGCAGTTCGGATTATCTGTCGTTTTGCTATGACCAGTTGTTGGGTCACGGCGAGGGCTTGTGCGTGTTTGGGCATGCGTTGGGTGAGCAAGACAGCCACATCATTCATGCGCTGCGCCAGGCGCAACCGAAGGTGGTGGCGATCTCGATTTATCCGCGCAGTAAGGCGTTTATTCAGCATCAGAAGCGGCATTACGCGAAGGTGTTTGAAGGGACCGGGTCAGAACTGCGGTTCTTCGATTCGAAGACGCATGGGTTGGGCAGCCCGAAGCTTACCGTTCCTGTCGAGGTTTAGCGGCAACGCTACTTACGCCATCGCGGGCAAGCCCGCTCCCACAGGGATTGATGTCGATCACCCTGGAGTGGTCAAACACATAATCTGTGGGAGCGGGCTTGCCCGCGATGGCGTCGGAACAGTCACCTCATTCCTCCGCGCTATGCACCACCACCAGCAACTGCGCCTGTACCTCACCCACCGACCGGATCCGGTGCGGCTTCTGCGCGTTGAAATGCAGCGCATCGCCGCGCTCGAGCAGTACGCGCTCGTTCATGAAATCCACTTCCACCTGCCCTTCGTGGACAAACAAAAACTCTTCCCCAAGGTGTTCCTTGAAGGCTTTGTCGACGAATTCAAACGGTGGATAAATGATGAACGGCAGCAGACTGCGCTCACTGACTTGATGCGCCAGCACCGCATATCCGGCGCTCTCATCGCTGGCCGCCAATGACTGCCGATCGAGGCTTCGCACCAGGCTGTAACTGTCGAGGCTGACGTTGTCTTCGGAAAACAGTTCCTCGACCTTCACGTTCAGCGCCTTCGCCAGTTTCAGGGCGGCGGCGATCGACGGTGTGTTCAACCCGCGCTCGACTTTCGACAGATAACTCTTGGTCATGCCGGATTTTTCGGCCAGGGCCTCGAGCGTCACGCCAAGTTTTTTCCTGAGTAATTTCAAGCGGATAGACATGTAGACCGATTAATCCATGACGAAAGCGACGAGGTGTCCTTGCTAATGACACCTTGTGTCATATAGCCTTGTTTGTGTCATTTGCGTGAAAACATTCGAGGACACTGATATGGCGAAGACCTTAGCACTCCCCAAAGATCAACTGGTGAAGCAAGCGCTGAACCAGATGCAAAATACCCTGGCGGATAATACGTGGACTGACCGGCAAAAGCTGGCCCTGACCTGCCGGATTCTGTTCGAAAACGGTCACGACTCCGGCCTGGCCGGACAAATCACCGCCCGTGGCCCGCAGCCGGGCACTTACTACACTCAACAACTGGGACTGGGTTTCGACGAGATCACCGCGAGCAATCTGCTGCTGGTCAACGAAGACCTGGAAGTGCTTGAAGGCCACGGCATGCCCAACCCGGCCAACCGTTTCCATAGCTGGGTGTACCGCGCCCGACCGGACGTGAATTGCATCATTCACACGCACCCGACCCACGTCGCGGCGCTGTCGATGCTCGAAGTACCGTTGCAGATTTCCCACATGGACCTCTGCCCGCTCTACGACGATTGCGCGTTTCTCGAAGGCTGGCCAGGTGTGCCGGTGGGTAATGAAGAAGGCGAACTGATTGCCGGCGCCCTGGGCGACAAACGGGCGATCTTGCTCTCGCACCACGGTCAGTTGTCCACCGGCACGACTATCGAGGAAGCCTGTGTCATCGCGCAACTGATCGAACGCGCAGCCCGGCTGCAACTGCTGGCGATGAGTGCCGGGACCATCAAGCCGATCATTCCGGCACTGGGCCGTGAAGCCCATGACTGGATCGCCCGGCCGAAACGCCACGCCGCCGCGTTCAACTACTACGCTCGGCAGAACCTGCGTCAACACGCCGATTGCCTGAACTGAATCCAGACCTTTTTGTACGGAGAGACCCCATGTCCACGACAAACATTCACGGCATCATCGGCTACACCATCACCCCGTTCACCGCCAATGGCGAAGGCGTTGATCTCGACGCGCTCGGGCGTTCCATCGACCGCCTGATCGACGGCGGCGTCCACTCCATCGCCCCGCTGGGCAGTACCGGCGAAGGCGCATACCTGAGCGACGCAGAATGGGATCAGGTCAGCGAATTCAGTATCAAGCATGTGGCCAAACGGGTGCCGACCATCGTCAGCGTGTCCGACCTGACCACCGCCAAAGCGGTCCGCCGCGCACGTTTCGCCGAAGCGCACGGCGCCGATGTGGTGATGGTGCTGCCGACGTCCTACTGGAAACTCAGCGAAGCGGAAATCCTCGCTCACTACCGTGCCATCGGTGACAGCATCGGCGTGCCGATCATGCTCTACAACAACCCCGCCACCAGCGGCACCGACATGTCGGTGGACCTGATCCTGCGCATCGTCAACAGCGTGGACAACGTGACCATGGTCAAGGAGAGCACTGGCGACATCCAGCGCATGCACCAGTTGCAACGGCTGGGCGAAGGTCAGGTGCCGTTTTACAACGGCTGCAATCCGTTGGCGCTGGAAGCTTTTGCGGCGGGCGCGAAAGGCTGGTGCACGGCGGCGCCGAACCTGATTCCGCAGCTCAATCTCGACCTGTATGAAGCGGTGTTGGCCAACGATTTGAGCAAGGCGCGGGAGTTGTTCTATCGCCAGTTGCCGCTGCTCGATTTCATTTTGAAGGGCGGCTTGCCCGCAACCATCAAGGCCGGCCTACGCGCGACCGGGCTGGAAGTCGGGGACCCGCGGTTGCCGGTGTTTCCACTGGGCGAGGCCGGGATCGGTCAATTGCAGACACTGTTGAACGCATTGCGCTGACTTCGGGCTTACCAAAAAAACTGTGGGAGCGAGCTTGCTCGCGATAGCGGATTTGCATTCAACACCTTTGTTGAATGCAATGACCTCATCGCGAGCAAGCTCGCTCCCACAGGGATTTGTGTTGAGTCTGAAAGGGGTGGTTAAAGCACCGGCAAGGTCTTGTCCTTGATCACTGTCGTCGGGCCGTTGGTTTTCACGCTGGCAATGCCTTTGTCCCGGGCGGCATCGGAGGAATAGGCTTCGCTGCTGCCGATGATTTCGTGGTTGCCTGCCTTGAGGTTGAAGTACGGCTGACCGTCCCTGGTGGTCTTTTTCTCGTAGCGGTCATCCAGCGGGCTGTTCTTCTGCACCGAAGCAATGCCACCTTCAGCGGCGCTGCGGGTGGTGTAGTGCTCGCTGTTCAGAATGGGTTCGGCATTCGCCGCTTTCAGCACGAAACGAAACTGGCCGTTGCTGGTTTTGCTCAACTCGTACCATCCAGACATGGTGCTGCTCCTGTCGATTGATCCAACGAATGTTGCCTGACAGTAAAGACCGTTCACGGGGTTTATCCACTGTAAGACGGTGGCACACATTGGCAGAAGACAAATAACAATAATTCTCGATATCATTCGCGACTTTTGACGCCGCGCTTCGTTATCAAGGATTTTCATGCCTCGTCTAACGCCCGACCCGCTGTCGGCTGACTTCTTTCGCCGGTTCTACGGGGACATCCTGCATTACCTGCGCAAACGCACGGACAACCCCAGCGACGCGGCGGACATGACGCAAGATGTCTTCACTCAATGGCTGGACTACGACGACCGGGCCAAGGTCGAGCAGCCGCGGGCATTCCTGTTTCAGATGGCGCGCAACCTGCTGCGCGATCACTGGCGCCGGCAAAAGGTGCGCAATAGCGTGCAGTCCGGCCACGACAGCGACCCGGAACCCGTCACTGACGACCATCACGACCCGATGGCCGGAGCCCAACGCATGCAACGTCTGGAACACCTCAAAGGCGTGCTCGCCGAGCTCTCGCCACGCCGCCGCGAAGCCCTTATGCTGCACCGCTTCGAGGGCCTGAGTCAGGCGCAGATTGCCGAGCGCATGGGCATTTCCCTGAGCATGGTGGAAAAACACATCGCTTTCGCCCTGCTGCATTGCAAGCGACGCCTGGATCACGAGAACGGCAGGGAGCAGGCACAATGAATCGCCCTCACGACATCGACAGCGACCTGCCCGATGACAACATCGAAACCCAGGCGGCCGTCTGGTTTGTGCGCAATCGCGAAGATCACAGTGGCGTCCATCGCCAGGCGTTCGAGCAGTGGCTCAGCGTGCCCGGGCACGCCAAGGCTTACCACGCCTTCGATCACCTGTGGGCCGATCTGGCGGAACTCCAGCACTCGAACAAACCGTTGCCCATCACCCCGCGCCGCCCATCCAAAGGCTGGCGCCCTGCGCTGGCCATCGCTGCGGCGCTGGTGTGCGCCGTGCTGGCGTTGAATCTCGGCACGCCCCACGGCGTCTACCAGCAACAGATCGCCGCGCAGTCGCACGGCGTGCGCACTTTCAAGTTGCCCGACGGCAGCACCCTGTCGGTCAATGCCAATACCCGGCTGCGGGTCGATTTCAACAACCAGCAACGTCGGCTTTACCTCGAACAGGGTCAGCTTTACCTCGACGTCGCACCCGACAAAGAACGCCCGCTCTGGGTGCATGCGGGCGATTCGACGGTGCGCGTGGTCGGCACCGGTTTCGATGTGCGTCGCGGCGAAAAACAACTGGTGGTCAGTGTCGCCCATGGCCAGGTCGACTTCGTCGCGAACAGCAAAACCCACGTCCTGCTCGGCGCGCAACAACAGGCTTCGCTTGACCTGGCCAGCGGCGCATTGCAACAGCAGACGCTGGCAGAGGAGCAAGTGGCCGACTGGCGCAGCGGGCACCTGGCGTTTCGCAATCGGGAACTGGCGAGTCTGATCGACGAACTGAACCTGTATCGCGCTCGCCCGGTGTTATTGGCCGATCCGAAGCTGGGGCGTTTCAAGGTGTCTGGCAACCTCGACGTCAATGACCCCGATACGCTGCTCAACGCGCTGCCAGCACTGATTCCGGTAAAAACCGTCGTCCTCGCTGACGGCCAACTACGTATCGAGGCTCGCTGATACAACCTCGCATGAGAATATTTGTCATTCGCATGTGAGGTTTTTTTTGCCTGCCCCGTCTTCCTCCGGTCTGCGTTCTTTACGCACACCTTTTTGGCCTTTCAGCCGCCCCGGGGGATTCAATGTTTCGCGTGCCTTCGCCTTATCCGCTCACCTGCCTTCGACCGACCCTGCTTGTCGGGTGCCTGGCGTTTAGCCTGCAAGTCCACGCCGAGTCGATCAACCTGCATCTGCCGGCGCAGCCGCTGGCCACGTCGCTGAGTCAGATTGCCCGGCAAGCGAAGATCCAGTTGCTGTTTGACGAGGAGCAGCTGAGCAACCTCAAGGCGCCTGCACTCAACGGTGATTACAGCGCCGAAACGGCGATCCGGCAGTTGCTCGACAACAGCCCGTTCAGCCTGATCAAGGTTAATCAGACCTACGTGGTGCGTGCGGCCGAACCGCTCACCAGCAGCAGCGAAGCCATCCAGCTAGATGCCTTGAGCGTCATCGGCAGCGGCACCGAGGTCGATTCCAGCACCGTCGGCCGCTCGACCCTGACCCAGGCCGACATCGATCGACGCCAGCCGAACAACATTCCCAGCCTGCTGGCGACCTTGCCCGGCGTGAGCATGGGCGGTTCGATGAAACCGGGCGGCCAGACCATCAACATCTGGGGCCTGGGCGACGCCGAGGATGTGCCGCTGACTGTGGACGGCGCGACCAAAAGCGGTTTCGAGCGCTACCAGCAAGGCACCGTGTTCATCGAGCCGGAGCTGATCAAAAGCATTGAAGTGGAGAAGGGCCCACACTCGATGTTCACCGGCAACGGCGGCTTCGGCGGCACCGTGCACATGGAAACCAAGAACGCCCCGGACCTGTTGCAGGACGGGCGCAACAGCGGCGCCATGGTCAAATACGGCTACGGCAGCAACGACCATCAACAAACCTACAGCTCGGCCCTGTTCGGCCGCACCGAGGATGGCCGCGCCGATGCCCTGATCTACCTGACCAAGCGCGACGGCGACGACATGAAACTGGCGGGCACCACGCCGGACCCTGAAAACCGCTTTCCGATCAACCCCAAGCGTGTACCCAACAGCGCGCAGGATCTGAACGGTCAATTGTTCAAACTCAACCTGCACCTCAACGATGAGCACAGCGTCGGCCTGTCGTATTCCCACTCCGAGAGCGAACGCTGGACGCCCTTTTCCTCAACCAGCTATCCGACCCCGCCAACCCGCGCAAACATCAAACAGTACGGATACGAAAATGCCCTCAAGCGATTTCTGGCCAATCGAGAAACCATCGATACCACCTGGTCGGGCAAATATCAGTACCAGCCGCTGGACAACCGTTTGATCGACCTCGAACTGAGTTACTCGCAATCCAACACCGACCAGACCGACGAGCGAGATGCCACGGCGTACTTCCAGACATCCACGGGCGGGCGAAAAATGGACACGGCCTACCAGGATCGCATCGTCGAGTTGCGCAACATCAGCCGTTTCGAGACCGGTGTCCTGACCCACGCGGTCACCAGCGGAGTGGAAATCCGCAAGCACCAACGCGACACCGAAATGTGGATGCCCGGCGTGACTTACGACACGCCGAAATACAACTATGGCTATTTCCAGCCGAGCTTCATGCCTCAGGGCAAGGTCGACACCCACAGCGCCTACTTGCAGGACGCAATCACGCTGGGCGATTTCACTCTGACGCCGTCCGTGCGCTACGACCATGTGCGCAACCGTGGCGAGGAAAATGAAGCGCCGTTTTACAACAACCCGAACCCGGCGTATGGCCACGATTACAGCAATCGCACTTACACCGGTTGGTCGCCGCGCCTGTCGGCCTTCTGGGCAGTAACGCCCAATGTCGGATTTTTTGTCGACTACAGCAAAACCTGGCGCGCACCGGTCATCGACGAGCAGTACGAACTCCAAGGCTCAGGCAGCCGCACCGCGACCAGTGTCGACCTTGACCCGGAACGCATCACCGGATGGCGCGCCGGTAACATAAGCAGCTTTTCCAATGTGTTCACCGACCACGACAACGTGCAAGTGCGCACCACGCTGATGCGCAACAAGATCGAGGACGAGATTTTCAAGGCCACCGGCGTCGGTTGCGAAAACCAGGCGATCAAGGGCGGCTCCATCGGTTCGGACTGCAAGGGCTCAGGCCCGATGGGCAACTACCGCAACATCGGCGGCTTGACCGTTAAAGGGTTCGAAGTGGAAAGCTTCTACGATTCCACTTACCTGTTCGGGTCGCTGTCCTATTCGTGGTTTACCGGCAAACACGAAGGCGCTTACACCAATCCATGGGGGC
This sequence comes from Pseudomonas fluorescens, assembly GCF_902497785.1. Lineage (GTDB taxonomy): Bacteria > Pseudomonadota > Gammaproteobacteria > Pseudomonadales > Pseudomonadaceae > Aquipseudomonas > Aquipseudomonas fluorescens_BO. The sequence continues at coordinate 60,398 of NZ_CABVHK010000016.1, forward strand.
CGGACGTGTGGGCGCGAGACATTCCGCCAGCGAAATGGATTGCGACGCTGGGCGTGAAGATCCCGAATTGGGATGCCCAGGTGGGTTGGCAGGGCGAGTTCGTGCGCCAGACCGACCGTCTGCCGAGCGATAAATACGGTGCCGGCAAAAACACCGTGGGCGATGTCTTCTACAACCAGTTTGCCAACGAGCGTTACAACGTCCAGGGACTATTCGCCCACTGGAAACCGCAGCAGGCTTACCTGAAGGGCACCGAGGTCAACTTGACGGTCGATAATCTGTTCAACGAGAACTACCGCCCGGCATTGAGCGGGGATCGGGCGTGGAGTCAGGGGCGCAATGCCAAGGTGAGTGTGACGCGGTTTTTTTGATCCGGATTTAGTGTTGATCATTCGGGCCGAACTATTTCACCGCTGTGCGCACCACCGCCAAGTCCGGCACCTGAACCCGCCGCTGACTCAAATACCGCATACAGCTCACCCGCAGGAACGAAGCAAAATTCACCACTTCACCGCGATAATCCATGACCTCCTCATACAGCTTGGCGATCAATTGGTTGGTGGTCATGCCGTCGACTTCGGCGATTTCGCTGAGGATGTCCCAGAACTGATTCTCCAGCCGCAGGGTGGTCACCACCCCGCAGATGCGCAGCGAGCGGGAGCGCGATTCGTAGAGAATCGGATCGGCTTTGACGTAAAGCTCGCACATGAAAACGTCCCTCGTTACAGCGTGATTTTGGTGCCCAGCAACCCGAGGAAACCGGCGAGCCAGCTCGGGTGGGCCGGCCAGGCTGGAGCAGTGGCCAGATTGCCTTGTACGTGGCCTTCAGTCACCGGGATATCGATGAACGTACCGCCGGCCAACCGTACTTCCGGCGCGCAGGCCGGGTAAGCGCTGCACTCGCGACCTTCGAGAATGCCTGCCGCCGCCAGCAGTTGCGCACCGTGACACACCGCGGCGATCGGTTTGCCGGCCTTGTCGAAAGCGCGTACGAGCGCCAGGACTTCTTCGTTCAGGCGCAGGTATTCCGGCGCACGACCGCCGGGGATCAGCAGCGCGTCGTAGTCAGCTTCGGCAACCTTGGCGAAATCGAAGTTCAGGGCAAACAGGTGGCCGGGTTTTTCGCTGTAGGTCTGGTCGCCTTCGAAGTCGTGGATCGCGGTGCGCACGGTCTGGCCTGCGGATTTGTCCGGGCAGACGGCGTGCACCGTGTGGCCGACCATCAGCAGCGCCTGGAACGGGACCATCACTTCATAGTCTTCGACGTAATCGCCGACCAGCATCAGGATTTTCTTGGCAGTCATGGGGAGGACTCCTTTGGGGAATGCATCAGGAGCATTCACGGTAGTCCTAAATCTGCACGACAGGTAATACCGGACTACTACGCCAATTATCTGTAGGAGCTGCCGAAGGCTGCGATCTTTTGATTCTGATTCTGATTTTGATCTTGATCTTGATTTTCCGCGCGCTCGGAAAATCAAGACCAGATCAAAAGATCGCAGCCTTCGGCAACTCCTACGTTGCGAGGATTACTCGCAACTGTACGGATAACTCTGCGCCTAGCTGTTACAGCAGCAACCGGCGAGTTTATGGCTAGATGAACGACGTCCAATCACCCTGAAGCCTGGTCACCCATCATGTCCTCCCGCGAAAACACCGGCATGGCCCTCGGCCTGCTCGGCGTTGTGATTTTCAGCCTCACCCTGCCCTTCACACGAATCGTCGTGCAGGAAATCCATCCGCTGCTCAACGGCCTGGGGCGAGCGCTGTTCGCGGCGGTTCCGGCGGCATTGCTGTTGCTGTGGCGCCGGGAACAATGGCCGACCTGGAAACAAATCAAAGGCCTGGCGCTGGTGATCGCCGGCGTCATTCTCGGTTTTCCAGTGTTGTCAGCCTGGGCGATGCAAACCTTGCCAGCGTCCCACGGCGCATTGGTCAACGGCCTGCAACCGCTGTGCGTGGCGCTGTACGCCGCGTGGTTGTCCCACGAGCGACCGTCGAAAGCGTTCTGGGCGTGCGCCGCGTTAGGCAGCGCGCTGGTGCTCGGTTATGCATTGATCAGCGGCGCCGGCAGTATTCAGGCCGGTGATTTGCTGATGCTCGGCGCAATTGCGGTGGGAGGGTTGGGATACGCCGAAGGTGGCCGGTTGGCCAAGGAGATGGGCGGCTGGCAGGTGATCTGCTGGGCGCTGGTGTTGTCGACGCCGCTGTTGATAGGGCCGGTGCTGTATCTGGCGCTGCAACATCAGGGCGCGATTTCGGCGAAGACCTGGTGGGCGTTTGGTTACGTGTCGCTGTTCTCGCAATTCGTCGGGTTCTTTGCCTGGTACGCCGGGCTGGCGATGGGCGGCATTGCCCGGGTCAGTCAGATCCAGTTGCTGCAGATCTTCTTCACGATTGCGTTTTCGGCGCTGTTCTTCGGCGAGCACATCGAGCCGATGACCTGGCTGTTTGCCGCCGGGGTGATTGTGACGGTGATGCTCGGACGCAAGACCGCCATCAACCCCGCTCGCATCGCGACAACATAATGCAACAGCAAAAGATCGTCCGAACGCGGCCCGAGCCTTCGGCAGCTCCTACGTTTCGGAATACGTACACCCCGTAGGAGCTGCCGAAGGCTGCGATCTTTGCGGATTCAGCCCAGGTGGCCGTCGGAGCGCAGCAAGGTTTCGAGGCAGTGCTCCGTGATCTGATAGAAATCCTTCAACGCCTGGATCTTCACCAACAACTGCGCCGGGTCCACTGGCTCGGCACGCTTGACCGCCAGGATCATCTTGTTCTTGTTGGTGTGGTCCAGTGAGATGAACTCGAAGACTTTAGTTTCATAACCGCACGCTTCGAGGAACAGCGCGCGCAAGCTGTCGGTGACCATTTCCGCTTGCTGGCCCAGGTGCAAACCGTATTGCAGCATTGGCTTGAGCAGCGCCGGGCTCTGGATTTGCAGGCGGATCTGCTTGTGGCAGCACGGCGAGCACATGATGATCGACGCGCCGGAACGAATGCCGGTGTGGATCGCATAGTCGGTGGCGATGTCACAGGCGTGCAGCGCGATCATCACGTCCAGCTCGCTCGGCGCCACGCTGCGCACGTCACCGCATTTGAACACCAGCCCCGGATGATCCAGCTTCGCAGCGGCGGCGTTGCACAAGCTGACCATCTCTTCGCGCAACTCGACGCCGGTCACTTCGCCTTCGGCGTTCAAGGTGTTGCGCAGGTAATCATGGATGGCGAACGTCAGGTAGCCCTTGCCCGAACCGAAATCGGCGACCCGCACCGGTTTGTCCAACGCCAGCGGCGAGGTGGTCAGCGCATGGCTGAAGACTTCGATGAACTTGTTGATCTGCTTCCACTTGCGCGACATCGCCGGAATCAGTTCGTGTTTGCTGTTCGTCACCCCGAGGTCGGCAAGAAACGGACGGCTCAGGTCGAGAAAGCGGTTTTTTTCGCGGTTGTGCTCGGCGGACGGTACTTCGCGCAATTGCTGAGGTTTGCTCTTGAACAGCGAAGACTTGCCCTTTTTGCTGTATTCGAGCTGGGCTTCGTCCGTCAGCGCCAGCAAATGCGCATTTTTGAACGAGGCCGGCAACAGCGCGGCAATGCTCGCCACGCCCTCGGCCAGCGGCAGGTTCTTGGTGATGTCGCGAGTCTTGTAGCGATAGACGAAGGACAGGCACGTCTGATCCTTGACGGTCAGCTGCTTGATGATCAGCCGCTGCAGGTCGGCTTCGCTGCCAACGTACTTGGCCAGCACCAGTTTGATAAAGGCATTGGCGTCGAGGCTGGCTTGCAGCAGATCGATGAATTGGGCGTGATGATCCGGCGCGAGGCTGGCGGGAGTGGCGGTGACGGACATGGAAAAAACGGCCTCGGCAGAGCGATCGGGGAATGCCGGGTATTTTAAGGGGGCCGAGGGATTTGGGCACGGGGTTATTTCGTGGCGGGTCCTGGTCGCAAGCCCAGGACCCGAATGCACAGGATAAAAATCAGGGTTCCACCAGTCGAAGTTTACGATTGGTCGGCGAGTTGATCACATATTTGACAATCAACCCCACGGGCACAGCCCAGGTCAGGCCATTGGCCGGGTCGGTCACCACCGCGACGGTGTCAGAACTTGCCGCGATATCCAGGCGTCGACGGTCATGGCTTGATTTTAGAGTTCCGTACGCATGACTGACCAGTTTCTCCGCCAGGTGCATTGGCACATCGATGCCTTCCAAGTGCTTCACTGCTCGACAAAACAGCACTTGATCATCGATCCCCCCCTCGTTTTCATGGCGAATCAGGAATGCTTGGGCGATGCTCAAGAACTCCTCGTTGAGCACTATATTTTCATCAGATCCAATCATGCTCAATCCTCCGGCTGTGCGCCCGTCGCCAGTTCAGTGACAGCAACCGGCCGGGCCGCGCGGCGCAGGTCAGGTCCGGCACAAGGCAAATGCACGGCGGGGTTGGGCATTCCGCTGGGTGACAATTCATGGGTCATCTCAAACTCCGCCCGAACCGACCAGCCACAGGCTTCCGCGGTGCATTGCAAATACGCCACGCGCAGAAAGATATGCCGACCTTCGCTGGTTCGAATGCGCATGCGGCTCAAGCAGTGGGGACACACCATTTTATAGGTACTCACGCTTGTCCCCCGACTGACATCGGGTGGCAATCGACCGAATCAAACGCAATACTGCATGAAGTATTGAAAGTTGCTATTAGTTCTCGTGCGCAACGTCTGTCAGTCAACAGGAAGTGCAACAGGCGTCCGCTTAGTGGGTCTGAGCGAAGCTCGTAGGAAATTACCTTGATACCATTAGGAAGTTTCGACATCGTGTTCTTCTGTTTCATAGTTGACGATTGGCTATCAGGAATAGAGAAACTACTCATTACGCATACCTTATGTACTCACTAAGCATATGTCAAAAGGAAGCGGCTCAAATTGCGTAGCAAAAAATCACAAGCTGTTTTGGCCCGTTTGAAACTTATAACCGGGACAACAACAGACATCTCTCTGTCTACCGCGCTGGATGTCAGCCCGCAAACGCTCAGCAGTTGGAAGGGTCGCGACAGCACTCCGTACTCATTATGCGTAGATATTGCTGAAGCACGTGGTATATCGCTCGATTGGTTATTGCTGGGTGAAGGGCCCATCCTGCGGCAAAACGCTCCCGACTCGGACGCACAGGCAGGCACGACAGGGGAAAACACCCTTCTGGCGCTCTGGCGCTTGCTTGATGAAGATGATCGCAACGCTATTCAAACTGTCCTGGAGGAAAAGCGGCGTTTGCGCGACATGGAACTCAAACTTGCACACATGGCCTCTGTGCTGGAAGCCATCCAGCGCGCCGACGACGTTTAGAAGTTTTTTGGACGCTTACTTGAGCGTCTGCCACAACAGAACAATGTTGCCACTGCTGCGAAGTATCAGCGCGCAGGCAAACACACTGACGAGCGCGTGCCATGGACTTACCGGCGCACCGGTCAACAGTACGTTCAGGCCGGCCAGGCAAAACAATCCACCGCACAAACTGGTCAATAGTCTGTTCCCCCAACAGTGGTGCGCTTCATCACGCTGATAACACGCCAGCCTCAACGCACTTACCAAATGGGCGACGCCTGTCAAGCAGACCAGCGCGATCATTGCCTGGCCCATCATCCCCGCCCTCTCAGGTGGCGAATGATGTCACCAATGCCCGCGCCGTCGACCCACTGCATGAGCTTGATGCTCACGGGAATGACAATCAACGCACAAAGAAAAGCCGTCACGCCGCCTGTCAAGGAGGGCGCCAGCGGCAATGCAACCGGGGTGAACAGATAGCCAACGCCCGCCGAGAGCAGCCAGGAACCTATGCGTTGCCAGGCCTTGAAGTTGGTCCGGGTGGTGGTGACCAACCATGCCCCGAGCGTGGCCCCGAACAAAGCCTCGCCATCGATCGAGGGCAGCGTGGCCAGGCCCAATCCCAATAAAACCCCGCTGATGCTGTTGTAGGCCGAGTCAGTCAGGCTCATGGACGCCCCCGCAGATCGATCTCGTCAACCTTGAGGGCACCCGTTTCGATTGCTTTCAGCAAGGCCGCACCGCGTGAGCTGACTGCGAACTTGCGGCGGATGTTGGCGAAATGGAAATTGATCGTGGAGACTGAACAACGTTGAATCATGGCAATTTCCCAAGAAGTCTTACCCTTGAAATGCCACAACAGTGCTTGTGTCTCTTTCGCAGTCAATGGCGCGGGTTCATTGGTGCCGCCACTGCCGGACGCCCCACTGACAACCCATTCGATTGCTTGATAACTGGACATGGAAACTCCCTCTGTTTCAGAGCACCCATCGCAGGGCGCCTGCTATTGAGGGATATGTTGAAGACGACCTGAACTTCGGGCAACGCGGGGCATATGTAGCGTTGCACGCTACACAAACGGTGGCTGGCAACGATCAGCCAAGCACCACCAACCGATTCGGCAACTCATTGCGCACATGGGTCACCGGCACATGCACCTTGAGCAATTCACCGCACGCTTCCACGCACGTCACAAACCCCTGCAGCGTCTGGCCTTGCTTCACTTGCCGGGTGAACGCGGCGACAATCGAATCCCAATGATGGTTATCCAATCGTCTGGAAATCCCTTCATCCACCAGGATTTCCACATAGCGCTCAGCCTCGCAGACAAAAATCAGCATGCCGGTGCTGCCCACGGTGTGATGCAGGTTCTGCTCCAGAAACTGCCGGCGTGCCAGGTTCGAAGCGCGCCAGTGACGCACCGAGCGCGGGATCAGGTGCGTGGTGATTGCCGGAATGCGGAACAGCAGGCACAGCACGATAAACGTCAGCCATTGCACCATCAGCAAAGTGTGCATGGTCAGCCAGCCGGTGAGGTAATGCACAATACCCGGCACCACCAGCGCCAGCAGGCTGGCCCACAGCAGCGGGATGTACGCGTAGTCGTCGGCGCGGGCGGCGAGCACCGTCACCAGTTCGGCGTCGGTGTCGCGCTCGACCCGGGCAATTGCCTCGGCGACCTTGCGTTGTTCGTGTTCAGTCAGTAATGCCATGTTTAGCCATGCTCGTTCATTGTTGTGATCACCAGCCGCCCGACGAACCGCCGCCCCCGAAACTGCCCCCGCCGCCGCTGAAGCCCCC
>NZ_CABVHK010000016.1:67560-175715 GCF_902497785.1 Pseudomonas fluorescens
CCACTGGAACCGCCCGAGCCCCCTCGGCCCGCTGGCAGAATCCCGAACATCTGCAAGACGAAGATCGTCAGGATGAACAGCAACACCAGGAACACAAACACCCCGGGATGTTGCGAAACGAAGTCGCTCTCCTGGTTGCCACCGGAGTCGTAAATCGTCGACGGCTCATCCAGCGGATTGCCGCCCAACACCACCAGCATGGCCGCGACCCCGTCGCTGATGCCCTTGCTGAAGTTACCGGTCTTGAACGCCGGGGTGATCACCTGATTGATGATCAGCGAACTCTGCGCGTCGGTCAGGCGATCTTCCAGGCCATAACCCACTTCGATACGCAATTTGCGCTCGTCTCGCGCCACGATCAGCAACGCTCCGTTGTTCTTGTCCTTCTGCCCGATGCCCCATTGGCGCCCGAGCTGGTAACCGAAATCGGCGATGTCGGTGCCCTGCAAATCCGCCAGTGTCACCACCACCAACTGCTCGCCGGTGGCTTTTTCATGGGCGTCGAGCTGTTGCGTCAGTTGCTCGCGCACGGACGGCTCGATCATTTGGGCGTTGTCGACCACCCGCCCGGTCAGTGGAGGAAACTTCAGCTCGGCCTGGGCCGTGAGGGTAAACACCCAGAACGCCAGCACCAGGCCCATTTTCAACACGCGCATTGGCAACCCCATCCCTGCACCCGCATCAACACGTTGGCCTCTGTAGGAGCTGCCGCAGGCTGCGATCTTTTGATCTTGTTCTCCTGGACCGGCAAAAATACAAGATCAAAAGATCGCAGCCTTCGGCAGCTCCTACGGGGTGATCAGAACTTCACTTCAGGCGTTTTTTCGGCGCCGGGGCTGGTGGCCTCGAAGGTTTCACGCATCGGCAGGTCGCTGTACATCACGGTGTGCCACAGGCGACCGGGAAAGGTGCGGATTTCGGTGTTGTATTTCTGCACCGCCAGAATGAAATCACGACGCGCGACGGCGATGCGATTCTCGGTGCCTTCCAGTTGCGATTGCAGCGCGAGGAAGTTCTGGTTGGCCTTGAGGTCCGGATAGCGCTCGGACACCACCATCAAACGGCTAAGGGCACCGGTCAACTGATCCTGCGCCTGCTGGAACTGTTTGAGTTTCTCGGGGTTGTCGAGGGTGCTGGCGTCCACCTGAATCGACGTCGCCTTGGCCCGGGCTTCGATCACCGCCGTCAGGGTGGCTTCTTCGTGTTTCGCGTAGCCCTTGACCGTTTCCACCAGGTTGGGAATCAGGTCGGCGCGGCGCTGGTACTGGTTCTGCACCTGGCCCCAGGCGGCCTTGGCCTGTTCGTCGAGGGTCGGGATGGTGTTGATGCCGCAGCCGGCCAGCAGTGTGGTGAACAACATCAGGGCGGCGATTTGCAGGCTCGACCGAGTGTGGTGTCTTACATTCATCAGGTTGACGCTCCCTTGTACATTCCGTTGAAAAGCAACCAGCGACCTTCTGAGCAAACTCTTGGGGCATAATCTGCCGCCGCCACTGGATTGCATCGAGCCAATGGGCTAAAAGATGCCCCAGCGCCAAAACACTGCGCAAGTGTGCATGCATTTACTTGAACAACAATAGTCGCTCCCTAAATTTTGGCTGACCGGCGTGTATTCACTGCCGTTTAGGCTTTAGAGAAAACCATTCATGAAGAAGCTGTGTTTGCTGGGCCTGTTCGTCAGCCTGGCCAGTCATAACGTATTGGCCGCCACGACCCCCGCACCTCTGGAGAACAAGGACGCTTTCGTCAGCAACCTGATGAAGCAGATGACCCTCGATGAAAAAATCGGCCAGTTGCGCCTGATCAGCATCGGCCCGGAAATGCCTCGAGAGATGATTCGCAAGGAAATCGCTGCGGGCAACATCGGTGGCACGTTCAACTCGATCACTCGCCCGGAAAACCGTCCGATGCAGGACGCGGCGATGCGCAGCCGTTTGAAGATCCCGATGTTCTTCGCCTACGACGTGATCCACGGCCATCGCACGATTTTCCCGATTCCGCTGGCCCTGGCCTCGAGCTGGGACATGGACGCCATTGGCCTGTCCGGGCGCATTGCCGCCAAGGAAGCCGCCTCGGACGGCGTCGACCTGACCTTCGCGCCGATGGTCGACATTTCCCGCGACCCACGCTGGGGCCGCACCTCCGAAGGTTTTGGCGAGGACACCTATCTGGTGTCGCGCATTGCCGGGGTAATGGTCAAGGCGTTCCAGGGCACTGGCGCTAACGCCGCCGACAGCATCATGGCCAGCGTCAAGCACTTTGCCTTGTACGGCGCGGTCGAGGGCGGTCGCGACTACAACGTCGTCGACATGAGCCCGGTCAAGATGTACCAGGATTACCTGCCGCCGTACCGCGCTGCGATTGACGCCGGTGCAGGCAGCGTCATGGTTGCGCTGAACTCGATCAACGGCGTGCCAGCCACCGCCAATACCTGGCTGATGAACGACCTGCTGCGCAAGGACTGGGGCTTCAAAGGCCTGGCCGTCAGCGACCATGGGGCGATCTTCGAACTGATCAAGCACGGCGTTGCCACGGACGGGCGCGAAGCCGCGAAGCTGGCGATCAAGGCCGGCATTCACATGAGCATGAATGACACGCTGTACGGCAAGGAACTGCCGGGGCTGCTGAAAGCCGGCGAGATCCAGCAGAGCGACATCGACAACGCCGTGCGTGCGGTGCTTGACGCCAAGTACGACATGGGCCTGTTCAAAGACCCGTACCTGCGCATCGGCAAGGCTGAAGATGATCCGGCCGACACCAACGCCGACAGCCGCCTGCACCGCGCCGAGGCTCGTGACGTTGCGCGCCGCAGCCTGGTGTTGCTGAAGAATCAGGGCGAAACCCTGCCGCTGAAGAAAACCGCGAAGATCATGCTGGTCGGCCCGCTGGCCAAGGCACCGATCGACATGATGGGCAGCTGGGCTGCCAACGGTCGCCCTGCGCAATCGGTCACACTGTTCGATGGCATGACCGCTGCACTGGGCACGCAATCGACGCTGATCTACGCCCGTGGTGCCAACATCACCAGTGACAAGAAAGCCGTCGATTACCTGAACTTCCTCAACTTCGATGCACCGGAAGTGGTGGACGATCCGCGTTCGGCGCAGGTAATGATCGACGAAGCCGTGAAAGCCGCCAAGGACGCCGATGTGGTCGTCGCCGCAGTGGGCGAGTCCCGTGGCATGTCCCACGAATCGTCGAGCCGCACCGACCTGAACATCCCGCCCAACCAGCGCGATCTGATCAAGGCGCTGAAAGCCACCGGCAAACCGCTGGTGCTGGTGTTGATGAACGGCCGCCCGCTGTCGATTCTCGAAGAGAAGGAACAGGCCGACGCGATTCTCGAAACCTGGTTCAGCGGCACCGAAGGCGGCAACGCCATCGCCGACGTGCTGTTCGGCGACTACAACCCGTCGGGCAAACTGCCGATCACCATCCCGCGCTCGGTGGGTCAGATTCCGACCTATTACAACCACTTGAGCATTGGCCGGCCGTTCACGCCGGGCAAACCGGGCAACTACACCTCGCAGTATTTCGATGACACCACCGGGCCGCTGTTCCCGTTCGGGTTCGGCCTGAGCTACACCGATTTCAGCCTGAGCGACATGGCGTTGTCCTCGACCACGCTGAACAAGACCGGCAAGCTCGACGCCAGCGTCATGCTGAAAAACACCGGCAAGCGTGACGGTGAAACCGTGGTGCAGCTGTACATCCAGGACGTGACCGGCTCGATGATCCGCCCCGTCAAGGAACTGAAGAACTTCCAGAAAATCATGCTCAAGGCCGGCGAACAGAAAGTCGTGCACTTCACCATCACCGAGGATGACCTGAAGTTCTTCAATGCCCAATTGAAGTACGCGGCGGAGCCGGGCAAGTTCAACGTGCAGATCGGCCTGGACTCAGAGGACGTGACGCAGCAGAGTTTTGAATTGCTGTAGCCCTTAAAAGCGAAAGATCGCAGCCTTCGGCAGCTCCTACAGGGGTAATGACTACCTCCTGTAGGAGCTGCCGCAGGCTGCGATCTTTTGATCTTGCTCTATCCCCGTCGATCCAGCAGATTCACCACCAACCGATCCACCCACCCCCAAATCCTCTGCTTCACCCGCCGCCACAATGGCCGGCGTTGCCAGGCCTCGAGGCTGACTTCCTGGCTCTGGGCAAAGTCCCGCTCGAAACTCGCCACCACATCCCGCGTCAGCTCAGGGTCCAGTGCTTCGAGGTTGGCTTCCAGGTTGAACCGCAAGTTCCAGTGATCGAAGTTGCACGAACCGATGCTCACCCAGTCATCGACCAAGACCATTTTCAGGTGCAGGAAACACGGCTGGTATTCAAAGATCTGCACCCCGGCCTTGAGCAGGCGCGGGTAGTAACGGTGCCCGGCGTAACGCACCGACGGGTGATCAGTGCGCGGCCCGGTCAGCAACAGCCGCACATCGACGCCGCGACCCGCCGCCCGCCGCAGTGAACGGCGGACTTTCCAGGTCGGCAGGAAATACGGTGTCGCCAGCCAGATCCGCTGGCGCCCGCTGTTCAGCGCGCGAACCAGTGATTGCAGAATATCCCGGTGCTGGCGGGCATCGGCATAGGCCACCCGGCCCATGCCCTCCCCCGTGGCCGGTACGCGTGGCAGTCGCGGCAAGCCGAAGTGCGAGGCGGGTTTCCATGCGCGCCGATGGCGGTTGGCGATCCATTGGCGGTCGAACAGCAACTGCCAGTCGATGACCAGCGGGCCGGTGATCTCGACCATCACTTCGTGCCACTCGCTGGTGTCTTCGTTCGGCATCCAGAATTCATCGGTGACCCCGGTGCCGCCCACCACGGCCAGGCTTTGATCGACCAATAAGAGCTTGCGGTGATCGCGATAGAAATTGCCGACCCAGCGCCGCCAGCTCAGGCGATTGTAGAAACGCAACTCCACACCGGCCGCCATCAACCGCTGACGCAACGTCTGGGTGAACGCGAGGCTGCCGTAATCATCGAACAGGCAGCGCACTCGCACACCTCGCTCGGCCGCCTGAATCAGCGCCTGAACCATGGCGTCGGCGCACGCCCCCGCCTCCACCAGATACAGTTCCAGTTCGACCTGTTCTTCGGCGCGGGCAATCGCCACCAGCATTCGTGGAAAGAATTGCGGGCCGTCAATCAGCAGCTTGAAGCTGTTGCCTTCGCGCCAGGGGAAGATCGAGCCGGCCATGTCAGCGCGCCGTGAAAATCAGCACCGCACCCACCGGCACCGACAGGCTGATCGCCGACAAACCGGCGACCTTGCGCAGACTGTCCAGGCCCGGCGCCAGATCGAAATCGGCCGCGTTGATCACCAACGGCTCAAGGGTCACCACTTGAAAACGCCGGTCATCGAGCCGGGTCGCCAGCAGCTCGGCGTTGTAGTCATGGGTTTTGCCGTGGAGGCTGACGGTCACCGGCAAACGCAATTCAAGTTGCGCACCGGGCGCGAGGTCGTTGATGGGGCGCAGATCGATTTGCGCCGTGATCAGGGCTTCGGGGAAGGTCTGGATCTCGAACAATTCTTTGCGCATGCGTTCGTCACGCAACGGGATGCCGCTGTTCACCGATTCCAGTTCGACTTCCACTTCGGCCAGGCCCTTGGGGCTGACTTTGCCGTGCAACACCAGAAAGCGCTGCACTTCGGCAATATTGGCGTTTTTGGTGCTGACGAACGACAACCGCGAGGACTCGCCGTCGAGGTACCAGTTGGCCTGGGCCGACAGCGAGGCGCCGGCCATCAGCACGACAGCGAGGGTTTTGGAGAGGGACCGCGTGAACATAGAGACTCGTGGGGCAGATAAACCTGAGCGAACCTTAACTGTCCGTGGGCGCATTGCAAACCTTGCAGATCAAAAGATCGCAGCCTGCGGCAGCTCCTACAGGATCGGGGTACAACCATGATTGCCGCGATGGGGCAGGATCGGGGTACCCAAATTGCCGCGATGGACACGCAATACCTGTAGGAGCTGCCGCAGGCTGCGATCTTTCAATGCATCAACCGGCACCCCTGCCGTTCGCCGACCCACGCGGCGCTGTTGCGGCGGCCCATGCCGCTGACGGTGATGCTTTTACTATTGGTGTCTTCGGTGAAGCTGCTGGTCGGCAACCACTGCTTTACGTAGCGGTGGCAATACTCGGCAGGATTGTTCATCACGTACCGGCAAGAACAATATTCCTTGGCGGTGTAGGCGCTGATGATGTCGGGAAAGGCCCATAGCGCAGCGCGTTCATTCCAGATCCAGCCGAGCAAGGCGATCAGCACAATCACCCCCAGCGTGGTGAACGGTCGACGGCGGTTCATGGCTGCACCGCCCCGGCGACTGCCTTGCGCGCGAGTCTGAGCAATTCGTTGTGCCGATAGCTGCCGTCACGATCGTCGCCGTAGCGCACGATCACCAGTTTTTCGCTGGGGATCACGTACATCGCCTGGCCCCAATGGCCGAGCGCGGCGAAGGTGTCTGCGGGGGCATCGGGCCAGGGTCGGGCGGCGCCATCCGCATCGCGATTGAGCCACCAATGACCGCCCGGCACCGCCTCGTCCTGATGGGCCAGATAGTGCGCGAACGGTTCACGGTTGAAGGCGACCCAGTCCCGGGGCAGCAATTGTCGGTCGCCCCAACGTCCGTCGCGAGCCATCAGCAGGCCGATGCGCGCCAGGTCCCTCGCCGTGAGATAGGCGTAAGACGAGGCGACAAAAGTGCCAGTGGCGTCGGTTTCCCACACGGCATGGCGAATCCCCAGCGGTTCGAACAGCGCAGTCCATGGATAGTCTGCATAACGCCCCGGGCCAACGATATTTTTCAGCGCCGCGGACAGCAGATTGCTGTCGCCACTGGAGTAGCGAAAGGACTCGCCGGGTTTGGCGTACTCATCGTGATCAGCGGTGAACGCCGCCATGTCGTGATGACCGCGGGTGTAAAGCATCGCCACCACCGAGGACTTCAGCGGCGCGTATTCGTAGTCTTCCTGCCAGTCCAGGCCGGAGGCCCAGTGCAGCAAATCGGCCAGGGTCATTGCCGGGTGTTTGTTCAGCGGCGGATAGTACTTCAGCGCCGGGTCCTGAAGGTTGAACAGGCCTTCGCCGTAGGCCACACCGAGTACTGCGGCCATCAGGCTTTTGCTGATCGACCAGGTCAGGTGTGGCGTGTCGCCCGTGGTCGGGCCGGCGTAGCGTTCATAGATCAACTGGCCGTCGCGGATGATCACCAAGGCGTCGGTGCGCAGGCCTTTGCGGGTGGCTTCGTCGCGGGGCGGGAAGGCGTAGCTTTCCAGGGCTTGAAGCGCCGGGCCACTGATTTTCGGGCCTGTTGACCATTGCTCGGCGGGCCAGTTTTCGGCGTGAGCCGTGAGACTAAGCAGCATGAATATCAGTGACAAGCCTTTGAACATGGCGACGGCTCGAAGAAATCAACCTGCTGAGCCTAGCCCAATAAAATGACACTCTCTCGGTTTCCGTAGGAGCTGCCGAAGGCTGCGATCCTTTGATCTTTGTCGGCCTCTCTTGTGGCACAAATCAAAAGATCGCAGCCTTCGGCAGCTCCTACAGTAGTTCGTCAATATATTGCCAGTGCCTTGGCAAGGCGCTTGCCCCTGGCTCCCGCTGCCAAATCCATCACCGCCTGATCGCGCTGCCACATCGCCGCCCACGCCGGCGGGCCATCCGCCAGTGCCTGATTCACCTCAACCTTCAACCCGTCAAACTGTGCAAACAACCCGCCCAGCAATACATGCCCGGCCGGAGTGTTCGGCGCTTGCCGACTGACTTCCGCGCACCCGGCCAATAGCGCCAGCAGACGCAGCTGCAAGGTTTGCGGCCAGTCGCTGTCCTGACCGATGCCGTACAACCACGCCGTCATCGCGCTCAATACGTAAATGTCTTCAAGCGTGCGGAACGGTTTGACGTACGCCTCCCAACCGTCCCCCGCCAACAACTCGCACAAGGCATTGTCGAGGAACAGCCGGCCATGACTGATGTCCGGCATCAGCGGGATCGCCGGCAGTTTTTCCAGGCGCACGCCCGGCTCGCCGGGATACACCACCGCCAGGCTCAGGCGCGGACTTTCACCGGCTGCTTCGCTGCGGGCGGCGATCAGCAGCCAGTCGGCGGCGTCGCCTGCAGTGACGAAATCCTTGCGCCCGCTCAGGCGCAGGTCGGTCAGGCGCGTTTGCATGTCCGCCACCCGCAGGCTGCGCTGTTCGGTGGCACACAACGCGCCGAGGCTCGGCGGCGCGCTCGGCCAGAGCATGCGCAATGCGGCCTGATAGCCCACCAGAAACGCCAGCCCCGGCGTCGCCATCAAGCGCCCGCCCGACACCGCCAGCTCGAACGGCGTGACCGTGCCCAACTGCTGCAACAACGTGGCGAAACCTTCCGCCAGGTCTGGATTGACGGGCAAGCGATCACGGCGTTGCAACAGGGTTTGCCAGGGCATTAGAGGCTCCTCGTGGGCTGTCATATAAGCATCACCAAAGCTTCATGGCGATGACACCGGGGCTACATAGCCTGACTTTGCACAACACGGCTGCATAAAGAAAGTCGATCGGCTCTAACCCAAGACGGGTGCCAGCCCGCACGGAGATTCGCAATGACTCAGATCGCCCGCATCAGCGACACCGGCAATGAACGCCGCCTGCAAGCCGAACGCCTGGTGGGCGCCGAGGCTTTGCAGGAAGCCCAGGCCTTGCGCTTCAACGTGTTCAGCGGCGAATTCAACGCCAAACTGAAAGGCGCCGAGCTGGGTCTGGACATGGATGACTACGATGTCCATTGCGCCCACATCGGCGTGCGCGATTTGAACACCGGCCGTCTGGTCGCGACCACCCGTTTGCTCGATCACACCGCTGCCAGCAGCCTGGGCAGGTTTTACAGCGAAGAAGAATTCAGCCTGCACGGCCTGGTCCACTTGAAGGGCCCGATCCTCGAAATCGGCCGCACTTGCGTCGACCCGGCCTACCGCAACGGCGGCACCATCGCCGTGCTTTGGGGCGAACTCGCCGAAGTGCTGAACCAGGGCGGCTATAGTTATTTGATGGGGTGCGCGAGCATCCCGATGCAGGACGGCGGCATTCAGGCCCACGCGATCATGCAGCGTCTGCGTGAACGTTACCTGTGCACCGAACACCTGCGCGCCGAGCCGAAAAAACCGCTGCCGGTGCTGGACATTCCGTCCAACGTCATCGCCGAAATGCCGCCGCTGCTCAAGGCCTACATGCGCCTCGGTGCGAAGATCTGCGGCGAGCCGTGCTGGGACGAAGATTTCCAGGTGGCCGACGTGTTCATCCTGCTCAAGCGCGACGAACTCTGCCCGCGTTATGCCAAACACTTCAAGGCGGCTGTGTGATGAGCCGCCTGCGGGTGTACGCGCGGATTGCGCGAGTGTTGGTGGTGGTTACGCTGGGCTTGAGCATGGCCAGTGTCTTCGGCGTGTTTGAACGCATGGGCATCGCCCATTCGATGGTCCGCCGCCAGCGCTGGTCGCGTTTTTTCATGGCGCGGCTGGCGAATGCCCTACCCTTTCGCGTGACAGTGCATGGTGAACTGCCGAAAGAGCCGATGCTGTGGGTCAGCAATCACGTGTCGTGGACTGACATTCCGCTGCTGGGGATGCTCACGCCGATGTCGTTCCTGTCCAAGGCCGAAGTGCGCACCTGGCCGGTGGCGGGCTGGTTGGCGGCCAAGGCAGGCAGCCTGTTTATCCGCCGGGGTTCGGGCGACAGCCAGTTGATCCGCAAACAGATGACCCGTCATTTGCAGCACGCGCATCCGCTGCTGATGTTCCCGGAAGGCACCACCACCGATGGCCGTTCATTGCGTACGTTCCACGGGCGTTTGCTGTCAGCGGCGATTGATTCCGAAGTGAAGCTGCAACCGGTGGCGATTCGTTACGTGCGCGAGGGCGGACCGGATTCGCTGGCGCCGTTTGTGGGCGACGATGATTTGCTCTCGCATTTGATGCGCTTGTTCGCCAACGACCGGGGCGATGTCGAGGTGCATTTGCTCAAGCCGA
Source organism: Pseudomonas fluorescens (assembly GCF_902497785.1). Taxonomy (GTDB): domain Bacteria; phylum Pseudomonadota; class Gammaproteobacteria; order Pseudomonadales; family Pseudomonadaceae; genus Aquipseudomonas; species Aquipseudomonas fluorescens_BO. The sequence continues at coordinate 77,574 of NZ_CABVHK010000016.1, forward strand.
TTGCGTGTGAAGGCCGCGAACGTGCAGCGCTGGCGTTTGAAGCGCAGCAGGCGGTGCAGAAGGTGTTGTTTGGCGAAGTGGCGAAACCGGTAGAACCACGGCGTTCCGGCGAACTCATCGCAGCCTGAAAGCAAAAGATCGCAGCCTTCGGCAGCTCCTACATTTGGAACGTCGTACACCCTGTAGGAGCTGCCGAAGGCTGCGATCTTTTGATCCTGGCTAAACCGGTCTCAGTGCAAAATCCTGCAACTGCGGGTAGAACAACCGGAAGTCATCACTCAACGGCTCATACAACACCCGCAACTCCTGCATCGCCGCCGCCAGTTCCTCAGGCTTGGTCAACCTTCTCGAAATCCCCCGCAGCACCTGCTCCAGCACCTCGAACTCCCGGTACGAACCCAACCAGTCGTTGGCCATCATGTGCGGTGCGATTCTCGCCAGACGCTCGGGCAGCTGCGGCTCATTGGACAGCACCCGGTACACGCCCGACGTGAACTGTTGCAGTGGCAGATCCGCATACAGTGCCCAGTCCCGCGCCAGGCAGTGGTCAAAAAACACGTCGAGGACGATACCGGCATAGCGTCGGCGGGTCAGGGAAAACCGCGACAACGCCACGTCCACCAACGGATGACGGTCGGTGAATACGTCAATGCGACGATGCAGCTGGATGCCGGCCTCGATCTCCGGGTCGAACTGCCCTTGCAGCCGCCCCTTGACGAAATCGCCATACAGACTGCCGAGCAATTGACCGGGACGCTGGCCACCGAGGTGAAGATGTGCGAGATAGTTCATGCCGCGCAGCTTAGCACTGCCGCATTCATATCGTTATAACCCGATATACCGATTTACGCAGTTATCAGATCGAAATCATATTGGTATATCGCGAAACAACGATTTAAAGTTCGCCTCATCGCGATATAGCGTTTTACTCATCACGAGCCCCAAGCCATGAACCTCGACCTCGACGAAATAATAAAAGCCCTGGCGCACCCGGTACGGCGAGACATCCTGCACTGGCTCAAAGACCCGACCGTCGAATTTCCCGACCAGTCCCACAGCAACGAGCACGGCGTTTGCGCCGGGCAGATCGATCAACGTTGCGGTCTGTCGCAGTCCACGGTGTCCGCCCACCTGGCGACCCTGCAGCGCGCCGGCCTGATCAGCAGCCGCAAAGTCGGCCAATGGCACTTTTTCAAACGCAACGAGGAAACCATCCAGGAATTCCTCCGCACCTTCAGTAAAGAGCTCTGACCCTTAACGTCAGTCAGCCAACAAGGAATCAACAATGCCCCTCTCGCTTCTCATTCTGGCCTTGAGCGCCTTCGCCATCGGCACCACCGAGTTCGTCATCATGGGCCTGCTGCCCGATGTGGCGGCTGATCTCGGTGTGTCGATCCCCGGCGCCGGCTGGTTGGTGACCGGTTACGCCCTCGGCGTGGCCATCGGTGCGCCGTTCATGGCGCTGGCCACCGCCAGGCTTCCGCGCAAGGCTGCACTGGTCGCGTTGATGGGCATTTTCATCATCGGCAATCTGCTGTGTGCAATGGCCACCGACTATAACGTGTTGATGTTTGCCCGCGTGGTCACGGCCCTTTGTCACGGTGCCTTCTTCGGTATCGGTTCGGTGGTGGCGGCAGGCCTGGTACCGGCCAACAAACGCGCTTCGGCCGTGGCCCTGATGTTTACCGGCCTGACATTGGCCAACGTACTCGGCGTGCCGCTGGGCACTGCGCTCGGTCAGCAATACGGCTGGCGCTCAACATTCTGGGCGGTGACTGTGATCGGTGTGATCGCCCTGATCGGTCTGATCCGCTTCCTGCCGGCCAAGCGCGATGAAGAAAAACTCGACATGCGCGCCGAGCTGCGTGCCCTCAAAGGCGCCGGTATCTGGCTGTCGTTAAGCATGACCGCGTTGTTCGCCGCTTCGGTATTCACCCTGTTTACCTACGTCGCGCCGCTGTTGGGCGAAGTCACTGGTGTGTCGCCACGCGGCGTGACCTGGACCCTGATGCTCATCGGCCTGGGCCTGACTGTCGGCAACATCATCGGCGGCAAGCTGGCCGACAAAGGCCTGGCGGCGACCCTGATCGGCGTGTTCATCAGCATGGCAGTGGTCTCCACCGTGCTGACCTGGACCAGCGTCGCGCTGATCCCGACTGAAATCACCCTGTTCCTCTGGGCCACCGCGTGCTTCGCCGCCGTGCCGGCCCTGCAAGTCAACGTCGTGACCTACGGCCAGGCCGCGCCAAACCTGGTGTCGACCCTGAACATCGGCGCTTTCAACGTCGGCAATGCCCTCGGTGCCTGGGTCGGTGGCAGCGTCATCGCCCACGGTTTCGGCCTGACCCGCGTGCCCCTCGCGGCCGCCGCCCTGGCGGTGCTCGCCCTGGTGGTGACCCTGATTACTTTCCGTCAGCGCGGCAATTCCGAGCTGGCCCCCGCTACTTCCAACTAATCGCAAAAGTGAGCTATTAAATGACGACTATTTTCGATCCGATCAAACTGGGTGACATCGAGCTGGCCAACCGTATCATCATGGCCCCGCTGACCCGCTGCCGCGCCGACGAAGGCCGTGTGCCAAACGCGCTGATGGCTGAATACTACGTACAACGCGCCTCGGCCGGCCTGATCCTCAGCGAAGCCACTTCGGTCACGCCAATGGGCGTCGGCTACCCGGACACCCCAGGCATCTGGTCCAACGACCAGGTACGTGGTTGGGCCAATGTGACCAAAGCAATCCACGGTGCGGGCGGCAAGATTTTCCTGCAGCTGTGGCACGTCGGCCGGGTGTCCCACGAGTCGTACCTGAACGGCGAAGCACCGGTCGCACCGAGCGCCATCCAGCCAAAAGGTCACGTCAGCCTGGTTCGCCCACTTGCCGACTACCCGACTCCGCGCGCACTGGAAACCGCTGAAATCGCCGACATCGTCGACGCCTACCGCACCGGTGCCGAAAATGCCAAGGCCGCCGGTTTTGACGGCGTGGAAATCCACGGCGCCAACGGTTACCTGCTCGACCAGTTCCTGCAAAGCAGCACCAACCAGCGCACCGACCACTACGGCGGCTCCCTGGAAAACCGTGCACGCCTGTTGCTGGAAGTGACTGACGCGGCGATCGAAGTCTGGGGCGCCGGCCGTGTGGGTGTGCACCTGGCACCGCGCGCCGACTCCCATGACATGGGCGACGACAACCTGGCAGAGACCTTCACCTACGTCGCTCGCGAACTGGGCAAGCGTGGCATCGCGTTCATTTGCTCGCGCGAGAAAGAAGGCGCCGACAGCCTCGGCCCACAAATCAAGGAAGCCTTCGGCGGCCCGTACATCGTCAACGAACGCTTCACCAAAGACAGCGCCAATGCCTGGCTGGCGTCCGGTAAAGCCGATGCCGTCGCCTTCGGCGTGCCATTCATTGCCAACCCGGACCTGCCGGCACGTTTGAAGACTGATGCGCCGTTGAACGAGGCGCGCCCGGAATTGTTTTATGCCAAGGGGCCGGTGGGTTATATCGACTATCCGGTGATGTAATTTTTAGTTAGTTAGTTCAAACAAAAAGCCCCGACTCGAAAGAGCCGGGGCTTTTTCAATTCCCCCGTAGATTAATGAGACATAATCCATTACATACCCCACAAGCAAACTAATGGGAGCACTGTTACCCTCATCAACACTTACACCGCAGCCCTTCAACAAGAGATACAATCATGGATGAAATTGAACAGTTTTTGTCAGACTATGCATACGAACTCAGATATCACAATATCGAGCAAGCAAGAGACGATTTAACCCGCCTGAGCAAGGAGAAATTTGACGAAATGAAAGTGCGATTCGCACATCAAAAAAAATTCAACACAAACTACAACAACTCCCGTCCTGTGCAAGCGAAAGAATGGAATAGCATTAATAAAACAAAATCGGAAACCGCTGTTCTCATCTACATATACAACCTGACTCTAGAGACATTTTCGCTCACCCACTCCAGCTGGGACACCCATGATGTTCAGGTGAAGGATCTTGATATTGAGCCGGGCGGTTGCATTCCGTTTATACTGCGGGGTGAGTTACTGAAACGCACCAGCAGCGGGTCGAGCGCATTTCGAAGTTCTAAAATAAAACATGAATTCACTTACCGGAGCGGCGATTCTGCTTTTCGCTTCTCAACACTATCACAACTATTCTCAAAGTATGAACCTTTTGCTTTTTCCAACACGATGAGACTTTCGCGCCAATACAGCACTCATTCGATCGGTCAGAGCGAACTATGGTGCGAAACCACATTAGACCAAAATCAGGCTGCCTCCCCTTACAGCTTCGCCCTTAGCATCATTATTAGAACTCCATAATAAAGACAAAATAATTTGTACCGGCAAACGTCTTTACCATAGCGTTTGCCGGACGGTATTAAAATAATTCTCCCCGCCTTAACAAGCTCTGCACACCTTTTCCAACTCCCGATAGTCACCTGGTTAGAAACCCCATAAAAGCAGGACTGGTGCGTCAAACAGCCAGGTTACGCATACGAGATAGAGGTGGTGAGATGCCCCGGCCCACGGAATACAAAATCCCTACAAAATACGTAAGTCGCTACCTATCAACTCTCGCCGCAGACGTATATAAAAGCACTCTCTCGCAGCAAGGCGGCCGAACGGAGTTTCATCCGTAGCGCTCATTGACACACGTTAATCCAGTACGCATTTTGTTTCAGTTGCGCAGGCTAGGGCTCAGGCGCAGCATGTCCAACCCTGTATCGGCACAACGTTCGGCTTCGGTGTGCAGATCAAAACTGTCGGGGGCCAATAACCACTGATAGAGGATGCCGTCGATATAGGCATGCAGGCTGATGGCAGCACGGACAGTGTCGAGATTTTCCGGCAACTGCCCCCGACCCACCGCATTACGCAAGGCCAGACCGATGCGCACATTGCAGTCCAGGCTGGCCTCCCGGCGTTGCTGGCGCAAATCGCACATTTCATCGGTGAATTCGCATTTATGAAACAGAATCTCGTTGAGGCGTCGGGTTTTCGGGTCCAGGGCAACTTGATGAAACAAATGCACCAGCAGCTTGCGCATGCAACCCAGAGGGTCAAGTTCATCTTCGCTTTCACTGGCCTGGGCCATTTCATCCAGCGGCTCATGCAAGGAATCAAGCATGGCCTGCACCAGATCCGCCTTATTACTGAAATGCCAGTAGATGGCCCCGCGCGTCACGCCGGCCAAGGTAGCGATGTCCGCCAGCGTCGTGCGCGCCACGCCCCTTTCGTAAAAGGCTTTTTCCGCCGCTTCCAGAATCTGGCTGCGGGTTTCCTGAGCTTCCTCTTTGGTACGACGGACCATGGCAGTACAACCTCAATCAGGGTGCTTCAGCGATGCCTGAACAGCCGCTGAATAAAAGTAGGGCGAGCGCTCTTGGGCGTCGTCCCCGGCTTACAATTCAAACCTTCGAAATGGTTTTTGTAACGGTGTGGGCACGCCGCCGGGGTATTTACAAACAACCATGAACGTAAGTATAGTCCTTAGCAAGCTACTTATCTACTCAGCGCACATTTTTTACCCTTACACATTTTCTAGTGCGCAATTTGCGCGCCTGACCCGAGGATTTTCATGCAATTCAAGCCAGCTGTAACCGCTCTGGTCACCGCCGTCGCCCTTGCATCGCTGCTCAGCGGATGTAAAAAAGAAGAGGCGCCACCCGCCGCTCCACCGCCTCAGGTCGGCGTCGTTACCCTGCAACCGCAAGCGTTTACGCTGACGTCCGAACTGCCGGGTCGCACCAGCGCCTTTCGCATCGCCGAAGTTCGTCCTCAGGTCAACGGCATCATTCTCAAGCGTCTGTTCAAGGAAGGCGCTGACGTCAAGGCCGGCCAACAGCTGTATCAGATTGATCCGGCGGTGTATGAAGCCACGCTGAAAAGCGCCGAAGCCAACTTGCAACAGACCAAATCGATCTCCGATCGCTACAAGCAATTGGTCAACGAACAAGCCGTCAGCCGTCAGGAATACGACACCGCCCTGGCCAACCGCCTGCAATCGGAAGCCACGCTGCAAACTGCACAGATCAACGTGCGCTACACCAAAGTCTACGCGCCAATTTCCGGGCGTATCGGCCGTTCCAACGTCACCGAAGGCGCACTGGTCACCAGCGGCCAGGCTGATGCAATGGCAGTGATTCAGCAACTCGACCCGATCTATGTCGACGTCACCCAGTCGTCCGTGGAGCTGCTAGAACTGCGCCGCGAACTGGAAAGCGGTCGCCTGCAAAAGGCTGGCGACAACTCGGCTGCGGTCAAGCTGACCCTCGAAGACGGCAGCCAGTACAAGCTCGACGGCAAGCTCGAGTTCTCCGAAGTCTCGGTTGACCAGACCACCGGTTCCGTGACTTTGCGTGCCGTGTTCCCGAACCCGCAACACACCCTGCTGCCAGGCATGTTCGTTCACGCCCAGCTTCAGGCCGGCGTCAACGCCGCCGCGATCCTCGCGCCGCAACAAGGCGTGACCCGCGACCTCAAAGGCACTCCGACCGCGCTGGTCGTCGGTGCGGACAACAAGGTCGAGCTGCGTCAGCTCAAGGCCAGCCGCACTGTCGGCAGCCAATGGCTGATCGAGGATGGCTTGAAAGCGGGTGATCGTCTGATTACCGAAGGGCTGCAATTCGTCAAACCTGGCATTGAAGTCAACGCCAGTGAAGCGACTAACGTTGGCGCAAAGAACCCGGTCCCCGCACAGGCAGCTGAAAAGGCTTCCAGCGGCAAAGGGGAGTAAACCATGTCGAAATTCTTTATCGACCGTCCGATCTTCGCCTGGGTAATTGCCCTGGTGATCATGCTGGTCGGGGCTCTATCGATCCTCAAACTGCCGATCAACCAATACCCGAGCATTGCGCCTCCGGCCATTGCGATCCAGGTAACCTACCCAGGCGCGTCCGCACAAACCGTGCAGGACACCGTGGTGCAAGTCATCGAGCAACAACTCAACGGTATCGACAACCTGCGTTATGTCTCCTCGGAAAGTAACTCCGACGGCAGCATGACCATCACCGCGACCTTCGAGCAGGGCACCAACTCCGACACCGCGCAGGTTCAGGTCCAGAACAAACTGAACCTGGCCACCCCGCTGCTGCCGCAAGAAGTGCAGCAACAGGGCATCCGCGTGACCAAGGCAGTGAAGAACTTCCTGCTGGTCATCGGCGTGGTCTCGCGTGACGGCAGCATGACCAAGGACGACTTGTCCAACTACATCGTGTCGAACATGCAGGACCCGATCTCGCGCACCGCCGGTGTCGGCGACTTCCAGGTCTTCGGTTCCCAGTACGCGATGCGCGTCTGGCTCGACCCGGCCAAGCTCAACAACTTCAGCCTGACGCCAGTCGACGTCAAGGCCGCCATCGCGGCGCAAAACATCCAGGTGTCCTCCGGGCAACTGGGCGGCCTGCCTGCCGCACCCGGCCAGCAGTTGAACGCCACCATCATCGGCAAGACCCGTTTGCAGACCGCCGAGCAGTTCAACAAGATCCTGCTGAAGGTCAACAAGGACGGTTCGCAAGTGCGCCTGTCCGATGTCGCCGATGTAGGTCTGGGCGGGGAAAACTACAGCATCAACGCTCAGTTCAACGGCGCACCGGCTTCCGGTCTGGCGGTGAAACTGGCCAACGGTGCCAACGCCCTCGACACCGCGAAAGCGCTGCGCAACACCATCAACACGCTCAAGCCGTTCTTCCCGCAAGGCATGGAAGTGGTCTTCCCGTACGACACCACCCCGGTGGTCACCGAGTCGATCAAGGGTGTGGTTGAAACCCTGGTCGAAGCGATCGTGCTGGTGTTTTTGGTGATGTTCCTGTTCCTGCAAAACTTCCGCGCCACGGTCATCACTACGATGACAGTGCCGGTGGTGTTGCTGGGTACTTTCGGGATCCTTGCGGCCTTCGGTTTCAGCATCAACACCCTGACCATGTTCGGCATGGTGCTGGCCATCGGATTGCTGGTGGACGACGCCATCGTCGTGGTGGAAAACGTCGAACGGGTGATGAGCGAGGAAGGCCTGTCGCCCAAGGAGGCCACCAAGAAATCCATGGGGCAGATCCAGGGCGCGCTGGTCGGTATTGCCCTGGTGCTGTCGGCGGTACTGTTGCCGATGGCGTTTTTCAGCGGTTCTACCGGGGTGATCTACAAGCAGTTCTCGATCACCATCGTCTCGGCCATGGCCCTGTCGGTACTGGTCGCGCTGATCTTTACCCCGGCGCTCTGCGCCACCATGCTCAAGCCGATTCCGAAAGGCGAGCACGGCACGCCGAAACGCGGTTTCTTTGGCTGGTTCAACCGCAGCTTCGACCGCGGCGTCAAAAGCTACGAGCGTGGCGTGGGCAACATGCTGACGCACAAGGCGCCGTACCTGCTGGCCTACGTGATCATTATCGTCGGCATGATCTGGCTGTTCACCCGCATTCCAACGGCGTTCCTGCCGGAAGAAGACCAGGGCGTCCTGTTTGCCCAGGTGCAAACCCCGGCCGGCTCCAGCGCCGAGCGCACGCAAGTGGTGATCGACGAGATGCGCGCCCACCTGCTGGACAAGGAATCGGCCGCCGTGGCCTCGGTCTTTACCGTCAACGGCTTCAACTTCGCCGGTCGCGGCCAAAGCTCGGGCCTGGCATTCATCATGCTCAAGCCGTGGGATCAGCGAGACGCGGAAAACAGCGTGTTCAAACTCGCCGCCCGAGCCCAGGAACATTTCTTCACCTTCCGCGATGCCATGGTGTTCGCCTTCGCGCCGCCAGCGGTACTGGAGCTGGGTAACGCCACCGGTTTCGACGTGTTCCTGCAGGACCGTGCCGGTATCGGCCACGAGAAGCTGATGGAGGCTCGCAACCAGTTCCTCGGCATGGCGGCGCAGAGCAAGGTGCTCTATCAGGTGCGCCCGAACGGCTTGAATGATGAACCGCAATATCAGCTGGAAATCGATGACGAGAAGGCCAGTGCGCTGGGCATTACGCTCACCGACATCAACAGCACCCTGTCGATTGCCTTGGGCAGTAGCTACGTCAACGACTTCATCGACCGTGGTCGTGTGAAGAAGGTTTACGTGCAAGGCCAACCCGGCGCGCGCATGAGTCCGGAAGACATCAAGAAATGGTATGTGCGCAACAGCGCCGGCACCATGGTCCCGTTCTCGGCCTTCGCCAAGGGCGAGTGGATTTACGGTGCGCCGAAGCTCTCGCGTTACAACGGCGTAGAAGCGATGGAAATCCTCGGTGCCCCGGCGCCGGGCTATTCCACCGGTGAAGCCATGGCCGAAGTCGAAGCCCTGGCGAAGAAACTGCCGGCGGGCGTCGGGATTTCCTGGACCGGTCTGTCGTACGAAGAACGTCTGTCCGGCTCGCAAGCGCCAGCGCTGTATGCGTTGTCGTTGCTGATGGTGTTCCTGTGCCTGGCGGCGCTGTACGAAAGCTGGTCGATCCCGATCGCGGTCATGCTGGTGGTGCCACTGGGGATCATCGGTGCGCTGTTGGCGACCAGTTTGCGCGGTCTGTCCAACGACGTTTACTTCCAGGTGGGCTTGTTGACGACCATCGGTCTGGCGGCGAAAAACGCCATTCTGATCGTCGAGTTCGCCAAGGAATTGCACGAGCAAGGTCGCAGTTTGCGCGACGCGGCGATTGAAGCCTGCCGCATGCGTTTGCGACCGATCATCATGACCTCGCTGGCTTTCGTGCTCGGTGTGGTACCACTGGCTATTTCCTCGGGCGCGGGTTCGGGTAGCCAACACGCAATCGGTACCGGCGTTATTGGCGGTATGATCACGGCCACTGTCCTGGCGATCTTCTGGGTCCCACTGTTCTTCGTCACCGTATCGTCCATCGGTCAGCGTAAAAAAACCGATCAGGATGACGCTATCGAACCTTCTAAAGAGGCTGGCCAATGAGCAAGTCGCTACTCTCCATCGCAGTCGCCGCCTTCGTGCTGAGCGGCTGCTCGCTGATACCTGATTATCAGCAACCGGCCGCCCCGGTGGCTGCCGAGTACCCGCAGGGCCCGGCGTATTCGCCGGCCCAGGCGCCGAACCAGGCTGCCGCTGAACAAGGCTGGAAGCAGTTTTTCCATGACCCGGCGCTGCAACAGCTGATTCAGGTCGCCCTGGAAAACAACCGTGACCTGCGTGTCGCGGCACTGAACATCGATGCGTTTGCCGCGCAGTACCGCATCCAGCGTGCCGATCTGTATCCGGCCGTGTCGGCCAATGGCACCGGCAGTCGCCAGCGGGTTCCGGCCCGGGCCTCGCAGACCGGTGAAGCGGGCATCACCAGTTCCTACTCCGCGACCGTCGGCATCAGCGCTTACGAACTTGACCTGTTCGGTCGGGTTCGCAGCCTGAGCGAAGAAGCGCTGCAGCAATACTTCGCCACCGAAGAAGGCCGGCGCAGCACGCAGATCAGCCTGGTGGCGAACGTCGCCAATGCCTACCTGACCTGGCAGGCTGACAAAGAGCTGCGCAAGCTGACCCAGGACACCCTCGGTGCGTTCGAGGAGAGCTACAAGCTCACCTCGCGCAGCAACGAAGTGGGCGTAGCCTCGGCACTTGACCTGGCGCAGTCGCGCACGTCGGTGGAAAACGCCCGCGCGCAACTGGCCCGCTACACGCGCCAGGTTGCCCAGGACGAAAACGGCCTGGTGCTGCTGCTCGGCACCGGCATCCCGGCCAATCTGCAAGAAGCCAAACCGCTGTCTGACGACCTGCTGAGCGACGTACCGCCTGGCTTGCCGTCGGACCTGCTGCAACGTCGTCCGGACATCCTTCAGGCCGAATACAACCTGAAAGCGGCCAACGCCAACATCGGCGCGGCGCGGGCGGCGTTCTTCCCGAGCATTAGCCTGACGGCCAACGCCGGCTCCTTGAGCCCGGACTTGTCCGGCCTGTTCAAGGGAGGTTCGGGCACCTGGTTGTTCCAGCCGCAGATCAACCTGCCGATCTTCAACGCCGGCAGCCTGCGCGCCAGCCTGGATTACTCGAAAATCCAGAAAGACATCGGCGTGGCGAACTACGAAAAGTCCATTCAAACAGCCTTCCAGGAAGTCGCCGACGGCCTGGCCGCCCGCCAGACCTACACCGAGCAGTTGCAGGCCCAGCGTGATTTCGTCACTGCCAACCAGGACTACTACCGTCTGGCCGAGCGTCGTTATCGCATCGGCGTCGACAGCAACCTGACCTTCCTCGACGCCCAGCGTCAGCTGTTCAGTGCCCAACAGGCGCTGATCACCGACCGCCTGGCGCAGTTGAACAGTGCCGTGAATCTGTACAAGGCACTGGGCGGTGGCTGGAATGAGCAGACGGCGAAAGTTGAACCGCTGAAAGAAGAAGCGCCGAAGATGAGGTTGTTCTGATAGCGCTGATGTAAATACGAAGCCCACCTTTTGGTGGGCTTTTTGTTGGCCAGGATCAAAAGATCGCAGCCTTCGGCAGCTCCTACGTGAAATCGCGTAGGAGCTGCCGAAGGCTGCGATCTTGTTTTTTTGCTGTTCGATAACCGCCCAAAACCCGCTTTCACCAATTGAACCATCTAGTTCATTCCCCGCACCATTCGCTCCACAAAACCAATAACAACAGGTTCGACACCATGCCCCGCCCTGCCCTGTCCGGCTGATCCCACCCGTTTCATTCGAATTCGATCTTTGTCTGCGACTTCCACCGTCGCGGCATCACCCCGCTTCATCCCCAAGAATCAGAGAGACCGAGCCCATGACGCCTTCCCCTTATTTCGTCCCCAGCCTGATCGCCATCGCCCTGACCGGTGCGTCCTTGCCCGCCACTGCCGAAGAGACGGGTTTCGTCGAAGGTGCCAAGGTCAACCTGAACCTGCGCAATTTCTACATCAACCGCAACTTCACCAACCCGACCAAAGCCCAGGGCAAGGCTGAAGAGTGGACGCAAAGCTTTATCCTCGATGCCAAGTCCGGTTTTACCCAGGGCACGGTCGGGTTCGGCATGGATGTACTGGGGTTATATTCGGTGAAACTCGATGGCGGCAAAGGCACCGGCGGCACACAGTTGCTACCACTGGATAGCGACGGGCGCCCGGCGGACCAATTCGGTCGCACCAACGTGGCGTTCAAGGCGAAGCTGTCGCAGACCGAAGTGAAGGTTGGCGAATGGATGCCAGTGCTGCCGATCCTGCGTTCCGACGACGGTCGATCCCTGCCGCAAACCTTCCGTGGCGGCCAGGTCACCTCGAAGGAAATCAACGGCCTGACGCTCTACGGCGGGCAGTTCCGCCAGAACAGCCCGCGTGACGATAGCAGCATGAGCGACATGTCCATGACCGGCAGAGCGACGATCACTTCAGACCGTTTCAACTTCCAGGGCGGCGAATACCTGTTCAACGAAAAACGCACGCAGATCGCGCTGTGGAACGCCGAACTCAAGGACATCTACAGCCAGCAATTCGTCAACCTGATCCACAGCCAGCCCCTCGGCGACTGGACCCTCGGCGCCAACCTCGGCTACTTCTATGGCAAGGAAGACGGCAGCGCCCGCGCCGGCGATCTGGACAACAAGACCTGGTCGGGGTTGTTCTCGGCAAAATACGGTGGCAACACCTTCTACGTCGGCCTGCAAAAGCTCACCGGCGACAGCGCCTGGATGCGGGTCAACGGCACCAGCGGCGGCACCCTGGCCAACGACAGCTACAACTCCAGCTACGACAATGCGCAGGAAAAATCCTGGCAGGTTCGTCACGACTACAACTTCGTCGCACTCGGCATACCCGGCCTGACTCTGATGAACCGCTACATCAGCGGCGACAACGTACACACCGGGACCATCACCGATGGCAAGGAATGGGGACGTGAAAGTGAACTGGGCTACACCGTGCAAAGTGGTGTGCTGAAAGACTTGAACCTCAAATGGCGCAATTCAACCATGCGCCGCGACTACAGCAACAACGAGTTCGACGAGAACCGGGTGATCGTCAGCTACCCGATCAGTTTGTTGTAAACACAATCAAATGTGGGAGCGAGCTTGCTCGCGAAAGCGGCGTACCAGTCAACGAAGCTCTTGAATGTACAGCCGCCATCGCGGGCAAGCCCGCTCCCACAGGGATCTGGAGTGAACATAAAATTTGTGTTCACCCCAACCCACTGTGGGAGCGGGCTTGCCCGCGATGGCGTCAGTTCTAACCATACAAACCCCGAAGATTACTCCCGGGATTCAACCCCCAACTCATCCCACACCGACTCAGCCAAATGAAACGTCGCATTCGCCGCCGGAATGCCGCAGTAGATCGCGCTCTGCATGATCACTTCCTTGATCTCGCCGCGCGTCACGCCGTTGTTGGCGGCGGCGCGCAGGTGCAGTTTGAGTTCTTCGTTGCGGTTCATGCCGATCAGCATGGCAATGGTGATCAGGCTGCGGGTATGGCGCGGCAGGCCCGGGCGCGTCCAGATGTCGCCCCAGGCATGACGCGTGATCATTTCCTGAAACTCCGAGTTGAACTCAGTCAGCGCGTTGAGGCTGCGATCGACGTGGGCGTCGCCGAGCACTGCGCGGCGAACCTCCAGGCCCTCGTCGTAACGTTGTTTCTCATCCACAGCAATTCCCCTCAATGGCCCAACAAGAATGCGACAACGCGATCACTGAACGCAGCCCCGGCCTGCACGTTGGACAGGTGCGCGGCGTAGAACTCGGCGTACTCCGCGCCCGGCACATGTTCCTGAATGAAGTGTCCACCAGACGGCGGCGTCACCGCATCTTCAGTGCCGGCGATCACCAGCAGCGGCACCTTGATCGAGGACAACTGCTCGCGGAAATCGGCATCGCGCACGGCGGCGCAGTTGGCTGCGTAACCTTCAGGAGAAGTGGCCGCGAGCATGTCGGTAATCCGCTTCGCCGCCGCCGGATTGGCTTCGGCAAAATCAGCGGTGAACCAGCGTGCAATCGAGGCATCACGCAGCGCGACCATGGCCGCCGACCCGTCACGCAGCACTGTTTCAATGCGTGGGTTCCAGATCGACGGATCGCCGATTTTCGCCGCGGTGTTGCACACCACCAGTTTGTTCAATCGCTCACCGGCGTTGATCCCCAGCCATTGGCCGATCAAGCCGCCCATCGACAAACCGCAGAAATGAGCTTTTTCGATGTGCAACGCATCGAGCAAGGCGAGCACGTCATGACCCAATTGCTCGATGCTGTAGGGCCCCGGCGTTACCAGCGACTGGCCGTGACCACGGGTGTCGAAACGCAGCACGCGAAAATGCTCGGTGAACGCGGCCATCTGCGCGTCCCACATGTGCAGGTCGGTGCCCAGCGAGTTGGACAGCACCAGCACCGGCGCATCGTCCGGCCCATCGAGTTGCGGCCCTTGAATCTGGTAGTGCAGTTCGCCCTCGGCGAGTTGTACGAAAGCCACAGCAATCTCCTTCAGGCAGTCAATGCAGAATGTTCAGCCACCGCTCGCTCGACCCAGGTATGGGCCTGACCGAGATAATGTGCCGGGTCCAGCAGACGATCGAGTTCAGCCGCCGAGAGTTCGGCGGTCACTTGCGGCTCATCGCCCAGCACCGCACGCAAATGCCGCTGCTCGGCGACAGCGCGTTTGCAGCACTGTTCCAGTAAATGATGCGCGGTGTCGCGACCGACCCGTTGCGCGAGGACGATGCTCACCGCTTCGGCCAGCACCAGGCCTTGGGTCAGGTCGAGGTTGCGGGTCATGCGCTCGGCGTCCACTTCCAGCCCGTCCGCCACCAGCAGCGCTTGTTTGAGGCTGCCGGACACCAGGCAGCAGATTTCCGGCAGCGTTTCCCACTCGGCATGCCACAGACCCAGACTGCGCTCGTGTTCTTGCGGCATCGCACTGAACAGGGTCGAGAGCAGTCCGGGTACCCGCGTGGCGGCACTGATCAACACCGCCGCGCCAACCGGGTTGCGTTTGTGCGGCATGGTCGACGAACCACCCTTGCCCGGCGCCGACGGTTCGAACACTTCGCCGGCTTCGGTCTGCATCAGCAAACTTATGTCGCGACCGAGTTTGCCGAGGCTGCCGGCGATCAATCCCAGCACCGAGCCGAACTCCACCAGGCGATCACGCTGGGTGTGCCAGGGCTGGTCCGGCAAGCTCAGGTGCAATTCAGCGGCCAGCGCTTCGGCAATCGGCATCGCCTGTTCGCCCAGGGCCGCGAGGGTTCCGGAGGCGCCGCCGAATTGCAGCACCAGCAGGCGCGGTTTCAGTTCTTGCAGTCGTTGGCGACTGCGGGTGACGGCGCCCAGCCATCCGGCGATCTTCATGCCCAGGGTCACCGGCGTGGCGTGTTGCAGCCAGGTGCGACCGGCCAGCGGTGTGGCGACATAACGTTCCGCCTGGGTTGCCAGGATTTGACCCAGTTGCGCCAGATCACCTTCTATCAACTCGAGCGCGCGACGCAGTTGCAGCACCAGACCGGTGTCCATCACGTCCTGACTGGTCGCGCCCAAATGCACATAGCGCTCGGCTTCGGCATCGGTGGTGGCGATCTGTTTGCCCAACGCTTTCACCAACGGAATCGCCGAATTGCCAGCCGTCGCGATCGCCTCGCCGAGTGCGCAAAAGTCATAGTGCTCTGAGCGGCAAGCCGCTTCGATGGCGGCCACAGCTGTCTGCGGAATCAACCCGACATACGCCTCGGCCCGGGCCAGCGCCGCTTCGACATCGAGCATGGCCTGAACCCGGCCCTGATCGCAGAACACCTCTCGCATATCTCGAGCGGTGAAATAGGCATCGAACAATTGATTGCCCGGTCGCTGGTTCATAAACAGTCCCTGAAGGCGCGGGCCAGCGCGGCCCACGCGGTTGGATCAAAGGTCGTGATGCAGGTATTTAGCCTGTTTCGGCAGGCGCAGGCTGAACAGGAACGCCACCGCCATCATCACCGTGACATACCAATAGAAGGAGTTTTCCATGCCCCCGGCTTTGAGGCTCAGCGCGACGTATTCCGCGGAACCGCCGAAGATCGCATTCGCCACCGCGTACGCCAGGCCAACGCCGAGGGCGCGCACTTCCGGCGGGAACATTTCGGCTTTCACCAGACCGCTGATCGAGGTGTAGAAACTGACGATCGCCAGCGCCACCGTGATCAGCACAAACGCCAGGAACGGGCTGCTGACGCTTTTCAGGCTCAACAGAATCGGAACGGTGAACAGCGTACCCAAAGCACCGAACCACAGCATCGAGCTACGTCGGCCGATCTTGTCCGCGAGCATGCCGAACAGCGGCTGCATGCACATGTAAAGAAAGAGCGCGCCGGTCATGATGTAGCTGGCGGTCTTGGCGTGCATGCCGGCGGTGTTCACCAGGTATTTCTGCATGTACGTGGTGAAGGTGTAGAAAATCAGCGAGCCACCGGCGGTGTAGCCCAACACGGTAATGAACGCGGCTTTATGGTCGCGGAACAAGGCGCGGATGCTGCCGGCGTCTTTGTTTTCGCGCATTTCCTTGCTGGTGGTTTCTTTCAACGAACGGCGCAGGAACAGCGAGATCAACGCGGCCACTGCACCGACCACAAACGGGATCCGCCAGCCGTAGGCACGCAGGTCATCTTCGGTGAGGAATTGTTGCAGGACCACCACCAGCGACACCGCCAGCAACTGCCCGCCAATCAGCGTTACGTACTGGAACGAGGCGAAGAAACCGCGCTGGCCCTTGAGCGCGACTTCGCTCATGTATGTCGCGGTGGTGCCGTACTCGCCGCCCACCGACAAACCCTGGAGCAAGCGTGCAAACAGCAGCATGATCGGTGCCCAGACGCCGATGTCCTTGTAGGTCGGCAGGCACGCGATGAGCAGCGAGCCGAAGCACATCATCAGAATCGAAATGAGCATCGAATTCTTGCGCCCGTGCTTGTCCGCGACCCGGCCGAAAATCCAGCCACCGATCGGTCGCATCAGGAACCCGGCGGCGAACACGCCAGCGGTGTTCACCAGTTGCACGGTGGGGTTATCAGACGGGAAAAACGCCGGGGCAAAATAGATCGCGCAAAAGGCGTAGACGTAGAAGTCGAACCATTCGACGAGGTTGCCCGACGAGGCGCCGACAATTGCGAAGATGCGCTTGCTGCGCTCTTCTCCGGTGTAATGCGCTGTAGTCGCGGTGGGGGTGGCCATTGTTTTTCACTCTTTGGGGACTGTGACATTCTAGACACACTTTGCAACAGTCCCGTTCCACAGTAGTACCTGAACATCAAAAGATCGCAGCCTTCGGCAGCTCCTACAGTCGCATGGCATCTTCACCGGTAGGAGCTGCCGAAGGCTGCGATCTTTTGATCTTGACCTCAATAATCGAAGAACACCGTCTCGGCATCCGTGCCCTGCAGAATCACATTCCACTGATACACACCCGTCGCGTCCTGCTTCGCCAGCAAGGTTGCGCGACGCTCGGCCGGCACGCATTCCAGCAGCGGGTCGTCGACGTTGGCCGGTTCGCCATCGAAGTAAATCCGCGTCAGCAAGTGCTTCACCAACCCGCGCGCGAACACCAGTACCACCAAATGCGGCGCCTGGGTCGTGCCTTTCAGGCCTTCGACGGTGCCCGGCTTGATCGTGGTGAACCGGAAGCGCCCTTCGGCGTCCACCGGCACCCGGCCGAACCCTTCGAAGTTCGGGTCCAGGGGTTTGTCCTGATCGTCTTCCGGGTGGTCGTACTTGCCGGCCGCGTTGGCCTGCCAGACTTCCAGCATCGCGTCGTTGACGACGTCGCCGTTGCCATCCACCACTTGCCCGGTGATCGCCACGCGCTCGCCCAGGGTTTGCTCGACGGTGAGGTTTTCGCGGTTCAGCCAGGTCAGGCCAATGTGGTAATACGGCCCGACGGTGTGGGACGTGGTCGCAGTCAGCGTCATCTTATTTCTCCATCGGCGTGGCATCACGGCCGCGCAAGACGATGTCCCAGCGATAACCGAGGGCGTAGGAAGGAATGGTTTTTTCCAGGTCGAAACTGGCGATCAGGCGCTCTTTGGCGCGGGTGTCGGGTACGCAGTTGTAGATCGGGTCGTACGCCAGCAGCGGGTCGCCCGGAAAATACATTTGCGTTACCAGCCGCGTCAGGATGCTCGGCCCGAACAACGAGAAATGGATGTGCGCCGGGCGCCAGGCGTTGTGGTGGTTGCCCCACGGGTAGGCGCCGGGCTTGATGGTCTGGAATTGATACCCGCCATCGGCATCGGTCACGGTACGCCCGGTGCCGGTGAAGTTCGGGTCCAGCGGCGCGTCGTGCAGGTCGCGGGCGTGGTTGTAACGACCGGCGGCGTTGGCCTGCCAGATCTCCACCAGAATCCCCGGCACCGGCAAACCGTTTTCATCGAGCACACGGCCGTGAATGATGATGCGTTCGCCCTGCGGCTCGCCCGCGTGTTGAGCGGTCAGGTCGTTGTCCTTCTCGTTGATGCGCTCGGCGCCGATGGTCGGGCCGGTAATTTCCGACAGCGAATGGGGCAGAAACACCAACGGCTTGGACGGCGAGCGCAGGTTGGTGGATTGATAAGTCGGGTGCAGGTAGTCCGGCTGGGTGCCCTCCTGCGGGCGACGGTAACCAGGCTTGTCAGTCATTTCGCTTTCCTCTGTTCTTATGTCACGGCTGAGGGTCAGACGCGTTCGATCGCCAGGGCCAGGCCCTGACCGACACCGACGCACATGGTCGCCAGACCTTTCTTGCCACCGGTTTTTTCCAGCTGATGCAACGCGGTCAGCACCAGACGCGCACCGCTCATGCCCAACGGATGGCCCAGGGCAATCGCCCCGCCGTTCGGGTTGACCTGTGCGGCGTCGTCCGCCAGCCCCAATTCACGCAACACTGCCAGGCCCTGGCTGGCGAAGGCTTCGTTGAGCTCGATCACGTCGAAGTCGCTGACGGCTACGCCCAGGCGTTCAGTCAGTTTACGCACCGCCGGTACCGGGCCGATGCCCATCACGCGGGGAGCGACGCCGGCGCTGGCCATGCCCAGGACTTTGGCGCGAGCGGTCAAGCCGTGCTTTTTCACCGCTTCGGCGGATGCGAGGATCAGTGCGGCGGCACCGTCGTTCACACCCGACGCATTGCCGGCAGTGACGGTTTTATCGGGACCGTTGACCGGTTTCAGTTTGGCCAGGGTTTCCAGCGTGGTGTCAGCCCGGGGATGTTCGTCCTGGCTGACGACTGTCTCACCCTTCTTGTGGACAACACGCACTTCCACGATTTCTTCCGCGAAAAATCCTGCAGCCTGCGCGGCGGCGGTGCGCTGTTGGCTGCGCAGGGCGAACGCGTCCTGATCCTCGCGGGACACTTCAAAGTCATCCGCCACGTTGTCGGCGGTTTGCGGCATCGCATCGACACCGTACTGCGCTTTCATCAACGGGTTGATAAAACGCCAGCCGATGGTGGTGTCTTCCAGCTTCATGTTGCGCGAGAACGCGGCATCGGCCTTGCCCATCACGAACGGCGCGCGGGACATCGACTCGACGCCGCCGGCAA
The DNA here is from genome assembly GCF_902497785.1 of Pseudomonas fluorescens. GTDB lineage: Bacteria > Pseudomonadota > Gammaproteobacteria > Pseudomonadales > Pseudomonadaceae > Aquipseudomonas > Aquipseudomonas fluorescens_BO. The sequence goes on from NZ_CABVHK010000016.1 coordinate 97,024, forward strand.
TCGCCAGCTCCATTTCGCCGCTGGCGATGGCGCGAAATGCAGTGCCAATGGCGTCCATGCCCGAAGCACACAGGCGATTGAGGGTCACGCCCGGAATGCTGTCCGGCAGGCCAGCCAGCAACAAGGCCATGCGCGCCACGTTGCGGTTGTCTTCGCCGGCCTGGTTAGCGCAGCCGAGGAACACCTCGTCCACCGCGCTCCAGTCTACCGACGGGTTGCGCTCCATCAGCGCCTTGATCGGTACAGCGGCGAGGTCGTCGGCGCGGACCGTCGACAGGCCACCGCCGAAACGGCCGATGGGGGTGCGAATCGCGTCACAGATGTAAACGTCGCGCATCATGCTTCTCCAGGTGCCTGGCCGTGGGCCGCCGCGGTGCGGGCTTCCAGATCCCTGAGCGCTTTGAGTTCAACCTCGGTCGGCTCGGCCGTGTGTTCAACGGTGTCGGCAAATCGAATGGCCCAACCGGTGGCCGCGATCACTTGCTCGCGGGTCACACCAGGGTGCAGCGCGGTGACCACGAATTCATGGGTATCGGCTTCCGGTTCCATGATGCACAGGTCGGTGATGATACCGACCGGGCCAGCGCCCGGCAGGCCGAGGCGTTTGCGCGAATCGCCGCCCTCGCCATGACCGACCGAGGTGATGAAGTCGAGTTTGTCGACGAAGGAACGCGCCGACTGTTTAAGGATGATCAACACGCTTTTGGCCGAACCGGCAATCTCCGGCGCGCCACCGGCACCCGGCAGACGCACTTTCGGCGCGTGATAATCACCGACCACCGTGGTGTTGATGTTGCCGAAGCGGTCTACCTGCGCGGCGCCGAGAAAACCGACGTCGATACGCCCGCCCTGCAGCCAGTAGCGAAAAATCTCACCGGTCGGTACGACGGTGTCAGCGGTTTCCGCCAGCTCACCGTCGCCAATCGACAGCGGCAGCACGCTCGGCTTGGCACCGATCGGGCCCGATTCGTAGATCAGGACGACATCCGGCGAGGACGTCAGACGTGCGAGGTTGGCGGCTTTCGATGGCAGGCCGATGCCGACGAAGCACACCGAACCGTTTTTCAGGCGGCGAGCGGCGGCGACGGTCATCATTTCATTGGTGGTGTAAGTCATTACTTGGCCTCCGAAGCAGCGGCCAGCTTGGCCTGAAACTCGCTGAAGTCAGCGCAGCCATGGATGTATTCGTTGATCCACGCGGTGAAGGTTTCACGGTCGCGGGCAATCGGATCCCAGGCTTGATAGAAGCGGTTATCGCGCTCGTTGTAGCCATGAGCGTAAGACGGATGCGCGCCACCAGGCACGTGGCACACCGCGCTCAAGGCCCAGGTCGGCAAAACGCAGGAGTTCATCGGTGCATTCAGGTCGTCGACAATTTCTTCAACGGTGACAATGCAACGTTTGGCGGCCAGCGCGGCTTCTTTCTGCACGCCCAGAATGCCCCAGAGCAGCACGTTGCCCTTGCGGTCGGCTTTCTGCGCGTGAATCACGGTGATGTCGGGGCGTACCGAAGGCACGGCGGCCAGCACTTCGCCGGTGAACGGGCACGTCACTGTCTTGATCAGCGGGTTGACCTTCGGCAGGTCGGAGCCGGCGTAGGCCCGCAGTACCGCGAACGGTAGGCCGGAAGCGCCAGCGACGTAGGCATTGGCCAGGTCGGCGTGGCTGTGTTCTTCGATTTCCAGCGGATGCGGCCACTGCTTCTCGACCGCGTCACGCAGACGATGCAGAGAGCCGACGCCGGGGTTGCCGCCCCAGGAGAAAATCAGCTTGCGGGCACAACCGGCGCCGATCAACTGGTCGTAGATCAGGTCAGGCGTCATCCGCACCAGCGTCAGGTCTTTCTTGCCCTGGCGAATGATTTCGTGACCCGCCGCCGTAGGGATCAGGTGAGTAAAGCCTTCGAGCGCGACGGTATCGCCGTCGTTAACGAACTGCTTCACCGCGTCGTGCAGCGAAAGGATTTCAGCCATGGGGCAGGCTCCCGTTTTGTTATGAACCGACAGTGGATGAAAAAGGCGCGATGCGCGCGCCGCAATGACTGAAGAGTAAGCCCCTGAAAAAAGCCAAACAATCCGATAATCGACTAAGTGTTCGTTTATCGAACATATTGTTGTCTTCCTACCTATCCCCAAAAGCTTCGCGAGCAGGCTCGCTCCCACAGGAGAAGGCGATCAACTGTGGGAGCGAGCCTGCTCGCGAAGCGCCATCAAAACCACTGGAGATTCCGGATCAGCCGATCAGGTCGCATCCGCATGACTGACCATGCCCTTGATCACCACCGCCGTTGTCGCCAACGCGGCCGGAATGACCAGCGCCGTCAGCACTTGCTCGAAGTTCCAGCCCAGCCCCAGCAACGTCGCGCCCATCCATGCACCGAGAATCGCGCCGAACCGGCCTATCCCCAGCATCCACGACACACCGGTTGCCCGGCCTTGGGTCGGATAAAAACGCGCGGCCAAAGAAGGCATGGCCGATTGCGCGCCGTTGACACACATCCCGGCCACCAGCACCAGCGTGGCCAATAGCGTGATGTTGCCCAGGCTCTGCCCTACCGCGTAGGCAAACACCCCGGCCAGCAAGTAGAAAATGCCGATGACCTTGTGCGGATTGAACCGGTCCATCGCCCAGCCCACGCCAACGGCACTGAGCACTCCGCCGAACTGGAACAGCGCGCCGATAAATGCCGCCTGTTCCATGCTCGCACCACTGTCACGCATCAGCGTCGGCAGCCAGCTGGTCAGCAGGTAAACGATCACCAGGCCCATGAAGTAGGTCAGCCACAGCAGTAAAGTGCCGGTGCTGTAGGTGCCGGAGAAGATCACCGCAAACACGTTGCGCGCCTTGACGGTTTTCTGTTCCGGCACGCTGAAGCTGGCGGCCTGAGCGACAACGGTCGGATCGATCGGCGCCAGCGCCTTGCGCACTTTGTCCGTGCCGCGGTTGCGCACTACCAGGTAGCGCGCCGATTCCGGCAGCCAGAACAGCAGAACGACCGCCAGGATCAACGGCAGAATCCCGCCGATCAGCAACAGGCTGTGCCAGCCGAACGCCGGAATCAGCTTGGCCGAGATAAACCCGCCGGCGGCCATGCCGAGGTTGAAGCCGCAGAACATGCTGGTCACCAGCAGGGATTTTTTGCGTTCCGGCGTGTATTCCGACAGCAGCGTCGTGGCGTTCGGCATACCGGCACCCAGGCCCAGCCCGGTCAGGAAGCGCAGCACCAGCAATTGATCGACATTCGTGCTGTAAGCCGACGCCAGGCTGAAGGCGCCGAACAACAGCACCGCGCCCACCAGTACGACTTTTCGCCCGAAGCGGTCAGCCAAAGGGCCGGAACCCAGTGCGCCGAAGACCATGCCGATCAACGCCGCACTCATCACCGGGCCGAGGCTGGCCCGATCGATGCCCCAGTCTTGGGACAGGGCCGGCGCGATGAACCCCATGGCCGCGGTGTCGAGGCCGTCAAGAAAGACAATCAGGAAACACAGGATCACCACGCGCCACTGATAGCGCGAGATGGGTTGAGCATTGATGAAGGACTGCACGTCGAGGCAGTTGCCTACAGCAGACTGGGGCTGGTTCATTATTTTTATTCCACACAAGAACTCAGTCGGACAGAAACCAACCAAGGCTGGCACTGCCGCGACATTAGTGATCCCGGGGAAAGTGCGTCAATTCGATAAACGCGAGTCTGTGCGATTATCGAACAGCTTAGGCGAATAGCTGCGCGCTGAGGTTGCGGCTGGCGCCCAGCAGGCCGGGCAGGAACCGCTGCTCCAGTTCGCTGCGGCTGACCCGGCCAGCGTGCGTGCTGACATTAAGCGCCGCCACCACTTGCCCGGACGCGTCGTACACCGGAACCGCAATCGAGCGCAGGCCTTGTTCCAGCTCCTGATCGACGATGCACCAGCCTTGTTGCCGCACTTCCTGCAGGCATTCGAGCAGCGCCTCGGGGGTATGCAGGGTGCGACTGGTCTTGGCTTGCAGGTCGGCATGGTCGAGGTATTCACGCAGCGACGTGTCGTCGAGTGCCGCGAGCAGGATTCTGCCCATGGAGGTGCAATAGGCCGGCAGGCGTCCACCCACCGAAAGGTCTACCGAGATCAAACGCTGAGTCGTCGCCGAGCGCGCGATGTACAAAATGTCATCGCCTTCCAGCGTGGCCATGTTGCAGGCTTCATGAAGTTGCTCGCTCATGCGGTCGAGGTAAGGCTGGGCGGAGACTGCCAGCGGGGTCGAGGACAGATACGCATGGCCGAGGGTCAGCACTTTGGGCAGCAGCGAATAGGTGCGACCGTCAGTGGTGGCGTAGCCCAGTTTGATCAGGGTGTGCAGGCAACGGCGCACAGCAGCGCGGGGAATTTCCGTGCGGTGACTGATTTGCGCGATGGTCAAATGCCGTTTGCGCTCCTGGAAGGCTTGCACCACAGCCAGGCCACGGGCCAGCGAGGTCATGAAGTCCGGGTCACCCGTCAGGGCCTGGATCCGCTTGGCGGGCGACGCGACGATCGGCGGCGCCACCGAAGCGAAGGAATTGCGCATTTGCTCGTTCATATCAGGTCCTTTTCCACACGGATCAGCGATGGCTATTACAAGCGCCTAAAGGGCCGGCACACAAGCGGCTGACAGCCAGCATCGTGCGATTATCGAACCATCGACCGATAATCGCAACAAGTGCGACCCTTCGAGGGCTATCAATTGAGCCGGCAGGGTGATTTAAACACTGCCTGTTTGTGAGCAGGCTTGAACCCTGAGTCAAAGACCCCATGTAACGCCTTAACTTGTTCGACTTAATGACGTCAGAAAGACATCGCCGCCAAGTGATCGCAAAAACTCTAGAGTAATAAAACAATCACACATACAGATCCATTTTTAACTCTTTGCCGATAGTGTTATTCAAATCGACCGCTATAATGCAAATCAGTGGCGACCCGGTTGGTTCTATCGACCGGCGCCCCTGCCCGGTAGCCCGATGTCCCATCGCGGCTGCCCCCGGCAAGCGCCTGATGCGCATTTCATATGCGCGCGCAACGCGCTCGCTGAAACAGGAAACTGATGCTACGTCAGCTGTTTTGCTCTGGTGCCGTGGCCGCCTGCAACATGGAAGTATTGAACACCCTCTCCAGGATATTGCCTTCACGGGCACTGCCCTCTTGGTTACGTGTTCAATAGATTTGTTGCAGCGCGAATGACCAGAATTAATCTCAACCCATACAGGTAGCACTGTGACGAAAGACGAACTGCGCGCGGAACTTGAGCGCCAGGAACAACGTTACAAGGAAGTTTACGGCGGGGAAGTCACCACCTACGCCGCTCAGCCCGAACCGGAACGCAAACCCTGGCGTAAACGCGCCACCGTTCAGGACCAGGCTTTTACCCAGGAACTGCAGAAAATGGAAAAGGAACTCAAACCCGAGGAGCCGTGATCGCCTCGGCCAGACTCCTTTCATGGGCCTGCGTCTGCCCTCGTTAAAAGCGGGATGCATAGATGTTGCCATTCGCGCCCGCTACGAGCGGGCAGCGGTCCCCTCATTCATCTGATGAGGCGAATGGCTCATGTCTGACTGTCTTCTCAGATATTTCATACAAGTCGTCATGCCTTTCGAACATCCGAGAGAAACCCCCGTGACTGCGGGCTTCTCAAGGGAATTCAACGACTTGCAAAACCCGGCAAACACCCCGGGCCCGTGGTATCGCTGCCAATTAATTCGTTGAAGAATGTTACCGATGAGCAGCTAGTGCATTGATTAGCAGTCTTTTCTGGCATAATCGCGCCCCCTTATGACCGGGTCAGAAAACCTTCATGATCGATTTATTCAGCGGACTGGATGCTTGGGTGCTTGTGAGCCTCTTGCTCGCCCTCGCCTTTGTCCTCGCCTTCGAGTTCATCAACGGCTTTCATGACACCGCCAACGCGGTTGCCACGGTGATCTACACCAAAGCCATGCCACCGCATCTGGCCGTGTTCTTTTCCGGTGTGTTCAACTTTCTCGGCGTACTGCTGGGTGGTGTTGGCGTGGCGTATGCCATCGTCCACCTGCTGCCGGTGGAACTGCTGATCAATGTGAACACCGGTCACGGGTTGGCCATGGTGTTCTCGTTGCTCGCCGCCGCCATTACCTGGAACCTTGGGACCTGGTACTTCGGCATCCCGGCCTCCAGCTCCCATACGCTGATCGGATCGATCCTCGGGGTCGGCCTGGCCAACGCCTTGATCAACGACATTCCGTTGGCCGATGGCGTGAACTGGCAGAAGGCGATCGACATCGGTGCCTCGCTGGTGTTCTCGCCAATGGCCGGTTTCCTGGTCGCCGCGCTGATTCTGATCGGTCTTAAATGGTGGCGTCCGCTGTCGAAGATGCACAAGACACCGGAACAGCGCCGCAAGATCGACGACAAGAAGCATCCGCCGTTCTGGAATCGCCTGGTGCTGGTGATTTCGGCCATGGCGGTGAGCTTCGTGCACGGCTCCAATGATGGTCAGAAAGGTATCGGCCTGATCATGCTGGTGCTGATCGGTATCGTGCCGGCGCAGTTCGTACTCGACCTGGGCAGCACCACTTACCAGATCGAGCGCACTCGCGATGCGACCCTGCACTTGAGCCAGTTCTACAAGCGCAATGCCGATACGCTGGGTGAGTTCCTGGCCTTGGGCAAAAGCGTGGAAGGCGATCTGCCGGAGAAATTCCGTTGCAACCCGCAACAGACCGAGCCGACCATCTCTGCCCTGCTCGACACTCTTAAAGGTGTGGCCGATTACCACTCGCTGCCGGCGGAAAGCCGAATCGAAGTGCGTCGCTACCTGCTCTGCCTGGACGACACGGCAAAGAAAGTCAGCAAACTGCCAGGCCTCGCGGCCCGTGAAAAGGCTGACCTGGACAAGCTGCGCAAAGACCTGACCACCACTACCGAATACGCGCCGTTCTGGGTGATTCTGGCGGTCGCACTGGCCCTGGGCCTGGGCACCATGGTCGGCTGGAAACGCGTGGTCCTGACCATCGGCGAGAAGATCGGCAAGCAAGGCATGACCTACTCCCAGGGTATGTCGGCGCAGATCACCACCGCGAGCCTGATCGGCATGGCCAACATCTTCAGCCTGCCGGTGTCCACCACCCACGTCCTGTCCTCGGGCGTGGCCGGCACCATGGTCGCCAACAAAAGCGGCCTGCAGGGCGGCACCGTCAAAACCATCCTGCTGGCGTGGGTCCTGACCCTGCCAGCGACCGTGGCGTTGTCGGCCGGCCTGTTCTGGCTGGCGTCGAAGGCATTGGGTAGCTGATACATCGCTGCCACGAAAAAGGCGCGTTCCGTGAGGTTCGCGCCTTTTTCATGTCTACCATCTCCAAACACCAAAAAACCTGTGGGAGCGAGCTTGCTCGCGATGGCGGCCGGACAGTCAACGTAGATGTTGAATGGTTTGGCCTCATCGCGAGCAAGCTCGCTCCCACACGATTTTTTGGTACCTCAGGCTTTTTTTTAGCCAAAAAAAAGGGCAACCGAAGTTGCCCAAAATGCCTTGCGTGCTCATTGCATCGAGAAAGACCTGCGGTTATTTCCGCTTGTGCGAGTCCTTCCAGATAAAAAATCCAAACCCTACAAAAAACAGAACCATGAGGCCGACTGTCAGCACTCCGGCGATCACCACGTTGTCGAAAAACATGACTGGCCTCCTGCACTTGCCCTGTTGCGATAGGGCTAAGTTAACCAATCTGGCAGGCAGGAAAATTGACCGGGATCAATACCGCCCGAGACTGGGCGCAAAGGAGGGGAAAAACTGATCTGCATCAATAAATGCGAGGGGGTTTAGCGTTTTTTTGGTTTGTTCTTTGGCTTTTTCTTGGCTTTGCCCAACGGCATGGCCTGCTCGAAGGCCTGGCGCACTTCGTTCAGACGTTTGTCATTGAGGTCATGAACGCGCTTGGCACGTTCGGAATTGAGGTCGATCAGTTTGTCGTCTTGGCTCATGGCGTTCAGTGCATCGCTTGGCAGGTTTGTCATCATAATGCGGTTTGCCTGCATTCCTGAACAGCCGTCACCTCAAATCTGGATATCAACCCACAATCCCTGACGCGGCTCGTCTTCGATCAGCGCCACCACTGGCACGGTGTTGTCGGCATTGAGCTCGTCACCGGGAATCGCAAGGTGTGCGTCCGGGTCTTCATCGGCTTCACGGCGACGCCTGTCCTGCTCCTGCTTGCGGCGCTGTTCCTCGCGCAACTGGATCGCTGCCTCTTCGGGATCACGCTGCTGCAGGTCAATGGTGCTTTCGGTGGAGCTTTCCTGCACCGGCACAACAGGCGGAATGTCGGGGCGCTGGCGGATCGGATCCTGCTGTGAGGTGATCGGCACGGCACTCAAGGGGAGCATCGGTGGCAGCATAATTATCAGTCTCCTGTCAGCAGGCTGTCGGCTGCGGGGATGGCGACTTGAGCCATCGGTCGCAAACTGTGATCGAGTGCACACTGTAGGAGCGAGCTTGCTCGCGAAGAAAGTCTGGGCGCCGCGTACACCCAGACAGCCCTCGTCATCGTTAACGTACATCGCGAGCAAGCTCGCTCCTACACGAGTTTCTTTTGGTCTGGAGGCCCGATTCCGTTAAGATAGCCCGCTTTTTCAAGGTGGGAGTCAGGCAGCATGGCGCAGCAGTATCAACCGGGGCAACGCTGGATCAGTGACAGCGAAGCCGAGCTGGGTTTAGGCACCGTTCTGGCACAGGACGGCCGCTTGTTGACCGTGCTCTATCCGGCCACTGGCGACACTCGCCAGTACGCGCTACGGAATGCGCCCCTGACCCGCGTGCGGTTCTCGCCGGGTGATTCCATCACCCACTTCGAAGGCTGGAAACTGACCGTACAGGAAGTCGACGACGTTGACGGCCTGCTGGTCTACCACGGCCTCAACGCGCAGAACGAAGTGGTCACCCTGCCGGAAACCCAGCTGTCCAACTTCATTCAGTTCCGTCTGGCCAGCGACCGTCTGTTCGCCGGCCAGATCGACCCGCTGGCCTGGTTCTCGCTGCGTTATCACACGCTGGAACACACCAGCCGCCAATTGCAGTCGGCGCTATGGGGCTTGGGCGGCGTACGTGCGCAGCCGATCGCGCACCAGTTGCACATCGCCCGTGAAGTCGCCGACCGCATTGCGCCGCGGGTTCTGCTGGCGGACGAAGTGGGTCTGGGCAAGACCATCGAAGCGGGTCTGATTATCCATCGCCAACTGCTCTCGGGCCGTGCCAACCGTGTGCTGATTCTGGTTCCAGAGAACCTGCAGCATCAGTGGCTGGTGGAGATGCGCCGCCGTTTCAACCTGCAAGTCGCGCTGTTCGACGAAGAGCGCTTCATCGAAAGCGATGCCGCCAACCCGTTTGAAGACACACAGCTCGCGCTGGTGGCACTGGAATGGCTGGTGGAAGACGAAAAGGCCCAGGACGCGTTGTTCGCCGCCGGCTGGGACATGATGGTTGTCGACGAAGCCCACCACTTGGTGTGGCACGAAGACAAGGCCAGTCCGGAATACTCGCTGGTTGAACAGTTGGCCGAAGTCATTCCCGGCGTGCTGCTGCTGACCGCGACCCCGGAACAACTGGGCCAGGACAGCCACTTCGCCCGTCTGCGCCTGCTCGACCCGAACCGTTTTCATGACCTGCACGCCTTCCGCGCCGAGAGCGAAAACTATCGCCCGGTCGCCGAAGCCGTCCAGGAACTGCTGGACAAAGGGCGCCTGTCGCCCGAAGCGCACAAGACCATTCACGGCTTCCTCGGCAACGAAGGCGAGGCCCTGCTGACGGAGGTCAATGATGGCGACACTGAAGCCAGCGCTCGCCTGGTGCGCGAATTGCTCGACCGCCACGGCACCGGCCGCGTGCTGTTCCGCAACACCCGCGCCGCCGTGCAAGGTTTCCCCGAGCGCAAACTGCATCCGTACCCGCTGCCGTGCCCGGACGAATACCTCGAGCTGCCGCTGGGCGATCACGCCGAACTGTATCCGGAAGTCAGCTTCCAGGCGCAGCCGGACGCCAACGAAGACGAGCGCTGGTGGAAGTTCGATCCGCGCGTCGAGTGGCTGATCGATCAACTGAAAATGCTCAAGCGCACCAAAGTGCTGGTGATCTGCGCCCACGCCGAAACCGCGATGGACCTGGAAGACGCCTTGCGCGTGCGTTCCGGCATCCCGGCGACGGTGTTCCACGAGGGCATGAACATCCTCGAACGTGACCGCGCCGCCGCTTACTTCGCCGATGAAGAGTTCGGTGCGCAAGTGCTGATCTGCTCGGAAATCGGCAGTGAAGGTCGCAACTTCCAGTTCTCGCACCACCTGGTGCTGTTCGATCTGCCCGCGCACCCGGACCTGCTGGAGCAGCGTATCGGGCGTCTGGACCGGATCGGCCAGAAGCACATCATCGAACTGCACGTGCCGTACCTGGAAACCAGCCCGCAAGAGCGCCTGTTCCAGTGGTATCACGAAGCACTGAACGCGTTCCTCAACACTTGCCCGACCGGTAACGCCTTGCAGCATCAGTTCGGCCCGCGCCTGCTGCCACTGCTGGAAAACGCCGACGATGGCGAGTGGCAAGCACTGATTGACGAAGCCCGTAACGAGCGCGAACGCCTCGAAGCCGAGCTGCACACCGGCCGTGACCGCTTGCTGGAGCTCAATTCCGGCGGCGCCGGCGAAGGTGACGCGCTGGTCGAGGACATTCTCGAACAAGACGATCAGTTCGCCCTGCCGATCTACATGGAAACCCTGTTCGACGCCTTTGGTATCGACAGCGAAGACCATTCGGAAAACGCGCTGATCCTTAAGCCAAGCGAAAAGATGCTCGACGCCAGTTTCCCGCTGGGCGACGACGAAGGTGTGACCATCACCTATGACCGCAACCAGGCGCTGTCTCGCGAAGACATGCAGTTCATCACCTGGGAGCACCCGATGGTGCAGGGCGGCATGGACCTGGTGCTGTCCGGTTCGATGGGTAATACCGCCGTGGCGCTGATCAAGAACAAGGCGCTGAAACCTGGCACCGTGTTGCTGGAACTGCTCTACGTCAGTGAAGTGGTGGCCCCGCGCTCGCTGCAATTGGGTCGTTACCTGCCGCCGGCCGCCCTGCGCTGCCTGCTCGATGCCAACGGCAATGACCTGTCGGCCCGGGTTGCGTTTGAAACCCTGAACGATCAACTGGAAAGCGTACCGCGCGCCAGCGCCAACAAGTTTATCCAGGCCCAGCGCGATCAGTTGACGCCACGGATCAACGCGGGCGAAGAGAAAATCTTCCCGCGTCATGCCGAGCGCGTTGCTGAAGCGCAGCGTCGTCTGGCGGCCGATACCGACGAAGAACTGGCGCGCCTGACCGCGTTGCAAGCGGTCAACCCGACGGTTCGTGACAGTGAACTGGTTGCCCTGCGCAAGCAGCGTGAGCAGGGTTTGGCGATGCTGGACAAGGCTGCGTTGCGACTGGAGGCGATTCGGGTGTTGGTGGCGGGTTAATCTGCCCTGCCCCACCCCGGCAAAAAAAGAAGGCCCGCAGTGATGCGGGCCTTTTTGCTTTCTGTTGATTTGCTGTGATCCCGTTGACGCCAGGATCGCAGCCTTCGGCAGCTCCTACGAGGGTGTACGCCATCCTGTGTAGGAGCTGCCGCAGGCTCGGGCCGCGTTCGGACGATCTTTTGCTTTAAGCGGTGGCTGCAGTCACCCTTGGCTCAACGACCGCCACCAACCCATCCTTCATCCGCTGCGCATCCCGCACAAAACACCGCGACGCCATGAACAAAAACACCATGGTGAAGAACAGTGCCACCGGGATCAGGTACATCGCGTCATGCAGGCCGACTGCCTTGAACGCTTCGGTCATCTGCCCGGCGCCATCCGCCAGCATCGCCGTGTGCGCGAAGTGATCGGACAAACCGCCCACCACCACCGGCCCCAGTCCACCGCCGAGCAAATACAGACCGGCGAAGAACAGCGCCACGGCCGTCGCTCGCAGGCGCGGTTCGACCACGTCCTGAATCGCCGTATAAACGCAGGTATAGAAGTTGTAGGCAAACAACCAGCCGAGGCTGAACACGGCCACGAACAGCCCGATCTCAATGCGCCCGGCATGCAACGCCCAAGCGGTGCAGACCGTCGAGATAATCAGGCTGAACGCGGCAAACAGCAGCCGTCCGTTGGCCACTCGCTGATGAATCTTGTCGGCAACCCAGCCACCCAGGGTCAGACCGAACAGCCCGGTCACCCCGACGATGACCCCGGTCGCCACCGCCGCTTCCTGCAACGGCATCAGGAAATAACGCTGCAGCATCGGCACCAGAAACGAGTTGCAGGCGTACGTGGCGAAGTTGAAGCACAGCCCCGCCATCACCAGCCACAGGAAGGTCGGCACCGCCAGCACCCGGCGGATCGGCCGGTCCACGCGCTCTTGCGAGACCTGCACGCTTTCGGCGGCGCCACGCTGGGGTTCCTTGATGAAAAACATGAAGACCGCGAGGATCAGGCCCGGCACGGCGGCGATGAAGAACGGCGCGCGCCAGCTGTCGAACGCCTTGACCATCCAGCCGATGGTGAAGAACGCCAGCAGCAGCCCCAATGGCAGCCCCAACATGAAAATGCCCATCGCCCGCGCACGACGATGCGCCGGGAACAGGTCACCGATCAGCGAGTTGGCGGCCGGCGCGTAGCTGGCTTCACCAATGCCGATGCCCATGCGCACGATCAGGAAACTCCAGAAACTGCCGACCATCCCGTTGACCGCAGTCAGCCCGCTCCATGCTGCCAGGCCCCAGCCCATCAGCTTGCTGCGCGAGCCGGTGTCGGCCATCCGCCCCAGAGGCAGGCCGGCAATCGCGTAGACGATGGTGAATGCGGTCCCGATGATCCCCAGTTGAAAGTCACTGAGGTGCCATTCCATACGGATCGGCTCGATGATGATGGCCGGAATGGTGCGGTCGAAGAAGTTGAACAGGTTGGCCAGGAACAGCAGGAACAGAATGCGCCAGGCATTCGCCGCTTGGGTCGAGTTCTGCATGGGTCCGTCTCTTTTATTGTTATTGGGGCTTCACTGCCGACGCATCCGAGCCCGGAGCCTGCAATCTAGTCAGCCCTGACGGAGCTGTCTGTAATTATTCGTAAAGCTGATACCTACCCATGAAAGCCGGCGCTGTTCACGCAACAATTTATTTCCAATCGCTCTAAAACCTATTCCAAAAGGGTTCAAGTCAATGTGCCACTACGCCTTGCACGCTTTGTATGCCCTCTATACTCCAAAACATTCGCCAGTGCCCCTTGCGCTGGCCGGGATGACAAGCGGGGCATGTTATGGAGTGGCTTGGTTTGCGTTTCATTACCGAGCTGACGGCGAATGGGCAGGTCGTCCTCAACTGTACGCATGACCCTTTTCTGGTGGCACTGGCCTACCTGATTGCCTGCGTGGGCGGTTTCGCCACATTGGACATGGCCGAAAAAGTCAGTCATTCGCAGAATCCCGCCTCGCAGCGAATCTGGCGCTGGGTCGGTGCGGCGTGCCTGGCGGGCGGGATCTGGGCCATGCATTTCATCGGTATGCTGGCGTTCCAGGCGCCGGTGGAGATTCATTACGAGCTGCCCATTACCATTGCGTCCCTGTTGATCGCCCTGCTGGCTTCGTGGCTGGCAATGCACACCCTCAGTCACCCTCGCCTGAGTATCTGGCAATACGTCAAAGCTTCGGTTTGTATCGGGCTGGGCATCGCTACCATGCATTACGTGGGCATGGCGGCGATGCGTTCGAACGCGATGACCTATTACCAGCCGGTGCTGTTCGGCCTGTCCATCCTCATCGCCATTGGCGCCAGCTTCGCGGCGCTGCTGCTGTCGAGTCGCCTGCGCGATGGCTCCGGTCTGCTCCATCAATTGATCAAATTCAGCGCCAGCCTGGTGCTCGGGGCGGGCATTATCAGCATGCACTTCACCGGCATGGCCGCCTTCAATCTGGTACTGCCCACCGGCAGCCTGCCGACATTGCCCGACGACAACAATCACCTGCAATTGGGGATGACCGTGGCGGTGATGACGCTGTTGATCATCGGCAGCAGCATCAGCGCGGCACTGGCGGACAAGAAACTGCAACACAAGGAACGCGACCTGCAACGGGTCAACACCCTGCTCAGTCAACTGGATCAGGCGCGCGCGTCGCTGCAGTACGCGGCGAACTACGACGCCCTGACCAACCTGGCCAATCGCCGGGGTTTCAACCAGATCTTCGCCGAAAAGCTCCTGCATAAAACCACGGAAGGCGGGATGCTGGCAGTGATGTTTCTGGACATCGACCATTTCAAGCGGATCAACGACAGTCTCGGCCATGACGCCGGTGACGAATTGCTCAAAATTCTGGCCCGGCACATCAAGGGCTCGGTGCGCAGTGAAGACGTGGTGGCGCGCTTCGGTGGCGACGAGTTCTGCATCCTTGTCAGCCTGCAGCATCGCGAAGAAGCACGGCTCATGGCCCAGCGCATCATGTTGCATGTGAAGGAGCCCATCGAGCTCTGCGGACGGCGCATGGTCATGACCACCAGCATCGGCATCAGCGTGTTTCCGGACGATGGCACCACCTGTGAAGAACTGCTGAAGCACGCCGACCTGGCGCTGTATCAATCCAAGGGGAGTGGTCGCAACGGTCTGAATTTTTTCAGTCCGAACCTGAAAACCCGCGCCACGCTGGAACTGCAATTCGAAGAAGAGCTGCGCCACGCCCTGCGCGAAAACACCGGGTTGGTGCTCCATTACCAACCGATCTACGACCTGAACACCGGCCAGGTCAGCAAGCTTGAAGCGCTGGTCCGCTGGCAACATCCCGAGCACGGTCTGCTGATGCCCGATCGCTTCATTGCCATCGCCGAGGCCAACGGCCTGATCGCCGAGCTGGACAACTGGGTCCTGCGTAAAGCCTGTGAAGACCTGGCCGAGTTGTCGCGCCAGGGTTGCGAAGCACTGCACATCGCCGTGAACTGCTCGCCCCTGAACCTCGCGCGCGAAGAGCTGGCCGATGAAATCGAACAGGCGTTGCGGGTAGCCGCAGTGGCGCCGCACCGGCTGGAACTGGAAGTAACCGAGAATGCCCTGATGAACAACATCGCCGATACGCTGGTGTTGCTGCGGCAAATTCGCGCCCTCGGCGTTTCGCTGTCAATCGACGACTTCGGCACCGGTTATTCATCCCTGGCTTACCTCAAGCGCTTACCCCTCAACACGCTGAAGATTGACCGCTCGTTCATTCAGGACATTCCCCACGCCACCCAGGACATGGAAATCGTCCAGGCAATCATCGTCATGGCCCATACCCTGCATTTGCAGGTGGTCACTGAAGGTGTCGAAACCCCTGAGCAATACGAATTCCTCGAACGCAACGGTTGTGATTTCGTGCAGGGCTACCTGTTCAGTCGGCCAGTGCCGCTGGCCGAATTGCTTCCGGTGCTCAACAACATCAATCAACGCAAACACACGCGCGCGCTCAGGCCTCTGAGTCTGGCTCGCGGTACAGCTGCACTAACGTTGAAGGGTCCTTGTGCAAAAAGCCCTGGCTCCCATGCAAACGCATCAGTTGTGCAGCCAATCCGCTGATGGGCGTGGCCGAGCCCTGTTCCCGGGAGAATTTCACAGCCGTGTCGAGGTCCTTGAGCAGCGTGCGCACGTGCCATTTCACCGGTTCAAAGCGGCTGTCGGCCATTTGCGGAGCGAGAATCTGCAAAGGTTTCGAATCGGCAAAACCGCCGGCCAGCGCTTCGGCGATCAGGCTCGCCTGCACACCGGAGCGTTCGGCCAGCGCCACCACTTCTGCGATGACCAAGGCATTGCACGCCACAATCATCTGATTACAGGCCTTGGTCACCTGCCCCGCCCCGACCGCGCCCATATGGGTCACGCGTTGGCCGAGGCTGAGCAGTACGGGCCGGACGCGTTCAAGGTCCGACGCTGCGCCGCCTACCATGATCGCCAGGCTGCCGGTCTCTGCGCCGACCACACCGCCGGACACCGGAGCGTCCATCCAGCGCATGCCTGTTTGACTGGCCAACTGCGCGGACATTTCCCGCGTCGCGGTGGGTTCCAGGCTGGAAAAGTCCACCAGCAACTGGCCGTTTTTTCCACCTTCGGCAATCCCGCCCGGACCAAACACCACCTCGCGCACCGCCGCCGTGTCCGCCAGGCACAGCATCACCACGTTCGCGTGCTGGCTCAATTCGGCAGGCGTGACCACTTGTCGCGCCCCCGCCTCGACCAGCGGCCCGCACTTGGCCGGGTTGCGGTTCCAGACGGTCAACGGATAGCCCGCAGCCAGCAAACGCTGGCACATGGGCAAGCCCATCAGACCAATGCCGGCGAACCCCAACGAAGGTAGCGTTGACATCATTTAGCCTCCTTTTGATTAAAGATCGCTGAATATTGGCCGATCCATCATGACTTAGGAAAGGATTCCCCCGAGTGATGATCAGGCCAATGCCCTGACGCTTGGGCCAAATACGCGCTGAATAAAGACGCGAGATCCCATCCGTGACGGTTCGACGACACCTGTTGCCCAACCAACCAGCCCAGGTACATGGCGCACAATGACTTCCAAAAACAATCCGGCCACTGCGATATCCGATCTGACGTTGAGCCCCGCGGCGAACAGCCCCGCACCGTCGAAGCCATTGACGCCGTCGCGCCCGCTGGCGACTCAGCAATACCTGTATTTCACCGAAACCAATACCGACCGCATCCTCGATAATCTCGACGGCCTGCGCGACATGGTATTCCCGCGCCCGGCGCACCTGGAAGGCGACAACGAGCAGTACAACGCTCAGGAATTCCCGTCGGTGTGCCTGATCGGCCTCGGTCGATGCGGCTCGAACATCGCGCTGGACGTCGCGGAGCTGGTGTACAACGCCCGCAAGTTCTACCTCAACGAATTCAACAACGAAGATCGCCTGTCACCGGACAAGCGTTACGCGGAAAAAGGCTACAGCCCGGCTCAATGGATTCGCAATAACCTGCGCCTGGGCACGAACAAGGGCACCAAACCGGTGTTCCTGGTTGAACCGCTGGTGATGCTCGGCGACCTCGACAAAGACATTGCCGGGCGCATCCGTTTCTCGCGCAAGGGCGAAAAAAGCGGCTTCCTGCGCGATTACAGCAAAATGAAAATCATGGACTTGTCCGAAGTCCACGCCGGTGGCGCCGGTAACGCGCCAATCCTCGGCCAGTACCTGGCGAAGATCATCCTCAACAAGGATACCCAGCGCTTCTCCAGCCCCGACTGGAAAATGATTCACTCGTACCTGATCGACAGCTGCGGCATCAAGGCCAACCAGTCGCGCCTGTATTTCTCGATCTTCAGTGCCGGCGGCGGTACGGGTTCGGGGATGGCCTCGGAATTCGGCCTGGCCCAGCAGCACTCGTACATGAACAAGACGTTCGACACCAAGCCGATGGATGAGCACGACGGCAAAAGCGGTCATTCCTTCGTCTTCGAACCGATCTTCACCAGCGGCATCTGCGTGCTGCCGAACATTTCCGATCACCGCAGCGAAATGTCCGAGGCACTGCACATCAACGCCGGTCGCCTGTTGTGCAAATACCTGTCGGAAGAGTGGGACTTCTCCTACAACTTCGCCAACGAAGACAGCAGCGAAGCCAGCGTCATGGGCCGCATCCGCCCATGGAACGCGATGATGCTGATCTCCAACGACATCATGCGGTACGCCGAAGAGAGCGATGACGGCAACATCCAGAACATCGACGTCAACGCGATGGAAAAGCACGCCAACCAATACATCTCGCAGCAGATTTTCAACATTCTGACGGCGCAGGCGGTGACGACTGACTACGACCAGAACTATTTCCGTCGTGCCGGCATCGACATCGGCGAAACCATTCGCCTCGACGCCAACGACCTGTTCATGAGTCTGGCCGGCCCGGTGGCGATTGCCTACGCCGAGTCCGTAGTACCGGAAACGCAGCCGCCGAGCAGCGACAAGTTCAAGGTGTTCGAGAAAGAGCCGCAGCGCCTGAACATTGATGACCTGTTTTTCCGCTCCATTGACCTGCCGCACTTCAACAAAGTGACCCAGGCGATCGAAGGCATCAGTCTGTTGCCGATCGAATCCAAGCGTTATCGCGCGTCTCTGGAGCAATACAAGAATTCCGGTTACGACGCCGCCGCGTTGCACGACCTGCACTTCTTCAAGAACTGCTCGTCGGTGGTGTCGATCGTGTCGTTGCCCAAGGACTACAAGCTGTCCTACATGGACCTGAACCGGTTGAAGACTCACCTCAACAGCCTGTTCCCGAACACCACGCTCAAGCGTTACGCGTTGGTGATCGGTGCTTCGGCCAACTTGTCGCTGACCACGCTCATCGCGAAGAGCCCGTGCCTGTCGGACGATTTCCTGACGCTGATCGTCGCCTTCATCAAGCGCTGCTTCGCGAAAAACCCGTACCGCTTCGACGACACGCTGGATAACTCGATCCTCGACTTCATCATCAATGAAGAATTCGACGAAGACCTGATCGACGACTTGCTGAATGAATTCGAGAACCCGGCGAAGATCCTCGATACCAACTGGTATGCGATCAAACCGATGTACGAGAAGAAGTACCGCGAGCTGATCAACGACAAAGACAAATTTGTCTCGATCAATGACATTCGCCTGTCGCGTGATTGCGTGAAAAAGGCGATCAAGTACTTGCGTGAGATCTACCGTCACCGGATTGGCAAGACCAAGGTTATTTCGTTGAATAACCATACGGGCAAGACGGCCTGACGAGGCGCGCTGTAAAAGATCGCAGCCTTCGGAAGCTCCTACGAGGGAGCGCGCCCTCCTGTGTAGGAGCTGCCGAAGGCAGCGATCTTTTGACCTTTCTCCCAACATCCAGAAACAATTAAGCAGCCTTTCGGCTGCTCAATAAACTGTTCCCGTTACGTTTACGTCACCCTCGCCAAGACCCTTCTGTGGCCTTTCTCTACGGCAACATGCCATCACGCTACTCGCCTACACACTTTCGCCCGAGCCCGTCGCGCACCAAAACGGAGCGGCATGTCACTTCGTCGCCCTCTCCTGGATCAAAATCCACGGTGTAACCACCACCGCCCACAACTGCGGATCGCGCTCGAAAAGATCCAGCGCCCGCGTTTCAGACAGCTTGCTCACTTGGTCGGCAGCCAGCCAGGCAGCGACTTTCTCGCCTTCGTCCGTCGCCACGGCCTCGGCGGCCGCGATCAAATCCAGACCCGGGTCGACCCACAATAGGGCACCCTTGGCAAAGAACGGTTCCAGCTCCTTCCAGGTAATAGATGCGGTTTCACCAAGCAGCTTGGCATAGAGGGTGCTAGGTTCTTGAGTCATGGGTCCTGTCCGGAAAAGAAATCGACGTGGATGATAACGTTGGTGGTCTGGCAGAAAAACCCGGATGCAATTGAGTCACCGAATGAAAACTGCAGGAAAGCCAAGGAATGCTGGTATTTCAGCTGAAACCCCCGCCGCAATTCTGTCTTTTTCTTTCAAATAAGCGACACCCCCTGAATTTGCCCCCCGGCGCCAGCTTCCCAGGCTGACAATCGGCGCTCTACACTGTACCGGTACAGTTGCCGGGGGCATTTTCCGGAGGATATCGAAGATATCTGACCCGGTTCTGCTGCCACGGCGCCAGGACTATAAAAACTACAACAGTAAGAGTGGAGCACTATGACTAAGGCTACTAAGCAGATTTCCAAACTGTTTGCCGCTATGGTTCTGGCCGGGGTTGCCAGCCATTCGTTCGCAGCTGACACCATCAAGATCGGCATCGCCGGCCCTAAAACCGGTCCTGTAGCCCAATACGGCGACATGCAGTTCAGTGGCGCCAAAATGGCCATCGAACAAATCAACGCCAAGGGCGGCGTAGACGGCAAGAAACTCGAAGCCGTTGAGTACGATGACGCCTGCGATCCAAAACAAGCGGTAGCGGTCGCGAACAAAGTCGTCAACGACGGCGTCAAGTTCGTGGTCGGCCACCTGTGCTCCAGCTCCACTCAACCGGCTTCGGACATCTACGAAGACGAAGGCGTGATCATGATCACCCCGGCTGCCACCAGCCCGGACATCACTTCCCGTGGTTACAAAATGGTGTTCCGCACCATCGGTCTGGACAGCGCCCAGGGCCCTGCCGCCGGTAACTACATTGCCGATCACGTCAAACCGAAAATCGTTGCTGTCCTGCATGACAAACAGCAATACGGTGAAGGCATCGCCACCGCCGTTAAACAAACCCTCGAGAAGAAAGGCACCAAGGTTGCCGTGTTCGAAGGCATCAATGCCGGCGACAAGGACTTCTCGTCGATCATCCAGAAACTCAAGCAAGCCAACGTCGACTTCGTCTACTACGGCGGCTACCACCCTGAGCTGGGTCTGATCCTGCGTCAGGCGGATGAAAAAGGCTTGAAAGCCAAGTTCATGGGTCCGGAAGGCGTGGGTAATGACTCCATTTCGCAGATCGCTCAGAAGGCCTCCGAAGGTCTGCTGGTGACCCTGCCGAAATCCTTCGACCAGGACCCGGCCAACATTGCCCTGGCTGACGCTTTCAAAGCCAAGAAAGAAGACCCGAGCGGTCCGTTCGTGTTCCCGGCCTATTCGGCGGTAACCGTGATTGCTGACGGTATCAAGGCTGCCAAGAGCGAAGACGCTGCCAAAGTGGCTGAAGCCATCCACGCCGGCACGTTCAAAACGCCTACAGGCGACCTGAGCTTTGACGCCAAGGGCGATCTGAAAGACTTCAAATTTGTGGTTTACGAGTGGCACTTCGGCAAACCAAAAACTGAAGCTTCGCCTCAGTAAGGCCTTGCCTGACTGACTGCCAATAAAGCCCACGGCGTGCCGTGGGCTTTGTTTTACGAACGTACCTGGGCCGCGCTGGCGTGATCCGCCAGTCTCCCCACCTGAAAATCTCAAAACCGTCATCAGCGGTTCGCTGGCAAACCTCGCGTTCGAAGTGGATGCAGATCCACGGGGCTCGAGCGGGAAAATGACTCCACCAGTGAAATGCGTATCAGGTTTTTAGGAGCGCTGTAATGCCTGACATCTATCACTTCCTCCAACAGCTGGTTAATGGCCTGACCATTGGCAGCACGTATGCTCTGATCGCCATCGGCTATACGATGGTTTACGGCATCATTGGAATGATCAACTTCGCCCACGGCGAGGTGTACATGATCGGCTCCTACGTGGCATTCATCGCCATCGCCGGGCTGGCCATGCTGGGGCTCGACAGCGTTCCGCTGTTGATCACCGCCGCTTTTATCGCAACCATCGTCGTCACCAGTGCCTACGGTTACAGCATCGAACGGATCGCCTACCGCCCCTTGCGCGGCAGCAACCGTCTGATCCCGCTGATTTCCGCTATCGGCATGTCGATCTTCCTGCAGAACACGGTTCTGCTGGCGCAAGACTCCAAGGACAAATCCATCGCCAACCTGATCCCCGGCAACTTTACCTTCGGGCCAGGTGGTGCACATGAAGTGCTGATTTCCTACATGCAAATCGTGGTATTCGTGGTGACCCTGGTCGCCATGCTCGGCCTGACACTGTTCATCTCCCGCTCTCGCCTGGGTCGTGCCTGCCGCGCCTGTGCCGAAGACATCAAGATGGCCAACCTTCTGGGCATCAATACCAACAACATCATCGCCCTGACCTTCGTCATCGGTGCCGCACTGGCAGCCATCGCGGCCGTCCTGTTGAGCATGCAATACGGTGTGATCAACCCGAACGCCGGGTTCCTCGTCGGGCTCAAGGCGTTCACCGCAGCGGTACTGGGCGGAATCGGCAGCATCCCCGGGGCCATGCTCGGCGGGCTGGTATTAGGGGTGGCGGAAGCCTTTGGCGCCGATATCTTCGGCGACCAGTACAAGGACGTCGTGGCTTTCGGCTTGTTGGTTCTGGTTCTGTTGTTCCGGCCGACTGGCATCCTGGGCCGTCCGGAGGTTGAGAAAGTATGACTAGGAATCTTAAACAGGCGTTGTTCAGCGCCTTGCTGGTGTGGGCCGTCGCCTACCCGGTACTCGGTCTGAAACTGACCATCGTCGGCATCCACCTCGAAGTGCACGGCACCAGCAACGCCACACTGATCACCATCGCGGTGTGCTCGGTGCTGATGTTCCTGCGCGTGCTGTTCGACCAGCAGATCGGTTCGGCCTGGCGTTCCTCGCCCAACATGCCGTTGATCCCGGCCAAGGCCAGCAACTTCCTGACCCTGCCGACCACCCAGCGCTGGATCATCATTGCGTTGATCGTCGGCGCTCTGGTCTGGCCGTTCTTCGGTTCTCGCGGTGCGGTGGATATCGCCACCCTGGTGCTGATCTACGTGATGCTCGGTCTAGGCCTGAACATCGTAGTCGGCCTGGCCGGCCTGCTCGACCTTGGTTATGTCGGTTTTTATGCCGTCGGCGCCTACAGCTACGCAATGCTGTCGCACTACTTTGGCTTGAGCTTCTGGATCTGCTTGCCCATCGCCGGCCTGATGGCGGCCACTTTTGGCTTCCTGCTCGGCTTCCCGGTACTGCGTTTGCGCGGTGACTACCTGGCGATCGTGACCCTGGGCTTCGGTGAAATCATCCGTCTGTTCCTGCGAAACCTGACCGACCTCACGGGCGGTCCGAACGGCATCAGCAATATTGAAAAGCCAACCTTCTTCGGCCTGACGTTCGAGCGTAAGGCTGCCGAAGGCATGCAGACGTTCCACGAATACTTTGGTCTGGCCTACAACTCCATCAACAAGGTGATTTTCCTGTACCTGGTTGCACTGTTGCTGGCCCTGGCTGCGCTGTTCGTGATCAACCGTTTGCTGCGCATGCCGATTGGCCGTGCCTGGGAAGCGCTGCGTGAAGACGAAATCGCCTGCCGTGCGCTGGGTCTCAATCCTACGGTGATCAAGCTTTCGGCCTTCACCCTGGGCGCCGCCTTCGCAGGTTTCGCCGGCAGCTTCTTCGCCGCCCGTCAGGGTCTGGTGACGCCGGAGTCCTTCACCTTCATCGAGTCGGCAATCATCCTCGCCATCGTTGTATTGGGTGGCATGGGCTCGCAACTGGGGGTGATCCTGGCCGCCGTGGTGATGATCCTGCTGCCGGAAATGATGCGTGAGTTCAGCGAATACCGCATGTTGATGTTCGGCGCCTTGATGGTGCTGATGATGATCTGGCGACCTCAAGGCCTGCTGCCCATGCAACGTCCTCACATGGAGCTGCGCAAATGAGCCGCGAGATCCTCAAGGTAGAAAATCTGAGCATGCGCTTCGGTGGCTTGCTCGCGGTCAACGGCGTGGCCCTGACCGTGAAAGAAAAACAGGTGGTTGCGCTGATCGGCCCTAACGGCGCTGGCAAGACCACCGTGTTCAACTGCCTCACCGGTTTTTACAAACCGAGCGGCGGCAGCATCTTGCTGGATGGCGAGGCCATTCAGGGCCTGCCGGGCCACAAGATCGCCCTCAAAGGCGTGGTGCGGACTTTCCAGAACGTACGGCTGTTCAAGGACATGACCGCGGTCGAGAACCTGTTGATCGCCCAGCACCGTCACCTGAACACCAACTTTCTGGCGGGCCTGTTCAAGACGCCGGGGTTTCGCAAGAGTGAGCGCGAGGCGATGGAGTTCGCCGAGTACTGGCTGGACAAAGTTAACCTGACACAGTTCGCCAACCGCCCGGCCGGCACCCTCGCCTACGGTCAGCAGCGTCGTCTGGAAATCGCTCGCTGCATGATGACCCGTCCGCGGATCCTCATGCTCGACGAACCGGCCGCCGGCCTGAATCCGAAGGAAACCGAGGACCTCAAGGCGCTGATCAGCATGCTGCGTGAAGAGCACAACGTCACCGTGCTGCTGATCGAACACGACATGAAACTGGTCATGAGCATTTCCGACCACATCGTCGTGATCAACCAGGGCACCCCCCTGGCCAACGGCACGCCGGAACAGATCCGCGACAATCCTGAAGTGATCAAAGCCTACCTGGGGGAAGCGTAAATGCTGCAATTCGAAAACGTTTCCACCTTCTATGGCAAGATCCAGGCCCTGCACAGCGTCAACGTCGAAGTCCATCAGGGCGAAATCGTCACGCTGATCGGCGCCAACGGTGCCGGCAAGTCGACCCTGCTGATGACCCTGTGCGGTTCACCGCAAGCCCACAGCGGCAGCATCCGCTACATGGGTGAAGAGCTCGTCGGCCAGGACTCGTCGCAGATCATGCGTAAAAGCATTGCGGTAGTGCCGGAAGGTCGTCGGGTGTTTGCCCGCCTGACCGTGGAAGAGAACCTCGCCATGGGCGGATTCTTCACCGACAAGGGCGACTATCAGGAACAGATGGACAAGGTTCTCGGACTTTTCCCACGCCTGAAAGAACGCTTCGCCCAACGCGGCGGCACCATGTCCGGCGGCGAACAGCAAATGCTCGCTATCGGCCGTGCGCTGATGAGCAAACCCAAGCTGCTGCTGCTCGACGAGCCATCGTTGGGCCTGGCACCGATCATCATCCAGCAGATTTTCGACATCATCGAACAGCTGCGCAAGGATGGCGTGACGGTGTTCCTGGTCGAGCAGAACGCCAACCAGGCGCTGAAAATTGCTGACCGCGCGTACGTTCTCGAGAACGGCCGGGTGGTGATGCAAGGCACGGGTGAAGCGCTGCTGACCGACCCGAAAGTGCGCGAAGCGTACCTCGGGGGCTGAGCCTTCGCGATCAACAAAAACGGCCTTCGGGCCGTTTTTTTGTGCCTACCACAACCTAAACAAACATGAAGATCACTGTGGGAGCGAGCTTGCTCGCGATGACGGCGGGTCAGTAGAAATCAATGTTGACTGTCACACCGCTATCGCGAGCAAGCTCGCTCCCACAGGGTGTGGTGTTGTGTCGGACATTGTCGTTAAAGCCTGTCCAGCGCCTCGCCGCTGCGTTTGAACCAGCCAATCAAATAATCCGCGAGCACCTGCGTGCGCTTGGGCAAACCACCCTGATACGGATGCACCAGGTACATCGGCATACGACGTGTCTGATAATCACGCAGGAGCCAACGCAATCGCCCGTCGGCCAATTCCGCCTGCAACAGGTAGGACGGCAGACGCGCAATGCCGGCGCCGGCCAATGCGGCTTTTTTCAGCAGGCTGTAGTGGTTGCTGGCGAACGGTCCCGACACGCGAACACGCAACAACTCGTGTTGCTGGTGATACAGCCATTCTTCGCGGCCGCTGTAGTGGCTGTTGAGTAAACAGTGATGCTCCGCGAGGTCCTGCGGGGTCAGCGGTTCGCCGTGCTGCTCAAGGTACGCCGGGCTGGCGCACGTCAGCTCGTGCCAGGCCAGCAGTGGCCGCGCGACCAGCCGCTCGTCATTACCGACGTCGGAGCGAACCGCCAGATCAAAACCGTCGCGGGACAAATCACGGTAGCTGTTGCTGAGGTCGAGTTCGATCTGCACCTGCGGGTACTGGTGAGAAAACTCCAGCAACAGACCGTCGAAGAAGGTTTCTCCCAGCGACACCGGAACCGTCATACGCACCGGGCCGGCCATATCGTCTTTCAACCGCGCCAATGCCTGACGCGCCCTTTCCACTTGCACCACCAGCGCCTGGGCCTGGGGCAACAGCGCCGCCCCCGCCGCTGTCAGGCTCAACCGACGGGTGGTGCGTTGCAGCAAGACCACGGAAAAACGCGTTTCCAGCAGGCTGATGCGCTTGGACAACTGCCCTTTGCTGCAACCCAGTTGCTGCGCCGCCAGAGTAAAACTGCCCGCTTCGATCAGCACCGCAAACGCGGCCAGATCATCCATTTCGCTCATGGATTGTTTCCATTTGAAAACCAAAGGTTGCCTATTAGCGCGCTTATCCGCAGAAAAAACCACTCTAGACTGAGCCTTCTTTCCAACCACTCGGGGTTCATCAGCATGAAAATTCTTTTGATAGGCGCAGGCGGCACCATCGGCTCGGCGATCGACAAAGAACTGTCCGAACGTCACGAGATCATCCGCATGGGCCGCAACAGTGGCGATTTGCAGGTGGATATCAGCGACAGCGCCTCGATTCGCAAGCTGTTCGCACAGACCGGCAAGTTCGACGCGCTGGTCTGCGCTGCGGGCAACGTGACGTTCGCCCCACTCGACGATATGACCGAAGACAGTTTTGCCCTCGGCCTGAAAGACAAGCTGATGGGTCAGGTCAATCTGCTGCTGATCGGTCGCGAATTCGCCAACGATGGCGCATCGTTCACCTTCACCACCGGCGTACTCAGCCACGACCCGATTCGCAGCGGAGCATCTGCGGCACTGGTCAACGGCGCCCTCGACAGCTTCGTGCGAGCCGCTGCGATTGAACTGCCACGCGGGTTGCGGGTGAACTCGGTGAGCCCTAACGTCTTGCTCGAAGCCATGGGCAAATACGCGCCGTACTTCCGCGGCTACAAACCGGTTCCGGCAGTCGATGTGGCACTGGCCTACGCCAAAAGCGTCGAAGGCCTGCAAACCGGCCAGACCTTTCACGTCGGCTGAGAACACCAATGTGTTGGAGCTGCCGCAGGCTGCGATCTTTTGATCCTGGGCGTCGCCATATCGCTGAAGATCAAAAGATCGCAGCCTGCGGCAGCTCCTACATAAGGCATCCGCGATACGGGGTTGTGATGAACGGTCAGGCTGCGTAACGTGGCGGCACTTGTCTGGAGAGCCAAAGATGCGTGTTGCCCGTTCCTTAGTCCTTGTTGCCCTGCTTCCGCTGTTCGCCGCCTGCCAGTTGCTGGACGGCCCGCGAGAAAACGCATCCCACGTGGGCCAGACCCGAATGCAGGGCCAGTTGACCGCGGCCGACGGCAAGCTGTTGTTCCAGCCGTGCAACGAGCAGCGCAGTGTCGTGGTCAATGACACCGGCGGCACCAGCGTCCTGCAAGAAGCCGCGACCCTCGCCGATGCCCAGGGCAAGCTGTTCGCTGACGTGCGCGGGACGCTCGTCGAGAGCCGCCTCGATCTGCAACAGCTGTACCGCGTCGAGCGCTCGGGTACCGCGTGTGCCGACCCGAATTTCAAGTTGCTGATCCTGCGCGCCGCCGGTCATGGACCGGAGTGGAACGTCAAAGTCAGCGGCAAAGGCATGGTCATCGACCGTGCGGGGCAACCGCCGCTGGCCGTGCCCTATGTTGAGGAACAACTGGGCGATGGTCGTTTCAACCTCAGCACCGAAGCCAACAACCAGCACATCGAACTGTGGGTCGCCCCGCAACGTTGCGTCGACAGCAGCACCGGCAGTGTCCAGCACATGAGTGCCGAGCTGCGCATCGATGGCCAGGTTCAACGCGGCTGCGGGTATTTCGGCGGATCACGCGACGACTGATCGTTTAAGCCTCACGGGACCGGTCTGTTGCGGCTTATAATCGCCGCCTTCAACGCCTTGGCGCAGTTGTGCGCCCCGCGAACCGGATCCCGTCATGTTACGAATCACTGAACTCAAGCTGCCGATCGACCATCCCGAAGAAGACCTGCGCCCTGCCATCGTGCAGCGCCTGGGCATCGCCAGTGATGACCTGCTCGATTTCACCTTGTTCAAGCGCAGCTACGATGCGCGCAAAAAGTCCTCCGAACTGTGCTTCATCTACACCATCGACCTCACCGCGAAGGATGAGGCAGCGTTGCTGCTCAAGTTCGCCGATGACCGCAACGTCCACGTGGCGCCGGACGTCAGCTACAAAGTGGTCGGCCAGGCGCCGGCCGACCTGGAGCAACGACCCGTCGTTGTAGGCTTCGGACCCTGCGGGATTTTCGCCGGGCTGCTGCTCGCGCAAATGGGCTTCAAGCCGATCATCCTCGAACGCGGCACCGAAGTGCGCCAGCGCACCAAAGACACTTGGGGCCTGTGGCGCAAAAGCGTGCTCAACCCCGAGTCCAACGTGCAATTCGGTGAAGGCGGCGCCGGGACGTTCTCCGACGGCAAGCTCTACAGCCAGATCAAAGACCCGAAATTCATCGGCCGCAAAGTGCTGCACGAGTTCGTCAAAGCCGGCGCGCCGGAAGAAATCCTCTACGTCAGCAAACCGCACATCGGTACGTTCCGTCTGACCGGCGTGGTGGAAAACATGCGCGAGCAGATTCGCGCCATGGGCGGTGAAGTGCGCTTCCAGCAGCGTGTCACCGACGTGCTGATCGAGGACGGCCAACTGGTCGGCGTCGAGCTCAACGGCGGTGAGCGAATCCATTCGAAACACGTGATTCTGGCCCTCGGCCACAGCGCCCGCGACACCTTCCGCATGCTCCACGGCCGTGGCGTGTTCATGGAAGCCAAGCCGTTCTCGGTGGGTTTCCGCATCGAGCACCCGCAGTCGCTGATCGACCGCGCACGCCTGGGCAAATACGCCGGGCACCCGAAACTCGGGGCTGCCGACTACAAACTGGTGCACCACGCCAAGAACGGCCGCTCGGTCTACAGCTTCTGCATGTGCCCGGGCGGCACGGTGGTCGCGGCGACGTCCGAACCGGGCCGCGTGGTCACCAATGGCATGAGCCAATATTCGCGTAACGAGCGCAACGCCAACTCCGGGATCGTCGTCGGCATCACCCCGGAGGTCGATTACCCGGGCGGCCCGCTGGCCGGTATCGAATTACAGGAACGCCTGGAATCTCACGCCTTTGTGCTCGGCGGCAGCAACTACGAAGCACCGGCGCAGCTAGTGGGCGATTTCATTGCCGGCAAGCCGTCCACCGAGCTGGGCAGTGTTGAACCGTCCTACAAACCCGGCGTTGCACTGGGTGATTTGGCTCTGGCATTGCCGGCATTCGCCATCGAAGCGATTCGTGAAGCCTTGCCGGCGTTCGAGAAGCAGATTCGCGGTTACTCGCTGCATGACGCAGTGTTGACCGGGATCGAAACGCGCACCTCTTCGCCGCTGCGGATCACCCGTAACGAGTCGATGCAGAGCCTGAACGTGAAGGGCTTGTTCCCCGCGGGTGAAGGCGCAGGTTATGCGGGCGGGATTCTGTCGGCGGGTGTGGACGGGATTCGGATCGCAGAAGCCGTAGCGCGCGACATCCTCGGCCTGAACGCTTAAGGGTTTCACAACAAAACGATCGCAGCCTTCGGCAGCTCCTACATGAGACTGCATTCCTCTGTAGGAGCTGCCGAAGGCTGCGATCTTTTGCTTTCCTCAGATATTGGCGCGCAGCACCGTGGCCGGCAGCGGCTCCCCGCGCTCGACACTCGCCGCCACCACATCCATCAACCCCTTCAACTCATACCCTTGAGCCTTGAGCCAGGCCTGATCGTAATAACTGGTTTCATAGCGCTCGCCACCGTCGCACAGAATCGCCACGATCGACCCCGACTCCCCCGCTGCCGCCATCTGCTGTGCCGCCATCAGCGCGCCGATCAGGTTGGTCCCACTCGATCCACCGACCCGACGTCCCAAGTGTTGCGCCAGGTAATGCATCGCCGCCAGTGACAGCGCGTCCGGCACTTTGACCATCGCGTCGATCACCTTCGGCAGGAACGACGCTTCGACCCGGGGCCGACCAATGCCTTCGATCCGCGAGCCGTGATCCAGGCGCAGGCTGGCATCGCCGGTCAGGTAGTAATCGAAAAACACCGAACGCTCGGCATCGGCGCACAGCACCCGGGTGCAATGCTGGCGATAACGCACGTAACGCCCGAGGGTCGCGGTGGTGCCGCCGGTGCCGGGGCTGGAAATCAGCCAGCTCGGTTCCGGATGCTGTTCGAAACGCATCTGATGGAAGATCGATTCGGCAATGTTGTTGTTCGCCCGCCAGTCGGTGGCGCGTTCGGCGTAGGTGAACTGATCGATGAAGTGCCCGTCATGTTCGCGCGCCAGGCGTTCGGATTCGGCGTAGATTTGCGTCGGATCGTCGACCAGATGGCTGTTGCCCCCATAGAAAGCGATCTGCGCAATTTTCTCCCTGGACGTGGTCGCCGGCATCACCGCAATAAACGGCAGGCCCAGCAATCGGGCGAAATACGCCTCGGAAATCGCTGTCGACCCACTGGACGCCTCAATCACCGGCGCACCGGGTTTGAGCCAGCCGTTACATAACGCGTAGAGAAACAACGAGCGCGCCAGGCGATGTTTCAGGCTGCCGGTCGGGTGGCTCGACTCATCCTTGAAATACAGCTCGATGCCCGGAAAACCCGGCAGCGGCAACGGGATCAGGTGGGTGTCGGCGCTGCGCTGGAAATCGGCTTCGATGATCCGGATGGCTTCCCGGGCCCACTGTCGGTGGTCGCTCATGGTGGTTTTCTCGTTGAGACGGCCTTGTCGCAAGGCTCAGCCCTCAAGCTTAGGAAAGATCCTACATCCCGCATAGATACAGCTGAGCTTCAATAGGTCCGGCAACTGCTAGGCTCTGCTCCGTGCCCACCCTTTGCGTTGTAACGGCATATAACAAAAAAGAATATAACTTTTGTTTTAACAACTAACGGTACGGGTTAGGGTGTGCCACCTTTTTGATTATTCGATGGAGAGCGACCTTGCCTCTGCGTAGCACTTTCACGCGTTTCTTTCAGTTGGAAGCTGCCAGCGGTCTGCTATTGATCGCCGCGGCAGCCCTGGCCCTGGTCATCAACAATTCCCCGCTGTCGTGGATCTACAGCAGTTTTCTGGACACGCCAGTCGTTGCCCAGATCGGTGCGTTGCAGATCGCCAAACCTGCGCTGTTGTGGATCAACGACGGCCTGATGGCGCTGTTTTTCCTGCTGATCGGCCTCGAAGTGAAACGTGAAGTCCTTGATGGCCAGCTCTCGAAACCCTCGCAGATCGTCCTGCCGGGCGCAGCCGCCATTGGCGGCATGGTCGTGCCGGCATTGTTCTACTGGTTTCTCAATCGCGATAACCCGGCCGCCCTGGCTGGCTGGGCCATTCCGATGGCCACCGACATCGCCTTCGCCCTC
Source organism: Pseudomonas fluorescens (assembly GCF_902497785.1). GTDB lineage: Bacteria > Pseudomonadota > Gammaproteobacteria > Pseudomonadales > Pseudomonadaceae > Aquipseudomonas > Aquipseudomonas fluorescens_BO. The sequence continues at coordinate 127,914 of NZ_CABVHK010000016.1, forward strand.
GGCGTGCTCGCCCTGCTGGGCAAACGCGTGCCGGTCTCGCTGAAGCTGTTCCTGATGACCCTGGCGATCATCGACGACCTCGGCGCCATCATCGTCATCGCCATCTTCTATTCCGGCACCCTCTCGACCTTGTCCCTGGCGTTCGCGGCAACCTGCATCATCGCGCTGATCGCAATGAACCGGCTTGGGGTGGTCAAGCTCGGGCCTTACATGATCATCGGGTTGATCCTGTGGGTATGCGTACTCAAAAGCGGTGTCCACGCGACGCTGGCGGGCGTGACCCTGGCCTTCTGCATCCCGCTGCGCACGAAAAACGCCGAACCTTCGCCGCTGCTGACGCTGGAACATGCTCTGCACCCGTGGGTGGCCTACGGCATCCTGCCGCTGTTCGCCTTCGCCAACGCCGGCCTGTCCCTGAGCGGCGTCACCGTGGAAAGCTTCACCCATCACGTGCCGATGGGCATCGCGGTCGGCTTGCTGCTGGGCAAAACCATCGGTGTGTTCGGCCTCACTTGGCTGGCAGTAAAAATTGGCATCGCCGCCCTGCCCCAAGGCGCTAACTGGGGCCAGGTGCTGGGTGTGGCAATTCTCTGCGGGATTGGTTTCACCATGAGCCTGTTTGTCGGTTCGCTGGCGTTTGTACCGGGCGCCAGTGAATACGCCGGAATGGACCGGATGGGGATCTTGACCGGTTCGATATTGGCGGCGCTGATCGGGTATGCGGTGACGGCGGCGGCGAGTCGCAAGAGCGCTGCGCTGCCATCCTGATCAACAGAAACAACTCCTGGCGCTATTAGAGACGCGTCCTACAGCCACCACCCGCCTCGTTCGTTAACGTCGCACAACCCTTTAAAGAGGGTTGTCGACTAACGTATGAAAATCATCCCTCTGTAGGAGCGAGCTTGCTCGCGAAAAACGTCATTGCAACGCACTCATTCAGACAGGGCGCGTTATTGTTCAAGTCCATCGCAGGCAAGCCAGCTCCAACAGGGGATGCGTACGGCGCGTATCAACGAAGTAACGGATATGTCGTCGACCCGAACCCCCCTGCAAAAAAACCCCGACCAGCTGACGCTGATCGGGGTTTCTTTTCACCCGCTTGGGCTTAGTGCGAAACGCGGCTAGTACCATCCACAGTAGCAATCCGCACCCGCTCACCCACACGGAATACTTCATTCTCCTGAACCTGCTGCACGTAGGCGCGCATGCTGCCGTCGTCTTCGCGAACGGTGATTTCAACGCCCTGAGCACGGGTCAGGCCTTCTTCGGTTGCCGAACCGAGCAGACCACCGGCCACAGCGCCGATCACCGCGGCGACGATGCTGCCACGACCTCCGCCGATGGCACTACCGCCGACACCGCCGACGACTGCACCGGCAGCGCCGCCGATCGGGGTTTTGGTGCCTTCGATTTTCACCGGACGCAGGGATTCGATGGTGCCCATGCGAACGGTCTGCACTCGACGCGCTTCGTCACGGGAATAGGAGTCACCGGTCAGGCTCGATTGGCAGCCGGTGAGCAACATCGCCATCGTGGAAAAAGAAGCAACCAACAGAACAGACTTACGCATAGCATCAACTCCAAAGGACAGGTAGCCATTAAACTCCGCAGCTTGACGCCTGTCACGACGTCGCCCGGATAAAAATGATTTGATTCAGGCCAGGTACAGGCGCCTCCACGAACTCAACACGCACTGGCGGCCATTCGCAGCAACTGCGCCGCTGGCCCAAGGATTGTCATGGATTACTTCATCATTGTCGTCACCACTGTCGCCGGCCTGTACTTCCATGGGTGGTTGTACGTTCGGATCAAACGCTGGATGGACCGCGATCTGGCGTTAGCCCTGGCAGGTAACGACGAGCATAAAAAAGTCTTTATGCTCCAGCAACTGGCGAACGCTCAGGCACAGAAGATCAAGCGTCGGGACCTGCCGCAGTGGCTCGAGGCCGCTGCGGCAGGCTATCCCGGTCGGTAGACTGCCTAGGGTGCCAGACGTTCAAGAATCCAGTCGGTGCCCTGGGAACGGTAGTTGAGGCGATCGTGCAGGCGGCTCGAACGGCCCTGCCAGAACTCGATGCGCTCAGGTAGCAGACGATATCCGCCCCAATGCTCGGGGCAATGGGGCTGTGTGTCGCTGAAACGTTGCTCGGTGTTCTTGAGCAGCGCTTCCAGTTCAGCGCGATCGGCGATCACGCGGCTTTGCGGTGAAGCCCAGGCACCGAGACGACTGCCCAGCGGCCGCACCTGGAAATAGGCATCGGACTCCTGCGGCGTAACCTTCACCACCCGACCTTCGATGCGTACCTGGCGCTCCAGGGCCGGCCAGAAAAACGTCATGGCCGCGAACGGATTCGCGGCCAGGTGCTGGCCCTTGGCGCTGTCGTAGTTGGTGAAGAACGTGAAGCCCTGCGTGTCCAGGCCCTTGAGCAGCAGAATGCGGCAATGCGGCCGACCGTCCTTGTCGACGGTGGCCAGGGTCATGGCGTTTGCCTCCACCGGTGCCTGCTCGGTTTTCACCGCGTCGGCGAACCACTGATGAAACAGCGCGAACGGCTCGACCGGGGCTTGCGCCTCGGTCAGGCCATCTCGGGTGTAATCGCGACGCATATCAGCCAGGCCCTGGGTCATGGCGCATTCCTTTTGGTTAACGAATCACTTTTTCACAGCATCGGCGGCAACGACTTTCTTGTCAGCGGTCGCGGCTTTGGCCGGCGCGGTCTTCTTGGCCGGCGTCGCGGTTTTGGCCGGTGCTTTCTTGGCTGGAGCCTTGGCAGCGGCCTTCTTGGCCGGGGCTTTTTTCGTGGCAGGCACGGCAGCTTTCTTCGCCGCCGGTGCCGGGGTAACCGGCGTGGCCACTGGCTTGACGTCCTGGGCCGCGACCAGTCTCACCGGCGCCGGAGCGGGCATGTTGTACTTGCTCAGCAGCGCAATCATGGTGTTTTGCGGGGTCACCAGCAATTCGACGCGACGGTTCAAGGCACGGCCTTCCACACTGTCGTTGGCCGCACGCGGGGCTTCACTGCCCATGCCGCGCAGCATCAGGCGATCACGCTGCAGACCGCTGAGGCGGAAGATCGCCGCCACCGCTTGTGCGCGTTCCTGACTCAGTTTGACGTTGGCCGGTGCGGCGCCCGAGGTATCGCTGTGGCCGAGTACCAGCACCGCGGTCTTCGGATCGAGTTCGAGGATTTTCGCCACGCGAGTGAACGGACCCAGGGTCACCGGCAACAACATGGCCGGGCGATCAGGGTTGAACGAGCCTTCTACCGGCGCGGTGACGACCAACACGTTTTCACGGCGCTCGAGTTGCAGGTTGCTGTCCTTGATCGCCGTGCGCAGGCGCGGCTCGTAATCGTCGAGCCAGGCTTGGGTAACTTTCGGATCAGGCATCGGCACGACTTTGGCGGCGGGCGACTCTTTGCCGCCGAACGGCCACCACCATTTGGCACCCGTGTCGGTCTCGGCCTTGGCCACTTCAACCGGTTTGGCTTCAGGTTTTACCTCTGGTTTTTTGTCCGGAACCTCTTCGGAACCGAATGGCCAGTACCAAGGGTTGGAGCTTTCGGCCTTGGCAACCGGAGCGGCCGCGACCGGTTTCACAGGAGCTGGAGCTGGAGCTGGAGCTGGCGCCGATGCTGGTGCTGGTGCTGGTGCTTTAACCGCAACTTTGTCGGAAGAACCGAAAGGCCACCAGCTGCTGCCATCAGAATCATTTTGTGGGTTCTGTGCACAACCGGTGACAGCGACACACAGGGCCAAAGCGAGGGTGGTTTTATTGAATGACATTGGATATCCACAAAATGAAGTCATAAAAAATCAGGCCGGCGGGACCGGATAAACAGACGCTTGGAAAACATAAAGGCCTTTGGGTTCCGGCCCTGGAACCCTTGAGCGCGTTTTACAGACAAGTGGCCAGTACCCGCGCAAGCTTTTGCGCGCGCGGATCCATCAAGACGTAAGGCCCCAGGGTATTTGTCACAAAACCGAAGGCGACATCGTGTTCCGGGTCAGCAAAACCGATGGAACCGCCGGCGCCCGGATGGCCGAACGCCCGTGAGCCGAGGCCGTAGGTGGCGTTGGGAACGTCCGGTTGATCGAGCATGCAACCCAGGCCGAAACGGGTCCGGGTCAGTAAAGTCTTGTCTTCGCCGAGGCTGTGTTCGCGGGTCAGCTCGTCGAGCAGTTCGCCTTCCAGCAAGCTGCCGTCGAGCAGACCGGCGTAGAACCCGGCCAGGCTGCGGGCGTTGCCGTGGCCGTTGGCCGCCGGTTGTTGCATGCGCCGCCACTCGGGTTTGTTGGTGCTGGTCAGGACCGACGGCGGATTGGTGAACGCGCGCGTGGTCATGGCCGTCGGTTCGCGCATCGTCACTTGCAGCAGGCGCTGGGCCGCAGCATCGCCGGCGTTGCCCTTGCCACGGGCGATGTGCGCCACGCGATGGAATTCTTCATCCGCGAGCCCGACATGGAAATCCAGGCCCAACGGTTTGGCAACACGAGCGACGATCGACTCGCCGGGCCCACGCCCGTCAGCACGCCGCAGCAACTCGCCGACCAGCCAGCCATAGGTAATCGCGGCATAGCCGTGACCGGTCCCCGGGGTCCACCACGGCGACTCCGCCGCCAGTGCGTCGACCATGGTGTGCCAGTCGTAGAGCGCTTCCGGGGCTAGCAACTCTCGCAGCGCCGGCAGACCGGCCTGATGGCAGAGCAACTGACGCAGGGTCACGGTCTCTTTGCCGGCGGCAGCGAATTCAGGCCAGTAGCGGGCAACCGGGGCGTCCAGTTGCAGCTTGCCTTCGGCGACCAGTTGCAGGGCGGTGACGGCGGTGAAGGTTTTGGTGCAGGAAAACAGGTTGGCGATAGTGTCGCTGTGCCACGGCTCAAGACCGTCCTTGTCGGCGGTGCCGGACCAGAGGTCGACCACGGTTTCGCCGCCGATCTGAATGCACAACGCTGCGCCACGTTCCTGGGAATCGTCGAACAACGCAGCGAATGCCTCACGCACCGCTTCGAACTTGAGCTCGTAATGACCCTGAATCTGCACCCGCTGTTTCCTCGGATAAACGTTTTACAAAGTGGCCGGCATTGTTCCAGCCATTGATGGTTTTGGGAACAGGGTTGGGCTGGGCGGTCGAATCGACCATGGTGATTAGAGTTTTATATTGCCTGTCAGGCCGTCATCGCGGGCAAGCCCGCTCCCACAGGATCGGGGCTGCCTTCTTGATTGGCGGATAACCGATAACCTGTGGGAGCTGGCTTGCCAGCGATGAACGATGACGCGGACTCAGCGCCTAGTGACCTTTCCCGGAATGCCCACCCGAGCTTCCAGCGCCCTGCCCCGCACCTTTGCCGCCGTCGGCCTTCCTGCCACCCTGGGCATCGTGACTGGCTTTTTCCCCTTCAGCCTTGGCCTTCTCGGCTTCTTTGCTCAACTGATCGACGGTCGCCAGGTTGCTCTTGCGCACACTGTCGACAAAGCCTTGAAACGGCAGATCGGTAATGCCTACCAACCCGAAATGCCCGTTCTCCCCATCCAGCAGACGTCCGGTCACCGGTTGATCGAGGTACTGGAACCAGTGCACACCCACAATCGACGGCTCGCTGAGCGCCTGTTTGAGGAAGTTGGCGTACGCCGGTCCCCGGTCTTCTTCTTTCGCGAGTTGTGTCACGCCGCCCCAGAACGGGCCGCGATCGGCCGAGCCGAAGTTGAATTCGCTGATCAGCACCGGTTTGTCGAGGCTGCGCAGCCTGGCGAAGTCGTAGCCATCCTGCGGTTGCAGCGTGTACATGTTGAAACTCAACACGTCGCAATACTGGGCGCACGATTCCACGGCTTCCGGGGTGCTGATAGCGAAGCGACCGCCCAGCAACAGCTGATTCGGCGCATGCCACTTGAGCGAGTCGGAAATGGTTTTGAAGTATGTGTCGGCAAACACTTTCTGGAAGTATTTGAAGTCGGCCTCGATTTCCGGGTGTTCGGCGCTCGGCAGCGGTGGCACGAAGCCCGGGTCTTCCATCAATTCCCAGGCTGGCAGGTCGATGCCCCAGGCTTTGGACAGGCCCGCCTGGTTGCGGTATTTGTCTCGCAGCTGCTTGAGGAACGCGCGTTTGGCCGGCACGTCGGTGGTCATCTTCAACGTGCCGTAGGCCAGCGCGTAACGGGCTTTCGGATCATCGCCGGGGCCGGCCCAGGCCAATTCGTTATCGGCGAAGTAGCCGATCAGCCACGGATCGTCGCGGTGATCACGGGCGGCGATGGCCACGGCACGCTCGGTGGCCATGGCGAAACGCGGGTCGAACGGGTCAGGCATGCCACCCCACCAGTCGGTGCCGGTGCTGATGCTGGCGTAATCGCCGACAATCGACAGCGGCAAGGTGTAAGGCACGCGATCAGCGTTAGCCAGCGCCGGGGCGCTCCAGTTGCCGACCGTGTTGAAACCCCAGGCTTGCAGACGATCCAGGGTGTGGCTCGCCCAGCGCTGTTGATCAACCACCGCGGTGCAAGGCTCGGCGGGTTTCTGCTCAACCGCCTCCGGGACCGGGGCTTGCTCCGCGCCCGCCTTGGCCGCTTCGGCGACACCGGCCTTGGTCTCGCTGCCCACGCCACAAGGAGCGCCATACAGACGCTGCAAGTTCGCGCCATAAAAGTCATACCAGCGACCGGCGTTGTAGCCCCGGCCCTGATCAACGCCATTGCCCCCCCGGTTGTCGCCTTCGCCAAAGTGGCTGGCCAGCGGCTCATCGGGTTTTGGCAGCGATTCGAACATCCACTCGCGACCGGCGATGTACGTCTGGTTGACGTCCGGCGTGACGGTGCTGACCCCCAGTGAATAGAACGGATGGCCTTCTGGCGTCACCAGATACCAGCGACCATCACGTTTCTCGGTGCGGAAAAAACCGCTGGCCTTGAACGCCGGGCCTTTGTTCCAGCCACCAAACTTGTCCAGCGATGACTTCTCGCGCTCGGCCAGCCAGGTTTTGGTTTGTTGTTGTTCCTTGGTCGCGGCGCTTTTTAATTGCTCATCGCTGCTGACCTTTTCCGGCCATTTGCTTCGGGTCGATTGACCGTAAGCGTCCACCAATGCGCCGTAAACGGTTTGAGTGACCGTATCGCCGTCCTGCACGCCGAAGCGCTCAAGCAGAATGCTCTGGGCCACTTTCGGTTGATCCATCGACAAAGTCACCGACACCACCTGGCTGCGATCCAGTTCACCGGCGCTGCTGGCCAGCAGGATGCGTTGGCCATCAACGGTCATCGGCATTGGCGGCCCGGCTTTCATGCCCAGGCTCAGCGGCGAACTCGGTTGCAGCGGCACCAGCAAGGTCTGCGCAGGACCGGCCGGCAGGTCGACGCGACTGGTCAGCGTCTTGCCATCGTTGCTCTGGATTTTCACGTACAGGGTCACGGCCCAGTTCATCGCGCTCTGGATGCGCAGGCTCATCACGCCCGACTGCGACCAGTCCCAGGCACCGGTTTGCGGGGTCAGGCGCAGGGTCGGTTGCGCCACCGGGTTGAACGTCACCCGGCGCAACACTTCACCTTCGGCCGTTTGCTCCGCGTTGGACTGCGGCAGGCTGGCGTCCTGAGTCGCCACCTGGACCACGTCGGCGGGGCGCACAAAGTTGAACAGCGTCTGCTGGCCGGCAGGGGCCGCCAGTAGAGGCGTTGCGAACATCAGGGCAAAAACAGCGGGCAACGAACGGCGAATCATAGGAACGTGGTTCTCCCTAACGACCTTCAAAGGCCAGTGGAAATGCAATAGCTGAAAGGATAGACAGCGCGGTGGGCAAAACGGCCCACCGGTGTATCAGGAAATTTCGCGACGAAATGGCGGTAGCGCATTGAGGATGGCTTTGCCGTAACGCTGGGTAACCAGACGCCGGTCGAGCAAGGTGATGGTGCCTCGGTCCTCTTCGGTTCGCAGCAGGCGACCGCAGGCCTGAACCAGCTTCAGCGAGGCGTCCGGCACCGAGATTTCCATGAATGGATTACCGCCCCGCGCCTCGATCCACTCGGCCAATGCAGCTTCAACCGGATCGTCGGGCACCGAGAACGGGATCTTCGCAATCACCACATGCTCGCAGTACGCGCCGGGCAGGTCGACGCCTTCGGCAAAACTCGCCAGGCCAAACAGCACGCTGGAATCCCCGCCATCGACCCGCGCCTTGTGCTTGTTCAGGGTTTCCTGTTTCGACAGGTTGCCCTGAATGAACACCTGCTTGCGCCAATCGCGGTCGAGGCCGTCGAACACGTCCTGCATCTGCTTGCGCGATGAGAACAAAACCAGAGTGCCGCGTGAACCTTCGACCAATTGCGGCAGATCCCGAATGATCGCGGCAGTGTGGGCCGGCGCGTCCCGAGGGTCGGCTTTCAGGTCCGGCACTCGCAGCACACCAGCATCGGCGTGATGGAAGGGGCTTGGGACCACGGCGGTCACGGCTTTTTTCGGCAGACCGGCGCGCATGCGGAAGCGGTCGAAAGTGCCGAGTGCGGTCAGCGTCGCGGAAGTCACCAGCGCGCCGTACGCCACGTTCCACAGGTTGCGCCGGAGCATTTCCGCCGCGAGGATCGGGCTGGCGTTGACCTCGATGTCGAACAGCGAACCGCTTTCCGCCAAGGTCAGCCAGCGCGCCATCGGCGGATTGTCTTCCGGGTCTTCAGCGGTGAACGCGACCCACAATTCCCAATTGCCCGAAGAACGCGACAACAGGCTGCCGAACAGTGGATACCACTCTTCGGCCTGGTTGCTGGCGATGCCGATGTTGACCTCGCCGTCCATGCCTTCCTTGAGCAGTTCGGTGAGCCGGGTGAACAGGTCGGTGAGACGGGCAAAGGCTTTCTTCAGCTCGATGCCCATTTCGCGCATGTGCTCGGGAATCACCCCGCCGACGAAGCGGTGACGCGGCCGCTCGCGGCCTTCGACGTCTTCGCCGGGTTTGAAATCAGCGACCTGCTCACAGGCAGTGAACATGAATTGCTGCTGGGTCTTGATCTCGCGGGCCAGTTCCGGCACCTGCTCGAGCAACTTGCCCAGATCCCCCGGCAGCGGGTGCTGGGCGAGTAATTTGGTGAGATTCTTGGCGGTGGCTTCCAGCCAGTCGGCTGTGGAGCGCAGGCGCGTGTAGTGGGCGAAGTGGCCGATGGCCTTGTCCGGCAGGTGGTGGCCTTCGTCGAATACGTAGATGGTGTCGCGCGGGTCCGGCAGCACCGCGCCACCGCCGAGGGCCAGGTCAGCCAGCACCATGTCGTGGTTGGTGACGATCACATCGACCTTGCCCATGCCTTCGCGAGCCTTGTAGAAGGCGCACTGGCCGAAGTTCGGACAATGACGGTTGGTGCACTGGCTGTGATCGGTGGTCAGGCGCGCCCAGTCGGCGTCTTCCAGGGCGGTGGACCAGCTGTCGCGGTCGCCGTCCCATTTATTGCCGGCAAGCTTCTCGATCATGCTGGTGAACAGCTTTTGACTGGCCTCATCGACCTCGATCTTGAAGCCTTCTTCTTCGAACAGCTGCGCCGTGGCGGTTTGCGCATGACCTTCCTGCAGCAGCATGTCGAGCTTGGACAGGCACATGTAGCGCCCGCGGCCCTTGGCCAAGGCGAAACTGAAATTGAGCCCGCTGTTGCGCATCAGGTCGGGCAGATCCTTGTAGACGATCTGCTCTTGCAGCGCCACGGTGGCCGTGGCGATCACCAGGCGTTTGCCGGCGGCTTTCGCGGTCGGGATCGCCGCCAGGCTGTAAGCCACGGTTTTGCCGGTACCGGTGCCGGCTTCCACCGCGACAATCGCGGGGTCGCCACTGCGCCGGCCTTCGTCGTCGGTGTCGATGTCACCGAGGACCTTGGCAATTTCAGCGATCATCAGGCGTTGGCCGTACCGCGGCTTGAGGCTCTTGGCTTCGAGAAAACGCGAGTAGGCGCCCTGGATCGTGGTTTTGAGTTCTGTGCTGATCATGGATTGTCGGGCGCTAAAAACGCTGGATAAATTTTCAGTGGTTCGGTTCGGCGGCTATCATACCCCGCTAATTAATCCCGCGCAGAACGGAGTACCTCAATGACACCTTTTGGCATCGTTTACACCCTGCATGTGCTGTCCGCCCTGGTCTGGGTCGGCGGCATGTTTTTCGCGTGGATGGTTTTGCGCCCTGCTGCAATGAAGGCATTGGAAGGTCCCGCCCGATTGAAGCTGTGGGTGGAAGTGTTTCAAGGTTTCTTTCGCTGGGTCTGGGTCGCGGTGGTGCTGTTGCCGATCAGCGGGGTCGGCATGATCCATCTGCAATACACCGGTTTCGAAACGGCGCCGCGTTACGTGCAGGTGATGATGGGGTTGTATGTGGTGATGACGGCGCTGTTCATCAGGATTCAGGCGTTGCTGTTGCCGGAATTGCGCACGGCGGTAGAGGCGCAGGATTGGCCGACGGGGGCTGCGGTGCTGGGGAAGATTCGCAAATTGGTGGGGATAAATCTGCTTGTCGGGTTGGTATTAGTAGCAATCGCCTCGGCCCGACCGATGTTCTAAGGCAAACAAATCAACTGTGGCGAGGGAGCTTTGTGGCGAGGGGATTTATCCCCGTTCGGCTGCGAAGCAGTCGTAAAAGTCTGGTACTGCGGATAGGATTGGGGCCGCTTCGCAGCCCAACGGGGATAAATCCCCTCACCACAGTTCCCCCCAAGCACCATCACCACAGGCGTTCTCGGTGGTTTTTACAACCGCTGCACCGTCACCGACCCCGCCGCACCCGCTGCCCCTGGCTGACCGTCAGCGCCCGGTTTGCCGCTCTTGCCGCCATCGGCCTTGTAAACGATGCAACCCTTGGCTTTGCCACCTGCCCCCGGCTTGCCGCCCGGGCCCTCCAGGCCGCCGGCACCGCCAGCCACCTGAACCTGAATCTGCTCCACCGGATAACTCTGCGGCACTGCCAGCCTGACCAGTGCACCCGGCGCACCCGGTTGGCCGTCGCTGCCATTGCTGCCATCGGCTCCGCGACCGGCCTGGCCCCAGGTGCAACCCGGGGCCTGACCGTTGGCGCCGTCGAGACCGACAAAACCCGGCGCCCCGGCGCCACCGCGTGCGTCGACCATCAACTGCGGCGCATTCAGTGCCTTGATCTGCACATTCAGATTGCGCCCCGAACGTGCCGCCTTCAGATAAGTGCCCGGCGCACCGCGCGCGGTAATCTGGCTGCCTTCGGACAAATCGGCCCGATCGACCTTCAGCTCCAGCGCCGTCTCGCCGGGCACGATGGCGATCCGCGCATCACGGCCCAGATGCAGCTCGCCGACGCTGACTTCGGTCACGTTCGAGGGGATCAGCAGCGTGCCGTAATCGGCCACTTCCAGGCGTTCCAGCTGCAAGGTGCTGGTGGTGTTGGGCAAGCGCATCAGCGAATTGGTTTCCACGCTCACCACTTGGGCGCAGGCGAGCGGGCTGACGAGTGCGGCGAGCAGACAGAGTTTACGCATGGGAAGCCTTCGGTACGGCAGGAGCCGGAATGGTTTGCAGGTGGAAAACACCAAAGAAGATGATCTTCAGGCGATCACTCCAAGGGTGGGCGCGCCCTCTGAGGCTGCGAAAACACAACAGCGCCTCGAGCACGTGAAGGACTGCCAGCGCAGCGCCGGCCGCGTTGACTAACAGGTGCAGCGGATGAACAAACGGGATCAGCAGATTGACCGCTACCACCAGCCAGAACAGCAGGGTCAACAGCTTCCCCAGCCCCCAGATCACCTTCATACGCTCCCCCGTTGCGAATTATTCTTTGCGCGCACAGTAACGGCTTCCACGCGGGATAAGCCAGAGGGCAACGGAAAATTCTTCATGAAGGCCGTCGAATGGCCGTCGGTGCAACGCCTATCGTTGCCCGACGGCTCTATCGCGCGGTTCAGCGATTGATGTGCAATTCCACGCGACGGTTTTTCGCGCGTCCTTCGTCCGTTTCGTTATCCGCCACCGGCTCACGTTCACCGCGACCTTCACTGGTCAGTTTGTCAGGTGCCAGGCCCATGCCCAGCAGATAAGCCGCCACGCTGCTGGCGCGTCGTTCCGAGAGCTTCTGGTTGTAGGCATCCGAACCCACGCTATCGGTATGACCGATCACTTTGATGCTCGTCACATCCGCGCCTTGCAATTTGGGCACGAACGTATCCAGCTCACTTTGCGCCGATGGCGTCAGGTCGGACTGGTTGAACGCGAACAAAACGTCGTTCGCATCGCTCAGGGTGATGACTTCCGGTTGCGCAGGTTCAGCCGGTTTCACACTGGCCGGGTACTGCGGCAGCGGACATCCGTGATGTTCGACCGGGGTATTGGCGGGTGTGTCGGGGCAGCGATCACGTCGGTCGAACACGCCATCGTCGTCTTCGTCGCCGTCCTGGGCATAACAGATCAAGCCGCCGGTCAGGATACCGAGCGCCGCTCCGCCAGCCGCCCAGCCGCCACTCTGCAGCGCGCCCAAGCCACCGCCAACCAGCCCGCCGATCACGCTGCAGACCGGCCAGGTACGTTGATTGAGGGGGGCGGTGCCATCGCTGTGAGTCGCGCAACCGGTCAACAGACTGCCAAACAGCAGAACCGGCAAGACGGTCCTTGAGAGAACACTCATGGTGAAAGCTCCTGTGTTACCGGCCGATGCCGGTCACACAGGAGTAAAGACGTGCATCCGCGACTGCACAAGCCGCGGATGCAAGGGGCTCAACGGTTGATTTTGATTTCCGTGCGACGGTTCGACGCGCGGCCGTCCGCGGTTGAGTTATCGGCCACCGGCTGGCTCTCACCGGCACCGGCCACAGACACGAAGCTGCTGCGCGGTACGCCTTGGGAAATCAGGTACTCAACCACCGAGTGTGCCCGGCGATCAGACAGTTTTTTGTTGTAGGCATCGCTGCCCACGCTGTCGGTGTGACCGGTCACAGTCAACTGAGCGGTGGCAGCCTCCTGTTTCAGGCGCGTGGCGATGGTGTTGAGGACATCTTTGTCGGAAGGGGTCAGTGTGGCTTTGTCGAACTGGAAGTGAACATCGCGGATCACAATGGTTTCTTCCTTGACCACTACCGCCTCTTCAACCACTGGCGCTGGGACAGGTGGCGGGCAACCATCGGCATCGACCTGCACGCCTCTAGGCGTACCCGGGCACTTGTCGCGGCTGTCCGGCACGCCATCGCCGTCTTCGTCACCATCACCGTGAACCCAGCAATAGGCAGCGGCCGTACCGCCAACCAGCAGCGCGCCATACCCCGCCCATGCCGCACTCTCGGTTGCACCGAGACCCGCACCCACGACACCACCGACCGCCGCACAGGTCGGCCAGTCGGTTTTCTGCAAACCTGCGCAACCAGTCAACACACTGGTTAGCAGAACCAAGGGTAATGCTGTCCGGACTATGCTCATCTAGTTTTCTCCTGAAGGATCGGCTTAGAACCGATTCAGGGAGTAAAGACCCGAGTTTTAATCTCCGCCAGCAATAGGCCATTGCTGTTTTCGTCCCGTGTTCACGGGGGATCGGCACTTTTGCCGCTAAGCCGCTCTATATCTGGGCCTTGGAGCAGGCTAGTCTTGGCGCTCTGATTGAGGATCTTCGATGATTGCAGGTATTTCTTCGCGCACGCCCCAGCAGGCACTGGCCGCTTTGCTGGATCGATATGCCCCGCCGCGCCTGTTGCTGATCGGCGCCAGTGAGTTTCCCGCGCTTGAAGCGTTCAGGCTGGCACACCCCGACACCTGCGTAGCCTATGCGGCGCCCGGGCCGTTGCCTGCCGAGCTGGCGGCGCAAAGGTTCGATCTGGCGCTGGTGGTCGACTGCCTCGAACATTTGCCCAAACGTGACGGTCTGAATTTGCTCGGCGGGATTCGCAACCTCAATGCCAGTCGCATTGCGGTGCTGGCGGACCTGCCGGCCAGCGGCTGGCAGGAGACCGACTTTTTCTCCCTGGCCCTGCAAGCCAGCGAACGCTTTCAGCGCGACGATCAGGTACTGACACTGTTTACCTACGACCTGCTTGACTACAAACAAGTCCCCGACTGGCTCAACTCGCGGTTTTGGGCCAATCCGGAAAATTTCGGGAAATATTGGTGGTAACGCAATGAGTACATCCATTTGCCCCTGCGGCAGCGGCACCCTGCTCGATGCCTGCTGCGGCCATTACCATGCCGGACACCCGGCGCCCTGTGCCGAGGCGCTGATGCGCTCGCGCTACAGCGCCTACGTGTTGGGCCTGATCGATTATCTGGTTGCGACCACTCTGCCCGCGCAACAGGCGGGCCTGAATCGGCAGTCCATCAGCGACTGGAGCGCGCAGAGCACCTGGCTAGGCCTTGAGGTGGAAAGCTCCGAGGTTTTCGGCGGTCAACCGGAACACGCTTTCGTGACTTTCACCGCGCGTTGGCACGACGGCAGCGGTGAGCACAGTCACCGCGAGCGTTCCTCCTTTGTGCAGAACGCCGGCCACTGGTATTTCATCGACCCGACCGTGTCACTCAAGGCCGGACGCAACGATGCCTGCCCGTGCGCCAGCGGGCAGAAGTTCAAGAAGTGTTGCGCGGGGTATTTCGGCGCGTGAGGTGACGTAAAAGATCGTAGCCTGCGGCAGCTCCTACATTGGAATGGCGTACACCTGTAGGAGCTGCCGAAGGCTCGGGCCGCGGTCGGACGATCTTTTGGGGCTAGACTGGTGCTCAAGGGAGAAACTTCACCATGATCACCCGTCGGCTCGCACTGCACCTGCTCACCCTGCTCCTGTTCCTCGGGCTCGGCGGCTGTGCGTCCTGGTTCAACGGCGACGCAGCCGAACCGCAAGTGCATCTGGTCAAGGTCGAAGTCGTCCAGGCCAAACTGATGCAGCAACGCTTCCTGCTGTACTTTCGCGTCGACAACCCCAACGACAGTGACCTGACCGTGCGCGGCATCGAATACCGCATTCACGTCGGCGACATACTGCTGACCGAAGGCGAGCACGAACACTGGTTCACGGTCAGCCCCAGACACAGCGCGTACTTCAAAGTGCCGATCCGCACCAACCTGTGGCCCAAGGTGCGGGACTTGGTGAAATTGCTGAAAAAACCCGATCAACCCGTCCCCTATCGTCTGGAAGGTGAGCTGGAAACCGGTTTATTCATCGCGCACTACGTGCACCTGGCGCGTAATGGCGTGATAATCCCCGCCGATTTAATTCCGGAGCACACCCGATGACCCAGCAACCTCACGTCCATGGCCCTGACTGCAACCACGATCATGACCATCACGACCACCATGATCACGACCATGGCCATGTCCACGGCCCGAACTGCGGCCACGCGCACCAGGAACCGGTGCGCAACGCCCTGAAAGACGTCGGCCGCAACGACCCTTGCCCGTGTGGCAACGGCAAGAAATTCAAGAAGTGCCACGGCGCTTGATGCTTCGGGCGAAAAAACGCTTCGCCTGTTGAATAGCCATCGCGAGCAAGCTCACTCCCACATTTGCACCGCGTTTCCCTGTGGGAGCGAGCCTGCTCGCGAAGAGGCCTTCGAAGTCACCTTTAAGTCAGGATCTGCACGGTGCTCACGACCGTCGCATATTCCCCCTGCAGATTCCCCAGCGACATCGCATGCACCTCTTCGGCCGAGTGCGCATTCCCAAAGTAATCAGCCTTGTCGAAGGTAAAGCACGCATCCTCCACCACCCACGCCTCAAACCCCAGATTCCCGGCCGTTCGCGCCGTGGACTCCACCGAGTTGTGAGTCGCTACGCCCACGATGACCAGCTGATCGATCCCCGCCCCACGCAAACCCGCCTCCAGCCCCGTCCCACAGAACGCATCCGGCACCTGTTTCTGAATCAACTGCTCGCCGGCCAGTGGCTGAAACCGTTCTTGAAACTCCACGCCCGATTGTTCCGGCCAGAACACCGAATCCGCCGAGCGCGACAAGTGCGGCACATGAATCACAGGTCGCCCGGTATCGCGCCAATGCGCCAGCAACGACAGCATGCGCATTTCGGCCTGAGGATTATTTCGCCGGCCGAGCCTGGGTTCCAGGATGCCTTTCTGTTGATCGATGATGATCAGCGCCGCGTTGGTCTTGAGCTCCATGCCGACTTTTCTCATGCAAGGTCATTGGATTTTTCTGCACTTCAGCATTACCTTCTCTTGCAGGCAAGCCATCAAACCCACAGTCAAAAGATCGCAGGCTTCGCCAGCTCCTACATCCCCTGTAGGAGCTGGCGAAGCCTGCGATTTTTCGCGTTCGGCAGACAAATCCTGAAATAACCCCATACCCCGCTTGCGCGCCCTCCTCCTGCTCTCTAACGTAGCGCCTTTATTGCGCCTTTACCCCCGCAGGAGCTTTGCCATGGCCTCGCCAGCCCTTACACATTTTCTTCCCCGGTTCGGCGTTGCCGCAGCAGTGGCCGGTGTTTTGGGCCTGACCGGTTGTCAGACCTGGAACACCCAGGACACCCTCCCGCCCACCGTCGGCGTGCAGCCGCTCAAAGGCCTGGCGCAGAACGTTTCAGTGCGCCGCAATGGCATGGGCATGCCGCTGATCGAAAGCAACAGCTTCCACGACGCCCTGTTCGCCCTCGGTTACGTACACGCCAGCGACCGCATCACGCAAATGGTCACTTTGCGCCTGTTGGCCCAAGGCCGTTTGTCGGAGATGTCCGGTTCGGACCTGCTGGACGCAGACCGCTACATGCGCGCCGTCAACCTGAAGAAAAGCGCCGGCGAGCTGTACAAGGCTTCGTCGCCGCGCCTCAAACGCTTCTTCGAAGTCTACGCCCGCGGCGTCAACGCCTACCTGTTCCGCTACCGCGACAAACTCCCGGCTGACCTCGCCGCCACTGGCTACAAGCCCGAGTACTGGAAACCGGAAGATTCGGCGCTGATTTTCTGCCTGTTGAACTTCAGCCAGTCGGCCAACCTGCCCGAGGAGATTTCCTCGCTGGTGCTGGCCCAGTCGGTAACCACCGACAAACTCCCGTGGCTGACACCCTCCGCCCCCGACGAAAAACTGCCGGTGGCCGAAGCGGAAAAACTGCACGGCATCAAGCTCAATGGCGCCGTCGCAGGGCTTGCCGAAATCAGCAAGGCCACTGGCCAACTGTCCGATCTGAATCTGCTGGGCGCCACGTCATCGAACAATTGGGCGATGGGCGCGCAACGCAGCCGCAGCGGCAAGAGCCTGCTGGCCAGCGATAGCCACGGCCCGCTGGGTGTGCCGTCGCTGTTCAGTTACGTGCAGATCCGCGCGCCGAAATATCAGGCCTCCGGCGTGACCATCGCCGGGTTGCCCATGGTGCTTGGCGGTTTCAACGGCAAAGTGGCGTGGAGCATGACGTCGGTCATGGGCGATAACCAGGACCTGTTCCTGGAGAAAATCAAACGCCAGGGCAACGGACTTTCCTATGAGGTCGGCGGCAAATGGCAGCCGGTGATCGTTCGCAACGAAACCTATTTCGTCAAAGGCCAGCGCTCGATTCGCGAAGCGGTGTACGAAACCCGCCACGGACCGTTGCTCAACAGCGCCCAAGGCACCGCGCTGGCCAACGGTTTGGGCCTGGCGTTGCAGACGCCGAATTTCACTGACGACAAATCACTCGATGCGTTTTTCGACCTGTCACGGGCAAGGACCGTCGAGAAAGCGTCGGACGCCAGCCGGGAGATCCGCGCGATCACTCTGAACCTGGTGTTCGCCGACGCCAGTAACATCGGCTGGCAAGTCACCGGCCGTTACCCGAACCGCCGCGAAGGCGAAGGCCTGCTGCCGTCGCCAGGTTGGGAAGGTCGCTACGACTGGGACGGTTACGCCGACCCGATGCTGCACCCGTACGATCAGGACCCGGCGCAAGGCTGGCTGGGCACCGCCAACCAGCGGGTCATTCCCCATGGCTACGGCATGCAACTGTCCAACTCCTGGTCGGCGCCGGAACGAGGCGAACGCCTGGCCGAACTGGCCGGTGTCGGCAAACACGACACCCGCAGCCTGATCGCCATGCAATACGATCAGACCACTACCTTCGCGGCCAAACTGAAGAAAATGTTTGCCGCGCCGGGCATGGCCCAGCCGCTCAAGCAGGCAATCGATGCGTTGCCAGTCGCTGATCGCGACAAGGCTCGCGAGGCCTTGGGCCGCCTGATCGCGTTCGACGGCAAACTTGCGGCGACTTCCGCCGACGCAGCGATTTACGAGTTGTTCCTGCAACAAAGCACCCGGCAGATCTTCCTTGACGAACTGGGCCCGGAAAGCAGCCCGGCGTGGAAAGCCTTTATCGCCAACGGCAAGTTGTCCTACGCGGCGCAGGCCGATCACCTGCTGGGCCGTGAAGACAGCCCGTTCTGGGATGACGCGCGCACGCCGCAGAAAGAAGACAAACCGGTAATTCTCGCCCGCAGCCTCGCGGCGGCCATTTCCGCGGGCGACAGTCAGTTGGGCGGCGACCATAAAGCCTGGCAGTGGGGAAAATTGCACCGCTATGAGTGGAAGAATGCCAGCGGCCAGACCGTGCGCGGGCCACTCGCGGCGGGTGGCGATCACACCACGTTGAACACTGCGGCGTTCGCCTGGGGTCAGGACTTCAACACGACGCTGGCGCCCGCCATGCGCTTTATTGTCGACTTCGGCCAGGCCGAACCGCTGATGGGCCAGAACGGCACCGGCCAGTCCGGCAACCCGGCCAGCCCGAATTACCTCGACAGCGTCGATCCGTGGCTCAAGGGGCAATACATGAGCTTGCCGATGCAGCCGCAGAATTTTGACAAGGTGTACGGCAGCAAGCGGTTGACCCTGACACCCGGGAAATAAGATCAAAAGATCGCAGCCTTCGGCAGCTCCTACGGTGGATTCGCGTTTATCCGTAGGAGCTGCCGAAGGCTGCGATCCTTTTGCGCAAAATTGATAGAACTTCCGACCTCGCGCCCACCTCATAGCTAACAAATCCCTCCATTTTGGTAACGACATGGACCTTGTTATCGCGCGTCCCGAAGGTTTGTACTGCCCGGCCGGGGATTTCTATATCGACCCGTGGCGGCCGGTCGAGCGTTCGGTCATCACCCACGCCCACGGCGACCATGCCCGCGGCGGCAACCAGCATTATCTGGCGGCCGCGCCCGGCGAAGGCATTCTGCGCGCGCGACTGGGCCAGGACATCAACCTGCAAACCCTGGCGTACGGCGAACGGCTGTTGCACCACGGCGTCACCCTGAGCTTCCACCCCGCCGGCCATGTGCTCGGCTCCGCCCAGGTGCGTCTGGAATACGGCGGTGAAGTCTGGGTCGCCTCGGGGGATTACAAGATCGAACCCGACGGCACCTGCGCGCCCTTCGAACCGGTGCGCTGCCACACCTTCATCACCGAATCGACCTTCGGCCTGCCAATCTATCGCTGGCAACCCCAGGCGCAGATTTTTGCCGAGATCAATGAGTGGTGGCAGGCCAATGCCGCCGACGACAAAGCCAGCGTGTTGTTCTGCTATTCCTTCGGCAAGGCGCAGCGGATTCTCCACGGCATCGACGCCAGCCTCGGCCCGATTCTGGTGCACGGCGCCGTCGAGCCGTTGAATCGGGTATACCGCGAAGGTGGCATTCGCATACCGCCCACGATCTACGCCGGCGACATCAAAAAAAGCGACCCGCTGATGCGCAAGGCTTTAGTCCTGGCCCCGCCTTCGGCAGGCGGCAGCACGTGGATGCGCCGTTTCGGCGACTACAGCGACGGTTTCGCCAGCGGCTGGATGCGCTTGCGCGGCACGCGGCGCCGGCGTGGTGTGGATCGCGGCTTTGTGCTGTCCGACCATGCCGACTGGCCGGGCTTGCTCTGGGCTATCGAACAGACCGGCGCCGAGCGCGTCATGGTCACCCACGGCTCAATTGCGGTGCTGGTGCGCCATTTGCGCGAACAAGGTCTGGACGCTCAAGGCTTCAGCACCGAGTACGGCGATGATGAGGAAGACATCGCAGCCGTCGAACCTGCAAGCGCCGAGGTGTTGCCATGAAAGCCTTCGCCGAGTTGTATGCCGAGCTCGATGCCACGACGTCGAGCAACGCCAAACTGGCGGCGATGAAAGTCTATTTCGCAAAAGCTGCGCCCGCAGACGCCGCGTGGGCGGTGTACTTTTTGTCCGGCGGGCGCCCTCGTCAGTTGGTGCCCGTGCGTGTCCTGCGTGAACTCGCCGTGGCGGTTTCCGGGCTGTCGCCGTGGTTGTTCGAAGAAAGCTATCAGGCGGTCGGCGACATGGCAGAAACCATTTCGCTGGTGCTGCCCGAAGCACCGCACACGTCTGAGGACGGATTGGCGGTGTGGATCGAGGACAAACTCTTGCCCTTGCGCGGTGAATCCCCGCAAGTGCTTGCCGAAAAACTGCCCGAACTCTGGGCGCAACTGGACCGCCACAGCCTGATGCTGTGCATCAAACTGATCACCGGCAGTTTCCGCGTCGGCGTTTCAAAATTGCTGGTGACCCGCGCTCTGGCGGCGATGGCCCAGCTCGACAGCAAACGCGTGGCCCAGCGCCTGGTGGGTTATACCGACTTGTCCAACCGGCCGAGCGCCGCCAGTTACTTGAAGCTGATCGCCGCTGAATCGTCCGATGAACACGCCCAGCGCGGCGGTCAGCCGTATCCGTTTTTTCTCGCCCATGCGCTGTCGCAACCGGTCGAACAGTTCGAAGCCTTACTCGGGCCGGCCAGTGACTGGCAAGTGGAATGGAAGTGGGACGGCATCCGCGCCCAGGTAGTCAAGCGCGACGGTCGATTGTGGGTCTGGTCGCGCGGTGAAGAACTGGTCACCGAGCGCTTTCCTGAATTCGACAGCCTGGTCCACGGCCTGCCCGACGGCACAGTGATCGACGGGGAAATTGTCGTGTGGAAAACCGCACAACCGGACACCGCAGACGCCTTCGATCCTTCGGCACCATTGGCACCCTCGGTGCAACCGTTCGCCCTGCTGCAGCAGCGCATCGGCCGCAAAACCCTGGGCAAGAAAATCCTCGATGACGTGCCCGTGGTGGTCCTTGCCTACGACTTGCTGGAATGGAACGGCGAAGACTGGCGCAGCCAGCCTCAAGCCAAACGCCGGAGCCAACTGGAGCAGGTCATCGCGCAGTGCAACAACCCGGTGTTACTGCCCTCCCCGGTGCTGACCGGCAATGACTGGTTCGACCTCGCCCGCCAACGCGAAGCGTCCCGCAGCCTCGGTGTCGAAGGCATGATGCTCAAGGCCCGCGATGCCCTGTATGGCGTCGGCCGCACCAAGGACATGGGCGTCTGGTGGAAATGGAAAGTCGACCCGTTCAGCGTCGATGCGGTGTTGATCTACGCGCAACGCGGCCACGGGCGCAGGGCCAGTCTCTACAGCGACTACACCTTCGCCGTATGGGATGGCCCGTCCGACGCCAGCGAGCGCGCGCTGGTGCCGTTCGCCAAGGCGTATTCAGGGCTCACGGACGCCGAAATGCGCCAGGTCGACAGCATCGTGCGCAAGACCACGGTGGAGAAGTTCGGCCCGGTCAGCAGCGTGAAACCGAGCCTGGTGTTTGAGTTGGGCTTTGAGGGGATCGCCCTGTCCAAACGGCACAAGAGCGGGATTGCGGTGCGGTTTCCGCGCATGTTGCGGTGGCGGCAGGACAAGACCGTCGACGAGGCTGACAACCTGGCTACCCTGCAGGATTTACTGGGTTAACCCAATTCTCTCTGTGGGCGAGCCTTTGTGGTGAGGGGATTTGTGGTGAGGGGATTTATCCCCGTTGGGCTGCGAAGCGGCCCGAAATTCGCCAACCGTGGTGTACCAGATACAGCTTGTAAAATAGCTACGACTGCTTCGCAGCCGAACGGGGATAAATCCCCTCACCACAAATCCCCTCACCACACTAGCTCGCTCCCACAGGAATTCGCACCACGTGGAACCATTTTAGTGCGGGCTTTTCCCGACGCCCGTTTTCGTGCATAAATCCCCCGCTGCCATTTCTTGAATCACCTTTTAAACGCTTGTTCGGCACTCTGGTTCGGAAATTGCTACTTTGAATGGGTCTTACGCTTTCCAGTAACAATAATTCTGCGCCACAAGCGCTCATATTGGTTCTTAGGGATTGAATAATGAAAAAAGCATTGCTGACCCTTTCTGCACTGGCGTTGTGCATGGCTGCGGGTTCCGCGTTGGCCAAGGAATACAAAGAATTGCGTTTTGGCGTTGACCCTTCCTACGCTCCATTCGAGTCGAAAGCGGCCGATGGCAGCCTGCTGGGCTTCGACATTGATCTGGGGAACGCGATCTGCGCCGAGCTGAAGGTCAAGTGCAAATGGGTCGAAAGCGATTTCGACGGCATGATTCCGGGCCTCAAGGCCAATAAATTCGACGGCGTGATCTCTTCGATGACCGTCACCCCGGCCCGCGAAAAAGTCATCGACTTTTCCGGCGAGCTGTTCTCCGGCCCTACCGCTTACGTGTTCAAGAAAGGTTCCGGCCTGAGCGAAGACGTTGCGTCCCTGAAGGGCAAGACCGTTGGCTACGAGCAAGGCACCATTCAGGAAGCCTACGCCAAGGCTGTGCTGGACAAGGCCGGGGTGAAAACCCAGGCCTATCAGAACCAGGATCAGGTGTATTCGGACCTGATGTCCGGTCGCCTCGACGCGGCCATCCAGGACATGCTGCAAGCCGAACTGGGCTTTTTGAAGTCGCCTAAAGGCGAAGGCTACGAAGTCAGCAAGCCGGTCGACAGCGAATTGCTGCCGGCCAAAACAGCTGTCGGTATCTCGAAAGGTAACAAAGACCTCAAGGCACTTTTGGATAAAGGTATCAAAGCGTTACACGACGATGGCACCTACGCCACCATTCAGAAGAAACACTTTGGCGATCTGAATCTGTACAGCGGCAAATAATGCGCGGCGCCCATCTCGCGATGGGCGCTTTTTTCATCCCGTCAGGTTGCTGATTAATGTTCGAAAACCTCTTACAGAATCTGGGGCTCTCCGCCTTCAGCCTCAAGGGCTTCGGTCCGTTGTTGATGGAAGGCACCTGGATGACCATCAAATTATCCGCGTTGTCGCTGCTGGTGGCCGTCTTGCTCGGCCTGCTCGGTGCCACCGCCAAGCTGTCGAAAGTCAAACTGGTGCGCGTGCCGGCGCAGATTTACACCACGCTGATTCGCGGCGTGCCGGACCTGGTGCTGATGCTGCTGATTTTCTACAGCCTGCAAACCTGGCTGACGTCGTTCACCGATTTCATGGAATGGGAATACATCGAGATCAACCCGTTCAGCGCCGGGGTTATCACCTTGGGCTTCATTTATGGCGCGTATTTCACTGAAACCTTTCGCGGCGCGATCCTCGCGGTCCCCCGAGGTCAGGTCGAAGCCGCCACCGCTTATGGCCTCAAACGCGGCCAGCGCTTCCGCATTGTGGTGTTCCCGCAGATGATGCGTTTCGCCCTGCCGGGCATCGGCAACAACTGGATGGTGATGCTCAAGGCGACCGCGCTGGTGTCGATCATCGGCCTCGCCGACCTGGTCAAAGCCGCCCAGGACGCCGGCAAAAGCACCTATCAGCTGTTTTATTTCCTGGTGCTGGCCGCGCTGATTTACCTGCTGATCACCAGTGCGTCCAACTTCATCCTGCGCTGGCTTGAACGCCGCTACGCCGCCGGTTCCCGGGAGGCCGTGCGATGATCGAACTCCTGCAGGAATACTGGAGACCTTTCCTTTA
This sequence comes from Pseudomonas fluorescens, assembly GCF_902497785.1. Taxonomy (GTDB): domain Bacteria; phylum Pseudomonadota; class Gammaproteobacteria; order Pseudomonadales; family Pseudomonadaceae; genus Aquipseudomonas; species Aquipseudomonas fluorescens_BO. The sequence continues at coordinate 151,579 of NZ_CABVHK010000016.1, forward strand.
TACCGACGGCTACAACATCACCGGCCTGGCCATGACCATGTGGCTGCTGACGGCCTCGATCGTGATCGGGTTTTTGGTGTCGATCCCACTGTCCATCGCCCGGGTATCGCCGCATTTCTATGTGCGCTGGCCGGTGCAGTTCTACACTTATCTGTTCCGTGGCACGCCGCTCTATATCCAGTTGCTGATTTGTTACACCGGGATTTACAGCCTGGCCGCGGTGCGCGAGCAACCGATACTCGATGCGTTCTTTCGCGATGCAATGAACTGCACGATCCTCGCCTTCGCCCTGAACACCTGCGCTTACACCACGGAGATTTTCGCCGGAGCGATTCGCAGCATGAACCACGGTGAAGTCGAGGCCGCCAAAGCCTACGGCCTGACCGGCTGGAAGCTGTATGCCTACGTGATCATGCCGTCAGCGCTGCGTCGTTCGTTGCCGTATTACAGCAACGAAGTGATTCTGATGCTGCACTCGACCACCGTGGCGTTCACCGCGACCATACCGGACATCCTTAAAGTCGCGCGCGACGCCAACTCGGCGACGTTCCTGACCTTCCAGTCGTTCGGCATCGCCGCGCTGATTTACCTGACCATTACCTTTGCGCTGGTTGGCCTGTTCCGCCTCGCCGAACGTCGATGGCTGGCGTTCCTCGGGCCGACCCACTAGGACTTGCAGATGCGCCATCAGATACATGACCTGCTCGCCCCGCTGCCGGGGACCGCACGACAGATTCACAGCTTCCACTTCGGCCCGACGTCGGCCCAAGGCAAAATCTATATCCAGGCCTCCCTGCACGCCGATGAAATGCCCGGCATGCTGGTGGCCTGGCACCTCAAGCGGCGCCTGGCCGAGCTGGAGGCCGCCGGCCATCTGCGCAGCGAAATCGTGCTGGTACCTATCGCCAACCCGGTTGGCCTCGAACAAGTGTTGATGGATGTACCGCTGGGTCGCTACGAGCTCGAAAGCGGGCAGAATTTCAATCGCTGGTTCGTCGACCTGAGCGAAGAAGTCGGCAATGCGATCGAAGGCCAGCTCGGCGATGATCCGCAACGCAACCTCGAACTGATCCGCAGCAGCCTGCGTCAGGCGCTGGCGAAGCAGACGGCCAGCACCCAATTGCAATCCCAGCGCCTGATCCTGCAACGACTGGCCTGTGATGCGGACATGGTGCTGGACCTGCATTGCGACTTCGAAGCGGTCGCGCACTTGTACACCACGCCGCAGGCCTGGCCGCAGGTCGAGCCGCTGGCCCGCTACATCGGTGCCGAAGCCAGCTTGCTGGCCACCGACTCCGGCGGTCAGTCGTTCGACGAATGCTTCACCCTGATTTGGTGGCAATTGCAGGAACGCTTCGGCGAGCACTTCGACATTCCGCCGGGCAGCTTCTCGGTCACCGTCGAACTGCGTGGCCAGGGCGACGTCAATCACCCGTTGGCCAGCCTCGACTGCCAGGCGTTGATTGATTACCTGATTCATTTCGGTGCGATTGCCGGCGAACCGGCGCCATTGCCCACACTGCCCTACCCCGCCACGCCACTGGCCGGCGTCGAACCGGTGGCCACGCCCGTGGGCGGTTTGCTGGTGTTCACCGCGCTGCCGGGGGAATACCTGGAGGCCGGGCAACTGATCGCCGAAATCATCGACCCGATCAACGATCGCGTCACCCCCGTTCATTGCACCGCCGCCGGGCTGATGTACGCCCGTTCGCTGCGGCGCATGGCCACTGCCGGCATGGTGATCGCCCACGTCGCGGGCACCGAAGCCTATCGCAGCGGCTACCTACTTTCGCCTTGAGGATGCATGCCCCATGTACAAACTGACCATCGAAGGCCTGCATAAAAGCTATGGCGATCATCATGTGCTCAAAGGCGTTTCACTCAAGGCCAACACCGGCGACGTCATCAGCCTGATCGGCGCCAGCGGTTCGGGTAAAAGTACGTTCCTGCGTTGCATCAACTTTCTCGAACAGCCCAACGACGGCACGATGAGCCTCGACGGGCAGAACATCCGCATGGCCAAGGATCGCCACGGCATTCACGTGGCCGATCCCGATGAACTGCAACGCATCCGCACGCGCCTGGCCATGGTGTTCCAGCACTTCAACCTGTGGAGCCACATGACCGTGCTGGAAAACATCACCATGGCCCCGCGCCGGGTGCTCGGTTGCAGCAAGGAAGAAGCCGAGGACCGTGCCCGCCGCTACCTCGACAAGGTCGGTCTGGCGGCGCGCGTGGCGGACCAGTACCCGGCGTTCCTGTCCGGGGGCCAACAGCAACGGGTCGCCATTGCCCGCGCATTGGCGATGGAGCCGGAAGTCATGCTGTTCGACGAACCGACCTCGGCGCTCGATCCGGAACTGGTCGGTGAAGTGCTCAGGGTGATCCAGGGCCTGGCCGAAGAAGGCCGGACCATGATCATGGTCACCCATGAAATGAGCTTCGCCCGCAAGGTCTCGAGCCAGGTGCTGTTCCTGCATCAAGGGCTGGTCGAGGAAGAAGGCGCGCCGGAAGACGTGCTGGGTAATCCGAAGAGCGAGCGGTTGCAGCAATTTCTCAGCGGTAACCTCAAGTAAGGGTTCGCCGCAATACCTGTGGGAACGAGCTTGCTCGCGATAGCGGTCTGGCCGACACAAAGAAGTCGCCTGACATGGCCTCATCGCGAGCAAGCTCGCTCCCACAGTGATCAGGTGTCGTTCGAAAGTAGAACAGCACATCAATTAAACTTGTGCGCGCGTACTGCGGTCACTGAAAGAACACTTTCAGAGCGCACGCCGCCGGCATGGGAACCTCCCCCGACTTCGCAAAAAAATGGTTCACCGCTCGCGGCTGGAAACCCTTCGCCTTTCAAAAACAGGTGTGGGCCGCGGTCAGGCAGGGGCAATCCGGGCTACTTCATGCCAGCACCGGCGCCGGTAAAACCTATGCCGTCTGGTTTGCCGCGCTCAACCGCTTCGCCAAATCCATCAAGCCGCCTGCACAACCGCGCAAACGCCAACCGCCTGCCGAACCGCTGACCGTGTTGTGGATAACTCCCATGCGCGCACTGGCGGCTGACACCGCCCGCGCACTGGAAGCGCCGCTGCAGGACTTGCAGATCCCGTGGAGCGTCGGCCTGCGCACCGGCGACACCAGCAGCAGCGAGCGCGCACGCCAGAGCCGCCGCATGCCGACCGCGCTGATCACCACCCCGGAAAGTCTCACCCTGATGCTGGCCCGCGCCGATGCGCAAACCGCGTTGTCGACGCTGCGCATGCTCGTGGTCGATGAATGGCACGAATTGCTCGGCAACAAGCGCGGTGTACAGCTGCAACTGGCCTTGGCGCGCTTGCGTCGGTGGAATCCTGAACTGATCGTGTGGGGAGTTTCCGCGACGCTGGGTAATCAGGCTCACGCGGAACAGGTATTGATCCCACAGGGCGGCGGCATCAGCGTGCAAGGGCAAAGCGCCAAAGAGTTGCGGGTCGACACCCTGCTGCCGCCCGCCGCCGAACGCTTTCCTTGGGCCGGGCACATCGGCTTGAAGATGTTGCCGCAAGTGCTGGCCGAGGTTGAATCGAGTCCCAGCAGCCTGGTGTTCACCAACACCCGGGCGCAATCGGAAATCTGGTATCAGGCCTTGCTCGACGCCCGTCCCGATTGGGCCGGTTTGATTGCCCTGCATCATGGCTCGCTGGCACGCGACACCCGTGACTGGGTCGAGCGGGCGCTCAAGGACGGTCAACTCAAAGCGGTGGTCTGCACCTCCAGCCTCGATCTGGGCGTGGACTTTCTCCCGGTCGAGCGAGTGCTGCAAATCGGTTCGGCCAAGGGTGTGGCGCGGCTGATGCAGCGCGCCGGCCGCTCGGGGCATGCACCGGGTCGCGTGTCGCGGGTCACGCTGGTGCCGACCCACAGCCTGGAGTTGATCGAGGCCGCAGCGGCGCAGGATGCCGTGGCCCAGCGCCGGATCGAGCCGCGTGAGTCTCCGCATAAACCGCTGGATGTGCTGGTTCAGCATGTGGTCAGCATGGCGCTCGGTGGTGGTTTTTTGCCCGATGAGTTGTACGAAGAAGTTCGCGGGGCCTGGGCCTATCGTGACCTCACGGTGCAAGACTGGACCTGGGCGCTGGCTTTCGTACGCCATGGCGGTCTTTCCCTGACGGCCTATCCGGATTATCGCCGGGTCGAACCGGACGAACAGGGCATCTGGCGCGTTCCGGATGCGCGACTTGCTCGGCGCCATCGCATGAGCATCGGCACCATCGTCAGCGATGCGAGCATTCAACTGAAGTTCTGGAGCAAGGGTGGTGGCGGCAAGCAACTGGGGAGCGTCGAGGAAGGCTTCATCGCGCGGCTCAAACCGGGCGACGGCTTTTTGTTTGCCGGGCGAACGCTGGAATTGGTGCGGGTGGAAAACATGACCGCCTACGTCAAACGCAGCACCGTCAAGAAAGCCGCGGTGCCACGCTGGAATGGCGGGCGGATGCCGCTTTCCAACGAACTGGCGCAAGCGGTGGTCATGCGTTTCAGCGCCGCGGCCCGGGGCGAGTTCATCGGCGCAGAGATGCAAGCGCTGCGTCCGCTGCTGGAGGTCCAGCAACGCTGGTCTGGTCTGCCGACTTCGGAAACACTCCTCGCCGAAGCGCTGAAATCCCGTGAGGGCTGGCACCTTTTCCTTTACCCCTTCGCTGGCCGGCAGGTGCATTTGGGGTTGGCGAGTTTGCTGGCCTGGCGCGTCAGCCAGCGGCAACTGTTGACGTTTTCCATCGCGGTCAATGATTACGGGCTCGAATTGCTCAGCGCCACGGCGGTGGACTGGGTGCAGGTGTTGAACCTCGAATTGTTGAGCCCGGAGCATTTATTGAGGGATGTACTCGCCAGCCTGAACGCCGGCGAACTGGCCTTACGCCGCTTTCGGGAAATTGCACGAATTGCCGGGCTGGTGTTTGCCGGTTATCCCGGCGCACCGAAAAGCACACGCCAGGTTCAGGCGTCGAGCGGGTTGTTTTTCGAAGTCTTCAAGCAGTACGACGCCGGGAACTTGTTACTGGCCCAGGCCGGGGAAGAAGTCCTGCGGGAGGAACTGGATATTCGTCGCCTTGAACAGACATTGGCGCACCTCAGTCGACTCAGACTCGATGTGCATCTGATCAAACGTCCTACACCGCTCGGGTTTCCCCTGTTGGTGGAACGCATGCGCGAGAGCATGAGTTCGGAAAAACTCGCCGACCGCATCCGACGCATGGTCAGCGACCTAGAGAAAACTGCGGAAACCGGGAAATCCTGATGAGTGCGCCTTATCCCGTTGTACTGGCCGGCGAAGAGGTGTGGTTATTGCCCGAGAAAGCGATCTATTGGCCGGGCCAACAAGCACTGTTGATCGCCGATGTGCATTTCGGCAAGGCTGCCGCCTATCGAAGCCTGGGTCAGCCGGTGCCGCAGGGCACCACGTCACGCAACATCGCCGTGATCGACGGCTTGCTGGCGGCTTTGCCCTGCCGACAGCTGATCTTCCTCGGCGACTTTCTTCACGGCCCCGGCTCGCATGCAACCGGCACCCTGAGCGCATTGGCGCAGTGGCGAGCACGCCACCCTGAAGTGGTCATGACCCTGATCCGCGGCAACCACGACAAGCGCGCTGGCGATCCACCGCCATCGCTGAATATTCAGGTAGTCCCTGAGCCGATGCTGTTGGGGCCTTTCGCGTTGCAGCACGAACCCGACCCGCATCCGGACCGTCACGTACTCGCGGGCCATGTCCATCCGGTTTACCGGCTGAATGGTCGAGGTCGGCAGCGCCTGCGGCTGGCCTGTTTCAAGCTGGGGGAGAACATCAGTTTGCTACCGGCCTTCGGCGCGTTTACCGGCGGTCATCAGATAGCGCGAGACGAAAGCTGCAGGATATTCGTGATCGGTGACAACGAAATATGGCCTGTCTGACTTGTAGGAGCGAGCTTGCTCGCGAAAAACGTCAACGGTAACGCGCTCTTATGAAAGCCACGGTGACCTTGGGTTTTTCGCGAGCAAGCTCGCTCTTACACATTTATTTGGGCGTGCATCACGCAACCGGCGCGGGAGGCGGCTCATCCGGCAGAGTGGGCTCACCGGGTTCAGTAGGCTGTTCGTTGGGGGTATCGGGATCAGGCTGGCCGGGGATGCCCCCCGCCATGCTGATGGGCGGATGTGCCAACAAGGACCAGGCCAAGACGCCAACCTGATTGGGCTCAAGCCTTGCCAGTTCGGCACTTATTTGCGGATCGATCTTCATAGAGCACTCCTGAGCTAAGGCCCTGCTCGCTGTGCGCGAGCCGGACAGTACACCCAATAGAGTGTCTACCCGCCCAGGAATTCCCACGACCTGTCGCAAGATCCGATCAAGTGCGTGGCAGCGTCACGCCGCGTTGGCCCTGGTACTTGCCGCCACGGTCCTTGTAGGAGACTTCGCACTCTTCGTCGGATTCAAGGAACAGCATCTGCGCCACGCCTTCGTTGGCGTAAATTTTCGCCGGCAGGTTGGTGGTGTTGGAGAACTCCAGGGTGACGTGACCTTCCCACTCAGGCTCAAGCGGGGTGACGTTGACGATGATGCCGCAGCGGGCGTAGGTGCTTTTGCCCAGGCAGATCGTCAATACGTTGCGCGGAATACGGAAGTATTCGACGGTGCTGGCCAGGGCGAAAGAGTTCGGCGGAATGATGCAAACGTCGCTGTGGATGTCGACGAAGCTGCCGGCGTCGAAATTTTTCGGGTCGACGATGGCCGAATTGATGTTGGTGAACACTTTGAAATGATTGGTGCAACGAACGTCGTAGCCGTAACTCGACACGCCGTAGGAGATCACACGGTTATCGTCGCTGCCGCGCACCTGGCGCTCGACGAACGGTTCGATCATGCCGTGCTCTTGCGCCATGCGGCGAATCCACTTGTCCGATTTGATGCTCATGGCGTATTTCCTGAATAGCGAGGTGGAAAAAATCTGTCCGGCATCTTACCGGGGCGCGCCGCCGGGTTCAAAGTCCGAGGCACAATTCTCGGCGATCCCCCGTAATTAGCTGGCCTGAGCGCTGATCGAGTGCACCGTCAGTCACGAAAACAAAGAAACCTTCGCAAGAAGCATTGGCACGTTCGGTAAAAAGGGTTAAGGTGGCGCCACTGTGCTGCTTGTGTCACTGAGAATCTCTACACGATATGTTGAATTTCGATCCAACCATCTACAAGAATTTTTCCTGCTCTTTGCACTCAGTCTCGTCCAGGGTTCTTCCTGGGTCGCAGTTATCTTTGTTCAAGGAGTTACACCATGTCTAATCGCCAAACCGGTACCGTTAAGTGGTTCAACGATGAAAAAGGCTTCGGCTTCATCACTCCACAATCCGGTGACGACCTGTTCGTTCACTTCAAAGCTATCCAATCCGACGGCTTCAAAAGCCTGAAAGAAGGCCAACAGGTTTCTTTCATCGCTACCCGCGGTCAGAAAGGCATGCAAGCTGAAGAAGTTCAAGTTATCTAACTTGTACTTGCTTTAGTAAAAAGCCCCGCCCTTAAAAGCGGGGCTTTTTTGTGCCTGTGTGTTTTTGCCGGGCAAAAAAGATCGCAGCCTTCGGCAGCTCCTACATGGGATTTGTATATACCCGTAGGAGCTGCCGAAGGCTGCGATCTTTTGCTTCTAACGTCTTACCAGGCCACACCAAAACCCGCGGTGTAGCGGGTCTTTTCCAGATCTGCATCGTCAGTACCGCTAATGACGTCGCGCTCGGCCTTCAGGTTAAGCGACGCCCACTCGGTGACCTTGTAGCGCAAGCCCACTTCGGCATCGAGCGCATAATCAGCCACGCCCGACAATGGCTTGCCCACTTCGCCGTTGGTGAAGAACTCCACTTTCTTGCCGATCAGGTAGCGGTTGTAATCCCACTTCATCGCCAGGGAATAGAAGTTTTCCTTGCTGCCGTCGGAGAATTGGTAATCCGTGCGGTTGAGCAGCGAGCCCAGGGAGAATGCGCCCAACTCGTCATCCCAGAACTGGTAACCCGGACCCGTACCGACGGTGCGCTGACGGGAAAGGTCTTCAACCTTGTCGCGCTTGTACACCGCACGCCCCTGCCAGAACCATTTCTCGGTGAGGAAGCGGTCGAGCGAGTACTCACCCCGCCAGTTGTCGGTGGCGACCACGTCATCCTGGAATTCACGGTTGTACTCGCCTTCCGCGATATGACGCCATTTGCCATGGCGCGCAGTGGTCTTGAAGTCGATGTCGTAGTCGTCGGTGTCCTTCTCCGCCCGCTGGTAATCCAGCGCGGCATCGATATTGCCTTTCCAGACCAGGTCTTCGATGACCGGCTTGGGCTTGAGAATCTGCTGAATGCTCGCCAGCTCGACCGTCTTCGGTGCCTCGCCGTTTTCCAGCGTCACCTTGCCATCGTCCGCCGCGTGCAGCGACTTGGCCTTTTCACCGGTGTAAGCATCCTGCTTGACCAGCAACTCCTGGTCACTTTCCAGGGTTTTGACCTGCTTCCAGTCGATCGGCACTGCACCGGCGTATTCGGTCTGAATCAACAGTTTGCCGCCGTCGAACAAAGTGATCTTGCCGCTCAGCTTGTCACCGTTTTTCAACCAGACGGTATCGGCAAGCACAGGAGTGGAAGCACCAAGGACAGCGAGGCACAGCAAGGTTCTGGACACCATAAGCAAATACAGGCTCAAGTTTGCGGGAAAAGTCGGCATTATCCGTAGGAATAAGACCCTAGCAAGGACTGACACAACTATTAGTAGTGAGTTCCTTTCTCAACGGCCGATTGCGGATATTCCCTACAGACGGCAACCAGCTGTAGGAGCGAGCTTGCTCGCGATGCACTCGAATGCGACGCTTTGTTCCAGACAGTTCGCGTTTTCGTTAACGACCATCGCGAGCGAGCTCGCTCCTACAGGAAGCTAACCGTGACCAACCCCACCCTCGAAACCGAAAGCGCCGCGCAAATCCGACGCACGGCGCTCTACCTGACGCTGGCGCAAGTGCCGGAGGGCAAAGTCGTGAGTTATGGCCAGTTGGCAGACCTCGCTGGGCTGGGGCGGGCCGCGCGATGGGTCGGCCGCACACTGAGCCAGTTGCCCGGCGACACCAAATTGCCCTGGCACCGCGTACTCGGCGCCGGCGGCCGGATCAGCCTGCCCGTGGGCAGCCCTTCGGGGGATGAGCAACGCGCACGATTACGCGCCGAGGGCATCAGTATCCTGAACAATCGTGTTGATATTCAGCGCCATGGCTGGCGTCCGGTAGAGCACAGCGGTTAGAGTGCGCGCTTTGTTTCCGTAATCTTGAGGCAGACTTCAGCCCATGCCCCGTAAAACCTGGCGCGCCGCGCTCGCCGCCTATGCCAGCCCTTCAACGCTTGTGCTGTTGTTGCTTGGATTCGCCGCCGGCCTGCCCTACATGCTGGTGTTTTCGACACTTTCGGTCTGGCTGCGTGAAGCCGGTGTGGCTCGCGAAACCATTGGCTATGCAAGCCTGATCGGTCTGGCCTACGCCTTTAAATGGGTCTGGTCGCCGCTGCTGGACCAATGGCGCCTGCCATTGCTCGGCAAGCTCGGTCGTCGACGTTCCTGGCTGGTGCTTTCACAGGCACTGGTGATCCTCGGCCTGGTCGGGATGGGTTTCTGCGACCCGCAAAAACACTTGTCCTGGCTGATCGCCATCGCCGTAGTCGTCGCCTTCGCCTCGGCGACGCAAGACATTGCGGTCGACGCCTATCGCCTGGAAATCGCCGACGACAGTCGCCAGGCCGCCCTCGCCGCCAGTTACATGTCCGGCTACCGGATCGCCGCGTTGCTGGCCACTGCCGGCGCACTGTTCTTCGCTGAAGGCTTCGGCTCCACCGGTTTCAACTACAAACATTCGGCATGGGCCGGCACGTACCTGCTGTTCGCCGCGCTGATGGTCCCGGCGTTGCTGACCTCGTTCTTCATGCGCGAACCGCCGGTGCCGCTGCGCACGCAACTGCAGGCCGGGCGCTACAGTTTTGTCCATCAACTGGCGTCCGTGTTCGTCCTGATCGTGCTGCTGGTGTCCGTTCCCGCGATGTTCACCCAGCTCTACAACACCGATTTCGCTAGCGTGCTGTTCGACGGCGTGAGCCTGCTCGACCTGTTGCTCGACGACCGCGCCTTCCTGCGGGCGATTCTCTACACCACGCTCACTGCCCTGTGCCTGTCGGCCATTGGCCGCCGCGGCCTCGCGCCGGTGCTGACGCCGATCAACGACTTCATTCTGCGTTACCGCTGGCAGGCGCTGCTGCTGCTCGGGCTGATCGCCACGTACCGGATGTCGGATACGGTCATGGGCGTGATGGCCAACGTTTTCTATATCGACCAGGGCTTCACCAAAGATCAGATTGCCAGCGTCAGCAAAATCTTCGGGCTGATCATGACCCTGGTCGGCGCGGGCATGGGCGGCCTGCTGATCGTGCGCTTCGGCATTCTGCCGATCCTGTTCATCGGTGGCGTGATGTCGGCGGGCACGAATCTGTTGTTCCTGATGCTCGCCGACATGGGCGCCAACCTGAACATGCTGATCGGCACCATCTCCCTGGACAACTTCAGTTCCGGCCTGGCGACTTCCGCGTTCGTCGCCTATTTGTCGAGCCTGACCAACCTCAAGTTCTCCGCCACTCAATACGCCCTGCTCAGCTCGATCATGCTCCTGCTGCCGCGCCTGATCGGCGGCTATTCAGGAGTCATGGTGGAGAAGTTCGGCTACCACGATTTCTTCCTGATCACCGCATTGCTCGGCGTGCCGACGCTGCTGTTGATCGCCTTACACTGGTTCCAGGAGAGCCGCCGCGAAGGCCCGACACCCAAGCCTGAGCCGGTTCCGACCCAGGTCGCGGAAGAATCGTAGGAAGCATCGCTGAGGGCGCGGAGATTCCCGCCCTCCTGCCACACCGCCGACCGCGCGCCTGTACGCCAGCAGATCTCGCCCGTACAATGCTCCGTCATTTCTCGTCATCAGCAACCGACAACGGCCAACCATGCGCACCAGTCAATTTTTGCTCGCCACACAGAAAGAAACGCCTTCCGATGCGGTCGTGATCAGCCATCAGCTGATGCTGCGCGCCGGCATGATCCGCAAACTCGCCTCGGGCCTTTACACCTGGCTGCCCATGGGCTTGCGAGTGATGCGCAAGGTCGAAGCCGTCGTTCGTGAAGAAATGAACGCCGCAGGCTCTCTCGAAGTGTTGATGCCGAGTACTCAACCGGCTGAGTTGTGGCAGGAATCCGGTCGCTGGGAAGAATACGGCCCCGAATTGCTGCGCTTCAAGGATCGTCACGGCCGCGACTTCTGCGCCGGCCCGACCCACGAAGAAGTGATCACCGACCTGATGCGCAACGAGTTGAGCAGCTACAAACAGCTGCCGATCAACCTGTATCAGATCCAGACCAAATTCCGTGACGAAATCCGCCCTCGCTTCGGTTTGATGCGCGGCCGCGAATTCATCATGAAGGACGCCTACTCGTTCCACGCTGACCAGCCTTCGCTGCAGGTCACATACGACCGCATGCACCAGGCGTACTGCAACGTATTCACCCGTCTGGGCCTGAAATTCCGCCCTGTCGAAGCCGATAACGGCTCGATCGGCGGCGCCGGCTCCCACGAGTTCCACGTGCTGGCGGACTCCGGCGAAGACGACATCGTCTTCAGCAACGGTTCCGACTACGCGGCAAACATCGAGAAAGCCGAAGCCGTGCCACGGGAAACTTCCCGCGCCGCGCCGACTGAAGAGCTGCGCCTGGTCGACACGCCGAACGCCAAGACCATTGCGCAACTGGTCGAAGGCTTCAACCTGCCGATCGAGAAAACCATCAAGACCCTCGTGGTCCACGCCGAAGAAGCAGGCAAGCTGATTGCCCTGATCATCCGTGGCGACCACGAGCTGAATGAAATCAAGGCGGCCAACCAGCCAGGCGTTGCCAGCCCGCTGGTCATGGCGTCCGAAAGCGAACTGCGCGACGCCATTGGCGCCGGCGCCGGCTCTCTCGGCCCGCTGAACCTGCCGCTGCCAATCATCATCGACCGTTCCGTCGAGCTGATGAGCGACTTCGGCATCGGTGCGAACATCGACGACAAGCACTACTTCGGTGTGAACTGGGAACGTGATCTGCCGGTTCCGACCGTTGCCGACCTGCGCAACGTGGTCGCCGGCGACCCAAGCCCGGACGGCAAAGGCACGCTGGAAATCAAGCGCGGCATCGAAGTCGGGCACATCTTCCAGCTGGGCAACAAGTACAGCAAAGCGATGAAGTGCGAAGTGCTGGGCGAGAACGGCAAACCAGTGACTCTGGAAATGGGTTGCTACGGCATTGGCGTTTCCCGTGTGGTGGCTGCGGCCATTGAACAGGGCAACGACGACAAGGGCATTATCTGGAGCGACACCCTCGCGCCGTTCCAGGTGGCTTTGGTGCCGCTGCGCTACGAAACAGAACAGGTTCGCGAAGCCACGGACAAGCTCTACGCAGAATTGACTGCGGCCGGCTTCGAAGTGCTGCTGGACGATCGCGACAAGAAAACCAGCCCGGGCATCAAGTTCGCGGACATGGAGCTGATCGGCATTCCTCACCGGATCGTGGTCAGTGACCGCGGCCTCGCCGAAGGCAATCTGGAATACAAGAGCCGCACCGAGGCCGAAGCGCAAGCGCTGCCGGTTGCTGACGTGCTGTCGTTCCTCCAGGCCCGTATCCGCCGCTGACACCAGATAGAGAAGTCATGTTCAAGCGAAACACCTTAGGCCTCGGTGGTGCCGCCCTGTGCGGCACCCTGCTGGTCAGCGGCTGCGCCAATCACATGTCGCAACGCAGCGAGCACGAGGAACGTGTCGAGCGCAAACTGCTCGATCACAGCCTGCAGATCGATGTCGGCGAGCCCAAGGTGCTTGAGCTGCCGCAACGTCGGGTGAAGATCCACGAGCAGAAGACCTTCGAGGTCACCGAGTTCGAAGTCACTCGTCGTTACGATCGCTACACGCCCTACCAACCCTGGCGGGAGGTCTACGAGATCCCGCTGGGCGCAGTGGCCGTAGTGGCTGGCGTCGGCGCGAACGTGGTCAACGTATTCGCGCTCGGCAACCTGCCGGATAGCGTGACCAAGGACTGGTTCAGTTACGGCATCGCCGGGCTCAACCCGTTCATGAACGCGCCGTCCAACGGTCGTTCCCAGCAGAATCTCGCCGGTATCGACGAGGTCCAACTGGACAAGCGCACTGAATACTCGAGCCTGCCGTGGAGCGAGCGCCCGGTGGAGGTCAAGGCCGGCAAGGAAACGTTCGAGCTCAGCACCGACAAAAATGGTGTGTTGCGGATCAACCTGCTCGACAGCCCGTTTGCCGAACATGACATCAATCACCTGAGCCGGTTGTTGATCAGCGTCGCCGATTCCCAGGACGATGTGCACAGCGACTCGTCCCTGGCAGTCAGCAGCTCGTTGCGCGGAAAACTGCTCGAAGCCCATGGGCTGATTTATGACGACCTCGAAGACGACGAAGTGAGCCAGTGGGTACACCGGGTCAAACGCCTGTCGGAGCTCGGTCTGGAAGAAGAAGCAAGCGAGCTGGAACAGAGCCTGATCGAACTGACGCGCAACGATCCCGAATTGCAGACCGAATTCCTCAAGTCGCTGACCAAGGATGCCGGTCGACTGGTGGCGGATCCGGGACCGACTTAAGACCTGTTAAAAGATCGCAGCCTTCGGCAGCTCCTACAGAGTACGCATTCCCGTGTAGGAGCTGCCGAAGGCTGCGATCTTTTGATTTTCAAGCCTCAACGCTCAAACAACTCCATCTGCTCAAATCCGCCCCGCAAATCCTCCAGCCGCACTCCAATCCCCAACAACCGCACTGGCTTGCCGCCGCGATTGAACGCTTGGGTCAGCAGCAGCTGATAACTCCCCAGATCCCGCCCTGCCCCGGCCTGCTCCAGCGTGGTCTGGGTAAAGTCATGGAATTTCACTTTGACGAACGGCTTGCCCGGTCGATAGCTGCTGTCGATCCGCGCCATGCGACCCGCCAGGGTTTCCAGCAGTTCGGGCAGTTTGTCCAGACAGCTCACTAGATCCGGCAGGTCCACGTCGTAGGTATTTTCGACGCTGATCGACTGACGCCGACTGTCGTTGTGCACCAAACGGTCATCAATCCCACGGGCCAGGCTCCAGAGTCGTTCGCCAAAACTGCCGAATTCACGCACCAGCGCCAACTTGTCCCATTCGCGCAAGTGCGAGCAATCGACAATGCCGAGCCTGCCCAGTTTGTCAGCGGTCACTTTGCCGACGCCGTGCAACTTGCTCACCGGCAAGCCGCTGACAAAATCCTCGACCTGATCCGGAGTGATGACGAACAAGCCGTTGGGTTTCTTCCAGTCGCTGGCAATCTTCGCCAGGAATTTATTCGGCGCGACACCGGCCGAGACTGTGATGTGCAGCTGATTGGACACCCGACGACGGATATCCTGGGCAATGCGTGTGGCGCTGCCGCCAAAATGCGCGCAGTCCGACACATCGAGGTAGGCCTCATCGAGGGAAAGCGGTTCGATCAAGTCAGTGTAATCGCGAAAGATCGTATGAATTTCCTTCGACGCTTCTCTATAGGCGTCCATGTGCGGCTTGACGATGGTCAGGTCCGGGCACAACTTCAGAGCATGCCCGGAAGACATCGCCGAACGCACGCCATACGCCCGCGCCTCATAGTTACAGGTGGCGATCACGCCACGACGATCCGCCGAGCCGCCGACCGCCAAGGGTTTACCGGCCAGTCGCGGGTCGTCACGCATCTCGATAGCGGCGTAAAAGCAGTCACAATCGACGTGGATGATTTTTCGCTGGGTCATAGGAAAGCGATGTTCATGGCAAAGAAATGGAGTCAGTACGTGCCGGACCGGCAGTATCTCACCGACACCTGTATATAGCACCAGTGGTATGAATGTTCTTTTCGGCACGTAGGAAAAGTAACAGCTGAATTTGTTTTCTCAATCGAAAGACCGCCTACGATAGAGCTGCAGGCCTTGCCACGCCTGACTCACAGCCGGTTACAGCCTTCTCGATTCAAGCTAAGCGATTGAACCAGAAGAAGTTTTATCTCGATTGCAGGTTGACAGCCCAGCGATCCTCTGTAGAATGCCGACACACAGACGCGGGATGGAGCAGTCTGGTAGCTCGTCGGGCTCATAACCCGAAGGTCGTCGGTTCAAATCCGGCTCCCGCAACCAAACATCAAAAAAGGCTACTCGAAAGAGTGGCCTTTTTTGTGCGCGTCAAAAAAACTCATTGTAGGAGCGAGCTTGCTCGCGAAAAACCGGAGGCAACCACGGGGCATCTGGTTTTACGCGTTTTCGTTCACGACCATCGCGAGCAAGCTCGCTCCTACAGGTCTGACGGGAAATCATTCCAACTCCGAACTTTATCCCTCCCCTGCGACCGTTCGCCGCTTAATCACGCTTATTTGACCCCTTTCCAGATTAACGGTTGACACCTCGGCGTATCTCTATAGAATGCCGCCACACAGACGCGGGATGGAGCAGTCTGGTAGCTCGTCGGGCTCATAACCCGAAGGTCGTCGGTTCAAATCCGGCTCCCGCAACCAAACATCAAAAAAGGCTACTCGAAAGAGTGGCCTTTTTTGTATCTGTCGAAAAAGTCCTTTCGCAACAATGACCTGTCATTCTCCGCAGAGACGTTCGAGATCAACGATGCGCCGGGTTCAGACTATGCTGATCCCAGGCCGAACGCTCTAAAACGGATGCCTTGCCATCGCCGACATCCGGTGAGAGGCGTTAATATTTGTGATTATTTTTTTCTACAGGGATTGGTAACTTGGCTCGATACCCCCATCCTGTCGCGCACAATCCAAGAGGTGATTGATGCGCGCCAACTCGTCTGATCCACAAGACACCGTCACAGCGACACAACCGATCAAGGCCGAGCGTTTGCGCTTGCTGGATCTGGTGAGCAAATACCGTCAGCCCATCGGTTTGGCGGTCACGTTGCTACTGTTCGCTATCGCGCTGATTGCCTGTCGCCACCTGCTGAGCGAACTCGATCTCTACGCTCTGCACGACTCTATTCTCGATGTACCGAAACCGGCTTTGCTCGGTGCGCTGCTGGCCACCGTCGTCGGTTTCATCATTTTGCTCGGCTACGAATGGTCCGCCAGCCGCTATGCCGGCGTGACGCTGGCGCCTCGGATTCTCGCCCTCGGCGGGTTTACCGCGTTCGCCATCGGCAATGCCATCGGTCTTTCGATGCTGTCGGGAGGCTCGGTTCGTTACCGTTTATATGCGCGTCATGGTCTGGGGGCAGGCGAAGTTGCCCGCATGACCCTGTTTGCCAGTCTTTCCCTCGGCTGCGCCCTGCCCCCGCTGGCCGCCCTGGCCACGCTGAGTAACCTGCCTGCCGCTTCTGCCGCTCTCGGTTTTTCCGAAACGTTGCTGGGTGCGATTGCCGCCGCAGTGTTGCTGCTGTTTACAGTGCTCGCAGTCGGCATCTACCGTCGTCGCCTGCCGGAGCAACCCTACCCGGACAACCTGCTAGTCAAGATCGGTCGTCGCACCGTGCGACTTCCAGGTCGCCGCCTGACCTTTCTGCAACTGATCATCACCGCCCTCGACGTGGCCGCCGCCGCGACCGTGCTTTATCTGCTGCTGCCGGAAGCGCCGCCCTTCGGCGCATTCCTGCTGGTGTACTTGCTGGCGTTGGCCGCGGGCGTGCTCAGTCATGTGCCCGGCGGCGTCGGCGTATTCGAAGCGATTCTGCTGGCCGCCTTCGCCGACAAACTCGGCGCTGCCCCCCTGGCGGCCGCGCTGCTGTTGTATCGCTTGATCTACGTGGTGCTGCCGTTGCTGGTGGCGTGTTTGCTGCTGCTGATCAACGAAGGCCAACGCCTGTTTCAGACGCGTCAGTCATTGCGTGCAGCGTCCGGTCTGGCCGCACCGATCCTGGCGGTGCTGGTGTTTCTGTCCGGCGTGGTGTTGCTGTTTTCCGGTGTGACGCCAGAAATCGACACGCGCCTGGAACACATCGGTTTTCTGATCCCCCATCGGCTGGTCGACGCCTCGCACTTCGGCGCCAGTCTGGTTGGCGTGCTTTGCCTGCTGCTGGCGCAGGGTCTGCGTCGGCGCCTGTCGGCGGCGTGGATGTTGACCACCATTCTGTTGCTGGTCGGCGCCGTGCTCTCGCTGCTTAAAGGCTTCGACTGGGAAGAAGCCTGCCTGATGACCTTGACCGCAAGCCTGCTGGGGGTTTTTCGGCGCTCGTTCTATCGCCCGAGCCGTTTGACCGAATTGCCGTTCTCGCCGCTGTATCTGGTGTCGAGCTTGTGCGTTCTGGGTGCATCGATCTGGCTGCTGCTGTTTGCCTATCAGGACGTTCCCTACAGCCATCAACTCTGGTGGCAGTTCACCCTCGATGCCGATGCCCCGCGCGGCTTGCGTTCGTTGCTCGGCGCCGCGGTGCTGCTGGTGGTGGTTTCCCTGACCTGGCTGTTACGCACAGCGCGCCCGGTGATTCACCTGCCGACACCGGACGAGCTGGACCGCGCAGTAAAGATCCTGATGGCGTCCGCGCAACCGGACGGCGGCCTCGCCCTGACCGGTGACAAGGCGCTGCTGTTTCACCCCAACGACGAAGCGTTCCTGATGTACGCCCGCCGTGGCCGCAGCCTGGTGGCGCTGTATGACCCGATTGGCCCGACCCAGCAACGGGCGGAAATGATCTGGCAGTTCCGCGACCTCTGCGACATTCACCACGCCCGCCCCGTGTTCTATCAAGTGCGCGCCGAGAACCTGCCGTATTACATGGACATCGGCCTGACCGCGATCAAGCTCGGCGAAGAAGCCCGGGTCGATCTGAGGCGCTTTGATCTCGACGCCAAGGGCAAAGAGATGAAGGACCTGCGCTACACCTGGAACCGTGGCACCCGCGATGGGCTGTCGCTGGAAATCCATGAGCCAGGGCAAGCGCCGATGGATGAACTGAAGGTCATCTCCGATGCCTGGCTGACCGGCAAGAACGTGCGCGAGAAAGGCTTCTCCCTCGGCCGTTTCAGTGATGACTACCTCAAGCATTTCCGCGTCGCGGTGATTCGATTCGAAGGGCGTCCGGTGGCGTTCGCCAATTTGCTCGAGACCTACGGCCATGACCTGGCCAGCCTCGACCTGATGCGCGCGCACCCGGAGGCCCCCAAGCTGACCATGGAATTCATGATGGTCGGCCTGATTCAACATTATAAAAATCATGGATACGCACGGTTCAGCCTGGGCATGGTGCCGCTGTCGGGGTTGCAACCCCGGCGTGGCGCGCCACTGACCCAGCGCCTGGGCTCGATGGTATTCCGCCGTGGTGAGCAGCTCTACAACTTCCAAGGCTTGCGCCGCTTCAAAGACAAGTTCCAGCCTGACTGGGAACCCCGTTATATGGCCGTGCCCGCCGGACTCGATCCGTTGGTGGCGCTGGCCGACACTGCCGCCCTGATTGCGGGCGGCTTGACTGGATTGGTGAAACGCTGATGATTCAACGCTCCTTGAAGTACATCCTGGCCGCACTGATTGTGCTGGCCGTGATTGCCGGCGGCGGCTTCTGGTACCTCAAACGGCCGGCACCCGAGCCGACCCTCGAACGGCTGACGCCGGCCGATGGCGCCGCGATGACCCGCGTCATTCCCGGCAACACACCACGAGCGCAGGTGCTGGTGGCGGTCAATGAAGACCAGAAACTCAGCGACAAACAACTGATGACGCTCAGCCGCAGCGGCTCGGCGCAGATAGTTCAGGTGATCCTGCCCAAGGACTGCCTGCTGCAAAGCCGCGCCCTGCAAGCGGGCCTGAGAGAACTCAAAGGCCCGGCGACCCTGGTCAGCGGCATCGGCCCCGGCGCCGTGCTGGCGTGGCGCTGGTTGTCCGAGCAGAAGGACGCCAAGGCCCAAGCCGTTTCGGTGGACCTCGCGCTGGAAAAACCAGGTTGTACTCATCTGCTGCCGAAAAGCGCCGCCCACGGACATTGGCTGGTGGCGTGGAACGACAACCCGGACGACACCAGTGCCGGTTTCGTGCGCGACCAGCCCAACGCCGAAACCAGCATCAGCGACTACGACATCAACCTGCCGCAAGTGCTGAACAACGAACTGCGCAAGATTCTCGTCGGTGGCGACAAAGCCGCTGGCGGCCTGCAGATTCCAGTGGTTGAAGTCCCGGCCGGCCAAGCCAGGGACACCGTCACCCTGTTCCTCTCCGGCGACGGCGGCTGGCGCGACCTCGACCGCGATGTGGCGGGCGAGATGGCCAAGATCGGCTACCCGGTGGTCGGCATCGACACCCTGCGCTACTACTGGCAGCACAAAAGCCCGGAGCAAAGCGCCCTCGACCTCGCCGAACTGATGCAGCACTACCGGCAGAAATGGGGCACCAAGCGCTTCATCCTCACCGGTTACTCCTTCGGCGCCGACGTCCTACCGGCGATCTACAACCGCTTGGAAGCCTCGGAACAGCAACGCGTCGACGCGATCATCCTGCTCGCCTTCGCCCGCACCGGCAGCTTCGAAATCGAAGTCGAAGGCTGGCTCGGCAACGCCGGCAAAGAAGCCGCCACCGGCCCGGAAATGGCCAAGCTGCCAGCGCAGAAGGTGGTGTGCATTTACGGTGAAGAAGAAACCGACGAAAGCGGCTGCACCGACAAGACTGCCGTGGGCGAAGCGATCAAATTGCCTGGCGGGCACCACTTCGACGAGAACTATCCGAAACTGGCGGGCCTGTTAGTGGATGTGATCCAGAAGCGCCAAGCTAAGGACGCGGCGACTCAGGAGTGATCTGAGTCCCGCCCACAAAAAAGCCCTCGCTGCCACACGGTATCGGGGGCTTTTTCATTCCGCCTGTCACACCACAAATCCCCTGTGGGAGCGAGCCTGCTCGCGATAGCGGCGGCACATCCACCAAAGATGTGACTGACAGAACGCTTTCGCGAGCAGGCTAGCTCCCACAAGGGATTACCAATCGCCTCGAACTCGCCCACAAAAAAAGCCCTCGCTGCCATAAGGCTGCGAGGGCTTTTCGGCATGTACAACCCCCGGCCTGACTTTATGGCGATGGGTCTGCCTTCAAAGTCTAAAGTTGAACATCTATCCACGTTACGTCATCTTCAACGGCGATAAATTCGCTATCCGGTGCCGCCAGCAAGCTGCTTTGCTGCGACTCCGTTAACTCCGCCCAGAAACCATCGGTTACGAAAACCAGTCGCTCACCGACGGCGAGTGGGTGGAAAACAAAGTCAGGGTTAGGGGCACGATTAACCTTCAGGCATCGAGTGATCCAGTTTCGAGCCGGATCTTGTGCCAGCTCGCGATGCGAACGGTCGCGCCTCCAATTGGCCTTGCAATGAGGCGGCGTAATCCACTCGATCGTGCCTGCCGGTGTCACCACACCGCACGAACAGTCACCCTCATACGCCAGCGTGAGCCTCCCATGAGCAGCGACACCGACCAGATAACAAGTGGCTCCGGCCTGGTCCGCAAACAAAGTGGTGTGAAGCTCGGCCAACACCGAATTAAGTACCTGCTCAACTGCTGCGTACTCAGTGATGCCGTCACCCTGATCCATGTGTTTCGGGCAGGTGGATAAAATACCTTTTACGAAACACTCCGCCAGCTGGCCACTGCCCGGCTTCGATGTCCCGTCAGCAATGACGAATAGCCCTCGGTAGCCGTCGCAGAAAACTCCAGCAAAGTCATGATTAGCTTTCCTGGCCTGCCCCATTACTGATCGGGTGACGTATCTCATGCGTTGCCCAGGTCCTTCATGCGCGCGTGAATAATTCGACCTCTACCCGGATTGACCTGCACTGAACCCGAGCTTTCAATCACGTAGTCGGTGCCATCGAGCGTCCTGAGTTCTCGAATTCCAGCGGTGATGAAAGCCTTGAGCTCCGAGCCAGCCTGACTAATTTCTTCCAGAAGCTCTGGACGACCATCAATCAATATGATGATGTCTTCGACATCCTTGTGGTATGGATCGCCTTTGCCACGACCGCTAAAGGCCTCCAGTTTGGTGGCAAGAAAGTAGGTCGGTTTGAAGATCTGAATAACGAAACCGCTGGGCAACGTAAATTTATCTGCATTCGCCAGCCCTTCAACGAACCAACGATTGGCATATCCGAGAACCGCCGGATCCGAAGGCATCACGTCGACGATGACATCGTTGAAGCGAAAACGGCAGTTGACCTCATCCTCGCCGGTAATCTTGAAGTTCTTTGCCGCGAGACGTTCGGTGAGGCGTTGCCATTCGCTAATGCCTGCCAGTTCGATCACCAGGTCAACATCGTCAGTGAAGCGAATGTCGTCGAGCACAGCAGCATCGGTGACCAGCATGGCCGTGGTGCACCCACCGACGAAAGCAACCTCAGCGAGAAACGCTTCTCCCAAGCCGCCAGCAACATATTCTATGAGCTCAAAGTTGTGATCAGCGTTTGACGGCATGCTATTTCAGACCCATCCCGGCCCTTAGAATGTTAATCGCCACGCCACACTCTCGCGGGCCGCCAAGACGGATCGCATCAGCAAGCGCTAAATAATGATAAAGGGTTCGATCTTTCTTGACCGCTACCGGCACGGTCTTGTAGAGGGGCTCTATCGCTTGACCACGCTCAGTTCCCAAGGCGTCAGGCCAAACCGGAATCAACTCGCCAGCGCTCTTGATGCTTTTGGACAACGCTGGCGCTGCGAAACCCGTCGGAATACCGCGAACCATTGCACCCGGTTTCACGGGGAAGAAATATTTTAAAGCGTGCTCGGTGATTTTCAGTAGCTCTCGCCGATTAACTTTCGGCAACCCAGTGTCGTAATCGCTGATAAGCATTCCGGACTCGCGACATCTGGCTATGGAGTTTGAAATCTCACTTTTACTTATTCCAAGAGACGCGGACAGCGCACGCAACGAGTAGCTTTCACTCCAACTCGCCATTGGTGGAGAGGGCACTGGGTCCGACCAGCCTTCCCAACCATCCTCTTCGTTCAGGGGTGAGTCAAACGCTTGAGAGTGGTTCACCCCGTAAAGATTTTCTTCCTGTGCGCGCAGGCTGGCTAGCTTGAACAAAAGCAAAATATCTTGACTCTTCACGATTCTAAAAACTCCAAGTGTCCACATTCCATAAAACGTGGACACTTGTCTCATTGAAAATATTGAATCGTCAAGACCGAATCGACACATCGGCTGCTGTTGATAAATGCCCCATGCCCAGTCGCGTCGGTCTTTTCTGGCGTACCGTGCCCGCATGTGATCGTGGCTGATTGCATAGGTCTCATCAAAACCGGTCAACACGCCTAGTAATTCCGTCATATTTACCCCTCGGACACGCGCCTGATCTTTCGAGCACCGCTCCTGTTGAATAACGCATTGCGCAAGCGTGCCCATGTCCTCGGCTTGTCAAATCACTCGCGGCGTTTAGTTTTCGTTTGTTTCAGACGGCGCGATATCGGATGACGTCCGAAGACCTTGTAGGCAAACTCCGAATCGTGTTTTTTGGGCACTTTGATGCCTTGTTGCGCTTTTATTTGGCGGGATACGCTCCGGACGTCGCTGACCATTCAGCGATCGGGCTTGGAAACCCGTCGAATCGAACGCTACGCCATCCTTCATGAATGCAGCGGATTTCACGGCAGTATTCTTGAGTAATGGCGGCTATGTGTGGGACGCCCTCGGGCGTGCCGGTTCCATGGTTCCCGGTTTCCAACCTGCGCATAGCTGCCACCCATTCGCTTGGAAACGAATGTGGCAGCCTCTCGAACCCTGGAGTAAAACATGACAATAAGAAACCAGCTCGAACCCTCAGAACTAAAAACCATCGGCCTCACCCCCCTCATCTATTGCTCAAACCAACCGCTATTCCATGTCACCCGAGACGTTCCCCTCGGTGATGCATTAGCCATGGCCTCTGATTTTCTGTTCCTGGCCAAGGAACTGAGCAGAGATGCTGCCTTCAACCGTGAAACCGACCGCCACATCTGGGCCGCGCATTATCTGACGGCGATGAGCAAGGCAGTGGTTGATGATGTGATGAAGGTGCTGCAGGGACTTGCTCCGGCAAAAACCGAATCTAAAAAATAATGGTCTGAACACCACAAATCCTGTGGGAGCGGGCTTGCCCGCGATGGCGGTGGGTCAGTCAATAAAGATGTTGGATGAACCGGCCTCATCGTCGGAATGCCGCCCAGACCAAGCCCGCTCCCACAGGGATCTGTGCTGGCTCGGAGTAAGAGCCAGACAATAAAAAGCCCCCGCCGCCTTTACGGCAACGAGGGCTTTTTGATGTCGCGGGCTTACATCTCGACCTGCGTCCCCAACTCAATCACCCGGTTCAGCGGCAGATTAAAGAAGCGCAAATTGCCATTGGCGTTTTTCAACATGAAGGCGAACAACGCCTCGCGCCAGCGGGCCATGCCTTCAAGCTTGGAGGCAATCACCGTCTCGCGGCTGAGGAAGTAGGTGGTGCGCATCGGGCTGAAGTCCAGGTCATCGAGATGACACAACTTCAAGGCCTGCGGCACGTCCGGTTCGTCGACGAAGCCGAAGTGCAGGATCACCCGGAAGAACCCTTCGCCGTGGGACTCGACCTCGAAGCGCCGTGTTGGCGGCACTCGGGGGATGTCTTCATAGACCACCGTCAGCAGCACCACCTGTTCGTGTAACACCTGGTTATGCAACAGGTTGTGCAACAACGCATGAGGCACAGCGTCCGGGCGGGCGGTGAGGAACACGGCGGTGCCCTGGACGCGATGCGGCGGTTGGACGGCGATGCTGCTGATGAAAATCGGCAGTGGCAGCCCCCCTTCGTCCATGCGTTCCACCAGCAACTGTTTGCCGCGTTTCCAGGTGGTCATCAACACAAACAGCGCAATACCGGCGATCACCGGGAAGGCCCCGCCCTGAACGATTTTCGGCACGTTGGCGGCGAAGTACAGACCGTCCACCAGCAGGAAGCCGAGCAATACCGGCACCGCGAGGATCGGTGGCCATTTCCACAGCAACAACATCACCGCCGACACCAGAATGGTGGTCATCAGCATCGTGCCGGTCACCGCCACGCCATAGGCAGAGGCCAAGGCGCCGGAGGATTCGAAGCCGATCACCAGCAGGATCACGCCCA
>NZ_CABVHK010000017.1 GCF_902497785.1 Pseudomonas fluorescens
GCGAGCAAGCTCGCTCCCACATGGTTTTTTGTTGCTATCAGGAAGTGGTTACTGCTTTTCCAGCACCCACTTGCGATCACCAGGAGTGAACTGAGGCTGTTCGTCCGCCTGGGCGGTATTCACCGTCTGGAAAATTTCCAGCTCCTTACCCTTGCGCGTAAAGATCCAGGCATTGCCTTGCCCGTTGAGTTGCAGCCACATGTTGTCGTTGCCGCCACTCATCGAGGCGCAATCGCCCGCCAGACACAGTGCATAGCGATCCGCCCCCGGCAGGCCGGTTACCTGGCCGTCGGCCTGGAATTGCACAGTGCTGCCTTCGCCGGGGCCGCTGACGACTGTCCAGCTGCCGCCCATGTAGGCGGAATACAGCGCGCGTTCGAAGCTCGCGCCCATCGGTGCGCCATCCGGCACCGGGATCGCTGCGCGGTCGAAGACCTGGGCGGGTTCGTTTTCGGTCGCGGCCTGGCTCAATTGTTTGCCGTCGCGCTTGAGTTCACTTCCGGAACTGCCATAGAAGTCGATCTTCCAGGCACCGGACTCTTCGCCCAGCAGCTTGCCTTCGACATTCTCAAAACCGTTGGTGTAGCGGGCCTGAGCGGCCTTGGTGTTGACGTCCCATTCCAGGTTCGGGCCATAGGCCTGGAGCGCTTCGCGCAGGGGGCCGCCTTTGGAGGCAGCATCGATCGCCACCTGGTTGATCCAGGTGCCGCTGATGTCACGGTCGGCAGGGTTGCTGGCACATCCGCCCAGGAGCAGGGCGAGCAGCGAGAGAGCAAGCGCATTGCGCATGGTGGAATCCTTTCAAAACGCTTTTTTTGCAGACATCAGCGGCGCAGCCTCATGAGGCTGCGCCGGACGCATTACTCGATGACCAGAATGGCATCCATTTCAACCTGCGAACCCTTTGGCAGGGCAGCTACGCCGATGGCGGCGCGGGCAGGGTAGGGCTGGTCGAAGTACTTGCCCATGATCTCGTTGACCTTGGCGAAGTGGCTCAGGTCAGTGAGGAAGATGTTCAGTTTGACGATGTCCTTGAACGAACCGCCAGCCGCTTCGGCCACGGCCTTGAGGTTCTCGAACACCTGGACGGTCTGGGCTTCGAAGCCTTCAACCAGTTCCATGGTTTTCGGGTCCAGAGGAATCTGGCCGGACATGTAGACAGTGTTGCCAGCCTTGATCGCCTGGGAGTAGGTGCCGATGGCGGCCGGGGCCTTGTCGCTGGTGATAACGGTCTTGGTCATGAATGACTCCTTGTAATAGTGGCTTAGGCGCGCATGCGGGTGATGCGAATCACCCCGGTCAGTGCGCGCAGTTTCTTGATCACGCGGGCCAGGTGCACTCGGTCATGCACGCTGACCACCAGTTGGACCACGCTGATGCGACCATCGCGCTCGTCCATGCTGATTTTTTCGATATTGCCGTCGGCGGCGTTGACGCTGCTGGCCAGCAGTGCGATCAGGCCGCGCTGGTGTTCCAGCTCGACGCGCAGCTCGACGTTGAATTCGCCGGTGACATCCTTGGCCCAGGAGAGCTGGATGCATTTTTCCGGGTTGTGGCGGATTTCGCTGATGTTGCGGCAGTTGTCGAGGTGCACGACCATGCCTTTGCCCGCCGACAGGTGGCCGACAATCGGGTCACCCGGGATCGGCGTGCAGCACTTGGCGTAGCTGAGTACCAGACCTTCGGTGCCGCGAATCGCCAGCGGGCCTTCCGGACTTGGCAGTTGTTCGCCTTCGCCGAGCAGGCGACGGGCGACCACGTAAGCCATGCGATTGCCCAGGCCGATGTCTTCCAGCAAGTCTTCGATCAGTTCGAGGCGGTACTCGGTGAGCATCGCCTTGACGCGCTCGGCCGGGACTTTGTCCAGGGCACTGTCGAAACCGTTGAGGACCTTGTTCAGCAGGCGTTCGCCGAGGCTGATGGATTCGGAGCGGCGTTGCAGTTTCAACGCGTGGCGAATGTGCGTTCGCGCCTTGCCGGTGACCACGAAGTTGAGCCACGCCGGGTTTGGCCGGGCCCCGGGAGCACTGACGATCTCGACCGTGGAGCCGCTTTGCAGCGGTTCGGACAGCGGCGCGAGACGGCGATTGATCCGACAGGCAATGCAGCTGTTGCCGACGTCGGTGTGCACCGCGTAAGCGAAGTCGACTGCCGTGGAGCCTTTGGGCAGCTCCATGATCCGGCCTTTGGGCGTGAACACGTAGACCTCGTCCGGGAACAGGTCGATCTTCACGCTCTCGATGAATTCCAGCGAGTTGCCGGCGCGTTGCTGCATCTCCAGCACGCCTTTGACCCACTGGCGGGCGCGTGCGTGCGTGCCTTTTGGCTGCTCGTCGCCGCTGGATTTGTAAAGCCAATGGGCGGCGATGCCGTTGTTGGCCATCTCTTCCATTTCACGGGTACGGATCTGGATCTCGATCGGAACACCGTGCATGCCGAACAACGTGGTGTGCAGCGACTGATAGCCGTTGGCCTTGGGAATCGCGATGTAATCCTTGAAGCGCCCCGGCAGTGGTTTGTATAAGTTATGCACAGCACCCAGCACGCGGTAGCAGGTATCGACCTTGTCGACGATGATCCGGAACGCGTAGACGTCCATGATCTCGTTGAAGGCCCGACGCTTGCCGCGCATTTTTTTGTAGATGCCGTAGAGGTGTTTCTGACGACCGCTGACCTCGCCCTGGATGCCATCGATGGCCAGGCAGTGGCTGAGGGATTCTTCGATCTTGTTGACGATTTCCTTGCGGTTGCCCCGGGCGCGTTTGACCGCCTGGTTGATCCGCGCGGAACGCATCGGGTGCATCGCCTTGAAGCCGAGGTCTTCGAATTCTATGCGGATGGCGTGCATGCCCAGCCGGTTGGCGATGGGTGCATAGATTTCCAGGGTTTCCTTGGCGATCCGCCGGCGTTTTTCGCCGGACAGGACTTCCAGCGTGCGCATGTTGTGCAGGCGGTCGGCGAGTTTGACCAGGATCACGCGAATGTCGCGAGCCATGGCCATGGCCATTTTCTGAAAGTTTTCGGCCTGGGCTTCGGCTTTGGTCTCGAAGTTCATCTGGGTCAGCTTGCTGACACCATCGACCAGTTCGGCCACGGTTTCGCCGAACTGCGCTTGCAGCGCTTCCTTGGCAATGCCGGTGTCTTCGATCACGTCATGCAGCATTGCAGCCATCAAACTCTGATGGTCCATGTGCATGTCGGCAAGAATATTCGCCACCGCAAGAGGGTGCGTGACGTACGCCTCACCGCTGCGGCGGCGTTGGCCGTCGTGGGCTTGTTCGGCGTAGAAGTACGCTCGGCGGACCAGATTGACCTGGTCCTTGCCGAGGTAGGTCGATAAGCGATCGGCGAGGGCGTCTATGCTCGGCATGATAACTCCTGCCGTTCGCTGTGACCCCGCGCCGTGCTACGTCGACCAGGCATAGGCTTAGACGGCCTCGTTGGACTCGTCCTCGAACGCTGCGAACAGCGGTTCGTCTTCGACGATTTCAGCGTTGGCGATGAACTCGTAGCTCATCAGGCCTTCAGCGATTTCACGCAGGGCTACAACGGTAGGCTTGTCGTTTTCCCACTGAACCAGAGGCTCTTTGCCGCCGGTGGCCAGTTGACGGGCACGCTTGGTGGACAGCATGACCAGCTCAAAACGGTTTTCCACGTGGTTCAGGCAGTCTTCAACGGTTACGCGGGCCATGGTATTCCTCGGAGCGAATGCAATATGCGCGCTGCCCGGGTGGGCGAGCGGACTCAACAGTTTAAAAAATCACCAGCGATTAGGGAAGCGCTGATTTTTTGACCAAGCCCTTCAACGCGCTGCAAGTGCCAATGTAAAGCCCTTGCAGCGGTTTTGGGAAGAGCTGTTTAGCCGAGCAATTCAGCCAAAAGTTTACCGTGGCGCTGCTGCTGACGCTTCTGATGCAGCTGATTGGCCCGGAAAATAGCCTGCAAATCACGCAGCGCGTGGGCGAAATCGTCGTTGATGATCAAGTAGTCGTAGTCGACGTAATGGCTCATCTCGCTGACGGCTTCGCGCATACGGCCATCAATGATCTCGTCGCTGTCCTGGCCGCGATTGGTCAGGCGCTGGTGCAAGGCTTGAAGGGACGGCGGCAGAATGAAGATCGAACGGGCCTGGGGCATCAACTTGCGCACTTGCTCGGCACCTTGCCAGTCAATTTCCAGAATCAGGTCGTGGCCTTCGTCCAGGGTTTGCTGCAGGTGGCTTTGCGAAGTGCCGTAGAGGTTGCCAAACACTTCGGCGCGCTCGAGGAAATCGCCGTGTTCGATCATCTTCACGAACTCGCTGCGTTCGACGAAGTGATAATTCACGCCGTTCACTTCACCGGGGCGCATCGCGCGGGTGGTGTGGGAGACCGAAACGCGGATCTCCTGGTCAGCGTCAGTCAGGGCCTTGACCAGGCTGCTCTTGCCCGCGCCCGAAGGCGCGGAAATGATGTACAGGGTGCCGGTGCTGTGGGTCATGTCAGGTTTGCCTTACTCAATATTCTGCACTTGTTCGCGCATCTGCTCGATCAACACTTTGAGGTTGACCGCCGCCTGGGTGCTGCGCGGGTCGAAGGCTTTGGAGCCCAGTGTATTGGCTTCGCGGTTGAGCTCCTGCATCAGGAAGTCCAGGCGCCGACCGGCCGCGCCGCCGGACTTGAGCACCCGGCGAACTTCGATGATGTGAGTGCTCAGGCGATCCAGTTCTTCGGCGACGTCACTCTTTTGAGCGAGCATGACCATTTCCTGTTCCAGACGCTGCGGGTCCATCTCGGCTTTCATGTCGGCAAAGCGGTCGAGGACTTTCTGGCGTTGTGTGGCAAGCATCTGCGGGACCAGTTCACGCAGGGTCACAACGTCTGCTTCGATAGCGGTCAGGCGGTCGCTGATCAAACGCGCCAGCTCCGCGCCTTCGCGCTCGCGGCCGGCCTTGAGCTCTTTCAAGCCTTCGTTGAACAGCGCCAGCGCTTCGGTGTTCAGGGCTTGCGGGTCGGTGGCGTCGCCGACCAGCACGCCGGGCCAGGCCAGAACTTCCAGCGGGTTCAGCGCCGCCGGGTTCTTGATCAGGCTGGCGATGGTCTCGGCCGCCGCAACCAGTTGCGCGGCGCGCGCGCGGTCCACTTGCAGCGGTTTGTCTGTGTTTTCTTCGGTGAAGCGCAGGGTGCATTCGAGCTTGCCGCGGGAGATTCCCTGGCGCAACGCTTCGCGGACCGCGCCTTCGAGGTCGCGAAACGACTCCGGCAGACGTAAATGCGGTTCCAGGTAGCGGCTGTTGACCGAGCGCAATTCCCAGCTCAGGGTGCCTTGGGCGCCGGCTTTTTCGACGCGGGCGAAGGCGGTCATGCTGTGCACCATGGCGGTACCTCGCAATGCAGGCTCATGCGTTACCAATGGTTTCGCAGGCCCGATCTATATGAATTTAAGCCGACAGGCAGCAAAGGCGCAGGATTGTAGCGCAGTGGGGCGGATGCTCCCAAACACACGGTGTGACAAAGGGCTGCAGGCCGTCGGTAAACGCTGTTCTAAGCTGAAGCCAGAGCCTTCGATCGTCGGGCGAATTTTTTAGAAGTGCCCAGGCATGGCGCGCGGCTCTATAATGCTCGGCAGTTTTCCGTCCTCCGTACAGGTATTCCCTATGAAACGTCCAAGTGGTCGCGCTGCCGATCAGCTCCGCTCGATCCGCATTACCCGCAACTACACCAAACACGCCGAGGGGTCTGTACTGGTCGAGTTCGGTGATACCAAAGTCATCTGCACCGTCAGCGTCGAAAACGGCGTGCCGCGCTTCCTCAAAGGTCAGGGCCAAGGCTGGTTGACGGCCGAGTACGGCATGCTGCCGCGCGCCACGGGCGAGCGTAACCAGCGTGAAGCGAGCCGCGGCAAGCAAGGCGGCCGCACGCTGGAGATCCAGCGTCTGATCGGTCGTTCCCTGCGCGCTTCGCTGGACATGTCCAAGCTGGGCGACGTCACCCTGTATGTCGACTGCGACGTGATCCAGGCTGACGGCGGCACCCGCACCGCGTCCATCACTGGCGCAATGGTTGCGCTGATTGATGCGTTGAAAGTAATCAAGAAGCGTGGCGGCCTGAAAGGCGGTGACCCGCTCAAGCAAATGATCGCGGCTGTTTCGGTGGGCATGTATCAGGGTGTGCCTGTGCTCGACCTCGACTATTTGGAAGACTCGGCTGCCGAGACTGACTTGAACGTGGTGATGACCAGCACCGGCGGTTTCATCGAAGTTCAGGGCACTGCCGAAGGCGCGCCGTTCCAGCCTGAAGAGCTGACCGCGATGCTTGAACTGGCGAAACAGGGCATGACCGAAATATTCGAACTGCAGAAAGCCGCACTGGCCGACTGACCGGAACCATTCCAGGCAAGGAGGACACCATGAGTGACGAACAAGAGCTGCTTCCCCTTCCGAGCAAAGACGTTCGGCAGTGGGCGATGTTTTGTCACCTGTCCGCCTTGCTGGGGATCTGGATTCCTTTCGGCACGCTGATCGGCCCGCTGATTCTCTGGCAGATGAAACGCGAGATGGACCCGTTCGTCGATGCGCAGGGCAAGGAAGCGCTGAACTTTCAAATCACCGTGGCCATTGCCTCCGCCATCTGCTTCTTGCTGATGGTGGTGATCATCGGGTTCTTCCTCTTGGGTCTGGTGGCGATTGGTGCGCTGGTGCTGACGATCATCGCCGGCGTGAAAGCCAATGAAGGGGTGCCTTATCGGTATCCGTTCACCTGGCGGTTGATCAAGTAGGCTGCGGCATAGATTCCATGTGGGAGCGAGCCTGCTCGCGAAAACGCCGTTACATTCAACATCGATGTAACTGAAAGACCGCGTTCGCGAGCAGGCTCGCTCCCACATTGAAAACTCAGCGTGCATAAAAATGTCGATAGCAATCAGGCTGCGTGCAACGCGCAGCTCTTCAGCGCTTAAAAGTTAATCCCATCTCTTGTAGGACTTATCTTATTTTAAGTTGGAAAACTTTCTAAGCTGTCTGCTGTTGTTTACCATTTAGAGCAGCCCCTCTCCAGGGTTTTGCACCCACATTGTTTTCCTAACACTTCTAGTCACAACTGCAGTGCTTCAATGCGACCTATGTTCTTGGCAGCGGGACTTGTCGATTGGTAAAGTTGCCACAAGCATTATCCATAAAAATATTTAGATACGTTCAGACCATTGACGGTTCTTGAATCCAATACCAATTAGTGTTGATAAAAATCAACCTGTTCTAGAGACGTGTCCGGGTAAATAGTGCGTCTCCGAATATATATTCCAAGAGTATCCAATGATTGAGCTGGATTTTTATGGAACACTTGTGGCCGCTTCTTTAGTCCTTCTGTTGGGGCGCGCACTTGTCGCACGTGTCGGATTTCTACGTCTCTACAATATCCCCGAGCCGGTTGCAGGCGGCCTCGTAGTTGCAGTGATTCTCTTGGCACTGCGAGTCCTCGAGGTTGAAGTGCGATTTGATACCTCGTTGCAGACCCCCTTGATGCTGGCGTTTTTTGCGACCATTGGCTTGAGTGCGGACTTCGCCAGTTTGAAGAAGGGCGGGCGCGTGGTCGGGCTTTTTCTCCTGGCGGTCATCGGGCTGCTGGTGGTGCAGAATGCCATGGGTATCGGGCTTGCCAAGATCCTGGGACTTGATCCGTTGATGGGCTTGTTGACGGGCTCGATTACGCTGTCTGGCGGTCACGGTACAGGCGCTGCCTGGGGAGCAACGTTCAGTGAGAAGTTCGGCCTGGCGTCCGCCTCTGAACTTGCCATGGCCTCTGCGACGTTTGGATTGGTGTTGGGTGGGTTGATTGGTGGGCCCGTCGCTCGCCTGCTGATCAGGCGTGTCCAGACACCCGGCTGCGAGCACGATATGCCGCGCCTGCCAAAGGGCTTTGAGCAGCCCAACAAAGAGCGCGCGATCACCCCGTTTTCGTTTATCGAGACCCTCGCTCTGATCGCCGTCAGCTTGATGGCCGGCAATCTCCTTAACGGCCTGCTTCACGGAACTGCGTTTGAGCTGCCAACGTTCGTTTGCGTACTGTTCGTGGGCGTGATCTTACGCAACGGGCTTTCGGCGTTCGGCCTGTATCAAGTATTTGAGCGCGAGGTCTCGGTACTGGGGAATGTCAGTTTGTCTCTGTTCCTGGCGATTGCTTTGATGTCACTCAAGCTGTGGGATCTGGCTGCACTGGCGTTGCCGATCTTTATCATTTTGGCGGCGCAAGCATTAGTGATGGCGTTGTTCGCGATTTTCGTCACGTTCAGAGTCATGGGCAGTAATTATGATGCGGCAGTACTGGCGGCAGGGCACTGCGGTTTTGGGCTGGGGGCAACGCCTACTGCCATCGCTAACATGCAGGCAGTGACTCAACGTTATGGCCCGTCGCAAATCGCGTTTCTGGTGGTGCCCATGGTGGGGGCGTTCTTCATCGACATCATTAATGTCATCGTGATCAAGTTTTATTTGGCGCTGCCGTTTTTCGCTGCTGCTTAAACATGGGCGCAAAAAAATGCCCGTATCTTTCGATGCGGGCATTTTCGTAAACGGGTCAGTTAGATCGTCAGTGTCCAGTCGTAGTCGACGATCAGCGGTGCATGCTGCGAGAACCGTGGCTGACGTGGCAGACGTGCGCTGCGAACAAAGCGGCGCAGGCCCGGGGTCAGTATCTGGTAATCGAAGCGCCAGCCCAGGTTGAGCATCTCCGCCTGTTCGTTATCCGGCCACCAGCTGTACTGGTCGCCTTCACGGCTGACTTCGCGCAGGGCATCGACATAACCCATGTTGCCGACAATCTCGTCCATCCAGGCACGTTCAGGTGCCAGGAAGCCCGGGGATTGCTGGCTGTCGCGCCAGTTCTTGATATCCAGCTTCTGTTGCGCCACGTACAGCGAGCCACAGTAAATGTACTCGCGACGTTTGCGCCGCTGTTTATCCAGATAACGGGCGAAATCGTCCATTAGCTTGAACTTCTGGTTCAAGTCTTCATCGCCGTTCTGCCCCGAAGGGAGCAGCAAGGTCGCGATGCTGACCTTGTCGAAATCGGCTTGCAGGTAGCGCCCGTAGCGGTCGGCTGTCTCGAACCCGAGACCGCTGATGACTGCCTTCGGTTGCAACCGCGAGTACAAAGCCACGCCACCCTGGGCGGGAACTTCAGCTTCGCAGGCATAAAGGAAGTAGCCATCCAGTTGGAAGGCTGGATCGTCCAGTTCAAAGGCGGAGGCGCGGGTGTCCTGCAGGCAGATGACGTCGGCATTCTGTGCTTGCAGCCAACTGAGCAAACCTCGCTCCACTGCAGCCTGAATACCATTGACGTTCACACTGATGATCCGCATAAATGGCCCCAAAAATCGCGTGCGTGTATGATACACGGCGTCAACCTAATTAGCTAAATCCGTGGTATTTGGGGTTTTTTTCATGCAAGCGTATCAGCGCGATTTCATTCGTTTTGCCATCGATCGCGGCGTTTTGCGCTTCGGTGAGTTCACCCTGAAGTCCGGGCGCACCAGTCCTTACTTCTTCAACGCCGGCCTTTTCAACTCGGGTTCGGCGCTTGCGCAGCTGGGTCGTTTCTACGCGGCAGCCATCGTTGAGAGCGGCATCGCGTTCGATGTGTTGTTTGGCCCTGCGTATAAAGGCATTCCGTTGGCAGCGACCACTGCGGTGGCACTGGCTGAGCATCATGACCGTGATCTGCCGTGGTGCTTCAATCGCAAGGAAGCCAAGGCCCACGGCGAAGGCGGCAGCCTGGTTGGCGCCCCGTTGACTGGCGATGTGCTGATCATTGACGACGTGATCACCGCTGGCACCGCCATTCGCGAAGTGATGCAGATCATCGCTTCCCAGGATGGCGCCAAGGCGGCGGGCGTGCTGATCGCCCTTAACCGTCAGGAGCGTGGCAACGGCGAGTTGTCGGCTATTCAGGAAGTGGAGCGTGACTTCGGCATTCCGGTGATCAGCATCGTTTCGCTGAATCAGGTGCTGGAGTTCCTGGCGGACGATCCGCAACTCAAGCAACACCTGCCGGCGGTTGAAGCTTACCGCGCCCAATTCGGCGTCTGACCGTCATCCCAAGGTAGGGGTGCCGAAGGCTGCGATCTTTTGATTCTGCTGTTAAAAAGGCCGA
Organism: Pseudomonas fluorescens; assembly: GCF_902497785.1. Classification (GTDB taxonomy): domain Bacteria; phylum Pseudomonadota; class Gammaproteobacteria; order Pseudomonadales; family Pseudomonadaceae; genus Aquipseudomonas; species Aquipseudomonas fluorescens_BO. The sequence goes on from NZ_CABVHK010000017.1 coordinate 10,125, forward strand.
ATCAAATGATCGCAGCCTTCGGCAGCTCCTACAGGGGTGATGATTTCCCTAGGGATCGCAGTCAAAAAAAGACCCCGCTCAGCCAGGCTGAGCGGGGTCTTTTTGTATGCGCTATCGCTTAAGGACGCTTGCGATTGCTGATCAATGTACCCACACCGGTATCGGTGAAGATTTCCAGCAGGATCGCATTCGGCACCCGACCATCGATGATCAACGAGCTGCCGACGCCGCCCTGAACCGCTTCCAGTGCGCAGCGGATCTTCGGCAGCATGCCGCCGTAGATCGTGCCGTCAGCGATCAATTCGTCGACTTGCTGGGTTGTCAGGCCCGTGAGAACGGTGCCCGACTTGTCCATCAGGCCGGCGATGTTGGTCAGCAGCATGAGCTTTTCAGCCTTCAGCGCCTCAGCCACTTTACCGGCCACCAGATCAGCGTTGATGTTGTACGACTCGCCATTGGCGCCCACGCCGATTGGCGCGATCACCGGAATGAAATCGCCTTTCACCAACAGGTTCAGCAGGTCGGTGTTGATCCCGACCACTTCGCCTACCTGGCCGATGTCGATGATTTCCGGTTGGGTCATCTCCGGCGTCTGGCGGGTCACCGTGAGTTTTTTCGCGCGAATCAGCTCGGCGTCTTTGCCGGTCAGACCGATGGCGCTGCCGCCATGGCGGTTGATCAGGTTGACGATGTCCTTGTTGACCTGGCCGCCGAGGACCATTTCCACCACGTCCATGGTTTGCGCGTCAGTCACGCGCATGCCATCGATGAAATGGCTCTCGATCGACAAGCGCTTGAGCAGGTCGCCGATTTGCGGGCCGCCACCGTGAACCACTACCGGGTTAATCCCGACGGCTTTCATCAGCACGATGTCGCGGGCGAAGCCGGTTTTCAGCTCCTCGCTTTCCATCGCGTTGCCGCCGTATTTGATCACCAGCGTCTTGCCGACATAGCGGCGAATGTAAGGCAACGCTTCGGACAGGACCTTGGCGGTGTTGGCGGCGGCTTCGCGTTCGAGGGTCATTCAGGGCTCCGGCACTTCGATAAAAGGCGCTTCAATAAATCAAAACGGTAATTGGAGATCAGGTGCAACACGCTTCAGCTGGACTTTGAACACGTCCTTGATGCGCTGCAATTCAGCCTCGTCATCAGCCTCGAAGCGCAATACCAGCACCGGTGTGGTGTTGGATGCGCGCACCAGGCCCCAGCCTTTGGCGTAGTCGACTCGCACGCCGTCAATGGTGGTCAGGTCGGCGCCTTCGCCCCACTTCGCGTCGTGCAATGCATCAATGATGCTGAATTTGCTCTCTTCGGTCACATGGATATTGATTTCCGGCGTAGAAATATCGTTCGGGAAGGTTGCGAACAGCTCCTCCGCGGTGGATTTTTCCTTGCTGAGGATCTCAAGCAGACGTGCGGCGCTGTAGATGCCGTCGTCAAAACCGAACCAGCGTTCCTTGAAGAAAATGTGCCCGCTCATTTCGCCGGCCAACAGGGCGCCGGTCTGTTTCATTTTCTTTTTGATCAACGAATGACCGGTCTTCCACATGAGCGGACGACCGCCATATTCCTTGATCAGCGGTGTCAGACGGCGGGTGCATTTGACGTCGAAGATGATTTCCGCGTCAGCGTTGCGCGCCAATACGTCGCGGGCGAACAGCATCAGCAGGCGATCCGGGTAGACGATGTTGCCGGTGTTGGTCACCACACCGACGCGGTCGCCGTCGCCGTCGAACGCCAGGCCGAGGTCGGCGTTGGTTTCCTTGACCTTGGCGATCAGGTCCACCAGGTTTTCAGGCTTGCCCGGGTCCGGGTGGTGGTTCGGGAAGTTGCCGTCGACGTCGCAGAACAGCGGGATGACTTCGCAGTTCAGCGCTTCGATGAGTTGCGGGGCGATCACGCCGGCCGCGCCATTGCCGCAGTCAACCACGACTTTGAGGCGGCGGGCCAGTTTGATGTCCTCGACGATTTCGCTGTTGTAGCGGTCGAGGATCTCGACTTGGGTGACACTGCCCTTGCCGCTGCTCAGGTTGTTGGTCTTGAGGCGATCATGCAGGGCCTGGATCTGTTCGTTGGCCAGAGTATCGCCAGCGATGACGATCTTGAAGCCGTTATAGTTCGACGGGTTGTGGCTGCCGGTCAGCATGACTCCGGATTTGCCGGCCAGCACGTTGGCGGCGTAGTACAGCGCCGGCGTTGGCACCAGGCCCACGTCGCTGACGTGGCAACCGGCGTCGGCCAGGCCTTTGATCAATTGTTCGACCAGCTCCGGGCCGGACAGGCGACCGTCGCGGCCAACGGAAACGTTCGGTTCATCCTGGGCCAGGCTCTGGGCACCGATGGCACGGCCGAGCCAGTAAGCGGTCTCGGCGTTGAGGAATTCGGGGACGGTGCCGCGAATATCGTAAGCGCGGAAAATGCTGTCGGGGAATTTGGGTGCGACTTGTGCTGGGGTGCTCATCTGTAGGAATGCTCCATCTCGAAAGTGGCTGGACCTGTCCGCGAACAACTCGTCGGCTGGCTCAAACTGAAGGGTATGACGGCGTTTTCCACAGAGAGTTCGTGGTGCGAAAAGGCCATGCCACCAGCATGTGCAGGTATTTAACCCGCCAATGCCTTGATTTCCAGCAGTTAACTTGCAGATCAGTCCTTACAAATTTGTACCGGTATCGCTTGCTCATGTAGGAGCTGCCGAAGGCTGCGATCTTTGATTTTGATTTCAAAGATCAAAAGATCGCAGCCTTCGGCAGCTCCTACGGGATGTAGCGTTTATCAGTTGGTGCCGGTATGCCCGAAACCGCCCACGCCGCGTTCGGTTTCAACGAACTCTTCGACCATCTCGAAATGCGCTTGAACCACTGGCACCAGAACCAGTTGGGCCAGACGCTCGCCGACGACCATGTTGAAATCGGTCTGGCCGCGGTTCCAGCACGAGACCATCAACGGACCCTGGTAATCGGAGTCGATCAAACCGACCAGATTGCCCAGTACGATGCCGTGCTTATGGCCCAGGCCGGAGCGCGGCAGTATCAGCGCTGCCAGGCCCGGATCGCCGATGTAGACCGACAGGCCGGTGGGGATCAGCACGGTCTCGCCCGGCTTGATCACGGTGTCTTGTTCCAGCATCGCGCGTAGGTCGAGGCCGGCGGAGCCGGGTGTGGCGTATTGCGGCAGCGGGAATTCGGTACCGATGCGGGGGTCGAGGATCTTGGCTTGCAAAGCGTGCATGTAAATTAAACCTGGTTCAGACGTTCGGCGATAAAAGTGATCAGCTGGCGAGCGATTTTGCTCTTGCTGGTCTGGGCGAAAAGTGTGGCATGGAGCTGGCGGTCGATCACGCTGCAGGCGTTTTCTTCGCTATTGAAGCCAATGCTCGGGTTGGCGACGTCGTTGGCGACGATCAAATCGAGGTTCTTGTCTTTCAACTTGCGGGCAGCGTAATCGAGCAAGTGTTCGGTTTCCGCAGCGAAGCCGACACTGAACGGGCGGTCGGGGCGCGTGGCGATGGTGGCCAGAATGTCTGGATTACGCACCATCTGTAGCAACAAACCGTCGCCGTTCGTAGGGTCTTTCTTGAGTTTCTGTGGGGCGACGACTTCCGGGCGGTAGTCTGCGACGGCTGCCGAGGCGATAAACAGGTCGCACGGGATGGCGGCTTCACACGCGGCGAGCATGTTGCGGGCGCTGACCACGTCGATGCGCGTGACGCGGTCCGGGGTCGGCAAGTGCACCGGGCCGGTGATCAGGGTCACGCGGGCGCCGGCTTCCACCGCGGCTTCAGCCAGGGCAAAGCCCATTTTGCCGGAGCTGTGGTTGGTGATGTAGCGCACCGGGTCGATATTTTCCTGGGTCGGGCCGGCGGTGATCAGTACGTGTTTGCCGGTCAGCGCCTGGCGCTTGAAGCAGTCTGCCGCGCATTGGGCGAGGTCGACGGCTTCGAGCATGCGGCCAAGGCCGACGTCACCGCAGGCCTGGCTGCCGGAGGCGGGGCCGAAGGCTTTGATGTCGCGGCTTTCGAGGGTTTGCAGGTTGGCCTGGGTCGCCGGATCGCGCCACATGGCCTGGTTCATCGCCGGAGCAACAGCGACCACGGCGTCGGTGGCCAGCACCAGCGTGGTCAACAGGTCGTCGGCAATGCCCTGGGCCAGACGGGCGATCAGGTCCGCGGTGGCGGGGGCGATCAGCACCATGTCGGCCCATTTGGCCAGTTCGATGTGGCCCATCGCGGCTTCGGCTGCCGGGTCCAGCAGGTCCAGATGGACCGGGTGGCCGGACAAGGCCTGCATGGTCAGCGGGGTAATGAACTCGCTGCCGCCACGGGTCATGACCACGCGCACTTCGGCGCCCTGGTCGATCAGGCGGCGAACCAGGTCAGCGCTCTTGTAGGCAGCAATGCCGCCGCCGACGCCCAGAACGATGCGTTTCCGATACAGCCGCTGCATAGGTCTGCCTTTCATTTCGTGGATGACTGCGTGGCGATACCCCCTCCCCAGGAGTGAAATCGCTCGCAAAAAAGATGGGCTAAGATATCACAGCGACCGCAACGGAACAGCGGCGCCCACAGACCAGGGAGGTGTTATGAGTATTCGTGATTGGCCGGCGGCGGAGCGGCCGCGGGAGAAACTGCTGGAGCAGGGTTCGGGGAGTCTGTCGGACGCCGAGTTGCTGGCAATTTTTCTACGAACCGGTGTGTCTGGCAAAAGCGCGGTCGATCTGGCGCGGCACCTGCTGCATCAATTTGGCAGCCTGCGCACGTTGCTAGAAGCGGATCAGGTGACATTCAGCAAGCATTTGGGCTTGGGGCCCGCGAAGTTCGCGCAGTTGCAGGCTGTACTGGAAATGGCGCGGCGCCATCTTGCTGAACGGTTGCGACGTGATTCCGTGATGGAAAGCCCGTTGGCCGTCCGGGACTACCTCAAGGCGATGTTGCGCCACGAACCCCATGAAGTGTTTGGTTGCCTGTTTCTGGACTCCAGGCACCGAGTGCTGGCTTTCGAGTCGCTGTTTCGCGGGTCTATCGACAGCACCAGCGTCTATCCGCGGCAAGTGGTCAAGCGCGCGCTGGCGCATAACGCCGCAGCGCTGATCCTCTGCCACAACCATCCATCGGGCAACACCGACCCCAGTCAGGCCGACCGCATGCTGACCAAGCGCCTGCAAGAGGCGCTGGAACTCATCGATGTGCGGGTGCTCGACCATTTTATAATCGGCGATGGCGATCCGCTGTCCATGGCTGAGTATGGGTGGATGTAGTGGGGCGACGAACACAAAACCCCTGTGGGAGCGAGCTTGCTCGCGATAGCGTCCCTTCAATCACTGAATAGGGTGACTGATACGACGCCATCGCGAGCAAGCTCGCTCCCACAGGTTTTGTGTCGGGTCGGACTACTTGAGGTTGACCTTGGAGTAGTCCTGCCGGCCGAACGGGCTGACTTGATACCCCTCGACATCCTTGCGTGTCAGCGCAAAGGCAGTCGGGTGCGCCAGCGGCAGCCACAGCGCCTGCTGCTGGATCTGCGCCTGGGCCTGTTCATACAGCTTGGTGCGCACACCTTGCTCGCCGGTGGTCTTGCCGGCGCTGATCAGCTTGTCCAGATCCTGATTGCAGTAGCGCGCAAAGTTAGTCCCGGATTTGACCGCGGCGCAGGAAAACTGCGGCGTGAGGAAGTTGTCCGGGTCGCCGTTGTCGCCGGCCCAGCCCATGAACAGCAAGTCATGCTCGCCCGCCTTGGCGCGGCGAATCAGTTCGCCCCATTCGATCACGCGGATTTCGGCCTGAATGCCGATTTCTGCCAGGTCGGATTGCAACATCTGTGCGCTGAGGCTCGGATTCGGGTTCAACAGACTGCCAGAAGGGCGGGTCCAGATGGTGGTCTGGAAGCCGTCCTTGAGCCCGGCCTTGGCCATGAGCGCCTTGGCCTTTTCAACGTCATGCGGATAGCCCGGCAAGCCCTTGGCGTAGCTCCAGGTATTCGGTGGATACGGGCCGTTGGCGGGTTCGGCGGTGTCTTCGAACACGGCTTTGACGTAGTTGGCCTTGTCGAACGCGAGGTTGATGGCCTGGCGCACTTCCGGCTTGTCCAGCGGCGGATGCTGGCTGTTGATGCCGACAAACGCGGTCATGAACGCGTCGGTCTTTTCAACTTTCAGGGTCGGCTCTTTCAGCGCGGCTTGTACGTCCAGTGGCTTGGGTGACAGGGCAATCTGGCACTCGTTACGGCGCAATTTCTGCAGCCGTACGTTGGCATCCGGCGTGATGGCGAAAATCAGCGGATCCACCGACGGCTTGCCGCGGAAGTAATCCGGGTTGGCTTTGTAGCGGATCGAGGCATCTTTCTGGAAGCGCGTGAACACGAATGGACCGCTGCCGATCGGCTGGCTGTTGAGCTTCTCGGGAGTGCCGGCTTTCAGCAGTTTGTCAGCGTATTCGGCGGAATAGATCGAGGCGAAACCCATGCTCAGCGTCGCGAGGAAAGTCGAGTCCGGGTGGTCGAGGGTAAAGCGCACCGTCAGCGGGTCCAGCGCATCAATCTTCTTGATCAGTGCAGGCAACTGCATCGATTGCGCATGCGGGAAGCCGCTTTGGGCCACTTTGTGCCACGGGTGCGCCGGGTCGAGCATGCGGTCGAAGCTGAATTTCACGTCTTCGGCAGTCAGATCACGGGACGGGCTGAAGTACTCGGTACGGTGAAATTTCACCTGCGGGTGCAGCTTGAACACATAGGTCAGGCCATCAGGCGTGATTTCCCAGCTGTCCGCGAGCCCGGCGACCACTTTGCCGCTGGCGGTGTCGAAGTCCACCAGACGGTTCATCAACACGTCCGCCGAGGCATTGGTGGTGGTCAGCGAGTTGTATTGCACCACGTCGAACCCTTCCGGGCTGGCCTCGGTGCAGACGCTCAGGGCGGCAGCGTGGGCAAGCGGGCTCAGTAGCAGCGGGGCGAGCAACAGCGGTAGGGCAGCGAGGCGCATGGTCGGATTCCTTTACAGATCGAAGGCCCATCTGCAAGTGCAGTCTGGAAAAGGCTTACCCTAGTGGGCTCTTTTGCAAATGACTATCCCCTTTTTCATTTTAAGGGGACTATGTGCGATCGTTTTCGGTGAGTGCTGCCCGAGGAAAACCCTGGATTGGCCTGTTGGCCGATTCTCTGCGACGAGCGGTCTTAATCGACGATAGCCTTTATCCAAGGCGTTTGTAGCCAGAAAAGCAGGGTTTTTATCTAGTCTGCGCACACGGAATGTTGTTGCTCTCTAGTCTTTCTGGTATAAAGCAGCGCTCTTTTCTAGGGGCCCGGTTCCTTCACTTGTAGGTGTAGCCGGTAAGACCTCTAAAGAAACGCGGCGCCTGGCGCCAACTGACTGAGAGATTAAGCGGCCAACCCATGCCGGGTTGGGCATGTGGTTTTAGAGGGCTGAGGCATGTCGAGAGTATGTCAAGTTACCGGTAAGGGTCCGGTGACTGGGAATAACATTTCCCACGCAAACAACAAAACCCGTCGTCGTTTCCTGCCGAACCTGCAGCATCACCGCTTCTGGGTTGAAGAAGAGAAACGTTTCGTGCGTCTGCGCGTATCTGCCAAAGGCATGCGTATCATCGACAAGCGTGGCATCACTGTCGTGCTGGCCGAAATCCGCAAAGCCGGCAAGATCTAAGGGAGCTAATCATGCGTGAATTGATTCGTTTGATTTCGAGCGCCGGTACTGGTCACTTCTACACTACCGACAAGAACAAGCGTACTACTCCGGACAAAATCGAGATCAAGAAATTTGATCCGGTTGTTCGCAAGCACGTGATCTACAAAGAAGGCAAAATCAAGTAATTGATTTTTCCCTCTTACGAAAAAGGCCCGTATCGCGAGATACGGGCCTTTTTTGTTGCCTGGGTTTGTAGAGTGCTTGTCAGGGCCTAATCGCGAGCAAGCTCGCTCCCACAGGGGATTTGTAAACGACTCAGATCCAATGTGGGAGCGAGCTTGCTCGCGATTAGGCTAGCCCTGACAGCACAAATCCTCAGGCCTTTTGTTCAAACGCCACATAGATCTTGCGGCAAGTCTCCAGCACTTCCCAAGTGCCCCGGAACCCGGCCGGAATCACAAAGCGATCACCCGCGCGCACGGTTTTGCTGTTGCCATCGTTGTCGCGCAGCACTGAAACACCCTGAACGATTTCGCAGTATTCATGCTCGGTGAAGTTCACGTGCCACTGGCCAACCGCACCTTCCCACACGCCCGCATTCAACTGACCGCAGGGGCTGTTGTAGTGGTTGTAAACCACCTGCTCCGGGTCGCCCTTCAAGATTTTCGCCTGGTCCGGTCTGTAGCGCTCGGGCTCGGTAGTGGCCTGGCTGAAGTCGACGATGTTCTGGATGCTCATTTGTTGTAATCCCCCGTGATTGCGGCGCGAGTGGCTGAAAAGGTGCTGGAAAGCCCAAAGTCTATGTTTATTAAAATGAACACCGCAAGGCCGTTTGCCGACCTTATGTCAAATATATTGATACAACCCCAGCCACTGGTTTAGGGTGGCGGTTGCCTTGGGCCGAAAGTGCAGGCTGGCCGGGCAGAATTCCTGGGGGCGTCCGCGAAGACCGCGGGGCGCTCGTATTCAACAAGAGGAGGACACTCGAATGACCACCCTGACTCGTGCCGATTGGGAGCAACGGGCTCGCGATCTGAAGATCGAAGGCCGCGCCTACATCAATGGCGAATACACCGATGCCGTCTCCAGCGAGACCTTCGAGTGCATTAGCCCGGTCGATGGCCGTCTGCTCGGCAAGATTGCCAGCTGTGACGCCGCCGACGCCCAGCGCGCTGTTGAAAACGCTCGCGCCACATTCAATTCCGGCGTCTGGTCGCGGCTGGCGCCAACCAAGCGCAAAGCCACCATGATTCGTTTCGTCGGCCTGCTGAAACAGCATGCCGAAGAACTGGCCCTGCTTGAAACCCTGGACATGGGCAAGCCGATCAGCGATTCCCTGTACATCGACGTCCCCGGCGCGGCGCAAGCCTTGAGCTGGAGCGGTGAAGCCATCGACAAGATCTACGATGAAGTGGCCGCCACCCCGCACGATCAACTGGGTCTGGTCACTCGCGAGCCGGTCGGCGTGGTCGGCGCCATCGTGCCGTGGAACTTCCCGCTGATGATGGCCTGCTGGAAACTCGGTCCGGCGTTGTCTACCGGCAACTCGGTGATCCTCAAGCCGTCGGAAAAGTCGCCTCTGACCGCCATCCGCATCGCTGCGCTGGCCGTTGAAGCCGGGATACCGAAAGGCGTGCTGAACGTGTTGCCAGGCTACGGTCACACCGTCGGCAAGGCGCTGGCCCTGCACAACGATGTCGACACGCTGGTGTTTACCGGTTCGACCAAGATCGCCAAGCAACTGCTGATCTACTCCGGCGAATCGAACATGAAGCGCGTCTGGCTTGAGGCCGGCGGCAAGAGCCCGAACATCGTGTTCGCCGACGCCCCGGACCTGCAAGCTGCCGCCGAAGCTGCCGCTGGCGCCATTGCCTTCAACCAGGGCGAAGTCTGCACCGCCGGTTCGCGCCTGCTGGTCGAGCGTTCGATCAAGGACACCTTCCTGCCGCTGGTGATCGAAGCACTGAAAACCTGGAAGCCAGGCAATCCGCTGGACCCGGCCACCAATGTCGGCGCGCTGGTCGATACCCAACAGATGAACACCGTGCTGTCGTACATCGAATCCGGCCATGCTGACGGCGCCAAACTGGTGGCGGGTGGCAAGCGCACGCTTCAGGAAACCGGGGGCACTTATGTTGAGCCGACGATTTTCGACGGCGTGAGCAACGCGATGAAAATCGCTCAGGAAGAGATCTTTGGCCCGGTGTTGTCGGTCATCGCTTTTGATACCGCCGAAGAAGCCATTGCGATTGCCAACGACACGCCATACGGCCTCGCGGCTGCGGTGTGGACCAAGGACATCTCCAAGGCCCACCTGACCGCCAAGGCGCTGCGCGCCGGCAGCGTGTGGGTCAACCAGTACGATGGTGGCGACATGACCGCACCGTTCGGTGGCTTCAAGCAGTCGGGCAACGGTCGCGACAAGTCATTGCATGCGTTCGACAAATACACCGAACTGAAGGCGACCTGGATCAAGTTGTAAGTCGGTTCTCTTTCCGACTTAGATCCCTTGTGGGAGCGGGCTTGCCCGCGAAGGCGCCGTGACAGCCAATGATGATGTTGGATGTGATGGCCTCTTCGCGGGCAAGCCCGCTCCCACAGTGTTTTGTGTTGTCTGTGAAAAATAATATCCACAGGAGCGTGGAACATGCGTTGGGCGACTTATTTCGCCGTGTTGGCGTCTGTCCTGAGTGTCGGCCTGGCTCTGGGCGTCAGCATGCCGCTGGTGTCGTTTCGCCTGGAAGGCTGGGGTTATGGCTCGTTTGCGATTGGCGTCATGGCCGCCATGCCAGCGATCGGGGTGCTGCTGGGGGCGAAGATCTCCAGTCATTTGGCGGCGCGGCTCGGCACCGCCAATCTGATGCGCCTGTGTCTGTGGGCCGGCGCGGTGTCCATCGGCTTGCTGGCGCTGCTGCCAAGTTATCCGGTGTGGCTGGTGTTGCGGCTGATGATCGGAGTGATCCTGACCCTGGTCTTCATCCTCGGCGAGAGCTGGATCAACCAGTTGGTGGTCGAGCAATGGCGCGGGCGATTGGTGGCGCTGTATGGCAGCAGCTATGCGCTTAGCCAACTGGCCGGTCCGGTGCTGCTGGGCGTGTTGGGCACCGAGCACGATTATGGATTTTGGCTCGGTGTGGGTTTGCTGATGGCGGCGCCGTTCCTGCTGCTGGGCCGCAGCGGTGCACCCACCAGCGAAGCCTGCAGCGTGACCTTCCGCGACCTTTGGGACTTCTGCCGAAGCCTGCCGGCAATTGCCTGGGGCGTGGCGCTGTTCGCGGCGTTTGAAGCGATGATCCTGACGTTGCTGCCGGTCTATTGCCTGCGTCAGGGCTTCACCACAGAAATCGCCTTGGCGATGGTCAGCACGGTGGTAGTCGGTGATGCCTTGTTGCAATTACCCATTGGCGCGCTGGCGGATCGTTTGTCCCGACGCACGCTGTTCACCGGCTGCGCAGTCGTGTTGATGGTGTCGAGCCTGGCGATCCCGTTGCTGATCGACACCTTGCTGATCTGGCCATTATGGGTACTGTTCGGTGCCAGTGCCGGGGGCTTGTTCACGTTGTCGCTGATCCTGATCGGTGAGCGTTACCGCGACGATGCACTGGTGCGGGCCAACGCGCATATTGCGCAGCTGTGGGGCATCGGTTGTCTGATCGGACCTTTGGCCGCCGGGGCTGGCAGTCAGTGGATCAGTGGGCATGCGCTGCCATTGCTGATGGCGGCTGGGGCGTTCGGGTTAGTGATTCTGCTAATGCGTCAGGGTGCATTCGGCACGGTGCAGCCTGCGTAGATCAAACGATCGCAGCCTTCGGCAGCTCCTGCATGAGGACTTTCCCTGTAGGAGCTGCCGAAGGCTGCGATCTTGACGATTTAAGCTACAACATCCGCTCCAGACCCACTGCGGTACTGAACCAGGAATTGAACCGCCGCCAAAAACTGCCCGGCTCTTTGGTCAGGGTGTGCATTTTGCCGTCGTCCTCAGTGACCCAAACGACCTGGTCATTCTCCAGTTTCACTTGAAAACTCACTTGCGGTGCCATCCCTTCCAGCGCCGCTTTCTGCACATAAGCGGCGAGTTCCGGGCTGTCCACCAGCACCCCGACTTCGGTGTTCCACAGCACCGAGCGCGGGTCGAAGTTGAATGAGCCGATGAAGGATTTCTGCTGGTCGAAGATCATCGCTTTGCTGTGCAGGCTGGAATCGGAACCCTTGGAAGACTTGCCGTAAAAAATCGGCCCGCTGCCACCGCCATCACCCGGCTGGCGACGCAATTCGTACAACTTCACACCGTGCTCCAGCAATGCTTTGCGGTAGGGCGCGTAACCGCCATGCACGGCGGGCACGTCAGTGGCTTCCAGTGCATTGGTCAACAAACTCACCGACACCCCGGCATCTGCCCGACCGGTCAGGTAGTCCAGTCCCGGCTTGCCGGGAACGAAGTAGGCCGAGAGCATGACCAGCTCTTTGCTGACGCCCTCGAGCTCGGGGGCCAATTGCGTGGTCAGCAGCAAGTGCGGGTCGGGCTCACCCTTGGACAGGACCTTGCTCGGGGCATCCCACAACGCCTGGCTCCAGGCCCAGATCAGCTCCCGGCGCCAGATGTCCATGCGTGGGTTGGTGGTGAAGGTCATCAGTTGTTGGTACAGCGCGTGATTCTGTTTGCGTGTTTCTTCCAGAGACTCTTCCAGGCGGGTCCGGAAATTCTGCAAATCCTGTTGAGTCGGTTTGCTCGACAGGAATTCGTCGATCGGTTTGCTCAGCGCGCTGTTCCAGTACTGATCGAAGCTGTGCCCGAGTTGTTCGGCGACCGGGCCGACGCCAAGCATGTCGATGTCGGTGAAATTCAGATTAGGCTCGGCATCGAAATATTCGTCACCCAGATTGCGGCCACCGACGATCGCCGCGCTGTTATCCGCCAGCCACAATTTGTTGTGCATGCGCCGATGTTGCAGCGACAAATCGAACAGCCGGCCCATGGCTCGGGTGACGCCGGTGGCACGGCCCAGGTGCAGCGGGTTGAACAGGCGGATCTGAATGTGCGGATGCGCCGCCAGGGTGCCGATGCTCCAGTCGAGGCCATCGCTGGTGGTGTCATCGAGCAAAATCCTGACCCGCACGCCGCGATCCGCCGCCTTGAGCAATTCCTCGACCAGCATCCGCGTGCTGATGCCGTCGTGGACGATGTAGTACTGCAGATCGAGGCTGCTTTGCGCGTTGCGAATCAGCTCGGCGCGAGCGGTGAAGGCCTCGCTGCTGTTGGAGAGCAGGCGAAATCCGGATTTGCCCTCATGAGGCGCTGCCTGGGCCTGAATCGAGCGCCCGAATGCCGAGTCGCTGGCGGGCAATGCCTGACTCGGTTCGCGTTGAACATCGAAACTGGCGCAACCGCTCAGAAACGCGGCGAGAAGGAGAAGAGCGAGCAGGGGCTGTCTGATTCTCACGTAGGATCGATCCGATTGGCGGAGGGTGGCATATGGACGCTGGATTACGCAGAAAGGTCAGTCGCTGCCAGTTTCCGCGAGCAGTTTTATTGCCGCAACGCCGACCTTGCGCACCGCGTCTTCTATCTGCGGTGTTGGTTTGGCAGCGTAGTTCATCCGCAAACAATTGCGGTACTTGCCCGACGCGGAAAAAATGCTGCCAACGGCGATCTGTACACCCTGATCGTGCAGGGCACGATTGAGTTTCAGCGTGTCGAAGCCATCCGGCAGTTCGACCCACAGCATGAAGCTGCCTTGCGGACGACTGGCCCTTGTGCCGGGCGGGAAATAGCGCGTCACCCAATCAATCATCATGTCGCGATTACGCTGGTATTGCGTACGCATCCGCCGCAAATGCGGTTCGAAGTGACCGGCCTTGAGGAATTCGGCGATGGCAATCTGCGGTTGTGGCGCCGTGGAGCCGGTGCTGATGTATTTCATGTGCAGCACGCGTTCAAGATAGCGGCCCGGCGCAACCCAGCCGATGCGCAGACCGGGCGCGAGGGTCTTGGAAAAAGAACTGCAGAGCAGCACGCGACCGTCTTCGTCGAAGGATTTGATCGTGCGCGGTCGCGGGTAGTTGTAGGCCAGTTCGCCATACACATCGTCTTCGATGATCGCCACGTCAAAACGCTGAGCGAGCGTCAACAACGCGCGTTTACGCGACTCCGGCATGATGTAGCCCAGTGGGTTGTTGCAGTTGGGGGTCAACTGTATGGCCTTGATCGGCCATTGCTCCAGGGCCAGTTCCAGCGCATCAAGGCTGATCCCGGTCAGCGGATCGGTGGGAATTTCCAGGGCCTTCATGTTCAGGCCCTTGAGCGTTTGCATCGCGCCGTGAAAACTCGGCGAGTCCACGGCGACGATATCGCCCGGCTCGCAGATGGCGCGGATGCTGGTGGACAACGCTTCGTGGCAACCGGTGGTGATCACCAGATCGTTGGCCGTCAGCTGGCAGCCCGAATCGAGCATCAGGCGCGCGATCTGTTCGCGCAGTTCCAGGGTGCCGTGGATGTTGTCGTAATACAGCCCCGGCATGTCCTGTCGGCGGCTGATGCGCGCGAGGTTGCGCAGCAACGGTTTCATGGTCGGCGTGGTGATGTCCGGCATGCCGCGCCCCAGTTGCACCACATCCTTGCGCGGAACCGCGCGGATCAGTTCCAGCACTTGATCCCACTGCGAAATGTCCACCGGGCGCTGCGCCGGGCGACCAATCGCCGGCAGCTCCGGCAGGTCGCGACCGACTGGTACGAAATAGCCGGACTTGGGTTTCGGCATCGCCAGGCCGCTGTCTTCCAGCACCCGATAAGCCTGCTGCACGGTACTCAGACTGACCCCATGCTCGACGCTCAACGCCCGCACCGACGGCAGCCGGTCGCCGGGGCGATAGAAGCCCTGTTCGATACGTGTGCCGAGCAATTCGGCGAGGTTGACGTAGAGGGTCATGGCGCAGTCTCGTTGAGGAGAGTGAATGCACCCATACAGATCAGCTAAAAAATCGGGATTCAGAGGCTGAAACAGCAAATCTGTATGGATTTAATACTGTGAAGTTGAATCTGTAACGTTTTGCTTCGCCCACGCATCATGAAAGCTCTGGCTACCCAAGTAAACAGGAGCAATCAAAATGAACGGCTTGAGCGATGTGCGGCTGACGTTACACAGTCAGGAACTGGCGGCAGGGCAGAACAACGGCATGCGCGATGCGGTCATGCGCAACGCGCCGACCGGCCTGAGTCGCTGGGAATTGTTCTGGCAGCGTCTGCACACGCGCAAGGCGTTGCTGGAGTTGACGCCTGAGCAACTGAGGGATGTCGGGTTGAGTCGGGAGCAGGCGCGGGAGGAAGGGCTCAAGCCTTTCTGGCGGATTTGAAGTCCAGGCGCGATCCCCGTAGGAGCTGCCGAAGGCTGCGATCTTTTGATGTTGCTTTTGAAAAACAAGATCAAGAGATCGCAGCCTTCGGCAGCTCCTACGGTTTCAGACCAACTCTTTAAGCCGGTGCCACAACATCCCCAACGCCAATAACGGCGACCTCAAATGCTTGCCGCCGGGGAAGGTGATGTGCGGCACTTTGGCAAACAGATCAAACCCGCCACTCTGCTGCCCACTGATCGCTTCGGCCAGCAGCTTGCCCGCCAGGTGCGTGGCATTCACCCCATGACCGGAATAAGCCTGGGCGTAATATACGTTCGGCTGATCCTTGAGCCGGCCGATCTGCGGCAGGCGATTGGCGCCAATGCCAATCATCCCGCCCCATTGATAATCGATGCTCACTCCGGCCAACTGCGGGAACACTTCCAGCATTTTCGGTCGCATGTACGCGGCGATGTCTTTCGGGTCGCGACCTGAGTAATGGCAGGCGCCGCCAAACAGCAAGCGCCGATCTGCCGAGAGCCGGTAGTAATCCAGCGCCACCCGTTGATCGCAGACCGCCATGTTTTGCGGCAGCAATGCGTGAGCCAGCTCTTCGCTCAAGGGTTCGGTGGCGATGATGTAGCTGCCGGCGGGCAACACTTTGCCGCTGAGTTCCGGGTTGAGTTGGTTAAGGTAGGCGTTGCAGCCCAGCACCAGCGTCGTTGCGCGAACCGAACCCTGGGCTGTATGGACCTTCACCTGTGGGCCGTAGTCAATACGAACCACTGCCGATTGTTCAAACAATCTAGCGCCCAGTTGCTGCGCGGCTACCGCTTCGCCCAGTGCCAGGTTCAATGGATGCAAATGGCCCGAACCCATGTCGATCAGGCCGCCGACGTACCGGTCGGAGCCCACCACAGAGTGCATTTCATGGGCTTGCAGCAAGCGGGTTTCATAACGATAACCGAGGCTGCGCAGTTCTTCGGCGTCTTCGGCGAAGCCTTTGAGATCCCGCGGTTTGTTGGCCAGATCGCAGTAACCCCACGTCAGATCGCAAGGGATCTGAAAACGCTCGACGCGCTGTCGGACGATTTCCACCGCTTCCAGGCCCATGAGTTTCATCTGACGCACGCCGTCCGTACCGATCACGTTGGCGAACTGATCGAGACCATGTCCGACACCGCGAATCAGTTGCCCACCATTGCGACCGCTGGCGCCCCAGCCGATCTTGTGGGCTTCGAGCAGCACCACATTGAGGCCTCGCTCGGCGAGCTCCAGCGCCGTGTTTAGCCCGGAAAACCCGCCGCCGATCACGCACACGTCGGCCACCAGATCGCCTTGCAGCACCGGGTGATCAGGCTGCGGCAGGCTGCTGGCGGCGTAATAGCTGGCGGTGTGCTGGGCACGGGCATTCATGCGCGTCATCCTGATGCTGGTGTCTGGAAAATGTGACGGAGCATAAGCCGGACGTTCCGGCACGGGCAACACTGGTCGGTTGTGACTGTCTGGATGGCGGCTTTTGCGTCAGAATCCCGCTCCAGTTTGCTTTGGGTCACCGTGTCGATGAGCTGCAACAGTCAGAAAGTTCGTACGCTGCGACAGCAGATCCCCTCGTTCGAGTGCGTGCCCGGCTGCCACGACTGCTGTGGGCCGGTGACCACTTCGCCGGAAGAAATGTCGCGCCTGCCGCGCAAGACCCGCGCCGAGCAGGATGCGGCGATGGATGAGTTGAACTGTGTGCACCTCGGGCCGAATGGTTGCACGGTGTATGACGAGCGACCGCTGATTTGCCGGTTGTTCGGCACCACCAAAACCTTGCCGTGCCCGAATGGGCGAGGACCGGTGGAGTTGATTCATCCGCGGGTGGAAAAGCAGATTCATGAGTACATGGCCAGCACCCGGCAGGTCCTGGTTTAGGCGTTCTCCGCAAAAGATCGCAGCCTTCGGCAGCTCCTACAGGTGTACGCGTTGGCCTGTAGGAGCTGCCGAAGGCTGCGATCTTTCGCTTTTCAATCCGGAATCGGCAAACTCAAACTCTCCTTCACTTCTTCCATCACGATATAGCTCTTCGATTCCCGCACATGCGGAAGCTTCAGCAGGATGTCCCCCAGCAATTTGCGGTACGAGGCCATCTCGGAAATCCGCGCTTTCACCAGATAGTCAAAATCCCCCGACACCAAATGACACTCCAGCACATGGGGCAATTTCAGCACCGCGCGGCGGAACTCTTCGAAAGTGTCGCCGGATTTGTAGTCGAGGCTGATCTCGACAAACACCAGCAGACTACCCTTGAGGTGCTGAGGATTCAGCCGGGCGTTGTAGCCCATGATGATCCCTTCGCGCTCCAGCCGGCGGACCCGCTCTGTGCAAGGCGTCGTCGAGAGCCCGACCTTTTCGCCCAGCTCGGTGAAGGAGATACGGCCGTCCGCCTGCAGGATCCGCAGGATGTTGCGGTCGATCTTGTCCAGCTCACGTTTGGTCTGAGTGTTGGTACGCATAGGGGATGCGCCTCCGTGAAAAGCGTTTTTGCCGAGAATTGTCGCCAAATATAGGTGCTTATATAGTGAAAAGCACTGGCTAATCTTTTTTAAACTGCCCACATCTACGGTCTGAACAACAAACGTCAGCGGTACGCCGCGATGAGGGATATGAAAATGCGCGTTATGGTCTTGGGTAGCGGCGTCATCGGTACCACCAGTGCTTATTATCTGGCGCGTGCCGGGTTTGAAGTGGTGGTGGTGGACCGTCAGCCGGCTGCGGCCATGGAGACCAGTTTCGCCAACGCCGGGCAGGTTTCGCCGGGTTATGCCTCGCCGTGGGCCGCGCCGGGTGTGCCGCTCAAGGCTATCAAGTGGCTGCTGCAGCGCCATGCTCCGCTGGCGATCAAGGCCACTGCCGATATCGACCAATACCTGTGGATGGCGCAGATGCTGCGCAACTGCACCGCCAGCCGCTATGCGGTAAACAAGGAGCGCATGGTCCGTCTGTCCGAGTACAGCCGCGACTGCCTCGACGAATTGCGCGCCGAGAGCGGCATTGCCTACGAAGGCCGCAGCCTGGGTACTACACAATTGTTCCGCACCCAGGCTCAGCTCGACGGCGCCGCGAAAGATATCGCAGTACTGAAAGAGTCTGGCGTGCCATTCGAACTGCTCGACCGCGCTGGTATTGCCCGCGTTGAACCGGCGCTGGCCAGCGTCACCGACATTCTCGCCGGTGCCCTGCGCCTGCCGAACGATCAGACCGGTGACTGCCAAATGTTCACCGTTCGACTGGCGGAAATGGCCGTGAAGCTGGGTGTGGAATTCCGTTTCGGCCAA
Source organism: Pseudomonas fluorescens (assembly GCF_902497785.1). GTDB lineage: Bacteria > Pseudomonadota > Gammaproteobacteria > Pseudomonadales > Pseudomonadaceae > Aquipseudomonas > Aquipseudomonas fluorescens_BO. The sequence continues at coordinate 28,412 of NZ_CABVHK010000017.1, forward strand.
GACATCCAGCGCCTCGACTACGCCGGTGATCGCATCAACGGCGTGTGGATTGACGGCAAGCTCGAAACCGCTGACCGCTACGTCCTGGCGCTCGGCAGCTACTCGCCGCAACTGCTCAAACCGCTGGGCATCAAGGCTCCGGTATATCCGCTCAAGGGTTACTCGCTGACCGTGCCGATCACCAACCCGGCGATGGCGCCGACTTCGACTATCCTCGATGAGACTTACAAGGTCGCAATCACCCGTTTCGACAACCGGATTCGCGTCGGCGGCATGGCTGAGATAGCCGGTTTTGACCTGTCGCTGAACCCGCGTCGGCGCGAAACCCTGGAGATGATCGTCAACGACCTTTATCCTCAGGGCGGCGATCTGGCCCAGGCGAGTTTCTGGACCGGCCTGCGTCCGACAACGCCGGACGGCACGCCGATTGTCGGGGCGACGCCGTTCAGCAATCTGTTCCTGAACACCGGTCACGGCACGCTCGGCTGGACCATGGCGTGCGGCTCCGGCCGTTTGCTGGCTGACCTGATGGCCCGGAAAACGCCGCAGATCAGCGCCGAAGGCCTCGATATTTCCCGTTACGGCCACAAAATTCAGGAGTCCGCAAAACATGTCAATCCAGCGCCAGCTCACCAATGAGCGCATGAGCCAGATCGTTGTCCACAGCGGCACCGTCTATCTGGCAGGGCAAGTCGGCGACGACATGAGTGCCGGGATTGAACAGCAGACCCGTGAAACCCTCGCCAACATCGAGCGTTTGCTCGATCTGGCCGGGACCGACAAGAGCCGTTTGCTGTCGGTGACGATTTACCTGAAAGACATCGATGCGCACTTCGAAGGCATGAACGCGGTGTGGGACAAGTGGCTGCCAAAAGGCGTCGCCCCGGCCCGCGCGACAGTTGAATCGAAGTTGTGTGAGCCGCAAATCCTGGTGGAGCTGTCGGTTGTAGCTGCTCTGCCATAAGCCTGTCAGAAAGATCCCTCTCCCGGTGCTGTTGGCGGTTTACGCCGTCAGCCAGCGCCGGTTTTTATTCCCATGACCGCCTAGAAGCCTGCCGCCATGCGTCCAGCCCGTGCCCTGATCGACCTTCAAGCCCTGCGCCACAACTACCGGATTGCCCGTGAAATCACCGGGGCCAAAGCCCTCGCGGTCATCAAGGCCGATGCCTACGGCCATGGCGCGGTGCGTTGCGCGCAAGCGCTGGAGGCCGAGGCGGACGGGTTTGCCGTGGCTTGCATCGAAGAGGCGCTGGAACTGCGCGCCGCGGGCATTCGGGCGCCGGTTTTGTTGCTGGAAGGTTTCTTCGAAGCCGATGAGCTGGCGCTGATCGTCGAGCATGATTTCTGGTGCGTGGTGCATTCGTTGTGGCAACTCGACGCCATCGAGAAAGCCGCCCTGAGCAAGCCGATCACGGTCTGGCTCAAACTCGATTCGGGCATGCACCGGGTCGGCCTGCATCCGAAGGATTACCAGGCGGCCTATCAACGGCTGCTGGCCAGCGGCAAGGTGGCGAAAGTTGTATTGATGAGCCACTTCGCTCGCGCCGATGAGCTGCACAACCAGGCGAGCACCGAGCAGGTTGCGGTGTTCGAGGAGGCGCGTAAGGGCTTGTCCGCCGAGATCAGCTTGCGCAATTCGCCGGCAGTGCTGGGTTGGCCGCAGGTTCCGAGTGACTGGGTGCGCCCCGGCATCATGCTCTACGGCGCGACACCGTTCGAAGAAGCCCACGCCGTGGCCTCGCGCCTGCAACCGGTGATGACCCTGGAATCCAAAGTGATTTGCGTGCGTGAATTGCCGGCCGGCGAGCCGATCGGTTACGGCGCCACATTCATCACGCCCAAACCGATGCGCGTGGGGGTGGTGGCCATGGGTTACGCCGATGGCTACCCGCGTCAGGCGCCGACCGGTACGCCGGTATTGGTCGCCGGGCAGCGCAGCCAGTTGATTGGACGGGTGTCGATGGACATGTTGTGTATCGATTTGACCGACGTGCCTCAGGCGGGCCTCGGCTCGACCGTGGAATTGTGGGGGAAAAACATCCTCGCCAGCGACGTCGCCGCCGCCGCGGACACGATTCCTTACCAGATCTTCTGCAACCTGCGCCGGGTACCGAAGCTCTATTCCGGGGCTTGACGCAAAACGCTGTCGACCGAAAGTCGTGTCACCGCACGGGATTCAGGCCCAAGTGTTGTAAATACTGAACGCTGTCGCCATGATAACGCTCAATATTCCTACAACCTGAATCCCTGGAGGCTCCAGCATTGGACGTCGGTGAACGACTGCAATCCATCCGTAAGCTCAAAGGTCTTTCGCAGCGTGAACTCGCCAAGCGCGCGGGCGTCACCAACAGCACCATTTCGATGATCGAGAAGAACAGCGTCAGTCCCTCGATCAGTTCGCTGCGCAAGGTTCTGGGCGGGATTCCCATGTCCATGGTCGAGTTCTTTTCCGAAGAGATCCTGCAGGAAAAACCGACTCAGATCGTCTACAAGGCCAACGAGCTGATCGATATTTCCGATGGCGCCGTGACCATGAAACTGGTCGGCCGGGCCCACCCGAGCCGCGCTATCGCTTTCCTCAACGAAATCTACCCGCCGGGCGCCGACACCGGTGACGAGATGCTCACCCATGAGGGCGAGGAAACCGGGATTCTGGTGGAAGGGCGACTGGAACTGGTAGTCGGGCTCGAAACTTTTGTGCTCGAAGCCGGCGACAGCTACTACTTTGAAAGCACCAAGCCGCACCGTTTCCGTAATCCGTTCGATGCGCCGGCGCGACTAATCAGCGCAGCCACGCCAGCGAATTTCTGAGAGAAGAGGCGCCCTGCCAGCATGGCAGCGGCACCCGAAGCACATTTCTGCTGCACAACAAGACCCCTTCGACTTTGGGGTTGTTTCAGTGCGGCGGGCTTACCGCTATACTTGCGCCCGCCTGCGAACCGTGGCCGTAGGCGTGACTAGCCACCATTGAGGGTGAACGCGTGAACCTAATTATGAAAATGCTGGCTGCACCAGCAACCGTATTGGCCCTATGGGCTGTCAGCGCTCAAGCTGCGACCAACGACGATATCGCCAAACGCCTTGAGCCAGTCGGCCAGGTCTGTGTGACGGGTCAAGAGTGCAAGGGCATGGAAGTCGCTGCTTCTGCGGGTGGTGGCGATGCCAAAACCCCGGACTCAGTGATTGCGAAACATTGCAATGCTTGCCACGGCACTGGCCTTCTGAATTCGCCCAAAATCGGTGATGCCGCAGCTTGGGGCGAGCGCGCCAAGAAAGAAGGCGGCCTTGACGGTTTGCTCGCGAAAGCGATCTCCGGCATCAACGCGATGCCCCCTAAAGGCACCTGCGCCGATTGCTCTGATGCCGATCTCAAGGGCGCCATCGAAAAGATGTCCGGCCTGAAATAAGCCTTCATCTCCAGCAAAAAAGCCGCTTTCGAGCGGCTTTTTTGCGCCTGTTGATTCCCTGTAGGAGCCGCCGCAGGCTGCGATCTTTTGATCCAGGCATCAACATCAAAAGATCGCAGCCTGCGGCAGCTCCTGCAAGGTTTGTGTGGGTCGATTGGCCGCTGAGACTGTTCATTGCAGCAAAGACCCGGCAAGCTCGGTCCAACCCCAATTAACGGAATGCTAGGGAGGATCAGATGGTGCAGCTGTGTTCTATCGAACAAGCGGTCGATGACGTGCTGGCACGCTTGCCGGCGCATATCCACATGGGCCTGCCCCTCGGCCTGGGCAAACCCAACCACTTCGTCAACGCGCTGTTTCAACGGATTGCGCAACTGCCCGAGCGGCAACTGACGATCTATACCGCGCTGTGCCTCGGCCGTCCTGCGTTGGGCGATGGTTTGCAGAAGCGCTTTCTCGGGCCCTTCATCGAGCGGGTGTTCGGCGACTATCCGGAGCTGGATTTTCTCGCCGGCCTACACAAGGACAACCTGCCGTCCAACATCCACGTTCAGCAGTTCTTCATGCTGCCCGGCAGCCTGTTGCACAGCCAATCGGCTCAGCAGGACTACGTCAGCAGCAACTACAGCCACGCCGCCCGTGACATCAACGCTGCCGGTTTGAATCTGGTGGCGCAACTGGTCGCCAGCCATTCCGAACACCCGGATCGCCTCAGCCTGAGCTGCAACCCGGACATCACCCTCGACCTGTTTCCGATGATCGCCAAACGCCGGGCCAACGGGGAGACGATCCTGCTCGTGGGCCAGGTGCACAACGACCTGCCGTACATGCCAGGTGACGCCGAAATCGGCATCGATACCTTCGACCTGCTGATCCACGAGAAAGATGACACCACGCTGTTTTCCACGCCGAACATGCCCGTGGGTTTTCAGGACCACTTCATCGGCCTGCACGCCAGCGCGCTTGTGCGGGATGGCGGGACCTTGCAGATCGGCATCGGCGCCATGGGCGATGCCCTGACCGCCGCGTTGCTGGCGCGGCAGGCGGATAACGGTGGCTACAGAGCGTTGCTGGCGGATGTGAATCTCAGCCAGTGGGCGCAGTTGATCGACCGCGAAGGCGGCGTCGAACCGTTTGCCAAAGGCCTTTATGGTTGCAGCGAAATGTTCGTCAACGGCTTGCTGGTGCTGGCTGATGCGGGGATTGTGCGGCGCAAGGTCTACCCCGATGTTCCGACTCAACAACAGGCGAATGACGGCACGCTGGACGAAGCCGCGCAAACCGATGGCATTTCGGTGCACGGCGGCTTTTTCCTCGGGCCGAGCAGTTTCTATGAGCGCCTGCGCGAGTTGCCGCAAAGCAAGCGGATCGAATTCAACATGACCCGCATCAGCTACATCAACGAGCTCTACGGTCAGGAAGAGCTCAAGCGTCTGCAACGCCTCGATGCTCGCTTTATCAATACCGTGTTCACCATGACGCTGCTCGGTGCCGGTGTGGCCGATCAGCTCGAAAACGGCCGGGTACTCAGCGGCGTCGGCGGCCAATACAACTTCGTCGCTCAGGGTCATGCGCTGGAAGGCGCGCGTTCGATTCTGCTGCTGCGTAGCTGGCGCGAGGCGGGTGGGGAGGTCAGTTCCAACATCGTCTGGGAATACGGCCATTGCACGATCCCGCGCCATCTGCGCGACATCGTGATCACCGAATACGGCATCGCCGACCTGCGCGGTAAAACCGATGCAGCAGTGATCGAGTCGTTGCTGAACATCAGCGATTCACGGTTTCAATCAGGGTTGATCGAGCAGGCGCAGAGCGCGGGCAAATTGCCGAAGAACTTCCGAATCGATCCACGCTTTGCCGATAACCGCCCGGAGCGTTTGCAGGCGATTCAGGCACGGCATCCGCAGCTGTTTCCGGAGTATCCGCTGGGGTGTGATTTCACGGTTGTAGAGCGCGATTTGTTACGGGCGCTGAACTGGTTGAAGAGCAAGTTCAAACTCACGGAAATTCTGGAGCTGGGCAAGGCTGCGCTGGATGCGCCGGAGCCTTCGGCGTTTCCCGAGCATCTGGAACGGATGCAGCTGACTAACCCCGAAGGCCTGAAAGAAGACCTGTTCCAGCGCTTGCTACTCACCGGCCTCAAAGCCACCGCGCAATAACAGCCAACACAAAGCAACTGTGGGAGCGAGCTTGCTCGCGATAGCGGCCTGACAGTCAACATAGATGTTGAATGTGATGGCCTCATCGCGAGCAAGCTCGCTCCCACAGGGGATTTGTGGTGTGGCGTTATTCGATGAAGGTCACTACGCCATCTTTCAGCGACTGCACCCGAGCCAACGATTCAACCCGATAACCCTGCGCATCCAGTTCCGCACGCCCACCCTGGAACGACTTCTCGATCACGATCCCCAAGCCGGCCACGGTCGCACCGGCCTGTTTGATGATCGAAATCAGTGCCTGCGACGCTTTACCGTTGGCCAGAAAGTCATCGATGATCAGCACGCGGTCGCTGCTGGTCAGGTGGCGTGGGGAGATGGCCACGGTGCTTTCGGTCTGCTTGGTGAACGAGTAAACGGTCGCCGACAGCAGGTTTTCGGTCAGGGTCAGGGATTGGTGCTTGCGCGCAAAAATCACCGGCACGCCAAGGTTCAGGCCGGTCATGATCGCCGGGGCGATGCCCGAGGCTTCGATGGTGACGATCTTGGTGATCCCCGAATCCTTGAACAGCGTGGCGAATTCATCGCCGATCAGCTTCATCAGGGCCGGATCGATCTGGTGGTTCAAAAAGGCGTCGACCTTCAGGACCTGATCGGAAAGCACGATGCCTTGTTCGCGAATTTTCTGGTGCAGTGCTTCCATGAAGCTTTCCTCTACCGGCGCCATATGCGCCTAGCTGGTCAAAAAGTGTTCGGTTAAAAATGCGTCGGTTAAAAAGTGCTCAATTCTAGCGCTTTAACATCGCACGTATATCCGCCAGTGCGGTATTGCCGCGAACGGCTTTGACTTCAACCGGCGTGTCGTCGGTGCCTTCCCAGGCCAGGTCGTCCGGCGGCAGTTCATCGAGGAAGCGGCTCGGCGCGCAATCGATGATCTCGCCGTACTGCTTACGCTTGGCCGCGAAGGTGAAGGCCAATGTCTGACGCGCGCGGGTAATACCGACGTAGGCCAGGCGGCGTTCTTCTTCGATGGTGTCGGCTTCGATGCTGGAACGGTGCGGGAGGATTTCCTCTTCCATGCCCATGATGAACACGTAAGGGAATTCCAGGCCCTTGGAGGCGTGCAGCGTCATCATCTGCACACCTTCGGCGCCGTCTTCCTCTTCCTGCTGGCGCTCCAGCATGTCGCGCAAGACGAGTTTGCCAATGGCGTCCTCGACGGTCATTTCGCCTTCTTCGTCTTTCTCCAGGGTGTTTTTCAACGCCTCGATCAGGAACCAGACGTTACCCATGCGGTAATCGGCAGCCTTATCGCTGGAGCTGTTGGTGCGCAGCCAGTTCTCGTAGTCGATGTCCATGACCATGCTGCGCAGTGCCGAGATCGGGTCTTCGCCGGCGCACTGCTCGCGGACCTTGTCCATAAAGCGCTTGAAGCGCGACAGGCGATCGGTGAAGCGCGTGTCCAGGTGTTCACCCAGGCCGATTTCATCGGTGGCGGCGTACATCGAGATTTTGCGTTCGGTGGCGTAGTTGCCGAGCTTTTCCAGCGTGGTCGAACCGATCTCCCGGCGTGGGACGTTGATCACACGCAGGAAGGCATTGTCGTCATCCGGGTTCACGATCAGGCGGAAGTAGGCCATCAGATCTTTGACTTCCTGACGTCCGAAAAAGCTGTTGCCGCCGGACAGCCGGTAGGGAATCTGGTGGTGTTGCAGCTTTAGCTCGATCAGTTTGGCCTGATAGTTACCGCGATACAGAATCGCAAAGTCGCTGTATGGCCGATCAGTGCGCAAATGCAGGGTCAACAATTCGACCGCTACCCGCTCGGCTTCGGCGTCTTCATTGCGGCAGCGGATTACGCGGATCTCGTCGCCGTGGCCCATCTCGCTCCACAGCTGCTTTTCGAATTCGTGCGGGTTGTTCGAGATCAGTACGTTGGCGCAACGCAGGATGCGGCTGGTGGAACGGTAGTTTTGCTCCAGCATGACGACTTTCAGCGACGGATAGTCGTCCTTGAGCAGCATCAGGTTTTCCGGGCGGGCGCCACGCCAGGCGTAGATCGACTGGTCGTCGTCGCCCACCACGGTGAACTGATTGCGCGTGCCGATCAGCAGCTTCACCAGCAAATACTGGCTGGCGTTGGTGTCCTGATATTCGTCCACCAGCAGGTAGCGGACTTTGTTCTGCCACTTTTCGAGGATGTCGGCGTGTTCCTGGAACAGTTTTACCGGCTGCAGGATCAGGTCGTCGAAGTCCACCGCGTTAAACGCCTTGAGCGTGCGCTGATAGTGGGTGTAGACGATGGCGGCGGTCTGTTCCTTGGGGTTGCGCGCATTTTCCAGGGCTTCGGGCGGCAGGATCAGGTCGTTTTTCCATGAGCCGATCATGTTCTTGATCTCGTCGACGCCGTCGTCGCCCGAGTATTCCTTCTGCATGATGTCGGTCATCAAGGCTTTGACGTCGGTCTCGTCGAAGATCGAGAAACCCGGTTTATAGCCCAGCGCAAGGTGCTCCTTGCGGATGATGTTCAAGCCCAGGTTGTGGAAGGTGCACACCGTCAGGCCGCGACCTTCGCCGCCCTTGAGCAGGGTGCCGACCCGTTCCTTCATCTCGCGCGCGGCCTTGTTGGTAAAGGTCATGGCGACGATGTACTGGGCGCGAATGCCGCAGTTCTGGATCAAGTGTGCGATCTTGCGCGTGATCACGCTGGTCTTGCCGGAGCCTGCGCCGGCGAGCACCAAAAGAGGGCCGCCGACGTAGCTCACGGCTTCTTGCTGCCGGGGATTGAGTCGGGACATACGAAATCAGGGAGTCGTTTGCGAAATGGGCCGGCATTTTAACAGGCTCAGCGAATTGTGCTGCTCTCTCCGACTTGTGACGCACCACGCTATCTATATTTGCCGGTTTTGATACTTTCACGCAGGATACGCGGTGAATCTGCGTCTAATGTTCGAAATTGCGGATATAAAGGTCTCGTGTGATAACTGATGTCGTTTGGTCATTGGTTACCGGCACGGCATAATGGCCGCCGCCTACATCTTTGCAGAGTCTAGGGAGCTAGCTTGTCTACGCCTGTCGAACCCTTGCGTTTGCTGCTACTGGCCGAAGAGCCGGCGTGGGCAGCGTTGTTGCGCGAGTGTCTGGCTCCGATGGGGAGCTCGGCCGTGCTCATCAGCGCTCCGAGCTGGGAGTCGGTCAGCGCTCTGTTCGACGACAACCGCAGCGCGGTGTTGTTGACCATCCCGGCCCTTCAGCCGGCGCCCGGCCGTTGCAATTTGCCGACGGTGTTGCTGCTCGACCACGAACCGCTGTTGCCGCCCGATGGCGTGAGCGACTGGCTGGTGCGCGACCTGCTCGACACCGGCATGTTGCGCCGCTGCCTGCGCCATGTGCGTGAACGCGGCCTGCTGGAAAACACGCTGCAACGCCTGGCCGAGCAAGACCCGCTGACCGGCATCGCCAACCGCCAGGGTTTCCAGACCTTGCTCGCGGCGCGACTGGCGGAAAACGACGGCCGCGGCCTGGCGCTCGGTCACCTCGACCTCGACAACTTCCGCCACGCCAACGACGCCCTCGGCCATCAGGCGGGCGACCGGTTGATTCTGCAAGTGGTCGCGCGGCTGAAAAGTCAGCTGGAAGCGGGCGATCAATTGGCGCGGCTGGGCAGCGATGAATTCGCCCTGCTGATCGACACCCGCCGCGCCCCGCAACGCGCGGAGTGGATGGCCGAAAGAATCACCGAAGCGCTGGCCGAGCCTTATTGGGTCGACGGCGAAAGCCTGTTGATCGGTTCCAGCCTCGGCATTGCCCACGCCCGCGCATTGGCCGGCGCCGACCCGCTGATGTGGCACGCGCACATCGCCATGCAGCAAGCCAAGAGCACTCAGGGCTGCACGTTTCACATCTTCAACGAACGCATCAACCGCAATGCCCGCAGCATGGCCGACCTCGAAAGTGAACTGCGCCGGGCGTTGCGTCGCGATGAGCTGGAGCTGCATTACCAGCCGCGCCTGAACCTTGAGGACGGGCAGATCGTCGGCCTCGAAGCCCTAGTGCGTTGGCGCCATGCCGAACGCGGGCTATTGCCGCCGAGCGAATTCGTGCCGCTGGCTGAGCAAAGCGGCCTGATCGTGCCGCTCGGTTACTGGGTGATTTCCCGCGCGTTGCGCGACATGCAGGCGCTGCGCGAACGGGGTTTGCCGGCGCTGCACATGGCGATCAACTTATCGTTCCGGCAGTTTCAGGACAGCCAATTGTTGTCGACCCTGAGCCGGTTGATTGCCGAGCGCGGCGTCGAGGCGCAGTGGCTGGAATTCGAACTGACCGAAACCGCCGTCATGCGCCGCAGCGATTTGGTGAAGCAGACCATGGACGCTCTCGGACGCCTGGGCGTGCGCTTCTCGCTGGATGACTTCGGCACCGGGTTCTCATCCTTCGTGCACCTCAACAGCCTGCCGATTGCCCTGTTGAAGGTCGACAAGAGTTTTGTCGGCGGGATGGAAGGGCGCGAGGAGAATCGCAAACTGGTGCACGCGATGATCAACCTGGCGCACAACCTCAATCTGGAAGTGGTCGCCGAAGGCGTGGAAACCCCGGAGCAGCTGGCTCTGTTACGTGGGTTTGGCTGCGATCAGGTGCAAGGGTATCTGATCAGCAAGCCGTTGCCGTTGGTGGAGTTGGTTGAGTATTTGAGTTTTGGCAGCAGTCAGCAACCGATGATGGAGATCGTGAACTAACACGAATCCCCTGTAGGAGCGAGCTTGCTCGCGATGGTGTGACAGTCAAGAAAGTGTCAGCTGACCCACCATCGCGAGCAAGCTCGCTCCTACAGGGAGGTCATTCGGTCTGAATGACCTCGAAACGCTGGGCTGACGCCGGCTCCCGCCGAATCATCCGCTTCATCTTCCACTCAAACGCCAGCGTCAGGCTCACCGCCGCGCACGCCAGGCCCAACGCCAATCCCCACCAGACACCTGTCGGGCCCCAGTCCAGATGGAAGGCCATCCACCACGCGGCAGGCGCGCCAATCAGCCAATAGCAACCCAGCCCGACCAGAAACGTCGTTTTCGCGTCTTTCAGCCCGCGAATGCAACCCATGGCGATGGTTTGCGTTCCGTCGAACAACTCAAACCACGCGGCCACCGCCAGCAGGCTCACCGCCAGGTCGATGACAGGTCGAAAGGCCGGGTCGTTGTGGTCCAGGAACAAACCGATCAATTGATTCGGCAACAGCCAGAACACCATCGCAAAACCCAACATCGCGGCCGCGCCGAAAACGATTCCGACCCGTCCGGCCAGTCGCGCATCCAGCAGTTGTCCAGCGCCATAGTGCTGACCGATACGCATGGTGATCGCGTACGAGAGCCCGGCCGGAATCATGAACGCCACCGAGACAATCTGTAGCGCAATCTGATGCGCACCCAGTTGCGTACTGCCCATGGTGCCCATGCACAGCGCCGCGAATGCGAACAGCCCGACTTCCACGGCGTAAGTACCGCCAATCGGCAGGCCGAGGCGCCATAGCTCCTTCAGGTACTGACGATTGGGCCGCGACAGACCCTGAAGCAGAGGGTAAGCGTCGTACGCCGGATGCCGGCGGATGTGCAGCGCCAGTGCCACGGCCATCAGGTTGGCGACAATCGCCGTGACCAGACCGATGCCCACCAGGCCCATTTTCGGCAGACCGAACATCCCGGTGATCAACGCGTAATTGAGCACGAAATTGGCCACGGTACCGCCGAGACTGATGACCATCACCGGCGTGGCCCGGCCAATGGCGCTGGTGAAACCGCGCAGGGCCATGAAACTCAGATAGCCGGGCAGGGCGAAGGGTAGGATCAGCAGGAACTCGCCAGCCGCCTGGACGTTGGTTTCAGTCTGGCCGAACAGGAGCAACACGGGTTTGAGGTTCCACAGCAGCAACCCGGCCACCAACGCCATCAACCACGCCAGCCACAACCCGGCCTGGGTCAGACGCGCCGCGCCGACAATGTCGCCCGCGCCCTTGCGGATCGCCACCAGCGTGCCGACCGCGGCAATGACCCCGATGCAGAAGATCGCTACAAACGAATACGTCGCCGCCCCCAGACCGCCCCCGGCCAACGCTTCGGGGCTCAGGCGCGCCATCATCAACGTGTCGGTGAGGACCATCAGCATGTGCGCCAACTGCGAGGCAATCAACGGCCCCGCCAGCCGCAGGAGGGCCCAGAGTTCAGTGCGCGCTGAATGCTGCATGGTCATAACGCTCGACTAGAAATGAGAACAGGAAAGCGTCGATTCTCGGCGCTCTGCGGGGTTTGCACAAAGGGATAAATAGGATGGATCGCATGATTAAAACTCATCCTGAGAGTTTCTGGTAAGTTGACGCCATCGCGCTGTAGGAGCTTTCCGCATGTCCCGTCGTCTTCCTCCCTTGTATGCCCTTCGCGCATTTGAAGCTGCGGCGCGACATAGCTCGTTTACCCGCGCCGCCGAAGAGCTGTCGATTACCCAAAGTGCGGTCAGTCGACACATTCGTACGCTTGAAGAGCATTTCGCCTGTCGGCTGTTTCACCGCAGCGGCCGCAATCTGCAACTCACCGAGTCCGCACGGCTGATCCTGCCCGGCATCCGCGAGGGTTTCACCGCCCTCGAGCGGGCGTGCAATACCTTGCGCGCCGAAGATGACATCCTGCGCATGAAAGCCCCGTCCACCCTGACCATGCGCTGGTTGTTGGCGCGGCTCAGCCGTTTCCGTCAACTGCAGCCGGGCAACGAGGTGCAACTGACCAGCGCCTGGATGGACGTCGATTCGGTGGACTTCAACCATGAGCCGTTCGACTGCGCGGTGATTCTCGGCAACGGACGTTTTCCACCGGACTGGGAGGCGAGTTTCCTGTTCCCCGAAGAGCTGATTCCGGTGGGCGCGCCGAATCTTCTGAAGGATCAACCCTGGGATGTCGCGCGCCTCGCCCAAGCCGAGTTGCTGCACCCGACGCCCGACCGGCGTGACTGGCGCAACTGGCTGGAGCGCATGGGGCTGACGGATCAGGTGTCGCTCAAGGGCGGGCAAGTGTTCGATACGCTCGAACTGGGCATGATTGCCGCCGCCCGAGGTTATGGCGTGTCGATGGGCGACCTGTTGATGGTGGCTGAGGATGTGGCGCAGGGTCGTCTGAGTTTGCCGTGGCCGACCGCCGTTGCCAGCGGTGAGAATTATTACCTTGTCTGGCCTAAAACTCGCCCCGGAGGTGATCGTTTGCGCCGCCTCAGCGATTTCCTGCAAGGCGAAGCCCAAGCCATGAAACTGCCGGATGTCGAGCACTTGAGCTGAAACGTTAGAGCCGCTGCAATGGCGGCCTTGAGCCATACCCCGGTTATTTACTCAAGTATTCAGGTTTGCCGCCGAAAATCTGCAGGTGGGACCTTCGTGCAGGTTCCACGTTATTCCAATTATTAGAAATTTTGCTGAGCAGCCGATCAAGGAAGATCAGGTCACTCGGCCAGGAGCTGTCATGTCTCAACCTCGTGCCCGGATTGCCTCACAGCTTGGTCTTGCGCTCGCCGTTATCTTGGCGATTGTCATCAGCGGCAGCACTGTATTCGCCCTGCGCTCGCTGGATACCGCCAACCTCGCCACCCGCGAGGAGCACCTGGCCAGTGAGGCCCGCTTGCTCGCCGATCAGCTCAGTACTTTTCACGGCACGTTGCGTGAAAGTACCCAGCGCCTGGCCGGTTTGTTCGAGAAACGCTTCAGCGCAGGCCTCAGCGTGCATGCGGACGAGCCAGTGACAGTGGCCGGCACTCAAACCCCAGGTCTGCATCTGGGAAGTGAAGTGCTGAACAACAACTTCAAGGAAGTGGACGAGTTCAAGCAGATGACCGCGGGCGTTGCGACGGTGTTCGTGCGCAGCGGCGATGAGTTCATCCGGGTCAGCACCAACGTCAGCAAGCAAGACGGCAGCCGCGCCATCGGCACGCTGCTCGATCATGCGAACCCGGCTTACGCGCGGTTGCTGGCGGGGCAGAATTACGTGGGTCGAGCGTTGCTGTTCGAACGCTTCTACATGTCGCAATACACCCCCGTCCGCGACAGCAGCGGTAAGGTCATTGCCGTGTTGTACGTAGGATTCGATTACACCGACGCGCAGAACGCGCAATTCGCCAACCTCAAGCGCTTCCGCATCGGCCAGACCGGTTCGCTGGCGTTGCTGGATGAGCAGAACAAATGGCTGGTGCCGATTGCGGGCGTGCAAGCGCTGGATCAAGCCGTGCCCGCCATCACCGCACTGGCAAAAACGCCGGGCAAAGGCGAGTTCTGGAGCGACAAGTCGGAAGATTTCTACAGCATTGCCGTGCCGTTCGAAGGCGGGCCTTGGTCGGTGGTGGCGAGCATGCCGAAAGCCGAAATCCGCGCGGTGACCTGGAGCGTCGGCATTCAATTGGCGATTGGCAGCCTGTTGGCGATGTTGATCGCTGTGGGCTCCGCCGTTTGGCTGCTGCGCAGCAAACTCGCGCCGTTGGGCGATCTGGTGCGTCAGGCTGAAGCCCTCGGCGCCGGTGACCTGAGCGTGCGCCTGAACGTGTCGAGCAACGACGAAATCGGTCAGCTGGCCCGCGCGTTCAACCAGATGAGCCAGGCCCTGTCGACCATGGTCGAGCACATTCGCAAGGCCTCGCAAGAGGTCAACAGCCGTGCCCAGGCATTGTCCGGTTTGTCCGGCGGCGCCTATGAAGGGATGGAGCAGCAGTCGGGCGAAATCACCAGCATGGCCGGCGCCGTGGAAGAATTCAGCGCCACCTCGCTGAACATTGCCGACAACATGGGCAGCACCCAACGCCTGGCGCAGGAAAACGCACAGCAAACACAGATCGGTCGTACATCGATGGACGAAGCGTCCTCGTCCCTGGAGCAAATCGCCAGAGCCCTCAACAGCACCGCTACAGTGATCAACACCTTGGGGCAGCGCTCGCAGGAAATTGGCGGCATCGTTGGGGTGATCACCTCGATTGCCGAACAAACCAACTTGCTCGCGCTGAACGCGGCGATTGAAGCGGCGAGAGCCGGTGAGCAGGGTCGTGGTTTTGCGGTGGTGGCTGACGAGGTACGCAACCTGGCTTCGCGTACTCGTCAGGCCACCGACGAGATTTCCGGGATGATTCAAAGCATCCAGCAGGAAACCGGCAACGCCATCAGCACTATGGAACAGGGCAACGTGCTGATGCAGGAAGGCTTGTCGCGCAATGCCAACGTCGCCTCGGCGCTGGCGCGGATCGATGAACAGAGCCGTTCGGCGGGTGAGCAGTTTGCGGCGATTACCACGGCGACGCAGGAGCAGAGCAGCACCGCGACTTTGCTGAGCAGCAATTTGCAGAGCATCGCGCTGGCGAACAGTGAGCAGCGGGAAGTGGTGTCGAATTTGGCGATTACCGCCAAAGAGCTGGAAGCACTCGCGGCGGGATTGCGTCAGGAGGTTGACCGGTTTCGTTGAAGTGCCATTCAAATAGCCTTCGCGAGCAGGCTCGCTCCCACAGTTGACTGCTGCGGTTCCTGTGGGAGCGAGCCTGCTCGCGAAGGGACCCACTCTTTCCAGGTTTTGTACCCAGACGCTGGGGTCGCTTCTTTCTGTGCCTTTGCTTTTTTGCTTGATGAATCGTTTCAGCAAGCTTATAAAAATGGTACAACTCCAAGAAAGGCTCCTGCCATGACTCCGCTCAAAATCATCGCCACCCTCGGTGCGCTCTCTGCCGCCTCCCACGCCATGGCTTGGGATTACGTCTTGCTCGACACCGACAAAGCCGCCGAAAACTGGACAATCACCAGCCAGCAACTCGGGGTTAAAACCGACAAACCCTTCTCCGTGACCCTGCGAACCTTGCACGGCGGCCGGCAGGAGGGCGTCAGCATCGTCGACATCGATAACGGCACCCTGAAACTCTCGGTGGTGCCGACTCGCGGGATGAACGTCCTACAGGCGTCTGTAGGAGATGTCCGCATGGGCTGGGATTCCCCGGTCAAGGAAGTGGTCAATCCGTCCTTTATCGAACTCAATGGTCGCGGCGGACTGGGCTGGCTCGAAGGCTTCAACGAACTGGTCACCCGCTGCGGTTATGAATGGGTCGGCCATCCCGGCATGGACAACGGCGAACTGCTGACCCTGCACGGTCGCGCCGCCAATATCCCGGCCAGCAAAGTCACCTTGCACATCGACGAAAAGCCGCCTTACGCCATCAGCCTGCGCGGCGAATTGAAAGAGCAGGCATTCAAGAAGGTCGACTTCTCCGTCGCCACCGAACTGGTGACCGAGCCCGGTAGCGTCAGCTTCAGCCTCAACGACACGCTGACCAACAACGGCGATTATCCGAAAGAATACCAGGCGCTGTATCACAGCAACTTCAGCACGCCGTTCCTCGAACAGGGCGCACGTTTTGCCGCACCGGTGAAACAGGTTTCACCGTTCAACGACAAGGCCAAAGCGGATCTGCCGGACTGGCAGACCTATCGCGGGCCGACCAAGGACTATGACGAAACGGTTTACAACGTGGTGCCATATGCCGATGCCAAGGGCGATACGCTGACCGTGCTGCACAACAAAGCCGGTAGCCTCGGCGTTTCGGTGGGCTTCAACACTCAAACGCTTCCGGTCTTTTCGCTATGGAAAAACACCGATACCCAAGGTCAGGGTTATGTCACCGGACTGGAGCCAGGAACGAGTTTTTCCTACAACCGGCGGTACCAGCGACCGCTCGGTCTGGTGCCGACAATTGCGCCAAAGGAACACAAGCAATTCCAGATCAGCTACAGCTTGCTTGCAGACAAAAGCGCTGTGGATAACGCGTTGAAGCGCGTGAGCGAAATTCAAAGTGGGCGCGAAACCGAAGTCAGGCAAACGCCTTTGGTAGACCTTTCCAAGTACTAGTTTGTACTCGGCCGGTACTGCAACGCCTCGGCCAAATGGCTACGGGTGATGCCTTCGACCTGCTCAAGGTCCGCCAATGTACGCGCAACCTTGAGCAGTCGATGGGCTGATCTCAGCGACAAAGTCAGCCGTTCACATGCCGTTTCCAGCCAGGCTTCATCGATTGTGGATAACGTGCAATGCCTGCGCAGAGCCGGCAGATCGAGGAAGGCATTGGCGCAGCCCTGGCGTTTGTGTTGTCGTTCCCGTGCTTCGGCGACCAGAAGGGCGGCGGTAGCGGTGTCGTCTCCGGGTTTGAGCGCTGGGTTCAACGCGGTGGCTTCCCGCGCGACGGTGAGGTGCAGGTCGATACGATCCAGCAATGGCCCCGAGAGTTTGTTGCGGTAGCGCTGAACCATGTCCGGTGTACAACTGCATTTGCCGCTGGGTTCGCCAAGGTATCCACAGGGGCACGGGTTCATCGCCGCCACCAATTGGAAACGCGCAGGAAACCGCACGCGATCCTTCGCCCGGGAAATCACGATATGCCCGGACTCCATTGGCTCTCTTAAAACCTCCAGCACTTTGCGATCGAATTCCGGCAGCTCATCGAGAAACAGCACGCCATGGTGGGCGAGGGTAATTTCGCCGGGTTGTGGCTTCGATCCGCCACCCACCAATGCCGGACCGGAAGCGGAGTGGTGGGGTTGGCGAAAGGGTCGTTGTGGCCAGTGGCTCAACGGCACACAACTGCTGACGGATTGGATGGCCGCGACTTCCAGCGCTTCGCTTTCCGCCAACGGCGGCAGCAATCCCGGCAATCGACTCGCCAGCAGGGTTTTACCGGTGCCCGGCGGCCCGCTGAACAGCAGGTTATGAGCTCCGGCCGCAGCGATCAGCAATGCGCGCTTGGCCGAGAGTTGGCCCTGCACTTCATTCAAGTCGGGATAGGGTTTGCTGGCATAGAGCAGACCATTTGAAACATAAGGCTCGACCGGCGTGTGGCCATTGAAATGCGCGACCGCTTCCAGCAAATGATCCACCGCGAACACCTTCAACCCGGACGCCAGACACGCTTCCTCGGCATTCGCCCGTGGCACCATCAGCGAGCGCCCGGCCTTGCGCGCCGCCAACGCCGCCGGCAACACCCCCCTCACGGCACGCACCGCGCCCGACAGCGCCAACTCGCCCAGGCATTCAATGTCATCCAGGGTCAACGTCGGCACCTGCACACTGGCCGACAGAATCCCCAAGGCAATCGCCAGATCGAAGCGCCCACCGTCCTTGGGCAAATCCGCCGGCGCGAGATTCAACGTGATGCGCCGCGCTGGAAATTGGAGGCCTGAATTGATGATTGCGCTGCGCACCCGGTCCTTGCTTTCCTTCACCGCCGCTTCGGGTAAACCGACCATGGTCAGCGATGGCAAGCCGTTAGCCAGGTGGACTTCTACGGTAACGGCAGGCGCATCCACGCCAATCTGGGCGCGGCTGTGGACGATGGAGAGGGACATGGTCGTTCCTTGAGTTTTGCGGGGGCCGCTTCCTGCGGGTTTTTGAAGGGTAGTCGGGGGTTACGAGTTCAACATTGCAACTGAGCTACGAAATCTTCGCCGGATGTTGCGAGCTCCACGACCCACTGTAGGAGCGAGCTTGCTCGCGATGGTCGTTAACGAAAACGCGGGTCCTCTGGAAGAACGCGGCGTCCTGGCGTTCATCGCGAGCAAGCTCGCTCCTACAATTACGTGCCCCAGCGCCCGAATTTTGGCTGAATCTGCAATCGACCTACGACCTTCGTAGCGCCGAAATCGAGCGTGGTTAACCGGTTACGGCAAATGAAGCGCTCGTGAAGCCTTTTTCCACCACGGCACGCTGGCCGGGCGCTGTGTATGCACCGTACTTGGCAGCAGCTGAGGCACATCCTGCAACCGAATCCATGGCTGGTTGTTCCAGTGCAGCAAACTCAGCGACATCTCTGGCCAGTTAAGCAGGCTCAGCATCGGGCGTTCGGATGAAGTGGGTTGCGCTGCGTCTCTCAGCGCGGGCACCACGTCGTGGGTCAGCCACTCGCGCAGGCCGCGGTATTCGGGGCAGTAGTGGTAGACCAGTAGAGCGTAGATGCCGGATTCGCTGATCAGGAGCGTGTCTTCGATGACACCGTGGATGAGCATTCGCGCGGTTTGGCGTTGGTCGGGGTCGAGTTTTCGGATGGCGCGTTCATCGAGGTAGAGGCGCAGGAGGCGGCCCAGGTCGCGGGCGCTGAACCAGGGTTGGTTTTGCAGGAGTAGGGCGTGGAGGTGGAGTTTGTGGCGGGTGAAGACGTGGGGGGTTAGATAATCGTCATCGCAATTCATTGGTACAGATCCTTTTGCCTAAAGGGCTGCCCGCAATCGTCGCCAAACAATTGGGTGGCAGTTGTACGCGGGTTGGCGAACCGGAGCAAAAGGAACCCGGCAGACCCGAAGGCCTCCCACGCACAACCGCCATGACTTGGGTCGATGGTCGTTGCACTCCTAAAGCTTTCGGGTCGCCAAACCCAGTGCTGAACATTCAGCATTGGGTGAGCTTAGGAACCGGGGCTTTGGGGCGCAATCGGACGGCGGTGGTTTTGTTGTAGGAAGTGGCCGGGATTTTTGCGGGCTTGATGATCAAGAGATCGCAGCCTGCGGCAGCTCCTACAGGTCGTTCCGACCTTATCGCGAGCAGGCTCGCTCCCACAGGGGATCGGGTTTCAAAGTGGGATGGGCGGGGTTATTCGGTCGGGGGATTGAGCTTTGCTTCAAGCTCCGCGACTTTCGTCTCGAGACTTTCAAGACGTGCCCGGGTCCGCGCCAACACAACCATCTGGCTATCAAATTCTTCCCGGCTTACCAGGTCCAGCTTGCTGAAGCCGCTCTGCAACAACGCCTTGAACTGGCTTTCGATTTCACTTTTCGGCAACGGGGTGTCGCCGCTGAAGAGGCGGGAGGCGGTGCCGGTCAGGGCGTCGAGAAAGTCTTTGGGCGCGAGCATGGGAAATGTCCTGAAAACAATGCGGGCAGTGTATCACGCAGTGTCTATAGTCAAATCCGACCGCAGGGATGCACGCTTTTCGCGCATGCGGACGGACGGCGTCGCACTGTTGTTGTGCGTTACGCATCGGGCAATCGTATGCGCAAACCCGCAGTTGTTGGCAAGCGCTTGATATCCGGGGTTTTCGGCGAGGTGGCAAGCTTTCTGCTTAGTGGGTAGTGACCCATGCACTGATGCAGTCGCTGTGACGAATGCAGTGCGCCAAGCGAAACGGGGAAGTGTTTCGTGCGGAGTGGTTCGCTGGCGTCGGACGGGCGATCGAGGCCGACGATGCGTTACAAAGCCAGGCACTGCGCTTAGACTTGAGCCGGGTTTGTTTTCCTGGGGCAAGTCCACCAATTCGGGAGAGAGTTTTCATGAAGCTAGTCACTGCCATCATCAAGCCGTTCAAGTTGGACGACGTGCGCGAATCGCTGTCCGAGATCGGCGTGCAGGGCATTACCGTTACTGAAGTCAAAGGCTTCGGTCGGCAGAAGGGTCACACCGAGCTGTATCGCGGCGCGGAATACGTGGTCGATTTCCTGCCCAAGGTGAAGATCGATGTCGCCATTGACGACAAGGATCTTGATCGGGTGATCGAGGCGATCACCAAGGCGGCCAACACCGGCAAGATCGGTGACGGCAAGATCTTCGTGGTCAATCTGGAACAGGCGATTCGCATCCGTACCGGCGAAACCGATACCGACGCAATCTAAGCCGCCACAAACCCCAACGCCCCAGGAGAAAACAATATGACTCTGCGTAAATTCGCAGGGCTAGGAGCCCTGTTGTCCCTCGTAATGCCCAGCCTGGCCATGGCGGCAGACGAAGTGGCGGCCCCAGTCCTCAATTCCGGCGATACCGCCTGGATGCTGACCTCGACAGCCCTCGTGCTGTTCATGACCATTCCCGGCCTCGCGCTGTTCTACGGCGGCATGGTTCGCTCCAAAAACATTCTTTCCGTGATGATGCAGTGCTTCGCGATTACCGGTCTGATCAGCATTCTGTGGGTCATTTATGGCTACAGCATTGCGTTCGACACCACCGGCATGGAGCAGGGCGTCGTCAACTTCAATTCGTTCTTCGGCGGCATGGGCAAGGCGTTCCTCGCCGGTGTCACGCCATCGAGCCTGACCGGTCCAGCGGCATTGTTCCCTGAGGCGGTGTTCATCACCTTCCAGATGACTTTCGCCATCATCACGCCGGCACTTATCGTCGGTGCCTTCGCCGAGCGTATGAAGTTCTCCGCGATGCTGATCTTCATGGGCATCTGGTTCACCCTGGTTTATGCACCGATCGCGCACATGGTCTGGTCCGGCAACGGCGGCCTGATGTGGGATTGGGGCGTGCTCGACTTCGCTGGCGGCACCGTGGTGCACATCAACGCCGGTGTGGCCGGTCTGGTGGCGTGCATTGTGCTCGGCAAGCGTAAAGGCTTCCCGACCACCCCGATGGCGCCGCACAACCTCGGTTACACCCTGATGGGCGCCGCGATGCTCTGGGTCGGCTGGTTTGGCTTCAACGCCGGTTCCGCCGCTGCCGCAAACGGCACGGCCGGTATGGCGATGCTCGTGACTCAGATCGCAACCGCCGCTGCTGCACTGGGCTGGATGTTCGCCGAGTGGGTCACCCATGGCAAACCAAGTGCGCTGGGTATCGCGTCGGGTGTGGTCGCCGGTCTGGTTGCGATCACTCCGGCCGCCGGCACCGTGGGCCCGATGGGCGCGCTGGTGATCGGTCTGGCAGCGGGCGTGGTGTGCTTCTTCTGCGCCACTACCCTGAAACGCAAACTCGGTTATGACGATTCCCTGGACGCCTTTGGTGTTCACGGCATCGGCGGTATCCTCGGCGCGATCCTGACCGGTGTGTTTGCCGCCCCTTCGCTGGGTGGCTTCGGCACCGTGACCGACATCGCCGCACAAGTCTGGATTCAGTGCAAAGGCGTGGGCTTCACGGTGATCTACACCGCGATCGTCACCTACATCATTCTCAAGGTGCTGGATGCCGTCATGGGTCTGCGTATCACCGAAGAAGAAGAAGCTGTCGGCATCGATCTGGCACTTCACAACGAACGCGGCTACAACTTGTAAGACGCGTTTAAAAAATCTGCCCGGCTTGCCGGGCATTTTTTTGCCTGGTGTTTGTCGGTGTAGTCACTGCTGAAAGGTTTTTTCCTACACGTTCAGTGGCGTTTGCGGCGGGCATATTTGTGCGGCCAATGGCTTACATGATTGAAGGAATATTAGGGCCTTTGTTTTTTCCCAGAGCGCGCTAGAATGCGCCCCGAACGTGCGGAGAACTGTATGTGGCAACAGACTCTGATTACCCTGCGGGCAAGGCCCCGGGGCTTTCATCTGGTAACGGACGAGTTACTCGCCGGCCTGCCTGAACTCAAGGCGTGTCGGGTCGGTCTGTTGCATTTGTGGCTGCAGCATACCTCGGCGTCGTTGACCATCAACGAGAACGCCGATCCGGCGGTACGTCGCGACTTCGAACGATTTTTCAATCGTCTGATCCCACAAGGAGCAGACGGCTATGAGCATAACGACGAAGGCCTGGACGACCTCCCGGCGCACTTCAAGGCCAGCGTACTTGGCTGTCAGCTCAGTTTGCCGATCACGGCAGGCCGTCTGGCGTTGGGGACCTGGCAAGGCGTTTATCTGGGCGAGCACCGTGATCACGGCGGTGCCCGTAAAGTCCTCGCCACCCTTTACGGTGACGGGGCATAAACCGCTGATCATCAGCGGTGACTGAATTTTTCCGGCAGCCTTCGACAGATGGCGAAGCTGGGCTATAACTAATCTGCTTTTCGCAAGTCATGAGGTAGAACATGAGCGACGATGATCTGGAAAACGACGACCTCGAAGTAGGCGACGACGACGAAACCGAAGAAGGTCTGGAAGCAGCGGCGGAAGACGTCGCTGAAGACGACGGCGGTGAAACGCCCGCTCCGACCGCCAAAGGCAAGGCCAAGGCTGCGGTGTCGGTCGATGAGCTGCCGAGTGTCGAAGCCAAGAACAAAGAGCGCGATGCACTCGCGCGGGCTATGGAAGAGTTCCTGGCCAAGGGTGGCAAGGTGCAGGAAGTGGAGGCCAACGTGGTCGCCGATCCGCCCAAGAAGCCCGACAATAAGTACGGCAGCCGGCCTATCTAAGCGTCTGCCCTTGCTTGCTGAAAAAGCCCGCCGTCGCTGCGGGCTTTTTCATGGGTGGAAATCAAAAGATCGCAGCCTTCGGCAGCTCCTACAGGCGTACACAATTAAATGTAGGAGCTGCCGAAGGCTGCGATCTTTTCAGGGGCGCCTCAAATCCTGGTTGTGTTCCACCGAGCTAACAACGCCGGCAACTCGGTCAGGCTGCGGATCTCGGCGTCCGGGGCTTTTTGCGCTTCCCACAATTTGCCTTGCGGGTTAAACCAGATCGCGCGCAAACCTGCCTGCTGCGCTCCGGCGATGTCATCACCCGTATGATCGCCGATATGCACCGCCGTCTCGGCCGTCGCGCCGCCACGCTGCAACGCCTCATGAAACAGGCGCGCATCCGGTTTTGCGATGCCGATGTCTTCAGCGCACAAGGCAAACTTGAAGTAATCCGCCAGCCCCAAGCGACTCACATCGGCGTTGCCGTTGGTGACTACGCCCAGCGCGTAATGATTGGCAAGGATCTCCAGCGTCGGCTGCACCTCAGGGAATATTTCCAGCTGATGCCGCGCATGCAGAAATACTTCAAAGCTCTGGTCAGCCAGATCGGACGCCTGATCATGGCTGTAACCGGCGTCTTCCAGGGCATGGAACAGCACCCGACGGCGCAACGCACTGATGCGATGCTTAAGGCCGGGTTCGCTACTCAGAATTCGTTCACGAATCGCCCACAAATGCTCCACCGGCACAGCGCCCAGATTGGGTGCATGTTCGGTCAGCCATTCACGCAGAACGGCTTCGGCGCTGACGATCACCGGCGCGGTGTCCCACAGGGTGTCGTCGAGGTCGAAGGTGATCAACTGGATCGTCATGAATCATCGCCCTTAATGCGTTTGGCCCGTGGATGGGCACTGTCGTAGACCGTCGCCAGGTGCTGGAAGTCCAGGTGAGTATAGATTTGCGTGGTCTTGATGTCCGCGTGGCCGAGCAATTCCTGCACCGCGCGCAGGTCTTGCGAGGACTCCAGCAAGTGACTGGCGAAAGAGTGTCGAAGCATGTGCGGGTGCAGGTTCTGCCCCAGTTCACGTTCGCCAGCGGCCTTGACCCGCACCTGGATCGCCCGTGGGCCGAGGCGTCGGCCTTGCTGGCTGACAAACACCGCGTCATCCGCCGGGTTGGTCATGGCCCGCAACGGTAGCCACAGCTCCAGCGCTTCACGAGCTTTTTTTCCGACTGGCAACAGGCGGGTCTTGCTGCCCTTGCCAAGCACTTGAACCATGCCGTCTGCCAGGTCCAGCTGATCGAGATTGAGCCCGGTCAGCTCCGAAAGCCGCAGCCCGGATGAATAAAACAGCTCGAGAATCGCCTGATCCCGACGCGCCAGGAAATCATCCTCCACCGCGCCTTCAAGCAGTTGCAGCGCGCGGTCGGTGTCGAGGGTTTTCGGCAGGCGGCGCTCACCCTTGGGCGGCGCCAGACCGTTGGCCGGGTCGTGGTCGCAAAGGCCTTCGCGGTTCAGATAGTGATAGAGCCCCCGGACTGCCGAGAGCAGTCGCGCAAGGCTGCGGGACGATTGGCCCTGGGAATGCAGGCGTGCGATCAGGCCGCGCAGGCGCTGGATGTCCAGCGCGGCCCAGCTGTCGATGTTCTGCTTTGCGCACCAGCCCAGCACTTTGTCGAGGTCGCGGCGGTAGGCGTACAGCGTGTGGGGCGACACCTGCCGCTCACTGCGCAGGTGTTCGCAGTAAGCGTCCAGTTGCCGTTCCACGATCAGCGTACCGAGCGCAGCGAGCTGTTGACCCGTGGCAGCACGCGGCCCATGACCTCGGCGATGTAGCTCAGGAACAGCGTGCCCACCGAACTTTTGTAATGCTGCGGATCGCGACTGGCGATGGCGAGGATGCCATGGATGCCCTCATGGCTGATGGCGACGACGGCGGTGGAGCCAATCTGCTTGCGCTGTTCTTCGCCAAACAGGAAGTCCAGCTCATGCTCGCGCAAGGTGCCGCTGACGCTTTTGTCTTCCGTGAGCAAACCGCCAATCGCCGTTTGCGCGTCGGCGTGGGTCACCCAGCGGCCGACCGGCATCGGGTTGTCGCCCAGCAGGATCAGGCTGACAAAAGGCACCTGAAAATCCTGACGCAGGCTGTCTTCGACGCTGATCACCACGTCTTCCAGGCTGGTGGCGTCCATCAGCGCAAGAATCAGGCGGCGCGTCTTGTCGAAAAGACGGTCGTTGTCCCGGGCGACGTCCATCAGGTGCGACAGGCGATGACGCAGCTCGATGTTGCGGTCGCGCAAAATGGTCATCTGGCGCTCGACCAGCGAAATGGTGTCGCCACGCTGGTGCGGGATGCGCATCGTCGTCAGCAGTTCTTCGTGCTCGACGAAGAAATCCGGATGAGCCTCCAGGTACGCGGCAATCGCCGCCGCCTCAAGGCTTTCGGAAGGGGATTCGTCGGGCTGCAGGGCGGGAACCTGGGGCTTGTCGGTCATGGGTTTGACTCACTCAAAGACGCACTTGTCCTTCATAAACTCGGACTGCCGGGCCGGTCATCAACACCGGTTGGCCAGGGCCTGCCCATTCAATGGACAGACGCCCGCCGGGCAGGTCGATCAATAGCGGCGAATCCATCCACCCCTGGCTGATCGCGGCCACTGCAGCTGCACAGGCGCCGGTGCCGCAGGCCTGGGTTTCCCCGGCGCCACGTTCCCAGACGCGCAACTGCGCACGGTTGCGGTCGATGACCTGGAGAAAACCGACGTTGACCCGGGCAGGGAAGCGCGGGTGGTGTTCGATTTTCGGTCCCAGCTCATGCACCGGTGCGTTGTTGATATCGGTGACGCGCAACACCGCATGCGGATTGCCCATCGACACGGCGGCGAGTTCCACCGAAGTGCCGTTAACGTCGAGCGAATAGCTCAGCGCCTGACTGTCGGCAACAAACGGAATGTCGGCCGGCACCAGGCGCGGTGCGCCCATGTCGACACTGATCTGGCCGTCGCTGCGGATATCCAGCTCGATAATGCCACTTTTGGTTTCGACGCGAATCTGCCGTTTTGCGGTCAGGCGCTTGTCGAGCACGAAGCGGGCGAAACAGCGCGCACCGTTGCCGCACTGTTCCACTTCCGAGCCGTCGGAGTTGAAGATCCGATAACGGAAATCCACTTCCGGGTTGCTCGGCGCCTCAACGATCAGCAACTGGTCGAAACCGATCCCGGTGTGCCGATCGCCCCATTGCTTGGCGTGTTTGGGCAGGATATGCGCGTGCTGGCTGACCAGGTCGAGGACCATGAAGTCATTGCCCAGGCCGTGCATCTTGGTAAAACGCAGCAGCATGGTTTTACTCCGGCAGCAGGCTTTCGCCAGCAAACAACTCGGCTACCGTTTCACGGCGACGCACTTCAAATGCCTGATCACCGTCCACCAACACTTCGGCGGTACGGCCGCGAGTGTTGTAGTTGGAACTCATGACAAACCCATAGGCGCCAGCCGAATGCACGGCCAGCAGGTCGCCTTCTTCCAGCGCCAGCTGACGATCCTTGGCGAGGAAGTCGCCGGTCTCGCAGATCGGCCCGACGATGTCGTAGGCGCGAGCGGCGGTCGCGCGAGGGCGCACGGCGGTGACGTCCATCCAGGCTTGATACAGCGCCGGGCGGATCAGGTCGTTCATGGCCGCGTCGACGATGGCGAAGTCTTTGTGTTCGGTGTGCTTGAGGTACTCGACCTGGGTCAGCAGCACGCCGGCGTTGGCGACGATGAAGCGGCCCGGCTCGAACACCAGCGCCAGATCGCGGCCGTCGAGACGTTCGCGCACGGCTTTGATGTAATCGGCAGCCAATGGCGGCTCTTCATCGCGATAACGCACGCCCAGACCGCCACCAAGATCGATGTGACGCAGGTAAATCCCGCAATCGCCGAGGCGGTCAACCAGGCCCAGCAGGCGGTCGAGGGCGTCGATGAACGGTGGCAAGGTGGTGAGTTGCGAACCGATGTGGCAGTCGACGCCGACCACTTCCAGGTTCGGCAACTGCGCGGCGCGGATGTACACGTCTTCGGCGTCGGCAATGGCGATGCCGAACTTGTTTTCTTTGAGACCGGTGGAAATGTACGGGTGCGTGCCGGCATCGACGTCCGGGTTCACGCGCAACGAGATCGGCGCGCGAACGCCCAGCTCGGCGGCGACCACTTGCAGGCGCTCGAGCTCGTCGGTGGATTCGACGTTGAAGCAATGCACGCCGACTTCCAGTGCGCGGCGCATGTCGTCACGGGTCTTGCCGACACCGGAAAACACGATCTTGTCTGCGCTGCCGCCCGCGGCCAGAACGCGTTCCAGCTCGCCACGGGAGACGATGTCAAAACCGGCGCCGAGACGCGCCAGGACATTCAGTACACCCAGGTTGGAGTTGGCCTTGACCGCAAAGCAGACCATGCTCGGCATGCCGGCCAGCGCATCGGCGTACGCCAGGTACTGGGCTTCGATGTGGGCGCGGGAGTAGACGTAGGTCGGTGTGCCAAAGCGTTCGGCGATGGCGGACAGGGCAACACCTTCCGCAAACAGCTCGCCGTCACGGTAGTTAAAAGCGTCCATGGCGTTCCCTTATTGGTAGACGTCGTGCTTGTGTGCCTTGGACGGCTGCTTTTGCGAGGACTGCGCTTGCTCGGCAGGGTCTTGATTTTCGTCGGGCAGGTACAGCGGGCCTTTTTGACCACAGGCCGACAATAAGGAGGCAAAAGCGACGAGCGAAGCGAGCGCAGCAAGGGATGAGATCAGGCGCTTCATGGCGAAATCCTTGAAAATGCATTAATTGCGCCGGAGTATACCGGCCACCCGGCAGCTTGCCTATGCGACGGGGCTCCCGTCCGGCGGGGCTTGGCAGATCATTCGAGATCACGCATTCCCTGTGGGAGCGAGCCTGCTCGCGAAAGCGGTGTGTCAGCCAGCGATAGGTTGAATGTGCCGGCCTCTTCGCGAGCAGGCTCGCTCCCACAGGTTTAGTGATCTGTCGGTTATCCTTTGCAATCACCGGGGCTCGCCCGTATCTTGCGGCGCTTGAGCGTGAACAGACACTTTTTGAGGTTGCCGCAATGAGTTTGACCGAAGCCCGTTTCCACGATCTGGTCGATGCCACCCAGCAATCGCTGGAAGATATTTTCGACGAGAGCGATCTGGATATCGACCTGGAGAGCTCTGCCGGTGTGCTCACCGTCAAGTTTGAAAACGGCAGCCAGTTGATCTTCAGTCGCCAGGAGCCACTGCGTCAGCTATGGCTGGCGGCAGTCTCCGGCGGTTTCCACTTCGACTACGACGCAGAGAGCGAGCGCTGGATGTGTGACAAGAGCGAAGAGCAACTGGGCGAGATGCTGGAGCGCATCGTCAAGCAGCAGGCCGGTGTTGAACTGGATTTTGAAGGTCTGTGAGATCGTGAGCCAGCCTGCACCCGTTCGTGCGCCCAAACCGCTTTACAGCAACGTCAGTCCTGCGGTGCCTTCACCGTGCAGCGGCGTATGTCGGCTGGACGAACAGAAGGTTTGCCTGGGGTGTTTTCGCCATGTCGAAGACATCCGCGAATGGCGCTCGGCGGATGATGATCGTCGGCGGGGCATCTGCGCCCAAGCTTCAAATCGCAAGAACGCCACAAATCGACTGTAGGAGCTGCCGCAGGCTCCTACGCCGTCGGGTGGCGGCTTGTATATTTTTTGAGCTGTGATAGTGTCCAGAAACGCCTCAACCCATCGAGGCTCGTGAAAACCCCGCCTTTTTCTGGCGGGGTTTTGCTTTTTCTGTGCAGAAGAAAGGAGTCTGCCTTAATCATGACCGCACCTTCCATCACCCTTACCCGTCTGGACGTACAACGTCTGGAGCGCCTGATCGACAGCCTGGACGACACGCTGCCGGGTGTTATCGCGCTGCAAACCGAACTGGATCGCGCCGATACGCTGGTCAGTCACGAAGAGGTGCCTGCCGATGTCGTGACCATGAATTCCCGAGTGCATTGCCGTGAAGAAAGCAGCGGCAAGGACTATCACCTGACGTTGGTGTATCCCAAGGATGCCAACGCTGACGAAGGCAAAATCTCGATTCTAGCGCCTGTCGGCAGTGCATTGCTGGGCCTCAAGGTAGGTCAGCACATCGACTGGCCGGCCCCTGGCGGCAAAACCTTGAAACTGACTTTGCTGGAAGTTGAATCACAGCCTGCCAATGGCGGCGACTTTCCGGAATAACCTTTCTCAGACCTGCTCGAGCGCGTCGTTCAATGCGCGCTCCAGATCGGCCTTGTAGCGCAAATACAAGTTGCTGGAACTCTGACCATCACCGAGCAGGCCCGACAGGTCCAGGTCGGTGATGTAGCAGCGATATCGCTCGCTCTCGCGGCGCTGCCCGACGATTTCTCCGGCGACCACGCTGAACAACCGGTCGCCATACTCCAGCTCCGAAAACTCCCGCTGATTGCAATACAACGTGACCTGCACCTGGCCTGGTGCGGCTTTGCCGACGATCGCCTGCACGTCGTAAAACGGTTTGTTGACCGGAGTTTGCGGCGCAGTCCGGGTTTCCACCCGGCGGGCTCGCCCGGGGCCGGAGGGCAGCAGTTGGTAATACAGCGTGTCCAGGCCCGCTGGCTGGGCGGCGTCCATGGGCAGCAAGGCATCGCGCCGGTACTGGATCGATTGCAGGAATCGCTGCAGTGGCACCAGCAGACTCTGCTCATCGTGATACGGCAACCGCTGTTGCCACAGCGCGTTGAATTCATCCAGCACGCACAGATCGGCCTGGTCTTCTTGAATCCGGTAAAACACCTGAATGCAGTCTGGCTGGCCCATGGGCAGAATCAGCGCCAGGTCCTGATCTTCCAGCGCCATTGGGTCCAGGTGCAGCGGGCTGTAACTCGCCAACTCTTCGCCCAGGTAATCGAACAGCGCCGGCAGAGTGGCGAGGGCAACGTGATTGACGTGCCCCGGCACCAATTCCAGTACGTGATAGTGCTGCGCAACCTGAATCAGGTAGCGGTGATTGAGCTGGCTCAGCAGCAGGTTCTGCGCGGTGTCGATAATTTCCTCGACCCGGCGGGCAATGAACTGTGCGCGGTTGTGACAGAAGCAACGCACGCGCAAGGTCGGTTGCTGCGGCCCGTTCGGCAGATTGTTGAGGTAGTCGCGCACGCAGTCGAGCAAGGCGTGAGGGCCATCAAAGCGATTGACCAGCACTTCGTTCCAGCTATTGAGCGTGACCTGGTCCAGGGTCAGTACCAGATTTTCCCGAACGCCGGCATAGCTCAGGGAATCGGTGCGCTCGGTGGTCATCAGAATATTCAGATCGCGGTGATGCTTGAGCGGATCGACGCCGACGTTCACCAGAATCAGCACCTCACTCGGCACACTGGCGCGCAGCAGCGGCTCTTCGGCGACGGTGGGCAGCGGCAGGGCGATGCTTTGTTGCAGGCTGCCGAGCAAGTTGAACAGTTCGAACTCGCTCAGGTCGCTCTCGCCGGGATGCAGGGCGAGGCGCGTGCTGCTGTCGATCACGCCGTTGCGGTGGCACCAGGTCAGCAGTTCCAGCAGTTGGCGGCTGCGCTTGATCGGCGCGAAATGCTCCCACTCGAGCGCCGTCAGGCTGCCGTTATACAGACCCCATTGGGTTTGCCCGGGTTCTTTTTTGTTCGGCGCGTGCACCAGGGTCAGGGTGTCTTCGGCCAGGTCGGGGGCGATGCCCGGGTTGATAAATTCGATTTTGTCCGCTTTGCGCTCGAACGCCGCGTACAGCCGTCGACCCAATACGTTGAGATCGCGTTTATTGATCAGGCTGACCGTCTGTTCGCTGCGGGCGAACTCGGTCAGGAAGCGGTAGCTGTAATTCAGTTCGTTGACCAACGCTCGACGTTCGGCACTGACCTGACGGACTTTCCACTGGCTGCGGCTATCGAGCAGCGCCAATTGCCGATGATCCCAGTGCCATTCGCGAGCCAGACGTTCAAGCAGCGAGCGTTGCCAGCTCTGGGCGCGACTGCTGCTGCCGGTGAGTTTGCGGTTGACCTTCAAATACAACGCGCGCCGCACCAACTCCAACCGCTCCGGTTCGCCACGGGCCATCAGGTATTCCTCGATGCGCCGGTAAACCACGATGTACGGGTCCAATTCATCAAGGTCGAGCTGGTTGGCGAACACCGCTTGCTTGAAGCGCAGGCTCAGGCACTGGACCCTGGGGTGTTCGCTGGCGTAGACCTCGGTGAGCAACAGC
This sequence comes from Pseudomonas fluorescens, assembly GCF_902497785.1. Taxonomy (GTDB): domain Bacteria; phylum Pseudomonadota; class Gammaproteobacteria; order Pseudomonadales; family Pseudomonadaceae; genus Aquipseudomonas; species Aquipseudomonas fluorescens_BO. The sequence goes on from NZ_CABVHK010000017.1 coordinate 59,279, forward strand.
TTGAGCACCGATTTGTAGGGTGACTCGATGCCCTTGAACAATTGCCACAGCCCGGCACCGATGAATTCCCCCGGCGGTATATACGCCAGATGCCCCAGGTCCAGGCTTTCGTCGGCCCGTATGAAACGTTTGGACAACAAAGTGTGGGTGTAGCGGTCGTACGCGGCTTCTTCGTACACCGGCACCAGCCACCAGATGGGCGTGCGCCCGGCCAGCCAGATGGCGGTGCGGTAGAACTCGTCCAGCAGCAGATAATGCTGGGTGGTACCGCAGTTTTCCGAACTGAGTTGATTGTCGCGCTCCCCCAGTACAAAGCGGGCAGGATCGATCAGGAAGAAATGCGCCTCGGCGCCCTGGCTGGCGGCCCAGACTTCCAGCAACTGGCATTTTTTGCGCAGCTCGGTGAGTTCGCCTTCGTGCAAATCCGGCGCGTGGCAGACCCACACGTCCATGTCGCTCTGGTCCGCCTGAGCGAGGGTGCCGAGGCTGCCCATCAGGAACAGTCCGTGGATGGGTCGCGGCGGATTGCTGCTGTGGCGAGGTTTATAGGAAAACGAGCGGGTCAGGCGCTGGGCTTCGGCGAGGACGTTGGCTTCAGGCTCGAAGTTCGACAGGCCGGCGGGTGTGCTGCCCGACACGTAACCCGGCAACAACGGATGATTGACGTGAAAGAACAGCGGCAGCAGGGTCAACACGGCTTGCTGGCGGGTCGACAGCCCTTCCATCGCGCGGGCCATGCGGCCCTCGTTGAGCTTCAGAAAACGTGCGCGCAGCTGGCTGAGAACCTTGCGGTCGATTCCCTCGTCCAGATCGGGGCGGATTTCATGGGTGCGGGTCATGTCAGCTCAAACCGGCTCGCAGGGCTCGGAAGTCTCAGAATGGGGGGCAGTTTAGCGCCTCGGCCCCCGGACATTTCAGCTGATTTTGTTTTTCAGGCGTCGGATTTCTATCGCTGGGCGACAGTGTGTTGCAGAGAGTGCCCGCGGAAATCCCGTAGCAGGGGTTTCCGTGGGCGATACGAGGAATATCAGGCAGTTTCCTGGACGCTCAGAATGGTCAGAACGGTTTGCACGTTTTGCGCGGCGTCACGCCCCAGACTGGTCAGATAACCGCCATCAGGCTGGTCGATCAGTTCTTTTTCGTACAGGCGTCGAGCGGCGGCAATGGCTTTCGGGGCAGCGGTCTGATGAATTTTCAAACCTTCCTGGGAACTGTCCAGGTTGAAGAGTGCGAGGATTTCCAGTTCGGCAACCAACTCAGGGGTAAGCGACATAAGGACTCCAGACTTTCTAGGAATTGGACGACAGCGCCCCTAAGGTGATCCCACTCGTGTGGCATGTCCAGTGCTCGCGACAGGGTTTTTCACCTCGGGATGCATTCCCCGGCGGGTGGTGCGGCAGCGGGGTGCGTACCAGTGTAGTCAGGGTCTGGGGGAAGGCAGGAGTGATGGGTGACAATTTGTAAGCGGGGGCTTGCCGGGTGTGAAGATTCCTGACTATGGAGAACCTCTGTGGCGAGGGAGCTTGCTCCCGCTGGGCAGCGAAGCGGCCCCAACGCATTGCGACTGCTGCGCAGTCGAGCGGGAGCAAGCTCCCTCGCCACAAAATCCCGGCGCCACAAGTCGCTGGCTTATTTCTTTTCCGGCGGCAACTCGGGCAGTGCGCGCAGCGCCGTTTCGTACCATTCGGTATTGAACGCGCGGTCTTCTTCGAGGATTGCGTCGATTTCCACCGCCAACACGTGGGCCATCAGGTTGAGGATCTCTTCACGCTCGTAGCCCACCAGGGTCAGCTTGTTGAAGGTCGCCTTGGCCGCTGGCGGGTTGTCGCTTTCGATCTGGTTTTCGATGGCTTCAACCAAAGTGTTTTCGGCGAACTCTTCTTCGTCGAGTTCGATGTCTGTTGGCTCGCTCATGGCAGGCTCCTCAAGTTAAGGCGGCCAGTTTACCTGCATTCAGCGCTGTGATGCTGCTGGCAAGAATGGCCGGCGCGTTCTATAAAACAGGACTGCCCACCCCGCACGGCCCGGAGGCTTTGTGATGCTCAAGCTTTATGGTTTTTCCGTCAGCAACTACTACAACATGGTGAAACTGGCGCTGCTGGAGAAAGGACTGTCGTTCGAAGAGGTGCCGTTTTATGCAGGTACGAGCCCGGAGGCCTTGGCAATCAGCCCGCGCGGCAAGGTACCGGTGCTGGGCGTCGAGCAAGGCTTCATCAACGAAACCGCGGTGATTCTGGAGTACATCGAGCAGAGTCAGAAGGGCGCTCCGCTGCTGCCGAGCGATCCTTTCGAACGGGCCCAGGTCCTTGCGCTGGCCAAGGAAATCGAGCTGTACATCGAACTGCCGGCTCGCGCCTGTTATGCCGAAGCGTTTTTCGGCATGCCGGTGCCAGACGCGATCAAGGACAAAACCAAAGCCGAGCTACTGCTGGGTTTTGCCTCGCTGGGACGGCACGGCAAGTTTGCCCCTTATGTAGCCGGGGACAGTTTGAGCATCGCGGATTTGTATTTCCTGTACAGCGTTCCGCTGGCCTGTGCGGTGGCGCATAAGCTGTTCGGGCTGGATTTGTTGGCGGAGATGCCGGCGGCCAAGGCGCTGTTGGAACGACTGGAGCAGAACCCGAACGTGCAGCGGATTGCGGCGGACAAGGAGGCGGCGATGCCGGCGTTTCTGGCGATGGTCGCGTCCAAGAAATAGATCTGTAGCGTCCCTCAGGACGCTTTCGCGAGCAGGCTCGCTCCCACATTCAATCCTTGGTGTTCACAGGATAGGGGTTCACCACAGTTTCAATGTGGGAGCGAGCCTGCTCGCGAAGCTTCTGGCTTTCAGCGGCCGGCGAGCAATGCCTGGCCGCGAACCACAGCCTGTTTGACCTGGGCCGGCGCAGTGCCGCCGATGTGGTCGCGGGCGTTCACTGAACCTTCCAGGGTCAGCACGGCAAACACGTCCTGATCGATCTGGTCGCTGAACTTGCGCAACTCTTCCAGGCTCATTTCCGCGAGGTCCTTGCCGCTTTCCACGCCGTACTTCACGGCATGGCCAACGATTTCATGGCAGTCACGGAACGGCAGGCCACGACGAACCAGGTAGTCAGCCAGGTCGGTGGCGGTGGAGAAACCGCGCAGTGCCGCTTCGCGCATGATCGCGTGCTTGGGTTTGATCGCCGGGATCATGTCGGCAAAGGCGCGCAGCGAATCGCGCAGCGTGTCGGCAGCGTCGAACAGCGGTTCCTTGTCTTCCTGGTTGTCCTTGTTGTAGGCCAATGGCTGGCCCTTCATCAAGGTCAGCAGGCCCATCAGTGCACCAAAGACGCGGCCGGTCTTGCCGCGAACCAGTTCTGGCACGTCCGGGTTTTTCTTTTGCGGCATGATCGAGCTGCCGGTGCAGAAGCGGTCTGGCAGATCGATGAACTGGAACTGCGCGCTGGTCCAAAGCACCAACTCTTCGGAGAAACGCGACAAGTGCATCATCGCGATGCTCGCCGCCGAGCAGAATTCAATGGCGAAGTCGCGGTCGGACACGTTGTCCAGCGAATTGCCGCCGACAGCGTCGAAGCCCAGGAGCTGGGCGGTGTACTCGCGATCGATCGGATACGTCGTACCCGCCAGCGCGGCGCTGCCCAAGGGCATGCGGTTAGTGCGTTTGCGGCAGTCGACCAGGCGCTCGTAGTCGCGGCTGAGCATTTCGAACCAGGCCAGCATGTGGTGCCCGAAGGTCACCGGTTGCGCGGTTTGCAGGTGAGTGAAGCCGGGCATGATGCTGCCGGCTTCGCGCTCGGCCTGTTCCAGCAAGCCTTTTTGCAGGCGGGTGATTTCGCTCAGGATCAGGTCGATCTCGTCGCGCAGCCACAGACGGATGTCGGTGGCGACCTGGTCGTTACGGCTACGCCCGGTGTGCAGCTTTTTGCCAGTCACGCCGATGCGGTCGGTCAGGCGTGCCTCGATGTTCATGTGCACGTCTTCGAGGTCGATGCGCCAGTCGAACTGACCGGCCTCGATTTCGCCCTGGATGGTCTTCAGGCCATCGGCGATGCTGTCGCGCTCGGCATCGGTGAGTACGCCGACCTTGGCCAGCATGGTGGCGTGGGCGATCGAGCCCATGATGTCGTGGCGATACAGGCGCTGGTCGAAAGTGACGGAGGCGGTGAAGCGGGCGACGAAGGCGTCGACGGGTTCACTGAAGCGGCCGCCCCAGGACTGATTGGTCTTGTCAGTGCTCATGAATTCGCTCGTATCGGCTGAAGAAAGATGGCGTTGAAAGCTGCTGCGGATAATAACAGGGTTGCCAATCCTGTCGCTGACACTGGTCGACACGTTTTTTTGCGCGGCGCCAGCCCATGCTCGAAGCGGGCAATGCGGAAAATGCGCAACGATATTTTTCAATTGAGCAATAACGCTCCGGCAACCGTCTACAGTTGGACAGTAGGATCAGCGCTCATCTCGGCGCTGCAGCGGACTATAAGAAGAGGGGGTGTTCATATTGTGTATCAGCAAACCCTACGGCGATGCCTCGCCAACCGCCAATTGCCCGGCAAATAAAAATTTAGCGGTCGGACGGGCGGCACTTTTTGGCCCTCGCGCTAGTCTTAGCGTGGATCGCGGTGACGGACGTCACTTCACTTGTCTACGCTATCCTTGTGCGAGACTCACGCAGGAATCCAGCGCAATATGAATGTCCTGATCGTTGATGACGAACCCCTTGCCCGCGAGCGCCTGAGCCGAATGGTCGGCGAACTCGAGGGATACAGCGTCCTGGAGCCCAGCGCCACGAACGGCGATGAGGCGTTGGCACTGATCGACAGTCACAAGCCGGATATCGTGCTGCTCGATATCGGCATGCCGGGCCTCGATGGCCTGCAAGTGGCTGCAAGATTGTGCGAACGCGAAACCCCGCCTGCCGTGGTGTTTTGCACAGGGCCCGATGAATTTGCCGTGGAAGCCTTACAGGCCAGCGCCGTAGGCTATCTGGTGAAACCTGTGCGTACTGAACATTTGCATGATGCGTTGAAAAAAGCCGAGCGCCCCAATCGCGTCCAGCTCGCAGCCCTGACCCGTCCCGCCGCCGAAACCGGCAGCGGCCCGCGCAGCCACATCAGCGCCCGAACCCGCAAAGGTATTGAGCTGATCCCGTTGGGTCAGGTGGTCTACTTTATTGCCGACCACAAATACGTGACCTTGCGCCACGAAGGCGGCGAAGTGCTGCTGGATGAACCGCTAAAAGCCCTTGAAGATGAATTCGGCGACCGATTCGTGCGTATCCACCGCAATGCACTGGTTGCCCGTGAACGCATCGAGCGACTGCAACGTACACCTCTGGGGCATTTTCAGCTGTTCCTCAAAGGCCTCAATGGCGATGCCCTGATCGTCAGTCGCCGTCATGTGGCCGGCGTGCGCAAGATGATGCAACAGCTTTAATTCGCCTTTTACAGGCGCATTCACACCCGATTGCCGGACATCCGGGGCCAGGGAGGCCAGGTAATACCTGATACAAGTCAAAGTGGATTTGACTGAGCTGTTATTATCCGCCGTATCTATTCAGTACGGATTGATCCATGTCCTCTCGCGAAATCCGCATCGCCACCCGCAAAAGTGCTCTCGCCCTGTGGCAGGCCGAATACGTCAAAGCCCGTCTGGAAGAGGCCCATCCGGGTCTGCTCGTGACGCTGGTGCCCATGGTCAGTCGCGGCGACAAGCTCCTCGACTCGCCGCTGTCGAAGATCGGCGGCAAGGGCCTGTTCGTCAAAGAGCTGGAAACCGCCTTGCTGGAAAACCAGGCCGATATCGCCGTGCACTCGATGAAAGACGTGCCGATGGACTTCCCTGAAGGCCTCGGTCTGTTCTGCATCTGCGAGCGAGAAGACCCGCGCGATGCCTTCGTTTCCAATACCTACGCCAGTCTGGACCAATTGCCCCAAGGCAGCATCGTCGGCACTTCCAGCCTGCGTCGTCAGGCCCAGTTGCTGACCCGGCGTCCGGACCTGGAAATCCGTTTCCTGCGTGGCAACGTCAATACGCGCCTGGCCAAGCTCGATGCCGGCGAATACGACGCCATCATCCTTGCGGCGGCCGGTTTGATTCGTCTGGGTTTTGAAGATCGCATCACCTCGGCCATCAGCGTTGACGACAGTCTGCCGGCCGGTGGCCAGGGCGCGGTCGGTATCGAATGCCGCACCGCCGACAGTGAAATTCACGCACTGCTCGCGCCGCTGCACCATCAGGACACCGCCACCCGGGTCACCGCCGAACGTGCCCTGAACAAACATCTGAACGGTGGCTGCCAGGTGCCTATCGCCTGCTATGCCGTGCTGGAAGGTGAGCAGGTCTGGTTGCGTGGCCTGGTCGGTGATCCGAGTGGCGGTCTGCTGCTCAGCGCCCAAGCCCGTGCACCGCGAAGCGATGCCGAAGCCTTGGGTGTGCAAGTGGCCGAGGACCTTCTGAGTCAAGGCGCCAATGACATCCTCAAAGCGGTGTATGGCGAGGCAGGTCACGAGTGACGGGCTGGCGCCTGCTGCTCACGCGTCCCGCAGAAGAATCGGCGGCGCTGAGCGATGTGCTGACCGAAGCGGGGATTTTCAGCAGCAGCTTGCCGCTTTTGGAGATCGATCCGATTCCGGTCTCTGACACAATGTGCCAGGTCATCCGGGGTCTGGAGCGCTACTGCGCAGTGATCGTGGTCAGCAAGCCGGCCGCCCGAGTGGCGGTGCAACTTGTCGATCAATATTGCCCGCAGCCACCGCGCCAGAAGTGGTTTAGCGTCGGTGCGGCCACTGCGCAGATTCTCGCTGATCATGGGCTCGATGTGAGTTTTCCGTGCGAGGGCGATGACAGCGAAGCGTTGCTAGAACTTGCACCGTTGCGCGAGGCAATCGCACGGCCTGATCCACGGGTGTTGATCATGCGCGGAGAGGGCGGGCGCGAGTTGCTCGCTGAGCGTTTGCGCGAGCTTGGTGCTAGTGTCGAGTATCTGGAATTGTATCGCCGCGACCTGCCGCACTATCCGCCCGCGGCGCTGCCGGAGCGGATCAAGGCGGAACGCTTGAACGGGCTGGTGGTCAGCAGTGGAATGGGTTTTGAGCATCTGCATCGATTGGCCGGCGATGCCTGGCCGCAATTGGCGCGGTTGCCGTTGTTTGTTCCAAGCCCCAGGGTCGCCGAGCTGGCACGTGCCGCCGGGGCCCAAACAGTTGTGGATTGTCGTGGCGCCAGTGCCGCGGCTTTGCTGACGGCGTTACGGGAGCATCCCGAACCCGTTCTCTAATGCAAAGGATGGATACGTGAACGAAACAGCCTTGCCTAAAGATGACGTCCAGCCAGTGCTCGATACACCGGTTGAACCACCGGTTGAAACGGCGCCGCCTCCTGCAGCGCAGCGCCGAGGCAATGGGCTGGCAATTGTCGCCCTGCTGCTCGGTGCCGCCGGTGTTGCCGTGGGCGGTTGGGGTGTCTGGCAGGTCCGCCACCTGCAAGCCAATACCCAGCAGCAATTGAGCCAGGTGCAGGCGTTGAACGATCAGGCGCAAAGCCTGAAGCTCAATGAACAGCGCCTCAGCGCGCGCCTTGAGCAAATGCCTGCGGCCGAAGAACTGGACGCCCGCAGTCGTCTGGTGACGCAACTGCAAGGCGATCAGCAGCGTTTGAATCAACGTCTGGAAACTGTCCTCGGCGCGAGCCGCAAGGACTGGCGTCTGGCCGAGGCCGAGCACTTGCTGCGACTGGCCAGCCTGCGACTGTCTGCCTTGCAGGACATCAGCAGCGCCCAGGCGCTGGTGCAGGGCGCCGATGAAATTCTTCGCGAACAGAACGATCCAGGTTCCTTTGCCGCCCGCGAGCAAGTGGCGAAAACCCTGGTCGCCTTGCGCAGTACCGAACAGCCGGATCGCACGGGTCTGTTTCTGCGCCTGGGTGCGCTGCGCGATCAGGTGATCAACCTCACCGAGCTGGCGCCTGAGTACAAGGATCGGGGCGAGTCGCTGCTGGGCCTGACCGCCGACGGCGACGGCGCCAGTCGCTGGGCGCAATGGTGGGATCAGATCTCGCGCTACATCCGCATCGATTTTGACGCCGACAAAAATGTCCGTCCGCTGCTGGCAGGGCAGGGCTTGAGTCAGGTGCGACTGGCCTTGAGTCTGGCGCTGGAGCAGGCGCAATGGGCGGCGCTCAATGGGCAGGCCGCGGTCTACACCCAGGCGTTGGCCGAAGCGCGGGATGTGCTCAAGGGCAACTTCAATCCGGACAACCCGCAGAGCAAGGTGATGCTCGAGCAGGTAAGCGAATTGAGCAAGCAACCGGTCACCGTGGTGACGCCGGATCTGACCGGCACGCTGAGCGCGGTTCAGGGTTATCTCGAGCGACGTAATGTCAACGCCGAGGACTCCATCAAACCGATGGCCAAACCTGCGGCGAACACCGCGCAGGAGGCCACGCCATGAAACGTCTTTATGTGATCGTGTTTCTGGTCATCGCCGCTGCCGCCGCACTGGGGCTGGCGATTGCCGAGCATTCCGGCTACGTGCTGATCGCCTACAAGAGCTTTCGTTTCGAATCGAGCCTGTGGGCGACATTGGCGTTGGTCGCCGTGTTGTGGCTGGTGTTCTGGGGCATCAAGGCGTTGGTCGAACTAGTGACGACCTCCAGTGGCGTGGTCAATCCCTGGTCGCGGCGCAATCGCAGCCGCCGGGTCCAGGTGGCGATCGAACACGGCCAGCTGGACCTTGCCGAAGGTCGTTGGGCCAGCGCGCAACGTCATCTGCATCGCGCTGCCGAAGCCGAGCGCCAGCCACTGCTTTACTATCTGGGCGCGGCCCGCGCCGCGAACGAACAAGGCCACTACGAAGAAAGCGACAACCTGCTGGAGCGCGCGCTGGAGCGACAGCCTCAGGCTGAGTTGGCGATTGCCTTGAGCCACGCCCAGTTGCAGACCGACCGTGGCGACACCGAGGGTGCGCTGGCGACGCTGCAAGCGATGCATGAGCGCCATCCTCATAACGTCCAGACCTTGCGCCAGTTGCAGCGCTTGCATCAACAACGCGGCGATTGGTCCGCGGTGATTCGCCTGCTACCGGAGCTGCGCAAGGACAAGGTGCTGCCATCGACCGAACTGGCTGAACTTGAACGCCGGGCGTGGGGCGAGAACCTGTCACTGGCCGCGCGTCAGGAAGAGGACGGCACCGTCGGCTTGCAGTCGCTCAATCGCGCCTGGCAGCAGCTCACTACGGCGCAACGCCAGGAGCCACAACTGGTGTTGGCGTACGCCGAGCAACTTCGGCAACTGGGCGCTCAGGTCGAGGCCGAAGAAGTTTTGCGAACAGCGTTGAAGCGCAACTACGACAGCCACCTGGCGCGGCTGTACGGACTGGTTCGCGGCAGTGATCCGGCGCGTCAATTGCAGACGGCCGAGGGCTGGCTGAAGAATCATCCGGCTGATCCGAGCCTGCTGCTGACTTTGGGTCGCCTGTGCCTGCAAAGCAGTCTGTGGGGCAAGGCTCGGGACTACCTCGAAAGCAGCCTGCGCGTGCAGCGTAATCCGGAAGCCTGCGCGGAGCTGGCGCGGCTGCTGGCGCAACTGGGCGACACCGAGCGCAGCAATCAGCTGTTTCAGGAAGGCCTTGGCCTGCTGGACGAACGCCTTCTGGCGGCGCCATTGCCGGTTCCGGTAAATGCCTGATGGTTTATCCCTGCGCAGCAGGCTGAATCAGCTGCTGCTGGAGGGGGGCGAGGTGCTTGAATTCGTCGATTTCTTACCTTCGCATTCCCGTAACGGCTTAGTCCTACAACCAACTACATCAGTTCTCGTCAATTCTGTCGGGAATTCCCTACACTTTTGTTGAAGTGTCTCTGTCGTCCTGCCTTGAAAGGCTGGCGCGCTTTCCTCTACCGTAACCACTTGTCTCTACTGGTATGGAAAAGCCATGTCGCTGGCCTGCTCACGCTCCTTGTTTTTCATGGTTTTCGTTGCTGGCGCGCTGGCCTTGGGCGTTTCCTATTATCTCGAATATGCAGTCGGTCTCCAGCCGTGCGGGATGTGCGTGTTGCAGCGGATTTGCCTGGCGATGCTCACGGGGGTCTGCCTGGGCGCCGCGATTCATGGGCCCGGCCGTTTGGCCTCTTTTGTGTATTGGCTGCTCGGTTTGCTGTGCAGTCTGGCAGGCACCGTCACGGCCTGGCGCCAAGTGCTGTTGCAGACCAGTCCGGTGCACCAGTTGCCCGCCTGTTCGACCCACCTGTCCGAACTGTTCGCGGACACTCCGTGGTTAAACGTCGTGCAGCAGATGTTTAACGGCGCCGCCGACTGCGCGCAGATTTCCTGGACGCTGTTCGGTTTGAGCCTCCCGGAGTGGAGTCTGTTGTTCTTTGTCGGGATGACTATTTTGAGTCTTCAGCAGTTGCTGCGTCTGGTCTGCATCGCTTGCCGGCGACCGCTCAGCGGCGAGTCGTCGCACCCTGCGCTGGCGGGCGATTAAACACTTGTATGAACTTTATCTCCTGCGTACCTTGAAGCCATTGTCGTGCGGGCATAATCTGGCCCGCACGTGTCATTGGAATTATGTTGCTCGAATGACGCTCTGCCTGGCCGATTCTTGATCTTCAAGGGTGCGACAGGTGTAGGGCAGCATGACCCACAAGGGAAGAGAGATCACCATGCTCGAAAGTTGTCAGAATGCTCAGGAACGCTGGGGTGGAGTGCATCTGCTGATCGATCGCTGGTTGCAGGAGCGTCACGAACTGGTTCGGGCCTATGATGCTCTCGGCGCCAAGCCTGAGGCGCTGGGCGAAAACCGCAAGCCATTGCAGGAATTCTGCGGAGTGCTGGTCGATTACGTGTCTGCCGGGCACTTCGAGATCTACGAACAGCTGACGGGTGAGGCCAAAGCCTTTGGCGACACCCGCGGTCTCGAGTTGGCTGAAACCATCTACCCGCGCATCGACGTCATCACCGAGAAGCTGCTCGCCTTCAATGATCTGTGCGACGCCGGCAAGTGTGTAGCAGAGAAATTCAAGGAGCTGGGTGGTCTGTTGCACGAACGCTTCGAACTGGAAGACTGTCTGATCGAAGTGCTGCACACCGCTCACAAGGAAGAGGATTCGGTTCAGGCCTGATCCCTTCCCGCAACACCCTCAAAACGGTGCGCCCTGCGCACCGTTTTTCGTTTCCGTCATTCAGCTTGTGGCGCCGCGCAATTCGATCTCGAATACCAGTGGCGTGAAAGGCGCGATCAAGTCGCCAGCACCGTCGGCGCCATAAGCCTGGGCCGATGGAATCACCAGTCGCCACTTCGCACCGACCGGCATGTTTTGCAGCGCGGTTCGCCAGCCGCTGATCACACTGTCGAGACTGAACCACTGTGGCTGACTGTTCTGATCGAACACGGTGCCGTCCGGAAGTCGACCGATGTACAACACCTGGACTTTGCCATCCGGACCGGCCTTCGCGCCGGTGCCGGGTGCCAGCTCTGTCAGTAATATTCCATCGGCCAGTTCACGAACGCCGGGTTTGGCTTTTTCAACGGCGAGGAAGCGCTGCTCTTTTTCGAGAACAGCTTCGCTGCCGGGCGTGCTTTGTTGCAAGGAAACCTGAGCTTCATGCTCGGTCAGAATCTGTTCGATCTGCTCGTCTTTCAGGGCCAGGGGTTTGCCCTGATAGGCCTGCTGCAGCCCTTCGACCAATGCCTGGAGTTGCAGATCGGGAACCTCCTGACGCAGGCGCTCACCGAGGCTTGCACCCAAGCTATAAGCAAGATCGTGAGCTTCATTTTCTTTGGTTTTTTCGGCAGCCTGGGCCACAGAAAAAAACACGCACAGCGATACAAAAAGGTAGCGCGACATCGGCACTCTCCGACCTGAGATGCGGCAGATTATGCCAGTGTGGATGCGTTCGACAGTGAACTCATTTTGCGCAAGCACAGAAGATTTTCGATCCGTTGCAACGCAGCGCTTTCGATACTGTCAACATGCCCTAGCGGCGGTCCCTGCAGAGGTCTAGTATGAGCCGCACCCACGTCAGCCAGGAGGTAAACCATGTCGGCCACCAAGAAGCCTGTAAATACCCCGTTGCACTTACTCCAACAACTCTCGGGCAGCCTGCTCGAGCATTTGGAAACCGCTTGTTCGCAAGCCTTGGCTGATGCTGAAAAACTGCTCGCCAAACTGGAAAAGCAGCGCGGAAAAGCGCAGGAAAAATTGCACAAGTCCCGCACTAAATTGCAGGACGCTGCGTCGGCCGGCAAGGCCAAGGCGCAGACCAAAGCCAAGGGCGCGGTGAAGGAACTTGAAGACCTGCTCGATGCCCTCAAGGATCGTCAATCGGAAACTCGCGGCTACATTCTGCAACTCAAGCGCGACGCTCAAGAAAGCCTGAAACTGGCCCAGGGCGTCGGTCGTGTACAAGAGGCTGTCAGCAAGGCGTTGTCCCTGCGTTCGGCCAAGCCTGCTGCGGCTCCGGCCAAGAAAGCGGCTGCCAAACCTGCCGCTAAACCGGCTGCCAGAACCGCTGCTTCCAAACCAGCTGCCAAGCCTGCGGTGAAAGCTGCGGCCAAGCCAGCAGCCAAACCTGCGGCGAAGAAACCAGCTGCTGCCAGCGCTGCTAAACCTGCCGCAAAAACGGCCGCTGCCAAACCTGCCGCCAAGCCAGCCGCTGCCAAGACCGCAGCCGCTAAACCGGCTGCAAGAACGGCTGCTGCCAAACCTGCTGCGGCAAAAACTGCGGCTGCCAAACCGGCCGCAAAACCAGCAGCCAAGACCGCTGCCGCGAAACCAGCTGCCAAGTCTGCGGCAAAACCTGTTGCTGCTAAAACTGCTGCCAAGCCAGCAGCAAAACCAGCTGCAAAAACTGCTGCCAAACCAGCTGCAAAAACTGCAGCCAAACCAGCTGCAAAAACCGCCGCTAAACCGGCCGCAAAAACCGCTGCTGCCAAGCCAGCCACTGCTGCAAAAACTGCCGCAGCTAAACCAGCAGCTAAACCTGCCGCTGCCAAACCGGCTGCGAAACCAGCCGTGAAAAAACCGGCCACCGCTGCCAAGCCGACCCCGGCACCCGCTGCCAAGCCGTCGACCCCAGCGCCATCCGCTTCGGCCGCTCCTGCTTCCGCAGCCTCTACCTCGACAGCTACTACTGCGCCAACGCCAGTTGCACCGTCGAGCACCAGCACCACCCCAACCAGCGCTTCCTAAGTGCCGGTTGCCGCGACGCGCAGCTGATGCAGCGCGTCGCGGTTCAGGTGTGCGGCGCCCGCCGCCACACCCTCCAGCCAGGCCGGTAAATCGGTCGCCTCATCTTGCGGCCAACTCAACGCCGTTCGCTCCAGTCGCAATAGCAAATGCCGCTCGGCTTGCAGTTCCAGCGCTTTCACTTGTTCGCGCAGCGCTTTCAGTTCGGCATCCCCGGTCGCGCTGACTTTCCATTGCGTGCGCAAAGCTCGCAAAGGTTGCACGACATCCGCGTCCCAAGGTCCGGCCACATTGCACAGCTGTTGCAATCGTTGCTCGTTGCACGCCACTCGCCGTTGCCCCAGCCACAACCCGCACAGCAGCAGGCACACATTCACCCCCGCCGACTGCAAGGTTAGGCACGCGGCTTCAACGCCGGGTCGGGCGTAAGTGCCAAGGGAAAAGCTCCACAGGTCAGAGGACATAGTGCTACTCGCGCCAGTTGCGAGCGAAGCTGGTAGACTCCGCCGCCATTATGATTCGACTTCAGAACCTGACTTTACAGCGTGGCCCGCAACGTCTGCTAGAAGACGCCGAGCTGACCCTGCACGCCGGCCACAAAGCTGGCCTCATCGGTGCCAACGGCGCCGGCAAATCGAGCCTGTTCGCTTTGATTCGGGGCGAACTGCACCCGGATTCGGGTGACTGCTTCCTGCCGGCCGACTGGCGCATCGCCCACATGCGCCAGGAAATCGAAACGCTCGAACGCCAGGCGGTCGACTACGTGCTCGATGGTGACCTGCGCCTGCGTGAGGTGCAACGCGACCTCGCCGCCGCCGAAGCCGCGCATGACGGTGCCGCTCAGGCCCGCCTGCACTCGGAACTCGACAGCGCCGACGGTTACACCGCCGATGCTCGTGCCCGCAAGCTGCTGGCAGGCCTTGGGTTCACCAATGAGCAGATGGATCGCCCGGTCGGCGATTTCTCCGGTGGCTGGCGGATGCGTCTGAACCTGGCGCAGGCATTGATGTGCCCTTCCGACCTGCTGCTGCTCGACGAACCGACCAACCACTTGGACCTCGACGCCATCATCTGGCTCGAAGAATGGCTCAAAAGCTACCCCGGCACCTTGTTACTGATTTCCCACGACCGGGATTTCCTCGATGCCGTGGTCGATCATGTGGCCCACGTCGATCAACGCAAGATCACCCTCTATCGCGGTGGTTACAGCGCTTTCGAACGCGCCCGTGCCGAACGCCTGGCCCAGCAACAGCAGGCGTACGAGAAGCAGCAGGTGCAGCGGGCGCACATGGAAAGCTACATTGCCCGATTCAAGGCCCAGGCCACCAAGGCCCGTCAGGCCCAGAGCCGGATCAAGGCACTGGAGCGGATGGAAGAGTTGTCCGCCGCTCACGTCGATTCGCCGTTTGACTTTGTCTTCCGCGAATCGACGAAGATTTCCAGCCCGTTGATCGACCTGTCCGATGCCCGTCTGGGCTACGGCGACAAAGCCGTGCTGGAGAAGGTCAAGCTGCAATTGACGCCCGGCGCGCGCATCGGTTTGCTCGGCCCCAACGGCGCCGGTAAATCGACCCTGATCAAAAACCTTGCCGGTGAACTCTCGCCGTTGGCCGGTCGCCTGACCCGTGGCGAGAATACCGTCGTGGGTTACTTCGCCCAGCATCAACTCGATTCCCTTGACGCGAAGGCCAGCCCGTTGCTGCATTTACAGCGGCTGGCCCCAACTGAGCGCGAGCAGACACTGCGCGACTTCCTCGGTGGTTTCGATTTTCGCGGTGCGCGTATCGATGAGCCGGTGCTGAATTTTTCCGGCGGTGAGAAAGCTCGTCTTGCCCTGGCGTTGATCGCCTGGGAGCGGCCGAACCTGTTGCTGCTCGATGAACCGACCAACCACCTGGACCTGGAAATGCGCCTGGCGCTGACCATGGCGTTGCAGGAATTCAGCGGCGCGGTGTTGGTGGTTTCCCACGATCGTCATCTGCTGAAAAGTACCACCGACAATTTTTATCTGGTGGCGGACGGCAAGGTCGAGGAGTTTGACGGCGACCTGGAGGATTACGCCCGCTGGCTGGTCGAGTATCGACAGCGCAATGCCCCGGTCAGCAACACGCCGGTCAACCCGGACAAGACCGACAAGAAGGCCCAGCGTCAGGCCGCGGCCGCGTTGCGTCAGCAGTTGGCACCGCACAAGCGTGAAGCGGACAAGCTCGAAGTCGAGCTGGGCAAGCTGCACGAGAAACTGGCGAAGATCGATACCAGCCTTGGCGACAGCGACATTTACGAGCCGGCGCGCAAGAACGATCTGCGTGATCTGCTGGCCGAACAGGCGAAGCTGAAGGTGCGTGAAGCGGAACTGGAAGAAACCTGGATGGAAGCCCTGGAATTGCTTGAAAGCATGCAGGCGGAGCTGGAGGCGCTGTCCTGATGGAGGCGTTCAAGTGGTCGCTGTCACCGGTGTGGGTCGAGCCGATCTGGCTGGTCGTACAAATCCTGCTGATCTTGTTGGCCGGTTATTTTGCCCAGCGCTTTGTCGCCAAATGCCTGACTCGCCTGGGGGAGCGCTACCCTTTTCCGCCGCAGTTGCTGATGCCGCTGCGGGGCGGGCTGCGCTGGCTGATCATGGGCAGTGCGCTGATTTTCGTGCTCGAACGCCTCGGGGTGTCGGCCACGGTGCTCTGGACCGCGTTGTCCGGATTCGTCGCGGTGGCAGCGGTGGCGTTTTTCGCCATGTGGAGTGTGCTCTCCAATCTGCTCTGCGCGATTCTGATTTTCACCGTCGGGCCCTTCCGTATCGGTGACGTTGTCGAGTTGGTGGACACCACCGACAAACCCGGCGTCAAAGGTCGGGTGGTGGCGATCAATCTGCTTTACACCACGTTGATCGAGGCTGAAGAGCTCGGTACGGGCAGTGCGATGGTGCAAGTGCCCAATAGCCTGTTCTTTCAGCGCTCGGTTCGACGCTGGCGTGGGACGGATACATTCCCGTTAAGTGGGTTTGAAAAGTAAGAATTTTGTCACCTGACACACCGCCATCGCGAGCAAGCTCGCTCCCACAGGGATTTGGGTGGATCGCAAAATTGTGGTCAGCCCGAATCCCTGTGGGAGCGAGCTTGCTCGCGATGGCAGTGTGTCAGGCGAGAAGCCCGTCAAACCCGCAACATGGGTTTGTAGCCGCAACATCCTGCAAAAAATCGATAGTCATCCGCCCAAAGCCGCATTAGCTTAGACCTCTGTCACGAGTCCGATTTCGAGGTGTGCGATGGAGCTTCAAACATGGCTGGCGTTTTTTGCCGCCTGCTGGGTGATCAGCCTGTCTCCGGGTGCCGGCGCCATTGCGTCGATGTCCAGCGGTCTGCAATACGGTTTCTGGCGCGGTTACTGGAACGCCTTGGGCCTGCAATTGGGCCTGGCGGTGCAGATCGCGATTGTCGGCGCCGGTGTGGGCGCGATTCTCACGGCCTCGGCCAGCGCGTTTTATGCGATCAAATGGTTCGGCGTGGCGTATCTGGTTTACCTCGCGATCAAGCAATGGCGCGCACTGCCCAGCGACATGAGCGACGACGCTGCCGTACGCCAGATCGGCAAGCCGATGGCGTTGGTGTTTCGCGGTTTTCTGGTGAACATCAGTAACCCCAAGGCGTTGGTGTTCATGCTCGCGGTGCTGCCACAGTTCATCGACCCGCATGCGCCGCTGCTGATGCAGTACCTGATCATCGGCGTGACCATGGTCTTCGTTGACCTGATCGTGATGGCTGGTTACACCGGGTTGGCGTCCAAAGTGCTGCGTCTGTTGCGCACGCCCCAGCAGCAAAAACGCATGAACCGCACCTTTGCCGGGCTGTTCATCGGCGCGGCGGCGTTCATGGCGACGCTGCGCAAAGCTGCGGTGTAAAACCGCCGGGCACAAAAAAGGCGACCCCAGAGGTCGCCTTTTTCATTTGTGATGTGAATGCCTTGTGGCGAGGGCCTCTGTGGCGAGGGGATTTATCCCCGTTGGGTCGCGAAGCGGCCCCAAAGATGGGACTGCTGCGCAGTCCAACGGGGATAAATCCCCTCACCACAGATCCCCTCAAACCAACCCCCTCACAACCTTGCCGCAGAGGTTGTGCAACGATCAGTGAAGAATGACCGGCGCCGTATCCCGTGGCAGGTTGTTGCGCAACGGGGCTTGCCCCGGCTGCTCGTAACCGCCACCACCGAGTTGTTGACCCAGTTGCGCAGCCACGTCTTCGCCCAGTGCCTTGGACACATCACGTACCACGCGCGGCCGGTTGAGCGAGACGCGAATGTCCCGGCTATTCACCAGTTTGGTGTCCTGACCTTCGCCCATCGCCGTAAAGGCCGAGGTGATTTCATAGGTCTTGGTGTTGATCAGGCTGAAATCCGCCACCAGCGTCAGACCCAGGATCGCCGAGTAGCTGTCGGTGTTGGCCAGCTCAGTGGTATCGCGGGTGAAGTCGATGTCCGACACGGTGCCGAACAGCACGTAATCGGCACCTTTGAAGTGGCCGGCCTTGATCCGCTTGATCACGTCATACACGTCACCTTTGGAAGAAGCCGTGTACGGCGTGCCTTGCACCAGTTGGAACATCCCGGAGCGCAGCATCTCGCCTTTGATGTCGCCGGTGAACTTGCGCAGTTCACCTTGCTCGATGTAGCTGCTGGTGGCTTCGATTTCGTTGTAGCTCGAAGAACCGCTGGCGCTGTAGCGGTTTGCCTGGAAGTTGCTCTGGGCCGAAACGATGTGGATGTACTGCTCCACCCGCTCCTGATACGCCAGGTCCGTCACCGCGACTTTCGACGCCGCTTGCACGCTGAACGCGCAAGCCAGGGCCATCATGCCAATCCATGCGCGCATTGATTAACGCTCCGTGGTCTTGCGGATCTCTTTTTCATCCATCCACTCGGCCAGGCCGCTTTCAACGTCGATCAATTGCAGGCTGAATTTGTAGAAGACGTCTTTGTAATCGCTGCTGCGCTTGACGATCGAGCTGATCGAACCCTCGATGCGGTATTTGGCAGCGATCATGTTGCCGGTCTTGGCCACCGTGGCTTTCTTGTACAGGCCGCTCTGGTTTTGCAGCTTGAGCTGATCCACCTGGTTCTGCATCGCGGTGTTGTCGCTGGCGAAGCGGGCGGTGCCGGATTTCATCAGCTGGGTTTTGATGCTGGTGGTGATTTCCCGGGTGTCGATGTATTCGCTGGTCTTGTTCTTCACGTCGTAGACCTGAACCACCGGGCGGCCCTGCAGAATGCCGGACTGGGCGAGGGAGCGTGTCATGGACTCGGCGATCATCTGCAGGTCGGTCGAGCCGAATTCGTTGGTCACGGTTTCCACGGCCTTGGTGTCGCCGTAGCTGATGTTTTTGCTGCCGAGCGTCGGCGAGGTATTGGCGCAGCCGCTGGCGAGCAGGGCGATGACAGCGATAAACGAGAAACGTACAAACATGGGAATGCTCTCTGAAACTGATCGAATAGGGTATTAAGGCGTTTTGATTTCGAGGCGGAAATCCACGGCTTTGGCGGTCGGCGCAATCGCCTGAATGAAGCTGGTCTGTTGGCCGTACATCATCTGGCTTTTCCAGGTTTCCTCTTCGGCAATCGGGAAGCCTTCAGGGCCGAGCCAGGCAAAGCGGTAATAGAAGGTCTTGTTGTTGAAGCTGGTGTTGCTCAGTTGCACATTGGCCGTCATGAAGCCGTTTTCCCGGGCGACGCGCATGGCGCCGACCACGATATTCTTCAGCTTGCCCATGGCCACGACTTTGCTGGCAGCGCTGCCCGGCTCCGGTGGAGGCGGTGTGGCGCAACCGGCCAGCAAGGCCAGGGCGACGACAGCAATGAGTTTGAAACGCATGTAAAGACTCCGTTCTTAAGGTTGCTTGAGGGTGGCCACGGCCGTGGGACTGGCGCTCGGGATCACATGAGCCGCGACGCCGCTGGCGAAGACCTGGTTGCCCACGGCACGCAAACTGATGACTTGATAGCGCTGGTCAACAGTGATCTTGACCACCGAGCCGCCCACGGCGCTTGGCAGGGTGACTTGATGCTCGCCTTTTTTCAGGCGCAGGCGCACCACTTGGGTGTAGTCGGGCAGGGTGCGCCAGGTACGGGTATCGGCACCTTCAAGCACGGCTGAAGTGATGCCGACCGCCAGGCCTGCCAGTGGATTGGTTTCGTTGATCTGCTTCTGCGCCACACCCCGGGTCACTGCGCGAACAGTGGTGCGCACGATGATCCCGGGCATGTCGTCACGCAGGGCGCGGCGGGACATGGCGGTGGTGCTGTTGAGTTGCGTCAGGTTGAGCTGCTGACCGTTCACGCCGATCTGGGTGAGGGTGGCGGTGGAGTTATCAGCCTTGATGATCGGGAACGACAGCGGGGTGATCACCACATTGCCGCTGATCGGCAGAGGCAGGGGCACGCGGATCGAATCCCGGGCCGGCGCCAGGCCACTTTGCACGACGATCAGAATGTCGCTGTCTTCGTTCTTGGCACTTTTCTTGTCGAGATTCTTCAGCGCCTGTTCCAGCAGCGGCGTGTTCGGGCGCAATTCGATGGCCTTGCGATAACCCGGCGCAGCCAGGTCTTTTTCACCCAGGGCTTCATAGACGAAACCGGCCAGGTAATGGCTGAAAGCACTCTGGTAGCTGTTTTTCAGACCGACCACTTCCGGCGCATCGAGGCTGGCGACCGGGTAACCTTGCAGGTCCTTGTACTCGGTCTTGATGCCTTCCTTCTCGGCTTGCTCTTCGCTCTTGAGGTATTCCTTGTCGCGCAGATCGGCGATCACGGCTTCGCGTTCGTGGGTTTTCTTGATCGCGGTACGGGCGCCGTCGAAGTCGTTCACGGCCAGCAGGTTGAGGGCCATCTGCGTGGTCAGCATGACTTTTTCGTAGTCGTAGCCTTCGTAGCGACGCACCTTGTCGTTCACCAGAAAGCTGCCGAACTGCGCGAGGTATTTGCCGGTATCGAGCTTGACCGAATCTTCCCACTTGCCCACCACCACGTCGGCACTGGTCCAGGCGTTCTGGCTGCCGGACAGATCGCCCTTGGCACGCAGCAGTTCACCTTTCTCGAAGTAATAGAGCAGATCCTTGTCTTCGCCGCGGTTGTTCTTTTCCAGCAGGGTCAGCGCGGCATCGACATTACCGGAGGCCAGCTGCTGATTGGTTTGCGCGAGTTCCGAATCGTAGTTGCGGAACGCCGAGCAGCCGGAAAGCAAGGTGACGGCGCTGAGCGCAATCAAGGTTAGGGCGCGGGAGGCCATGGTTACTTCTTCCCTGAAATGTAGGCAGCCACGCGTGCGGGTCGGGCTGATGGGACCTATCGGCGCAGACCGGCGTCCTGCCAATTCCTCAAAAGAGGAGCTCAAGCGCCCTGTCGATGTTTCGAGGGCGCGGCATTATAGACAGGGATGCTGGCTATGTAATGGCTTTTTAACTCCTCCTCTGCACAGAGTGCCACTATCGTCGGTCGTGCGTCCGGAAGCGATATCGCGTCTGAAACAGTGCATCTCGTACAACAAAGCTTGAGTGAAACTCATTCGAAGTGAACAATGTGTTACTTCGTATTTCCAATTGAGATTCATTCATGACTGCCCCGTCCCGTTTCCTGGCCTGGCTGGTGTTGCCGCTGCTTGCCCTGTGCAGTTCCAATCTGCTGGCGGACACCGTCGAAGGCGCGCCGCAAGCGCTGCATTTGCTCGATTACATCGGCGCGGATTACCCGCAGACGGTGCAGGCGGGCAAGGTTACCGACGAATCCGAATACCGTGAACAGCTGGAATTCATCAAGGTGTTGCAGGACCTGATCGCGGAGCTGCCGGCGAAACCGGAAAAAGCCGGGCTGGAGCAGGGCGTCAGCTCGTTGCGCGAGGCGATCGCTGCGCGTCAGGACGGTTCCGACGTGGCGCGTCAGGCACGGCAACTCGGTGCGAAACTGGCCGTGGCTTATGAAGTCAGTCAGGCACCGATCATCACGCCGGACCCGACCCGGGGTGCGCCGCTGTATGCCCAGCATTGTTCGGTGTGTCATGGCGATGCGGGTGCCGGGGATGGCCCGGCGGGTGTCGGCCTGACGCCGCCGCCGGCCAATCTGCGAGATGCCGTGCGTCTCGATCACCTGAGCCTTTATGCGATCTACAGCACGCTGGGGCTGGGCGTGGAAGGCACCGACATGCCCGCCTTCGCCGATCAACTGGACGACCGTCAACGCTGGGACCTGGCGACCTACATCGCCAGTTTCAGCGCCGATCCGGCTACCGCAACTTCCGAAAAAACCTACAACATCGCCGACCTGGCGCGTCAGACGCCGGCCGAGGTGCAAGCCGCCGAAGGTCCGCAGGCGGCAGCGAACTTCCGCGCCCAGCGCGCGCAACCGCCGCAGGTCAAGCGTGGCCCGGCGCAGTTACTCGATTACACCGCCGCCACTCTGGACAAGAGCATCGCCGCCTACCGTGCCGGCGATCACGATCAGGCCTATGACCTGTCGGTGGCGGCGTATCTGGAAGGCTTTGAACTGGTCGAAAGTTCTCTGGATAACGTCGACGCCAACGTGCGCAAAGACACCGAGAAATCCTTGATGGCTTATCGTCAGTCGTTGCAGGACGGTTTGCCGGCGGCCCAGGCCCAAGAGCGTCTGGATGCGGCGAAAGCCAAGTTGAAGGAATCGGCGGGCCTGCTCGGCAGCGATGGTTTGAGTTGGTCGCTGAGCTACATTTCCGGCCTGCTGATTCTGCTGCGCGAAGGCCTGGAAGCGATCCTGGTGTTGGCGGCAATCCTCGCGTTCCTGCGCAATACCGGCCAGCAATCGGCGGTGCGCAGTGTCAACGTCGGTTGGGGCCTGGCACTGGTGGCCGGTCTGGCGACCTGGGCACTGGCGGCGTATGTGATCGATGTCAGCGGTTCGCAACGGGAGTTGCTGGAAGGGGCGACGGCGCTGTTTGCCGCGGTCATGGTGCTGTGGCTCGGCGTGTGGATGCACGACCGTCGCCACGCAGCGGCCTGGCAGGATTACATCAAAAGCAGCCTGGTGGGCGGCGGCGGGCGTTTTGGCTTTGCGACGCTGGCGTTTTTCTCGGTGTATCGCGAGCTGTTTGAAGTGATCCTGTTTTACGAAACCCTGTGGTTGCAGGCCGGCCCGGCGGGTCACAACGCGGTGCTCGCCGGTGGCGCAACGGCGCTGGTGCTGTTGATCGTGCTGGCTTGGGTAATCCTGCGCGGTTCGGCGAAACTGCCGCTGTCGTTGTTCTTCAGCATCAATGCCGGGTTGTTGTGCGCGCTGTCGGTGGTGTTTGCCGGTCACGGCGTGAAGGCATTGCAGGAAGCCGGGATCTTCGGCACGCGGCCGGTGCCGTTCTTTGACTTCGATTGGCTGGGCATTCATGCGGATGCGTATTCGCTGAGTGCGCAGGCGGTGGCGATCATTGCGATTGTTGTGCTGTATGGTCGCAGTTGGGTGGCGGAGAAGCGGCGGGTGTCGGTTTCCTGATCGAGTGATTCTTTAAAAGATCGCAGCCTGCGGCAGCTCCTACATTTGGAACGCGTTCCCTTGTAGGAGCTGCCGAAGGCTGCGATCTTTTGCTTTTAACGGAGGGTAAAACACAATGCGTGTCTGGATCGATGCCGACGCCTGCCCGCGGGCGGCCAAGGATCTGGTGGTGAAGTTCGCGCTCAAGCGTCAGTTCGAAGTGGTGCTGGTGGCGGGGCAGCCGCAGATAAAGCCGGGGCTGGCGCTGGTGAAACTGATTGTGGTGCCCAGTGGCCCGGATGCGGCCGATGATTATCTGGTCGAGCACGCGGTGCCGGGTGAGCTGGTGATTTGCAGCGACGTGCCGCTCGCTGATCGCCTGGTGAAGAAGGGCGTATCGGCCCTCGATCCGCGAGGCAAGGAATTCGATGCGCAGAACATGGGCGATCGCCTGGCGGTGCGCAACCTGTTCACCGATCTGCGCGAGCAGGGACAAATGAGCGGCGGGCCCGCGCCGTTTGGCGAGCGCGAGAAGCAAGCGTTTGCCAATGCGCTGGACCGGATCCTGACCCGGCTAACCCGCAAATCCTGATCCTTGCGCAAAACCCTGTGGGAGCGAGCCTGCTCGCGATGGGGCCGGCGCATCCAGCATTAATGTCGATGGATAGACCGCAATCGCGAGCAAGCTCGCTCCCACAATGGGATAGCGTCAGGCGTCGTTTTCGTGGGTGAGTTCGAGGACGCGATCCACCAGTTTGTTGATCCCGGAAGCGGCTTCGCTGATCGATTGCGCCAGCATGTACGCCGGGGTGCTCACCAGTTTGCGTGCCTTGTCTTCAACAATGTCGGTCACCGCGCAGTCGGCGTGGGTCGCGCCCATTTTGTTCATGGCCGCTGCAGTGTCGGTGTCATTGCCGATGGTGCAGGTCACGCCCGGCCCGTAAATCTTCGCGGCCAGCGCCGGGGAAATGCAGATCAATCCGACCGGTTTTCCCGCTTCGGCAAAGGCTTCGGTCAGCGCCAGGACATCCGGCTGCACCGTGCAGCCGGCGCCTTCGATGGCGAAGTTGGACAGGTTCTTGGCCGCGCCAAAACCGCCGGGCACGATCAACGCATCGAAGTCCTCGACGTCGGCCTCACGAATATCCTTCACGTTACCCCGAGCGATCCGCGCCGACTCCACCAGCACATTGCGCGACTCGGGCATTTCTTCGCCAGTCAGGTGGTTGATCACGTGCAACTGGGCAATATTGGGAGCGAAACACTGCACCTGAGCACCACGCTGATCGAGTCGCAGCAGGGTAATCACGCTTTCGTGGATCTCGGCGCCGTCATACACACCACAGCCGGAAAGGATCACTGCAATTTTTTTGCTCATGGGTTTTTCTCCAGATTCATGGCGTTAAATGTCCACTAATTTGTCACTCGTTGCCATAGGGTTAATTCGCAGCTACACCTAGCATCTGTCCTCAAGATTCCGATCAGGGCGCGTCATGGACTTCATTCTGTATGCGGTGCCGTTTTTCTTTGTGCTGATTGCCGTCGAACTGCTGGCCGACCGTTGGCGCGGGGTGAGCAATTATCGGGTAGCCGACGCGATCAACAGCATCAGCACCGGCGTGTTGTCGACCACCACGGGCCTGTTGACCAAGGGCGTGGGGCTGGTGACTTATGCGTTGGCCCTCAAGCATCTGGCGCTGTTCGAGCTCTCGGCGGACAGCGTCTGGGTCTGGGTATTCGCCTTCGTCCTCTATGACTTCTGCTACTACTGGCTGCACCGTATGGGCCATGAACGCAACATCCTCTGGGCCGCGCATTCGGTGCATCATCAGAGCGAGGACTACAACCTCTCCACGGCGTTGCGCCAGACCAGCACCGGCTTCCTGTTGAGCTGGATTTTCTACCTGCCAATGGCCGTGCTCGGCGTGCCGCTGCTGGTGTTTATCAGCGTCGCGGCACTCAACCTGCTGTATCAGTTCTGGGTGCATACGCGACACATTCCCAAGCTCGGCTGGTTCGAGTGGTTCTTCGTCACGCCGTCCAATCATCGGGCCCACCATGCACAGAACGCTCTCTACATGGATCGCAACTACGGCGGGGTGTTCATTATTTGGGACCGTCTGTTTGGCTCGTTTCAGGAAGAGGACGATAACGAGCCGGTGATTTTCGGCGTGACCACACCGCTGGCGAGCTGGAATCCGTTGTGGGCCAACGTGCAGTTCTACGTGCAGCTGTGGGATGACGCGCGACGTGCCGAGAGCATGTGGGACAAGTTGCGGATCTGGTTCATGCGCACCGGGTGGCGGCCGGCGGACGTCGCGGCGAAATACCCGATGAGCAAACCGGACCTGAGCCAGTTCCGCAAATTCGAGGTGCCGCTGGACGGCCGTCAGCAGATCTATGTCTTGCTGCAGTTCGGCGTCTACATCGCGTTGGGCAGTTACCTGATGAACTTCGAGCCGAACCTGCCGACCGCTGCGTTGGTGCTCGGCTGGAGTGCGGTGGCGCTGGGGTTGTTTACGTTGGGCGTGGCCCTGGAGAATCGCCCGTGGGCGTTGAAACTGGAGCTGCTGCGGCTGGCATCGAACGTGCCGCTGATATGGCTGGCGCCGGTGGTCGGGCTGTGGCCGGCCAGCGCGGCGGGCTGGGTCGGCCTGCTGAGTTACAGCCTGCTCAGCGTCATCGGTCTCTACTGTTGCAGGAACCGTTTTACTCGGTGGGCGTCTTGATGTCGGCGGCTTTGGCCTGCTCGGCTTTCAAGGCCTGCTCGTCGGCGTAGACCTTCCGGGCCAGACGCGCATTCTTGAAACGCCGGCGCAACCACAGCACCACGCCCAGCACCAGCAGGGCGCCGAGCACCCACAGCTCGTACTTCTTGACGCTGCCCAGCATGCCTTCCAGCACCGCGCCGAAGTGATAGGCAGCGGCGGCCAGCGCGGTCGCCCAGATGGCTGCACCAATTCCGTTGAGTACCAGATAACGTCCCGGCGGATAGCCCGACAGGCCGATCGCCACCGGCATCACCGTGCGCAAACCGTAGACAAAACGGAAGCTCAGCACCCAGATGTCCGGGTGCCTGCGGATGTGTTCCAGAGCCCGGTCACCCATCATCTGCCAGCGGGGCTTGCGCGCCAGCAATTTGCGGCCGTGCTTGCGTCCCATGAAGTACCACAGCTGATCGCCGGCATAACTGCCGCAAAACGCCACGACCACCACCACGTTGATGTCCATGTATCCACGGAACGCGAGGAAGCCTGCGAGCACCAGAATGGTTTCGCCTTCGAAGAACGTGCCGAGAAAAAGGGCAAAGTAGCCGAAGTCATGCAGAAATTGTTGGAGCATTGTCTGGGTGCTGGCGAAATGAACGCGCAGCCTAACCCTTCGGGCCCATTCATGAAAGTGTCCAAATGTGTCTCGACGTGAACATTTCCTACAAGGACAATGGAATGCGACTACCTGTCACAGGGGTGCACATAACTGTAATACGACGGTCATAATGGCCGCTTATAACTGTCACGCTCGCCCGCCAGCGCGGGCTCAGGAGTTTGCCGTGAGCTTTACCCCCGCCAATCGTTTGTTCCCTGCAACCCGCTTGCGTCGCAACCGACGTGATGATTTCTCGCGCCGACTGGTTCGTGAAAACGTCCTGACCGTCGACGACCTGATCCTGCCAGTGTTTGTGCTGGACGGTGAAAACCGTCGTGAAGCGGTGGCCTCGATGCCGGGCGTTGAGCGCCTGACCATCGATCTGTTGCTCGAAGAAGCGGCCAAGTGGGTCGAGCTGGGGATTCCGGCGGTGGCGTTGTTTCCGGTCACGCCGGCCGAACTCAAATCGCTGGACGCCGCCGAAGCGTGGAACCCGAACGGTATTGCCCAGCGCGCCACTCGCGCATTGCGCGCGCAATTCCCTGAGCTGGGTGTGATCACCGACGTCGCACTCGACCCGTTCACCACCCATGGTCAGGACGGTATTCTCGACGAAGCGGGCTACGTGCAGAACGACATCACCGTCGACGCGCTGGTCAAGCAGGCCCTGTCCCACGCCGATGCCGGCGCTCAGGTGGTGGCCCCGTCGGACATGATGGACGGTCGCATCCAGGCGATCCGCGAAGCCCTTGAACTGGCCGACCACGTCAACGTGCGGATCATGGCCTATTCGGCCAAGTACGCCAGCGCCTATTACGGCCCGTTCCGCGATGCGGTGGGTTCGGCGTTGAACCTGGGCAAGGCCAACAAGGCCTCCTATCAGATGGACCCGGCCAACAGCAACGAAGCCCTGCACGAAGTGGCGGCGGACTTGTCAGAAGGCGCGGACATGGTCATGGTCAAGCCAGGCATGCCGTATCTGGACATCCTTTACCGGGTCAAAGAAGAATTCAAAGTGCCGACCTTTGTCTATCAGGTCAGCGGTGAATACGCCATGCACATGGCGGCGATCCAGAATGGCTGGTTGAGCGAAGGGGTTATCCTCGAATCCCTGACCGCTTTTAAACGTGCAGGCGCTGATGGCATCCTCACTTATTTTGCCGTTCGTGCTGCTCAATTGTTACGAGAGCAACAATAGCCCTCCCAGGAACATTCGATGAATACCGAAGGACTCACTGAAGTTGCCGTAAAAGATGCTCAACCCGTGGTCGAGCAAGTCGCCGAAACCCCGCCGGAGCTGGAGTCAGCTGCACCCGCGGTGGTGGCCGAGCCCGTTACTGCGGCGGCGCCGGCGATTGCCATTCCCGGCCTGGATGACAGCAGCCTGTACATCCATCGCGAGCTCTCGCAACTGCAGTTCAACATCCGCGTGCTGGAACAGGCGCTGGACGAGTCCTACCCGCTGCTGGAACGGCTGAAGTTTTTGCTGATTTTTTCCAGCAACCTGGACGAGTTCTTCGAGATTCGCGTCGCCGGCCTCAAGAAGCAAATCACCTTCGCCCGTGAACAGGCCGGCGCTGATGGCCTGCAACCGCATCAGGCCCTGGCGCGGATCAGCGAGCTGGTGCACGGTCACGTTGACCGTCAGTACGCGATTCTCAACGACATTCTGTTGCCGGAACTGGAAAAACATCAGGTCCGCTTCATCCGTCGCCGGCACTGGACCACCAAAATCAAAACCTGGGTCCGCCGTTTTTTCCGCGACGAGATCGCGCCGATCATCACCCCGATCGGCCTCGACCCGACGCACCCGTTCCCGTTGCTGGTGAACAAGAGCCTGAACTTCATCGTCGAGCTCGAAGGCATCGACGCCTTCGGTCGCGATTCCGGTCTGGCGATCATCCCGGCCCCGCGCCTGTTGCCCCGTGTGATCAAGGTCCCGGAAGAAGTCGGTGGTCCTGGCGACAACTATGTATTCCTGTCGTCGATGATCCACGCGCACGCCGATGACCTGTTCCAGGGCATGAAGGTCAAGGGTTGCTACCAGTTCCGCCTGACCCGAAACGCCGACCTTTCGGTCGACACCGAAGACGTCGAAGACCTGGCCCGCGCCCTGCGCGGCGAGTTGTTCTCCCGTCGCTACGGTGACGCGGTGCGTCTGGAAGTCGCCGACACCTGCCCGAAACACCTGTCCGACTACCTGCTCAAGCAATTCAACCTGCACGAGACCGAGTTGTATCAGGTCAACGGTCCGGTCAACCTGACCCGCCTGTTCAGCATCACCGGCCTCGACAGTCAGCGCGACCTGCAATACCTGCCGTTCACGCCGCAGATCCCGAAACTGCTGCAGAACAGCGAAAATATTTTCAGCGTGGTCAGCAAGCAGGACATCCTGTTGCTGCACCCGTTTGAATCGTTTACGCCTGTGGTCGATTTGCTGCGTCAGGCGGCGAAAGATCCGCATGTATTGGCGGTCCGTCAGACCCTGTACCGTTCCGGTGCCAACTCGGAAATCGTTGATGCGCTGGTCGATGCCGCGCGCAACGGCAAGGAAGTCACGGCGGTGATCGAATTGCGTGCGCGGTTCGACGAAGAGTCCAACCTGCAACTGGCCAGCCGTCTGCAAGCGGCCGGTGCGGTGGTGATCTACGGCGTGGTCGGCTTCAAGACCCACGCCAAGATGATGCTGATTCTGCGTCGCGAGGCCGGCGAGATTGTGCGTTACGCGCATTTGGGTACCGGCAACTACCACGCGGCCAACGCCCGCCTGTATACCGACTACAGCCTGCTGACCTCTGACGACGCCTTGTGCGAAGACGTCGGAAAATTGTTCAGCCAGTTGATCGGCATGGGCAAAACCCTGCGCATGAAAAAGCTCCTGCATGCGCCGTTCACGCTGAAGAAGGGCATGCTCGACATGATTGCCCGGGAGACTCAGTTCGCCCTCGACGGCAAGCCGGCGCACATCATCGCCAAGTTCAACTCGCTGACCGATCCGAAGATCATCCGCGCGCTGTACAAGGCCAGCCAGTCTGGTGTGCGCATCGATCTGGTGGTGCGCGGCATGTGCTGCCTGCGTCCGGGTATTGCCGGGGTTTCGCACAACATTCACGTGCGTTCGATCATCGGTCGCTTCCTGGAGCACACCCGGGTTTTCTACTTCCTCAATGGCGGTGAAGAGCAGATGTTCCTGTCCAGTGCCGACTGGATGGAGCGCAACCTCGACAAGCGCGTCGAGACTTGCTTCCCGGTCGAGGGCAAGAAACTGATCATGCGGGTGAAGAAAGAGCTGGAGCTGTACCTGTCCGACAATACCCACAGCTGGAGTTTGCAGGCGGACGGTCGCTACATCCGCAATACGCCGACCGGCAACCAGAACCCGCGCAGCGCGCAGGCGACGTTGCTGGAGCGGTTGGGGAGTCCGATTCTGGCGGTGCGTTAACCCTCACGCGGCAAACAAAAATGGCGATCCCTGCGGATCGCCATTTTTTGTTTCCACTCCCATCCCCTGTAGGAGTTGCCGAAGGCTGCGATCTTTTGATCTGGCGTCCATCCAGACAACGCGTTGCCTGGGAGAAAGATCAAAAGATCGCAGCCTTCGGCAGCTCCTACGGGTGATTGCGTGTTTATCGCACGTTCAGGGTGAAGCCGACCCGTGTCAGCCATTCCGCTTCCAGCGCGAAATCAGCCTGGGTCAGTTGGTTTTCGTCCAGCCAGTTCTCCGGAAACAACACGTCCAGGCTGTCGCCGTGGGCTTGCAGCGCGACCTGAGGCATTTCCTGGGTGCCGCGGATGTGATGGAACAGGATCGCAAAGCGTAGCAGCACGCACAGGCGAATCAGCTTGATGCCGTCATCGCCGAAATCAGCAAACTTGTCCTTGGGAATATTACGGCGGTGCCCACGCACCAGCAGGGCGAGCATTTGCTGGTCTTCGCGGGAGAATCCGGCAAGGTCAGAGTGCTCGATCAGATAAGCGCCGTGTTTGTGGTAGTGATAGTGAGCGATGTCCAGGCCCACTTCATGGACCTTGGCGGCCCAGCCCAGCAGTTCGCGCCAGACCCCGTCATCCAGGTCCCAATCCTCGGCCACCTGATCGAACGCATGCAACGCTTTGCGCTCGACGCGCGCGGCTTGTTCCAGGTCGACGTGATAACGCTCCATCAGAGAACTGAGCGTGCGCTCCCGCACGTCCTCATGATGATGGCGACCCAGCAAGTCATAGAGCACGCCTTCACGCAGAGCGCCTTCGCAGTGATCCATGCGTTGCAGTTCGAGGGCATCGAAAATCGCTTCGAGAATCGCCAGGCCCGCCGGGAAGATCGCTCGGCGGTCAGGCTTGATGCCTTCGAAATCGATTTTTTCGGCGTCGCCCAGTTTGAACAGTTTGCGCTTGAGCCAGGCCAGGCCTTCGGCATTCACTTCGCCAGTGCCGTGGCCGCCGGCCTTCAGCGCCAGGCCGATGGCGCGAATGGTGCCCGAGGAGCCGATGGCTTCATCCCAGGTCAGGCGATGCAGGGCGTGTTCGATGCTCATGATCTCCAGCCGCGCCGCCGTGTAGGCCTGGGCGTAGCGGGCCGGGGTGATCTTGCCGTCCTTGAAATAGCGCTGGGTGAAGCTGACGCAGCCCATTTGCAGGCTTTCGCGCAGCAACGGCTCGAAGCGCTGGCCAATGATGAATTCGGTGCTGCCACCGCCGATGTCGGCCACCAGGCGTTTGCCCGGGGTGTCGGCGAGCGTGTGGGAAACGCCCAGGTAGATCAGGCGCGCTTCTTCACGGCCGGAGATGACTTCCACCGGGTGACCGAGGATTTCTTCGGCGCGGTGGATGAATTCGTTGCGATTACGCGCTTCGCGCAGGGCGTTGGTGCCGACGATCCGCACGGCGCCCAGGGGCATACCGTTGATCAGTTGGGCAAAACGCTTGAGACAATCGAGGCCGCGCTGCATGGATTCTTCGCTGAGACGGCGCTCATCGTCGATGCCGGCGGCCAGCTGAACCTTCTCCCCGAGACGTTCGAGAATGCGGATTTCGCCGTTTTGGGCCTTGGCCACGACCATGTGAAAGCTGTTGGAGCCCAGGTCGATTGCGGCGATCAGGGACAGATTCTTGGCTTGGGATTGCGGCATGGTCAGGGGGTCTCGGTCGATAACCTCGACATCGTGCCACGATCAAACGCTGCCGCCAACGCGCAACATTCAAAGCCTTGATCCCGAGCAGGAAAGCCGGTGACCGCTGCGCGGTCAATCGCGGGCAAGCCCGCTCCCACAGGTTATTGCATCGAACACAAAATCTTGTTCCAACACAGAATCCTGTGGGAGCGGGCTTGCCCGCGATGAGGCGATCACAGGCCCTAAAGAACTTTCAGGCTGTAGCCTCAACCGTCCCGATGAAATTCGCCAGCTCCGCCGTCTGCGGCTGGGCAAACAACACCTTCGGATCCCCCACCTCATGCACCTTGCCCTGGTGCATGAACACCAGCTTGTCCCCAACCTCCCGGGCAAAGCGCATTTCATGGGTGACCATAATCAGCGTCATCCCTTCCCTGGCCAGCTGCCGAACCACGCTCAGCACTTCATTGACCAGTTCCGGATCCAGCGCCGAGGTGATCTCGTCGCACAGCAACACCTTCGGCGACATGGCCAGCGCCCGGGCAATCGCCACGCGTTGCTGCTGCCCGCCGGACAACCGATCCGGAAAGGCATCGAATTTCTCCCCCAGCCCGACCCGCTCCAGCATCTCCCTGGCCAATTCCTTCGCTCGACCCTTGGGCACTTTCTGCACCACTTGCGGCGCTAGCATCACGTTTTCCCCCACGGTCAGGTGCGGGAACAGGTTGAACTGCTGGAACACCATCCCGACTTTCTGCCGCAGGTTGCGCAGATCGGCGCGCGCGGCGTCGAGGTATTCGCCGTCGACTTCGATCACGCCATCATTGATCGATTCCAGACCGTTCAGCGTGCGCAGCAAGGTGGATTTGCCCGAGCCGCTGCGGCCGATGATCGCCACCACCTGGCCTTCCTCGACGCTCAGGTCGATGCCTTTGAGCACGTGGTGGTCGCCGTAATACTTATGCAGGGCGGAAATTCTAAGCAGGGGCATGCAGTCTCCTTTCCAGGTAGCGCGCACTGAGGGACAAGGGGTAGCAGAGCAGGAAATACCCGAGGGCGACGAGGCCGTAGACCATGAACGGTTCGAACGTGGCGTTGGCGAGCATGCCGCCGGTCTTGGTCAGTTCGGTGAAGCCGATGATCGAGGTCACGGCGGTGCCTTTGACCACTTGCACCGAAAACCCCACGGTCGGCGCGACTGCAATGCGCAAAGCCTGGGGCAGGATCACGTAGCGCAGTTGCTCCAGCGGATTGAGCGCCAGGCTCGCCGAGGCTTCCCACTGGCCGTGGGGAATTGATTCGACGCAACCGCGCCAGATCTCCGCCAGGTAAGCGCTGGTAAACAGCGTCAGGGCCAGCGCCGCCGCTGCCCACGGCGAAATTTCGACACCGGCCAGCGCCACGCCGAAGAACACCAAAAACAGCTGCATCAACAGCGGCGTGCCCTGAAACAGTTCGATCCAGGTGCGGGCAACGTTGCGCGGCAGGCTTTTCTTTGAAATGCGCATGACCATGATCAGCAGCCCGATCAACCCGCCCCCGATAAACGCCACCAGCGACAGCGCCAGCGTCCATTGCAGGCCCGTGAGCAGGTTGCGTACGACGTCCCAGAACGTGAAATCGCTCATTGGCTGCTCCTTGCGATGAATCGGCGGCCGATCCAGTTGAGTAACTGGCGGATCAGCAGCGCCATGCACAGGTAGAGCAGCGTGGTCAGGGCGTAGGTTTCAAACGCGCGAAAATTGCGCGACTGAATGAAGTTGGCGGCGAAGCTCAGCTCTTCGGTGGCGATCTGCGAACAGACCGCCGAGCCGAGCATCACGATGATGATCTGGCTGCTCAGCGCCGGCCAGACCTTGCCCAGCGCCGGCAGCAAAATCACGTGGCGGAACGCTTCAAACCGGGTCATCGCCAGGGCCGCTGCGGCCTCCAGCTGACCTCTAGGGATCGCTTGAATGCCGGCCCGGATGATCTCGGTCGAATACGCCCCGAGGTTGATCACCATCGCCAGCACCGCCGCCTGCCATTCGGAAATCTGCACGCCAAGCGAGGGCAAACCGAAAAAGATGAAAAACAACTGCACCAGAAACGGCGTGTTGCGGATCAACTCGACGTAGACCCCGAAGATCGCCGAGAACGGGCGAATGTTCCACGCCCGCACCAGCGCACCGATGATGCCAAGGCCCACACCCAGCACCGCGCCGATGGCCGTCAGTTCAAGGGTGAACAGCGCACCGCGCAGCAACAGATCGGTGTTGTGCACCACCGGCAGAAAGTCGAACTGATAGGCCATGTCACCACTCCCGGGCGGCGATCAGAGATCGGCCGGCAGCGGCTCTTTCAGCCACGTCCGGGAGTTTTTTTCCAGCGCACCGTCGGTCTTGGCGGTGGCCAGGATCTGATTGACCTTGCCGAGCAACGCTGGCTCGTTCTTGTTCACGCCGACGTAGACCGGCGAATCCTTGAGTTTCACTTTCAACGCAGGAATGCGTTTCGGATTGCGCTCGCTGATCGCCACCATCACCACGTTGCCGCTGGCGATCAGGTCAACCTGGCCGGCGAGGTACGCGGCGATGGTCGAGTTGTTGTCCTCGAAGCGCTTGATGGTCACGCCTTCGGGGGCGACTTTGGTCAGTTCGATGTCTTCGATGGCGCCACGGGTGACGCTGACGGTTTTGCCCTTGAGGTCGTCGAGGGTTTTGATTTCGGCATCCGGAGGACCGAACACGGCGAGGTAGAAGGGCGCGTAGGCGCTGGAAAAGTCGATGACCTTCTCGCGCTCGGGGTTCTTGCCGAGGCTGGAGATCACCAGATCGACCTTACCGGTGGTCAGGAACGGAATGCGGTTAGTGCTGTTGACCGGCGTCAGTTCGAGTTTGACCTTGAGCTGGTCGGCCAGCAGTTTCGCGGTGTCAATATCCAGGCCGCGCGGTTTCATGTCCGGGCCGACCGAGCCGAACGGCGGAAAGTCCTGAGGCACAGCGACCTTGAGGACGCCGCGTTTGACCACATCCTCCAGACCGTCGGCGTGAGCGGGCGCCTGGCCCAGCATCAGGCTGGCAAACAGGGCGGCAAGGAGGGCGCGGTAACGCAGGGTCATGGCAAATCTCCGGATCGGCGAGGAATGAACACTGCGGATCGACAGAGCACGGGCCGTGCCAAGAAGCGATTTGCCTGGGAGGGCGCTGGATTTGCGGGGCGTGCGCGCGGGTGGAGCCCGAAACCGTCGCAGGCGGCGCGCACCCGCATGGTGCATTTTACCAACGGTAGCCCTGCGAGCCTCGACTTGAGCTATACCCAAAGGCATGCACCACCATAGCGAGACTCAATCAACTGCACCTTCCTGAACGAGGGAAGGGCAGCTATGATGGGCCACGTTTTTTTGCTTACAACCTGGAGACTTCCATGAGCAGCGATCTTATCAAACACGTTAGCGACGCTAGCTTCGAGGCCGATGTACTCAAGGCCGAAGGCGCTGTACTGGTCGACTACTGGGCTGAATGGTGCGGCCCTTGCAAAATGATCGCTCCTGTTCTGGACGAAATTGCCGAAACGTACAAAGGCAAGCTGACCGTTGCCAAACTGAACATCGACGAAAACCAGGAAACCCCGGCCAAGCATGGCGTGCGTGGTATCCCGACCCTGATGCTGTTCAAGAACGGCAACGTGGAAGCGACCAAGGTCGGCGCCCTGTCGAAGTCGCAACTGGCGGCTTTCCTCGACGCCAACATCTAAGCGTCGCTGTAAAGTGTCCGAAAAAAGGCCCCGCATATTGCGGGGCTTTTTCGTTATTGAGGGCTAGACGCTCCGAAACTCAGGTGGTACATTCGGCCCCGCACTGGTTTCTCCATTGCCCCCTGCTAGCCGTCGCCGACGCACTCCTTTTCGAATAAGTACGCGATCCTGTCGCCTTCTCTGCGGCGCGGCCTCATTAAGCCAAAAGCTTAATTTCCCCCCCTCCATAAATGATTACGTCATTCCTATATGAATCTGACTGAACTCAAGCAAAAGCCGATTACCGAACTGCTCGAATTGGCCGAACAGATGGGCATAGAAAATATGGCCCGTTCGCGCAAGCAGGACGTGATTTTCTCCCTGCTCAAAAAGCACGCTAAAAGCGGCGAGGAAATCTCCGGTGATGGCGTGCTGGAGATTCTCCAGGACGGCTTCGGCTTCCTGCGCTCCGCTGACGCTTCCTATCTCGCCGGCCCGGACGACATCTACGTCTCGCCGAGCCAGATCCGTCGCTTCAACTTGCGCACCGGTGACACCATCGTTGGCAAGATCCGCCCTCCGAAGGAAGGCGAGCGTTACTTCGCACTGCTCAAGGTCGACACGATCAACTACGATCGTCCCGAGAACGCGAAAAACAAGATTCTCTTCGAGAACCTGACCCCGCTGTTCCCGACCGTGCGCATGAAGATGGAAGCCGGTAACGGTTCCACCGAAGACCTGACCGGTCGAGTCATCGACCTGTGCGCCCCGATTGGTAAAGGCCAGCGCGGTCTGATCGTTGCACCGCCGAAAGCCGGCAAGACGATCATGCTGCAGAACATCGCTGCCAACATCGCGCGTAACAATCCTGAAGTTCATCTGATCGTTTTGCTGATCGACGAACGTCCGGAAGAAGTGACCGAAATGCAGCGCACTGTGCGCGGCGAAGTGGTTGCCTCGACGTTCGACGAACCGCCAACCCGCCACGTGCAGGTTGCCGAAATGGTGATCGAGAAGGCCAAGCGCCTGGTCGAGCACAAGAAAGACGTGGTGATTTTGCTCGACTCCATTACCCGTCTGGCTCGCGCCTACAACACCGTGATCCCGAGCTCCGGCAAAGTGCTTACCGGTGGTGTCGATGCGCACGCCCTGGAGAAACCGAAACGTTTCTTCGGCGCCGCGCGAAACATCGAAGAAGGCGGTTCGCTGACCATCATCGCCACCGCGCTGGTTGAAACCGGCTCGAAGATGGATGAAGTGATCTACGAAGAATTCAAAGGCACGGGCAACATGGAACTGCCGCTGGATCGTCGTATCGCTGAAAAACGTGTGTTCCCGGCCATCAACATCAACCGTTCCGGCACCCGCCGCGAAGAGTTGCTGACCGCCGACGACGAGTTGCAGCGCATGTGGATCCTGCGCAAGTTGCTGCACCCGATGGACGA
Organism: Pseudomonas fluorescens; assembly: GCF_902497785.1. GTDB lineage: Bacteria > Pseudomonadota > Gammaproteobacteria > Pseudomonadales > Pseudomonadaceae > Aquipseudomonas > Aquipseudomonas fluorescens_BO. Next base: position 95,547 of record NZ_CABVHK010000017.1, read on the forward strand.
AATCGCCGCCATCGAGTTCCTGGTCGACAAGCTGAAAACGACCAAGACCAACGACGAGTTCTTCCTGTCGATGAAACGCAAGTAACACGCAGTTCGCTGCAGCGAAAAGGCGCCCCTTACCGGGCGCTTTTTTTTGCACCACTTTTGTACCAAGAGTGATAACTTCCGCGCCGCAGGGATGTCCCTGTTTGATCAGTTTTGTATCTGAAACGACAAGAGGCATCATGCACACATTTGGCAATCGCCGTGATATCGACGGCCTGCGGGCTTTAGCCGTCATTCCGGTGGTACTTTTTCACTTCGGCTTCAGCACGTTCAGCGGCGGTTTTGTCGGCGTGGACGTGTTCTTTGTCATTTCCGGATTCCTGATCACCAGCATCCTGTTCCGCGAGATCAGTGCGCAGCGATTCAGCTTCGTCGATTTCTGGGCTCGACGGGCGCGTCGCATCATTCCTGCCTTGAGCGTGGTGCTGCTGGCCACCTTGGCGCTGGGCTGGCTGCTGTTGACCGCCAAAGACTTCTCCGAGTTGGGAAGGACGGTTCGTTATCAGTCGCTGTTCATTTCAAATATTTTGTTCATGCGTGAAGACGGTTACTTCCAGCCCGCTTCGGATCTGAAACCGTTGCTGCATACCTGGTCCCTGGCCGTTGAAGAGCAGTACTACATCTTCTTCCCGCTGTTGATGGTGTTGTTGATGCGCCATGTCCGGCATTGGCGCTGGATGCTGTTTGCAGTGTTGCTGGTGTCGTTCGGTTTGAACATCGCTTATATCGACCGCAAGCCCGACATGACTTTCTTCTCCCTGCCGACACGCGCCTGGGAATTGTTGTGCGGGGCGATGCTCGCGGTATTGCCGGCGCCCAAACATGCTGTGAAGCCATGGCTTTATCAGGTAGCAGGGCTGGCCGGGTTAGCGGCGGTGCTGGCGGCGGTTTTCACTTTTGACAAATCCACGGTATTTCCAGGCTGGGCCGCTGCGCTGCCGGTACTCGGTGCCACCGCGCTGATCTGGTCGGGCGCGCAAGGTTCGACGTGGGTCGGTCAGCTGCTGGGCGCGCGAGCGCTGGTGTGGATCGGCTTGCTCTCTTACTCGTTGTATTTGTGGCACTGGCCGGTCTATGTCTACGCCAACGCCATTTCGATCGACGGCATCCAGCCTTGGGAGGCCGCGGGCTGGATCCTGCTGGCGCTCGGGCTGGCATGGTTGAGCTGGCGCTTCGTCGAGCTGCCGTTCCGTGACAAACGCCTGCTGGCGGGACGCAAGCCGGTGTTGGTGGGAGGCTTGCTGGCGATGGCTGCGCTGGCGGTGACCGGCTCCGTCGTGCGCTCGCAGGAGGGTTTCCCTCAGCGCCTGACCGGCAAGGCGCTGGAATATGCGCAGGCGCGCGAATGGCGAGCCGGGCAGATGAAATGCATGCTGGTGACCAAGGACAAAAAACTCGACAAGGCTTGTCTGCTGGGCGGGAACGAAGAGGTTCCAGCGACGCGGCTGGTCTGGGGTGACAGCCACGCCGCGGCACTGATGCCGGCGGTCGAGAACAGCGCCAAGCGCCAGGGCCGCCCGGTTTGGCTCTACAGCATGAGCGCCTGCCCGCCGATCCTCAGCGATGACCCGCGTCAGCGCTGCAAGGATTTCAACGAACAGACCATGGAGCAGGTCCGCCGCCTGCAGATCAAGGATGTGGTGCTGGCCTCCAACTGGAGTCTGTACGTCTACGGTCGCGAGGATGGCGATAAAACGGTGCTGCTCAATTCGCACGACAACACGGCTCAGGCCGAGGCGCGCATGGCCGCTGCGCTCAAGGCACGCGTGGCGGCAATCAGAGAGGCGGGCGCGCAAGTCTGGTTGTTCAAGGAAGTGCCGTTGCAGCGTAAGGGCGCCGTCAGCCGACTGACGAGTCTCGCCCGGGTCGGACGTTCAACCGAGGGGCTGGGTCGCCCGCTGGCCGAGCATCTGGCGCGCCAGCATTTTCTTGCCAGCCTGTTCGACTCGATGAGTGCAGCCGACCCTGGCGTACATGTCATCGATCCGACGCCGCTGATGTGTGCGGACAAGGTCTGCAACATTGAGATCAATGGTCACTCGCAGTACAGGGATGAGGATCATCTGTCGGATAACGGCAGCGCCCGGCTGAGCCCGTTGTTCGCTCCGGTACTACTGGGTACAACCCGAAATTGAGGGCTGCACGCGCTGACGGGCTGCTGTTTGGGCGTCAGAGCAGGTAGGATGTACGCCTATTTTCGGGGTGGCATCTTCAATGAAATTCAAGGACCTTCGGGATTTCGTGCAGCAACTTGAGCAGCGCGGAGAGTTGAAACGCATCCAGATTCCCGTCTCTCCAGTGCTGGAGATGACGGAAGTCTGCGACCGCACGCTGCGGGCCAAAGGCCCGGCGCTGTTGTTCGAGAACCCCACCGGCTACGACATCCCCGTGCTGGGCAACCTGTTCGGCACGCCGGAGCGGGTCGCCATGGGCATGGGCGCCGAAGCGGTCAGCGAACTGCGCGAGATCGGCAAGTTGCTGGCGTTCCTCAAGGAACCCGAGCCGCCGAAAGGCTTGAAAGATGCCTGGTCCAAGCTGCCGATCTTCCGCAAGATCATCGCCATGGCGCCGAAAGTCGTCAAAGACGCGGTCTGCCAGGAAGTGGTCATCGAAGGCGACGACGTCGACCTCGCGATGCTCCCGGTGCAGACCTGCTGGCCCGGCGACGTCGGCCCGCTGATCACCTGGGGTCTGACGGTCACTAAAGGTCCGAACAAGGATCGCCAGAACCTCGGCATCTACCGTCAGCAAGTCATTGGCCGCAACAAAGTCATCATGCGCTGGCTGAGCCATCGCGGCGGTGCGCTGGATTACCGCGAGTGGTGCGAAAAACACCCCGGCCAGCCGTTCCCGGTCTCCGTCGCGCTCGGCGCTGACCCGGCCACCATCCTCGGTGCCGTGACCCCGGTGCCGGACAGCCTTTCCGAATATGCCTTCGCCGGTCTGCTGCGCGGTAATCGCACCGAACTGGTGAAGTGCCGCGGCAACGACCTGCAAGTGCCGGCCACCGCCGAGATCATCCTTGAAGGCGTGATCCATCCGGGCGAAATGGCCGACGAAGGTCCGTACGGCGACCACACCGGTTACTACAACGAAGTCGACAGCTTCCCGGTGTTCACCGTCGAGCGCATCACCCACCGGATCAAACCGATCTATCACAGCACCTACACCGGCCGTCCGCCGGATGAGCCGGCGATTCTCGGCGTGGCGCTGAACGAAGTGTTCGTACCGATCCTGCAAAAGCAGTTCCCGGAGATCACCGACTTCTACCTGCCGCCCGAAGGCTGCTCGTACCGCATGGCCATCGTGACCATGAAGAAGTCGTATCCCGGTCATGCCAAGCGGGTAATGCTCGGTGTCTGGTCGTTTTTGCGACAGTTCATGTACACCAAGTTCGTTATTGTCACTGACGACGATATCAATGCGCGGGACTGGAATGACGTGATCTGGGCCATCACCACGCGCATGGACCCCAAGCGCGACACGGTGATGATCGACAACACGCCGATCGACTACCTGGACTTCGCCTCGCCGGTGTCCGGCCTGGGGTCGAAAATGGGCCTCGATGCCACGCACAAATGGCCGGGCGAAACCACACGTGAGTGGGGCCGGGTCATCGTCAAGGATGAAGCCGTCACCCAGCGGATCGATGCCATCTGGAATCAGTTAGGAATAGATTGATGCGTGTAACTTTGCAGCCCTCCGGAGCAGTGCTAGAGATTCTGCCCGGCGAGCGGATACTCGATGGCGCACGGCGCCTGGGCTATGAATGCCCGCAAAGCTGCCGCAACGGCAATTGCCATGTGTGCGCCGCGCTGTTGGTGGAAGGTCGGGTCGAGCAGGATGGCGGTGTGCGCGACCATGGCGAGTTCTACACTTGCATAGCAGAGCCGCTGGAAGACTGCATCGTGCTGTGGGATGGCGTGCTCGCGCGGGGAGAATTGCCGGTGCGCAGCCTGTCGTGTCAGGTCATCGAGTGCAGGGACGTCGGCGGCGACACCTGGCGCGTCAGCCTGCGAGCGCCGGCCGGCAAACCGCCGCGCTATCACGCCGGTCAGTACCTGATGATCGAGCGCGAGAATGGCGAAAAATCCGCGTTCTCCCTGGCCTCGGCGCCGCACGCCGGGCGCGATCTGCAAATTCACGTGCTGGCGCGCGAAAGCAGTGCGCAAAACCTGATTGCGCAACTTCAGCGCAATCCGATGGTGCGCATCGAGATGCCATTCGGTGACACCCACTTGGCGGAACTGCCGGCCGGCCCGCTGGTGTTGATTGCAGCAGGCACCGGCATGGGCCAGATCCACAGCTTGATCGAACATTGCCGGGCCTCGGGCTTCAAATATCCGGTGCATTTGTATTGGGGGGTGCGTCGTCCCGAAGACTTTTATGAAATCGAACATTGGGATGAGTGGCTGAAACTGCCCAACCTGTTCCTGCATAAAGTCGTCAGCGATCAATGTGGCTGGCAGGGGCGCTGCGGGATGCTGCACGAGGCCGTGTGTGAGGACTTTCCCGATCTGAAAACCTTGCACGTCTACGCCAGCGGTTCCCCGGCGATGGTCTACGGCACGCTGGATGCGTTGGTGGAAGCCGGGATGGATGCGCACCAGATGCGTGCCGACGTGTTCGCCTATGCGCCACGGTCTTGAGCCAGCCCTTGTAGGAGCTGCCGCAGGCTGCGATCTTTTGACTTTGTCTTGAAAATTAAAAGATCGCAGCCTGCGGCAGCTCCTACGGTTTGTATCCTTATAACTCTCTATATAACCTATCGGTATTTATAAAATCATATAAATTTCGGTAGGTTATATCTCATTCAAGTAATTAATTAAGAGTTGCGCCAAGGCGCTTCAATTACTTGAAAACATATGTGCCTTATTGTTACAGCGGTGCGTTCTATTAAGTAATTCATTACCCGCGGGGAGCTGAACGCTATTCGCCATGAGCGCCATTGAATCTGCTTTTTTGAATCTGGCTTACCCTCCGCGGCTCGATCTGGGGCCGCAGCTTACGCACGAACAATTGCTCGGCTCGATGCAGTCGACCATGGCGCGCCACAAGGGTGGGCCGGTCTGGCTGTTTGCGTATGGCTCGTTGATCTGGCGTCCTGAATGCGCGGCGGTTGAACGTGTCCGCGGTCGGGTGCATGGCTATCATCGCGGCTTGTACCTGTGGTCCCACGAACATCGCGGCACGCCGGAAGTGCCGGGCCTGGTGTTTGGTCTGGATCGCGGCGGCTCTTGCAGCGGTTTCGCATATCGCTTGCCCGAAGAACAACTCGACGCGTCGCTGTACGCATTGTGGCAGCGCGAAATGCCATTCCCGTCCTATCGCCCACACTGGCGCTTGCGGGCGTTACGGCACCACTCGCGATTATGTCGAGCAGACCGCCAACGCCCTGCGTAGCCACGCCATGCCAGACCGGAATCTGGAGGCGCGGCTCAAGCGCTGCAAATCAAAGGTCGATCAGGCGATTGCTTCGCGGGTCTGACTGGCGACCTGTTTGTGGTTGTGGGAATTGTTACCTCGGGATCCTTTATGACGTGGTTCTGGCCTGATTAGCGCAAAGCTTTGGGAAACGTCCTGCGCTTGAATGGGAAGCCGTCACGTTATGTAAAAAACCGTCGAGCCTTAACCTGTGTGCGGTTGCCAGATCTGGCTTTCAGTCGCGAAGGAGAGGGTTATGCGGTGCGTTGTGTGCGTGCTTTTGCTGGTGTTGTCGATCGATGTCAGGGCTGCCGAGGTGTTCCTGATTCCGCAGAACAATCCCAAGCCGGTTTACCCCGTGGCGCTTTACCGGACCGGAATCACCGGCATGCTGCGTGTCAGTTTTACCGTCCACGCCGATGGATCGGTGAACACGGTCGAGGCTTCGAAGGACGCTCATCCTGAGCTGGTCGAAGCCGCTCGAACGGCGGTCAGCCAGTGGCGATACAAACCCTGGGCCATTTCCCCTGAACGACCTGCGCAAGTCCAGGTGGTCGCGCCCATGGTTTTCAGGCTGGACGAAAAACTGCCGATTCACGCCAACGAAGAACTGAAAAAGTTAAGTTGTGGCGACGTCGCCAAGGCAGCGCTGCAGCGGGCTGATTTTTCCTGGGTGGACATGCCGGTGTTCATGTGGACCCGCAGTTACTTGACCCACTCCCTCTCGCCCACACAATTGCCGGACGCGAGACGTCTGGCGCTCATCGCCAAACTCAACAAAAGCGTGCCTTCGATTGTTCGCCGGTGTAACACGCATCAGGCGACGCGGTTTGTGCGTTTTCTTCCGGAGGAAATCCGTGAGTTGCTGTGAACGCAAGCGTGGAGCGCGATCCGGTTTTAAAATCGCGTAAACAGAAGGCCAGAACAACTTTATCAGTTGTTCTGGCCTTTTATTGTCCCGCAGTAAATCAGCGAACCTGCACCACCACTTTCCCGACCGCCTTGCGCTGGCCAAGATCGTTGATCGCCTGCGCCGCATTGCTCAACGGATACACCTGCGACACCAGCGGCTTCAGCTTGCCCTCGGCGAACCAGCCAAACAATTGCTGGAAGTTCGCCGCGTTGTCCTGCGGCTGGCGTTGGGCAAACGAGCCCCAGAACACGCCGACCACCGCTGCACCTTTAAGCAGGGCGAGGTTGACCGGCAGTTCCGGAATGCGGCCGCTGGCGAAACCGACGACCAGAAGGCGGCCGTTCCAGGCGATGGCGCGGATGGCCTGGTCAAACAGGTCACCGCCGACCGGGTCGTAGATCACGTCTGCACCCTGGCCGTCGGTCAGGCGTTTGATTTCGTCCTTGAGACTGGTTTCGCTGTAGTTGATCAGTTCATCGGCGCCGGCAGCCTTGGCCACCGCGAGTTTTTCGGCGCTGCTGGCGGCGGCGATCACGCGGGCGCCCATGGCTTTGCCGATTTCCACGGCAGCCAGGCCGACACCGCCGGAGGCGCCGAGAACCAGCAGGGTTTCACCAGGTTGCAGGTTGCCCCGTTGCTTGAGCGCGTGCATCGAAGTGCCGTAGGTCATGCTGAAAGCTGCGGCCGTGTTGAAGTCCATGGACGGCGGAATTGGCAGCACGTTGTAGCCTGGAACGGCGACCTGTTCTGCGAAGCTGCCCCAACCGGTGAGGGCCATGACCCGGTCACCGACTTTCAAGTGGCTGACTTTCTCGCCGACTGCGCTGACCACGCCGGCCGCTTCGCCACCCGGCGAAAAAGGGAAGGGCGGCTTGAACTGGTATTTGCCCTCGATGATCAGCGTGTCCGGGAAATTCACCCCGGCGGCGTGCACCTCCAGCAGGATTTCGTTCTTCTTCGCGACAGGGCTGGCGACGTCTTCCAGCACCAGCGATTCGGCAGGGCCGAAGGCTTTGCACAGCACGGCTTTCATCAGGGCTATTCCTTTGGGAGTGATGGCCGATAAGTGTAGGTGTGTGAGTCGACGGGTCAACGAGCATGCCCCGCCCTGATAGCCAGCCATAAGCTTGTGCTTGCGCGGCGGGTCGTTATGCTAGGCCGCAAACCGGATAAGGAGCGAATTGTGAAAGCGTGGATCATGTTGTTGCTGGCCCTGTCTCTGCCTGTGGCAGCAGTGGCTGAAGAAGCCAAAGAAGGCGAGGCGCCGAAGGTCAATTACATCACCCTGAGCCCGCCATTCGTGGGCAACTATGGGTTGGATGGCACATCGAAACTCAAAGTGTACAAGGCGGACGTGGCGTTGCGGGTGACCGGTGACGAGGCGACCAAACTGGTGAAGGCCAACGAGCCGCTGATCCGCAATCAACTGGTGGCGTTGTTTGCCCAGCAGACCACCGAGGCGATGAACAACGTCGAGGCCAAGGAAAAGCTGCGTCAGGAAGCGTTGAAGCAGACTCAGCAGATCATGAATGACGAAACGGGGAAGCCGGTGGTTGAAGATTTGTTATTCAACAACCTCATCATTCAATAAGTCATTCGCTGGCCGGGCGGGCCCCTTCGCGAGCAGGCTCGCTCCCACAGGGATTTGAGCTGGATGCAAAAATTGCATTCACTGGAGATCATTGTGGGAGCGGGCTTGCCCGCGATGACATTCTGAATAGTGCTGGGTATTTACGGCTTGAGTGCGATAACCGCCGCCCATTGCTCGGCCGTCACCGGCATTACCGACAATCGCGAACCCTTCTGCACCAGCGGCATCTCCGCCAGTGCCGTCTGCTGTTTCAAATAATCCAGCTTCAACACCCTGGAAAACGTCTCGGCATGCGCGACATCTATCGCGCTCCAGGCGTTTTTCTCGGCGGTGGCTTTCGGATCGTAATAATGACTCTCCGGCTCAAGCGCCGTCGGGTCCGGATACGCCGCTTCGACAATTTTGCCAATGCCGGCAATCCCCGGCTCAGGGCAGCTGGAGTGATAGAAAAAGAACGCGTCGCCGACCGCCATGGCCCTCAGAAAATTACGCGCCTGATAGTTGCGAACCCCATCCCAGCGCGCTTTGCCAAGCTTCTCCAGATCGGTGATCGAGAGCTCGTCGGGCTCGGATTTCATCAGCCAGTAGGCCATGGTTTTTGCTCCTTGCGGATCGGGTGGGCAAGTTGTCGGGCAATTTTATGACAAACCGACAGTCGGTTGACGCCAGCGTTTGCGTGTCGGTTCACGTTGACGCAAAATGCCGGCCTTCTAAGCTTGACGCTGCTGCACGGCCTACACCTACAACGGAAACCGCTGCTGTCATCGTGTTGATGTGCCTTTGGGGGGCAATCGATGAAACGCAAACCGGATTTACTATGGATTTTGGTTATTTTGTTCGGCCTGGGCGTCGTGACCACTGGCTATGCCCAAAGCTTGTGGAGCAACAAGACCGATGCGCCGATTGAAATCGCGCAGCAACAGCCGTCGGCCTTCAAGCGCTGAACCTGCCTTTTCGACGCCGCTGATTGCAGTGGCGTCTAGCCTGCGAAATACCCCGCCTTGTCTGTAACCGTTCCCTGCAACGGTACATCCCAGCTCGCTTGAGCCAGTCGTTCGACCTTCTGGCATTCATGGGCCAGCCCCAGTAACGTCGGCTTGCGCCAGGTTTTGCGTCGCGCCAGGTACGCCAGGCTTCGATCGTAAAAACCGCCGCCCATACCCAGGCGTCCGCCTACATCGTCAAACCCGACCAATGGCAACAACACCAGATCCAGTGCCCAGACTTTGCGTTGTCGGGCAAGGTTGTGCCTGGGTTCGAGAATGCGAAAACGATTGGGTTTGAGTTTTTCGCCGGGGCGAATGCGCTGGAACACCATCTTGGTGCGCGGCCAGGCGCTGAGCACCGGCAGGTAGGTCGCCTTGCCCCGGCGTTGCGCCGCGCGCATGAGCAGGCGCGGGTCGATTTCACCGTCGGTGGGTAGATACAGCGAAATGTGTTTTGCGCGCCGGAACAACGGCTGCTGGGCCAGTTGCTTGTACAGCCCGCGGGCGGCCTGGCGCTGTTGACTGGGGGTCAGTGCGCGGCGGGCCTTGCGCAGCATGCGTCGAAGTTGCGGGCGGGGCAGCAGCGCAGGTTCGGTCATGGATAAGGGCTTCGGCAGGGCGGATACATAAAGCGTACCCGTAAAAAAGCCGATGCCGGTATTTAAACCGGCATCGGACTGGAATCAGGCTCCCCGGATGAACCGCTGCTGACTTAGCCCTTGAACCCGAAAGTTCAAGGTGGAAGATGCAGTAGGCTTTAAGGCTTTCCGTCTAGCGGACATGCACACCAGCCCAACGTGCAGCCTCCAGGGTAGTGCGAATCGGCTCAGGGACGTGGTCAACTGGCAAGCACCCCAGGGAGTGCTGCGAGTATAACCCAAGCGGTCGGACGAATCAGCCCTTGGTGACGTCCGGATCAGTGGCGAGCACCAGATCGACGCGATCGAGCAGGTCGCGAACCTGCTCGCGGGTCGAGCCGCTGGCCTGCACGTCCGGGCGTTCTTCCTTGTGCAGAAGATCGTGGGTAATGTTCAGCGCGGCCATGACAGCGATGCGATCGGCGCCGATGACTTTGCCGCTGCTGCGGATTTCGCGCATCTTGCCGTCCAGGTAACGGGCAGCGCTCACCAGGTTGCTGCGCTCTTCCTGGGGGCAGATGATCGAATATTCTTTGTCGAGGATCTGCACGGTTACGCTATTGCTTGAACTCATGAGTCTTGCTCCAGGGCCTTGAGGCGCGAAATCATCGATTCGACCTTACGCCGGGCGATTTCGTTTTTTTCAATGAGGTGAGCGCGTTCCTCGCGCCAGGTCTTTTCCTGAGCTAATAGGAGTCCGTTTTGGCTCTTAAGTTGCTCGACCCGATTAATTAGCAATTCGAGTCTCGCCATCAGCGCTTGCAGGTCGGTGTCTTCCATTGTCTTCACTGTCTGATGGGTGTCGGACTTTGTAGGAGCGAGCTTGCTCGCGATGAGCCCGAGAACGCCGCGGGTGTCAGGTACCCAGCGTCATGTTCGTCGACCATCGCGAGCAAGCTCGCTCCTACAGGGGTAGTCGATGTAGGATACAAGGCCTTCATTCTAGACATAGCGCCGTCTGGCGCCTAGCTGCCCATGCCCATTCAGAATTCTCCGTACCAAGCCTTCGCCACTCTGCTGACTTCCAGCGGTCATAACGTCTCGCCTGCCGAACTGCACGGCCTGCTGCTCGGCCGCAGTTGCGCCGGTGCCGGTTTCGATGCCGAAGGCTGGCTGGTTGACGCCGCCGAGCTGCTCGAAAGCGAGCCGCAGGACAACGTTCGCAATGCCCTGATCGGCTTGCAAGCGATGGTCAAGGGCGAGCTCACCGGCGACGACGTGACTGTCGTTCTGCTGCTGCCGAGCGACGACGAACCGCTGGCTGATCGTGCCGTTGCACTGGGCCAGTGGTGCCAGGGTTTCCTCAGCGGTTTCGGCCTGAACTGCCGTGACAGCAGCATGCTGAGCACTGAAGCCACCGAAGTGCTGCAGGATCTGGCCGCCATTTCCCAAGTGCAAGACGCGCTCGAAGAGTCCGACGACGGCGAAAGCGATTACATGGAAGTCATGGAATACCTGCGCGTCGCGCCGCTGCTGCTGTTTTCCGAAACCCGCAAGCCGGACGCACCCGCTGCCGCCAAGCCGTCGTTGCATTAATCGCGTGACAGGGAAAGCCATCTGCCCATGATTCATATCCCGAAATCGGAATACAGCCGTCGCCGCAAGGCCCTGATGGCGCAGATGGAACCCAACAGCATCGCCATCCTGCCCGCCGCCGCAGTGGCCATCCGCAACCGCGATGTCGAGCACGTTTATCGTCAGGACAGCGACTTCCAGTACCTCAGCGGTTTTCCCGAGCCTCAAGCCGTCATCGTCTTGATGCCCGGCCGCGAGCACGGCGAATACGTACTGTTTTGCCGTGAGCGCAACGTCGAGCGAGAACTGTGGGACGGCCTGCGCGCAGGCCAGGAAGGCGCGATTCGCGACTTCGGTGCCGACGACGCGTTCCCCATCACCGACATCGACGACATCCTGCCGGGCCTGATCGAAGGGCGCGACCGGGTGTATTCGGCGATGGGCAGCAATCCGGAATTCGACCGGCACCTGATGGACTGGATCAACATCATCCGCGCCAATACGCACCGCGGGGCCCAGCCGCCGAACGAATACGTTGCGCTGGATCATCTGCTGCACGACATGCGTCTGTATAAATCGACCGCAGAAGTGAAGGTGATGCGTGAAGCTGCGCGGATTTCCGCTCGGGCGCACATTCGGGCGATGCAGGCCAGCCGGGCCGGGCTGCACGAGTTCAGCCTCGAAGCCGAGCTCGACTACGAGTTTCGCAAGGGCGGGGCGAAGATGCCGGCGTACGGTTCGATCGTCGCCGCCGGACGCAACAGCTGCATCCTGCATTACCAGCAGAATGACGCTGTACTCAAGGACGGCGATCTGGTGCTGATCGACGCCGGTTGCGAGATCGACTGCTACGCCAGCGACATCACCCGCACCTGGCCGGTCAGCGGCAAGTATTCAGCGGAACAGAAGGCGATCTACGAGTTGGTGCTGGCTTCCCAGGAAGCCGCCTTTGCCGAAATCGCCCCGAACAAGCACTGGAATCAGGCGCACGAAGCTACGGTCCGGGTGATCACTGCCGGTCTGGTGAAGTTGGGCTTGTTGCAGGGCGACGTCGACGAGCTGATCGCCAGCGAAGCCTATAAAGCGTTTTACATGCACCGCGCCGGGCACTGGCTGGGCATGGATGTGCATGACGTCGGCGAGTACAAGGTCGGCGGCGAATGGCGTGTGCTGGAAGTGGGCATGGCGCTGACCGTGGAACCGGGCATTTACATTGCTGCAGACAACCAGAACGTAGCGAAAAAATGGCGCGGCATTGGCGTGCGCATCGAGGACGACGTAGTGGTGACCAAAACCGGCTGTGAAATCCTGACCAGTGGCGTGCCGAAAACGGTCGCCGAGATCGAGGCCCTGATGGCTGCTGCCCGGACCTGCGCGGCATGAGTCGGGTCAATCTGGCAATCATCGGTGGGGGGCTGGTCGGCGCCAGCCTGGCGTTGGCGTTGCAGGCCGGGGCCAAGGCCCGCGGCTGGAAGATCGTGCTGATCGAACCCTTTGCGCCTGGGCATACTTATCAACCGAGCTACGACGCCCGTTCTTCGGCGCTGTCCTACGGTGCCAAACAGATTTACCAACGGTTGGGCGTGTGGCAGGAAATCTCCCGCCGTGCCGAGCCGATCAAGCAGATTCATGTCTCCGACCGTGGCCGCTTTTCTACCGCGCGCCTGTCGGCGATGGAAGAGGGCGTGCCGGCGCTGGGTTACGTGGTGGAAAACGCCTGGCTCGGCCAAAGCCTCTGGCAAGGTCTGGACAAGGACGTGGTCACTTGGCGTTGCCCCGCTGAAGTCACGCGCATGGAGCCGCTGACCGATGGCTATCGGCTGACGCTCAATGACGAAACCACCCTGGAATGCGACCTCGCGGTGCTGGCGGATGGCGGCCGTTCCGGGCTGCGCGAGCAACTGGGGATCGGCATCAAAAAACGTCCGTACAACCAGAGCGCGCTGATTGCCAACATCACCCCGAGCGAAGCGCACAACGGTGTGGCGTTCGAGCGCTTCACCGACGACGGTCCGATGGCGTTGCTGCCGTTGCCAGACAACCGTTGCGCGCTGGTCTGGACGCGCCTGGGCATGGACGCGCAACGGCTTGCGGCCCTCGATGAACGCAGTTTTCTCAGCGAGTTGCAGGGCGTGTTCGGTTACCGTCTCGGCACTTTGAAACAGGTCGGCGCACGGCATCTTTATCCCCTGACGCTGATCGAGGCCGAAGAGCAGGTCCGTCCGTATCTGGCGATCCTCGGCAACGCCGCGCACAGCCTGCACCCGATTGCGGGCCAGGGCTTCAACCTGTCGCTGCGCGATGCACAGGCGTTGGCCGATGCGCTGTTGGCGAGCGAAACATCACCGGGCGATTTTACGACGTTGCAGGCTTATCGCGAGCGTCAGCGGCTGGATCAGACCCTGACCGTGGGGTTCTCCGATCAGGTCACGCGATTGTTCGGCAGCACTCAACCGCTGGTCTCGCTGGGGCGCAACATTGGCCTGCTCGGACTCGATCTGCTGCCGCCGGCCAAGCGCTGGTTCGCCCGGCAGGCCATGGGCCTGGGTACGCGTCCCGATGCTTAAGTGGCTGACGGACACCTTCGGCAAAGCTCGGTTGATGCGTTGGTTCATGACCTTCTACCCGCCGTACCTCGGCGCCGGGGTTCGCGTGCAGCACATCAGCGATGATTTCCGGGACGTCAAGGTGTCCATGGGATTGGGCTGGTACAACCGCAATTACGTTGGCACGCAATTCGGTGGCAGCCTGTATTCGATGGTTGACCCGTTCTACATGCTGATGCTGATGGAAAACCTCGGACGCCATTACATTGTCTGGGACAAAGCGGCGGACATCGATTTCATCTCGCCGGGCAAAGGTCCGGTGTTTGCCAGTTTCAGGATCGACGAGACCTTGCTCGACGAGATCCGCCAGCAAACCGCGAACGGCGAAAAATACCTGCCGCAATTGCAGGTCGATATCCACGACGGCGCCGGCACCCTGGTGGCGCGGGTGCAGAAAACCCTTTACGTGCGGCTCAAGCCGCAAGCGAGACAGGCTTAAAGCATGGACATGCGCGCAGATCTGCTGATTGTCGGGGCCGGAATGGTCGGCAGCGCCCTGGCGCTGGCGTTACAGGCCAGCGGGTTGCAAGTGCTGTTGCTGGACGGCAGCCCCATGAGCGTCAAACCCTTCGACGGGCAAGCACCGTTCGAACCGCGAGTGAGCGCGTTATCGGCCGCCAGTCAGCGAATTCTCGAGCGCCTGGGTGTCTGGGACGGCATCGCCAGCCGGCGCTGCAGCCCCTACACCGACATGCACGTCTGGGACGGCAGCGGCACCGGGCAAATCCACTTTTCGGCCACCAGCGTGCACGCTGAAGTGCTCGGGCATATCGTCGAGAACCGTGTGGTTCAGGATGCCTTGCTCGACCGTTTGCACGACTGCGATCTGGGAATGCTGGCCAATGCGCGCTTGGAGCAGATGCGTCGCTCCGGTGATGACTGGCTGCTGACCCTTGCCGATGGCCGCACGTTGCGTTCGCCCTTGGTGATTGCAGCGGATGGCGCCAACTCGGCGGTGCGACGCCTGACCGGGGTGGCCACGCGCGAGTGGGATTACATGCACCACGCAATCGTCACCAGTGTGCGCAGCACTCAATCGCACCAACTGACGGCGTGGCAGCGCTTTACCGATAACGGTCCGCTGGCCTTCCTGCCGCTGGAGCGCGACGGTCAGCAGGATTGGTGCTCGATTGTCTGGTCCACCACGCCGAGCGAAGCCGAACGCTTGATGGCGCTGGATGACGAGGGTTTCTGTCGCGAACTGGAGCGGGCCTTTGAAGGCCGGCTCGGCAGCGTGCTCAGCGCCGATCCGCGTTTGTGCGTGCCGCTGCGCCAGCGCCATGCCAAGCGTTATGTGGCCGAAGGCCTGGCGCTGATCGGCGACGCGGCCCACACCATTCACCCGTTGGCCGGGCAGGGCGTGAACCTTGGTTTCCTTGATGCTGCCGTGCTGGCGGAAGTGCTGCTGCAAGCGGTTGAACGCGGCGAGCGGCTGGCGGATGTGAAAGTGCTGAGCCGGTACGAGCGGCGGCGCATGCCGCACAACCTGGCGTTGATGGCGGCGATGGAAGGGTTTGAACGGCTGTTCCAGGCAGACCCGTTGCCGATGCGCTGGTTGCGCAATGCCGGGTTGAAGATGGTTGACCAGATGCCGGAAGCCAAGGCGCTGTTTGTGCGTGAGGCGTTGGGGTTGATCGGGGATTTGCCGGCGCTGGCCAAGGCCTGAATTGGGCGCGGGCCCTGTGGTGAGGGGATTTATCCCCGTTCGGCTGCGCAGCAGTCGCTTATCTCCCCACAGGTGTGCCTGAGTTTCCTCGACTGCGGTTATAGGGTCGCTTCGCAACCCAACGGGGATAAATCCCCTCGCCACAGGGTCGGCTTCTCTGGCTGTGCAACATCTGGTAACTCCTCCGCGAACTGATCGATTGAGAAGCTAAATGTGAGTCCTTATCATTTGGCCTCACTTTTCAAATCGAGATCGCTCCCATGTTGGCACCGAAGCGTCTACTGACTGCACTCGCCCTGACCCTGATCGGCAGCACTGTCGCCCAGGCCGCTGACGAGGTGGTGGTTTACTCCTCGCGTATCGACGAGCTGATCAAACCGGTCTTCGATGCCTACACCGCGAAAACCGGCGTGCAGGTGAAGTTCATCACCGACAAGGAAGCGCCCCTGATGCAGCGCATCAAGGCCGAAGGCGAGAACGCCACCGCCGACCTGCTGCTGACCGTCGATGCCGGCAACCTCTGGCAGGCCGAGCAAATGGGCATCCTGCAACCCTTCACTTCGAAAACCATCGACGCCAACATCCCGCTGCAATACCGCGCGGCTTCCCACGCCTGGACCGGCCTGAGCCTGCGGGCGCGGACCATCGCTTACTCCACCACCCGGGTGAAGCCGGGCGAGTTGACCACTTATGAAGGGCTGGCCGACAAGAACTGGGAAGGCCGCCTGTGCCTGCGCACGGCCAAGAAGGTTTACAACCAGTCCTTGACCGCCACCATGATCGAAGTCCACGGCGCCGACAAAACCGAGAAAATCCTCAAGGGCTGGGTCAATAACCTGTCCACCGACGTATTCTCCGATGACGTTGCGGTACTGGAAGCGATCAACGCCGGTCAGTGCGACGTCGGCATCGTCAATACTTACTACTATGGCCGTCTGCACAAGCAGAAGCCGGACCTGGCGGTGAAGTTGTTCTGGCCAAACCAGGCTGACCGTGGCGTGCACGTCAATCTGTCGGGCATCGGCCTGACCAAACACGCACCGCACCCGGAAGCGGCGAAGGCGTTGGTGGAGTGGATGACCACGCCTGAGGCGCAGAAAATCTTTGCCGACGTGAACCAGGAATTCCCGGCCAACCCGGCAGTCGCGCCATCTGCGGAAGTTGCCGCCTGGGGCAAGTTCGTCGCCGATACCTTGCCGGTGGAAGTCGCCGGCAAGCGCCAGGCTGAAGCGATTCGCATGATGGATCGTGCTGGCTGGAACTGAGTCTGCTGTTTTAAAGAGCAAAAGATCGCAGCCTTCGGCAGCTCCTACAGGGTGTCCATCATCCCAACGTAGGAGCTGCCGCAGGCTGCGATCTTTTTGCGTTTAACGTACATTCGTTGATTTTGCGCAGAGAGCTTGTCCTTGGCCCACCCCGCCCAACGCCGCTGGTACCCCCTGGTCTTCGCCATCGCTGCGCTGGTCCTGCTGCCCCTCAGTGTTTTGCTGTTGTCATGGCAAACCATCGATCAGCAAATCTGGTCCCATCTCTGGGACACACAAATGCCACGGCTGCTGGGCAACACGCTGACTCTGGTGCTTGGCGTCGGTGTCGGCGTCACGCTGTTGGGCGTCAGCCTTGCCTGGCTCACCAGCCTCTGCGAATTTCCCGGTCGACGCTGGCTGGACTGGGCGTTGATGTTGCCGTTCGCGATCCCCGCCTACGTACTGGCCTTCGTTTTCGTCGGGCTGCTGGATTTTGCCGGTCCCGTACAAACGTTGATGCGCGAATGGTTTGGCACGGGCTTGCGGCTACCGCGAGTGCGCTCGACCGGTGGCGTCATCCTCGTTCTGGTGCTGGTTTTTTATCCCTACGTTTACCTGTTGGCGCGCACGGCGTTTCTGGCGCAGGGCAAAGGCCTGATGGAAGCGGCGCGAGTCCTCGGCCAATCCCCTTGGCAGGCGTTCTGGCGAGTCGCTTTGCCGATGGCACGTCCGGCCATTGGCGCGGGTGTAGCGCTCGCGCTGATGGAAACCCTGGCGGATTTCGGCGCGGTGTCGGTGTTCAACTTCGACACGTTCACCACGGCCATCTACAAGACCTGGTACGGATTTTTCAGCCTCTCCACCGCTACGCAACTGGCTAGCCTGTTGTTGCTGGTGGTAATGCTGGTGCTGTACGGCGAGCGCCGTGCTCGCGGGGCGAACCGGGCGAGCAACGAACGACCACGGGTCAAGGCGCTGTACCACCTGCGCGGTTTCAAAGCGCTGGCGGCGACGAGTTGGTGTGGTCTGGTGTTCGCCTGCGCATTTGTCATTCCCATGCTGCAACTGGTGGTGTGGTTCTGGCAGCGTGGGCGCTTCGATCTGGATGAGCGTTACGCCGGGTTGATCGTTCACACCCTGTACCTGGGCAGCATGGCGGCGCTGATCACCGTCAGTGTTGCGCTGGTGCTGGTGTTTGCCCGGCGTCTGGCGCCGACCCGGGCGATCCGTTCCGGAGTCAGCCTGGCCAATCTCGGCTACGCCTTGCCGGGCTCGGTATTGGCGGTGTCGATCATGCTGGCGTTCAGCTATCTGGATCGACAATGGGTCATCCCGATCTCGGGCTGGCTCGGCGGCGCCGGCAAACCCTTGCTGTTGGGCAGCCTGTCGGCCTTGTTGCTGGCGTATCTGGTGCGCTTCATTGCGGTGGCTTACGGGCCGCTCGAAAGCAGCCTGGCGCGAATACGGCCCTCTTTGCCCGAAGCGGCACGTAGCCTTGGCGTCAGTGGGCCACGACTGTTTTTCAAAGTGTATCTGCCGTTGCTGTTGCCCGGGACGTTGAGCGCAGCGCTGCTGATATTTGTCGACGTGCTTAAGGAAATGCCCGCGACCCTGCTGATGCGCCCGTTTGGCTGGGACACGCTGGCCGTGCGCATCTTCGAAATGACCAGCGAAGGCGAGTGGGCGAGAGCATCGCTGCCGGCCCTGACCCTGGTTTTGGTCGGGCTGTTACCAGTCATCGGATTGATTCGACGTTCGGCGCATCGAAACACCTAGGTGTCAGTCCTACACCTTGCGGCTACAATGCGCGGCATTCGGTGCGGTCCGTCCTACAGACCTGGTCGCTTAAATCGGCTGAAAGCCTTTAATTCAAAGGCTTTTACCCCGTGCAGCACCGGCCCGCATCTTCGCCACGCCCGGAAGGAGAAACCCATGGGACAGCGTACGCCTCTGTATGACCTTCATCTCGCCCTCGGCGCGAAGATGGTCGATTTTGGCGGTTGGGATATGCCTTTGCATTACGGCTCGCAGGTTGAGGAGCACCATCAGGTGCGCCGAGATTGCGGGGTTTTTGATGTATCCCACATGACCGTGATCGATGTCGGCGGCCCCCAGGCCAAGGACTGGCTCCAGCATTTGCTGGCCAATGACGTCGAACGCCTGCACAGCCCTGGCCGTGCCTTGTACAGCACCATGCTCAATGAGCGCGGCGGCATCGTCGACGACATGATTGTCTATCGCCTCGATGAGGGTTATCGACTGGTGGTCAACGCCTCCACTCGCGACCAGGATCTGGCGTGGATGCAGGCACACCTTGATGGCTTCGAGGTTCAAATCCACGAGCGCTCGGAAATGGCGATGCTGGCCATCCAGGGCCCGCATGCCCGACACAAAATCTCCGAACTGGTCACCCAGTCTCGCGGCAACCTGATCCAGCTGCTCAAGCCGTTTGAAGGCCAGGCGGACGGTGACTGGTTTATCGCCCGCACTGGTTACACGGGCGAGGACGGTCTGGAAATCATTCTGCCAGCCAATCAGGCCCCCGGGTTTTTCAACGATCTGGTCGGTGCCGGCATCTCGCCCATTGGGCTGGGTGCGCGGGATACGCTGCGGGTCGAAGCCGGCATGAACCTGTACGGCCAGGACATCCATCAAGACGTTTCGCCACTGGCCTCGAACATGGCCTGGAGCATTGCCTGGGAGCCGGCCACTCGTCAGTTCATCGGCCGCGCTGCCCTGGAAGCCGAGCGGGCTCAGGGCGTACAGCACAAACTGGTCGGCCTGGTCCTTGAAGAGCGTGGGGTTTTGCGCGCTCATCAAGTGGTCCGTATCGCCAATGTTGGCGAAGGAGAGATCACCAGTGGTAGTTTCTCTCCTACGCTTAGCAAGTCGATTGCACTGGCGCGCGTGCCGATGGCAACTGCCGACCGCGCGGAAGTGGAAATCCGTGGCAAGTGGTACCCCGTCCGAGTGGTCAAACCGACCTTCGTACGCCACGGCAAAACCTTGATCTAACCTTTTCTGGCGGGCAACGACCGCTGACAATTTCCTTGAGGACACAGAACATGAGCGATATCCCTGCCGACCTGCGTTTTGCCGAAAGTCACGAATGGGCCCGCCTGGAAGCCGATGGCACCGTCACCGTGGGCATCAGCGATCACGCTCAGGAAGCCTTGGGCGATGTGGTGTTTGTCGAGCTGACTGAGGTTGGAAAAGTCTTCGCAGCCGGTGATCAATCCGGTGTGGTGGAGTCGGTCAAAGCGGCGTCCGATATCTATTCCCCGGTGGCCGGTGAAGTGATTGTGATCAACGAGGAACTGAGCGCTAATCCGGAACTGCTCAACTCCGATCCGTACAGCGCCTGGATCTTCAAGCTCAAGCCAAGCAACACGGCTGATCTGGAAAAGCTGCTTGATGCGGCTGGCTACAAGGCCCATATCGGCGAGTAAGCCTTGCGCGTCACCCAAAGCCCCGACCTGTCGGGGCTTTTTATTGCCCGCAGATTGCCCCCCTGTAGGAGCGAGCTTGCTCGCGATGAACCAGAGAACAACGCTGGGTGGCAGGCTTACAGCGTCATCGTTAAAGACCATCGCGAGCAAGCTCGCTCCTACAGGATTTGCGTCTGATATCGACTGCTATGCTGTTTTGACCGTATCGCATCGACGCAGAGCGCCAGTCCAGAGAGAGCCCGTCATGTCCCAGTTGCCGTCCCTGAGCCAGTTACGCGACCCCAATGTCTTCCTCCGCCGCCACCTCGGCCCCGATGCCGCCGAGCAGCAGGCCATGCTCGACAGCCTTGGCGTCGGTAGTCGGGTCGAGCTGATCGAGCAGACCGTACCGCCGGGAATCCGCCTGAACCGGGCGCTCGACCTGCCGCCGGCCCTCGACGAAGAAGCCGCACTCGCCAAACTGCGCGGTTACGCCGAGCAGAACCAGGTCTGGACCAGCCTGATCGGCATGGGTTACCACGGCACGCTGACGCCGACCGTCATCTTGCGCAACGTGTTGGAAAACCCCGGTTGGTACACCGCTTACACACCCTATCAACCGGAGATCGCCCAAGGCCGGCTTGAAGCGCTGCTCAACTTCCAGCAATTGACCATCGACCTGACCGGACTCGAGCTGGCCAACGCTTCGCTGCTGGATGAAGCCACGGCGGCGGCGGAAGCCATGGCGTTGGCCAAGCGAGTCGCCAAATCCAGAAGCAACCTGTTCTTCGTCGATGAAAACTGTCATCCGCAGACCATTTCCGTGGTGCAAACCCGCGCCGAAGGCTTCGGTTTCGAGCTGATCATCGACACGGTGGACAACCTGAAACAGCACCAGGTGTTCGGCGCGCTGCTGCAATATCCCGACACCCACGGAGAAATCCGCGACCTTCGTCCGTTGATCGATCATCTGCATGCGCAACAAGCGCTGGCCTGCGTCGCCACCGACCTGCTGA
The DNA here is from genome assembly GCF_902497785.1 of Pseudomonas fluorescens. GTDB lineage: Bacteria > Pseudomonadota > Gammaproteobacteria > Pseudomonadales > Pseudomonadaceae > Aquipseudomonas > Aquipseudomonas fluorescens_BO. Next base: position 116,622 of record NZ_CABVHK010000017.1, read on the forward strand.
GCCTGCTGTTGCTGACGCCGCCGGGAGAGTTGGGCGCCGACGTGGTGTTCGGCTCGTCCCAGCGCTTCGGTGTGCCGATGGGTTATGGCGGGCCGCATGCGGCGTTTTTTGCCAGTCGCGATGAGTACAAACGAGCGATTCCGGGGCGGATCATCGGCGTCTCGAAAGATGCCCGCGGCAACACGGCGTTGCGCATGGCCCTGCAAACCCGCGAGCAACATATCCGTCGGGAGAAGGCCAATTCAAACATCTGCACCGCGCAGGTGCTGCTGGCCAACATCGCCAGTTTTTATGCGGTCTACCACGGCCCGGAAGGCTTGAAACGAATTGCCCAGCGCGTTCACCGATTGACCTGCATTCTCGCGGCGGGCCTGGAGCGCCACGGCATTACTCGCCTCAACCAGCATTTTTTCGACACGCTGACGCTGGAGGTCGGGGGTACTCAGACCGCGATCATCGAAAGCGCCCAGGCCGCGCAGATCAACTTGCGTATTCTCGGGCGCGGGCAGTTGGGGCTGAGCCTCGACGAAACCTCTGACGAAACCACCGTGGCGAAACTGTTCGATGTGTTCCTCGGTGCCGATCATGGGCTCAACGTCGACGGACTGGACGCAGAGACACTGCCTTCCGGTATCCCCGACGGGCTGCTGCGTTCTTCCCCGTACCTGCGTCACCCGGTGTTCAGCGCGCACCACAGCGAAACCGAGATGCTGCGCTACCTCAAACAATTGGAGAACAAGGACCTTGCGCTCAACCAGTCGATGATTCCGCTGGGCTCTTGCACCATGAAGCTCAACGCCACCAGCGAGATGATCCCCATCACCTGGCCGCAATTCGCCAACCTGCACCCGTTTGCGCCAAAAGAACAGGCGGTCGGTTATTCGCTGATGATCGAGGAGCTTGAGCGCTGGCTGTGCGCGATTACCGGTTTCGATGCGATTTGCATGCAACCCAACTCCGGCGCCCAAGGTGAATACGCCGGGCTGCTGGCGATCCGCAAATACCACGAGAGTCGCCACGAGGGCGCGCGGGACATCTGCCTGATCCCGTCTTCGGCCCACGGCACTAACCCCGCTTCCGCGCAGATGGCCGGAATGCGCGTGGTCATCGTCGAGTGTGACGAAGCGGGCAACGTCGATCTGGATGACCTGAAGGAAAAAGCCGCCCACGCCGGGGACAAACTCGCCTGCCTGATGGCGACCTATCCTTCGACCCACGGCGTCTACGAGGAAGGCATCAGCGAAATCTGCGAAGTTATCCACAGCCACGGCGGACAGGTCTACATGGATGGCGCCAACCTCAACGCGCAAGTCGGGTTGGCGCGGCCGGCGGACATCGGCGCCGATGTCTCGCACATGAACCTGCACAAAACCTTCTGCATTCCCCATGGCGGCGGCGGGCCGGGCATGGGCCCGATTGGCGTGCGCGCGCACCTCGCGCCGTTTGTGGCCAATCACCCGGTGGTGGCCATTGAAGGACCGCTGCCGCAGAACGGTGCGGTCAGCGCGGCACCTTGGGGCAGCGCGAGCATTCTGCCGATCAGCTGGATGTACATCGCCATGATGGGGCCGCAACTGGCGGACGCCAGCGAGGTGGCTATCCTCGCCGCGAATTACCTGGCGCAGCATTTGTCCGGGGCATTCCCGGTGCTCTACACCGGTCGCAACGAACGGGTGGCCCATGAATGCATTCTCGACCTGCGGCCGCTCAAGGCGCTGACCGGGATCAGCGAAGAGGACGTCGCCAAGCGCCTGATGGACTACGGCTTCCACGCGCCGACCATGTCGTTCCCGGTACCGGGCACCTTGATGGTTGAGCCCACCGAAAGTGAATCGAAAGCAGAGCTGGACCGGTTTATCGGCGCGATGTTGAGCATTCGCGCTGAGATTACCGAGGTGCAGAACGGCAACTGGCCGGCCGAAGACAACCCGCTGAAACGCGCGCCGCACACATTGGCCGATATCACCGGAGTCTGGGAGCGGCCTTACACCATCGAGCAGGCCGTGACGCCGGATGCGCACACCAAGGCGCACAAGTACTGGCCGGTGGTGAATCGGGTGGATAACGTTTATGGCGACCGGAACCTGTTCTGCGCCTGCGTTCCGGTGGACGATTACCGCTGAAAGATCAAAAGATCGCAGCCTTCGGCAGCTCCTACGTTGGAATGCGCCCTCCCGTAGGAGCTGCCGAAGGCTGCGATCTTTGCTTTTCAATGGACAAAAAAATGCCGCTCATGTGAGCGGCATTTTGTTCAGCGGACAAACTTACTCGGAAGCAACGGCATTCTTCGCCAAAATCGCATTCGCCAGTTCCATGTCCGTGGCCTGCAGGCCTGGATTATCAGCGCGGACTTTCTGCATCGCGGCTTCCAGGTACGGCCCACGGATACCGCCGTCACTGGCAACGAAACTGCCAGCATCGTCCTGGGCGGCAATGATCAGTTTGTGATCCTTGAAAGTCAGGTAGGTCGAACCGGTGGTCGCACCGGACGAAAGGACGTTACGCCAAAAGCTGTCGGCCATCGCCGAACCGACTGGAAGGGACAACAGGGCGATGGTAGCAACAGCAAGTTTGAGACGCATAAGGTGACTCCACTGGATTAACTACGGGCTTGGATTGCCAAGTACCCATTGGGTTCCATGCCCTCTATACAAGTCATCACACTATCTCTGCTCACTCTGCGGGGTCACTCGCAGCACCTCTTCAATCGTGGTCAAACCCGCGGCAACTTTCTGCGCGCCCGACAGCCGCAAGCTGCGCATGCCTTCCTTGAACGCCTGACGGCGGATCGCCAGCAAATCGGAGTCGGAATGGATCAGCGCTTTGACGCTGTCAGTCAGCTGCATGATCTCGTAAACCCCGGCGCGACCGCGATAGCCGGTGTCGCGGCACTCCAGGCAGCCGATGGCGCGCTGCGCATTGCCGGGCAGCGGCGCCTGCCAGGGTTTGGTCAGGGTTTGCCAGTCTTCCTCGCTCAGTGTCAGCGGTGCCTTGCAGTGCGGGCACAAGGTTCGCACCAGGCGCTGGGCCATGACGCCGAGTACCGTGGCCTTGATCAGGTAATGCGGCACGCCGAGTTCCAGCAGGCGGCTGATCGCGCTGGGTGCATCGTTGGTGTGCAGCGTCGAAAGCACCAGGTGGCCGGTGAGCGCCGCCTGAATCGCCATTTCGGCGGTTTCGAGGTCGCGAATCTCGCCGATCATGATGATGTCCGGGTCTTGGCGCATCAGTGCGCGCACCCCGGCGGCGAAGGTCAGGTCGATGTTGTGTTGCACCTGCATCTGGTTGAAGGCCGGCTCGACCATTTCGATCGGGTCTTCAATGGTGCAGAGGTTGACCTCCGGCGTCGCCAGTTTCTTCAGCGTGGTGTAGAGCGTGGTGGTTTTGCCCGAACCGGTCGGGCCGGTCACCAGAATGATGCCGTTCGGCTGGCTGGTCATGTCCTGCCAGCGTCGCAGGTCTTCGGCGGAGAAGCCCAACTGATCGAAGTCCTTGAGCAGCACTTCAGGGTCGAAGATCCGCATGACCATTTTTTCGCCAAACGCCGTTGGCAACGTCGACAGCCGCAGCTCGACTTCCCCTCCGTCCGGGGTCTTGGTTTTCACCCGGCCGTCCTGGGGTTTGCGTTTTTCCGCGACGTTCATTCGCCCCAGGCTTTTCAGGCGACTGACAATCGCCATGGTCACCTGCGGCGGGAATTGATAGACGTTGTGCAACACGCCGTCAATGCGAAAGCGCACGGTGCCTTGCTCGCGCCGGGGTTCGATGTGGATATCGCTGGCGCGTTGCTGGAAGGCGTACTGGAACAGCCAGTCGACGATATTGACGATGTGCGCGTCGTTGGCGTCCGGCTCCTGGTCGCTGGCACCGAGATTGAGCAGTTGCTCGAAGTTGCCCAGGGAGTTGCTCTGCGCATCGGCGGTGGTCGCGCCGCTGACCGATTTCGCCAGGCGAAAAAACTCCACGCTGAAGCGCTGGATATCCACCGGATTGGCCACTACGCGCTTGATCGGCAGTTTCAATACGTGGGTCAGGTCGGCTTCCCAACCGGTGACGTAGGGCTGGGCACTGGCCACCGTCACCGCGTCGCGATCAACGGCCACCGCAAGAATTTTGTGGCGCTGGGCGAAGGCGTAGGACATCAGCGGGGTAATGGCGGCGACGTTGATTTTCAGCGGATCGATGCGCAGGTAAGGCTGACCGGCCTGCTGCGACAACCATAGGGTCAGGCTTTCCAGGTCCAGATGTTTGCCTGCTCGGCTGAGGTCGTCCAGCTGCTGGCTGGCGACAAATTCCAGTGGGTGCATCTGGCCGTTGGCGGCATGCCGACGACGGGCGTTGAGCGCGTGCTCGGCCGAGTCCTGGCTGATGAAGCCTTGGGCGACCAGTTCGCGCAGCAAATCATTGAGATCCAGCCAGCGGTCCTGAATGGCAAGTTGAACGGACATGCGGGCTCCTCGTGAACAACAGTTCGCCAAGGATAGTCGCGGACCCGCCAACCGTTGGGCCACTACCCGACGAAGCCGTATCAGGTTTTTTCAGCCGGCCGCCTGCGTCGCTTCAACCCATGCGGAATCAGCCGCTTGCAGGTCCACCGAGCAGACGCTGATCAGGTTACGCAATTTGTCCGCGAGCACTTGAGCGCGGTGCCAGCTCAGCCCGTCGATGACAAGGTCGATCGCCAGCAGATCGTCGGTGCGCTGTACGTTGAGCTGCTGCGGCGTCAGACATTGCAACGCGAACAGATTCAGCGCCCGGCACAGCAGATCCGGTTCCGCTTCGGCCAGCAGTTGATAGTGGACTCGGCAGTGGGCGTTGCTGACGTTCCAGACATCGGCGCGGGTGGGCGGGGTATTGACGGCTTCGAGGTGCGGCATGATCGGTCTCCAAATTCACTGAAGGAATTTTTACATTCGAGGCCGGGTATTTCTTATCTATCATGGGGCGTATTGGCGATTTGCCGAATCATGTAATTCAATCAGGCATCAATCAAAGGTTTTTTTATGCAAAGCGAGCTGGATGGCTACGACCGCAAGATTCTCGCGTTGCTGCAAGAGGACGCTTCGCTGTCCAGCGCGCAAATCGCCGAACAGGTGGGGCTCTCGCAATCGCCGTGCTGGCGGCGGATTCAGCGGATGAAGGAAGAGGGGATCATTCGCGCTCAGGTGACGCTGCTCGACCGAAAGAAAATCGGGCTAAACACGCAGATCTTTGCCGAGGTCAAACTCAATGCCCATGGGCGGTCGAATTTCACCGAATTCACCGAGGCGATTCGCGGTTTTCCCGAAGTGCTGGAGTGTTATGTGCTGATGGGGTCGGTGGATTTTTTGCTGCGGATTGTGACGGCGGATATCGAGGCGTATGAGCGGTTCTTTTTCGAGAAGCTGTCGATGGTGCCGGGGATACAGGAGGTGAACTCGATTGTGGCGCTGTCGGAGATCAAGTCGACGACGAGTTTGCCGGTGTTGCGGTGAAGCAAAAGATCGCAGCCTTCGGCAGCTCCTACAGAGTTGCGTACATCCGTAGGAGCTGGCGAAGCCTGCGATCTTTTGGCGGCGTTACATACGCAGCAGCATTTTCCAGGCACGATTCTGGTAGACCGCAATCGCCTGCTGCTTGCGAGCATCCAGCGATTCTTCGGTGATCGGCTCGTTAGCCAGCAGCGCCAGTTGCTTGAGCTCGCCGTACAGGCGATCCATTTCCGGGATGTCCAGCACGCCGCGGGCATGGTGCATCCAGGCCTGGATGCGTTCGATGCGCGGCAGCTGTTCGGCCAGGTCTTCCGGCTGTTGCTGATAACGCTGCAATTGTAGAGACGTCGCTTCCTCGCCCAACAGGCGCGGCAGCCAGCTGCCCAATTGAGCGGCGCCCTGGCGATTGCCGCGCACGTTGCGATCGGCCGCCCACGTACGGGCCAGCAACCAGCGCGAAGTGTTCAGCGAGAACAGGCCCCAACGCGGGTCTTCCAGTTCTTCGAGGAACTGCTCCGGCGCGGCTTTGCGCACGTCTTCATCGTCCAGACCGGCTTGAACCAGTGGACGCCAGTCTTCGAGCAAGGCGTCCAGCGCGATGCGCAGATCGTGTGTCGACTGACGCGGCGCGGCCTGGCCCAGGCTGCTCAGCAGCGCGCGCAATTCGGCGAGGTTTTCGACCCAGTCCTGCAACAGGCGCCAGTGGCCATTGAAGCGATACTGCTCGGCCAGACGCTGGCTGCTGCCCAACAAGTGCCAGCTCAGCGCGGCGAACGCGTCGTCGAGCGGCGTTTCGGCGCTGATCTGCGGGGCTGGCAGACTCAGCGAGTAGCTGTTGGCGTCGTACAAACGGTAACCACGTTCGGCCTTGCTGATGTCACACGGCATCAGGGCCAGGGTCGCGGCCAGTTCGGCGGCCAGTTCCAGCAGCGCGGCCGGCTCGCCTTCGCGTAATTCCAGTTCCAGCTCGCAGATCTCTTCTTTCTGCTTGCCGACCACAACGTGACCCAGGTCCAGCGCGGCTTCGATGACCACTTTGGCCTTGCCACGGCCCCAGGCGATTTCAGCGCGTTCGCGGACGAAATCGGTGGTGAAGATCGGCTTCAGGGTTTTCTTGTCCAGCTCGGCCAATTCTTCTGGCCAGCATTCGCCGTCGAGCTTTTTCACGTCAAGCTTGGCTTTGGGCAGGTTCCAGTCGTACTCGTTACGCTCGGACAAACCGGCGACGCTCTGGCCACGGGTCTTGAGCGTCTGAATCACTTCTTCGCCATCGCGGCGCAGGCGCAAGGCAACCTTGGCGCGGGCCAGGTCGCGCTCAGGCGTGTCGAAGTACTGGTTCATCAGTTCACGGCGTTCCCAGCCATTTTTGTTGCGCTTTTTCAGTAGCGGGTGCTCGCGCAGGGCAGCGAGGGTTTCGCGGCTGACGCGGAGTTTGATTTCAGTTTCTTTCTGCATGGCCGGAAAATCCAGGATCGGGAGCGCAGCCGGGGAAATGTGTGGCTGCCAAGGTCGTGCAGTGTACAGGACTCAACAGGCCCTATGCGGCGCGACGGTTTATTCCTGTCACTGGATGGCTCTATGATGGACTTCAATTCGGAGTTGGAGTCAGCGATGCCTTTGCCTTCCATGAAAGATCAGTTCGCTGCGCTGATCGCCGCACCGTCTGTCAGCTGTACCCAGGCCAGCCTCGATCAAACCAACCGCCCGGTGATCGACTTGCTGGCGACCTGGCTCGGCGATCTGGGTTTTGCCTGCGACATCCAGCAGGTCAGCCCTGGCAAATTCAACCTGCTGGCCAGCTTCGGTTCCGGCCCGGGTGGTCTGGTGCTGGCCGGGCATAGCGACACCGTGCCGTTCGATGGAGCGTTGTGGCAGACCGATCCGCTGAAACTGACCGAGGTCGATGGCCGCTGGGTCGGTTTGGGCAGTTGCGACATGAAAGGCTTTTTCGCCCTCGCCATCGAAGCCGTCTTGCCCTTGCTCGACCAGCCGTTCAAGCAGCCGTTGCTGATCCTCGCCACCTGCGATGAAGAAAGCTCGATGTCCGGCGCGCGCGCCTTGGCCCAAGCCGGCCGTCCGCTGGGCCGGGCAGCGGTGATCGGCGAGCCGACTGGCCTGAAGCCGATCCGCATGCACAAGGGCATCATGATGGAGCGCATCGACATTCTCGGTCAGAGCGGCCATTCCTCGGACCCGCGCCTGGGTCATAGCGCCCTCGAAGCCATGCACGATGCCATCGGTGAACTGCGCGGCTTGCGCCTGTTGTGGCAGCGCGAATTTCGCAATCCGCAATTTGGGGTGCCGATGCCGACCATGAATTTCGGTTGCATTCATGGTGGCGACAACCCCAACCGGATTTGCGGGCAGTGCTCGCTCGAGTTCGATCTGCGTCCGTTGCCCGGCATGGACCCCAAGGCGCTGCGCGCGGAGATTCTGCAGAGACTCAAACCGGTAGCCGAACGGCATCAGGTGAAGATCGATTACGCGCCGCTGTTTCCCGAAGTGCCGCCCTTCGAGCAGGCCGAAGACGCCGAATTGGTGCGCATCGCGGAAAAGCTCACCGGCCATCGCGCCGAAGCAGTAGCGTTCGGCACCGAAGCGCCTTATCTTCAGCAACTTGGCTGCGAGACACTGGTGCTTGGCCCGGGCGACATCGCCTGCGCTCACCAACCGGGGGAATACCTCGAAATGTCACGTTTGCAGCCTACCGTGCATCTATTACGACAGTTGATTGAACATTACTGCCTGACCCCGGCCTCTGTTGATCGAACGCAAGCCCCGTAGGAGCTGCCGAAGGCTGCGATCTTTTGACTTTTATTCTCAAGATCAAAAGATCGCAGCCTTCGGCAGCTCCTACCGGGGTCGCGTTTAAATTGCCGGTGTTCAAACCCGTATCCATGAGGAGAGCGCGCGTGTCGCCAAGCCTGTTCCGACGATAACCATCAGCCCGTTGTGCGTTTTCCGCTTCGCCCATTTTTTGGCTGCTATTTATTACAGGCCCAGGTTCATGCCCGAATACGTTAATTGGCTTCGTCACGCTTCGCCTTACATCAATGCCCACCGCGATTGCACCTTCGTCGTCATGCTGCCCGGCGACGGCGTGGAGCATCCGAACTTCGGCAATATCGTCCACGACCTGGTGTTGTTGCACAGTCTGGGGGTGCGACTGGTGCTGGTTCACGGTTCCCGTCCGCAAATTGAAACCCGCCTCGCCGCACGTGGCCTGACCCCGCATTACCACCACGGGATGCGCATCACCGATGCCGCGACCCTTGAATGTGTGATCGATGCGGTCGGCCAGTTGCGCATCGCCATCGAAGCGCGGCTGTCGATGGACATGGCCTCGTCGCCGATGCAGGGCTCGCGCCTGCGGGTGGCGGGCGGCAATCTGGTCACCGCTCGGCCGATCGGCGTGCTCGAAGGCGTCGACTATCACCACACCGGCGAAGTGCGCCGGGTCGACCGCAAGGGCATCAACCGTCTGCTGGACGAGCGCTCGATTGTGCTGCTGTCGCCGCTGGGCTACTCGCCGACCGGTGAGATCTTCAACCTCGCCTGTGAAGACGTGGCCACCCGCGCGGCCATCGATCTGGGTGCAGATAAGTTGCTCCTGTTTGGCGCCGACCCGGGCTTGATCGATGAGAACGGGCGCCTGGTGCGTGAGCTGCGTCCGCAACAAGTGCCGGCGCATTTGCAGCGTCTGGGCAGCAACTATCAGGGCGAACTGCTGGATGCCGCGGCCGAGGCTTGCCGGGGCGGTGTGGCGCGCAGTCATATCGTCAGTTACGCCGAAGATGGCGCGCTGCTCACCGAACTGTTCACCCGCGACGGTGGCGGGACGCTGGTGGCGCAGGAGCAATTCGAGATCGTACGCGAAGCGGCGATCGAGGACGTCGGCGGTTTGCTGGATTTGATCAGCCCGCTGGAAGAGCAGGGGATTCTGGTGCGTCGTTCGCGCGAGGTGCTGGAGCGCGAGATCGAGCAATTCAGCGTGGTCGAACGCGAAGGCATGATCATCGCCTGCGCAGCGCTGTATCAGATTGCCGATTCGGATGCTGGAGAGTTGGCGTGCCTGGCGGTAAACCCGGAGTACCGTCATGGTGGTCGTGGGGACGAGTTGCTGGAGCGAATCGAAACCCGCGCCCGGGCGCAGGGTTTGAACACCTTGTTCGTCCTCACCACCCGCACTGCCCACTGGTTCCGTGAGCGCGGGTTTGTGCCGAGCAGCGTCGAGCGCCTGCCGTCGGCGCGGGCTTCGCTGTACAACTATCAGCGTAATTCGAAGATCTTCGAAAAAACCCTGTAATCACACGGACCCTGTAGGAGCGAGCTTGCTCGCGAAAAACTTGAGAACGCCGCGGGGTGTCAGGTTTCCAGCGTTATCGTTGACGACCATCGCGAGCAAGCTCGCTCCTACAGGTCGGTGTGTTACTCGGTGACGAACTTCGCACTGACATACGGCGAGTAATCCGCCAGCACCGTTTCAACCTTGCCTTGTTCCTTCAAAAACTTCGCCGTTTCCCCAATCGCTTTCGCCGTGCCGCCGTCCAGCAGTGCGGTGGTTTGCTGGGCCTTGGCGTCCGGGAAGGCAGAACCGGCCAGCAGCTCCGGCACATCGGCGGCATTGGCACCGGTCAGTTTGGCGATTTTCTGCACCGGTACCGAATCGGCGGTCCAGCTGTCTTTGTGCGCGGCGTATTCGGCGAACGAATCCAGGGTGACCTTGGCGAATTTCGCCACGACGTCCGGGTGCTTCTCGGCGTAATCCTTGCGCGCTACCCAGACTTCGAACGTCGGTGCACCCCATTGGCCGACCTGTGCAGCGTCGGTCAAGGTCTTGCCGGTCTTGCGAATTTCCCCCAGCGCCGGTGACCAGACGAACGCGCCATCAATGTCGCCGCGCTTCCAGGCCGCGGCGATTTCCGCCGGCTGCAAATTCACCACTTTGACTTTCGAGGCATCCAGGCCCCAGTGCTTCAGCGCGCCCAGCAAGCTGTAGTGAGAGGTCGAAACGAAAGGCGTGGCGATGGTCTTGCCGATCAGATCTTGCGGTTTATCAATCCCGCTGCCATTGCGCACCACCAAAGCTTCGGCGGCATTGATCTGCGCAGAAACAATGAACGCGACAATCGGCAGATTGCGCGAGGCCGCTGCGGCCAGCGGACTTGAGCCGAGGTTGCCGATCTGCACGTCGCCAGAGGCAATCGCCGTAACCACTTCAGGACCGCTATTGAAACGACGCCAGTCAATTTTCTGGCCAATGGTTTTCTCGTACAGTCCATCCGCCTGCGGGACTTTGCTCGGGTCGATGCCGGTCTGGTAGCCGACTGTGAGGTCCGCTGCCTGAGCGCTCAAAGAAAATAAAACCGATACACAAACTGTAACAATTGGGCTGGATAGTGCGCGCTTGGTCGTCATGGCGGAGCCTTCGATGAGATGAGATGCGGGGTGCATTGAATCTAATCGATCTAAAAAACGGCCAATAAATACCTTTTGGGAATTAGCTTATGAGCGGCTCTTGTGATGAGGCATCGCTTGGCGCAATACCGAAATGGAATGAAAAAAAGTGGAGTGCTTCTTTTTAGGTTTATGAGGCGTTCATAGCCCTGCAAGGACCGAATTGATGGGGGTTAGACCATGGTCGTAGACACACAAGGTTACGATTGACTTGAAGGTCACGGTCCGGCGCTAATCGCAAATCCTAGGATCCCGGGCACTTGACTCAGGGCCAGGAACACAAGAATTAGAAACGAGAGGAGCTTAACAATGAACAAGTCCACCTTGGCCTTGGCCGTGGCCGTAGGGGTTTTGGCGCAGCAGGCAGGCGCCGCAGGTTTCATCGAAGACAGTAAGGCTTCCGTCAGTTCTCGCACGATGTATTACAACGCCGATTCCCGCGAAGGTCCTTCTACTCCTGCGAACAATCAGCGAGAGACCGCGCAGGGCTTCAAGTTCGATTTCCTGTCGGGTTTCACCCAGGGCGTAGTCGGTTTTGGTTTTGACGCCCAGGCGCTGGTCGGGATCCATCTGGACGGTGGCAAGGGCCATCACCCGGATAACAACACGTTCTTCCCAAGCGACAGCGACGGTTCGGCCTCCGACCCGTGGAGCCGCGTAGCCGGTAACGTCAAGGCACGCATCTCGAAGACCGAGGCCCACCTGGGTGGCGCGCTGCAACCGAACATGCCGATCCTGGTTGCGAACGACAGCCGTCTGCTGCCTCAGACTTTCGAAGGTGGCACCATCACCTCGAAAGAGATCGACAATTTTACGTTCAACGTCGGTCAACTCGAACATGCCGAGGGCCGTGCCTCGTCCAACACCACCGGGCTGGCCATCTCTACCCTTGGCACTGCGAAAGAAAGCAACCAGTTCCGTTATGCCGGTGCCGACTGGAAAGTGACCAAAGACCTGACGCTGCAGTACTACCACGCCAACCTGGAAGACTATTACAAGCAAAACTTCTTTGGCCTGGTGCATGTGTTCCCGATCAGCGCTACCCAGTCTTTCAAGACCGACCTGCGCTACTTTGACAGCAGCTCCGACGGCAAGAATGGTGATGCTGGTTATCGCTTCAACAACAACAATGGTTACGCCAAGACCCCGGGCGAGGTTGATAACACCACCTGGAGCGCCATGTTCACCTACACCTTGGGTGGCAACGCCTTCCTGGTCGGTCACCAACGCGTCAGCGATGACGGTGGCTTCGTATATCTGAACCAGGGCAACGTAGTCGACGGCAATGGCCGCAATGAAGGCGCGGGCGGCTCGAGCTTCTATCTATTTACAGACGCCATGATCAACGGCTTCGTCCGTGCTGGCGAGAACACCACTTTCGGTCAGTACACGTACGACTTCGCTTCGCTGGGGATTCCAGGCCTGAAGGCCTCGGCTGCCTATCTGCGCGGCGAGAACATCAAAGCGGCCAATGGCGTGGGTAAAGACTTGACCGAGTGGGAGCGAGATCTGCGAGTGGATTACGTGATCCAGACGGGTTCATTGAAAGGCTTCGGTGCCACGCTGCGTCACGGCACTTACCGTGGTGACACTCCGAACGCGCTTACAGACTCTTCCCGCATCAACTCCCAGGACCAAACCCGCCTGATCTTCAACTACACCTACAGCTTCCTGTAACACGCTTCACCGAGAGAGCCTCGCCGGCGGGCGGGGCTTTTTTTCATTCTTTTTTTAATATTCCAATTCGACCTTACATAGGAATTTATTATTCTTTTTAGCTTTTAATCAAAACCCCTAAAGTGCATGCCATCGGGGCCGATACCCTGTGTCCCTAGCGATATAAGTGCCGGTTTTTATTTCCAAATGGCATGAAAAAGCAGTGAAATAAATTGTTATAGGTTTACCATGCGGGCCCATAACACCGTGGCCAGACCCTTGATCTAGACGCATCGGAAGGGATGGACCATGGGGCACGATTTTGCTTTGACTGCACATTTCAGGATCCGGAGCATTCGACTCAGGACCGAAAAAATTAGAAACGAGAGGAGCGAAACAATGAACAAGTCCACCTTGGCCATGGCTGTGGCCGTTGGGGTTTTGGCGCAGCAGGCAAGCGCCGCCGGTTTCATCGAAGACAGCAAGGCAACATTGGGGCTGCGTAACTTCTACATCAACACGGATAACCGTGACGGTACTGCCCAACCAAGTCGAAACGAAGAGTGGGGCCAAGGCTTCGATCTGCGTTTCATTTCCGGCTATACCCAAGGCACTGTCGGTTTCGGTATCGACGCCATCGGCCTGCTGGGTGTACGGCTGGACTCCGGCGGCGGCACTAACGGCAACGTTGCCGCGAATGGCAACCCTGGCACCGCTTACGGTGGCACTGTGTTTCCGAGCGAGTCTAACGGCCAAGCGGTGGATAACTTCTCCAGCCTGGGCCTGACCGCCAAAGCCAAGATCTCGCAGACCGAACTGAAGCTGGGTACGCTGCAGCCGAAGAACCCGGTAATCGTGACCAACGACGGTCGTCTGCTGCCACAAACCTGGCAGGGTGGTCAGATCACCTCTGGCGAAATCAAGGACCTGACCCTGGTTGGCGGTCAGATTGAGGCTGTGAAAGGTCGCAACTCCAGCAACAACGAAAATCTGTCGATCAATGGTGCGTCACCGCGTATCACCAACAGCAACAAGTTCATCTACGCCGGTGGTGACTACAAAATCACCAAAGACCTGACCGCCCAGTACTACTACGGCAACCTGGAAGACTTCTACAAGCAACACTTCCTGGGTCTGGTGCACAACTGGGCAATCGGTCCAGGCGTATTGAAGTCTGACCTGCGTTACTTCAACAGTTCGGATGACGGTGCCAACGGTCACGACCCGCTGTACTTCAGCTCGGGCAACTACAGCAACACTTCAACTGGTAAAGGCAAGGTCGACAACAACCTGTACAGCGGCCTGTTCCTGTACTCCGTGGCCGGTCACACCTTCGGTGGCGGTTATCAGGTCAGCAACGGCAGCAGCGACTTCCCTTGGCTGAACCAGGGCGACGGTTCGTCGAACTACACCATCACCGACATGCAAATCCAGAAGTTCGGCCGTGCCGGCGAGCGCACTTGGCAAGCACGCTATTCGTATGACTTCGCCAAAGTAGGCGTGCCTGGCCTGACCGCCGGCCTGGTTTACTTGCGCGGCGACGATATCGATACCAACCGTGTCAGCGCCACAGTGCCTGCAGGTAACAACAGCACTGAATGGGAACGCGACCTGACTGTCGGTTACGTCGTCCCGGAAGGCCCGCTGAAAAACGTTGGCTTCATGTGGAAAAACGCTACCTGGCGGACCAACATCCCGGGCGTTCGCTCCCAGGATGAAAACCGCCTGATCCTCAGCTACTCGATCCCGCTGTTGTAACAGCGCTCGCGTAATCGCTGAAAAAAGCCCCGCCCGGCATCACGCCGGGCGGGGCTTTTGCGTTTTCGGGGTTGGGTGAATCGATGTTTATATTTCTTATCGATCTAATAAACTCTTTATTTATTCTTTTTATAAAATCTGAAAGCCAAGCTACAGTTGATTCCTACCACCCACTCCTCAGGAGCCCACCATGAGCATCAGACTCGGCGACATCGCCCCCGACTTCGAGCAGGAATCCAGCGCTGGCACAATCCGTTTCCATGAGTGGCTGGGCGACAGCTGGGGCGTGCTGTTTTCCCACCCTGCGGACTTCACCCCGGTGTGCACCACCGAGCTGGGCTTCACCGCCAAGCTCAAGGATGAATTCGCCCAGCGCGGGGTCAAGGCCATCGCGCTGTCCGTGGACCCGGTGGACTCGCACCACAAGTGGATCGAGGACATCAACGAAACCCAGAACACTGTCGTCAACTTCCCGATCCTGGCCGACGCTGATCGCAAGGTTTCGGACCTGTACGACCTGATTCACCCTAACGCCAACGACACCCTGACCGTGCGTTCGCTGTTCGTGATCGACCCGAACAAAAAGGTTCGTTTGACCATTACCTACCCGGCGAGCACCGGGCGTAACTTCCATGAAATCCTGCGGGTGATCGACTCGCTGCAACTCACCGACAACTACAAAGTAGCGACCCCGGCCAACTGGAAGGACGGCGATGAAGTGGTGATCGTGCCGTCGCTCCAGGATCCGGAGGAAATCGAGAAACGCTTTCCCAAGGGCTATCGCGCAGTGAAGCCGTACCTGCGTTTGACGCCCCAGCCGAATCGTTAAGATCAAAAGATCGCAGCCTTCGGCAGCTCCTACGCACCGATCCAGGTAGGAGCTGCCGAAGGCTGCGATCTTTAAGGCATCCACCAAAGCAGGGAAATTTCAGGCCATTTAGATGGCCCTTTTTTTGCCTGGAATAAAATTTTTTATATCTCTTAAACGCATAACCAAATGAATAAATATGATTTATAGATATATAAATCACCTGTTAAGGTCACATCCACCTCAGCGAGATCGCAAACCGCGAATCGCCAACACCGTTCAAGGAATCGCCTGAATGCTGGTTGTCTCACTCGGTGGCAGTCCCAGCCAACGCTCCCGCTCCGGGGTGCTGCTGGAACGCTCCCAGCGCTGGTTGCAGGAGCAAGGTGTGGAAGTGGTGAGTTACCAGGTGCGGGACTTCCCGGCTGAAGACTTGCTGCACGCCCGCTTCGATAGCCCGAAGGTCATCGACCTGCTGCAACAGATTGAAAACGCCGACGGCCTGCTGATCGCCACCCCGATTTACAAGGCCTCGTTCTCCGGCGCACTGAAGACCGTGCTGGATTTGCTGCCTGAACGCGCCCTGGCCCACAAAGTGGTATTGCCGATGGCCACCGGTGGCAGCATCGCGCACATGCTGGCGGTGGATTACGCGCTCAAGCCGGTGCTGTCGGCCTTGAAAGCGCAGGAAATGCTCCACGGGATTTTCGCCGTCGACAGCCAGATCAGCTACGGTGAGGGCAGCGCCAAGGCACAGCTGGCGCCGGAGCTGGAAGAACGACTGAACGAATCACTGGAGCTGTTTTTCAGCGCCATGGCGCGACGGCCAAAGCCGATTGATCCGAACCTGTTGAACGAACGTTTGTTGAGTGCTCGCTGGAGCATTTAAGCCCGAATTGATGTACTCACCTTACTGGCCCGCTAACGGGCAAGCAGGTGCAGCCAAAACCCAACTGCAAAAAGGAGAGCGCTATGCGCACTGTCATTTTGCGTCGTGGTCTGGTCGCTCTGTTTGCTGCGGCTGTGTCCTTCGGCGCCATTACTCAAGCTCAGGCCGAGACCCTACGGATCGGTTATCAAAAGTACGGCACGCTGGTGCTGCTCAAAGCCAAAGGCACCCTGGAAAAACGCCTCGCCGCCCAAGGCGTGGACGTGCAATGGACTGAATTCCCCGGCGGCCCGCAACTGCTTGAAGGCCTGAACGTCGGCTCCATCGACTTCGGTGTCACCGGCGAAACGCCTCCGGTATTTGCTCAGGCCGCCGGCGCCGATCTGCTCTACGTGGCCTACGAACCGCCAGCGCCGCACAGCGAAGCGATCCTCGTGCCGAAGGACTCGTCGATCCAATCGGTGAAGGAGCTCAAGGGCAAGAAAGTCGTCTTGAACAAAGGCTCCAACGTGCACTACCTGCTGGTTCGCGCTCTGGAAGACGCCGGCCTCAAATACACCGACATCCAGACCGTATTCCTACCGCCGGCCGATGCCCGCGCCGCCTTCGAGCGTGGCAGTGTCGATGCCTGGGTGATCTGGGATCCATACCAGGCGGCCGCCGAACAGCAACTGCAAGCGCGCACCCTGCGCGATGGCCAGGACATTGTCGATAACCACCAGTTCTACCTCGCCACCAAGCCCTATGCACAGAAAAATCCCGAGGTGATCAAGACCCTCGTGGAAGAAGTGCGCGCGGTTGGCGAATGGGCCAAGGCCAACCCGGAAGACGTAACCAGACAGGTTTCGCCACTGCTCGGCCTGCCGGCAGACATCACCCTGACCTCGATGAAACGCCAAGGCTATGGAGCGCTGTTCCTGACCCCGGAAGTGGTCGCCGCGCAACAGAAAATTGCCGACAGCTTCTATCAGCTCAAGCTGATTCCGAAACCGTTGAGCATCAAAGACGTGATCTGGACGCCGCCGGCAGCCGTTGCCAAAGCGCACTAATTCGAACCCCCAAGGAGACCACTCCATGAGCCTCAACATCTTCTGGTTCCTGCCCACCCACGGCGACGGCCATTACCTTGGCACCAGCGAAGGCGCTCGCGCCGTCGATCACGGTTACCTGCAACAAGTCGCGCAAGCGGCGGATCGTCTGGGCTTCGGCGGGGTGTTGATTCCCACCGGCCGCTCCTGCGAAGACTCGTGGTTGGTGGCGGCGTCGCTGATCCCGGTGACCCAGCGCCTGAAATTCCTCGTCGCCCTGCGCCCCGGGATCATTTCCCCGACAGTGGCAGCACGTCAGGCGGCAACACTCGATCGCTTGTCCGGCGGGCGGGCGCTGTTTAACCTGGTCACCGGCGGTGATCCGGAGGAACTGGCTGGCGACGGCTTGTTCCTCAGCCACGAAGAACGCTATCAGGCCTCGGTGGAATTCACCCGCATCTGGCGCCGCGTGCTGGAAGGCGAGACCGTTGATTACGACGGTCAGCACATCAGCGTCAAAGGCGCCAAGCTGCTCTATCCGCCGATCCAGCAACCGCGTCCGCCGCTGTACTTCGGTGGCTCGTCGGAGGCGGCGCAGGACTTGGCTGCCGAGCAAGTGGAAATGGTCCTGACCTGGGGCGAACCGCCGGCAGCGGTGGCCGAGAAGATCGAGCAAGTGCGCGCCAAAGCCGCGAAACTCGGGCGCACCGTGCGCTTCGGCATTCGTCTGCATGTGATCGTGCGTGAAACCAATGCCGAAGCCTGGCAAGCAGCGGATCGACTGATCTCGCACCTGGACGATGACACCATCGCTCCCGCCCAGGCGTCTCTGGCGCGTTTCGATTCCGTCGGTCAGCAACGCATGGCAGCGCTGCATGGCGGCAGTCGCGACAACCTCGAAGTCAGCCCCAATCTGTGGGCCGGTGTGGGTCTGGTGCGTGGCGGTGCCGGTACGGCATTGGTCGGCGACGGTCCGACCGTGGCTGCCCGCGTGAAGGAATACGCGGACCTGGGCATCGACACCTTCATCTTCTCCGGTTATCCACACCTTGAAGAGTCGTATCGGGTCGCCGAGCTGCTGTTTCCGCATCTGGACATCGAGCGTCCGCAGCTGCCTCAGGGCGCCAACTACGTCAGCCCGTTCGGCGAGATGGTCGCCAACGACATTCTTCCCAAAGCCGCGTCCCAAAGCTGAGGCGCGCCATGAAGAAAACCATTCACACTCTGGCGCCATGGGCGTTGCCGATTCTGCTGTTGGCGGTGTGGCAGTTGTCGGTGTCGGCGGGCTGGTTGTCGACGCGGATTCTGCCGGCGCCAATCGCGGTCATCGAAGCCGGCGTGAGCCTGGTGCGCAGCGGCGAAATCTGGACGCACCTGGCAATCAGCGGCTGGCGCGCGGCGCTGGGATTCACGATCGGCGGCAGTATTGGTCTGGTGCTGGGGTTCATCACCGGCCTGTCGAAATGGGGCGAACGCCTGCTCGACAGCTCGGTGCAGATGATCCGCAACGTGCCGCACCTGGCGCTGATTCCGCTGGTGATCCTATGGTTCGGCATCGACGAATCGGCGAAGATTTTTCTGGTGGCATTGGGCACGTTGTTCCCGATTTACCTCAACACCTATCACGGCATCCGCAACGTCGATCCGGCGCTGGTGGAGATGGCGCGCAGTTATGGCTTGTCCGGTTTCAGCCTGTTCCGTCAGGTGATCCTGCCGGGTGCGTTGCCTTCGATTCTGGTCGGCGTGCGCTTCGCCCTGGGCTTCATGTGGCTGACCTTGATCGTCGCCGAAACCATCTCTGCCAGCTCCGGTATCGGCTACCTGGCCATGAATGCCCGAGAGTTTTTGCAGACCGACGTGGTGGTGCTGGCGATCCTGTTGTACGCAGTGCTTGGCAAGCTTGCCGACCTTGCGGCCCGTGGACTGGAACGTGTCTGGCTGCGTTGGCATCCGGCGTACCAGGTTGCCAAAGGAGGTGCCGCATGACCGCTCAACAACCTCCACGCCTGCTGCGCGGGATACCGCTGGTGGTGCGCAAACTGCAAAAGACCTTCGGCTCGCGGCAGGTGTTGCGCGAGATCGATCTGCACATTCCGGCCGGTCAATTCGTTGCCGTGGTAGGGCGCAGCGGTTGCGGTAAAAGCACCCTGTTGCGCTTGCTCGCCGGTCTCGATAAACCCACCGGTGGTGAGCTGCTGGCCGGCTCCGCGCCGCTGGGCGATGCGCGACAAGACACGCGATTGATGTTTCAGGAAGCGCGTCTGCTGCCGTGGAAAAAAGTCATCGACAACGTCGGTCTCGGGCTCAAGGGCAACTGGCGTCCGCAAGCGCTGGACGCGCTGGAATCGGTTGGCCTGGCGGACCGCGCCAATGAGTGGCCGGCGGCGCTGTCCGGTGGGCAGAAGCAACGCGTGGCCCTGGCCCGCGCGCTGATCCATCAGCCGCGTCTGCTGTTGCTCGACGAGCCACTGGGCGCGCTGGATGCCCTGACCCGGATTGAAATGCAGCAACTGATCGAGCGGCTCTGGCAGAAGCATGGTTTCACCGTGCTGCTGGTGACCCACGACGTCAGTGAAGCGGTGGCGATTGCCGACCGGGTGATCCTGATCGAAGAGGGCGAAGTTGGCCTCGACCTGCACGTGGAGCTGCCGCGCCCTCGGGTTCGTGGCTCCCATCGGCTGGCGGCGCTGGAGACCGAAGTCCTCAATCGCGTCCTCGCGTTACCCGGCCAACCGCCGGAACCGGAACCCGTTTCACCCTTGCCTACGCAATTGCGCTGGGCTCAATAACTCAAGCCTCATCCAACGACAGGAATCAACATCATGACTATCAAAGCCATCAACGTTCGTAACCAGTTCAAAGGCTCGATCAAGGAAATCGTATTGGGTGACGTGCTGTCGGAAATCGACGTGCAGACCGCTTCCGGCATCGTCACTTCGGTGATTACCACTCGTTCGGTGAAAGAGCTGGAGCTGGTCGTCGGCAGCGAAGTGATCGCGTTTGTGAAATCCACCGAGGTATCGATCGCCAAGTTGTAAGGGCGTCAGTCAAAAGATCGCAGCCTTCGGCAGCGCCTACAGAGGATGCTTACACCTGTAGGAGCTGCCGAAGGCTGCGATCTTTCAAAGCGCGCCGCGCTTGTGCAGATACGGGGGCAGATACAGCCCCAGATAAGCATCAAACACACGCATCCCTTCCTCGGCCATGCGCGGCGTGATTTGCCCATGCTGTTGCACCGAGCGCGCATACACCCGATCACCCAACTCCATGGCCAGCGCAAACACATCGACATCGGTCGGCAGCTTCGGCAGTTCGAAATGATGATCGAACAGTTTGTGCATCAGGTCGCCCAGTTCAATGTCGTGCTGGCGGTCGGCCTGGGTGACTTCGGTCAGGCCGTGTTGCGCGAGGATCAGTTGGCGGGCGGCGGCGTCCTGGTCGTAGATGTCGAGCATGCGTTGTTCCACCAGCCGCGAGAGGTCGCGCCAACCGCTTAGCGCGTGGTGGTCGATGGGCGCTTGCAGGCAAGCGCGGAAGGCGGCATGGACGTCGGCGGTCAGCGCTTCGAGCAGGGCCGGGACACTGGCGAAGAAGTGGTAGACGGAGGAGGGCGGAATCTCCGCGCGCTCGGCGACGCTGTAGATCGACAGACTGGCCACGCCCTCGGCGGCCAGCAGCGTGCGGGCGGCATCGAGTATCGAATCGATCCGGGCCTGGCTGCGGGCGCGGGGTTTGCGAACGGTGGCGAGTCGGGTCATTGAAGTCTCCTGCGGGGCAGCGGGCATTGTACGAGCAGGCACCTGTGTTGTCTGCCTGGCCGCCATCGCGAGCAAGCTCGCTCCCACAGTTGATCTTCAGCGAAATGAAATTTGAGTAAGCAGGAAGTCCTTGTGGGAGCGAGCTTGCTCGCGATCCGCCGCAGGCGGCCATAAAAAAACGCCGTCGGCCTTATCAGCCGACGGCGTTCTTTTTTACTGCAATCGCGTTAAACGGTATGCAGATACCAGTTGTACTCAAGGTCGGAGATGGAGTGTTCGAACTCTTCCAGCTCACTTTCCTTGCAGGCCACGAAGATATCGATGTATTTCGGATCGATGTACCTGGCCATGACTTCGCTGTCGTCCAGCTCGCGCAGTGCATCGCGCAGGTTGTTCGGCAGGCTTTGCTCGTTCTGCTCGTAGGAGTTGCCTTCCACGGGCGCGCCCGGCTCGATCTTGTTGGTCAGGCCGTGGTGCACGCCCGCCAGCACCGAAGCCATCAACAGGTACGGGTTGGCGTCGGCGCCGGCCACGCGATGCTCGATACGCACGGCATCGGAGGAACCGGTCGGCACGCGGATCGCCACGGTGCGGTTGTCCAGGCCCCAGCACGGCGAGTTCGGCACGTAGAACTGTGCGCCGAAACGACGGTAGGAGTTGACGTTCGGGCAGAGGAAAGCCATCTGCGCGGGCAGGGTCTCGAGCACACCGCCGATCGCGTGACGCAGTGCGGCGTTCTGCTCGGGATCCTCGCTGGCAAAAATGTTTTTGCCATCTTTATCAAGAATCGAGATGTGCACGTGCAGACCATTGCCCGCCTGGCCCGGGTAAGGCTTGGCCATGAACGTGGTGTCCATTTCATGGTCGTAGGCGATGTTTTTGATCAGGCGCTTGAGCAGGACTGCGTAGTCGCACGCCTTGATCGGGTCGGCCACGTGGTGCAGGTTCACTTCAAACTGCGCCGGGGCACTTTCCTTGACGATCGCGTCGGCCGGGATGCCTTGCTCTTTCGCACCTTCCAGAATGTCCTGGAGGCAGTCGACGTATTCGTCGAGGTCGTCGATCAGGTAGACCTGTGTCGAATGCGGGCGCTTACCGGACACTGGCGAGCGTGGCGGCTGCGGACGACCGTTCACGTTCTCCTGGTCGATCAGGTAGAACTCCAGTTCGAATGCGGCGCAGATGGTCAGGCCCATTTCGTCGAACTTGCGCACGACATTGGCCAGCACTTCTCGCGGGTCGGCAAAGAACGGCTGGCCTTCGAGCTCGTGCATGGTCATCAACAGTTGCGCGGTCGGGCGCTTCTGCCAGGGCTCATTGCACAGGGTGTCAGGGATTGGATAGCAGATTCGGTCAGCATCGCCGATGTCCAGGCCCAGGCCGGTGCTTTCCACCGTCGAACCGTTGATATCCAGAGCAAATAGAGAGGCCGGCAGGTTGATGCCTTTCTCGTAAACCTTGTGGAGACTGGTGCGTTCAATGCGCTTGCCGCGCACCACACCATTCATATCCGCAATCAGAAGGTCAACGTACAGAACCTCAGGATGTTCCTTAAGGAACGCGTTCGCTTCGTTAAGCTGAACGGCACGCGGGGGTACCGACATGATGCAACACCTTTGTTGTTAAAAATATCAATCATTGATCTCTTCGGGTTTCAGTCAACCCGAACGGCATGCCGAAGTCAAGCGAGGCCTTTTTTGCCCTAAAAAAGCGCCCGTGAGGCTTTTTTGAGGCACTTTGGGGCGTTTTTATGCCATTGAGCGCTTTGCCGTCCGCGGGCTTGAGCGGGCCGTGTTGTATTTTTTACGGGGGTGTTGTGTAAAAAAATGAACAAGGCTAAGCTCGATTCAAACCCATAACAGCAATAATACCGGGGTGCTTCATGTCTCGCCTGCCGTTAATCGGCGTCGCCATCTGCTCCAGGCAGATCGGTCTGCATGCTTATCACATCAGTGGCGATCGTAACGCTCACGCCAAGGCCCGTATTGCCCAAGGCGTGCCGTCGACTCTGCCTTCCCCGGCGTTCCTGCTGGCTCCGTCCGATATTCTGGACGGTCTGCACGACAATCTGTTTACGGCTCATCCTTCCAATATAGAACTGTTTTACCTTGGCAGCCCGACCAACGCGTCGGCGGCTGCTCATGATTCTGCACGCACGACTAAATTTTCGCTCGCTGCGCCGCTGCCCTGACGGGTATTGGTACGCGGCAGTTGCAGTGTCAATCTGTACCAAGCGACGCCGATGCGTCAAACAACGCCTGACTTATAAGAGTCAGGAAACTCAGCCTAAGAGGCATTTATGAGTAACAACCTCGACCAGCTCACCGATTGGTTGAAAGACCACAAGATCACAGAAGTCGAATGCATGATCGCCGACTTGACCGGGATCACCCGGGGCAAGATTTCGCCGACCAACAAGTTCATTGCTGAAAAGGGCATGCGCCTGCCCGAGAGCGTTCTGCTGCAGACCGTGACCGGCGACTATGTCGAAGACGACATCTATTACGAACTGCTCGACCCGGCCGACATCGACATGATCTGCCGCCCCGACCAGAACGCAGTGTACGTGGTGCCGTGGTCCATCGAGCCGACCGCTCAGGTGATCCACGACACCTACGACAAGCAAGGCAACCCGATTGAGCTGTCGCCGCGCAACGTGCTCAAGAAAGTCTTGAAACTCTATGCCGACAAGGGCTGGCAGCCGATCGTGGCGCCGGAAATGGAGTTTTACCTGACCAAGCGCAGCGACGACCCGGACTACCCGTTGCAACCGCCGATTGGCCGTTCCGGGCGCCCGGAAACCGGCCGTCAGTCGTTCTCCATTGAAGCGGCCAACGAATTCGATCCGCTGTTCGAAGACGTCTACGACTGGTGCGAATTGCAGGAGCTGGACCTCGACACGCTGATCCACGAGGACGGCACGGCGCAGATGGAAATCAACTTCCGTCACGGCGATGCCCTGTCGTTGGCCGACCAGATTCTGATCTTCAAGCGCACCATGCGCGAAGCTGCGCTCAAGCACGATGTGGCGGCGACCTTCATGGCCAAGCCCATGACCGGCGAGCCCGGCAGTGCGATGCACTTGCACCAGAGCATCATCGACATGGAGACCGGCAAAAACGTGTTCTCCAATGAAGACGGGACCATGAGCCAGTTGTTCCTGCACCACATCGGTGGCTTGCAGAAACTGATCCCCGAACTGTTGCCGCTGTTCGCCCCGAACGTGAACTCGTTCCGCCGCTTCCTGCCGGATACCTCGGCGCCGGTGAACGTGGAGTGGGGCGAAGAGAACCGCACCGTGGGCCTGCGGGTTCCGGATGCCGGGCCGCAAAACCGTCGGGTGGAAAACCGCCTGCCGGGTGCCGACGCCAACCCTTACCTGGCGATTGCCGCGAGCCTGCTGTGCGGCTATATCGGCATGGTCGAAGGCCTGAACCCGAGTGCGCCGGTGGTGGGGCGCGGCTATGAACGCCGCAACCTGCGCCTGCCACTGACCATCGAAGACGCGCTGGAACGCATGGAAAACAGCGCGACCATCGAGAAGTACCTGGGCAAGAAATTCATCACTGGCTACGTCGCGGTCAAGCGGGCCGAGCATGAAAACTTCAAGCGCGTCATCAGCTCATGGGAGCGGGAATTCCTGCTCTTCGCCGTCTGATGCGCCGGGCGCCGCTGACGCTAGCGGCGCTTTCACCGAAATCTTTAGGAGAATTCGCATGACCAGCAACAACCCGCAAACCCGTGAATGGCAAGCCCTGAGCAATGATCATCACCTGGCGCCGTTCAGCGACTTCAAGCAGCTGAAAGAGAAAGGCCCGCGGATCATCACCAGCGCCAAAGGCGTTTACCTCTGGGACAGCGAAGGCAACAAGATCCTCGACGGCATGGCCGGCCTGTGGTGCGTAGCGATTGGCTACGGTCGCGATGAACTGGCGGATGCTGCCAGCAAACAGATGCGCGAACTGCCTTACTACAACCTGTTCTTCCAGACCGCTCACCCGCCGGTGCTGGAACTGGCCAAAGCCATTGCCGATATCGCGCCAGAGGGCATGAACCATGTGTTCTTCACCGGTTCCGGTTCCGAAGGCAACGACACCATGCTGCGCATGGTCCGCCATTATTGGGCGATCAAGGGTCAGCCGAACAAGAAAGTCATCATCAGCCGCAAGAACGGCTATCACGGTTCCACCGTGGCCGGCGCGAGCCTGGGTGGCATGACTTACATGCACGAACAGGGCGACTTGCCGATCCCGGGCATCGTCCACATTGCCCAGCCTTACTGGTTCAGTGAAGGCGGCGACATGACACCGGAAGAGTTCGGTGTGTGGGCGGCGAATCAGCTGGAAGAAAAAATTCTCGAAGTCGGCGTGGACAACGTCGGTGCGTTTATTGCCGAGCCGATTCAGGGCGCCGGCGGCGTGATCATTCCGCCAGAGACCTACTGGCCGCGCATCAAGGAAATCCTCGCCAAGTACGACATCCTGTTCGTGGCGGACGAAGTGATCTGTGGCTTCGGCCGCACCGGCGAGTGGTTCGGTACTGATTTCTACGGCCTCAAGCCCGACATGATGACCATCGCCAAAGGCCTGACGTCCGGCTACATCCCGATGGGTGGGTTGATCGTGCGTGATGAGGTGGTCGCAGTGCTCAACGAGGGCGGCGATTTCAACCATGGCTTCACCTATTCCGGGCACCCGGTGGCCGCTGCGGTGGCGCTGGAAAATATCCGCATCCTGCGCGAAGAAAAAATTATCGAGCGCGTTCATGCGGAAACGGCACCCTATTTGCAAAAGCGTCTGCGGGAGCTGAGCGATCACCCGTTGGTGGGGGAAGTGCGTGGGGTCGGTCTGTTGGGGGCCATCGAACTGGTTCAGGACAAGGCCACGCGCAAGCGTTATGAAGGCAAGGGCGTCGGCATGATTTGCCGCACGTTCTGCTTCGACAACGGCCTGATCATGCGTGCCGTGGGCGACACCATGATCATTGCTCCGCCGCTGGTGATTACCAAGGCTGAAATCGATGAGCTGGTGACCAAGGCACGCAAGTGTCTGGACCTGACCCTGAGTGCATTGCAGGGCTAAGTGCTAGGCTCTGAGCGGGGTGTGAAGTTTGCATGTCGCTCGGGGCAAATAAAGGATCGGACTTTCCTTGAAAGCCTGCCTTGGATCTTGCCAGACTACCCACCGTTCGGAAGCCCGGGAAGTGGCCGCCGGCACGTGGTTAAAAAGAATAATCGGAGCATTACCCATGAAGGCATTAGGTATGAAGATAGCTGGCAAGACCCTCCTCGCCATGTCCCTGATGGGCGTGATGGCGGGCGCAGTTCAGGCGGATGACAAGGTTCTTCACGTGTACAACTGGTCCGATTACATCGCACCGGACACCGTCAAGAAGTTCGAAGCCGAGTCGGGGATCAAGGTTGTCTACGACGTATTCGACAGCAACGAAACCCTGGAAGCCAAGTTGCTGGCAGGCAAGTCCGGCTACGACATCGTCGTACCGTCGAACAACTTCCTGGCCAAGCAGATCAAGGCCGGCGTTTACCAGAAGCTCGACAAGTCCAAGCTGCCTAACTGGAAAAACCTGAACACAGACCTGCTCAAAGCGGTGTCGGTGAGTGACCCGGGCAACGAACATGCGTTCCCGTACATGTGGGGTTCGATCGGTATCGGTTTCAACGCCGAGAAGGTCAAGGCTGCACTGGGTGCCGATGCACCGACCAATTCCTGGGACCTGATCTTCAAACCTGAAAACGCCGCGAAGTTGAAATCGTGCGGGATCAGCGTCCTCGATTCGCCAACCGAGATGATTCCGGTGGCGTTGCATTACCTGGGCTATCCAACCGACAGCCAGGACAAAAAACAACTGGCCGAAGCCGAAGCGCTGTTCCTGAAAGTTCGTCCTTCGATCGGTTACTTTCACTCGTCCAAGTACATCTCCGACCTGGCCAACGGCAACATCTGCGTGGCCATCGGTTACTCGGGTGACATCTACCAGGCCAAGTCCCGCGCGGCTGAAGCCGGTGACAAGGTGAAAGTCAGCTACAACATTCCGAAGGAAGGTGCCGGCAGCTTCTACGACATGGTCGCCATCCCTAAAGATGCCGAAAACGTCGAAGGCGCCTACAAGTTCATGACCTTCCTGATGAAGCCGGAAATCATGGCTGAAATCACCGACGCCGTGCGCTTCCCGAACGGTAACGCGGCGGCCACCCCGCTGGTTGCTAAAGACATTACCGGCGACCCGGGCATCTACCCACCTGCGGACGTGTTGGCCAAGCTGTACGCGATTGCCGATTTGCCGGCCGCAACCCAACGCATCCTGACGCGCAGCTGGACCAAGATCAAATCGGGTAAATAACCTTTGTAGGAGCGAGCTTGCTCGCGAAGAACTCAAGAGCGACGCGGGGCATCAGGTTCCCCGCGTTAACGTTGACGACCATCGCGAGCAAGCTCGCTCCTACAGATACAAATGCATAAAAGTTTTGCTGGATCGGTTTTTCGAGGGTAAGTTGCGCGCCGGTTTGTTGCTGGGCAGCTACGACTGTCATGTAACGCGGGGCAACTTGGGCCCAACTAATTTTAGAGGACCTCCACTTGCCTATTTCTTCTTTGTTGCGCAATGCATTCCTGGCGGGCGCCGGGCTGACAATGGCTGTCAGTGTCCAGGCCGCGGGTACCGTGCATATTTATAACTGGTCGGATTACATCGGTTCGACCACCCTGGCCGACTTCCAGAAAGAGACGGGCATCAAGCCGGTCTATGACGTCTTCGATTCCAACGAAACCCTGGAAGGCAAGTTGCTGGCCGGGCGTACCGGTTACGACGTGGTCGTGCCGTCCAACCACTTCCTTGGCAAGCAGATCAAGGCGGGCGCGTTCCAGAAGCTCGACAAGTCGAAGTTGCCGAATTATTCCAACCTCGATCCGGTGCTGCTCAAGCGTCTGGAGCAAAACGATCCGGGTAACCTGTACGCCGTGCCGTACCTGTGGGGCACTAACGGCATCGGTTACAACGTCGAGAAAATCAAGGCTGTGCTGGGCGTCGACAAGATCGATTCCTGGGCGACGGTGTTCGAGCCGGAAAATATCAAAAAGCTGCACAGCTGCGGTGTCGCGTTCCTCGATTCCGCCGATGAAATGATGCCCACCGTCCTCAACTACATGGGCCTCAACGCCAACAGCACCAACCCCGAAGATTACAAAAAGGCCGAAGCCAAGTTGCTCGCAGTGCGGCCTTACGTGACGTACTTCCATTCTTCCAAATACATCGCCGACCTGGCCAATGGCGACATCTGCATCGCCATCGGTTTTTCCGGCGACATGTTCCAGGCCAAGGCGCGCGCGGCCGAAGCCGGCAAAGGCGTGGACGTGGCCTACAGCATTCCCAAAGAGGGCGGTGCGCTGTGGTTCGACATGCTGGCGATTCCGAAGGATTCGAGCAACGTCAAAGAGGCCCACGCGTTCATCAACTATCTGTTGAAACCCGAGGTGATCGCACAGGTCAGTGATTCGGTTGGCTATGCGAACCCCAACCCTGCCTCGGACAAACTGATGGACCAGTCCATCCGCACCGACGAGTCGGTTTATCCACCGCAAGCAGTCCTCGACAAGACTTACGTGTCGATCGAGTTACCACCAAACATTCAACGTTTGATGACCCGCAGCTGGACCAAGGTCAAGTCGGGGAAATAGCTTCAAGGCTCAAACTATCCAAGGTTGGCTCACCTTGAGCGAACTGCACTCTTTTTGTTGGGAGTTTCGTAAATGGCAGTTGCCTCCGGCGCCTATAAGAAAGCCCTCGAGGGCGACCAGACACCGAAACAGGTGTTGGTCAAAATCGACCGGGTCACGAAGAAGTTCGACGAGACGATTGCCGTGGACGATGTGTCCCTGGAAATCAAGAAAGGCGAGATCTTCGCCCTGCTCGGCGGTTCGGGATCGGGCAAGTCCACGTTGCTGCGCATGCTCGCAGGCTTCGAACGGCCCACGGAGGGGCGCATTTTCCTCGATGGCGTCGACATCACCGACATGCCGCCGTACGAGCGTCCGATCAACATGATGTTCCAGTCGTACGCCTTGTTCCCGCACATGACTGTGGCGCAGAACATCGCCTTCGGCCTCAAGCAGGATAAGCTGCCCGCGGCTGAGGTCGATGCCCGTGTCGCAGACATGCTCAAGCTGGTGCAGATGTCGCAGTACGCCAAGCGCAAGCCGCATCAATTGTCCGGTGGCCAGCGCCAGCGTGTGGCGCTGGCGCGCTCCCTGGCCAAGCGTCCGAAGCTGTTGCTGCTCGACGAGCCAATGGGCGCGCTGGACAAAAAGCTGCGCTCGCAAATGCAGCTGGAGCTGGTCGAGATCATCGAGCGCGTCGGCGTGACCTGCGTCATGGTGACCCACGACCAGGAAGAGGCCATGACCATGGCCGAGCGCATCGCGATCATGCACCTGGGCTGGATCGCCCAGATCGGCAGCCCGATCGACATCTACGAAACCCCGACCAGCCGCCTGGTCTGTGAATTCATCGGCAACGTCAACATCTTCGACGGCGAAGTGATCGACGACGCCGAAGGCCACGCAATCATCACCTGCAAGGACCTCGACCGGCAGATCTACGTCGGCCACGGCATCAGCACGTCGGTGCAGGACAAATCCGTGACTTACGCGATTCGTCCGGAAAAACTGCTGGTCACTCCGACCATGCCGACCTGCCAATACAACTGGTCCAGCGGCAAGGTGCATGACATCGCCTACCTCGGTGGTCACTCGGTGTTTTACGTCGAGTTGCCGAGCGGCAAGATCGTTCAGTCGTTCGTGGCCAACGCCGAACGCCGTGGCCAGCGCCCGACCTGGGGCGACCAGGTTTACGTGTACTGGGAAGACGACAGCGGCGTGGTACTGCGCTCATGAACATGCGCAAATTCAAACGCCGTCTCAACCGAATAATTCCCGGTGGCCGCCAGTTGGTCATCGGGGTTCCGTTCATCTGGCTGTTCCTGTTCTTCATGCTGCCGTTCTTCATCGTCCTGAAGATCAGCTTCGCCGAAGCCGATGTGGCCATTCCACCGTACACCGAGATCTACACCTTCGTTGACCAGAAGCTGCAGGTGCTGCTCAACCTCGGCAACTACGCCATGCTCGGTGACGATGAGTTGTACATCGCCGCCTACCTCGGCTCGCTGAAGATGGCGCTGATCAGCACCGTCCTGTGCCTGCTGATCGGCTACCCGATGGCCTACGCCATCGCCAGCGCCCGTAAAGAGATGCAAACGGTGCTGGTGCTGTTGATCATGATGCCGACCTGGACCGCGATTCTGATCCGCGTGTACGCGTGGATGGGCATCCTCAGCAACAACGGCCTGCTCAACGGTTTCCTGATGACCATGGGCTGGATCGACGAACCGCTGCAAATCCTCAACACCAACCTCGCGGTGTACATCGGTGTTGTGTATTCGTACTTGCCGTTCATGATCCTGCCGCTCTACGCCAACCTGGTGAAGCACGACAACAGCCTGCTGGAAGCCGCGTCGGACCTGGGTTCGAGTACCTTCAACAGCTTCTGGAAAATCACCATTCCCCTGTCCAAGAACGGCATCGTCGCGGGTTGCATGCTGGTGTTCATCCCGGTGGTGGGGGAGTTCGTGATCCCGGAACTGCTTGGCGGTCCGGAAACCCTGATGATCGGTAAAGTGCTCTGGCAAGAATTCTTCAATAACCGTGACTGGCCGGTGGCGTCCGCTCTCGCCGTAGTGATGCTGCTGATCCTGATCGTGCCGATCATCCTGTTCAACCGTAGCCAGGCCAAAGAAATGGAGGGCAAGGAATGAAGCGCTTCCGTTTCTCGAGTTTTATGCTGGTAGTGGGGCTGCTGTTCATCTACGCGCCGATGCTGATCCTGGTGATCTACTCGTTCAACGCCTCGAAACTGGTGACGGTGTGGGGCGGCTGGTCGATCAAGTGGTACGTCGGCTTGATGGACAACACGCAATTGATGGGCTCGGTGGTGCGCTCGCTGGAAATCGCCTGCTACACGGCGGTGGCAGCGGTGGCGTTGGGCACATTGGCGGCGTTCGTCCTGACTCGCATCACCCACTTCAAGGGTCGCACGCTGTTCGGTGGTCTGGTCACGGCGCCGCTGGTCATGCCCGAAGTGATCACCGGTCTGTCGCTGTTGCTGCTGTTCGTGGCGATGGCGCAGATGATCGGCTGGCCACAGGAACGCGGCATCGTCACCATCTGGATCGCCCACACCACGTTCTGTGCGGCGTATGTGGCGGTGGTGGTCTCGGCGCGCTTGCGTGAGCTGGACCTGTCCATCGAAGAGGCGGCCATGGACCTTGGCGCGCGGCCGTGGAAGGTGTTCTTTTTGATCACCATCCCGATGATCGCGCCCTCGCTCGGTGCGGGCGGCATGATGTCGTTCGCGCTGTCGCTGGATGATCTGGTGTTGGCCAGCTTCGTGTCGGGGCCGGGATCGACGACCCTGCCGATGGAAGTGTTCTCGGCGGTGCGCCTGGGCGTGAAGCCTGAGATCAACGCCGTGGCCAGTTTGATTCTGCTGGCGGTGTCGCTGATGACCTTCCTCGTCTGGTTCTTCAGCCGCCGCGCCGAAGAAGCGCGCAAACGCGCGATCCAGCAGGCCATCGAAGAAAGCGCTGCCGACTCATGGAAGCAACCGGACGTGCGTCGCGCACAGCAGGCGCCGGAAGCGGCTTGACTGCAAAAGATCGCAGCCTGCGGCAGCTCCTACAGAGAAATGAATTCTCCTGTAGGAGCTGCCGCAGGCTGCGATCTTTTGATTTTTGGGCCTACGCTGCCCAAGGGGATTTGCGGATGACCTCGACGAAGTTCATCGGTTTGAACCCTGGCTCCTGATCCATCAGCACATCGGTCTTCACGTTGCCAAACGTGGTTTGCGGGCGATGGCGCAGGCCGTCGGCAAAGGCGCAGATGATGCACTCCTTGAACCCTTCACCCCGTGGATGCGCATGCACCACCGCTTCACGCTGCACGTTGGAAAAAGCCGCGTAATCCATGCCCAGCACGTCCATTTCAACCCCGGCAGTCACCAGCGCGACGGTGGGCCGCAGGTGTTGCGGGACACCCGGCGTGGTGTGCAGGGCAATCGATAACCAGACTTGCTCGATATCATCATCGCTCAGCCCGTAAGGCTTGAGGAACGCTGCCGCTGCGTTGGCACCATCGACTTCAAAACGCTCAGCGTCGCTGCGATAACCTTCCACCAGGCCCACGTCATGGAACATCGCACCGACGTACAGCAGCTCCGGGTTGTACGCCAGTTGCTTGCGTTCGCCGCTCAACGCGCCGAACAGAAACACCCGGCGCGAGTGGTGGTAAAGCAGGTCGGATTCGACGTCGCGGATGTATTCCGTGGTGGCACGGGCCAGTGCGCTGTCGGGAATTTTGATACCGGCGATGGTGCTGCTCATGGTGCTGTCCTCGTGGGGAACGCCGTGGCGGCGCTGATGGAACCAGTCTGTTCCCGGCCCCGACACCGGACAATCGCTGCATGGCTGCGATCCTTGCCAATGAGGATGCATATCGCGCCAACCTCGCTTGTTGGGTGCGGATTGGCTAGGGTGGCGATGCGCGGCCCAAAAAGATCGCAGCCTTCGGTAGCTCCTACAAAGGCACGCGATCCAATGTAGGAGCTGCCGAAGGCTGCGATCTTTTTCACATTCAAGGTCGGAATTTGAACCATGCAAAAAACCGTCGCCATCGTGGTCTTCGCCGGCGTCCAGTCGCTGGACGTGACCGGTCCCATGGATGTGTTTTCCGAGGCCAATCGTTTCCTGGCACCCCAGGATCACTATCGGCTGGAAGTGATCGGCGTGGAGCGCGGGATGATGCCGTGCTCCAACGGTTTGTCGCTCAATGCCCATCGACATTACAGCGAGGCATTGGAGGCCTACGATTTGTTGCTGGTGCCCGGGGGACCGCAGTTGCCGTTCATGGATTTCGGTGCGGCGTTCGATGCCTGGTTGCGCGATGCGAGCGCGTTGGCGCAACGTTTTGGCTCGATCTGCAACGGCGCGTTCATGCTCGCCCGCGCCGGTTTGCTCGAAGGGCGGACGGTGACGACTCACTGGGGCGATGCAGCCGCGCTGGCGGCGTTGTGCCCGACGACGCAGGTCGACGCGGATCGCTTGTACGTGCAGGACGGCGAGCTCTACACCTCGGCGGGGGTGACGGCGGGGATTGATTTGTCGTTGTACCTGCTGGCGCGCGATCACGGGCCGGAAGTGGCATTGAGCGTGGCCAAGCGACTGGTGGTGTTCACGCAACGCTCAGGCGGGCAATCGCAGTTCAGCCCGTTCCTTACGCCCCATGCCGAACCGACATCGGCGGTGGCACTGGTTCAGCTTTATGTGCTGGCCAATCTCACGGGCGATCTGAGCATTGCTGATCTGGCCAACGCCGCCAACATGAGCGCCCGCAACTTTTCCAGAGTGTTTGCCAAAGAGGCGAAAATCACTCCGGCAGAATTTGTCGAGCGGGCGAGGGTGGATGCGGCGCGGGTGATGCTGGAAAGCACCCGTGCGCCGCTGAAGACCGTGGCCTATCAGTGCGGGTTCCGTGATGCCCAGCACATGCGTAGCGTGTTCAACCGGCGGCTGGGGGTGACGCCGCAGCAGTTCAGGTTGAATTTTGCGGCGATGGTTTGAACATGCATTGATGTTCCCTGTCAGGCCGCCATCGCGAGCAAGCTCGCTCCCACATTGGAATGCGTCCCCCTATGGGAGCAAGCTCGCTCCCACATTGGAATGCGTCCCCCTGTGGGAGCGAGCTTGCTCGCGATGGCGGCAGCCAAGACAACAAAGATCTACTGCGCAGCCCGCGCCGGCAACAGCTTCAACGTACTGCGCGTATTCGCCGCCACTTCCTCTTCATTCAGATACGCCTGGAAGTACACCCCTTCGACATACGCCTCAGCCTGGTCGTCAAAATGCCGGTCAAATGGCACGCCACTCTGGCCCACCGGATTCACGGTCAAGCTGTGGGCCGGGTCGGCGAAGTCGATCAGGCGTCGGGTCGACGGCCCGTAAGTCACCGGCCACGGCGCCGGCCCGATCTTCGCTGACAGGTTGTTCGGCACTTCGTGACTGCCCGGCGCCGCGAACGGCCCGACATTGAACACCCGATCCAGCGGCTTTTGCTGCCCCAGTGGATGACCATGGGTCAGGGTGTGCGCCTTGCCCCACTGCCACTGCGCAAAATCCGCACCCAGCGTGGTCTTGAGGTGAGCGAGGCTCGCTTGCCACGCCACGTTGACCGTCTGCGCACGACTTTCCTTGGCCGGGGTGTTGCGGTTGTCCCACCACGGCGAGTCGGCGTTCGCCGCCAGCCGCGGTAACGCAGCGTCGATCACTCGGGTCGAGAGCAGCGTTTCGAAAAAGTCGTTGCCCAGTTCATCGCGCATCGTTGCGTCAGCCAGGTTGAACAGGAACTGGTTGAACAGCGTGGCGCTGGTGGAATCCAGCGGGTAGTCGCCTGTCCACTGGGCCAGTTGCTCCACCAGTTTCAGTTCCGCTGGATCACTCACCACTTCACGCAGAACTGGCAACAGCGGCGCCAGCAAGCGCGGGCCGTAGGCGGTGGTGGTGCCCAATTGCAGTTTCTGACTGGCCTCCAGATCCCATTTGACGGTTTTGTCGCTGAGCTGGCGATTGAGCTGCTGGCCCCGATCCGCCAGATTGTAGTAACCCGGGATCTCGATACCGACCGGCGACACGGGCTGGAAGTTGGCCGAGACGATGTAACCGCGAGCCGGGTTTTCTTCCTGCGGGTTGGCGCTGAACGGGTAGAAACCGTCCTTGTCCGCTTCAGCGCTGCCGCCGTCAAGAATGAACCACGGACGCACACCCGCCGGGCGTTTCGGCAACTGCGCCGCCGCCCACCAGCCGATGTCACCCTTGGCGTTGGCCCAGACAATGTTCAGGCCCGGTGCCTGGACTTTTGCGGCGGCACTGCGCGCCTTGGCCAGGGTGTCGGCGCGGTTGAGCTGGTAGAAGCCTTCGAGGATCGGGTTCTGGCTTTCGAGGAAACCCCACCACATGGCGATCGGCGTTTTGCCGGCGCTGGTGCCCAACGCATCGTTGACGATCGGACCGTGCGGTGACTGGCGCAGCACCAGCGTCACCGGCGCCTGACCCTTGACCGCGATCTGCTGTTCGCTGGTGACCATGTCCACCCATTGGCCGCGATACCAGATTTGATTCGGGTTGTCCGGGTTGACCTTCTCGGCGATCAGGTCGAGGTCGTCGTTCTGGAACATGGTGATGCTCCAGCCGAAGTCGCGGTTCATTCCCAGCGAGGCGAAGGGCATCAACGCCTGATAGTGACCGTAGAGTTCAAAACCGGGTGACGAGAGATGGGCTTCGTACCACACCGACGGCGCGGAAAAGCGGATATGCGGGTCACCCGCCAGCAGTGGCTTGCCGCTTTTGGTGCGACTGCCGGAAACGACCCAGGCGTTGCTGCCCTCGAACTGCGGCAGGCCGTTCTCGGCCAGAGCCTGTTCACTCAGGCGAGCGAGGGCATTGAGGTCCTTCCAGTCGGCGCTGGCGAGGGGCAGCATGGGGCCGCTCGGGTTTTTCGCCAGCACGCCCTTGGGCTGCCAGTCGAGATCGAAGACGTTCAGATAGTCGGTGCCCAGTTGATCGCGCACATAAGTCAGCAGCGGTTCGGTGCGAAATGCCGCGGCAAAACTGTAGGCCATGTAACCGGCGATGCTGATGGTGTCCTGAGCGGTAAACGGGCGTTTTGAAATGCCCAGTGCATCGAATTCCGCAGGCTTGGCGTGGCTGTCCTGATACTGGTTGATGCCGTCCAGGTAGGCTTGCAGGGCGATGAACGTTGGCGACTGTTTGTCCAGGCCGGCCAGATAGGTTTCGGCGCGTTCGCGAATGCGCAGGCTGCGCATCAGTTTGTCGGTGTCGAGCAGTTTCGGGCCGAGCACTTCGGCCAGTTCACCCCGGGCGAGGCGTCGCAGGACTTCCATCTGGAACAGCCGGTCCTGGGCGTGCACGTAGCCAAGGGCGCGATACAGGTCGGTTTCGTTGTCGGCGCGGATGTGCGGAATGCCGCGCTCGTCGTAGCGAACGGTGACGGAACCTTGCAGGTGTTGCAGTTCAACCATGCCCTGGCGTGTCGGCTGCTTGCTGTAGACGTACCAGCCGACACCGGCGGCGAGCACGACGATCAGCAGGACGAGCGCAGTCAGGAGACGTTTCATGGTGATTCCTTGTTCTTGTTATGAGTGGCAGCAATTCCCTGGCGACACTGTTTAACACGACCTGTCGGATCGGCCCATCACCCGTAGGAGGGATTCTTGTTGCGATGTTTGTCCCTACTTCGGTGTATCGACCGGCCACGGGCAGTAACACCCGACCGCCAGTGTGTGGGTGGCATTCACCGCGCGACCCTCGTTTAACGCCTGCAGGATCGGCTCGATAAAGCTGTTGTTCGAATTGCAGGTCAGGCCTTCGCTGTAAGGGCCGAAATACGCCAGTTTGCCGCGACGGTCCCAGATCGCCACGGCGGGGCTGGCCGGGATCTGTTCGGCCCCTGGGAGGACGCTGAGGGTTTTCAGGCTGCTCAGCGTGCTTGGCAACTGGCCGTGGCTGCCGGGTTTTTGTACCGCGTAAAACTCGACGCCTTGCGCGCCGTAGTGCTCGACGAGTTCGCTCAGGTGTTGCTGATTGCCGACGTTGCACGGGCAGGTGGGGTCCCAGAAATGCACGAGCCGAATCGCGCCGGGGCCGGCGAGGTCGTCGGGCAGGCGCAACGGGTCGCCGGAGAACAGCGCCGTGTGGTCGCTGAAGGCACGCAAGTAGCGTCCCTGAAACCAGTCGTAAGCCGCCCATAAAACACCGGCACACACGAGGACGAGCAGAGTGGCAAGCAGTGGGATGCGGTAAGGCGAACGCATGGGTGTCGATCCTCGAAGGTCGCCCAGCTTGCCATGCTTGCCGCGACAGATGAATATCGCAGGCTTATTAAGTCCGCTTCTTGCTCTGGAATCGCTTATGTCCACCCCTTTCGACCCCGATCATCTGCGTGCCAGCCTGCGGCCACTGGCCGAATGGCAGCCGCTGTCCGTGGAAGGGCTGGCGTACCGGCGGTTCTACGGGCTGGATTTTCCGGCGCGTCAGCTGCGCAGTGCCCTGGGGCGTTTCGAGGTGGGCGGTTATGAGCTGGTCAGCCAGGTCTGGTGGCCGGAGGGGGCCAAGGCGACGCTGTTTATGTTTCACGGTTTCTACGATCACACCGGCCTTTACCGGCATGTGATCGAGTGGGCGCTGGATCAGGGTTTTGTGGTGATCGCCTGCGATTTGCCGGGGCACGGTCTGTCCAGCGGCGAACAGGCGAGCATCAGGGATTTCGCCGAGTATCAGGACACGCTGCAAGGCTTGTTCGCCGAAGCGCAATCGCTGGGCCTGCCGCAGCCGTGGCACTTGTGCGGGCAGAGTACCGGCGGCGCGATTGTGATCGATCATGTGCTCAACCATGGCGCGAACAGTCCGGCCCAGGGCCAGGTGATCCTGCTGTCTCCGCTGGTGAGGCCGCGAGCGTGGGGCTGGTCGCAGCTCAGTTATTACCTGCTCAAGCCATTCGTCAAAGCCATTGCCCGGCGGTTCAGCGAGAACTCCAACGACCCGGATTTCTTGCCGTTCCTGCAAGCCGATCCGTTGCAGCCGCTGCGATTGCCCACGGCGTGGGTGGGCGCGTTGTCGCGGTGGATCAAGCGCATAGAAGCTGCGCCGGGCAGCACGCGCCAGCCGCTGATTGTGCAGGGGCAGGCGGATATGACGGTGGACTGGCAGCACAACCTTGAAGTGTTGAAGGCCAAGTTTGATCGGCCACAGGTGTTGATGTTGCCGCAGGGGCGGCATCATTTGGCGAATGAGACGCTGGAGATGCGTAGAGAGTATTTCGGGTTTTTGACGAAGCGGATTAAGGGCAGGAATTTGTAGCGGCAGTTGTCGCCCCATCGCGGGCAAGCCCGCTCCCACAGTGACTGGTGTTAACCCATTATTTTGTGATTGACACAAAAACCTGTGGGAGCGGGCTTGCCCGCGATGGCGATCTAACTCACGCTGAAGTTTATTGGGTCGGGCTCGCAGGATTCTGCCCCACCGCCAACCCCGCCCGAATCGCCGCCAGCGCCGCCTGGTAATAAGCCTTGCCCTCAGCCGATTCGGCAAACGTAGCAAACTCCTCGAGCTCGTTATCCGACAGGTCGCGATAGACATACAGCAACGTGTTGTTCAGATCGCTGCCGATCTGGTCCATCAAGCGCTGGCGCTGGCCGTTCAACAAGCCTTGTGCCTGACCGCCGCCCAGCAGGCCGGGGATCATCGAACTCAGGCTGTCGGCCGCAACGCCGGCAATCGCCAGACTGACTTCCGCACCGGCCTCACGTGCAGGCAGGGCCTGAGCCAGGTGACCAATGATCAGCATGCGAGTGTCACTCGCCTGAATCTTCGGCAGGCCTTTGGCGTTTTTCGCCAACTGGTCACGACGGGTCGCCAGCAACTCGGCCGCTACGATCTTCTTGCCCAAAGGCGATTGGAAAAACGCCAGTGCCGGGTTTGGATCGGCGAGGGTTTTGCGCAGCTGCGCTTCAGCGCGCTGGTCCACGGCCTGCGGTGCAAAACGCTGGTTGCTGTTGTTCACCAGCGCCTGAAACACGGCGGGCGGCAAGCTGTTCTGGTAGCGCTGCTGAGCGGCGGACAGGGCATCGCTGAAATGCGCACGTTGTTCTGGCCAGCCGGCGACCTTGTACAACTGGTCGTGGCCGTCTGCCCAGGCGGGCAAAGCGCAGAACATCAGCAGTGAGAAAAGCAAGCGACGCATAGGGACTCCTGTCAGCAGGCGACTATTCTCCGTGCGGCATACGGACTTGTCGAGAATTCGTATCAAGCCGCTGCACGGCTCTGTCGGTTTTTCGGGCACAGGAATACTATGCGCGCCATGCCAATATCCTCCGATCACCCGCTGCTGTTACGTATCGTCGACGACCTGGCCGAACACGGCTGGTCGCAGCAGAATATCTTCCTGCCTCTGGGTCTGACCCGGGAACTGGCGGCTGAGTGCCATAAACGTGCTGCCGAGGGTGAACTGGCCCCGGCCGCCGTAGGGCGCGGGCCGACATCGGAAGTGCGTGAAGGGATTCGCGGCGACCACATCCAGTGGATTGAGCCGGGTCAGGCGTTGGCGTGCGACAGTTATCTGCAACTGATGGACAGCCTGCGCGAGGCGATGAATCGCGGGTTGTTTCTGGGGCTCGAAGACTTCGAGAGCCATTTCGCTATGTACCCGCCCGGGGCGTTCTACCTCAAGCATGTCGACCGGTTTCGCGATGACGACCGGCGCACGGTGTCGGCGGTGGTCTACCTCAACGACGCCTGGTTGCCGGAGCACGGCGGTCAGTTGCGCATGTACCTCAAGGATGGCGTCGAATACGATGTAGTGCCTACCGGCGGATGCCTGGTGGTGTTCCTGTCGGGCGAAGTGCCCCACGAAGTCCTGCCCGCGACCCGCGATCGCCTGTCGTTGACCGGGTGGTTCCGGCGCCGTGGCAACGAGCCGTTCTGACCATGCAGAAAATTCTGGTAAGCCGCTGTCTGCTCGGCCACCGCGTGCGTTACGACGGCGGGGCCAGCGGGCCATTCGATCAGCTTCAGCAATGGCTCGACGAAGGTCGCGTCGTGCCGTTGTGCCCGGAGGTGGCCGGCGGATTGCCGACGCCCAGGGCGGCGGCGGAGATTCCGGGCGGGCAGGGCGGTGACGTACTGGATGGTTGGGCGGCGGTGATCACTACCGAGGGCGAAGATGTCAGCGCGCAGTTTCTGAGCGGTGCCTGTCAGGCGTTGGAGCTGGTGCGCAAACACGACATCCGCATCGCCGTGCTCAAGGCCAACAGCCCGTCATGCGGAAATCTGCAGACTTATGACGGCACTTTCAGTGGCGTGAAGGTCAGCGGTGAGGGCGTGACAGCTGCGTTGCTCAAGCGCCACGGCGTTCAAGTGTTCAGTGAACTGGAGTTACCGCAAGCGGCGGCAGCGTTAGCCGCACAAGACTAACGGACCCGCACAAACCCCCTGTAGGCGCTGCCGAGTAAAACGAGGCTGCGATCTTTTGATCTTGTTTTTAAAAGGCAAAGTCAAAAGATCGCAGCCTCGTTTTACTCGACAGCTCCTACGCTCGCTCCCAAAAGGAGACTCCCTTCAGGGCTTGGGCGCAACGTCCGAATCCGCCCCAAACCACTTCTTCTCCAGCGCCGCCATCCGCCCATCCGCCTTGATCCGCTGCAACGCATTCTCCAGGCTGGCGTGGAACGCCGGATTACCCTTCTGAAACGGAATCGCCAGGCTCACCGGTGGCGCGTCTTTGGGCTTGTCTTGCGTCAGCGATTGCACCAGCAGGATCGAACGCGGCTCTTCTTCTTTCTGCGCGATCAATTGCGCATTGGTCTGAATGTAAGGTTCGCTGAAGTCGAAACGATCCTTGAGTTCCGGGGTCACTGCTATGTGGTTGATGGCGACGTCGTACTTGCCGGTTTCAACGCCGCTCAACAGATCGCCGGAATCGGTGACGACGAAGTCGGCCCGCACATCCAGCTCGTGGGCCAGCAGGTGGCCCAATTCCACTTCGAAGCCTGCGAGCTGGCCGTCGTCCTTGAAATTGAAGCGCGGTGTATTAGCCTCAAGGGCAATGCGCAGTTCGCCACGGTCGTTTACATCGTCAATCAATTCGGCATGAGCCAACGGGCTCAAAAGGGGTAGCAGGCAGATCAGGCCAGGCAAAAAGCGCATGGTCACTCCTTTGAATACATTTATCGCGATGCGCTGGTTCAGGCTCGCTTTGCTATGGTTGTCGTGAACCTTCGACAACGAATGGCCGTGAAGTTGTCATGGTCACGCGGATTTTACGAAAAAACTGGAGAAGAGAATGAAAACCTTTATGTCACGAGCAGCATTGGCGGGTCTGTTGCTGAGTGCTTCGATGATGGCGACGGCGGCGACGCCAGCTCCCGAGGGGGCAGAAGCGTTTATTGTTTCCCCGGAAGACGGTGCCACGGTGCCACAGGAATTCAAGGTCAAATTTGGCGTGAAGGACATCTCATTGGCCCCGGCGGGCGATGTCACCAAGCACACGGGTCACCACCACCTGCTGATCGACGTGAAGGAGCTTCCTGCTGCCGGGCAACCGATTCCGACAGATGCCAACCACATGCACTTCGGCAAGGCGCAAACCGAAGCCACCATCAAGCTGCCGCCAGGCAAGCACACCTTGCAGCTGGAACTCGGCGACAGTGGCCACATCCCGTTCGATCCGCCAATCGTTTCGAAGAAAATTACCGTCAACGTCAAGTAACGTTAGCAGCGCCCATGAAAAAGGAGACCCGAAGGTCTCCTTTTTTTGTCGCTCAAATCGCGATCAGAACAACACGCGGCAACGAATGGTGCCGTTGATGTGTTGCAGCTTCTCTTGGGCGATTTCCGAGTAATCGGCGTCGACGTCGATCACCACGTAGCCGACTTTCTCGTTGGTCTGCAGGAACTGACCGGAGATGTTGATGCCGTTTTCGGCGAAGACCTTGTTGATCTCGCTCATCACACCCGGAATGTTTTCGTGGATGTGCAGCAGACGGTGCTTGCCCGGGTGAGCCGGCAGGGCCACTTCCGGGAAGTTGACCGAGGACACCGACGTACCGTTGTCGCTGTACTTGACCAGTTTTTCCGCCACTTCCAGGCCGATGTTGGCTTGCGCTTCAGCTGTGGAACCACCGATGTGCGGGGTCAGGATCACGTTGTCCAGGCCACGCAACGGGCTTTCGAACTCTTCGTCGTTGGAGCGAGGCTCCACCGGGAACACGTCGATGGCCGCGCCGATCAGGTGCTTGTCCTTGATCGCGTCTGCCAGGGCTTGCAGTTCAACGACCGTGCCGCGAGCCGCGTTGATCAGGATGCCGCCCTTCTTGATGGCGCGGATTTCCTTCTCGCCGATCATCCACTGGGTGGCCGCGGTTTCCGGAACGTGCAGGGTAACGATGTCGGACATGCCGAGCAGATCGTGCAACTTGCCGACCTGGGTCGCGTTGCCCAGTGGCAGTTTGGTCACGGTGTCATAGAAGTACACCTGCATGCCCAGGCCTTCGGCCAGAACCGACAGTTGCGTACCGATCGAGCCGTAACCGACGATGCCCAGCTTCTTGCCGCGGATCTCGAAGGAGTTGGCCGCGCTCTTGATCCAGCCGCCACGGTGGCAGGAAGCGTTTTTCTCAGGGATGCCGCGCAGCAACAGGATCGCTTCAGCCAGCACCAGCTCCGCGACGGAACGGGTGTTGGAGTACGGAGCGTTGAATACGGCGATGCCGCGTTCGCGCGCTGCGTTCAGATCGACCTGGTTGGTGCCGATGCAGAAACACCCTACAGCCACGAGCTTCTTCGCGTGATCGAAGATCTCTTCGGTCAGTTGAGTGCGGGAGCGAATGCCGATGAAGTGAGCGTCGGCGATCTTTTCCTTCAGCTGGGCTTCCGGCAGAGAACCGGTGAGGTACTCGATGCTGGTGTAGCCCGCCGACTTGAGAACGTCGACAGCCGATTGGTGGACGCCTTCGAGAAGAAGGAACTTGATCTTGCTCTTATCGAGAGAAGTCTTGCTCATCTGCGTAAACCTGTATCCCGGAGAAAAATGGCAGGAAATGGTCAACAGATGCTGACCCGGGCGGCAAGAAGCCGTCGCCGCAGAACAGCCTTTCGGCACTACCCTGCGGGGTCGGTATGCTAGCATAGGCGCCCCGCTAAACACTCATTCCTGCGACGTGAAGCGTTCTCAGGATGACCATGAATTGTTCGAGAGTTCTGTCGATGACCAATCCTGCGCTGATTGATGAGCTGAAGACCCTGGTTGAGCCTGGCAAGGTGCTGACCGATGCCGACTCCCTGAACGCTTACGGCAAGGATTGGACCAAGCATTTCGCTCCGGCGCCGACGGCCATCGTGTTTCCCAAGACCACCGAGCAGGTGCAGGCCATCGTCCTGTGGGCCAATAAACACAAGGTGGCGTTGGTCCCGTCCGGCGGTCGCACCGGCCTGTCCGCCGCAGCGGTGGCCGCCAATGGTGAAGTCGTTGTGTCCTTCGACTATATGAACCAGATCCTCGACGTGAACCTCACCGACCGAACCGCCGTATGCCAGCCGGGCGTGGTCACCGAGCACTTGCAAAACGTCGCCGAAGAAAAAGGTCTGTATTACCCGGTGGATTTTGCCTCGGCCGGTTCGAGCCAGATTGGCGGCAATATCGGCACCAATGCCGGCGGGATCAAGGTGATTCGCTACGGCATGACCCGCAACTGGGTGGCCGGCATGAAAGTCGTCACCGGCAAGGGTGACGTGCTGGAACTCAATCGCGACCTGATCAAGAACGCCACCGGTTACGACCTGCGTCAGCTGTTCATTGGCGCTGAAGGCACCCTCGGTTTTGTCGTCGAAGCGACGATGCGTCTGGACCGGGCGCCGAAAAACCTCACCGCGATGGTCCTCGGTACTGCCGATTTCGATTCGATCATGCCGGTGCTGCATGCTTTCCAGAGCAAGCTGGACCTGACGGCCTTCGAGTTTTTCTCCGACAAGGCCCTGGCCAAAGTCATGGGGCGTGGCGACGTGCCGGTGCCGTTCGAAACGGAGTGCCCGTTCTACGCACTGCTGGAATTCGAAGCGACCACTGAAGAAGTGGCCAACCACGCCCTGGAAACCTTCGAGCATTGCGTCGAGCAGGGCTGGGTGCTGGACGGCGTGATGAGCCAGAGCGAAAGCCAGCTGCAAAACCTCTGGAAGCTGCGCGAGTACATCTCCGAAACCATCTCCCACTGGACGCCGTACAAGAACGACATCTCGGTCACTGTGTCGAAAGTCCCGGCGTTCCTGAAGGAAATCGATGCAATCGTTGGCGAACACTACCCGGACTTCGAAATCGTCTGGTTCGGCCACATCGGCGACGGCAACCTGCATTTGAACATTCTCAAGCCGGATAACCTGAGCAAAGACGAGTTCTTCGCCAAGTGCGCGACCGTTAACAAGTGGGTGTTCGAAACCGTCGAGAAGTACAACGGCTCGATCTCCGCCGAACACGGCGTGGGCATGACCAAGCGTGATTACCTGACCTACAGCCGTTCCCCGGTTGAGATCGAGTACATGAAAGCGGTCAAGGCGGTGTTCGACCCGAACGGCATCATGAACCCAGGCAAAATTTTCGCTGTTTGACTTTCGAATTAAAGCGCTACGAACCAGGAGTCGGTCAATGAGCTATCAGCACCAGTATGTCGACGGTACGCGTATCCACTTCCCGCTGGGCAAAGTGGTGTGCATCGGCCGCAATTACGCCGAACACGCCAAGGAGCTGGACAACCCGGTCCCAACCGAACCCCTGCTGTTCATCAAGCCAGGCAGTTGCGTAGTGCCGCTTGAAGGCGGTTTCAGTATTCCGACCGAACGCGGCTCGGTGCATTATGAGGCGGAAATCGCCGTGTTGATCGGCAAGCCGTTGTCCACCAAACCGAGCCGCGAAGAAGTGCTTGATGCGATTTC
Source organism: Pseudomonas fluorescens (assembly GCF_902497785.1). Lineage (GTDB taxonomy): Bacteria > Pseudomonadota > Gammaproteobacteria > Pseudomonadales > Pseudomonadaceae > Aquipseudomonas > Aquipseudomonas fluorescens_BO. The sequence continues at coordinate 161,064 of NZ_CABVHK010000017.1, forward strand.
CGGTTTCGCACCGGCGCTGGACCTGACCTTGCGCGACAAGCAGGCCGAGCTGAAATCCAAGGGCCTGCCGTGGGAAATCGCCAAGTCGTTCGACGGTGCGGCGGTGATTGCACCGTTCGTGGTCGGCAGCACCTTTGCTGATCTGACCGACATCGGCATTCGCCTGACCATCAACGGCCAAGTGCGCCAGGACGGCAACAGCAACGCGATGCTCAACCCGATCGTGCCAATGATCCAGCACATGGCCGGCTGCTTTTCGCTGCAGGCCGGTGACGTGATCCTCACGGGTACGCCGGTTGGCGTGGGTCCGCTGAATGTCGGCGATGAGATCGTCCTGGAACTGCCAGGCGCTAGCAGCTTCACCAGCAGCGTGCGCTAGTCGGAACACCGCTAACCCTGTGGGAGCGAGCTTGCTCGCGATGAGGCCGTTACATTCAACATCTGTGTTGCCTGTTGCGCCGCCATCGCGAGCAAGCTCGCTCCCACAGGGTATTGGGTGGTCTCAAAGCTCTGCGCCGATGCAGGGCAATCCCGCCATTTCCCGTTTTTTTCACATCTTGTCTGGATAATTCCGCGGATTCCGGCGTCTGAGCCGGTCCCAATTGTGCTATTACCCATAGCCTGAATTTCTGGAACACATCCCTCGATGGCCAATCAACCGCTGCCCACGCTAAAAACTGCCCGTCGCCCGCGCGTGTACATGCGTTGGTATTCATGGCTTTTGCTGGCGGTGGCCGCCGCGTATGGCCTCGCGTTCGTCATGCATTGGGATGACCGGGGTGCGCTCTGGGTGCTGGAACGTTTCGAAAGCCCGACCGAACGCCAGGAGAGCATATGGCTACCGGATTACCGGGCAGTGATCGACGCCAAGCCATTGCCGGGAATGGAAAAGGACGAAGCGTCCGACCTCGCCTACAGTGCTGAAACCAAAACCCTGTTCTCGGTCATGGGCAAGAATCCGTTCCTGGTCGAGCTGAGTTTGCAGGGCGACGTATTGCGCAAGATGCCGCTGGTGGGCTGGAGCAACCCGGAAGGCGTGACGGTCATGGGCAACGGTCTTCTGGCCATCGTAGATGAGCGCGAACACGTGCTTTCTATCGTCAAGGTTGATGCCGATACCCGAGAGCTGAACATCGCCAACTTCCCGAAATACGACCTCGGTCCGTCGAAAGACCAGAACAAGGCGTTCGAAGCCATCGTCTGGGATTCGCGCAACAAGCAGATGCTGTTGGGTGAAGAACGTCCGCCGGCGTTGTTTACCTGGAAGAGCACCGACAGTCAGACCCTCACCGGCGACAAGCAGAAGCTGGCCAGTGATGAACTGGATATCCGTAACCTCTCGGCCCTGGCCATCGATCCTCGAACCGGCCATACCCTGGTGTTGTCCGCTGATTCCCACTTGTTGCTCGAACTCGACGAGAAGGGCGAGCAGGTGAGTTTCATGACTTTGCTTGGCGGCTTCAACGGGCTGAAGAAAACCATTCCTCGCGCTGAAGGCGTGACCATGGACGACGCGGGGACGGTGTACATGGTGAGCGAACCGAACCTGTTCTATCGTTTTGAAAAGCAGCCGTGATCAGCGCGCTCGCGAACGGAAAAGATCGCAGCCTTCGGCAGCTCCTACAGGGCCAGGTCAGAAGTGGAAGTTGGTGCTCAACAGCGCGGTACGACCCGCCGCCACGTGGGCGTAGTGCGTCTGAAACACCTGGTCGAAGTAACGCTTGTCGGTCAGGTTTTGCACGTTGAGTTGCAGGTCGACATTCTTGGTCAGGCGATAGCTCGCCATCGCGTCGTAACGCCAGTAGGACGGGATCTCCACCGAGTTGGCGACGTTGCCGAACTGCGAGTCAACGAAGGTGGCTCCGGCGCCAATCGTCAACTTGTCGGGTACCAGGTCATAGGTCGACCACAGGGTGAAGTTGTTCCGGGGAGTGCTCGGCATATGGTTGCCTTCATCGGCGGAGAGAGTGGTTTTGACCACTTCGCTTTCCATGTAGGTGTAGCCACCATAGACCTTCCAGTTACGGGTCAGCTTGCCGGTGTACGTCAGTTCCAGGCCATTGACCTGCTGCTCGCCATCCAGCACTTGCGTGGTGGCGCCGTCGGGATCATCGATACGGGCGTTGGTTTTTTCGGTGCGGAACAGCGCGGCGGTCAACGACAGGTCGTCACCGAAGAAGTCCCACTTGGTGCCGATTTCGTAGTTGCGGTTCTTTTCCGGATCGAGATCGCTGTTGTTGGCTGCCAGTTCCAGGCTGCCGTTACCGCTGGATTCGCCCGCCGGGTTGCTCGAGGTCGAGTAGGCCGCGTAGATGCTGCCGTTCGGCAATGGGTTGTAGACCACACCGACCTGGTAGTTGACCAGATCGCTGGTGTTCTCCCGGGAAAAATTACCCGCGACGGCACCACGACCACCCGTACTGTAACCGCTGGACTTGGTCTTGTAGTTGTCATAACGCAGGCCCAGGTTCAGGGACCATTGTTCGTTGAACTTCAACGTGTCGAAGACGTACGCGGCGCCGGTTTTCGTATCGGTGTCGGTGAACGCGACGCTGTCGGTGATTGAGCCGTTCCAGTTATCCCCAGGCGTCGGGTTGTACAGACTGGTGCAATCGCCCGAGCCGAAGAGTGCGGGGTTGCAGGTGGTACCGCTGGCCGCCGAGGTCAGGACGTACGGGCGGTTATGCGTGTCCTGATAAGAAAACTCGATACCGGTCACCAGGCTGTGTTCGAT
>NZ_CABVHK010000018.1 GCF_902497785.1 Pseudomonas fluorescens
TCGTCAGCACCGGTGCAGTGGGCATTCTCTGGGCGGTGATCTGGTACGCGGTGTACCGCGAACCCCGGGATTTCAAAGGCGCCAATGACGCCGAGATCGAGCTGATCCGTGAGGGCGGCGGGCTGGTGGATATCCAGGCCGAGCAGGCGAAGGTCAAGGCGAAATTCAGCTGGGCCGACCTTGGCATCGTGCTGACCAAACGCAAGTTGTGGGGCATCTACCTCGGGCAGTTCTGCCTCAATTCGACGCTGTGGTTTTTCCTGACGTGGTTCCCGACCTACCTGGTGAAATATCGCGGCATGGACTTCATCAAGTCCGGCCTGCTGGCGTCGTTGCCGTTTCTGGCGGCCTTTGTCGGCGTGCTGTGTTCCGGGTTTTTCTCCGACTTCCTGATCCGTCGCGGCTACACCGTGGGCTTCGCCCGTAAGCTGCCGATCATCGGCGGCCTGCTGATCTCCACCTCGATCATCGGTGCCAACTTCGTCGAGTCGACGCCACTGGTGATTGCGTTCCTGGCGTTGGCGTTCTTCGGCAACGGACTGGCGTCGATCACCTGGTCGCTGGTTTCAACCCTGGCGCCGGCACGACTGTTGGGATTGACGGGCGGGGTGTTCAACTTCATCGGCAACCTGTCGGCCATTACCACGCCGATTGTCATCGGTTTCCTCGCCACCGGTGATTCGTTCGCGCCGGCGATCACCTACATCTCGGTTCTGGCATTGATCGGTGCGCTTTCCTACATCCTCCTGGTCGGAAAAGTCGAGCGTATCAAGTTGTCGTCGTAGCCATCGGGCGACCATAATGCCGCCCGTTCACTCGCTCAACGGTAAAGGCTGGATATGCAGGAAGACACCCCAAAAATCGCCAAGGACGCCGCGCCGACCGGCACCCAGACCCTGCTTCGCGGTTTGGGTGTGGTTCAGGCCGTGGCCAGTGGCGCGCGCGACTTGAAGGAAATCGCCCGGCTGATCGGCACCACGCGCAGCACCACCCATCGGCTGGCCAGTTGTCTGGTGGACGAGCGTTATCTGCGGGTGGTGCCGCAAGTTGGTTATCTGTTGGGGCCCAAATTGATCGAGCTGGGTTTTCAGGCTCGCGAGGAATTGCCGCTGGTGACCCTGGCCGGACCGTATCTGGATGAGTTGTCGGCGTTGACTGGCGACACCATTCACCTGGCGATTCGCGAGGGAGACGAGGTGCTGTACCTGCACAAGAATCCGGGGCGCAATGGTCCGGAAATGCGTTCGCGGGTTGGCCACCGCATGCCGTTGGCGCGCACCGGGATCGGCAAGGCGTTGATGCTGGATGACACGCAGCAAGAATGGCAGCGTCTGTACGAAGTCAGCTTGCCGGCGGGTGGGAAAAATCTGTTCTGGCCGCAGCACCCAGAGCAATCGTGGGAGCAGTTTCAGCAGCGCATGATTGAGTATGTGGCAGGTGGCTACGCTTTCGATCTGGAAGACAACGAGCCGTCGATTCGTTGTGTGGCGGCGCCGATCCGTGATGCCAGCAAGCGCATCGTCGCCGGCATCAGCATCGCCAGCACCGTGCCCTACATGCCGCTGGAAAAAATGGCCGAGCTGATCCCCCTGATCAAAGGGGTCACGGTTCGGCTGTCGGCGGAGCTGGGCTTGAAGGTTTAGCACCGCATTCGCGAGCAGGCTCGCTCCCACAGGGGATTCGTGGTGGTGGCTTGAATCGCAGGCAACAAAAAGGCCCCCAATCGGGAGCCTTGATGCTCAGGCGTTCAGCTTACATGTTCGGGTAAGTCGGGCCGCCAGCACCTTCCGGCGCCACCCAGGTGATGTTCTGTGCAGGGTCCTTGATGTCGCAGGTCTTGCAGTGAACACAGTTCTGGGCGTTGATCTGGAAGCGCTTCTCGCCGTCTTCCTTGGTCACCACTTCGTACACACCGGCCGGGCAGTAGCGCTGGGCAGGTTCATCGTACAGCGGCAGGTTTTTGCTGATCGGGATGCTCGGGTCGGTCAGCTTCAAGTGGCACGGTTGTTCTTCTTCGTGGTTGGTACCGGAGATGAACACCGAGCTGAGTTTGTCGAAGCTGATCTTGCCGTCCGGTTTCGGATAGTCGATCTTCTTGCAGTCGGCTGCGAGCTTGAGGCACGCGTAATCCGGCTTGTTGTCGTGCAGGGTGAACGGCAGTTTGCCGCCGAAGATGTTCTGGTCCAGCCAATTGAAACCACCGCCGACGATCGCGCCGAACTTGTGGATCGCCGGGCCGAAGTTGCGGCTGGCGAACAGTTCGTCGTAGAGCCAGCTCTTCTTGAAGGCGTCGACGTATGTGGTCAGCTCTTCGGTGCCGTCTTTCTCGGCGAACAACGCCTCGGCCACGGATTCAGCGGCGAGCATGCCGGACTTCATCGCGGTGTGGCTGCCTTTGATCTTGGCAAAATTCAGGGTGCCGAGGTCGCAACCGATCAGCGCGCCGCCCTTGAAGACCATTTTCGGCAGCGAGTTCAGGCCGCCCTTGCAGATGGCGCGGGCGCCGTAGCTGATGCGCTTGCCGCCTTCCAGGTATTGCTTGAGCACCGGGTGATGCTTGAGGCGCTGGAACTCATCGAACGGCGACAGGAAAGTGTTGCTGTAGGACAGATCGACGATCAGGCCGACAACCACCTGATTGTTTTCCAGGTGATAAAGGAAGGAGCCGCCGGTGTTCTCGGAGCCCATGATGTCCATCGGCCAGCCGGCGGTGTGGACGACCAGACCTGGCTGATGTTTGGCCGGGTCGACTTCCCAGATTTCTTTTAGACCGATGCCGTAGTGCTGGGCGTCGGCTTCGCTGTCGAGGTTGAAACGCTTGATCAGTTGCTTGCCGATGTGACCGCGGCAACCTTCGGCGAACAGCGTGTACTTGCCACGCAGTTCCATGCCCGGGGTGTACAGGCCTTCTTTCGGATGGCCTTCGCGATCAACGCCCAGATCACCGGTGATGATCCCGCGAACCACGCCGTTCTCGTCGAACAGCGCTTCCTGAGCGGCAAAGCCCGGGTAGATTTCCACGCCCAGGTTCTCGGCCTGCTGGGCCAGCCAGCGGCACAGGTTGCCCAGGGAGATAATGTAGTTGCCTTCGTTGTGCATGGTCTTGGGCACAAAGAAGTCGGGGATTTTCTGCGCGCTGTCGGCATTTTTCAGGACGAAAATGTCATCGCGGCTGACCGGCGTGTTCAGCGGCGCGCCGAGTTCTTTCCAGTCCGGGAACAATTCGTTGAGGGCGCGGGGTTCGAAAATCGCACCGGAGAGAATATGTGCGCCGACTTCGGAGCCTTTTTCGACCACGCAGACGCTGATTTCCTTACCGGCTTCGGCGGCCTTCTGCTTCAATCGGCAGGCAGCGGAAAGACCAGCGGGGCCGGCACCGACGATGACCACGTCGAATTCCATGTATTCGCGTTCCACAGGTTATCTCCTACTCAAGGCTCAACAGTTTTTTTTCTAATTGGAGGTTTGGTGTCGCATCCATGAATCCCTGCGCGAGCGGGGAAGTGGACAATCGATGAGCCACCTTTCTCTCTGGGTGGCGCATTATATCTACACCACTCTCAGCGTCCAATACAAACGTTTGTTTGAATCGGCTCAAACCCAGAGAAATCAAAGTCACGCGGCTTATGAGTGGCCATTTTGCCGTATTGACCGGAATAGGCGTTCCGGTCAATATACGGTCGGTTTTGCGCTCGCCGTAGGCTGACTGTTGGTATCAAGAGCACCTCTAAAGACAGGGCGATGGCCGTACAAGGTGATGCGTCGCGCGGGTTTGGCGCGCAGTTTACACGCCGCGATATTGAATGACTTGTCGGTCACCACTGACCAACGGTCATCAGCATCCCGAGCGTTGGTCACTTGACCCTCATGCCAGCGTTTTTAGAGGTGCCCTTGCGCCGATGAGCATCAAACCGCCAGGTTCGCCTAGGCGACTTTCTTTTCACCGGAGAGTATCGAGGAATCCATGAAGGTTCTTGTAGCTGTCAAACGCGTTGTGGATTACAACGTCAAGGTTCGCGTCAAGGCGGACAATTCCGGCGTCGACCTCGCTAACGTGAAGATGTCGATGAACCCGTTCTGCGAAATCGCCGTGGAAGAAGCCGTACGCCTGAAAGAAAAAGGTGTTGCGACTGAAATCGTCGTCGTCTCCATCGGCCCGACCACGGCTCAAGAGCAACTGCGCACCGCGCTGGCTCTGGGTGCCGACCGCGCCATCCTCGTCGAATCCGCTGAAGATCTGACTTCCCTGGCTGTTGCCAAGCTGCTCAAGGCTGTTGTCGACAAGGAACAGCCTCAGCTGGTGATCCTTGGCAAACAGGCCATCGACAGCGACAACAACCAGACTGGCCAGATGCTCGCAGCATTGAGCGGCTACGGTCAGGGCACCTTCGCTTCGAAAGTCGAAGTGTCTGGCGACAGCGTTGCCGTGACCCGCGAAATCGACGGCGGCGCGCAGACAGTTTCCCTGAAGCTGCCAGCCATCGTCACCACCGACCTGCGTTTGAACGAGCCGCGTTATGCGTCCCTGCCAAACATCATGAAAGCCAAGAAGAAGCCTCTCGAAGTGCTGACTCCGGACGCTTTGGGCGTTTCCACCGCCTCCACCAACAAGACCGTGAAAGTCGAAGCGCCAGCTGCACGCAGCGCGGGTATCAAGGTCAAGTCGGTGGCTGAACTGGTCGAGAAACTGAAAAACGAAGCGAAGGTAATCTAATCATGACTATCTTGGTAATCGCTGAACACGACAACAAAGTAGTGGCCCCGGCCACCCTGAACACAGTGGCTGCTGCTGCCAAAATCGGCGGCGACATCCACGTGCTGGTTGCCGGCCAGAACGTTGGCGCCGTGGCTGAAGCCGCTGCGAAAATCGCTGGCGTGGCTAAAGTGCTGGTGGCCGACAACGCCGCCTACGCTCACCAACTGCCGGAAAACGTCGCGCCGCTGGTGGCTGAGCTGGGCGCTGGCTACAGCCACATCCTGGCTGCCGCCACTTCCAACGGCAAAAACATCCTGCCGCGCGTTGCCGCTCAGCTGGACGTTGACCAGATCTCCGAGATCATCTCGGTCGAAAGCGCTGACACCTTCAAGCGCCCGATCTACGCCGGTAACGCCATCGCTACCGTGCAATCGACTGCTGCAATCAAAGTGATCACTGTGCGTGCCACCGGTTTCGACCCGGTTGCTGCTGAAGGTGGTTCGGCTGCCGTTGAAGCGGTTGCGGCTGCTCACGACGCTGGCACTTCGAGCTTCGTTGGTGAAGAACTGGCCAAGTCCGATCGTCCGGAACTGACCGCTGCCAAAATCGTCGTTTCCGGCGGTCGCGGCATGCAGAATGGCGACAACTTCAAACACCTGTACGCCTTGGCCGACAAGCTGGGCGCTGCCGTCGGTGCTTCCCGCGCCGCGGTCGACGCAGGTTTTGTACCGAACGACATGCAGGTCGGTCAAACCGGCAAAATCGTTGCTCCACAGCTGTACATCGCCGTCGGTATCTCCGGCGCGATCCAGCACCTGGCCGGCATGAAAGACTCCAAAGTGATCGTTGCGATCAACAAGGACGAAGAAGCGCCGATCTTCCAGGTGGCCGATTACGGCCTGGTGGCGGACTTGTTCGAAGCCATCCCTGAGTTCGAGAAGCTGGTCTAATCCAGCTGCTTGACCTATAAAGAGCCCGACCTTTTGGTCGGGCTTTTTTTTTGCTCATCCGTAGGAGCGGTCGAGTGAAACGAGGCTGCGATCTTTTGACTTTGTTTTTACACGCGAGAGCAAAAAGATCGCAGCCTCGTTTCACTCGGCAGCTCCTACGGGCGATAACCGGATTTGAGAGGGAGAGTGTCGTGCGACGAATGTTCGGTTGGTCATTGCTGCTGGGTCTTTCGGTGCTGCCTTCGCTAGCCATCGCTGCGGGCAAGTGCGAGCGCCTGATTGTCACCGGCAGCCCGGACGCACCGCCCTACCTGTGGCAAGACCCGCAAAATCCAAAACACCTGATCGGCGCCAGTGCCGATCTGTTGCAGCACGTGGCCGGGCAGTTAGGCATCAAGGTCGAAATGCTGTACGCCGGAAAACGCTCCCAGGCGCTGGAAGAAGTGCGCAGCGGGCGCATGGACATGCTGGCGGATGCGCCATTGACCGTCAGCGAGCTGGAAAGCCTGGATTACATTCATCCACCATTGCTGGAAAACGACTACCTGGTCTTTACCCGAAAAGACTCGCCGTTGGTCTACACCGAAGCGCAGGACCTGCACGGTCATCCCGGCGCGCTGTCGGAAAAGTCTCGAATGACCCCGGAATTCGGCACATTTGCCGAGCAGCAGTTGACCCTCTTGCGCCCCCCGAACCTGACCCAGGCCTTTCAGAAGTTGCTGTTGGGGGAAGTTGAATTCGTTCTTGCTGGACGCTATTCGGGCATGGCGGCTGCACAGACGTTAAGCATGGCCAATGACCTTGTCGCGCGTCCCCAACCAGTCGATAAACCCGGCCTGTTCCTCGCGGTTTCTCATAACTCGGCCTGCAACGATCCGTGGTTGCGCGGACAGCTGGCTAAAAAGATGACAGAATTGCCCGCGTCCGGACTGACGGAAGCCGTGCTGTTGCGCAATATCGAACGCTGGAAAGCACAACTTTCTCAACGGCAACAGCAACCACCCGCCAGTACCCCAAAACAGTAGGGATTTTTAGTGAGTATTCGACCTCTTTTCGCTGCCCTGGCCGTTCTGGCTCTGGCGGGTTGTGCAGCCGATCCGGCGCCGAATGAACAAATTCGCCTGACCGAACAGGCACTGATCCAGGCCAAAGCCGTGGGCGCCACCGCCGACGAAGTGCCGGAAATGAAACTGGCCGAAGACAAGTTCAGCCGTGCCCAGGGCGACATGACTGATCAGTCCTACAAGCATGCGCGCATGCGCGCCGAGCAGGCCGAGCTGGATGCGCGTCTGGCGGAAGCCAAAGTGCTCACGCTCAAAAGTGAAGAGCAGTTGAATCTGCTCAACACCCGCATCACTCGATTGCGCAAGCAAGTGGGGGATGCCCAATGAGTCTCAAATCCCAAGCGATCGGCAGCTTGATTCTCGTCGGCTGCGCGAGCCTGTATGGCTGCGCCGGTCAGCGCAGTGAAGCCGTGTTGCAAGAAGCGGGTGCCAACTTCCAGAAGGTCAAGGAAGATTCCAACGTACTGCGAATCGCCCCGAAAGACGTGATCCGCGCCGGTGAATCCCTGGCTCGCGCCGACCGCCTGTCCAGCTACTGGGGCAGCGGTTCGGATGTGGTGCATTACGCCTACCTGAGCCAGCGCTACAGCGAAATTGCGCGTGAGCACACCAATCAAGTGCTCAATGAGGAGCGCGCGGCGAAGCTCGAACTGGAGCGCCAACGCCTGCAACTGGCGTTGCGCGAGTCCAAATTGCTCAGCGTGCAGCAGCAGGGCAAGTGGCTCGAAGAACAGATTGTTGCGTTGGCGACCATCCAGACCGATCGCGGTCTGGTGATGACCCTGGGCGATGTGCTGTTCGACACCGGCGAAGCGGAACTGAAAAACTCGGCCAACCGTGTGGTATTGAAAATCGTGCAATTCCTGCAACTCAACCCCAAGCGTGTGGTGCGGATTGAAGGTTACGCCGACAGTACCGGCGGCAAGCAGGAGAACCTCAAGCTGTCCCGTGACCGCGCGCAATCGGTCGCGGACGTGTTGATGGACCTGGGGATTGACGACAAACGCATTCAGGTCGAAGGGTATGGCGACGAATACCCCGTGGACGCGAACGCCTCCGAACGGGGCAGGGCGCAGAACCGTCGGGTCGAAATCGTGTTCTCCGACGAAAAAGGCCAGCTCGGCGCCGCCCGCTAATGGCTGACGCTCGAACCCTGTAGGAGCTGTCGAGAGAAACGAGGCTGCGATCTTTTGATCTTTTTTTTAAACAATTAAAGCGAAAAGATCGCAGCCTCGTTTCACTCGACAGCTCCTACACAGCTCCTACACAGCTTCTGCAACCCGGCCTTGCCAGTCAGCGCCGGGTTTTTTTGCGCCTGCAAATAGCTTCGCAAAGCAGTACAGATTTTGCTGACACTGCACTGTACCGTCGACTATTGTGGCAACTGTCCCCGTACACTTCTAAACTGTTCCGGTATTGTTTCACACAAGAATAAAATGCCCGTGAAATCGAGTGCTGCGTCATGACCAATCTCTTGCTCTACCAACGTATTGCTCAGCAACTGGCCGAAGACATCCGCCGTGGTGTCTATCAACCGGGAGAGCGCGTGCCTTCGGTACGCAAGATGAGCTCGCAGCTTAATGTCAGCCATGCGACGGTGTTGCAGGCATACGCCAATCTCGAAGATCAGGGGTTGATCCGCGCGCGGCCGCAGTCGGGTTATTACGTGCACCAGACGCCGGCCCTGACAGCGCCGACGCCGGACATCGCCCGAGTCGAGCGTCCCGGTCTGGTCACCCGCAGCAGCATCATTCAACAAGTGTTGGTCGAGTCCCGGCGCGAAGGTGTGTTTCCCTTGGGCGCGGCAGTGCCGAGCGTTGATTATTTACCGGTTCGGGCGTTGCATCAGCAACTGGCCAAAGTCACCCGCTTCCATAGCCCGCGCGCCTTCAGCTACATGTTCAGCCCGGGATTCGAGCCGCTGCGTCGGCAAGTGGCAATCCGCATGCGCGATGCCGGTGTGGTGGTTGATCCGTCCGAAGTGGTGATCACCCACGGCTGCGTCGATGCGCTGCAGATGTCGCTGCGTGTGTTGACCCGGCCAGGTGACTTGATTGCCGCCGAGTCGCCGACCTATTACGGCTTGCTGCAACTGGCCGACCTGTTGGGCCTGAAAGTCATCGAAATTCCCAGCGATCCGTCTACCGGCATGAGCCTGGAAGCCCTGCAACTGGCGGCCAATCAGTGGTCGATCAAGGCGCTGGTGCTGACCACGCGCCTGAGCAATCCACTGGGCGGCACCATGCCCGAAGAGCGGCAGAAACAATTGCTGCGCCTGGCGTCGGATTTCGATATCCAGGTGGTCGAAGACGATATCTACGGCGAACTGATGTTCGAGCAAGGCCGGACCAAGGCGCTCAAGGCTTACGACCGGCTGGATCGGGTGATCTACTGTTCGAGTTTCTCCAAGACCCTGTCACCGGGGGTGCGCATTGGCTGGATGATTGCCGGCAAGTACCAGCAGGAAATCCAGCGCTTGCAGACATTCAGTACGCATTCGGCGTGCAGCGTCACGCAGATGGGCATTGCAGCCTATCTGGAAAACGGTGGTTACGACCGGCACTTGCGCTACATCCGTCAGGAATACCGCAAAAACCTCAGCGCCTTCCAGTTGGCGGTGCAGCAGCACTTTCCGGAAGGGACGCAGATGACCCGCCCGACCGGCGGCTTCATTTTATGGGTGAGTCTGCCGGGGCGGGTGAATACGCAGGAACTGCATGTGCGTGCCTTGCAGCAAGGGATCAGCATTGCGCCGGGGCTGATTTTCAGTAATACCGAGCAATTCAATCACTGCATTCGGCTGAACTGCGGGATCCCCTGGAACCGTGAAGCCGAGCGTGCGCTGATGACGCTGGGCATGCTGGCCACCCAGCTTTGTCACGAGACGGCCGGCGGTTTTTGACGGTGTGGGCAGGTTATTCCTGCCCGCGCTTGTCTTGTGGCGTGCAACAGGCGAGCATACGGCCCTCTGCCGTTAGCGCCGTTGGGTTCATGAAAGCTATTTTTCCCGTCGCCTGCCTATCGATCTGCCTGTTATTGAGCTTTCATAGCGAAGGCATCATGGCGGCTTCCGCTCAGGAAAAATCCGCAGCGAGCGCCCCCTCGAAAAAAGCCGCAACGGTAAAAAAAGCCGCGACGGGCAAAAAAACGGCGCCGGTCAAAAAGACTGCCGCCAAGGTCAAAAAACGGCCACCGATTGCCTCCAAGTCCAAACCCGCCAGTGAGGTCGTGAAAACCAGATTGCCTTCGGCAGACCTGGATTTAAGCCTGCCTGAGGACATGGCCGAAGAGTTGAAACCGATCGGTACTGTGCCGTTGCCCAGGCGCGACGCGGTGTTGCCGCAAATGTTCGGCGACAAGGCCGGCAGTTCGCCCTTTCAGCTCAACGGACGGCTGATCAGCAACGAAATGCAACTGCAACTGCGCAACGAGGAACGCCGGGAAGTCGAAGGCGCTGCGCTGGAATTCGAGTTCAAACGGTGATTTCTCCCTCTCTGTGACCCGCAGACCAGACGCTTTGTCGGAGACTGGTCAGTCACCTTCGATTGAGGGTAAAAACCCGCCCTCAGGTCATTTAAAACAACCGTTGCAGCGTTTACCCTGTGCCCCGTCCTTTAATACATCGCCCGTCGCGAGGAGCTTGTCGTCATGAAATGCCGTGAGGGCTGTGGCGCCTGTTGCATTGCCCCGTCCATCAGTTCACCGATTCCCGGCATGCCCGAAGGCAAAGCGGCGGGAGAACGTTGCGTGCAACTCTCTGTCGAGAACCTGTGCAACATTTTCGGCCAACCTGGACGTCCGGCCGTGTGTTCGGCGTTTGAAGCCGACGCCGAAGTCTGCGGCACCAGCAGTGATGAAGCGATCAGGTTGCTGGGTTGGTGGGAGCAGATGACGGCAGCGTGATGTGTTCAAGCATGGAACTTCAACAATAAGGAATAAGACTATGGGTTCGCTGCATCGTATGGCTGTGTTGTGTGGTTTGACGGTTTTGTTGGCGACTGCTGCCGTTCAGGCTGAAGACTGGAAGGTGGCCAAGAATGAAGACGGCATCAAGGTGTCGCTGAGCGAAGTGGCCGGCTCTGACTACAAGGCCTATCAGGGCGTCACCCTGATGAAAACCAGCATGGCCAAATTGCGTGCGCTTCAGGAAGATGTGGCAGGCGCCTGCACCTGGATTCACGAGTGCAAAATGCAGAAGCTGCTCAAGCACGAAGGCGATCAGAGCTGGACCTACACTCAGTTCAATACCCCATGGCCAGTGACCGCGCGTGATTCGGTGTTGCACATCACCACCACGCAAGGCGCCGACGGCAGCCTGACGCGCAAACTCGAAGGCGTGCCGACGTACATTCCCGAAGAAAAAGGTTTTGTGCGGGTGGCCAAGGTCGAGGGCTTCTGGAAGATGGTGCCCAAGGGCGATCAGGTTGAAGTGACCTATCAGGTTCACACCGAACCGGGCGGCAGCGTACCATCGATGGTTGCCAACAAGTTCGTGGTGGATGCGCCGTTCAATACGTTGAAAGCGCTGAAGGAACGTGCCGAGAAGTAATGGCAGCTGGTTGCATATCTTCGACTTGCAATGAGCACTTGTGGGAGCGAGCCTGCTCGCGAGGGCGTTGTGTCAGTCAGCATCAGTGTTGATAGTCACGACGCCTTCGCGAGCAGGCTCGCTCCCACAGGGGGATTTTGTTGGCACTTAATCTTCATCAACACACAATGAATGTTTAATTGTGTTTCCAAATGCACGTTGCACAATATTTTCACAATGTGTCCAAGACAATTCGCTCCCGCTGGTCCGCCAGTAATAAATGGCAATGCTGTGAGTGATCGTGCAACATTTGCGCACCGCGCAAGCCCCGGGGCCAGGTAGTGGCCAACAGAGGGCAGGGCGCCGCTCCATTTTTGAAACTTCAACTTCCAATGGGTCCTAAAACGACATGGCAATCCCGGACGCCCTGAATCAGCAGCGAGCTTCAAGTCGCCTGCTGCAACCGACCGTCAAATCGCATCTGGCCTACACGCTGCTGTGTGCCCTGGTCATGATGGTCATGTTCAGCCTGCTGCGCGTTGCGCTGCTGGTCTACAACCGCGAAATGATCCTCGACACCCCGGCCTCGACCTTTTTCGAAGCGTTCGCCAACGGCCTGCGTTTCGACCTGCGTCTGGTGGTCTACCTGAGCATTCCGCTGGTCCTGGCGCTGTTCAGTGCCCGGGCCATGGCTGCCCGCGGGTTCTTCCGTCTCTGGCTGACCCTTGCATCAAGCATCGCGCTGTTTCTCGGCCTGATGGAGATGGACTTCTACCGCGAGTTCCACCAGCGCCTCAACGGCCTGGTGTTCCAATACGTGAAAGAAGACCCGAAAACTGTGATGAGCATGCTCTGGTACGGTTTTCCGGTGGTTCGCTACCTGCTGGCCTGGGCCGTGGGCACCGTGATCCTGACACTGGCGTTCAAGGGCGCTGACCGTGCAACCCGGCCTCGCGGCCCGTTCAGCGGCGGCACGATCGGCACGCGCAAGATCGCGCCGTGGTACGCACGCATCGCGGTGTTCGTGGTGTGCCTGCTGATCTGCGTGGTCGCGGCCCGTGGCACGCTGCGCCAAGGCCCGCCATTGCGCTGGGGTGACGTCTACACCACCGACTCGAACTTCGCCAACCAGTTGGGCCTCAACGGCACCCTGTCCCTGGTCGCGGCGGCCAAGAGCCGGATGTCCGAAGACCGCGACAACATCTGGAAAGCCACGATCGAGCAGTCGCAAGCTCGGCAGAACGTGCGCGACATTCTGCTGACGCCGAACGACAAACTGGTCGACGCTGAAACGGCTGCCGTTCGCCGCACTTACACGCCGAACACCGACAAGACCTTGCCGATCAAGAACGTCGTGGTGATCCTGATGGAAAGCTTCGCCGGCCACTCGGTCGGCGCGCTGGGACGTCCGGGCGATGTCACGCCGTACTTCGACAAACTGTCGAAAGAAGGCCTGCTGTTCGACCGCTTCTTCTCCAACGGCACGCACACCCACCAGGGCATGTTCGCCACCATGGCTTGCTTCCCGAACCTGCCGGGTTTCGAGTACCTGATGCAGACCCCGGAAGGCAGCCACAAGCTGTCGGGCCTGCCGCAATTGCTCAGCGCCCGTGACTATGACGATGTGTATGTCTACAACGGCGACTTTGCCTGGGACAACCAGTCGGGCTTCTTCAGCAACCAGGGCATGACCAACTTCATCGGGCGTAACGATTTTGTGAACCCGGTATTTTCCGACCCGACCTGGGGCGTGTCCGACCAGGACATGTTCAACCGTGGCCTGGAAGAATTGAAGGCGCGCGACGGCAAGGACAAAAAACCGTTTTATGCCTTGCTGCAAACCTTGTCCAACCACACGCCATACGCCTTGCCGACGCCGTTGCCGGTCGAGCGCGTGACCGACCGTGGCAGCCTCAACGAACACTTGACCGCCATGCGTTACTCCGACTGGGCGCTGGGTCAGTTCTTCGAGAAGGCGCGCAAGGAGCCGTACTTCAACGAAACCCTGTTCGTGGTCGTCGGCGACCACGGTTTTGGCAACGAACAGCAGATCACTGAAATGGACCTGGGCCGCTTCAACGTTCCGATGTTGCTGATCGGGCCGGGCGTTCAGGAGAAGTTCGGCCAGCTCGACCACACCGTAGGCACCCAGATCGACATCGTGCCGACCATCATGGGTCGCATCGGTGGCGACGTGCTTCACCAATGCTGGGGTCGTGACTTGCTGAACCTGCCGGAAGGCGACAAAGGTTTCGGCGTGATCAAACCGTCCGGCAGCGATCAGACCGTCGCGTTGCTGACGGCCGATCGTGTGCTGGTGTTGCCCAAGGATATGCCGGCGAAGCTGTACCGATACGAATTCGGCGCCACCCCGAAAGGTGAGCTGATTCCGGCATCGGCTGATGAAGCGGCTCTCCAGCAAAAACTTGAGTCGTTCATCCAGACAGCGACCAAGAGCCTGATCGACAACACCGCCGGTGTGGTTGACGGCAAGCCGGACTAAGTTTTCGGCGCAATAAAAAAGAGGCCCTTATCAAGGGCCTCTTTTTTTTGCCTGTCAGCTCTTTATATCTTGCCGAGTAACAGCAGGATCAACAGCACCACCAACACCACGCCGATGATACCCGACGGACCATAACCCCAACTTCTGGAGTGTGGGAAGACCGGCAGGCCGCCTACCAGCAGGAGGATCAGAATAATGATTAGAATTGTGCCCATGTCTATTTCCTTGTTGGAAGTGTTCTGGAGTTACCTGGCGTTAAACGGTCAGCTGGAATGCCATAAACCCAAGCTGCTTACAAAGTCCGACTGTTGCATATGAAAAAAAATTCCAAGTTTTTTTAATGTTTTTCGGAGAAAGGCTTATTTCTTTTTTGCACTGCTAGTTGGTTCGGGCGCTTCCAGGGTTTGCTTGGGCCATTCAGCAATCTGATGGAGCGTGGGTCGGGCATCGTCCTTCGCTACACTCGATGCATCTTCCCCGGAACAACAAGGCTGTTTGCTATGCAAAATCGCATGATGATCACTGGCGCGGGCTCGGGCCTGGGTCGCGAAATCGCGCTGCGCTGGGCGCGTGAAGGCTGGCAACTGGCCTTGTCGGATGTCAGCGAACCCGGTTTGCAAGAGACGCTGAAAATGGTTCGCGAGGCGGGCGGCGATGGTTTTATCCAGCGTTGCGACGTGCGCGATTACAGTCAGCTGACGGCCTTCGCTCAGGCCTGTGAAGTCAAACTCGGTGGCATCGATGTCATCGTCAACAACGCCGGCGTCGCCTCGGGCGGGTTCTTCAGCGAACTGTCGCTGGAAGACTGGGACTGGCAAATCGCGATCAACCTGATGGGCGTGGTCAAAGGCTGCAAGGCGTTCCTGCCGCTGCTGGAAAAAAGCAAAGGCAAGATCATCAACATCGCGTCGATGGCGGCGTTGATGCAAGGTCCGGCGATGAGCAACTACAACGTGGCCAAGGCAGGTGTTGTGGCACTGTCCGAAAGCCTGTTGATTGAACTGGCGCAGCAGGAAGTCGGCGTGCATGTGGTGTGTCCGTCATTCTTCCAGACCAATTTGCTCGACTCTTTCCGTGGCCCGACACCGGCGATGAAAGCCCAGGTCGGTAAATTGCTGGAAAGCTCTCCGATCACGGCGGCCGACATTGCCGACTACATCTATCAGCACGTTGCCGCAGGTGAATTCATGATCCTGCCCCACGAACAAGGGCGCATGGCCTGGGCGCTCAAGCAAAAGAATCCGCAACTGCTCTACGATGAAATGATTGCCATGGCCGATAAAATGCGCGCCAAGGCCAAACAAAACGCAGGCTGATCTTGCTCGCGGGTAACGCCGTCGATAGGGTGGCCGCCATCGGTCATCCTCGCGAGACGTTTTGAATGCTCAATTACCTGTGGTTCTTCCTGGCCGCGCTATTTGAAATCGCCGGCTGTTTTGCCTTCTGGATGTGGTTACGCCAGGGCAAAAGCGTCTGGTGGGTCGTGCCGGCACTGCTCAGCCTGACCCTGTTCGCGCTGCTGCTGACCCGTGTTGAAGCGACCTACGCCGGGCGCGCTTATGCCGCGTACGGTGGCATCTACATCGTTGCATCGATTGGCTGGCTGGCAGTGGTCGAACGAATTCGTCCGTTGGGCTCGGACTGGATCGGCGTGGCGCTCTGTGTGATGGGCGCGAGCGTCATCCTGTTCGGCCCGCGGTTTTCCGCTTCCTGAGCGTTCTTTCACTGTTTGTCAGACGTTTCCGAAAGATACGTTCGCGCCGAGCTGTAGGGCGGGACTGATTTGCCTTCATCGCATTGAACGCCAGCCGCGCGCCGGGCATCTTCAGGGCTCGATAACCCTGAAGGACGATTGCCATGCTTGTACTCAGCCGCGTTGTGGGCGAAATGATTTCCATCGGTGACGAGATTTCGGTGCGTATTGTGGCCGTCAATGGCAACACCGTGCGCTTCGGCGTCGAAGCGCCGCGCAGCGTCAACGTGCACCGGGCCGAAGTCTATGACCGCATCCAGGTCAAACTGGCGAAAACCAAGGAGCGTTGAGCGTTTCAGTCGAATAGATGCTTGGGCACATCATGTTTGAGCATCAACTGGCACTGCTCGCTTTCCGGGTCGAAGACAATCAGCGCCTGGCCCTTGGTCAAGGCCTGGCGAACTCGCAACACGCGGGTTTCCAGCGGCGTGTCATCGCCATTGTCCGTGCCGTCACGGGTCACGAAATCCTCGATCAGGCGGGTCAGGGTGTCGACTTCAAGTTGGTCGTGGGGGATCAGCATAGGCACCTCGGGGAAACAATGGCGCGATGCTACGGCGAATGATGGATTGCGGCTAGCCTTCGCTGATGTGTTGCCGATCCACCGCCATCGCGGGCAAGCCCGCTCCCACAGGTATCACGTCGATCACAAAATTTCTGATCGGCACGTCCCCTGTGGGAGCGGGCTTGCCCGCGATGACTATCGACCGGACAACCCAACATCCCGGATCAGCTATCCGACCGCTGCCCCACCAGACTGTCCACCGACGGCACCCGGGTATCGCTTTCCATCTGGGTGTCGTGCTCGATCTGGTGACTGAACCGGTCCAGCGAACCCTTGGCCGGTTGGGCATCGCTGGCGAACACCGGCGGGCTGAGGATGTAGGCGCCCAGCAATCGACTGAGGGCGGCGAGGCTGTCGATGTGCGTGCGTTCGTAACCGTGGGTCGCGTCGCAACCGAAGGCGAGCAGGGCAGTGCGAATATCGTGGCCGGCGGTGACCGCCGAATGGGCATCGCTGAAGTAATAGCGGAACAGGTCGCGGCGCACCGGCAACTCGTTGTCGCTGGCCAGCCGCAGCAAGTGCCGCGACAGGTGATAGTCATAGGGGCCGCCGGAATCCTGCATCGCCACGCTCACTGCGTGTTCGCTGGAGTGCTGGCCGGGGGCAACCGGCGCGATGTCGATGCCGACGAATTCGCTGACGTCCCACGGCAAAGCCGCTGCGGCACCGCTGCCGGTTTCCTCGGTGATGGTGAACAGCGGATGACAGTCGATCATCAACTCTTCGCCGCTGTCGACGATCGCTTTGAGCGCGGCCAGCAGTGCGGCAACGCCGGCCTTGTCGTCGAGGTGACGGGCGCTGATGTGGCCGCTTTCGGTGAACTCCGGCAACGGGTCGAACGCGACGAAATCGCCGACGCTGATCCCCAGCGAATCGCAATCGGCGCGAGTCGCGCAATAGGCGTCGAGGCGCAGTTCGATGTGATCCCAGCTGATCGGCATTTCATCTACGGCAGTGTTGAATGCATGCCCGGATGCCATCAGCGGCAACACGCTGCCGCGGATCACGCCGTTGTCGGTGAACAGGCTGACGCGACTGCCCTCGGCGAAGCGGCTGGACCAGCAGCCGACAGGGGCCAGGGTCAGGCGACCGTTGTCTTTGACTGCGCGAACCGCCGCACCGATGGTGTCGAGGTGCGCGGAGACAGCGCGGTCGGGGCTGTTTTTCTTGCCCTTGAGCGTGGCGCGAATGGTGCCACGGCGGGTCATCTCGAACGGGATGCCAAGCTCTTCAAGGCGCTCGGCGACGTAACGCACGATGGTGTCGGTGAAGCCGGTCGGGCTCGGAATGGCGAGCATTTCCAGCAGGACTTTTTGCAGGTAGTTGAGGTCTGGTTCGGGGATTTTGCTGGTCATGGAAACTCCTGATGAGTGAAGAGCATCGATGGTTTCGATGAGGGGAGGAATTTGTGGTGCCTTTGAGACCGCCATCGCTGGCAAGCCAGCTCCCACATGGACCGCGCACAACCTGTGGGAGCTGGCTTGCCAGCGATGGCGTCCGTTCAGGCAGCATCCATCTACTGGGCGGCTGCCTGACTGTGCGGAAACAGCAAATCCACAAACCGCTCAGCCGTCGGCTGCGGTTCATGGTTGGCCAGGCCGGCACGCTCATTGGCTTCGATAAACACATATTCCGGCTGATCCGCCGCCGGCACCATCAGGTCGAGCCCGACCATCGGGATATCCAGCGCCCGCGCCGCGCGCACCGCTGCATCGATCAACGTCGGATGCAGGATAGCCGTGACATCTTCCAGAACACCGCCGGTGTGCAGATTGGCCGTACGCCGTACGCACAGATGCTCACCCGCCGGCAGAACGCTGCTGTAGTCGTAGCCCGCGGCCTCAAGGGTTCGTTCGGTTTCAGCGTCGAGCGGAATCTTGCTTTCGCCGCCGGTGGCCGCCTGCCGCCGCCGACTCTGGGCTTCGATCAGTGCCCTTACCGAATGCTGCCCGTCACCCACCACCTCGGCGGGCCGGCGAATCGCAGCGGCGACCACTTCAAAACCGATCACCAGAATCCGCAGGTCCAGACCTTCGTGGAAGCTTTCCAGCAGCACCCGACTGTCGAACTGTCGGGCCGCTTCGATGGCTTGCTGGACCTCTTCGATGGTCTTCAAATCCACCGCGACGCCCTGACCCTGTTCGCCATCCAGCGGCTTGACCACCACCCGTTCATGCTCATCGAGAAACGCCAGGTTGTCGTCGGCGTTACCCGCCAGCTGCTGCGCCGGCAGATTCAGCCCGGCATTCTTCAATGTCTTGTGGGTCAGGCTCTTGTCCTGGCACAAGGTCATGCTGATGGCGCTGGTCAGGTCGCTCAACGACTCGCGACACCTGACCCGCCGACTGCCATGCACCAGCGTGAACAGGCCGGCTTCGGCGTCATCGACCTGAACTTCAATGCCGCGCCGATGCGCTTCATCGACAATGATCCGCGCATACGGATTGAACTCGGCTTCGGGGCCGGGGCCAAGAAACAGCGGTTGATTGATCCCGTTCTTGCGCTTGATCGCAAAGGTCGACAGGTTGCGAAAGCCGAGCTTGGCGTAAAGGCTTTTCGCCTGACGGTTGTCGTGCAGCACCGACAGGTCGAGGTAACTCAACCCACGGCTCATGAAGTGCTCGATCAAATGCCGCACCAGCACTTCGCCGACGCCGGGCCGCGAACAATGCGGATCGACCGCCAGGCACCACAGGCTGCTGCCGTTTTCCGGATCGTTGAACGCCTTGTGATGATTGAGGCCCATGACGCTGCCGATAATCGCGCCGCTGTCTTCGTCTTCGGCCAGCCAATACACCGGGCCGCCGAGGTGCCGAGGGGTCAGCAGACTGGCGTCGATCGGCAACATGCCGCGCGCCTGATAAAGGTGGTTGATCGCCTGCCAATCCGCATCACTTTGCGCCCGACGAATGCGAAAGCCGCGAAACACCCGGGTCGCCTGCCGATAATCGCTGAACCACAGACGCAAGGTGTCGGACGGGTCGAGAAATAGCTGCGCCGGCTCCAGTCCCAATACTTGTTGGGGCGCCGCGACATACAGCGCGATGTCGCGCTCGCCCGGCTGTTCGTTGAGCAACTCCCGGGCGAGGCTTGCCGGGTCGGGAAAGGTGTGACCGATCAGCAATCGGCCCCAGCCGCAATGCAGGGCAATCGGCGCGGCGCCCAGTTCGCTGCCGTCTTCGGCCAGCCGCGCCTGCAAGCGTTCGTAGGAAGGCGTCTGACCGCGCAGCAAGCGTTGGCTGTACGCCGTGGCGTGAGGTTTCATCGGTCAGATTCCTTGTTCACTGAGCCACAGGTTCAGCGCTGCCAATTGCCACAGCTTGGAGCCGCGCAACGGGGTCAACTGGCCTTGTGGATCGGTCAGCAAGCGGTCGAGCATGGCCGGGTTGAACAGGCCGCGATCCTGACTGGGATCGAGGAGCAGTTCACGCACCCAGTTCAGCGTGTCGCCTTGCAGATGCTTGAGACCCGGCACCGGGAAGTAGCCTTTTTTGCGGTCGATGACTTCGCTCGGAATCACCAGGCGCGCGGCTTCTTTGAGCACTTGTTTGCCGCCGTCCGGCAGTTTGAATTTGCCCGGCACCCGCGCCGACAATTCCACCAGTCGATAATCCAGAAACGGCGTGCGCGCTTCCAGGCCCCAGGCCATGGTCATGTTGTCGACGCGCTTGACCGGGTCGTCCACCAGCATCACCGTGCTGTCCAGCCGCAACGCTTTGTCCACCGCCGCATCGGCCCCGGGCTGTGCGAAGTGTTCCTTCACAAAATCCCCGGCGGCGTCATTTGCCGTCAGCCATTTCGGCTGCACGGTGGCGGCGTAATCCTCGTAGCTGCGGTCAAAAAATGCATCGCGATAAGCCGAGTAGGGATCGTCGGCGCCGTCTACTTGCGGATACCAGTGATAACCGGCGAACAGCTCGTCCGCACCCTGGCCGCTCTGCACCACTTTGCAATGCTTGGCCACTTCGCGGGACAACAGATAGAACGCGATGCAGTCATGGCTGACCATCGGTTCGCTCATGGCACGGAACGCTGCGGGCAGTTGCTCGATGATCTCTTTTTCGTCGATGCGCAGTTGATGGTGCTGCGTGCCGTAATGTTTGGCGATCAGATCCGAATACTGAAACTCGTCACCGCGCTCGCCGCCGGCATCCTGGAAACCAATGGAGAAGGTCGAGAGGTTTTCCACGCCGACTTCCCGCAACAGACCGACCAGCAAGCTCGAATCGACGCCACCCGACAGCAGCACGCCGACATCCACTGCCGCCCGTTGACGGATCGCAACCGCGTCACGGGTACTGTCGAGCACGCGGTCGCGCCAGTCTTCGAGTGTCAGATTCATCTCGTCGGCGTGTGGGCCGTAGGGCAGGGTCCACCAGGTTTTCTGCTCGGTGCTGCCGTCCGCTTCAATGCGCATCCAGGTCGCGGGCGGCAGTTTTTCAATGCCGGCCAGCAAGGTGCGCGGCGCGGGGACCACGGCGTGGAAATTCAGATAATGGTTGAGCGCCACCGGATCGAGGATCGGGTTGATGTCGCCACCCTTGAGCAGCGCTGGCAGCGCGGAAGCAAAGCGCAGGCGCTGACCGGTACGCGACAGGTACAGCGGCTTCACGCCGAGACGGTCGCGGGCGATGAACAGGCACTGGGTGTCGCGTTCCCAGATGGCGAAGGCGAACATGCCATTGAGTTTTGGCAGCAGTGCCTCGCCCCAGGCGTGATAACCCTTGAGCAGCACTTCGGTGTCGCCGCCGGAATAGAAGGCATACCCGAGGTTTTCGAGCTCGGTGCGCAATTCCGGAAAGTTATAGATCGCGCCATTGAAGGCCAGGGACAACCCCAGCTGGTTGTCGACCATCGGCTGCGCCGAGCCGTCCGACAAGTCCATGATTTTCAGGCGGCGATGGCCCAGGGCAATCGGCCCCTGGCTGTGAAAACCCCACGCGTCAGGGCCGCGTGGTGCCAGGTGATGGGTGATTCGTTCAACGGCTGCAAGGTCCGCAGGTTGATGATCAAAGCGTAACTCGCCAGCTAATCCGCACATAAAGTCCTTACCGGTTTTTCCGTTGGGGAGGGTCTATCGGCACCGCGCCAAAAACGCGGGTACTCAGAAACTGACCCGCCTCGGTAGTGGGAGTTTTAGATCGATAAGTTATAAGCGGGGTTTTCCTGTGGGAGCGAGCCTGCTCGCGATGGAGGTCAACGATAGCGCGTGGTCTCTGAATGAACGCAGTGTCCAGTCGCTTTTCGCGAGCAGGCTCGCTCCCACAATGGATTGATATTCAGGCCATGCACAAACGCACAGTGCGCAGGCGGTAATTAATGATGGAACGCATAGGAGTAACTGCTTGAATGCGCCGCTGTTCGATGCGGTTTTCGAATTATTAATTGCCGGCCGGGCTTCATAGACTGAGCGCCTCATAACGCAATAAGGATATTGCTCATGCTGGCCCCCAAAACTACGAGTACTGCCAAGCCCTTCACATCCGCAGACCGCCTGGCCGCCTTGCTGGAACACACGGGAGATCTGGACAAGGCCGAAGTGCTGCACAAGTCCATTCCGGACTGGTTGAGCGCGGCCGACCTGAGTGTGGTTCAGGCGCTGAACACCGCCCTTGCACAGTCGCAACTTGCCCACACCAAGGCCTCGGAGGTCCTCGCAACGCTCAAGCCGATGGATGTGTTCTGCAATGAGGAACTGACAAAGTTGCTCAAGGAAAAATGGAAGGTCGACGTCGATGTCGAGAGGGACACCCTGGACATCGTTGAAAAATTTGCCGCAGGGACCGGCGTGTTGCCGTTCGGCTACGAGAGCTACATCACCACGACGCCGAGCAGCCTGTTGCACGCGGCCATGGAAAACTTCACCTCCGCTCAAGCCCTGTCCGGCGGTATTCCCGGCGACTCCCTGATCAAGATCAACGCGCACCCTCAGACAGCACCTGAGATAACACCCACGAAATTCGCCGCGCTCTGTCGCGACCTCGACCTGGGTAACCGCTACCAGCGGCACATTTTCGAAGTCCTGGCGCCCCCGGCTACCACTACCGGCAATGGGGTGGCAGGTGCTGCCGCGACCGCCACTGACATCCTCCGGTTGAAGCGTCTGGACATGCAAGTCGCCGCCCACATGGCCTACTTGAAAAAAGACATCAGTCGCGCGGCTTACACGACCTTGCTGAAGATCATCGAACAGGATGTTCCGGCGGCTCAGGTCAAGGATGCGCTACTTGATGACGCACCGTTGATCTGGCAAGGCGTGATGATTCATGACATTTGCCTGGTCGGCGCGCTGGTATTCAGCAAGGTTTCCATTGATACCGAGACGAAGGCCAAGTGTCTGGTCTACATGCCGAATGAACCCCGGCGTCCTTTTTATGAATACGCCTCGCTCGATGAGTTCAAGGTTTATCTTGCGTTGCACCTGCAAAGCGCAAGCTACAGAAAACGCTTCACCGAGCTGTTCCTTTTCGGCAACGACAAGATCGATTTTTTTAGCCACTTTGACAAAGACAAGGTGGTCGGTACGCTCAAGGCCCTGCCTGCCAATGCCTCCGTGGCCTACTTTCTCTACAGCGCGTTTGTCAGCAAAACTCAAAAGGATGCGCGGATTCTCGCGGTCCCGACCGCAGACGTCGATGAACAACAAAGGGAGAAGACCCTTCAGCTGTTGCTCGACGGCGGTCTCCTGCTGTTGAACGCGGCCGCTTTTTTCGTCCCTGTGCTCGGCCAGCTGATGCTGGTGACTGCCGCCTTCGACATTGTCAGTGAGGTGTATGAAGGTGTCGTTGACTGGACACACGGCGAGCGCAACGAGGCGCTGACCCATCTGCTCACCGTTGTGGAAAACGTCGCGCAAATGGCGGCTTTTGCGGCGGGTGGCAAAGTTGTATCAGCCCTCAGCAAAAGCGTGAAAGAGCAGGTGGCGTTCTACGATGGTTTCGAGGCTGTCACGCGAGCGGATGGCAACACCAGGTTATGGAAACCCGACCTGGAACCCTATAAACAAACCTCGACACTGCCAGCCGACGTAACGCCCGATTCACAAGGGCTCTACCGGCATGCCGGACACACTTCAATCGTCATGGACGGGGCGCCTTATCGCGTCGCGCGCAAGTCGGCGGAGTCGGCATGGACCATCAATCATCCTCTGCGAACGGAGGCATTCCAGCCGGCCGTCGAGCAAAACGTCGAAGGTGGCTGGCGGCACGTCCATGAGCATGCGCACGAGTGGCACGATGCCGGTTATGCGCTGGAACGCGCGAGTCCGCGCCTGAGCGATCTCGATGTTGACCTGGAACCTTTTGCCGACATCACCGAGCTGTCGACCGACACGCTGCACCATATGCATGAAAGCAACCTCAAATTACCGCAGCGACTGAACGACTGTCTGGAGCGCTACACCCTCGACCAGTCAATCACCGAGATGATCGCGGCGATGGAGCGCGCAGAGACGGAAAACACAGACTTCCTCCAGGAGCAGTTGCACACGCTGCCGAGGCTGCCGGGCTGGCCGGAGGATCGTTTCATTGAAGTGCGCGACGAGAAAAACCTGGTGCTGTCGCGCTTCCCCGAGACAGCACCGCACAACGACGACATCAACAGTGTGCACGTCAGTCAGAAACAACTGGATTCGGGAGAATTGCTCGATACCGTCATCAGTGGCCTCTATCCGCAAGAAGTCGAGGGCATGATCGGGAGTACGATCACGATCAAGGAATCGAAATCGCACCTGTTGGCGAAGAAAATCGCGGCCAGCCTCAAGAGCAATCGCCAGCCGCTGCGCGACTGGCTGTATAAAAACCACGACGGCACTGCCACGGGTGATGTCGCCGCGCTGCATGAAAAGGCCCCGGACCTGCCCACCCGCGTGTGTCAGGAACTGCTCGAGAATGCCTCTTGCCGGGATCGCAGTTTTCTGCGTGAGCGCAAGCTCCTCGGCATTGATCTCACCCGGCAAGTCAACGAGGCCCGGGCCGCGATCCGGCGGGACCGGGCGCTCACCGGATTGCGCTTCCCGCAACTGGCCAATGCCGACTCCGACAGACTGGCACTCGGGCTGATGGACCGGGTGCAAGGCTGGAATGACGGCTCTCGACTTGAACTGCGCGAGGGCTCGGCGACCGGCACCTTGCTCGACAGCGTGGGCGCGGCTGATTCGCTGTCGCCGGACGTCATCGTCAAGACGACCTCGGGTTATCAGGTCAACCGAAGCGTGGGCAAGGTGTCTTCCACGCTGAAGAGTGAAACGTTGCCCCAGGCGATACTCGATGCATTGCCGGCCACCCGACGTACCGGCATGGGTTTGACTGGCGAGGATGCGCTGGACATTGCAACGCTACGAGCACGGTTGACGAGGGCCGGTGCCGGCGATCCGGAGCATACCGGTCGGCTGCTCAGGGGGGAGCGCATTGATAAAGCCAACTACCTCTCGGCCTGCGTCCAGGCGGATCCTCCCGCGCCGGGTTCTTATTCAAGGGCTTTGATTCGCAGGGTCAGAAAACTCTATCCGCAGTTTACTGATCTTCAGGTGTCGTCGTTTCTGGACGAGGCCGGCACCACCTTGACCTTGCGGGTCAATCGAATCAGGGAGCTTGAGCGGCAATTAAAGACCTTCCTCGGCGTGCTGCGGACCTGGCGCGAAGATGAAGTGGAAATGAATAAGCTACCGGGGCCACTCAACGATATCCGGGTCAATCGACGCCAGGTGGCCAATGTCCTCGAAAACTGCTGGCGTCGGGTCGCGCATCCGCGTTGGCCGCGAGGCAAGCCCGTTGACACGCTCACGCTCGAGCGCAACCCGTCGGGTCAGTTGCCTACACTGTCCGAACAGGATGTCGCGCATGTCCGCAACCTCTCCATCAAGCACATGGAGGCGGGCGATAAGCTGGCGTATTTCCTTAGACCGTTCAAAGGCCTTGTCAGCCTGGAACTGGACAACAATCAACTCACACGATTGCCCGAAGCAGTGTCGCTCATGCCCAACCTTGAGCACTTGAGACTGGACGGTAATCAGTTGCAGCTGACCGAGCACACGTTGCGCAAGCTCACCGCGATGAGCAATCTGCGCACGCTGGGGCTCAGCGGCAATCAGTTGGGTGCGACGGTGGATGTGAGCAAAATGCTCGATCTCAAGGAACTGTTCCTGAGCGATACCCATGCCACGGAATTGCCCGTCGGGCTTGCTCGTTTAACCCATCTGGACATCGCAGACCTGAGGAACAACCAGATCCAGGTGCTGCCGGACTGGCTGTTTCAAAAGCCTCGGCAATTTGTCGAAGCGATCGACCTGACCGGTAACACGCTAGCCGCAGTAAGTCTTGCAAAGGTGCAAGCGTACTACGACCGCACGAGCATCGGGATGGGGCTGCTGAAAACAAAGTCAGCCGTGGCGCTCACTGAGCAAAGGGCTCGCGACCTGTGGATGTCGAAATCGGCGGAAGAAAACTACGCCAGTCGTAATCGCACATGGGTGGCGCTGAAGAACGAGCCGGATTCAATCGGGTTTTTTCGATTGCTGGCGGACATTGGAGGCACGAAAGATAACATCCACTGGCACGAAGAAATGACCCGGCGAGTCTGGAGTGTGATTGACGCCACTCAGACTGACGGGGCGTTGCGCGATCAACTGCTGGCAATGGCCGTCAGAGCCAATTGCGACGATGCGGCGGCGACGATTTTCAGTAACCTTGAAGTCGCGGTGGACCTCGATACCGTGGTTCGGCAGGCCGCCAATGCCCATGAGAAGGCCGCTCTCCTGTTACAGCTGGGAAAGCGTTCATTCCGCCTGGATTATCTGACGAAAATTGCCGGGGAAAAGGCCTTGGCCGATAAAACGCTTGATCCGGTGCAGGTCGAGTTGGCCTACCGCATCCAGCTGGCCGAATCGCTCAAGCTCGTCGGGCAACCCAAAGCCATGCACCGTCAAGATCTTGGCAAAGTCACGCAAGCAGACCTGACGAACGCCACCACCAGAATCACCGCCGCCGAACTCTCGCCTGAACTGTCGAATTACATCAGCGGGCGCACGTTCTGGAGAGATTTTTTGCGTGAGCACTTCGCCAGCAAATTCACTGCGCTTGCTGCGCCTTTTCACGTGCGGCTGGAGGCGGCGACCGAGCGTCACGAGCAGCGAAAGAAGCCGGCCGCTGAAGGCGAAAAGCCGCTCGTTGATGGCGACAAGATGCCTGCTGAAACCGAGCAGACGCTGGCCGAACACTACAGGACGGAGGCCGACGCCATCGGCGATGAACTGAAGATCGCTGAAGCAGATCTCTTCACAGATCTGACCAAAACGTTTATTCAGGCTGACGCGTTAGGGGTGTGTTTTGCGTTCGATTGACCCCCTCGAATCAATTGACGCAGCGCAAAGCGGTTTGGATGACAGGCCTCGGCCACTGCTCTGGGCAAGGGCAGCGGTTCGTCATCCAGCCAGGCCGCCAGCAATTCACCGGACAACGGCGCGGTAATCAGCCCTCGCGAACCGTGGCCGCTGTTGACGTATAAACCATCCAGCCAAGGGCAGGGGGCGTCCGGTACTTGCCGGGCATCCTTGCTCAAGGCGCGGTAGGCCTCGGCAAACGCCGGGGTGTCCGCCAACGGGCCGACAATCGGCAAGTAATCCGGGCTGGTGCAACGGAACGCGGCTCGTCCCTCCAGTGAGTCGGGTTGCAGGTTGTCGGCGCCCAGGCGCAGGACCAGATCCCGGGAGATTTCTTCGAGCATCTGCACATTGCCGGCGTGCTCGGCGACGGTCGGTGTCAGGTCATCGTTGTTGAAATCGAAACTCGCGCCCAGGGTGTGTTCACCCAAGCGTGCCGGCGCTACATAGCCTTCGGCGCAGACCACCGTGCGCAATGCCTGGCTGTCCGGTGTTTGCGGCAGGCGGGTGATCTGTCCGCGAATGCGTTTGAGCGGCAGCTCGCTGCTGTAGGGGAAACGCTTGATCTCGGCAGCGCCGGCCAAGACCACCACCGGGGCACAGGCCAGTAAAGTCTCGCCATCCCAAGCCTGCCAACCCCCCTCTGCACGGCGCAGTTCAACCACATCGTGATGGGTCATTATCTCGATGTCCGGATGCGCGGCCTGGCGTTGGCACAACGCCGGCGGATGCACCCATCCGCCTTCGGGGTAAAACAGCCCGCCCCATTGCAGGTCGATGCCGGCTCGCGCTTCGGCCTGTTCTTTCTCGAGTGTGTGCAGCAAGTCGGCGGGAAACGCCTGCGCCAACTGCGCCTGACGCTCAGCTTCCTTGGCGTTGAACGCCAGTTGCAGCACGCCGCAATCGTCCCAGTCGAGGCCCCGTTGCAACGACTCCAGCAAGCGCCGGGTGTGACCGAAACCGCTGACAATCAACTGCGACAACGCCGTGCCGTGAGCGGACAACTTGAGATACAGCACTCCCTGAGGATTGCCCGACGCTTCCTGCGCCAGCGCATCGTGACGTTCCAGCAGACTGACTTGCCAACCCCGCGCCGCGAGGCTGGCAGCGGTGGCGCAACCGGCCAGGCCGGCGCCGACGACCAGTGCGCGACGTTCGCCGGTCAATGGCGTCGGGCGCGCAAACCACGGTTTGGCGGCGAGGGGCGCCGGAACGTCTGCAGGCCAGCCGAGGAACACACCACGCAGAATTTCCCATTTGTGGCCGATGCCCGGCGTGCGTTTCATTTTAAAGCCCGCCGCATTCAGCAAGCGGCGCACCCAGCCGGTGCTGGTAAAGGTGCTGATGGTCGAACCGGGCGCCGCCAGCCGGGCGAGCTCGGCAAACAGCTCGGCGGTCCACATGTCGGGGTTTTTCGCCGGGGCGAAACCGTCGAGAAACCAGGCATCAATCTGCGCATCGAGTTGCGGCAACTGCTCCAGTGCATCGCCGATCAGCAGGGTCAACGTCACACGACCGTTGTCCAGTATCAAACGCTGGAAGCCTGGATGGATCGCCACATACTGCGCCAGCAACTGGTCAGCAAACGGCTTGAGTTGCGGCCAGAGCGCCAGCGCGCGTTGCAGGTCAGGTGCACTCAGCGGGTATTTTTCGACGCTGACGAAATGCAGCCGCGCACCGGCCACCGCCTGCTGCTCGAACAACTGCCAGGCACAGAGAAAATTCAGCCCGGTGCCGAATCCGGTCTCGCCAATCACCAGCCGCCCACCCGACGGCAACGCCGCAAAACGTTCACCCAGCGCGTTCTGTTCGAGGAACACGTAGCGGGTTTCGTCCAGCCCGGACAGGTCGGAAAAATACACATCATCGAACACCCGCGAACGCGGGAGACCTTGGTCGTCCCAGTCGAGCTGGGCGTGGGGCAGTACAGGTTTCATGGCAGGCTCGGCAACGGCAAGGCGGCCATTCTAGCTGATCGCCGGGGCGCTGCTTGATCCATGGCAAGACGGGGGAAGGTGCGCGTCTTCAAAATAGCGCAGACGGCAAAAGATCGCAGCCTTCGGCAGCTCCTACAGATGTACGCATCACCCCGTAGGAGCTGCCGAAGGCTGCGATCTTCTGGCCATCTTTACCTCACCGCAATCGTTGAACTTCCGCTAGTCTTGCTCAATCTGGAAAGGGAGCCATCCATGTTCGAATCTGCCGAAATCGATCACGCCATCGACAAAGAAACCTATGAATCCGAAGTGCCGGCGCTGCGTGAGGCTTTGCTCGAAGCGCAGTTCGAACTGCAGCAGCAGAAACGCTTCCCGGTGATCGTTTTGATCAACGGCATCGAAGGCGCCGGGAAGGGCGAGACGGTGAAGTTGCTCAACGAATGGATGGACCCGCGCCTGATCGAGGTCCGCACGTTCGATCAGCAGACCGACGAAGAACTGGCGCGGCCGCCGGCGTGGCGCTACTGGCGGATGCTGCCGGCCAAGGGACGCATGGGCATTTTCTTTGGCAACTGGTACAGCCAGATGTTGCAGGCCCGGGTGCATGGCGTGATCAAGGACCCGCGGCTCGATCAAAGCATCAACGGTGCCGAGCGACTGGAGAAAATGTTGTGCGACGAAGGCGCGCTGATCTTCAAGTTCTGGTTTCACCTCTCCAAGAAACAGATGAAGGCGCGCCTCAAGGCGTTGGCCGACGACCCGCTGCACAGCTGGCGCATCAGCCCGCTGGACTGGCAACAATCGCAGACCTACGACAAGTTCGTGAAATACGGCGAGCGCATTCTGCGCCGCACCAGCCGCGACTATGCGCCGTGGCATGTGATCGCCGGAATGGACCCGCGTTATCGCAGCCTGGCGGTCGGCAAGATCCTGCTCGAAGGCCTGCAAGGCGCCTTGAAACGACCGAAGATTCACCCGGACAAAGTCAGCGCCGCGCCCTTGGGCCCCAGCGTCGATCAGGCGAACCTGCTCGACAGCCTCGACCTGACGCTGCGCCTCGCCAAGGACGATTACGAAGAGCAACTGATCACCGAACAGGCGCGGCTCTCCGGGCTGATGCGCGACAAACGCATGCGCCGGCACGCCTTGATCGCGGTGTTCGAAGGCAACGACGCCGCCGGCAAGGGTGGCGCGATTCGGCGGGTTGCCGCAGCGCTGGACCCGCGTCAATACAGCATCGTGCCAATCGCCGCGCCGACCGAAGAAGAGCGGGCGCATCCGTACATGTGGCGATTCTGGCGCCACCTTCCGGCGCGGGGGAAATTCACCGTGTTCGACCGTTCCTGGTATGGCCGGGTGCTGGTCGAACGTATCGAGGGTTTTTGCAGCCCGGCCGACTGGCTGCGTGCCTACGGCGAGATCAACGATTTCGAAGAGCAGATCACCGACGCCGGGGTGATCGTGGTCAAGTTCTGGCTGGCCATCGACAAGCAGACGCAAATGGAGCGCTTTGAGGAACGCGAGCAGATCCCCTTCAAGCGTTTCAAAATTACCGAGGACGACTGGCGCAATCGGGAAAAGTGGGACGCCTACCGGGGGGCGGTCGGTGACATGGTCGACCGCACCAGCACGGAGATTTCCCCCTGGACGCTGATCGAAGCCAATGACAAGCGCTGGGCGCGGGTCAAGGTCTTGCGCACCCTCAACCAAGCCCTGGAAGAAGCGTTCGAAAAGTCCGACAAGCAGGCGAAAAAGCACAAGAAGTGAGGCGATGGTTACGCATACGCGAGATGAATGATTGTCGCGGTCCGCAAAGGGGGGATTTATGCTCGTTCCACTCTCAACCGACAACAATAAATGAGGTATGCCATGCGTGAAGTGGTGATCGTCGACAGCGTACGGACCGGCCTGGCCAAGTCCTTTCGCGGCAAGTTCAACCAGACCCGTCCGGACGACATGGCGGCTCACTGCGTCAATGCACTGCTGACCCGCTCGGGCATCGATCCGGCCAGCGTCGAGGATTGCATCGTCGGCGCCGGCTCCAACGAAGGCGCCCAGGGCTACAACATCGGGCGCAACGTGGCGGTGCTGTCACGCCTGGGCACCGGCACTGCGGGCATGACCCTCAATCGCTTCTGTTCATCTGGTTTGCAGGCGATTGCGATTGCCGCCAACCAGATCGCTTCCGGTTGCAGCGAGATCATCGTCGCCGGGGGCGTCGAATCCATCAGCCTGACCATGAAAAGCGTCAACACCGACAACCTGATCAACCCGCTGCTGAAAGAGCAGGTCCCAGGCATCTACTTCCCCATGGGTCAGACGGCTGAAATCGTTGCGCGCCGGTACAACGTCAGCCGTGAAGAACAAGACCTGTACGCGCTGCAAAGTCAGCAACGCACCGCTCAGGCGCAGGCGGCCGGGTTGTTCGATGACGAAATCGTGCCGATGGCGGTGAAATATCGCGTCGAAGACAAGGCCACGGGGCAGGTGCAGATCCTCGACGGCATCGTTGATCGCGACGACTGCAATCGCCCGGACACCACCCTGGACAGTCTGGCGGGCTTGAAACCGGTGTTTGCCGAGGACGGTTCGGTCACGGCGGGCAACTCGTCGCAGTTGTCTGACGGTGCGTCGATGACATTGATCATGAGCCTGGAGAAAGCGCTGGAACTGGGATTGAAGCCGAAGGCGTTCTTCCGCGGGTTCACGGTGGCGGGTTGCGAGCCGGACGAGATGGGCATCGGCCCGGTGTTCTCGGTGCCGAAACTGCTCAAGGCCAAGGGTTTGCAGGTTGCTGACATTGATCTGTGGGAACTCAACGAGGCGTTCGCTTCGCAGTGCCTGTACAGCCGCAACCGGCTGGGCATTGATAACGACAAATACAACGTCAACGGCGGCTCGATTTCCATCGGCCACCCGTTCGGCATGACCGGCTCGCGTCAGGTGGGGCATCTGGTGCGGGAGTTGCAGCGACGGGATTTGCGTTACGGCATCGTGACCATGTGTGTGGGCGGCGGAATGGGTGCGACCGGGTTGTTTGAAGCGGTGCGTTAAGCTTTAGAAAGCTGTGGTGATAGTGCTATCGCCTTCGCGAGCAGGCTCGCTCCCACATGTTGATCGCACGCGGTCACCTGTGGGAGCGAGCCTGCTCGCGAAGGGCTCGCCTCGGTCTACCGACCGGCGCTCAACTCCCGCATCCGCTTGATATATGCCTCAATCTCCCGCGCCGCCACCTCAGGGTTTGCAAACGGCCCCTCCAGCGTGTTTTCCCGAGTACTGAAATACAACTCGCCATTGACCCGACACAGTCGGGCACAGCGAAAGCGGGTAGCTGGGGCCTTGTCCTGAGCGCGCATGCCGTACATGGTGGTGTCCTGAGGGTTTGTGGATCCGATGAGCTTATGCATGAACCGCTTACGACGCCTGGCCACCCGATAAACGGCACAGGGTCAATTTTATGTTGCGACCTGTACAGTTTCATTTGCGTCCGGTCGGCAACTGTTCCTGTGTGCCAGCCATCGAGGGGCCTAGAATGACGGTTTTCGCTGTCTGGCTTTGGGGTACGCATGCACATTTCATCCGGTCGCTGGGTTTACGGTCTGTTCCTGGCCTTGTTGACCGCGTTGTTGTGGGGAATCCTGCCAATCAAACTCAAGCAAGTGCTGCTGGTGATGGACCCGGTCACGGTGACCTGGTTCCGCTTGATGGTGTCCGGCAGTTGCCTGTTCATTTACCTGGCCGCGACCCGGCGACTGCCAAGTCGCAAGGTCCTCGGCCCGCGCGGTGGCTGGCTGGTGCTGATGGCGGTGCTGGGCCTGGTGGGCAATTACGTGCTGTATCTGATGGGCCTGAACTTGCTGAGCCCTGGCACCGCGCAACTGGTGGTGCAGATGGGCCCGATCATGTTGCTGATCGCCAGTCTGTTCGTGTTCAAGGAACGCTTCAGCGTAGGGCAGGGCATTGGCCTGCTGGTGCTGCTGATCGGCTTCGGACTGTTTTTCAACCAGCGCCTGACCGAATTGCTCACCTCGCTGACTGACTACACCGCCGGCGTGCTCCTGGTGTTGCTGGCGTCTACGGTCTGGACCTTTTACGCGTTGGGGCAGAAGCAATTGCTGACGGTGTGGAATTCGTTGCAGGTGATGATGGTGATTTACCTGTTCTGCGGGTTGCTGCTGACGCCGTGGGTGCATCCGCTGGAAGCGCTGCAACTGAGTCCGCTGCAAGGCTGGCTGTTGCTGGCGTGCTGCATGAACACGCTGATCGCCTATGGCGCGTTTGCCGAGGCCCTGGCCCATTGGGAAGCTTCACGGGTCAGCGCGACGCTCGCGATCACGCCCTTGGTGACGTTGGCGGCGGTGGCCGTGGCAGCGTGGTTATGGCCAGATTATGTGCATGCCGAGACGATCAATGGTCTGGGGTATGGCGGGGCGGTGTTGGTGGTGCTGGGTTCAGCGCTGGTGGCGTTGGGGCCGTCGTTGATGGCGGGGCTCAAGGCGCGGCGGATGAAGATGGCTGCCAGTTAAACTGTGTCATCGTTCATCGCGGGCAAGCCACGCTCCCACAGGATTTGTGTCGAACACCACATCCGGGATCGACACAAAACCTGTGGGAGCGGGCTTGCCCGCG
This sequence comes from Pseudomonas fluorescens, assembly GCF_902497785.1. Taxonomy (GTDB): domain Bacteria; phylum Pseudomonadota; class Gammaproteobacteria; order Pseudomonadales; family Pseudomonadaceae; genus Aquipseudomonas; species Aquipseudomonas fluorescens_BO. Next base: position 33,004 of record NZ_CABVHK010000018.1, read on the forward strand.
ATGGCTTACTGTCAGGCGCTACAAATCTCAGCCCTTGGCCCCAGCCTCAAGCATATTCTCCGGCCTCACCCACGCATCAAACTCCGCATCCGTCAGGTACCCCAACTGCAACGCCGCCTCGCGCAGCGTAAGGCCTTCGGCGTAAGCCTTCTTGGCAATCTCCGCCGACTTGTCATAGCCAATATGCGGATTCAGCGCCGTCACCAGCATCAGCCCGCGTTCCAGGTGTTCAGCCATTTTCTGCGCGTCCGGTTCCAGACCGGCAATGCAATGCTGCTGGAAGTTACTGCAGCCATCGCCAAGCAAACGGATCGATTGCAGCAAATTGTGGATGATCACCGGTTTGAATACGTTCAGTTGCAAGTGCCCCTGACTCGCCGCAAACGCGATGGCGACGTCGTTGCCCATGACCTGGCAAGCGAGCATTGACAGCGCTTCGCACTGAGTCGGGTTGACCTTGCCGGGCATGATCGAGCTGCCCGGTTCGTTGGCCGGCAGCTTGACCTCGGCGAAACCGGCGCGCGGGCCCGAGCCAAGCAGGCGCAGGTCGTTGGCGATTTTCATCAGGGTCACCGCCAGGGTCTTCAGCGCGCCGGATAAGGTGGTCAGCGGTTCATGCCCGGCCAACGCGGCGAACTTGTTCGGTGCCGTGACGAATGGCAGGCCGGAGAGCGCCGCCAACTCGGCGGCGATTGCTTCGCCAAAACCGTGGGGCGAATTTAACCCGGTGCCGACTGCGGTGCCGCCCTGGGCCAGTTCACAAACCGCTGGCAGCGCGCTGCGGATCGCCCGTTCGGCGTAATCCAGTTGCGCGATAAAGGCCGACATTTCCTGGCCGAAAGTGATCGGCGTGGCATCCATCATGTGGGTGCGACCGGTCTTCACCAGTTTCATGTGCCGCGCGGACAACTCCGCCAACCCGCCGGACAATTCGTTGATCGCCGGCAGCAACTGTTGTTGCACGGCCTGGGCGGCGGCGATGTGCATGGCGGTGGGGAAGCAGTCATTGGAGCTCTGGGAGCGATTGACGTGATCGTTGGGGTGCACCGGCGACTTGCCGCCGCGCGGGTTGCCGGCCAGTTCGTTGGCGCGCCCGGCGATCACTTCGTTGACGTTCATGTTGCTCTGGGTGCCGCTGCCGGTCTGCCAGACCACCAGCGGGAACTGGTCGTCATGGCTGCCGTCGAGCACTTCGTCGGCGGCCTGTTCGATCAGCCGGGCAATGTCGGCGGGCACGTCGCCATTGCGATCATTGACCCGCGCTGCCGCTTTCTTGATCAGCGCCAGTGCATGCAGTACCGCCAGCGGCATGCGTTCCTCGCCGATGGCGAAGTTAATCAGCGAGCGTTGCGTCTGAGCACCCCAGTAGGCCTCATCCGGGACTTCCACCTGGCCAAGGCTGTCGGTTTCGATACGGCTCATCGTGCACACTCCTGTCAGTCTGATTGCGCAGTTTAGGCCGTCATCGCCGGCCGTGGTTCCATCGGTCTGCATTTTGACCATTCAACCCCTCTAATTCAGGCCAGACAAGGCTTGGGGTTGAGTGACACAGTTTTTTAGGCGCAGAATGGACGCCCTTGGGGTTTTACCTCGCCTGCTAGAAAAGGAAACTCGATGACTCGTCTTCGTGCCATCTGTACCGCGGTTGCACTGGTTTGCGCCAGCGGCCCTGTTTTTGCCGATACCGCCAGCCACAATGCCAGTGCCGAGGCTTTCCTGACCCTGGCGCACGCTGACAAATTGGGCACTCCGGTGTACATGCAAGTGCAGCAAATGTTCGCTCAACGCTTTGAACAGACCAAAGCCCCTGAATCGAAGAAAGCCTTGCTGGAAACCTACCAGGCCAAAGCCAACGCCGCTCTGGACCAGGCCATTGGCTGGAAGAAACTGAAGCCGGACATGGTCAAGCTCTACACCACCAATTTCAGCGAATCCGAGCTCAAAGACCTGGTCGCGTTCTACCAGTCGCCACTGGGCAAGAAAGTCCTGGAAAAAATGCCGCAGCTGACCCAGCAATCGGCCCAGATGACCCAAGCCAAGCTGGAAAGCGCGGTGCCTGTGGTCAACAAACTGCTGGCTGACATGACCAACGAGCTGGATCCAAAGGCTAAAGCCGCTGCTCCTGCCCAGAAAAAGCCTTAAGCGGAGTTCGGTATGACCATGCAACAACGCATCGAATCGACGCTGGGCCTGTTACAGCCTGAGCACCTGCAAGTGCTGGATGAAAGCCATATGCACAGTCGTGGGTTGCAAACCCATTACAAGGCCGTGGTGGTCAGCCAGCAATTCGAAGGGCTTAACCGCGTCAAGCGCCACCAGAAAGTCTACGGCACGCTCGGCGAGCTGATGGGCGAGTTCCATGCGTTGGCGCTGCATACCTACACGCCGGAAGAATGGGCACAGCTCGACGCGGCTCCGGCCTCGCCGACCTGTGCTGGCGGCAGCTCGCATTAAAAGCAAAAGATCGCAGCCTGCGGCAGCTCCTACGTTGGAATGCGTGTAGGAGCTGCCGCAGGCTGCGATCTTTTTTGCTAGAATCCGCAACGCGCCGCTCACCCGGCGCGTTTTTTTTCGCATCCGGTTCACCCTTTACGAGGGTAGCCACCTGGAGAATCACCCATGACACAACAGATTGTCGTGGCGGCACTGTATAAGTTCGTCACCCTGGAAGATTACGTCGCCCTGCGCGAGCCCTTGCTGCAGGCGATGGTCGACAACGGCATCAAAGGCACGCTGCTGATCGCCGAAGAAGGCATCAACGGCACCGTCTCCGGCAGCCGTGAAGGCATCGACGGGCTGATGGCCTGGCTCAAGAACGACCCGCGCATGGACGACATCGACCACAAAGAGTCGTACTGCGACGAGCAGCCGTTCTACCGCACCAAAGTCAAACTCAAAAAAGAAATCGTCACCCTCGGCGTCGAAGGCGTGGACCCGAACAAAAAGGTCGGTACCTACGTTGATCCGGAGAACTGGAACGCGCTGATCAGCGATCCCGAAGTGCTGTTGATCGACACCCGCAACGACTACGAAGTCTCGATCGGCACCTTCGAAGGCGCCATCGACCCGAAGACCACCAGTTTTCGCGAATTCCCCGATTACATCAAAGCCAACTTCGACCCGGCCGTGCACAAGAAAGTCGCGATGTTCTGCACCGGCGGCATTCGATGCGAAAAGGCTTCGAGCTACATGCTCAGCCAGGGTTTCGACGAGGTCTATCACCTCAAGGGCGGCATCCTCAAGTACCTCGAAGAGGTGCCGCAGGAAGAGACCAAGTGGCAGGGCGACTGCTTCGTGTTTGATAACCGGGTGACCGTGCGCCATGACCTCAGCGAAGGCGACTACGATCAATGCCATGCCTGCCGCACCCCGGTGAGCGTCGAAGACCGCGCGTCCGAGCACTATGTGGCCGGCATCAGTTGCCCGCATTGCTGGGATAAGCTGAGCGAGAAGACCCGTCGCAGCGCCATCGACCGGCAGAAGCAGATCGAACTGGCCAAGGCGCGCAACATGCCTCACCCGATCGGCTACAACTACAAGCAAACTCCTTCCGAGGCTTGAACCATGTCAGTGCGCCGCCTGCTCTATGTGATGGACCCGATGTGTTCCTGGTGCTGGGGCTTTGCGCCGGTGGCCAACGCGCTGGTCGAGCAGGCGCAGGCGGCGGGCGTGGAGGTGCATCTGGTGGTGGGCGGTTTGCGCACCGGCAGCGGATCGGCGCTGGAGCCGACCACCCGGCGCTACATTCTTGAACATTGGCAGGCGGTCACCGAGGCCACCGGCCAACCGTTCAAAATCGAGGGCGCGTTGCCTGAAGGCTTCGTCTACGACACCGAACCCGCCTGTCGGGCGTTGGTCACTGCGCGTAGCCTGGCACCAGATTGCGCGTGGACACTGTTGGGTTTGATTCAGCATGCGTTTTACGCTGAAGGTCGCGATGTGACGCACGCCAGTGTGCTCGTCGAGCTGGCGGAGCAGGCCGGTGTGCCGCGCATCGAATTCGCCGCCGCGTACGACCGCGCCGATCAGCACGCCGCGACGGCGGCCGATTTCACCTGGGTACAGGACCTCGGCATCGCCGGTTTCCCCACGTTGCTGGCAGAACGTGACGGCCAATTGGCCTTGTTGACCAATGGCTATCAGCCCCTGAGTGTCCTCTCACCGTTGCTCGGCCGCTGGCTGGAGCGCGCTGCCTGTGCATGACCTGCCGGACGACGTCTCAACCGCTCCCCGTGTCGACCGTCTGAGCTGGGCGGAAATCCGTCGCCTGGCCCTGCATCACAAAAAAGCCCTGTGGATCGCCAACGGTGTGGCCGTGCTGGCGACCTTGTGCAGCGTGCCGATTCCCTTGTTGCTGCCGCTGCTGGTGGACGAAGTGCTGCTGGGCAACGGCGACACCGCGCTCAAGGTCATGAACCACGCGCTGCCCGAGCACTGGCAGAAAGCGGCGGGTTACATCGGCCTGATGTTGCTGGTGACCTTGTTGCTGCGCTGCGGTGCGTTGTTGTTCAACGTGGTGCAGGCCAAGCTGTTTGCGGCGTTGGCCAAGGACATCGTGTACCGCATTCGCACACGACTGATCGAACGGCTCAAGCGCATCTCGCTGGGTGAATACGAAAGCCTGGGCAGCGGCACGGTGACCACGCACCTGGTCACCGACCTGGACACCGTGGACAAATTTGTCGGCGAAACCCTCAGCCGATTCCTCGTCGCCATGCTCACGCTGGTCGGCACTGCGAGCATTCTGATGTGGATGCACTGGAAGCTGGCGCTGCTGATCATGCTGTTCAATCCGCTGGTGATCTATGCCACGGTGTTGCTCGGCAAGCGGGTCAAGCACCTGAAGAAACTCGAGAACGACAGCACCTCGCGCTTCACCCAGGCACTCACCGAAACCCTCGACTCGATTCAGGAAGTACGCGCCGGCAACCGTCAGGGCTTTTTCCTCGGTCGTCTTGGCCAACGGGCGCGTGAGGTCCGCGATTATGCGGTGACCTCGCAGTGGAAAACCGATGCCTCAAACCGTGCCAGCGGCTTGCTGTTCCAGTTCGGTATCGACATTTTTCGTGCGGCGGCGATGCTCACCGTGTTGTTTTCCGACCTGTCCATCGGCCAGATGCTCGCGGTGTTCAGCTACCTGTGGTTCATGATCGGTCCGGTGGAACAGTTGCTGAACCTGCAATACGCCTATTACGCCGCCAGTGGTGCACTGTCGCGGATCAACGAATTGCTGGCCCGCGCCGACGAGCCCGAATACCCGGGCGGTATCGACCCGTTTAACGGTCGCGAAACCGTGGGCATCGAAGTTCAGGGGTTGAGTTTCGGCTACGGTGACGAACTGGTGTTGAATCAGATGGACCTGTCGATTGCGCCCGGTGAAAAAGTCGCGATCGTCGGTGCCAGCGGCGGTGGCAAAAGTACCCTGGTGCAGTTGCTGCTGGGGTTGTATACGCCGCTCGCCGGGACGATCCGCTTCGGCGGTTCGACCCAGGAGGAAATCGGGCTGGAGACCGTTCGGGAAAATGTCGCCGTGGTCCTGCAGCATCCCGCGCTGTTCAACGACACCATTCGCGCCAACCTGACCATGGGCCGTGAGCGCAGTGACGATGCCTGCTGGGCGGCGCTGGAAATTGCCCAGTTGCACCAGACGGTCAGCGAACTGCCCAACGGCCTCGACAGCATCGTCGGCCGTTCCGGCGTGCGTTTGTCCGGCGGCCAGCGCCAACGCCTCGCCATTGCGCGGATGGTGCTGGCCGAGCCGAAAGTGGTGATCCTCGACGAGGCCACTTCAGCGCTGGATGCGGCGACCGAATACAACCTGCACCAGGCGCTGGCGCGATTCCTGAGCAATCGCACGACGCTGATCATTGCGCACCGGTTGTCTGCGGTTAAGCAGGCAGACCGGGTGCTGGTGTTCGACGGCGGGAAAATTGCCGAGGACGGCGACCATCAGCAATTGATCGCCGAGGGTGGTTTATACGCCAAACTCTATGGGCATTTGCAGCAGATCTAAGTCCGCCTCCCCACGTAAGCAAAGTGAACGGTGCAGCAGGCTCAAGGTCTGTTCAAAAGTGTGTGCCCGATCACCCGGTTGCGCCACGCGACGCTGTTACTATGCTGGTTTCGGGTACAAGCTTTCCTGGCTTGCCTAGAGTGATAACCCATCCTAGGCTAGCCTTAGCGATTTCGTCCGGACGACGATCAAGCAGTGCTAAAAATAGGGACCTCATGAATCAAACGCGGACTCTCGGAACGCCACGGTTGCTGGGCATCGTCTGGCCATTTATCGCCGTAGTGCTGTTTCAAGCCCTGTTGGGTGGTGTCAGCCTGTACGTTTTGTCGGCGGTGCGGGGCTACGTGGCAGGTGAAAGTCTTTGGTCAAAGGGCCAGAAAGACGCCATCTATTACCTCAATCTCTACGCCGACAGCCGCGATGAGACGATTTTCAACCAATACCGCAATTCGATCGCCGTCCCCCAGGGTGGTCATGAGTTGCGGCTGGCACTCGATCAACAGCCGCCGGATATCGGCGCCGCTCGCCAGGCAATTCTCAAGGGCGGCAACCACCCCGACGACGTCTCCAGCCTGATCTGGCTGTACCTTAACTTCCGACACTTCACTTACCTCGAGAAAGCCATCGATCTGTGGACGGTGGGCGACGGGTATCTGGTGCGTCTGGATGATGTCGCTCGGGACATGCACCAGCGCATCTCGGCCAGCCAGGCCTCCGAGAGCGATATCAAACGCTGGAAGAATCAGATTTTCGCCATCAACGATGAAGTGACGCCGGCAGCGAAGGCCTTCAGTGATGCCTTGGGCGAAGGTTCGCGGGTCATTCTGCGCCTGCTGCTGGTGACGAACCTCGCCACCGCGCTGGGCCTGATTGTCCTGGCCCTGATGCGCACGCACAAATTGCTCAAGCAGCGTCACGCCTTTGCCGATGCGCTGCAGTTGGAGAAAGACCGGGCGCAAATTACCCTGCAGTCGATTGGCGATGGCGTGATCACTACGGACGTCGAAGGCGCAATCGCCTACATGAATCCAGCGGCGGAAGCGTTGACGCACTGGAAAGCGGAACAGGCGACGGGCCTGCCCCTGGCCGCGTTGTTCAATCTGCTGGACGAGAACGCCCAGACCGATGGCTTTACGCTGATCGAGCACATTTTGAGCGGTCAGCTCAGCGGCGGCAGCGAACATTCAAAACTGATTCAGCGGCTGGATGGCAGCACGGTGTCGGTCACGCTGGTCGGCGCGCCGATCCGCAATGCCGGCAAAGTCAGCGGCACCGTGCTGGTCCTGCACGACATGACCCAGGAGCGGCAATACATCGCCAATCTGTCCTGGCAGGCGACTCACGACGCCTTGACCGGCCTCGCCAACCGCCGCGAGTTCGAGTATCGCCTCGAACAGGTCCTGCACAACCTGACCCGGCAGCCGGGGCGTCACGCGCTGATGTTCCTCGATCTGGATCAGTTCAAACTGGTCAACGATACCTGCGGCCACGCGGCGGGTGACGAGTTGCTGCGCCATATCTGCGCGCTGTTGCAATCGGGTTTGCGCGAGGGCGATACCCTGGCCCGGCTGGGCGGTGACGAATTTGGCATCCTGCTGGAGAATTGCTCGCCGGAAGCCTCGGAAAAAATCGCCGAAGGCCTGCGTCAGACCGTGCAGAACCTGCACTTTGTCTGGAAGGGGCGGCCGTTCGTGACCACCGTGAGCATCGGGCTGGTGCATGTAAACCAACAGCCGACCACCCTTGAAACATCCCTGCGCGCTGCCGATATGGCCTGCTACATGGCCAAGGAAAAGGGCCGCAACCGGGTGCAGGTCTATCACGCCGATGACTCGGAACTGTCCCTGCGCTTCGGCGAAATGGCGTGGGTGCAGCGCTTGCACATGGCGCTAGAGGAAGACCGCTTTTGTCTGTACTCCCAGGAAATTGCGGCCATTGGTCATGTTGACCCGGGTGGCGGGCATATCGAAATTCTATTGCGCCTGCATGACGAGGCCGGGCGCATGATTCTGCCCGACAGCTTTATTCCTGCGGCAGAGCGTTATGGGCTGATGACGTCGCTGGATCGCTGGGTCGTGCAGAACGTATTCAAGATCATTGCCCAATGTATCGCTGAAAAGCGCAAAGGGCCTTTGGCGATGTGTGCGATTAATCTGTCAGGCACTACTATCGGAGATGAAGCGTTTCTGGACTTCCTTCGTGAACAGTTCATAACTTATGCCATTCCTCCTGAAATGATTTGTTTTGAAATCACTGAAACCAGCGCCATTTCCAATCTGGGCAGTGCAATCAGATTTATTAATGAGCTCAAAGGCTTAGGTTGCCATTTTTCGCTAGACGACTTTTGCGCCGGAATGTCCTCGTTCGCTTACTTGAAACATTTGCCTGTAGACTTCCTGAAGATCGACGGGAGTTTCGTAAAGGATATGCTGGACGACCCGATTAACCGAGCCATGGTCGAAGTGATCAATCACATCGGTCATGTCATGGGTAAGCGAACGATTGCAGAGTTTGTTGAAACACCCCAGATTGAGCAGGCATTGCTGGAGATAGGGGTGGATTACGCTCAAGGCTATGTCATTGAGCGGCCAAGTCTGTTTACCTGCGAAAGTTTGCAAAGTCGTCCTGCCAGGCCTCAACCCTTGTTATTCAAGGCGCCTGGCACATTCCGTTGAAATCTCTTGCTGATCCTTACAATCACAATCAAAAGGAACCCGACAGTGATCGACTCATTCAACCGAACCGGACCCCTCATGGAAGCTGCAAGTTATCCCGCCTGGGCTCAACAGCTCATTCAGGATTGCAGCGAGAGTAAACGCCGGGTTGTCGAACATGAACTGTATCGGCGCATGCGCGATAACAAGCTTAGTGCCAAGACCATGCGTCAGTACCTGATTGGTGGCTGGCCAGTGGTCGAACAGTTCGCGTTGTATATGGCACAAAACCTGACCAAGACGCGCTTTGCCCGCCATCCCGGCGAGGACATGGCGCGTCGCTGGTTGATGCGCAACATCCGCGTGGAATTGAACCACGCCGATTATTGGGTGCATTGGAGCCGTGCTCATGGCGTGAGCCTGGAAGATCTGCAAGCGCAACAGGTCGCCCCGGAGTTGCATGCCTTGAGCCACTGGTGCTGGCACACCAGTTCCTCGGATTCGCTGATCGTTGCCATCGCGGCTACCAACTACGCCATTGAAGGTGCGACCGGCGAATGGTCAGCGGTGGTTTGCTCCACGGGTGTGTACGCGGCAGCGTTCCCCGAGGAAGATCGCAAGCGCGCCATGAAGTGGCTTAAGATGCACGCCCAGTACGACGATGCCCATCCATGGGAAGCACTGGAAATCATCTGCACGCTGGCGGGGATGAACCCGAGTAAATCCCTGCAGGTGGAGCTGCGTCAGGCCGTTTGCAAAAGCTACGACTACATGTTCCTGTTCCTGGAACGCTGCATGCAGCTCGAGCATGCGGAAAAGGCCCCGGTCGCGCGTGAACGCATGGCGCTGGCTGAAAGCTGATCCGTTGTTCACCGCATAAAAAAGCCCGCTTCCCCGGTAACGCCAGGGGAGCGGGCTTTTTCGTATCGACTGCCGGTAATCAGGTGCTGACTTTCAGTCCAATCAGCCCGGCAATGATCAGCGCCACACTGGCGAGCCTGAACAGCGCCATGGATTCACCAAACAGAATGATCCCGGCGATGACCGTGCCGACTGCACCCACGCCTGTCCAGATGGCGTAGGCGGTGCCCAGCGGCAACTCCTTCATGGCAAGCCCGAGCAGACCCAGGCTGATGATCATGGCGCCAACGGTCAATGCGGTAGGGAGAGGGCGGCTGAAGCCGTCGGTGTATTTCAGGCCGACAGCCCAGCCCACTTCAAACAGGCCGGCAAAAAACAGAATGATCCAGGACAAGAGAGACCTCCATCGATTGACGGGGTCGTCCCCGGATTAATGGCTCGAACGAGCAGCGAGGTCGTCCACGCATTGCGCAACATAGTGCCCATCATTAAACCGGCGATCAAGTTGGCGAATCAGTCAGTGACCTGCCGCGCCGCGGTTTCCCGATCTTCTTTCTCGCTCATCCGGCGGAAATACGTCGAAAGCAAGGCCCCGGAAATGTTGTGCCACACGCTGAACAACGCACTTGGCACCGCCGCCAGCGGTGAGAAGTGCGCGCTGGCCAGCGCAGCGCCTAATCCGGAGTTTTGCATCCCGACTTCCAGGGCCAGGGTTTTGCGCTGGGCCAGTGGTAATTTGAACAGGTGTCCGGTGAGATAGCCCAGCAGGTAACCAAAGCTGTTATGCAGCATCACCACGGCCATGATCAGCAGCCCGGATTCGGCAATCTTCGCCTGACTGGCGGCGACCACCGCTGCCACGATGATCACGATGCTCACCACCGAAACCAGTGGCAAAACCTCGACGGCGTATCGAGCCCGGGCACCCAGCACGCGCTGCGCGACTAAGCCCAGCACGATGGGTAGCAGAACGATCTGTAGAATCGACCAGAACAAGTCCATGAACGAGACGGGCAGCCAGGCCGATGCGAGCAGCCAGATCAGCGCCGGGGTCAGCAGAGGGGCGAGCAACGTGGTGATGGCAGAGATGGCTACCGCCAAGGCAAGGTCCCCTCGCGCCAGCCAGGTCATGACGTTGGATGAGGTGCCACTTGGGCAGCAGCCGACCAGAATCACCCCGACAGCTATTTCCGGTGGCAGGCTGAATACCTGGCATAGCAACCAGGCCATGCCAGGCATGATTACGAACTGGGCGATGACGCCGAGCGCGACACGCCATGGGTGGCGAGCGACTTCGGCGAAGTCTTCGAGTTTGAGGGTCAGGCCCATGCCGAACATCACTAGGCCCAGCAACGGTACGATGGCGCCTTTCAGGCCGATGAACCATGCCGGTTGCAGGAATGCCACGACGGCGAAAATCAGTACCCAGTAAGCGAAGGTGTTGCCGACGAAGCGACTTAATGCAGCCAGTGCACGCATGGCCTGATCCTTATTTTAAGTAGCACCACAAAAACCTGTAGGAGCGAGCTCGCTCGCGAAAAACGTGAAGGATGGCGCGCTGCTGTCTGGAGAAACACGTCGCTCTCAAGTTCATCGCGAGCGAGCTCGCTCCTACAGTAGAGATCACCTGCCTTTAGATCCCTTGCGGCAGCTCTTCACCGCCCAACGCTTCAACCAGCGCCGGCAGGAAATCGCCGAAGGTCAGCATCATCAGGGTAAAGCTGGCGTCCAGCTGGCCGAGGGCTTCTTCGCCGCCGTCCTGTTCCGCCTGATCCTGTAGCAGGTCTTCAAACTTCAGACGCTTGACCACCATCTTGTCGTCGAGGACGAAAGACAGTTTGTCCTGCCACGCCAGGGACAGTTGAGTCACCACTTTGCCGGTGCTCAAATGCAGCTGGATTTCTTCGCTGGTCAGGTCCTGACGCTTGCAGCGCACGATGCCGCCGTCTTCGTGGGTGTCGCGCAGTTCGCACTCGTCCAGCACGAAGAAATCGTCCGCGGCTTTCTGAGTGGTGACCCATTCGGTCATGGTCGCGGTCGGGGACATTTTTACGGTCAGCGGGCGTACCGGCAGCGTGCCAATCACTTCGCGCAGCGTAGACAGCAAGTCTTCGGCACGTTTCGGGCTGGCCGAGTTGACCAGGATCAGACCTTGTTTCGGGGCAATGGCGGCGAAGGTCGACGAGCGACGGATAAAGGCGCGAGGCAAGAAGGCCTGGATGATTTCATCCTTGATCTGGTCGCGTTCCTTTTTGTAGACCTTGCGCATTTGTTCGGCTTCGATCTCGTCGACCTTTTCCTTGACCGCGTCACGCACAACGCTGCCCGGCAAGATGCGCTCTTCCTTGCGAGCGGAGATCAGCAGGAAGTCGCCGCTGACGTGCACCAGAGGTGCATCTTCGCCTTTGCCAAATGGCGCGACGAAACCGTAGGTGGTCAACTCCTGGCTTGCACAGGGACGCGCCAGTTTGGTGGCCAGTGCAGTTTCCAACGCCTCGGCATCAAAAGGCAGATCTTGGGTCAGGCGATAGATAAGCAGGTTTTTGAACCACATGGGGCGAGTCTCTCCTTTATACAAAGTGGGGCATTATTCTCTTCGTGGCGCCATAGGCCAACCCTTCTCTAAGCCTTTGGAAGGCCTGAAAAAATTATTTAAGAAAGTGCTTGCCAGAGGTGAGGTCGCTCCGTAGAATGCGCGCCACACCGAAAGTGAAGGGTGATTAGCTCAGCTGGGAGAGCGTCTGCCTTACAAGCAGAATGTCGGCGGTTCGATCCCGTCATCACCCACCATTCGCTTCAAGTGTTACGCGCAGCGGTAGTTCAGTCGGTTAGAATACCGGCCTGTCACGCCGGGGGTCGCGGGTTCGAGTCCCGTCCGCTGCGCCATATTCGGTAACCTGGAACGCTGAACGCCAGGTCACCACGGAAAAGCCCGCTCACGCGGGTTTTTTTCTGCCTGAAGTTCCTGCAGGTTGCATCGTTTCATTGGTTTTCAGATTTTTTTGAGATATTTATCAATTAAATCAACATGTTATGAAAAACTGTGGCACAATGCGCCCCGCAACGAAGGTAAAGGGTGATTAGCTCAGCTGGGAGAGCGTCTGCCTTACAAGCAGAATGTCGGCGGTTCGATCCCGTCATCACCCACCATTTACGTTCAACGCTACGCGCAGCGGTAGTTCAGTCGGTTAGAATACCGGCCTGTCACGCCGGGGGTCGCGGGTTCGAGTCCCGTCCGCTGCGCCATATTTGGTAACCTGGAACGCTGAACGCCAGGTCACCACGGAAAGCCCGCTTATGCGGGCTTTTTTTCGTCTGGAGTTTTTCTTCAAGAGGGCGGCGAGGGCTTCGCCGGAACACCGCATCGTCCCTGTGACAGGGGCCCCTTTGCGACCCTGCGAGAGCAAGCTCCCTTGCCGCAGATTGCCTGTCATGTGGGACGAAGATGACAGAAGCTTCATCGTCCGATCCCGGAAATGCGTTAAAACACCTGAACTTATCAGAAGTTTCCTGCTCTCATGCCGGTAGCCATTGGTCGTGGCCGCCTGATAAGCTCGCGGCTTTACTCGATTGCCCTTTAGGCGCATGAACAAGGAAATAGCATGAAACAGCATCGGTTGGCGGCGGCGGTGGCCCTGGTTGGCCTGGTACTTGCGGGTTGTGACTCGCAAACCAGCGTAGAGCTGAAAACCCCGGCGCAAAAAGCTTCCTACGGGATCGGCCTGAACATGGGCAAGAGCCTGGCTCAGGAAGGCATGGATGATCTTGACTCCAAAGCCGTCGCTCAAGGCATTGAAGACGCCGTCGGCAAGAAAGAACAGAAGCTGAAAGACGAAGAGCTGGTCGAAGCCTTCGCCGCACTGCAAAAGCGTGCTGAAGAGCGCATGGCCAAAATGAGTGAAGAGTCGGCCTCCGCTGGCAAGAAATTCCTCGAAGACAACGCCAAGAAAACCGGTGTCACCACCACCGCTTCCGGCCTGCAATACGAAGTGGTCAAAAAGGCCGATGGCGCGCAGCCCAAGCCGACCGACGTAGTGACTGTTCACTACACCGGCACCCTGAGCAACGGCACCGTTTTCGACAGCTCCGTCGAGCGTGGCAGCCCGATCGATTTGCCGGTCAGCGGTGTGATTCCAGGTTGGGTCGAAGGTCTGCAACTGATGCACGTTGGCGAGAAGTACAAACTGTACATTCCTAGCGAACTCGCCTACGGTGCCCAAAGCCCTAGCCCGGCGATTCCAGCCAACTCGGTGCTGGTGTTCGACCTGGAACTGCTGGCAATCAAAGATCCTGCCAAGCAAGACGACGCTGCCAAGTAATCTGCGTCTGATCTGACAACAACGCCTCGCTTATGCGGGGCGTTGTTGCATCTGGCGTCCGACGAGGGTAAACAAAGCGAACCGATGCTGCAGGCCGCAGTCATAGCCATTGAGGGCGCCTGCACTAGCCGCGCGAGAGCGCCAAGTCAATGAAATATTGGGTTTTTTTATGTGAGTAAAAAACGCCCGATCTGAGCCGGGCCCTTATGAAACGGGCCTTTCAGCCGTGAAATAAGGCTCTGTTCACAAGGTTATCCACAATTTGTGTGGATAACATTTCAGCGGGAGGAAAGATGAAAGCACCCTGGAATTTCGCTCGGTTCCTGCCATTGGCCGGACGCCTTCTTGCTCGCGGTCGTTTGCCGACTTTGCTCTTCGCGGTGGCCAGTAAAGGGGCCAGTCAAGGCAACCGGTTGGGCAAGCTCAAAGACGACCTGCGTCTGTTGCAGGCGTTGTGCCTGGCCTACTGGCGCGGTGAGTACCGGGCCATCAGCCCGAAAGCGCTGATCTCGGTAGTGGCGGGCCTGATGTACTTTCTGAGTCCGGTGGATGCGATTCCGGATTTCATTCCGATGTTTGGCATGCTCGATGATATCGCCGTGCTCGCCTGGCTGATGAAAGTGCTTGATGACGAACTCAATGCCTTTCGTGCCTGGCGCAAACGGCAGTTACCGGAGAAGCTCGCGGTGGTCGAGCGCCTGCCGGATACCCCCGCGCAACTTCAGCTTCAGCGCCCGAAAAAAACCTGAGCTGATTCAGGGCCTTTCCTTTATTCATACCCCCGCGACCTTGGCCGCTGTTAGGATTACACTTCGAGGGAAAAGTGCCGACTCGCTAAGTGTCGTTGTCCTACGGGGAAGTCATGGATATTCAGATAATCACACGCGAAGGCGAGCCCGAATATGCGGTTCTGCCGTGGGCTCAGTATCAGGCTCTACTGAAAGCAGCAGGCATCGAGCAAAAACCGCCGCGCGAAGCAACAGTGCGTCATGCGGCGACACCAGATCAGGTTCTCCCTGGGCTGGATCAACTACGCAGTTTGCGCGAAGGGAAGGGCATCGCCATCGAGGCGCTGGCCCGCACGGTAGGCATCAGCCCGTCTTATCTGGCCTTGATTGAAAGTGGCGAGCGTCAACCCGACGCTGCGATTCGCCGCAGCCTGGCCTGGGAATTGACGGTGCCAGGGTGGAGGGATGAATCGTGAGCGTACGCATCAGTCGTCAACATTGGGACGGGTTGTTGGGCGAGCTGGATCAGGCGCGCCGCCAGCGGCACCTGCTGACTTATCGCGCGCTGCTTGAGCGTTTGCAGTTGCCCACTCCGGCTATGCAAACCCTGACCGCGGCCCTCGAACATCTGGCCGCGCTGGACGCCAAGGCTGAGCAACCCTTGCGCAGTTCGCTGGTGATCAGCCAGGGCGCCAGCCGCCTGCCGCGCACCGGTTTTTTCGAATGTGTCGAGCGACTGGGGCGGTTCTCCGGCCCGTCCGATGGTGTCGCCGCAGCGTCGTGGCACGCCTCGGAAGTGGTGCGAGTGTTCGAATACGAATACCCCGAATCGGCGGAAGCCTGAGTGTTTCTCAAGCTCAAGGCGCGGGCCGGTTACTGGCTCGCCCGCCGGCTGTTTCACTGGTCCTGGTTTGTCCGGCAGCCGCGAGGCTGGAATTGGCTAGAGGGCCAATTCGCGCGCATGGCCAACCTGGGTGATGTCCGCGCTCAAAGCTTCTATGGCCACATCCTGACCTTTCGCGGCGTCGGGCTTGGGGCGCGTGAGGAAGGTGTGCGTTTGTTGCGCCTGGCGGCGTTGGCGGGCGATGGCAAGGCGGCGTATCAGGTGGGCGTGATCAGTCTGGCCGGGACAGCGAGCAAAGCGCCGGACCCTGATGAAGCCGCGCGATTCTGGGAAATGGCAGAGAAGGCAGGGCATCCGTTGGCTGAGCTCAAACTTAAAGAGCTGGCCTCCCGCGACTCCACGCAATAACCCCATAGTTGTGCGGTAAACACACGTGGCGTGAGGGAAACCTCACGCCACGTTTGCGTTTTAGCCTGTTCGTCATTCAGAGGGCGCTGTTTAGGGAATTGCCCTACAGCTTCATCCTACTTTCCTGACTTCTTTCTCGATTGATTCCCCGCAAAGTCTCGCGCGCCCATTTTTGCGCGAGGGATTGCTCATGATTGACCGGATTTTTCAGCTTTCTTCTTGCCGTACGGTGCGTTGATGGATTCTATCGCCCGCATTGAGCGGGAGCTCGATGGTTTCAAAGACACGCTGGATTTGTATCGCGAGCAACTTCGGGGGTTTTTAAGTCAATCGGCGGACCGGGTCAGTCACGCGATGGATATGCCGTCGTTGATGAACATGGAGCGCCAGTTCAAATTTGGGAATACCACCACAGTCGTCGGTATCAACGACGGCCATTTCTCCAGCGTCTCGCAGTGCCCGAAGAACGGGATTCTGGAGATTGAGAGCAAGTTCGAATCAACGTACGACATTCCGCTGGGGAACATCGCCGTTGATGTGATTGAGGTTGATGGCGGTGAAAAAACCACGGTCACACTCGATCAATACGGCAAAGGCAGATTCAGGGGGCTTGCCGGCAAGTCTTACCGCGCACACGTCCACAGCGCGGTGTCTTCGGATGAAGTTGATGAGCTTTTCAAGTCTTACGACAGCCTGACCGGACAGCTCGAAGCCTGGCTGCGAAGCGAGTGGCAAGGGTTCAAACCCCAGTGGCCGCAGTCGGCTTACGTCGCTGCGGGTAACGGAATGCTCGCTGGAGGTTGGGCCGCGATCATTGACGTTTGGGATGGTCTGGGTCTTGTTTTTGACATTCTCAAGAATCCCCGCGATCACTTGGATCTGCTGGGTAGCAGTGCGCAGCGGTTAGTCGACCTGGCGGAGCAATCACCCGCAGCGATGGAAAAAGCCATGTTGCTGGCCAGCGATGAGGCTGCGCTTTGGCTGCTGTTTCGTGCCGCTGGAATCTGGCTGTTGGCTTTACCGCCGAGTGTGATTGCGGGTAATTCGGTGTCGGCGACCAGTCAAATCATTGCCTCTGTGCTGATCGACATCTTGATTGCTTCGGCACTGGCTTTCACGGTAGTCGGTTTACCTGTCGCCAAAGCGTATTTGACTACTCGGGGACTTAAGTACGGAGCGGTGCTGGCAGATCTGGCAATGCGTTTCGTTGAGGCAACTTTTAACCTTCTCAGTACGCTCACTAAATATGTTGATGACTACAAAAAAGTTGCCGCACGCGGTATTGCGGCCGGTGTTAAAAATGGAACAGTGACGCTGACTTGGGATGCCAAACGCAACACCACCCTCCAGCAAACCGAACACCGCGACGACGCTTCACAGCAGGCCACCAATCCCAACGGTGACAGCGCTGATTCCGCCGCCAACACTGCCACCAACAAATGCCCGGTGTCGATGGTCACCGGCGAAGAGCTGCTGACCCTCACCGACGGTTGTTTGGACGGCATTTTGCCGTTTGATTTCACCCGACTCTATCGCACCAGCGCTGCTGAAATAGACGGCGGACTCGGTTACGGCTGGAGCCACAGCCTCGCGCATCGCCTGGAAATCGCCGGCGATCAGGTCATCTGGATCGACCACGAAAACCGCCGCACCGCTTTCCCATTGCCCACTGCCGAGCGACCGGCGATCCACAACAGCCTGTCGCGGGCGGCGATTTTCCTTGGCGACGATCTTGAAGAGTTGATCCTCGCCCAGGCGGGCGACGACACGCGTTTTTATCACTTCATCAACGGTCGGTTGACCGCGATCAGCGACGCCTACGACAACCGTCTGCGCATCACTCACGACCGTCAGGAGCGCCTCCAACGCCTGGATAACGGCGCCGGCCGCGCCTTGCGCTTGCGCTACGACCGCCGTCATCTGGTCGCCGTCGATTATCAGGTTTTTATTCCGGCGGACACGTTGGAACAAGCTTGGGTCACCGAACAGACGCTGGTCAGTTACCGCTACGACGAACGCGCCCGACTGATCGAAGCCAGCAATGCCGCCGGTGAAAGCGAACGCTACGACTACGACGATCAACACGTCATCCTCCAGCGGCAACTCGCCGGTGGGGCGAGTTTCTTCTGGGCGTGGGAAAGGTCCGGCAAGGCTGCACGATGCGTCCGGCACTGGGCGTCGTTTGCGCAGATGGAGGCGCGGTATGTCTGGGATGACGAGGGCAGCGTTACCGTCCACAACCTCGACGGCAGCCAGGAGGTTTACCAGCACGACGACCGCGCAAGGCTGGTGCGCAAGGTCGGGCTGGATGGCGGCGAACAGCTCAAGGCTTACGACGACAAAGGCCGCTTGATTGCCGAGCAGGATCCGCTCGGTACCGTCACCGAATACCACTACGACGAAGTCGGACGCCTGGTCGCGCTGATTCCGCCGCAGGACGAGCCGACGTCCTACGAATACCGCAATGGTTTCCTGCATGCGCGGTATCGCGGCAAGGCCATCTGGAAGTATCAGCGCAATGCTCAGGGCGATGTCACCGAGGCGACCGATCCTGACGGCCATGTCACCCACTCTCACTACGACGCGCAAGGTCGGCTGCTGTCGATCCGCTACCCGGATCACAGCCGCCACACCTTTGTCTGGAATGCCTTGGGGCAGTTGCTCGAAGAGACATTGCCGGACGGCGGCCTGCGGCGGTTTTCCTACGATGCACTGGGTCGGCAGACTACCCGGCAGGACGAACACGGTGCGGTCACGCGTTACGCCTGGGACGCCGTTGGACGACTGGTCCAGACGACGCTTCCTACGGGCGCTAACCGGGCCTTCAGCTACAACGCCTACGGCAACATTACCGCCGAACGCGATGAGCTGGGCCACGTCACGCGTTATGAGTACGTCGATGATCTGCACCTCGTCAGTCGCCGGATCAATCCGGACGGCACCCAGCTCAAATACCGCTACGACAACGCCCAGCTGTTCCTCACGGAAATCGAAAACGAATCCGGCGACAAATATCAGCTGGACTACACGCCCAATGGCTTGATCCGACAGGAAAGCGGATTCGATGGCCAACGCACGGCGTATGCCTACGACCTCAACGGCCATCTGCTGGAGAAAACCGAGTTCGGCGCTGACGGCTCGCAACTCGTCACGCTGTACGAGCGCGACAGCGCCGGCCGCCTGTTGGTCAAAACCCTGCCCGACCGCAGCAAGGTTGAATACTGCTACGACAGCCTCGGTCGACTGATCAGCGTCGATGACGGTCACGATCACCCGCTGGAATTCCAGTACGACACACAGGGCCGGCTGATCACCGAGCATCAGGGTTGGGGCACGCTGCGTTATGGCTACGACGCCTGCGGCCAGCTCAACCGGATGCGCCTCCCCGACGGCAGCAAGCTCGACTACCACCACGAAAAGGGCGGCGCGCTGAGCGCCATCGACCTCAACGGCGCGCGGCTCACCAGCCACCAATTCACCTTCGGCCGCGAGCAGCAACGCCAGCAAGGTCAGGCCACCAGCCAGTACCACTACGACGATCAGGGCCGCCTGCAAGCCCACGCCATTAACCAGCAAACCCGACCGCTGTACCTGCGCCACTACGCCTACGCGATCAACGGCAACCTCGTAACCATCGCCGACAGCCGTCACGGCCAGCGCAGCTATTACTACGACCCGCTCAACCGCCTGACCCGCGTGCGCCACAGCCGCGACGAGCCACCGCAAAGCTTCGCCCACGACCCGGCCGGCAACCTGCTGATGCAGGATCGCCCCGGACTCGCGACCGTCAAAGGCAACCGCCTGCTCAGCCAAGGCGACCGCCACTACGACTACGACTACGACGCCTTCGGCAACCTTGTCCGCGAACGTCGCGGCACGGGTCCTACGCTCGTCACCGAATATGCCTACGACTGCCAGCACCGACTGACCGGCGTCACCACCCCGGACGGCCGCTGCGCCCGCTACCGCTACGACGCCTTCGGCCGGCGCATCGCCAAAACCGTCGACGGCCACACCACGCAATTCTTCTGGCAAGGCGACCACCTCGTCGCCGAAAGCAGCCGCGAGCACTACCGCAGCTACGTCTACGAACCGGGCACCTGCCGCCCACTGGCCCTGCTCGACGGCAAAGGCCCACGCAAGGCCTGCCCGTTTTACTACCAACTCGACCACCTCGGCACCCCGCAGGAACTGACAGACTACAGCGGCGAAATCGTCTGGTCGGCGAAGTACAACGCCTACGGCAAAGTCACACTGCTAACGCACGGCGGGGGCGAGCAACTCGAACAACCGCTGCGGTTCCAGGGCCAATACTTCGACCCCGAGAGTGGTCTGCATTACAACCGGCATCGGTACTATGATCCGGAAGTCGGAAGGTATCTGACGCCGGACCCGGTGAAACTGGCGGGTGGGCTGAATCAGTACCGGTATGCGCTGAATCCTACGGGGTGGGTTGATCCGTTGGGGTTGGCTTGCAGCCCATGCCCTGGTGATTTGGATGCTGATGGACCGTATAGCGAGATTGTTCCAGGCGGGGGGTTAGCTGCGCATGAGGCCCAAGGCGGGCACCTCATTAAGAAACATGTGGGGCGAACTGACACACAATTAGCTAAAAGGTTAAAAGCTGAGCCAAATATTCCTGCTGCGTCAACATTTCCTGACAGAGCTACTGCTGAGTCGGCATCTGCGAGAGCATTGGAGGCTAATAAAACAAAAATCGAAAAATTTCTAAAAGGAGGAAAAGGTAAGACAACCGTGACTCATGTATTTCCGTACCCCGTTGGCGTCAGTATCCCTAAAGGACGTAGTGCCCATGAGCCGGCTGCGAAGGTATTGCTGGTTTTGGTCAAGGATACCCGACGTCCTGAGGGATATTTTTTGTTAACAGGATTTCCAGAGATATGAGTACAAAATTTCCCGAGCTACACGATTTTTTCGGCGCCTACTTTCATCAGGATTGGACTGTCGAACATGATGCAGCGGAACAAGTGATTGATGCATTTTTAGTCGAATCCGACCCGGAAGATCTAGCTTTAGTCCGGCACGAGCTTGATCTTCTGCTTGAACAGCGAAAGGGCGAAATGGAATTGCGGGAGTACTTACTGAGAGAGTTGAGCTGTTACTACTGCTATTGGAATGAGTGGGAATCGGGCGATATATGGTTGCGTCATATCGCTAAAAAACTGGATAACGGTATTTGATGGCTTTTGCTGATAACCAGCACCAAAATTTCTGGGCAAGGTCGTCGGAAGTTTCCTTCAAGTTTTAGCGGTTTCCATGAACTGGTGCGAAGTGAGTTCAATCGATAGTCTCTGGTGGTCACTGAAAATTCGGTGAAGGGGTGTAGGAACCCTTCAAGACTAGAGAGGCGCTTTGGCATCCACACCTGTATTTGCGGCCGCCAATGCGCGTCCGTAAGGTCAGTTGCGGCGGCTGTGCGCGGGCACGCTTCGGTGTGGTCGAGTTCTCTGGTCTCGATATTCCTACCCCGCGTATAGCTGCCACCCAAGCCTGTAGGAAGGCCGTTGATAGCTTCACTTTTACTCCTCAGTGATTTTGCCTTGCTCTGTGCCGTTCCGCTGCGCGATGGCTGTGATTTGCTGGATACGGTGAGGGAGAGGTTGCGGGATCGGTCTCGCGAGTAGCGCGGGCCGGCTTTTGTGGCGAGGGAGCTCGCTCCCGCTCGGCTGCGAAGCAGTCGTCCCGTTTTGGGGCTGCTTCGCAGCCCACCGGGAGCAAGCTCCCTCGCCACAGGGTTTGTGTGATGTCGGGAATAAGGCTGCGACGGGCCGCTCGGCGGTGATTGATCTGACGGCTTCGCGAGCAGGCTCGCTCCCACAGGTTTTTGTGCCGTTCGCAATATCCACTTTCGGCACAAAACCCTGTGGGAGCGAGCCTGCTCGCGAAGCCGTCAGCGCAATCACCGCTGGCCCACTAGCCATTCACTCTCTTGCCCGGCCACCGCCAGACTATCAATCACATGCACGCTATACCCAGGCACATTTTTCGCGTGGTGCTTGGCTTGCGATGCCATCTCCGCCAACTGGCTCGCGTCGAGTCGCTCACATGCCTGTGGATGCAAATGCACCACGCCGATAGACAACGACAGTAGGGGAAATTCCTGTCGTACACCCTGGCGGTTCGGCGCGATGAAGCAGCCGGCTTCCAGGTGTTCGCTGCGGTAGAAACGCCGGCACTGGCTCTGGAAGTCGTCGAGCAACTGGTTCAGCCGTTTGCGCCAGTCTTCCGGACCGAGCACCAGCAGGAAGTCATCGCCGCCGATATGGCCGACAAAGTCGCGGGACGGGTCGACGCGGTCATTCAGGCATTGCGCCAGGCACAGCAGGACTTCGTCTCCGCGGCCGTAGCCATAGATATCGTTGAAAGGTTTGAAGCTGTCGATGTCCACGTAGCAAATCACCGATTCTCGCCGCTGCTGCAGCAACCGCGTCAGGCATTGCTGGATCGGCACGTTGCCCGGCAACAGGGTCAGTGGGTTGGCGTAGCGGGCTTGCTGGATCTTCAGTTCGGTAATCAGTTTGAGCACGTCGATCACCCGGCCCAACCCCAGATACCCGCCATTGAGCGTAATGATGAAATCTTCTTCAATGCGCTGTCGGGCGCGACTGGTGATCAGCCGGCTCACTTGCTGCAGCGACTGACTCATTTCGACCGCGAGGAAGTCATCGCTCATCAAGCGACTGATCGGCTTGCGGGCGAACAGGTCGGTGGCAAACGGCTTGAGCAGTACGTCCGAGAGCGAGTGCCGATGGACGATGCCGCAGGGATGGCCCTGCTCGTCGAGCACCGCCAGCGAGTTCAGGTTGGCCTGGCGGCGAAAGGCTTCCAGAACGGTGGCGGTCGGCGTATCGCGAGGCATCGCCGGTTGGTCGTTGAGCAAGGCGCTGAGGTCACTGCCTTCCTCGTTCAGAGGCACAGCAGCGGTGTCGTGCTTGGGCATCAGGTTACGCGCATCCCTGGGCGGATGTTCCTGGGGCCTGCACAGCAAATAGCCCTGAACCAGATCGACGCCCATGTCAGTCAGCACCGCAAGTTCTTCGCTCAGCTCGATCCCTTCAGCAATTACCTGTGCCCGGGAGGCTTTGGCGATCTGCATGATGGACCCGACAAACTCACGCTTGACCGCGTCCTGGTGGATACCGTCGATGAAGTGGCGGTCGATCTTCACGTAGTCCGGGCGCAATTCGGACCACAGTCGCAAACTCGAATAGCCCGCCCCCAAATCATCCAGCGCAATGGAAAACCCCATCGCCCGATAGTGATGCAGTGCGTTTTGCAGCAGCTGGAAGTCGTCGGTTGGCGTCTGCTCGGTCAGCTCGATCACCACCTGGCTCGGCGGTATGCCGAAATCCTCCAGCAATTGCAGGGTTCGCCCCGGTTGGTGAGCGGCTTCGAGCAGGGATTCCGGAGAGACGTTGAGAAACAGTTTGCCGGGCAATTGCTGTTCGTTGAAACGCCGGCAAGCACTTTCGCGGCAAGCGATTTCCAGTTCGTTCAAACGACCCGTCTGGCGAGCGACGGCGAACAACGCGATGGGAGAGTGCAGGGGGCTGTTCGAGGGGCCGCGACTGAGGGCTTCGTAGCCGATAATTCGTCGTTCAGAGAGGGAAATGATCGGTTGGAACAGGCTGTGCAAACCGCTTTGAGCCAATATGGAACTCAAGGCACTCAGCTGTTCTGTCGTGGTCATGGCTTTCTCTGGCGATAAAAAAAAGGACGGGGAGCACTCTTTGGATAGAGGTGCTCCCCGCCCTTTATTTCACGACAGAATGATGACTGTTTGATGACGCTCCGGGGAGCGTCAGCACTAAATTGCCATCATCTTGCTTTTGACCAACTAGTGCTTGGCCACTGCGGTGTTGAGTTTCAGGTAGTCCAACAGAATCCGCCCGGTCTCGCTCAGGTAGGCATCGTCTTCCGGTTTGGTCTTGTCCGGCTCGGCCGCGAGGGCGTCTTCGTCTTCTTTCTTCAGCTCTTTGAGTGGCTCTTCGCCCTTGGCCTTGCGACGCAGGTTTTCCATGGCCAATTGCTTGGCTTCGATATCCGCGTGCTGGGCACGGCGATCAGCTTCATTGAGGCTGACGGTTTTTTCCGCCATCAGCTTCTGCGCCAGGGCTAGTTTGTCGCGAATGAACACGAACTCCGCATCCTTGGCCGAGCGTACGTCGTGCTCGGATTTGAGCTGGGCGATGTACGGTTTGAACGGATCCAGTGCAGGCTTGATGGCCGCGCGGATGGTGTCCCACGGCATGGCTTCCGGCAGGGCACTTTCACCGATTTCCTTGGTGTCGATGATCGACGGGTAATCGATGTCCGGCAGTACGCCTTGATGCTGGGTGCTCTGGCCGGAAACCCGGTAGAACTTGGCCAGCGTCAGCTTCAATTCGCCGTGGTTCAGCGGCTGAATGGTCTGCACGGTGCCTTTACCGAAGGTCTGGCCGCCGATAATCAGCGCACGGTGGTAATCCTGCATGGCGCCGGCAAAAATCTCCGAAGCCGAGGCGGACAAGCGGTTGACCAGCAACGCCATCGGGCCTTTGTAGAAAGCGCCCGGGTTTTCATCTTCCAGCACGTCAACGCGACCGTCGGCATTACGCACGAGCACAGTCGGGCCTTTGTCGATGAACAGGCTGGTCAGCTCGGTGGCTTCCTGCAAGGAGCCGCCGCCGTTGTTGCGCAGGTCGATGACTACGCCGTCGACTTTGTCTTTCTGCAACTCGGTCAGCAGCTTCTTGACGTCGCGGGTGGTGCTCTTGTAGTCCGGATCGCCGGCACGGAAGGCCTTGAAATCCAGATAGAACGCCGGAATCTCGATGACGCCGAGCTTGTAGTCCTTGCCGTCCTGTTTCAGGTTGAGGACCGACTTTTTGACCGCCTGGTCTTCAAGCTTCACCGCTTCACGGGTGATCGGCACGACCTTGCTGGTCTGGTCGTTTGGCGCATTGCTCGCCGGGATCACTTCCAGGCGCACCACGGTGCCTTTCGGGCCCCGGATCAGCTTGACCACTTCGTCGAGGCGCCAGCCCACCACATCGACCATCTCTTTGTTGCCCTGGGCAACGCCGATGATCTTGTCGGCCGGTGCGACCTGCTTGGTCTTGTCGGCCGGTCCCGCAGGCACCAGACGCACGACTTTGACCTGGTCGTTGTCGCTCTGCAACACGGCGCCGATGCCCTCGAGGGACAGGCTCATGTTGATGTCGAAGTTTTCCGCGTTATCCGGCGACAGGTAATTGGTGTGCGGGTCGTAGGACATGGCGAAGGTGTTGATGTACGCCTGGAAGATGTCTTCCGGACGGGTCTGATCCAGACGCGCGAGCTGATTCTTGTAGCGCTTGGTCAGGGTTTCCTGGATCTGCTTGGAATCCTTGCCCGCGATCTTCTGCCGCAACACTTCGTCCTTGACGCGTTTGCGCCACAGGTCGTCGAGTTCTGCGGTGGATTTGAGCCAGGCGGCATCCTTGCGGTCGATCAGCAAGGTTTCCTTGGTGTTGAAGTCGATCTTGTCGACGCCCTTGTTCAGCTCTGCAAGGGCAAAGTCCAGACGCGCCTTGACGCGGTCCAGATAGCGCTTGTAGATGATGAACCCGGCATTGAGGTCGCCACTTTTGAGGAAGTCGTCGAACTGGGTCTTCCACTTGTTGAATTCTGCAATGTCGCTGGCCATGAAGTAGCTGCGCGACGGGTCCAGCAGCTTGAGGTAGCTGTCGTAGATGATCACGGAGCGCGCGTCATCGAGCGGCGGCTTGCTGTAATGATGACGCTTGAGCAACTCGACGACATTCAGACTGGCGATCACTTCGTCACGATCAGGCTGAAGCTTGTCCCAGCTATTGGCTGCGAACGTGTTGCTCGACATCGGCATCAGGCCGATACCAATGAACAGGGCGAGGGCGGTGCTGGGGAACAGATGCTTCATGCTGATTCGACGCGGGGACAATTGATCACGCATATTAGGCCGTCTTTGAAGTCGCCGGTTCCACAAAGGGCCGGTCACATAATGCAAGAAAGCCCGGCGCTACAGCTACGGGCTCAGTCCAGACTCACTATGGAGGCACTGTGAAGGCATTGCAAGGCGTGGAAGGTCAAGTGGAGTGGCTTGAAGAGCCCAGTCCTGTGTGTGATGTAGGGCAAGTTCGCATTCGTGTGGCGGCAGCGGGCCTCAATCGCGCCGATTTGTTACAGAAGGCCGGTCTCTATCCGCCACCGCCGGGGGCCAGTCAGGTACTGGGTCTTGAGTGTTCGGGAGTGATCAGCGAGGTCGGTGCGGGATCGTCATGGCAGGTCGGCGACCGGGTTTGCGCCTTGCTGGCCGGGGGCGGGATGGCCGAAGAGGTGGTAGTCGACGGACGGCACGTGCTGCCGGTGCCGGAAGGATTGTCCCTTGTCGAGGCGGCAGCGTTGCCCGAAGTCTATGCGACCGTCTGGCTGAATTTGTATCAACTGGCTGCGCTCAAACCCGGTGAGAAAGTTCTACTGCACGCCGGAGCAAGTGGGATCGGTTCAGCGGCCATTCAGCTGTGCAAGGCGTTTGGCAACCCGTGCTGGGTCAGCGTCGGTTCTGCCGAACGTCTGGCTTACTGCGAAGCGTTGGGTGCTCAGGGTGGGGTGGTGCGCACCGACGATCTGGACAGCCTGAGCGATCTGGGACCGTTCGATGTAATTCTCGACCCGGTCGGTGGAAACTACGCCGCGCTGAATCTTAAACTGCTGGGCCGCGATGGCCGGTGGGTGCTGATTGGCCTGATGGGTGGTCGTGAGGCGAAACTGGACCTGGCGCAGGTCCTGGCCAAGCGCGTGCAACTGCTGGGTTCGACTTTGCGCAGTCGTGATGATCAATTCAAGGCGGATTTGTTCAGTGACCTGAGCCAGCATGTCTGGCCGCTGTTTGCCGAGGGGCGGTTGAGTCCGCAGTTGGCGAAAACATTTGCGATCAAGGATGCCGAAGCGGCGTTTGCCGAGCTGGCAAGCAATAAGGTGGCGGGGAAATTGGTGTTGGTGATCGACGAAAGCCTGACCTGAGGTCGGGTTTGCTTTAAAAGATCGCAGCCTTCGACAGCTCCTACAGGGTGTACACCACGCCAATGCAGGAGCTGCCGAAGGCTGCGATCTTTTGCTTTTATTTCCAGAGATGGATAGGCCAGCCGGCTTTTTCGGCGTGTTCGAGCAGCACCGGATCCGGGTTCACCACGTGTGGGAAATCCACCTTCAACAGCAGCGGCAAATCGTTGCGTGAATCCGAGTAGAAACTCGCGCCTTCCAGATTCTCCTCTTCGGCATCCAGCCATTCCAGCAAGCGCGTGATCTTGCCTTCGCGGTAAGTCAGCGTGCCGACGGTGTGGCCGCTATAAACCCCGTGCACCACTTCCAGTTCGATGCCGAGGATCTCGTCGATGCCCAGACGATCGGCAATCGGCCTGACCAGGTGCGTCCCCGAGGCCGAGATCACGAGGATCCGGTCGCCGGCCTTGCGATGGGCGGCGATGGTTTTGGTCGCATCGCTGAAGATGATCGGCTCGATGAAATCCTCCACCCAGGGCGCTACCAAATGCTCGACCTCTTGCGGCGTGCGCCCGATCATCGGTTCGAGGCTGAAGGTCATGTAGTCCTCCATGCGCAATTTGCCGTGGCTGTAAGCGTCCATCAATTCGTTGTTCTGCCGCATGAACGACTCGGGATCGACCCAGCCCAGGCGGCCCATCTGTTCGCTCCAGAGGGTGGCGCAGTCGCCGTGGATCAGGGTTTCGTCCAGATCAAAAATTGCCAGGGCCATCAGTGCAGTTCTCTCTTTAACATCAGCAAAGTCATCAGGCTACCTCACACAGGGCCGTCGGATCGATGGAAAGCGCCAGTCGCTGACCATCGGGATGCAGGTCTGCCGCCGAACGGTTGAGCACATCGACGACCAATTCCACACCGCGTGCTTCTATCCGATAGCGAATCACATTGCCCAGCAGGCTGTGGCTGCGCACTTGTGCGTCGAGGTCGCCGTTCAGGCTCAGTTCGATGGCTTCCGGGCGAATGGCCAGGCGATGGGTGATGGGCCGTTGCAGCAACTTGCTGGCGCTGTCGGCGTCCAGCAGGTTGTAGTTGCCTATGAAACCGGCAGCGAACACGTCCACCGGCGCGGTGTACAGGGTTTCTGCGTCGCCGCTCTGTACGATCTTTCCTTGATTCATCAGGAAAATCCGGTCGGACATGGTCAGCGCTTCTTCCTGATCGTGAGTGACAAAGATCGTGGTCAGGCCGAGTTCGCGCTGGATCTGGCGGATCTGTTCGCGCAGGTGCTTGCGAATCCGCGCATCAAGGGCCGACAGCGGTTCGTCGAGCAACAAAAGTCTTGGCCGGGTAACCAGCGAGCGGGCGAGTGCAACCCGCTGACATTGACCGCCGGATAATTGATGCGGATACCGCGCGGCAAAATCGGTGAGCTCCACCAGTTTCAACACCTCGGCGACGCGCTTTTGGCTGTCATCGCTATTGACCTTTTGCATGCGCAAACCGAAGGCGACGTTCTGCTCCACGGTCATGTTGGGAAACAGCGCGTAGCTCTGGAACACCATGCCGATGCCGCGCTTTTGCGGGCTCAGCGGTACAAGGTCTTGACCCTCTAACAGGATCTTGCCGCCATCGACCGACGTCAGCCCGGCAATGCAACGCAGCAACGTGGATTTACCGCAACCGGACGGGCCCAACAACGTGACAAATTCACCCTTGCGGATTTCGCAATTGATGTCGCTGAACACCGTCGTGCTGGCCTGCCCTAATTGAGAGAAGCTTTTTTGTAGATGTTGGACGCTGACATAGCTCATTCGCTTTTGTCCTTGTTCAAGATATTGGCCGCCCAGGTCAGAACCAGCACAAAGAAGAAATAGGAAATCACCAGTGCACTGGTGAAGTGGCCGCTGCTGTTGCGCATGTTGTTGAGGTAGACCTGCAGGGTTTCGTAGCGCGTACCGACGAGGATGTTGGCGAACACAAATTCACCGAACAGAAACGAAAACGACAGCAGCAGCGCCACCATCAATCCCTTGCGCAGGTTTGGCAGCACCACCAGGAATGCCGCTTGCCAAGTGCTGGCACCGAGCAATTGGGCGGCATCCATCAAGTCGCGCAAGTTGATCGCTTGCAAATTGTTGGTGATCGCCCGGTACATGAACGGCAGGGCGACGGTGAAGTAACAGCCGATCAGAATCCACGGCGTGCCGACCATTGCGAACGGCCCCGAGCCGTAGAGCTGCAACAGGCCCACCGACGACACCACCGGCGGCACCGCAAAAGGCAGCAGGATCAGGATGTTCATCAGCGCGTCGAGTTTCGGAAAGTGGTAATGCACCACGAACAGCAGCGGCAGAATCAGCACCACCGACAGAATCAGCGCGCCGACGCAGACCAGCAATGACTGGCCGAAGGCGTGCAGAAAGCGCGGGTCGCTCCACAACGCTACGTACCATTTCAAACTGAAGCCGCTGGGCAAGATGGTCGCCGACCAACTGCTGGAAATTGAGTAGATCAAAGTGCCGAGCAGCGGCAATAGCAGGATGGCAAACAGCAGATACACCACGACTCGGTGGTAGATGCCGACGGGGCCCAGTTCAACGCGAGACATGGTAGCTCCTCTTCAGCAGCAGCTGATGCACGATGGTCACCAGGGTCATCAACGCCACGAGCACCACCGCCAGGGCACTGGCCATGTTCGGGTCCAGGGAAATGTCACCGGAAACCATCGCCGCAATGCGGATCGTCAGCACGTTGAAGTTGCCGGTGGTCAGGGCGTAGACCGTGGCGTAGGCGCCGAGGGCGTTGGCCAGCAGAATGACGAAGGTGCCGAGCAGCGCAGGCGTCAGCACCGGCAAACCGATGTGCCGCCAGAACTGCCAGCCGTTGGCGCCGAGCAGCGCGGCGGATTCACGCCAGTCTTCGCGCAATGCATCGAACGCCGGGTAGAGCAGCAATACGCCCAGTGGAATCTGGAAATAGGTGTAGAGAATGATCAGCCCGGTTTTTGAATACAGGTTGAAATCCTGGATGATCCCGGCCTGCTTGAGCATGATCGTGAAGCTGCCGTTGAAGCCCAGCAGGATGATGAACGCGAAGGCCAGCGGCACGCCGGAGAAGTTACTGGTCATGTTGGCGAAGGCGTTGACGAAGTTGCGCAGCCTGGAGTCGACCCGGCGCAGAGAGTACGCGCCGAGCACGGCGATGATGATCCCGAACACGCTGGACCAGAAACTGATCTCGAGGCTGTACTGGATAGCCTGGAGATAGAACTTCGAATTGAAGATTTTGCTGAAGTTGGCCAGGCCCCAGCCGAACTCTTCCGATTGCAGGCTGTTGATCATCACCCAGAGGAGGGGGGCGATCTCGAACACGATAAAGAACAGGGCGAAGGGCACCAGGCATAAGGCGGCCAGCCATTTGCCGCGCGTCATGGCGTTCACTTGAGCAGCTCCCGGCAGACGGGTTTGTCGTGGGCCACGCCCAGCAGTTCGCAGACCGTGCCACAGATTTCAGTCTGTTTCGGTGCGGCATTGGCGTTGAAGCTGAAGGCGTTGCCGAGGACAAACAGCGGCACTTCGCGCTCTTCCGGCAGCAGACCGTTGTGGGAGCGGTCATTGTTCATGCCGTGATCGGCGGTCACCAGCACCTGATATCCGGCGTCGAGCCAGCCTTGCAGGTAGTCGGCGAGGATGATGTCGACCGAGCGGGCGCTGTTGCGGTATTGCGCAGTGTCGAGGCCGTGCTTGTGCCCGGCGTCGTCGATGTTCATGGGGTGCACCAGCAGGAAATTCGGCGCATGGCGCAGGCGCAGGTTTTCCGCGTCGGCGAACAGGTGTGAATCCGGGTAGTGGTCGTTCCAGTAGAAATGACCGTGCTGGATCGGCAATTGCGGATCGTCAGTGTGGCGATCCCGCGCCGCCACGAACGGCGAACTGTTATACAGCTCGCTGACCCAGTGATAGGCCGCGGCGGCAGTTTTCAGGCCGGCCTGGGTGGCGTAGTGATAGATGCTGCGCTGGTTGGACAGGCGCGAAACGTTGTTGTGAACGATCCCGCTTTCAATCGGCGTGACGCCGGTCAGGATGCATTCGTACAACGGGCGGGACAGGGCGGGCAGTTCGCATTCCAGTTTGTAGAGCGCTGCGCGTCCTGCGCCAACGTAAGCCTGCAAGTGCCCCATGGCGTGGCGCGCAACCTCGTAATTGAGACCGTCGAGCACGACCAGGATGACGTTGTGCTTCATAAAGGTGGAACTCCGCGAAGACCCATAATTCATACACGCAAGCCATCCCCTGTGGGAGCGAGCCTGCTCGCGAAAGCGGCTGAGCATTCAACGAAGAAGGTGAATGTCCTACTGCTTTCGCGAGCAGGCTCGCTCCCACATTGGATCTCCAATGAGTATCCAATGTGGGATTTACCGCGTTATTGCATATTGATAATGACTTCTTCCTGCCACTTCTGCGGCAGGGCCTTGGAGGTCTTCTCCCAGGCGTCCGCGTCTTTGATCGGCGTCACGCCTTTGTACTGTTCGTTCGGCAGCAGTTTGGACTTGACGTCGTCCGGCAGTTTTAGGTGTTCGGAGCGGATCGGACGGGCGTTGCCGCGCGCCAGGTTGATCTGGCCTGCATCGCTGAAGATGTATTCGCGGGTCAGCTTGGCGGCGTTGGGGTTCTTGGCGTATTTGTTGATGATGGTGGTGTAGCCGGAGATCACTGAGCCGTCAGAAGGAATCAGCACGGTGTAGTCATCCGGATTTGCCATCTTGGCTTTATAGCTCAGACCGTTGAAATCCCAGACCACGCCGACTTCGATTTCACCTTTTTCCATGGTGGCGATGGTCGGGTTGGCCATGGACAGTCGACCCTGTTTGGCAATGTCTGCGAACAGCAACAGCGCCGGTTGCAGGTTCTTCTCGTCACCGCCGTTGGCCAATGCCGCGGCGAGTACCCCGTTGGCAGCCTGTGCCGCTGTGCTCACGTCACCAATGGACACTTTGTATTTGCCGGTTTTGAGGTCAGCCCACTTGGTCGGTGCTTCGGAGCCGTGCAGCAGCTTTTTGTTGACGATGAATGCGATGGTGCCGGTGTAGGCCAGCGCCCAGTTGCCGTCCTTGTCCTTGGCCCAGTCCGGAATCTGATCCCAGGTGCTTGGCTTGTACGGTTGCACCACACCCTGCTTGACCGCGATCGGACCGAACGCTGCACCAACGTCGCCGATGTCAGCGCTGGCGTTGTCTTTTTCCGCGGCGAACTTGGCGATTTCCTGCGCCGAGCTCATGTCGGTGTCGATGTGTTTCAGGCCGTACGTCTTGGCCAGGTCTGCCCAAGTGCCTTTCCAGTTGGCCCAGTCATCGGGCATGCCGACGCTGTTGACCGCACCTTCCGCTTTCGCCGCGGCTTCCAGGGTTTTCAAATCGGTATCCGCTGCCATTGCGGCGGTGCACAGGGCAATGGTCGAGCCTAACAGTGATGCCAGGAAAAACTGTTTCATTCCGAAGCTCCTTTGGGCGTTTTCAACGCTGCGATTGCGGTGGTGTTGGTCTAGGTCAGCAATACCTGAGCCAATCTAGTTGCGGCTGATGACATTTTGATGTCGACCAGCGGCGCATATTATGTTTCGCACATCTATGCTCAGGCTTCGGAGTAAGCGTAGACCATGCCCAAGGAGCCGATATGACAGGGCCTGGTGGTAAATGGGCAGTCGGTTTGCTGAACTGTTCAGCGGCGTTGTCATCTGCCAGTCATGCGCAGTGCCTAGGCTTGCACTGAGTGGCTGGAGCCGTTTTAGTGGCTCGGTTCGCCCCGAATCAGTGCTGGTCTAGTCCAGATAGGTAACGTTGATGCGCATCGAAACAACCAAAGCGGTGACAGCGATCGGGCAGGTGCTTCAGGAACAGCTCGACCACGGGCTGTTGCCGTCGGGCAGCAAACTGCCGGCGGAGCGCAAGCTCAGTGAGTTGTTCGGCACCACGCGAATCACGGTGCGCGAAGCGTTGTTGCAACTGGAGGCCCAAGGGCAGATCTATCGCGAGGAGCGCCGGGGCTGGTTCGTGTCGCCGCCACGCCTGGCCTACAACTTGATGCAGCGCAGTCACTTTCACGCGATGGTCAGCGCGCAAGGCCGAGTGCCGTCCACCGAGGTGATTTCGGCGCGGCTGCAACCGGCATCGGCGGCGGTTTGTGCCTGGTTGCAGTTGCCGGCGCTGTCGAGCGTGATTCAGATCTGCCGGGCGCGGCGGATCGACGAGCGACTGGTGTTGTACGTGGAGCACTATCTGAATCCGCAATACTTTCCCGGGATTCTCGAGTTCGATTTGAATCAATCGATCACCGAACTGTACGCGCGGCACTACGACTTGCATTACGGGCGGGTGCGGTTCGAGATCGTGCCGACGGCGTTGTCGGTGGATGCCGCGGCGGCGTTACGGGTGTCGGTCGGCAGCCCGGGCCTGCGCATTGCCCGGGTCAATTACGATCAACACGAGCGCTTGATCGACTGTGATCTGGAGTTTTGGCGCCACGATGCCATTCATGTCGGTGTTGACGTGGTTTAAACCTGGCCGTCGATTATCCGAAGCTGTAGATATCCATGCCCAGCGCGCCCAGGGTGAAACCCGTGTGGCGCACGCTGAACGTTCCACCGGCGCCGCGCGCAAAGTACAGCGGCAACAAATGTTCATCACTTGGGTGGTTGCGCACGGCGTTCGGTGCCAACCGGCGATAGTCGTGCAACGCGGCCTCGTCGTTGGCCTCAAGTGTCTCGATCATCCAGTCGCGAAATTCCAGGGCCCACGGCTCGACACTTTCCGGGCCGGCATGCCAGTCCAGTTCGCGCAGGTTGTGGGTGATGCTGCCGGAGCCGATCAACAGAACGCCCTGTTCGCGCAGTATCGCCAGCGCCTGCCCGACACGGGTTTGCAGGGCAGGGCCGCCGTGTGTTGGCAGGGAAACCTGCACCACCGGAATATCAGCCTGTGGATACATCAACGATAACGGCACCCAGACGCCATGATCGAACGGCCGCTTGGCGTCGATGCGTGCCGGCAGGCCAGCGATTTTCAGCAGATCGACAACCTCTGTCGCCAATTGCGGATCGCCGGGCGCCGGGTATTGCACCTCGAACAACGCCTTGGGAAACCCCCCGAAGTCATGCCAGGTTTCAGGTTGCGGATGACCACTCACCAGCAGTTCGTGGCTTTCCCAATGCGCGGAGACCATCACGATAGCCTTGGGTCGCGGCATTTCGCCGGCAATACGCGCGAGGGCCGGCCCGCTGGCACCGGGTTCCAATGCCAGCATGGGGGAACCATGGGATATATACAGGCTGGGGAACATGAATGAGCTCCTGAGAGTTAAGATGGCGTCATCTTCAGTCAGATCATTGATCTAAATCTAATATAAGTTTTAGGGTGTTTTGATCGAATTTTCGGAGATATGTATGCAGCCGGAGTTTTGGCACAAGCGGTGGCAGTCGAATCAGATCGGCTTCCACTTGCCGGAAGTGAACCCTTATCTGCAACGTTTCTGGCCACAATTGGCACTGGAAGACGGCGCCCGTGTGTTGGTGCCGTTGTGTGGGAAAAGTCTGGATTTGTTGTGGCTGGCGCATCAGGGTCATGAAGTCCTGGGGATTGAGCTGTCGGAAAAGGCCGTTGAAGACTTCTTCGACGAGCACCAATTTGACCCGGACGTCAGCGAGCAGGGGCCGTTCAAGGTCTATCGCGCAGGGTCGATCGAGTTGTGGTGTGGTGATTTCTTCGCGTTGACCGCCGGCGATGTGGCCGATTGCACCGCGTTATACGACCGTGCCGCGTTGATAGCCCTGCCGCCGCTAATGCGCGAGCAGTACGCGGCGCATCTGAACCGGATCCTGCCGAAGGATTCGTTGGGGTTGTTGATCACGCTGGATTACGACCAGAGCCAAAAAGATGGCCCGCCGTTTGCCGTGCTTGATGACGAGGTGCAGCGGTTGTTTGGCAACATGTGGGCGCTGAAGGTACTGGAAGACCAGGATGTTTTGGGGGAGAGCTGGAAGTTTGTCGAGAGTGGCGTTACTCGGCTTGAAGAGCGGGTGTACCGGGTTTCTGCCCGGTAATTGATGTTTGTCTGTACTGACCTCATCGCGGGCAAGCCCGCTCCCACAGGGTTTTAGGTGTGATTGCACTCTATGGCAGATTACAAAATCCTGTGGGAGCGGGCTTGCCCCGGGCGGCGTTCCGACGATGAGGTCCTGAAAAGAAACGCAAAAATAAAGCAGACAAAAAAAAGGCCCGCATCGCTGCGGGCCTTTTCTTTGGGTGCCGAACCTGTCAGCCGCGACGACGCAGTGCGTCGATACGCTCTTCCAGCGGCGGGTGGCTCATGAACATGCGGGCGAACCCTTGTTTGATGCCACCGTTGATGCCGAACGCATTCAAGGTGTCCGGCATGTGCACCGGCAGACCTTGTTCCGCCCGCAGACGTTGCAGGGCGCCGATCATCGCGTTGGTGCCCGCCAGTCTTGCACCGGCTTCATCGGCACGGAACTCACGTTTACGCGAGAACCACATGACGATGGAGCTTGCCAGAATACCCAGGACCAATTCGGCGAAGATGGTCGCCACGTAGTAGGCGATGCCCTGGCCTCCCTCGTTCTTGAAGATCACCTTGTCGACAAAGTTGCCGATGATCCGTGCGAAGAACATGACAAAGGTGTTTACCACGCCCTGGATCAGGGCCAGGGTGACCATGTCGCCATTGGCCACGTGGCCGATTTCATGGGCCAGAACGGCTTTCACTTCATCCGGCGAGAACCGCTCGAGCAGGCCCTGGCTGACCGCGACCAGTGCGTCGTTCTTGTTCCAGCCGGTGGCGAAGGCGTTCGCTTCGTAGGCCGGGAAAATCCCGACTTCCGGCATCTTGATCCCGGCTTCCCGGGACAATTGCTCGACCGTTTGCAGCAGCCATTGCTCATGACGTGTGCGCGGTTGGGTAATGATTTGGGTGCTGGTGCTCATCTTCGCCATCCACTTGGAGATGAACAGCGAGAACAGCGAACCGGCGAAACCGAAGACCGCACAGAAAATCAGCAGCTGATTGAGGTTGAGGTCAACCCCGTTGGCCGCCATGAACCCGTTGAAGCCGAAAAGGCTCAGGGTGATGCTGGCAATCAGCACGACCGCCAGGTTAGTGGCCAAAAACAGCAGGATGCGCATCATGGTTGTAGAAATCTCCTTTCGCTAAAGATGTAGCTTACTGCGGGGTATATAAGGTGCCGCACCGGGCTATTCAACCGGGTGACTATTTCAAACTGTGTCCTACAGCAAGAGTCTAGTCGGTTGAAGGGTATTTCCGACGCGCGCAGGGGAAGCGTTTGTCAGCCGATTCGCGTCGCAGGTCCCGTCGTTGTTAGACGCGGCGGCGAAATGGACGGGTGCATGGCAGTAGAAGAGGGGATGCCCGTCGAGGCATGAAGAAATGTTGCTGAATTAATCCGTGTGCGACTTCCCACCAGAAATCGCACGCGGCCAGACGGTTACTGGCGGTAGGATTTGAGGAAGTTACCGATCCGCCCGATGGCCATGTCGAGGTCATCGACGCGCGGCAGGGTCACGACGCGGAAGTGGTCCGGCCATGGCCAGTTGAAAGCGGTTCCTTGCACGACCAGCAGCTTTTCCGACAGTAGCAGGTCGAGAACGAATTTCTCGTCGTTGTGGATCGGGCAGACTTTCGGGTCGATGCGCGGGAATGCATACAGCGCGCCCATGGGCTTGACGCAGCTTACGCCGGGGATGTCATTGAGCAGTTCCCAGGTTCGATTGCGCTGTTCCAGCAGACGACCTTGCGGCAACACCAGATCGTTGATGCTCTGGTAGCCACCGAGGGCGGTCTGGATCGCGTGCTGGCTCGGCACATTGGCGCACAGGCGCATGTTCGCCAGCATGTCGATGCCTTCGATGTAGCTTTGGGCGTGATGTTTCGGCCCGGAAATGGCGATCCAGCCGGAACGGAAGCCGGCCACGCGATAGGACTTGGACAGGCCATTGAAGGTCAGGCACAGCAAGTCCGGCGCCAATGATGCGGTGCAAATGTGCACGGCATCGTCGTACAGAATCTTGTCGTAGATTTCGTCGGAAAAAACCACCAGGTTGTGCTGGCGCGCCAGTTCCAGCATGCCCAGCAGCACTTCTCTGGAATAGACGGCGCCAGTCGGGTTGTTCGGGTTGATGATCACCAGCGCTTTGGTGTTCGGGGTGATCTTGGCCTTGATATCAGCGAGATCCGGCCACCAATTGGCTTGCTCGTCGCACAGGTAATGCACCGGGTTACCGCCGGACAGGCTCACGGCTGCGGTCCACAACGGGTAGTCCGGGGCCGGCACCAACACTTCGTCGCCATTGTTCAGCAGGGCCTGCATCGACATCACGATCAGTTCGGAAACGCCATTGCCCAGGTAAATATCTTCGATGCCCACGCCTTCTACCTGCTTCTGCTGGTAGTACTGCATGACGGCTTTACGGGCGCTGAACAGGCCTTTGGAATCGCTGTAGCCCTGAGCGGTCGGCAGGTTGCGGATGACGTCCTGGAGGATTTCATCCGGCGCTTCGAAACCAAAGGGCGCCGGGTTGCCGATGTTCAGCTTGAGGATGCGATGGCCTTCCTCTTCCAGGCGTTTGGCGTGCTTGAGCACTGGGCCGCGAATGTCGTAGCAGACGTTGGCGAGCTTGTTCGATTTGCTGACCTGCATGGCGATGTGTTCCCGAAAATGAACGATCCAGGCGGCGTATGACCACCGTGCTGGGAATCCTGCGTATTCACACAGGCCTGACGCCTTGAGAGGCAGCACCCATAAATCCGTTTGAATGCGCGTGGTCGGGCTGCCAGACTGGCGTTTGACGAGGCGCAATCATACGTGCCGCCCGATCCGTGGAAAAGGTACAGATCGGGCTTTTTCAACTGCTGAGGTGTGATGATGGAAAAGTTGGAAAAAACCCTGGAAGAATGGAGAGCGATGCTCGATCCGGAGCAGTACAACGTGTGCCGCCTCAAGGGCACCGAGCGGCCGTTCTCCGGCAAATACAATGACAGCAAGGTCGACGGTGTTTACCACTGCATCTGTTGCAGTGAGCCGCTGTTCGACTCCAGCACGAAGTTCGATTCCGGATGTGGCTGGCCGAGCTTCTACGCGCCGATTGGCGACAGCGCCATGGTCGAGATCCGGGATATCAGTCACGGCATGATTCGCACCGAAGTCGTCTGCGGCAAATGCGACGCGCATCTGGGCCACGTGTTCCCCGACGGTCCGCCGCCGACGGGGCTGCGGTATTGCATCAACTCGGTGTGCCTGGATCTTGTACCGCGGGGGTAACCTGCTTATGCGATTCGTCGCTGATTCACCTCGACTCCTGTAGGAGCGAGCTTGCTCGCGAAGATTTCAAGGACACGGTGTCAATCCTGAATGCACGCGTTATCGTTTACGCTCTTCGCGAGCAAGCTCGCTCCTACAGTTAACGAAGAGATTTGATTTATTGAATTGCACACAATTCAATTGCTCGCTATGTTTGGATTCTCTTCCTTACACCGAGGCCTGAATCATGAGCGATAACCTGCTGAGCATCCCGTGCACCACGATCAAGGGCGAGCAAAAGACTCTGGCCGATTTTGCCGGTAAAGCCGTGCTGGTGGTCAACACCGCGAGCAAATGCGGTTTCACTCCACAGTACAAAGGCCTTGAGCAACTGTGGCAAACCTACAAGGACCAGGGGTTGGTCGTGCTCGGTTTCCCGTGCAACCAGTTCGGCAAGCAGGAGCCGGGGAACGAAGGGGCGATTTCCGAGTTTTGCGAGCTGAACTTCGGTGTCAGCTTTCCGCTGTTCAAAAAGATCGATGTCAACGGCGCCGGCGCCCATCCGCTGTTCGTTCAGTTGAAAAAACGCGCACCGGGCGTGCTCGGTTCCCAGGGTATCAAGTGGAACTTCACGAAGTTCCTGATCGGCAAGGATGGCCAGATGGTCAAGCGTTTCGCGCCGGCCACCAAACCGCAGGACCTGAGCCGCGAGATCGAAGCCCTGCTCAAATGAACAGCTTGTCCATCGATTCCCTGAAGCTCGACAGCCAGCTGTGCTTCAAGTTGTACGCTGCGTCCCGGGCGGTGATCCGTGCCTACAAGCCAATGCTTGATCAGCTCGGCCTGACTTACCCGCAATACCTGGCCATGCTGGTGTTGTGGGAATGGCAGGAAGCGCCACCGGAGCAGCCGACCGTCAAGGCGCTGGGCGAGCGCCTGGCGCTGGATTCCGGCACGTTGACGCCGTTGCTCAAGCGGCTTGAGCAGCTGCAACTGGTTCAACGTCGGCGGTCGACCCGGGATGAGCGCGAGGTGCACCTGAGTCTGTCGCCTGCCGGCAAGGCGTTGCGTGAGCAAGTCGGACCGCTCAAGGCTCGTCTGTTGTGCGACAGCGGCGTCGATCTGGATCGCCTGAGCGATCTGCGCGACGGCCTCGATCACTTGTTGGGGCAGATCAACGCACTGTCATAGTCGGCATCCACACATCCAGCAGCGCCGCCAGTTCTTCGCGACGGAACGGTTTGGCCAGGTAGTCACTCATGCCCGCCGCCCGACAGCGTTCGCGTTCCTCGGACATGGCGTTGGCGGTCAGCGCAACGATGGGCAACTGTGGCCAGCGTCCGCTGCGGCGGATTTGTCGACTGGCCTCGTAACCGTCCATCACCGGCATGTTGCAGTCCATCAGCACCAAATCAAACTCATGGCTCTCCAACTGATCCAGCGCTTCTGCGCCGTGCGCCGCGACAGTCACCTCGCAGCCGAGTTTTCCGAGCATGCCCTTGGCCACCAGTTGGTTGACCGGGTTGTCCTCGACCAACAACACCCGCCCGCGTCGCTGGGGGGTAAGCGCTTCGAGTCGGGCATCGTTGAGGGTGTTGATTTCCGGCAGCAGGACTCGCCGCAACGTCTGGTACAAGGCATTGCGCGCCAGTGGTCGCGCCTGCTGTTGCAGGGGCGCCAGGGCACTGGCTTCTTCGCTGGGCATGAAACTGCCGTAGGCGGTCACCAGCAATATCGGCGCGGTGCACGTGGGACGCAGGCCGAACAGGCACTCGGGACAGTCGGTGATGACCACATCAGGATTCAGGCCGATCAGCGAGTCATCGATCGAGCGCTGCTGATAATCCAGCCCCCAACCCGGTAGCAGACTCTTCAATAATTCGGCCAGGCCACTGCTGGCGGCGGTAATGGCAATGACCTTGCCGCGCAACGTGACCGGATGCAGCGCGCGGGTGTGACAAGGCAGCGGCAGATCCGCACAGAACTGGCTACCGAAGCCCGCTTCCGAGCTGATCGTGAGGCGTCCCCGCATGGCTTCGCATAGGTTGTAGGTCAGGGCCAGCCCCAGCCCGGTGCCGCCGAACTGCCGGGTAATGCCGGCACCGGCCTGGGTAAAGGGCTGGAAGATCTTGACCTGGGCGTCCTGGGCAATACCGATGCCGGTGTCGCATACCTCGATTCTGACACCTTCCTGGAACGTCGACAGGCGCACATCGACTCGACCGAAACGGGTGAATTTGAGCGCGTTGGACAAGAGGTTGC
The DNA here is from genome assembly GCF_902497785.1 of Pseudomonas fluorescens. Taxonomy (GTDB): domain Bacteria; phylum Pseudomonadota; class Gammaproteobacteria; order Pseudomonadales; family Pseudomonadaceae; genus Aquipseudomonas; species Aquipseudomonas fluorescens_BO. The sequence goes on from NZ_CABVHK010000018.1 coordinate 73,440, forward strand.
TGACAATCTGCCGCACCCGGGTCGGGTCACCGAGCACCAGTGCCGGAAAGGTCGGGTCAATCAGGCACGTCAATTCAACACTGGGCGCGGCGTTTTGCGACAGCAGGTTGGCGGTGTCCTCGACCAGTGCGCCAAGGTCGAACGGAATGTGTTCGAGTTCAAGCTGGCCGGCATCGAACTTCGACAGGTCAAGAATATCGTTGAGCAATTCCACCAGCACTTTGCCCGAGTCATGCGCGATGGACAGTTGTTGCTGTTGCTCGGCATTGAGCGGGCCGTCGAGGGACAGCGCGATCATTCCCAGCAGACCATTGAGCGGCGTGCGGATTTCGTGACTCATGTTGGCGAGGAACACCGAGCGCGCTTCGGCCATGTCCAGCGCCGTGCTTCGCGCCATCTCCAGTTCCTGGTTGGACTGGCTGAGCCGGGTGTTGATCGCCTTGAGTTCCGCCGTGCGGGCGGAAACGATGTTTTCCAATTGGCCGAGGTAGTCCGTCAGACGGTTTTCAGCGTTGCGGCGTTGCTGGATTTCAGTCGCGATGTTTTCAAACTGTTGGTTCGCCACCTTGACCAGCACACCGATTTCATCGTTTTCATGGCCCGCCGGGTATTCGAGCCAGGTCGGTTCGACGCTGCGCGGATCGCGACTGCTGAGTTCGCGAATGACCCGCACCAGGGGTTTGGTCAGCATCACATAGAACAGCGCTAACAGGATGCCGGTCAGCAGAAGACTGCGGGCGAACCCGTTGAGCAACGTGATCTCGGCCCGTCGCAGGAAACGGTTGCCGAATGAGTAAGTGTCCACTTCCAGGCGCAGAGTGCCGAGGGATTCGGTCGGCAAGTGATCCAGATACAGACGGTCTTCGAACACCCGGTTGGCACCAAACAGAACGTCGCTGATCAGCCGATAGCTGCTCTGAACGCCGGGGCGCTTGACGTTGGCCAGCACCGAACCGTTGTTGTCGATCAATTGCGCACCGATGATGGCGGGTGAGCGCAGCAGACCCAGGGTCAATTCCTGGGCGAGTTCGGCGTCGATGTTGTAGGCGATACGCGAGGCGGGGTTGTGGCTGATTTCCAGTAAAGACTGTATTTCACGGTTGATAGAGGCGTCTTCACTGGCATAATCGATGCCGATTTGCAGCAGACTGAGCAGGGTGCCCAGAATGAAACCGACCAGCACGGTAAGCCGGGCCTGCTTGTAGGACAGCCGGTTGGTGAACTTGATGTCCATGGGGTGTCGAACCACTTCCGTTTCCCTTCGCTGCTCAAGCATAGTCGATCATGTATGGATGCCGATGTTCTCACGAGCCCGTGTGCAACAAGGTATGAACCGGGCACCGACCGCCGTGTTTCAGCGCTGTACCGCCATCATTACTGTGAACGTGCCCGAGGAGAAGACGTGGATTCCCGATTGAATGCTTTTCTTGAACGCGCCGATGCCGTTCTGGCCCGGATCGAACCGCTCTTGCCCGCACCTCGGCAAGCCATCGACTGGACGCAATGCTTGGCCGCGCGCTGGCAGCGCGAGGGACGCAGCGGTTTTCTGTTGCCCCTGCACGTCAGCCTCGATACCCGCTTGTCCGACCTGATCGGTGTTGACCGCCAAGTCGAGCAGTTGGGGCGCAACACCCAACAATTCATCGACGGCATGCCGGCCAACCACGCATTGCTCTGGGGTTCGCGTGGCACCGGGAAGTCGTCGCTGGTGCGCGCCTTGCTTGCCGAACACGCCAAGGCCGGTCTGCGGTTGATCGAAATCGAACGTGATCACTTGGCGGACTTGCCGCGTGTGGTCGAGCAGATCGCCAGGTTGCCCCAGCGTTTCGTACTGTTCTGCGATGACTTGTCGTTCGAGTCGGGCGAGGGTGATTATCGCGTGCTCAAGAGTGTGCTCGACGGTTCGCTTGAACAGGCACCGGATAACGTTCTGCTGTACGCCACCTCCAACCGCCGCCACCTGGTGCCGGAAAAGGACAGCGATAACGAAAACTGGAAGCGGGTCGACGGCGAGCTGCACCCCAGCGAGGCCGTTGAAGACAAGATCGCACTGTCGGACCGGTTCGGTCTGTGGCTGTCGTTCTATCCCTTCACCCAGGATCACTTTCTCAGCGTGGTCGAGCACTGGATCGGACAACTCGCCGACAAGTCCGGCCTGAAGTGGCAGCGTGATGAAGAACTGGACATCCTCGCCGTGCGCTGGGCCACTGGCCGGGGCAATCGCAATGGACGATGCGCCTATCAATTTGCCCGCTATTGGGTCGGGCTGAAGCTGTTGGAGCACAAGGCATGATCGATTTACAACACACCGGCCAAGGCCTCGAAGGCTACGGCATGCTGCATGCGCAGCTAGAGTCGTTGCTGGCTGACGAGCGGGATTTCATTGCCAACGCCGCGCAGTTTTCGGCGTTTCTGTACAACCAGCTCGATGACCTGAACTGGGCCGGTTTCTACCTCAATCGCAACGAAGAACTGGTCCTCGGCCCGTTCCAGGGGCAGATCGCCTGTGTGCGGATTCCGTTTGGACGCGGTGTGTGCGGGACGGCGGCGTCGACGTTGCAGACCCAGTTGGTCGAAGACGTACACGCGTTTCCCGGGCACATCGCTTGCGACAGCGCGTCGAACAGCGAACTGGTGGTGCCGCTGGTCAAGGAGGGTCGATTGATCGGCGTGCTTGACCTCGACAGCCCCAAACTCGCGCGGTTTACGGCTGAAGACAAGGCCGGTATCGAACAGCTGGCAGCGATTTTCCTGCGCCTGACCGACTGCTGATCATTCCCTCAAGCCTGCCTTGAGCAACAGGCTTGACGGATCCACCGCATCGATCTGCTGTGGATCAAGGAATTTATCGGCGTACTGCCGATAAATCCCGGCATTGATGAACAACTCGAACAGCTGCGGGTCGATGTGGGCATCGCGACACATGAAGGCCATGATGCCCAGCGCTTCGCTCAAGGACTTGGCTTTCTTGTAGGGTCGATCCGCAGCGGTCAGCGCTTCAAAAATATCGGCAATCGCCATCATTCTCGCCGGCAGACTCATTTCTTCGCGCTTCAACCGCTTGGGATAACCGGTGCCGTCCATTTTTTCGTGGTGGCCGCCGGCTATTTCCGCGACGTTTTTGAGGTGGTCGGGGAAGGGCAGGTGACGGAGCATCAGAATCGTCTGCACCATGTGGTGATTGATGATGTAGCGCTCCTCGCGGGTCAGCGTGCCTCGGGCAATGCTCAGGTTGTAGAGCTCGCCGCGGTTGTATTTGTAGCGCGGCACGTCGAGTTTGAACCCCCACGGGTTGTCGTCAGGAATCAGTTCACTCTCGGCGCGTTCGAACAGGTGCTCGGGTTTGTCCGCCAACAGCGGCTCGCTGACCGGCAGGGTCGGCGCTGGCGTTCGCGCCTGGCGCCGGTTTTCTTCCCAAGACACGCCCAGACGGTCATCCAGGGTTCGGCTCCAGGTCCGTTGAGCCAGGCCGCGCAGGCGTTGCAAGTCAGCCTCGGCCATCGCCTCGCCGCCCAGATTGCAGCGGGCGACGAAGGCGAAATCATCGTCCAGTTCGGCCAGACTGGCGTTGCGCAGTTCGGCCAGATGATGCGCGTCGCCACCCAGGGCGATGGCTTGCCAGTAGTTGATCCACGCATCGCGTTTGAGCACTTCGAAGCGGGTGCGGATTTCATGGATGCGATCGTTCAGGGTTTCGAGCTTGGTGGCTTTATCCACCACATATTCCGGGGTGGTGACCTTGCCGCAGTCGTGCAGCCACGCGGCGATGTGCAGCGCCTCCCACTCATCTTCGGTCGGTTGATAGTCGCTGAAGGAAGGATCTTCGCTGGCGGCGGCAGCCTGGGCGAGCATCAAGGTCAGCGCCGGTACCCGCTGACAATGCCCTCCGGTGTAAGGGCTTTTGGCATCGATCGCACTCGCGAGCAATTGAATGAAGGCATCCAGCAGCTGCTTCTGTTTGGCTTGCAGGCGCTGGCTCTCAATACTCACGGCGGCGGCACCGGACAACGCTTGAAGGAACGCAATGCGGTCCGGACGGAGTTTTTCCAGATCGCTTTCGGTGCCGCTGTCCGCCAGCAACAAAATCAGCAAACCCACCGTTTCGTTATGACGATTGTGCAGGCGGATACCGATCAGGTGCACCCGCGGGCACTCCATTGCATGCAACACTTTTTGCAAATCCTCCGCCTGTTCGAAGCCGAGACTGGCGACCACATTGTCCGCCTCTGACAGCTGCCGCAGCCACGCCGGGCTTTTCGGGTCCAGGAGTTCGTGGCCACGAATGTCGAATGCTGGCAATGCTTGGGAAATGCCGTCGATGACCAGGCCGTGTGGCTCCAAGCGATCACTGTCCATTTCCCGCAGGTAAATAAGGCCGGCCTGGGCCTGGCCGATCTTCACGGTTTCGAACAGCACCCGTTCCAGAAGCGGAGCGAAGCGGGTTTCGGCGCTGAGGCTGTCGGTGATCTGGAAAAAACTCGCCAGGGTGTCTTTCATGCGCGTCATGGAGACGCTCAATTGGTCGACTTCGAGCACCAGTGAGCGGCGAGAGACCGGAAAGTTGAAATTGAAACTGCGGATAGCATCGGCTTCCTCCACCAGTTTACGCAGGGGTTTGACCAGAATTCTCGAGGTCAGCCACCCCAGCGGCAGGCACAACAGTAACGTCGCCAGCGTAATCAGCGCGCCTTGCCAGCGTATTCGGTAGGCATTGGCGAGCAATTCGTCCTCCGGCACCAGCAACGCCAGTTCCAATCCCTGAGGTCCGCCCTCCTGCATGCTGCTGCGGGCAACGATCCATTGGCGACCGACGGCGTCTAGCCTGGTGCCGGGGGGCGGGTGGTTAAGCAGGGCACCGAGCGCGGGGCTCAGGTCAGCGGCCTTGCTGAGGTGGGCCGACTGGTCGTCGACGATCAGTTTGCTGCTGTCGGGATAAGCAACGGCGTTGCCTTCGGCATCGAACAGCACGATTTCGGTACCGGGGGTGACGACGTGTCGGGCCAGGGTGGCGGACAGTGCCGCCAGCGTCAGGTCGGCGCCGATGATGGCGTGCTCGCCAGCGCGACGGGCGAGGGTGGTGCCGACGTTGCGGGTGGAGAAAAACAGGTAAGGCGCAGTGGTGATCTGATCGCTGCCGCGACGCGCGCTGGTGAACCAGTCGCGGGTGCGCGGATCGTAGGTGTCGTCGGGGTTGTCCTGCTCGCTGACAGGGTTCAGGTCCTGATCGAAGAACAATGACCGCGACTGCACCGGGCCGGCGTTTCGCTCGATGCTCCACACCTGCCAGGCCGCAGTATCCGGGGCGTTGAGCAGGGTTTTCAGGGCGGCGGTTCGCAGGGGCCGCACCATGAAGAAATCGCCATTGTCGTAACCCAGATACAACGAAGCAAGATCAGGGTTGTCCTTGAGCGCCTGACTGAAGGGTTGGAGCATAGGCAGGCGTTGTTCGAGGTCCGGCGCCCGGGTTGCCGGATTGTGCACCAGCAGGCTGAGCAGATGACGGATCGGTTCATAGGTGCCGTGCAGGTCCACCCGGACATCCTGCTCGATGCGTTCGAAGAGCTTTTCACTGCTGGACAGGATGATCTGCGTGGTTTGCCGATAGTTGAAAAGGCCCAATACCACGCCCGTCAGCAGCAACAGCAGGGTGAACATCACGCTGATGTGCACGTGCAGGGGAAACCGCCGTTGATCCGGGCGCAGTGGGCTGGGCATTGCGAGGTCACTCCATGAGGGTTAACACACTGCTCAGCGACCAAGCATAGTTAAGGCTCCATGATTCTGCTTTCGTGGTGTTGAGCAATTTGTTGCTGCAAGGCTTTCTCCAGCTCAAACATGGCGCGTTCTACGGCTGCGCTGCACTCGTCGGCCTCATCGTCCGTGAAGCGTTCATGACAGGCCTGCTCCAGTGCCTCACAGCTGTCGATCAAGCGGTTCGCCTGGACAATTCGCGCGGCGCCCTTGATTTTGTGCGCGAGATCGAGAAATGCCTGGGGGTCTTTTGATCGGGACAGCGCCTGCAATGCCTGCCGGTCCTGGCGATTGCTTTTCAGGAGTTCGGTCAACAATCGCAGGTCCATCGCCGGGTTACCCCCTGTCAGCAGGTGTAGCCCTTCCAGGCTGAACGCGGGACCGCGGGCAGTCGGTTCGATGCCTGCAACCCATTGGCTCAAGGCGGTCAGCGTCAGAGGCTTGAACAGACAGTCGTTCATCCCGGCGTCTTTGCAACGCTGCAATTCTTCCGGCTGCGCGTTGGCGGTGAAACCCAGGACCGTGCAGGGCGCACGCCGGGATTGCTGTTCATGACGGCGAATGGCGCGTGCGAGCTCGTATCCGTTCATGACCGGCATGTTGCAGTCGACGATCACCAGATCGAAGCGCCCGGTGTTCCACACCCTGAAGCCCGCTTCACCATCCTCGGCGACGCTGAATCGATGTCCCAGAAATTCCAGTTGCTGGCACATCAGCAAGCGATTGGCCGGGTGATCATCAACCACCAGAATCTTCAACGGCATCGTGGTCGGGTGGAGTGGCACTTCGGCGGTTGGCGCCTTTCGCTCGACCGGCAGTGTGGCCAGAAGCAGTGAAACCTGAACCTGAGTACCGACACCCGGCTGACTTCCCAGACGCAACGTGCCCCCCATCATTTCGCACAGGCTGCGGCTGATCACCAGGCCCAGGCCGGCGCCCCCTCTGCCTGCCTGTCCGGTTTCGTCCACCTGGGCAAAAGGTTCGAACAGCCGTTGTTGATCCCTTTCGCTGATGCCGATGCCGCTGTCCTGAACCTGTAACAGCAGCCGGACCTGCTCGGGCGCATCGGTCGGGAGCAGTTCAACGCTGACCCGGACCTGCCCGTGCTCGGTGAATTTGATCGCGTTGCTGACCAGGTTCGACAGCACCTGTTTGAAGCGCGTGGGGTCGAGCATCACGTCGATGGCTGGATTGGCCGGGTCGACCTCCAGCTGCAGTTTGAGGTTTTTCTGACGGGCGAGGCCCTCGAATATTCGTACGACCGACCCCACAATCTCATTCGGATTCACCCGCTCCGGACTCAGGCTCAGGCGCCCGGATTCGATCCGCGCAATGTCGAGAATATCGCCGATCAGCTCCAGCAAGTCCTTCGCCGAGTTGTACGCCACGTCAATGGCCGGCCGATCCGGATGGTCGCTTTCGATGCGCTTGAGTGTCAGCTCCAGCATGCCGATCACGGCATTCATCGGCGTACGGATTTCGTGGCTCATGGTTGCCAGAAACGTGCTTTTAGCCCGGTTGGCTTCATCAGCGCGCTCTTTGGCACAGCGAAGCTCATCGAACAGTTGCCGGCGTTCGGTCAATTGCTCGTTCAGCGCGCGTTCGGCTGCCTGCCGTTGCTTGATCTGACGGCGCATGTACGCATTCCACGCGGTGGAGATCAGCAGTAGCACGCCGGCACCGATCACAATTTGATAGAACAATCGTTGGTAGTTGCGCCAGGTACTTTGCGAGGACGCCGAATAGCCACGCCAGCGGCTGTTGATGATGCCCAGTTCTTCCGGTGCGATGCTCAGCAGCGCCTTGTTGAGGATGGCATTCAGTTCTTTGGCCTCTCGCCCGGTGGCGAGGGAGAACGCCGCCTGTTGGGTGCCGATGGTGGTGCTGATCTGCAGCGTGTGTTCAAAAAGCCGCGACGAAATAAAGTAGTTGGCTATCACCAGTGAGTTCACCGCCCCCTCGGCCTTGCCTTCGGCGAGCAATTCCACGGCACTGAACGTGTCCGGCGTTTCGATCAGCCTGATTCGCGGATACTCGCGGCGCAGGTAATCCACCAGCGGACTGCCTTGGGCGATGGTCAGGCGTTTTCCCTGCAACTGCTCAAGGTTCGCCGGGCTGTTGGCGCCTTTGCGAGTCAACAGGACAAAGGAGTTTTGCAGAAAGGGACGTGTAAAGGTCAGCGTAGTTTCACGCTCGGCACTGGGGAGCAGGGCAACGATCACGTCGATCTTGTCTTCCTTGACCTGGGCGATCATCTCGTCGTCACTGCGGCTGCGATGGATGTCGAACCGTAAACCGGTACGCAGTCTGATCAGTTCAAGCAGATCGGCAGTAACGCCGCGAAAGTTGCCGTTGCTGTCGAAAAACGATAACGGCGCAAGCGCTTCATTGACCACCACGCGCACCACCGGATGGCGTGCCAGCCACTGTTCCTCAGGATCGGTGAGTTGCAGTTTTTGATCGGTGAGCAGAATGTCGCTGCCGGCACTCCAGCGCTCGGCGATGTTCTGTCGTTCGCTGGCCGGGATGGCCTCGAGCATGGCATTGATGATGCCGAGCAATTGCGGGTTGTTCTTGTGCACGGCAAAACTGAAACCGTGGGCCTCGTGTTTACCGAAGTTGGCCATGCGGATGTTGTTCAGGTAGCCCTTGTTGATCATGTAATGGGTGGAAATGGTGTCGCCGAGGAACACGTCGGCCTGATCGAAAGCCACGGCGTTGATCGCGTTCTGGTAAGACGGATAAGACGTAATGGTCGCTTTGGGGTACAGGGCCCTGACTTCATCCAGTGGCAGATAGTGATACACCATGCTCAGTCGCAACCCGGCGAGGCCTTCGGTCAGGGATCGGGTTTCTCCTTCGCGTGTCACCAGAACCGGCTGGTCCACGGCATAGGGTGTCGACAGCACGATGGCGGCGTTGTGAGCCTCAAACCCGTTGGCCGTGCCGAGCAGATCAACCTCGCCCCTTTCGAGCGCCTTGATCGCAGCCCCACGGGATGCGAAGCGGTGAACCCGCACCGGTAAACCGACGGTTTCGCCGAGAAGACCCGCGTAGTCGGCAGTGAAGCCTTCGTAATCCCGACCACTGACAGTCAGGTCGAACGGCGGATAATCCGGCGCTGACGTGCCGAGGATCAGCTCTCTTTTACTTGAGATCCATTGGTGTTGCGATGGGGTCAAATGGACGTCCAGATGTCCGGCGGTTGAACGACTGAGCAGGGCGTAGTGCTCGCTGTCGGTATGCGCAGCCGGCGCGGTGGTGCTCAGGCATAAACCGGCAGCCATGAGTATCAGATAATCCTTTAAATGACGGGGCATCCTGAGCCTCACACCAATGCGTTACGTTTTGCCATCTCGATAAGTTCAACCAGGGACTGGGCTTTTAGTTTCTGCATGAGTCGTTTTTTATAAGTGCTGACTGTTTTGTTGCTTAGAAACATGCCTTTGGCAATTTCCTTGTTGGTACGGCCCTGTGCAAAAAGTTGCAAGACCATCAGTTCTCTATCGTTAACCGATTTGAACAATTCTAATTCTGCGTAACGAACATCGTCACCGCGGACAGGGTTCAAGGCCTGGCTGGGAAAGTAGTTGTAACCTGATAAAACCGCTTTGATTGCGCTGACCAGTTCACTCAGGTCTTCTTGTTTACATACATATCCTGACGCGCCAGATTGCATGCAGCGTATGCCGAAAAGTGTCGGGCATTGTGCAGTCAATACTAATGTTTTCAGCGGTGTGCTCATGGCGTTGAACCGTGCGAGCACTTCGAGGCCATCCAGTTTGGGAATGCTGATATCGAGAATGACCAGATCGGGCATGCATTCCCGAACCATTTGCATGGCATCGACGCCATTATCGGTCTCGCCAACTACTTTGTAGCCCTCGTGCTCCAGCAACATTCGCACGGCAAGGCGGATGACAGGGTGATCGTCGACAATAAAAACGGAGTTCATAATCAAATCCCATGCGAGCTCAAATAAAGCGCGCACCTTAGCTTAGATAGCTGACGGGACGCATGAACTCACCGACCTCTAGCAGCAATATAGGAATACTCCTACAACCGAAGAAGAATGGGACTACGAATCAACTAGGTTTTGCATGAGGAAGGATGAAGTTTGTGGGTGGTTTGTCCTTATTTTAAGGTCCGGATTTACAAGTTTCGAATTATGTGTGGATGGCGGGTGTGGAGATTTGTTTTGTCTATTTATATAGAGGTCAACAGACTTCTAAATTCGGATTGTTGCAGCGGTTTTGTCAGGTAGCCCAATAAGGGTAAACCATGTGTATTAGCGATTTTTTCAAGTCGGTCAAGTTCTGGTCTGGTCAGGCTACTCAGCAATATTGCCTGGCGGAACATCCCGCGCTGACTGGCGAGTCGGACCAGATCAAGTCCAGGAAGGTCAGGTAGACATTGATCGCATAATAGAATGTCAAACGGTTGTGCCGAAGTAAGCATATGTTGCATCGCGCTTTTGGCGCTGTCGGAAGTGGTCAGTTGAGTGAAGCCGTAACTTTCCAGCAGATACTGAGTAGCCCAAAGTTGAAAGGGGTGATCTTCCACCAGCAAAATGCGCATATCATCTTTGAATTCAGGATTGCTCACGTTTCTGATCTCGAACCGAGGAATTGGTGATTATTTCGCGAGCATTGCGAACAATCGATCAGTTTGCTCAGCGTGACATGTAGGGGATTTCCGCGAGGGTTGAATGTACTTGGGCACTCTGAGGCTGTTCAGCCATTACAGACGGCGTAATGACTGAGTAGCCAGGGACTATCAGTGGCTTGACCGGCCGGTCATTTCCAGTGCCATTTCACTGGCGTAGCTGTCGGTCATGCCGGCAATGAAGTCGATCATGCGCAGGAATGAATTGTGTAGCGGGCCGTGAGGGTCGGGCGCGTTGTTACCCAACAGGTCCAGAATGCGCCGGCTTTTGAAGGACGGCGTGCGACCGTTGTGCTGTTCCAGCGCCGCACCGCAGAAGGCGTTGAGCAGGATTTCCAGCGTGGTGTAGGCGCCGATTTCGTGCAAGGTCTTGCGCTTGTCCTGAAAGATCTTTTTGCGCGCCATGTCCTTGGCATTCAAAACGCAGCGCTTGGCGGGACCGTGCATGTGTTCCACCAGATCGCCGGGCAGTGTGCCCGCCAGCAACGCGTCCTGTTGCTCGACAAAGGCGCGGGCGGCGGCGTTGGTCAGGTGTTCAATAGCTTTGCCGCGCAGGATCGCCAGTTTGCGTCGACGCGAATCCAGCGGGCCGAGCTGACGGTAGGTCTCCGGCAGATCGTCGCCCACCAGGTCCAGCAGCAACGACTCGACTTCGGCGTACTCGAGCAACTCCATTTCCAGGCCGTCTTCCAGGTCGATCAGCGCATAACAGATGTCGTCGGCGGCTTCCATCAGATACACCAGTGGATGACGCGCCCAGCGCTGCTCTTCAAGTTGCGGCAGCCCGAGTTTATGGGCGATCTGCTCCAGCAACGGCAGCTCGCTCTGATAACAGCCAAACTTGTGCTTTTTGTAGCCCAGTGAGTCGGCATGCTTGGCCGTCCACGGGTATTTCAGATAAGTCCCCAAGGTCGCGTACGTCAGTCGGGTGCCGCCGTCGAACTGATGGTATTCAAGCTGAGTGAGGACTCGAAAGCCTTGGGCATTGCCTTCGAAATTGAGGAAGTCATTGCGTTCGACTTCGCTCATCGCGTCGAGCCAGCCACGCCCGGCGGCTTGCTGGAACCAGTGCCGAATCGCGTCCTCGCCCGAGTGGCCAAAGGGTGGATTGCCAATGTCGTGGGCCAGGCAGGCCGATTGCACCACCATCCCCAAGTCACTGGGTTCGCACCAGTCGGGCAGGGCGCCGCGGATCGTTTCGCCGACGCGCATGCCCAGCGAACGGCCGACGCAACTGACTTCCAGCGAGTGGGTCAGGCGCGTGTGGATGTGGTCGTTGCTGGTGACCGGATGAACCTGGGTCTTGCGCCCGAGGCGACGAAAGGCGCCCGAGAAAATAATGCGGTCGTGGTCTTTGTGGAAAGGGCTGCGGCCGAGTTCTTCCGGGCTGTGCAGCGGCTTTCCGAGGCGTTCGCGAGTAAGCAGGGTTTGCCAATCCAAGGCTGATTCTCTCCGTCTGGTGACTGATTCCCCAAGCTTCCCGGTTCGCGTCCGGACCTGCAAGCGCTACTAGAGCCCGGCGGCGTCGATATCGATGAGCAGCAGTCGTTCGCCGCTATCAAAGAACTGCCCGGCGGTCAGGCAATACTGGTTGCTGGTGGCATCGCGGTAGGTGTTGGAAAGGGTCAGCCGGCGTTCCTCCCAGCCTTCCGCCAGCAGGTGATAGAAGTATGGACGCCATGACCAGTTGTGACCCAGGTAGCGATCGTCGGCCTCCCAGCGGTTATTGCGCCATTCAAGGTTGGGCGTCAATTGCGTGCCGTGGCGGTCGCACTGATAGAAGCGCAGCAACCAGGGGAACGCGTCCAGTTGCGGCAAGGCGCTGAGCGGCGCGCGTGCCTGAGCCCAGGATTGCAGGATGGCCATCAGTTCGCAGAGTTGCTGGCGCATGATCATCAGGCGCCCGCGATCGGCGAGTTTTTGCCGGACATAGCGCTGGCGAAGTTCGGCGAAGCGCTCGACGAACGCGTCACCCGCAAAAAACTGCGCTTGTGCCCGGGCGAACAGGAAGCCCTGCACATAGCGCGAACCGCACTCCAGGGCAAAATTCAGTTGGGCGTCGGTTTCCACGCCTTCGGCAATAATCCAGCATCCGGTTTTTTCTGCCATTTGCGCGAGGGCCTTGACCACATCGCTGCTCGGCCCGCCCAGTGCGGCGGCCTGAAACAGGCGCATATCAAGCTTGAGAATGTCCGGTTGCAGCGCGAGCACGCGATCGAGCTGGGAGTAACCAGCGCCAAAATCATCAATGGCGATCCGCGCGCCGGCTTGCCGATATCGCGCCACCACGTCTGCCAGACGCTGAATGTCGCCGCCCAGTTCGGTGATCTCGAAAACGATTCGCTGCGGGTCGACGCCATGCCGGCTGAGTTGCTTGAGACTGGGCAAGGCCTGATCCGCGCGCAAGCGACTGATCCAGCGCGGTGAAATGTTCAGGCTGAGAAACCAGTCCTGGGGCGCTTCATGTAAACGGCTGATGGCATTGTCACGGATCTGCCGGTCCAGACGCCGCAGCGCGACAGCGGGCGTTCTCGGGTCGGCGAACAGCGGCCCCACTGAGGTCAATTGACCGTCGGCCTGACGCAGTCGGCCCAATGCTTCGACCCCGGCGATACGGCCGGTGGCGGTATCGATGAAAGGTTGAAAGCAGGCGAGCGGTTGCCCCTCGATCACGAGGCCTCCTTAGTTAGGTCTTGTTTTTGGAAAAACCTGAAGCCGGGTAGGCACGCAGGTTTGAACCTCTCGATAAAGAGGTTCATCCCGGGGATATTGCAAGAATGCAGCCAGATAGTGGCTTAGTGCTTGCGCGAAGAGCCTTGCATCACCAGTTTGATCAACGGGCCCAGTGTGGTGCCTAGTCTGACCAGTCGAGTCACGCTGCTGACGCCGCCGCTCTTGGCACCCTTGCCGGTCAGAAAGCCCAGCAAGGTCACGGCTGCCATGCCCCAGAGCGGGGCATGCTTGATGCCGAACCCATCATGCAGGTTCTGTGACATTCCGCGCATCCGTTGCAAGGGTTGCAGCAGTTGCGCGGATTCCTGGCGAATTTCCTGACGATGCATTTCCATGCGCAGGCGGATCAACGCCTTGCGCATTTCCGCGCGCGAGCTGTTGTGGGGCAGTTCAGGCAGGCTCATGGCAGCAGGCGCTCCCGGTCATTGGCCAATTCTTCCAGGGTGCCATGGAAGGGCGAGGACTCATCAAAAATCGCCGCTTTCAAACGCATCGCGCAGAAGATTGCCGCGAGGGTGTAGAAGACACAGAGGCCGATGATCGCGGGCAGGCGATAGGTGTCCCAAAACAGGATGAGCACCAGCGTCGACAATCCCACCAGCAGCAGCAAGGCAAACACCAACGCCAGGCCTGCAAACAGCAGCAGGCTTACGGTGCGGGCTTTTTGTTCCTGCAACTCGATGCCGAACAGTTCGACGTGGCTGTGCAACAGTCCAAGGAAAGCGGCACCCAGGCGCCGCGGTGAGGAGCTTGGGCCCGAGCCGGATTCACCGATCGCCATAATCAGCGCCGGGTTGCCAGCAGACCGATCAGGAAACCCACGCCGGCCGCGATCCCGACCGATTGCCATGGGTTGGCCTGCACATAGTCTTCGGTAGCGGTAACGGCGGCCTGGCCGCGTTCACGCAGGGAGTCTTCGGTCAGCTTCAAGGTTTCCCGTGCACGCAGCAGACTGTCGTGAATTTGTTCACGCAACTCGTCGGCCTGATCACCGGCCAATGTTGCCGTGTGCTCCAGCAATCTTTCGGTATCGCTGACCAGGGTCTGGAAGTCGTTCATCAGGATTTCTTGAGCAGTCTTTGCCTTGATGCTGGCCATTGGTGATCTCCGTAAGTGGCTTCTGTTGCATTCGAGTATGAGCCTTGCGCGAAGGTTCAGTACAAATGACTGGTACAACTTTTGCTATGTCGTGGTGCGTCATCCCGGGTTTATGCGCTGTAGCCGGGCATGAATCGAGCGAAACCTTATCTCAAATAATGAAAACCCGCGCGAAGGTTCAAACCTGTGCGCCAAAGTGGCTCCAGGTGATCAGCATGTTGATCCTGACGAGGCGCAATTTGGTGCGTGAATCGCCTCCGCGAACTGCTTTGGTGCTTTTTCAGCCTTCAGGTCTGCCACTCCATGGAAAATCTGCAAAGCGCTGTGGACAGTCTGGTCCACAGCTCCAATACGCTGTTTATTTTGATCGGCGCGGTCATGGTACTGGCGATGCACGCCGGTTTTGCCTTTCTCGAAGTCGGCACGGTGCGACAAAAGAACCAGGTGAACGCGTTGTCGAAGATCCTCAGCGACTTCGCGATTTCGACCCTCGCCTATTTTTTTATCGGCTACTGGATTTCCTACGGCGTCACGTTCATGCAACCGGCAGCGGTGATCAACGCCGATCACGGCTATGGTCTGGTGAAATTTTTCTTCCTGCTCACGTTCGCGGCGGCGATCCCGGCGATCATTTCCGGCGGCATCGCCGAGCGTGCGCGGTTCGTTCCGCAGTTGTGCGCGACGGCGTTTATCGTCGCGTTCATCTACCCGTTCTTCGAAGGCGTGGTCTGGAACGGCAATTTTGGCCTGCAAGCCTGGCTCCTCGAGCGCTTTGGCGCCAGTTTCCACGACTTCGCAGGCTCGGTAGTGGTGCATGCCATGGGCGGCTGGCTGGCGCTGGCGGCGGTGTTGTTGCTCGGGCCGAGGCAAGGTCGTTATCGCGAAGGAAAGCTGGTGGCGTTCGCCCCGTCGAGCATCCCGTTTCTGGCGCTGGGGTCGTGGATCCTGATCGTGGGTTGGTTCGGTTTCAACGTGATGAGTGCGCAAACCTTGCAGGGTGTCAGCGGACTGGTCGCGATTAACTCGTTGATGGCCATGGTGGGTGGCACGGTGGCGGCGCTGATCGTCGGGCGCAACGACCCAGGATTCCTGCATAACGGTCCGCTGGCCGGGTTGGTGGCGATCTGCGCCGGCTCTGATCTGATGCATCCGGTCGGCGCGCTGGCGACCGGCGCAATCGCCGGGGCACTGTTTGTCTGGTGCTTTACCGCCGCTCAAGGCAAATGGCACATCGACGACGTCCTGGGTGTCTGGCCATTGCACGGCCTGTGCGGCGTCTGGGGGGGAATTGCCTGCGGCATCTTCGGCCAGAGTGCAATGGGCGGCCTGGGGGGTGTGAGCTTGATCAGCCAGTTGATCGGGACCGCGCTGGGCGTGGTCGTGGCGCTGGTCGGTGGCTTCGCGGTGTATGGCTCGATCAAGGCGCTGCATGGTCTGCGCCTGAGTCAGGAAGAAGAGTATTACGGTGCAGACCTGTCGGTGCACAAGATTGGCGCCGTGAGCCAGGACTAGATCACTTTTCCTCATCGTCGGCACCCGGGTAAAAGTCGTGCAGCAAGCGGTAGCGGTCGCGTCGCACCAGATCGACACGGTCTTGCACCTGCTGCCCGGGGAAGCCCAGCATGATCAGCGCGTGAGAGGCGAGCATGAGACTGGACTCCAGCACCTCGGGTACCACTTCATTGGCTCCTGCCGCTTTCAACTCGGCCAATTGGCTGTCGTCCCGGGTACGAACCAGGATCGGCACGCCCGGGTTGAACCGGCGTGCTTCCTTGAGGATCACCAGGGCAATGTCCGTCTGGTCCACGGCGATCACCAGCAGCCTGGCGCGCTCCAGTCCTACGGCGACCAGCAATTCACCACGCCGGGAGTCACCGTAATGCACGCAGGTTTCACCGACGGCGGCCTCCTGAACCCTCACCGGATCGCTGTCCAGAGCAACATAGGCTTGCTGCGCGCGCTGTAGAAAGCGGCCGATAGACTGACCGACGCGGCCGTAGCCGCAAATCACCACGTGGCCGTGCAGGCCGGCATTAAGGGCGCTGATTTCCTCGAGTTTCGCTTCTTCGTTTGGCTTGCGATGCAACCGGGCCGCGATGCGCGGTGCCGCGCGTAGCAGCAGCGGTGTCACCAACATCGAACAGAAGGTCGCTGCCAGCAGCAGTCCGCCGACGTCTGCGGGCATCAGTTTGTTTTGCTGCATCAGCGCCATCAGCGCAAAGCAGAATTCCCCGCCCTGAGCCAATGCCAGACCGCTGCGCCAGGCAGTTTCGCCATCACTGCCGCGCCATTTCACCAGCAACGCGACCACGCAACCCTTGATCAACAGTAACCCCAAGGTCAGGCCGACGATCAGCACCCCGTGGCTGACGAACAGTTGCAAGTCGATAAGCATGCCGATACTGACAAAGAACACCCCGAGCAGGATGTCGCGAAACGGGCGAATGTCCGCTTCAATCTGATGGCGATAGTGGCTTTCTCCAAGCAGCATGCCGGCGAGAAAGGCACCCAGGGCAGGGGACAGTCCCAGCAGATGAGTCAGCCAGGCCGTCAGTAAAACGATCACCAGCGCCAGCAGGACAAACAGTTCCGGGGAGCGGGCGGCAGCCACTTCATGAAACAAACGCGGCAGCAAGAAGCGACTGGCCAACAGCAGGCCGACGAACAACACAACGGTCTTGCCGAGCGTCAAGGGCAGCGCCCAATACCAGGCCTGATCGCTGCTGCCGGCGAACACCGGCACCAAGGTCAGCAGCAACACCGCAACGACGTCCTGGAACAGCAGCACGGCAATTGCATTCTGGCCGTGGCTGCTGAAAATTTCCCCAAGGCTGCCCAGTTCCTTGCTGACAATCGCAGTCGAAGACAGTGACAGACCGGCGCCGAGCAGCAACGCAGGCGTGGTGGCCATGCCAGACAGCATCAACAGACTGCCCAGCAGGATCGCGGTGAGCAGCACTTGCAGGCCTCCCAGCCTGAACACCACTTTGCGCAACGCGATCATTTTCGTCAGGGAAAACTCGAGACCCAGCGAGAACAGCAGAAACACCACCCCAAGTTCGGCAAGGTCAGGCAAATCTTCGTTTTCATTCACCCAGTTGAAGGCCGTCGGCCCGATCATCAGACCCACGCACAGGTAGCCCAGCACGGGCGGCAGACGCAGGCGCTGGAACAGTGCAATCACCACCAGGGAGGAGGCGAGAATGATCAACAGGTTGGCGAACACTGAAAACTCCGGTGATGGGGCGAACTACTCAAGCGTAGAAGCAAAAAAGCCGCGAGCATCGGGCAAATGTCATTAAGCGCGAATGATTTGAGTCAGGAGTTTGCGCAAATATTTTGAATTGCACCCTCGTCTTTCCGCCGGTTCAGTGGCTCGACTGCTTCGGATCGTGGGCCTAGAATGTACGCCTACTTTGCCGGATCCTGTGCTCATGCCTCCTGAATGTCAGCTGTTCGGCACCCTTGGGTGCCATCTTTGTGAAGTGGCCGAAGCCATGCTGATGGAGTTTGTCGAGCACGGTTTGATGGTGGAGCTGGTCGATATCGCAGAAAGCGAGGACTGGGTCGAAGACTACGGTTTACGCATACCGGTTCTACGGCGTCTGGACACCGGCGCCGAGCTGGACTGGCCTTTCGATGCGGACCAGGTTGTGGCGTTCTTGCGCTGACCCGAGGCTCCACCCGTCGCGGTGTAAGTTTCATCCATTGGCGAAACACAGGTTATTCGGTTACTGTATGTTCATACAGTTTCCCGGATTGCCTGTCATGCTTTCCCCTTCGCTCGGGGTTGGGCAGGGTATCCCGAAAGTCAGAGGGATGAACCATTGGTCAATGTCGAACAATTAAAAAACAGCGTGAACCGGATGTCGGTGGACGTGGTACGTGAGGCCGTCACCGAGTTGCGTCTGGATGGCCTGGTCACGGAAGGAAAAACCCCCTTCAACAAACTGCATTTCAATACCTGCTTTGCCGAGATTGAAGCACTGTTCCAGCGCGCGGGTTATCACCGGCAACTGGATGTGGTGGGTTATCAGGGGTTGTTATACGCACTTTATGATCCGGGGCGCTGGGAAGCCGTCGATGTGTTGCGCTGGCTCAAGGAGTTCACCGAAGCCGCGGCGCGTGCGCAGTCGATACCGGCTTGAGGATTCTCTGCTAGGTTCGTTCCGGCCGCTGCTTGATAATGCCGCCCTGTATCAAGAGTCAGAGCTTCGTATGTCCACTTCATCTTTTTCTGCTGCACACAGCCAGGCCAGCACGCTTTACCTGCCACCTGGCCCGTGGCAAACGGTACTCGATTGCCTGTGTGAACATTTCAGCGCTATCGATCGTGAACAATGGCTGGACAGAATCGCTCGTGGCCGCGTTCTTGACGGGCACGGCGTGCCCATCACCCTTGATCTTGCCTACAAGGAAGGTCTGCGAATTCACTATTTCCGCGAAGTGCCGGATGAAAAGCCGATTCCGGTGACCGAATCGATTCTGTATGCGGACGAGCATCTGGTGGTGGCGGACAAGCCGCATTTCCTGCCCGTGACACCCGCCGGTGAGTACGTAGAGCAGACGCTGCTGCGGCGATTGATCCGCAGGCTGGATAACCCGCACCTGGTGCCTCTGCATCGTATCGACCGGCATACGGCGGGGCTGGTGTTGTTTTCAGCCAACCCTCAAAGCCGTTCGGCGTATCAGTCGTTATTTCCCACGCGTCAGATAGAAAAACGCTACGAGGCCATCGCCCGGGCACTGCCAGATCTGGCCTTTCCCCTGGTCCATAAGAGTCGACTTGTTGATGGCGAACCTTTCTTCCGCATGCAGGAAGGGCCTGGCGTCAGCAATACCGAGACGGCGGTCGAAGTCCGGGAGAAAAACGGTGAGCTCTGGCGCTATGCGCTCTACCCGGTAACCGGCAAAAAGCACCAGTTGCGCGTGCACATGACCGCATTGGGCGCCAGTATCTGCAATGACCCGTTTTATCCCCACGTGCTCAAGGATGTTGAGGATGACTACGCCAATCCCTTGAAGTTACTCGCGCAAGGGCTGCGGTTTGTGGACCCCGTCACCGGGGAGGACAGAAACTTTGAAAGCGCTATCACCCTGCAATGGTAGCCGTCGTTTTTTAGCCACGAAAAAGCCCGCTTAAAGCGGGCTTTTTCGTATCCGGTGTCGCCGCAAGAATTACAGCTCTTTAACGGTACGAACCTGATCCTTGTTGACGCGTGTTTGCTTGCCATCCAGCTGTTCAAACTCGTAGAAGCCAGCTTCGTCGTCATATTTTGGGGTGTCGACGGCCTGGATTTCGCGACCGTCATTCAAGGTGATCACTGTAGGCGACGAGCAACCGGCGAGGGTAGCGAGGCCCAGTGCGAGCATGAGAGTGGCGAGGGTCCGTTGAGTCATGAGTGTGTCTCCGAATAGAAATTCTTTTAGTTACTGAGCGTGAGACGTATACAACGCGCGCAAGTTCCTTGGCTAGTGTCACTCTGACACATGCGGGTGAATGTTCAACAGCTCCGGGGTATTGAGGTTCGCCAGTCGAGGGTCGTTGTCGGGACATTGCAGGGCGGTTGCACCCAGTTTGCGCATCAGACGACCCGGACTGCGTTCACCCTCATGCCAGGCAGTGTCGAATGCTTCACGCAGGGCGACGGGAATGATGCACAGCAAGGGTTCCCAGTGTTCATCGTGGCGCAGCATCAGCGGTTTGTCCGGATGCTGGCTGGCGGTTTCGCGCATGCTGTGGAGCAGTGCCGCATCGACTCGCGGCACATCACACGGCAACACCATCAAATAAGCGTGCCGAGCCGCCTTCAGGCCCGCACGCATACCGGCCAGGGGGCCCGGGAAGTCGCCTTCGTCGTCATGCACCAGTTGATCGGCATAGGGTGCATATTTTTCCGGATTGCGGTTGCAGGAGATGATCAAGTCATCGCTCAGCGGGCGGGTTTTTCGATGCAAATGCGCAATCAGCGGTTCACCGTGCCACTCGATCAAGCCTTTGTCCTGACCGCCCATGCGCTGGCCGCGACCACCCGCCAGCAGCAGAATCGAGCAGGGCGACAAATGTGTATTCAAGGTCATGGCCGGTCTCCATGGGGGCGGTGAAAAAAGCAGGCGCTGTGATATAACACCGGGCTGTTTCTCCTACAACTGGACGAGCCTATGAAAGCCAAGGCTGATGTACCTTTCGCACCGCTCAACATTGCGGTGTTGACTGTCAGTGACACCCGTACGCTGGAAACCGACACATCAGGCCAGGTCTTCGTCGACCGGCTGACTGCGGCCGGGCACAACCTGGCCTCCCGGGTTCTGCTCAAAGATGACCTCTACAAAATCCGCGCGCAAGTCGCCAACTGGATTGCCGATGATGTGGTGCAGGTCGTATTGATCACCGGCGGCACCGGGTTTACCGGACGTGACAGCACACCCGAAGCGGTGAGCTGCTTGCTGGACAAGCAGGTCGATGGTTTTGGTGAGCTGTTCCGGCAGATTTCGGTGGCCGATATCGGCACTTCCACCGTTCAATCCCGTGCCCTGGCGGGGCTCGCCAATGGCACCTTGGTCTGCTGCTTGCCGGGTTCGACCAATGCCGTGCGCACCGGTTGGGATGGCATTTTGGCGGAACAGCTGGACTCACGGCACCGCCCCTGCAATTTCGTACCTCACCTGAAACAGGCGGCACCCTGTGAATCCCGCGGGTAAGCCAGGCAAGACATCCACGCTGATGGCTGTCGAGGTAGCACTGGCGCGCTTGCTGGAAATGGCCGAAGCGACGCCCATAGTTGAGCGAGAACGCTTGCCCTTGGCGCAAGTGGAGGGCCGTGTGCTGGCCGACGACCTGATCTCGACGCTGGATCTGCCTCCGTGGCCTAACAGCGCAATGGACGGTTACGCCTTGCGCACGGCGGACTGGACGGGTGAGCCGTTGGTGGTCAGTCAGAAGATTTTTGCCGGCAGCGCCCCCGATCCGTTAAAGCCGGGTACCTGTGCGCGAATTTTCACTGGCGCTCCGGTTCCCGCAGGGGCCGATTGTGTCGAGATGCAGGAAAACGCCGAAGTCCAGGCGGATGGTCGCGTGCGTTTCACTGAAACCCTGACGCCCGGAAACAATATCCGTACGCAGGGACAGGAAACCACGGTGGGTGAACTGATTCTGCCGGCAGGCACCCGCCTTGGGCCGATTGAGCAAGGCCTCGCTGCATCACTGGGATGCGCGGAGCTGGACGTCATCCGCAAGGTCCGCGTCGCGGTACTGTCCACCGGTGACGAATTGGTTGAGCCAGGTCAAACACTGGGGCCAGGCCAGATCTACAACAGTAATCGGGTATTGCTCTGCAGTTGGTTGCAACGCTTGGGTTGTGAGGTGATCGACGCCGGTATTCTTGCGGATAACCTTGAGACCACGCGTGCCCGCCTGGGTGAGCTCAAGGATGTCGACCTGATTCTTTCAACGGGTGGCGTATCCGTCGGGGAGGCTGACTTCCTGGGCATTGCACTGCGCGAGGAGGGCGAGCTCACGTTGTGGAAACTGGCGATCAAACCGGGCAAGCCGCTGACGTTTGGGCATTTTCGAGGCGTGCCAGTGATTGGGTTGCCGGGTAATCCGGCATCGACTCTGGTGACCTTTGCGTTGTTGGCAAGGCCCTATCTCTTGCGCCGCCAAGGCGTAAAAGAGGTTGCTCCCCTCAAGTTTCAGGTGCCGGCGGGGTTTGCCTGGCGCAAAGCCGGCAATCGACGCGAGTATTTGCGTGGCCGTCTGGAGAATGGCCGGGCGATCATCTACAAAAACCAGAGTTCGGGTGTCCTGCGCAGCGCCGCCTGGGCTGATGGTCTGGTCGAAGTCCTGGAAGATCGCACGTTGATTGAAGGTGACAGTGTGAGCTTCATTCCGTTGAGCGAAGTCCTGGGTTGATCCCTGCGTCGCGGTCGGCACGTAAACCCGGTTGATGGAACCGGGGTTACAGTACGGGCAGCGTCTCAACGCAGAAGAAGTGACACGAGCTGGTCGAACCGGCTATTGGAAATCCACGCCAGAAGCCCAAGCACCACGGCTGTTCCGCCTGCTGAGTAGGCGAGCCTGTGTCTTATGGATTTGACGTCCCTGCGCACTTCCTCCATTTCCCTGCGGATGTTTTTGAGGTGCGTTTCCAGTTCAACGACGCGAGGTTCCATTTCAACTGCTCCTGTGGGTGTTGCGCTGTTATTGAATTCGGTGTGCTGTTGGGCTCTGCTGACATGGCTTTGCATCGTACGTCCCTGTAATCCTGCGGATGGCTGATAAACCGCAGCCCCAAGGTGTACCAATCCCATGGAGGGGTCAATTGAGCCGATTCCTCACGTTTTGTAAGAAAAAATCCCACCCTGTAGGACCCCAACGCACAGCCGTCGGAAATATTTCAATTTCCTGCGACTTTTATTGGGCGCCACGAGGTCCACATCTCCCAGAAAGCATTCATTTATGGGAGTGACCACAATGAGCGATCGCAAGGCGCTGTTGATTCTGCATGGCAAGCAGGCGCTCAACGATGAGGTCCGGGCCGCCGTTGAGGGCAAGCGCACGCAGGGTTGGGACTTGGCGGTGCGACTGACCTGGGAAGGCGGCGACGCCCAACGGCTGGTAGGTGAAGCACTGGCTGCGGGCTATCAGCAGATTATTGCTGGCGGCGGTGACGGGACGCTGCGCGATATTGCCGAGGCCATGGCTGCACATTCGACGCCAGCCAGTCTCGTGCTGATGCCTTTGGGCACCGCCAACGATTTCGCCCGGGCGGCGGGCGTCCCTCTGGAACCCGATCAGGCTTTGGATCTTCTGGAGGTTGAACCGAAGGCGATTGATCTGGGTGAGGTCGGCGGGCAAGTGTTTCTGAATATGGCCACGGGCGGCTTCGGTAGCCAGGTCACGGCAAATACCTCGGAGGACTTGAAGAAAGTGCTCGGCGGTGCGGCTTACCTGTTCACCGGTTTAACACGGTTCAGCGAGTTGCATGCGGCCTATGGGGAGTTGCATGGACCGGATTTTCAGTGGAGCGGCGACCTGCTGGCGCTGGGGATAGGCAATGGGCGGCAAGCGGGCGGTGGTCAACTATTGTGTCCGCAGGCGCTGGTTGACGACGGTCTGCTGGATATCAGCATTCTGCCTGCACCGCAGGAAGTGGTCGGTACGCTGAAGAGCCTGCTGACGGATGGCTTCGGCATCGACAACATGTTTGTCCGCGCACGCCTGCCATGGGTCGAGATCAAGGTGTCTGAAGGCCTTTCCATCAACCTCGATGGCGAGCCGATGGAGGGCGACAACTTGCGTTTCTCGGCGCGGCCGGCGGCATTGCGGGTGCATTTGCCCGAAAACTCGCCGTTGCTGAGCGCGACAGTTGCTATCAATCATCCAGACTGATGATGTGCTCACGCACGGCAAACAGCACCAGGCCTGCAACGTCGTAGATTTGCAGGCGTTTCATGATCTGTGAGCGATGGGTTTCGACGGTCTTGATACTCAGCCCCAAGCCGTTGGCGATTTCCCGGGTGGATTTTCCGCGGACAATCAGGCGAAGGATCTCCAGCTGGCGTGCCGTCAGGTTGTGCGAATCGGCGGGTTCCGGCTGGTGTTTCTGATTTCGGGTCAGTGCCTGGGTGATGACCGTATGGGCGATGGCCGGGCTCAGGTAACGCTCGTTGTTGCGCAGGGCCTCCAGGGCGTGTTCGAGCTCGGTCGCCGTAGTGTCCTTGAGCAGATAGCCGTGGGCGCCGGATTCCAGTGCCTGCATGATGAGCGCCGGGTCGGTGTGCATCGACAGGATCAGCACTTTGCTTTGCGGGCGTACTCGTTTGAGCCGCTGCAATGCTTCCAGCCCGCCGGTTTCTTTCATTGAAATATCCAGCAGCACGATATCCGGGGACAGTTGCTCGACCATCTCGAGCAGCTGCGAGCCGTCATTGGCTTCACCCACGACGGCGTAGCCTGGAATATCCAGTACCAGAGCGCGTACGCCAGCCCTGATAAGCGAGTGGTCATCCACCAAAAGTAAGTTACAAGTCAACGCATAACCTTATGGGTGCTGGCCCGCTCGAGCGCGCGCGGCGCCCACGGGAAAAGAGCTTCGATTTGAGTGCCTTTACCCGGTTCGCTGGTCACGACGAGGGTGCCGTCCAACTGATCGATGCGTTCCGACATCCCGGCCATACCGCGTTGGCCCTCCCGACCAGGGTCTGTCGCCGGCGCGAATCCCAGGCCGTCATCACTGATCAACAGTGCGAGACCCTCGGGCTGTCGCTGCAGGCGGACCAACAGGTTTTTCGCTTCGGCGTGACGCAGCATGTTGGTCACCGCTTCCTGGGTAATTCGAAAAGCCGCCACCGCCATTTCTTCCGGGATTCCCGTCAGGCGTGAGTGACATTCAAGGCTCCAGTGCACCGGTGTGTTACTCAGTGTCTTGAGCAAGTGCGCACGCAAGCTGGCTTCCAACCCCAGGCTTGTCAACTGCCGGGGATTGAGGATGGCCGATACATCACGCACTTTGGCCAGGGTCTCTTCGAGCGTGGCGCAGAGGACCGAGCATTGCTCTTGCAGCTCTTCGGGGATACGGCGTTTAAGCCAATCACTTTGCAGTTTTGCCGCGGTCAGTAATTGGCCGATATCGTCATGCAATTCCCGACTTAGCCGGTGACGTTCGTTTTCCTGAACCTTCAATAGTCGGTCTGCCAGCTCTTGAGGCTCAAACTTTATCGATTTGCGCGAAAGGCAATGCTGCGCCCACACACAGCTCAGCGCGGCCATATTAAGCAGCAGCAGACTGAGTGGCAGATGAGTCGAAAGGCTGTACACCAGCAGGCTGCCCAGCGCCGAACAGGTACACAGCAACAGTGTGAACCGACGCGCGTTTTCTCGGGAGGGGGGCCACAGGGTGATTGACTTGAGGCTGGCGTACATAGCGGATGGAGCCAATAGATGTTCGCTGGGGGCAGACCGGTCAAGCCGACGGGTCTCTGTCTGAGTCACTGTGTATTAATTGACGTCAACTAATGGTCGGCATACTAACACCTAACATACCGTCGGTCGCGCTCGGTATATATGTCTATACATGCAGACATGGGGATTCTGGACGTTAGTTCCACAATGGAAAAAGTCGGAGATATGAAGTTATTTGTAGAGAGCTGTCGGTGACAGGTATGAGGTATTCAATTGCGACATGTGCGTGCTCAAGTTATCAGCACGCCCTTGCGGCAGTAAGAATATGAATCGCGGGATAGCTTTCAGACGGGACTCAAGCCTGCTTTTCGGAAAAGGGTACGAGCCTGAACGGTCTCGAATTAACAGGTGCCTGAAACTGGCTTTGCCCGACCTGGTAGGCGAAAGCTTCGATCAGGGAGGTCTGTTCAGTGTTATCCAGACCGAGTTGCCCGGTGCTCTGATCGATCAGCTCGAGCTGCCAGGCCATTAATGTGAAACAGTCTTTTAAGGCGCCCAATGCCTGATCATGCAGGTCGACACGGTTTTGGGCATGGTTAAGCAAGCCATGGATGTGCAGCGAAAACTCCGACACGGCGACAAGCGCAAGAGCATCGGCCTTGCTGGCCAGTTTGAGCAGGGAACTCAGCATGCAGTCGATGGCGTCCCTGTCATTGCTGATCAGTTGCAAGTGACTCAGGCATTCCTCGGATTTGGCCAGGAGCGTTTCAGCCTCGACGAGAAACTCCGGGAGCCGCTGGGCCCAATCCTTATGGTCGTACGGCATGTCTATCTCCACAACGTCATGTCAAATGAGGGAATGTCGTGTGTGTCGGCGAGAATGTTCTGCGTCATGGCGTTGCCATGCCGAGGTGAGATCGCGCTCCGGCGCGCCCGGATGCAGGCGGGGGAACTCGAGAGGGTGGATGGCCACTGACCTGCGATCGCACACAAAAGCCTGACTCCGTTCATGCAATGAGAATGGCGTCACATTAATGGCTATTGGATATTGCGAATATCAGGTTGGGCCTGATTGTTACTAGGGGAATCCCTTACGTGCGGGAACCTAACGTGCGAACTGTGGTCGCGCCGCCGGAAAACATCAAATTGGCTGATGTAGTTCAGTAAAGCATGATGTTAATGTGACATCAATGCTTGAGCGTTGCATTTTGTCCGGGGGTCAAGGTCCGGCAATTACCGCCGATAACCCTCTTTAGTGAATTCATCAGAACAAGCACAGGAGTCATTGATGGCCGGCATTCTCGACACGGTAGACCAACGCACACAACTGGTGGGTGAGAATCGCCTGGAAATTCTCATGTTCCGGCTGGCTGGACGTCAATTGTTCGCGATCAACGTGTTTAAGGTGCAGGAAGTGCTGCAACTGCCGAAGTTGACTCTCATGCCTCAGCGCCATCCGTTTGTCTGCGGCGTGGTCAACTTGCGCGGCCAGACGTTGCCGGTGATCGATCTGTCCCAGGCCATCGGCATGCGCCCGCTGGTGCCAAGCCCGACCAGTACGATCATCGTCACCGAATACAACCGTTCGGTGCAGGCGTTCCTGGTGGGTGGTGTGGATCGCATCGTCAACATGAACTGGGAAGCCATTTTGCCGCCGCCTGCCAGCGCCGGCCGCCAGCACTACCTGACCGCTATCAGCAAGGT
Source organism: Pseudomonas fluorescens (assembly GCF_902497785.1). GTDB lineage: Bacteria > Pseudomonadota > Gammaproteobacteria > Pseudomonadales > Pseudomonadaceae > Aquipseudomonas > Aquipseudomonas fluorescens_BO. The sequence continues at coordinate 100,294 of NZ_CABVHK010000018.1, forward strand.
CGACGATCAGTTGGTGGAAATCATCGACGTCGAAAAAGTCCTGGCGGAAATCGTCCCTTACAACGCCAAGGTCTCCCGCGACAAACTTGACGACCCGGTGCTGGAGCGCGCCCGGGGCCGCGAAGTGCTTCTGGTAGACGATTCCAACGTGGCCCTCTCGCAATTGCGCGACACCCTCGGCCAGTTGGGGGTGAAAATGCACATCGCCAGCGACGGCCTGAAGGCGCTGAACATGCTCAAGGGCTGGGCCGATACCGGCGTGAACATGACCGACAAACTGCTGATGGTGTTCACCGATGCGGAAATGCCGGAAATGGATGGCTACCGTCTCACCACCGAAATCCGCAACGATCCGCGTCTGCGTGGGCTGTATGTGGTGCTGCACACTTCGCTGTCCGGGAGCTTCAACGACTCGATGGTCAAGAAGGTCGGCTGCGACAACTTCCTCTCCAAATTCCAGCCGGACAAACTGGTGGACGTGGTGCGTCAGCGCTTGATGCTGGACGAAGTGCCTGCCTGATAACGATGCAGACCCTGTGCGGGCCAGTGTGGCGAGGGGATTTATCGGAATGCCGCATCACCCCGTTCGGCTGCGAAGCAGTCGTAAAACTGCACATGATTCCCAACTGATAGTCAGCGCAAACGCTCTGGGGGCAGCTCTGCTGCCCAACGGGGATAAATCCCCTCGCCACCCAGGCGCGCTCCCACACGGGATACGGTCCCGTTCTCAATCTTTGATTCGCTGGACAAGCTCGTATAGGGTGGCGTTTTATCCATCAGGAAGCTGTCCATGCTGCGTCTGAGCGCGCTTTATCGTTATCCGTTGAAATCCTGCAAGGGCGAGCCGCTGCGGCAGGCCGGCCTCGACAAACTGGGGCTGGACGGAGACCGACGCTGGATGCTGGTGGACGAGGCCAGCGGGCGTTTCCTGAGCCAGCGTGTGGCGGGAAAGATGAGTCAGTTGTCGGCGTTGTGGAATGCCGACGGTGGCTTGACCCTCAGCGCCCCCGGCTACGCGGCGGTCGATGTCGCCATGCCCGCCAGCGACGCTGAACTGCGCGGCGTGACCATCTTCAAGGACAGTTTGCGAGTCCCCGATGCCGGTGACGAGGCGGGTGCCTGGGTCAGTGAGTTCATCGGCAAGCCGACTCGACTGGTGCAGATCCCTCTGGATCGTGCGCGCACCACTCAGGCCGGCTACGGCAAGGATGACGATCAGGTAGCGTTCGCCGATGGCTTCCCGTTGCTGCTGATCGGCCAGGCGTCGCTGCAGGATTTATCACAAAAGGTCGGCCGGCCCCTGGAAATGTTGCGTTTTCGGCCGAATCTGGTGATCGAGGGCAGCGAAGCATTTGCCGAGGATCAGTGGAAACGTATCCGGATCGGCGACGTCGAATTTCGCGTGGTCAAGCCATGCTCACGTTGCATCCTGACCACCGTCGATCCGCAAACCGGTTTGCGCAGCGACGACCGTGAACCGTTGGCGACGTTGCAGAAATACCGCGCTCAGGAAGAGGGTGCGATGTTTGGACAGAATCTGGTCAATGACGGTTATGGCCAGCTCGAAATCGGCATGCCGGTCACGGTCCTCGAGTAAAGAACCCACAATGAAAAATGCCCGTGTCCTTGGACACGGGCATTTTTTTGCGCTGTGAAAACCCGTGGTTTTAGCCGCGGTATTCGCACAGGTAAGCGGTGTCGACGGCCACTTTCAGCTGGAACTTGCTGTTCGCCGGCACGTTGAACTGGCTGCCGGCAGCGAAGGTTTCCCAGTCGGTGCTGTCTGGCAGTTTGACGGTCAGGGCGCCGGTTACTACGTGCATGATTTCACGCTGGCTGGTGCCGAATTCGTATTCGCCCGGGGCCATGACGCCAATGGTCGCCGGACCTTCAGCAGTGCCGAAAGCGATCGACTTGACGGTGCCGTCGAAGTACTCGTTGACTTTAAACATGGGCGATTCCTCGAAAAGGGCTGAAAAGGGCCGGCCAGTATGCACAAGGCCCTTGTCGTCGTCACCTTTCTAGAGCGGAAGAACCAGCGGTAACAGACGCGCTGTATTTCGCGCATCTTCCAGCGCCCGGTGCTGCTGGCCACTGAACTGCATGCCCGCCAGTTGCAGCGCTCCATTGAGTCCCAGCGGGCGTTCCAGGCGTCGGGCCTTGGCAAAACGCTGCTTGAGGTTCATGTGCGGCACGCGGCTCAGTTGGCTGTCGAGTTGCAGACGCTGCCATTCCTGAAGCAGTTGTTTACGGTCGTAATCACCCCAACTGGCCCAGCCCTCCAGTCGCGAATGATGCTGGCCGAGCCAGCGTTCGAAGGCCGGCCAGACCTCGGTCAGCGGTTGCGCGGTATCGATATTGGCCTGGGTTATGTGCGTCAGTTCCCGGCAGAACGGCGTGAGCAGCGGCCGTCGCAACGGTCGCACGAAGCGCTGGAAATGGTCCAGTTCCCGACCCGCCCGGTCCACCAGCGTGGCGCCGATTTCGATGATCTCCATTTCCGTCACTGGCCAGCCACCCTCATCGGTGGTGGCTTCCAGATCTATCACCAGCCAATGAGGCATTGCAGGGTTCCTGGTATCCGCGTCGTGATAGGGCTTGAGCGTAGCCAAACCCGGCGGATCCGCCTAGCGGCTTATTCGACTTCCAACAGAATCTGACGATTTTTCACCTGATCGCCGACCCGGACCTGCAAACGTTTGAGCACGCCGTCTATGCCGGATTTCAGCGGGTGCTCCATCTTCATCGCTTCCAGCACCACCAGCAGCTGACCTTTGCTGACCGGGCTGCCTTCAGTGACCAGCACATCGACGATCGCGCCGTCCATCGGTGCCTTCAACGTGCCGGAGCTGACGGCGGCCTGGCCGCTGACCGGCACCTGAGTACGGTCCACCAGACGCACACTGCCGGGACGGGTGAACAGCCACAGTTGCCCGGCGTCGAGGCGGTAGGCGTGACGCTGGCGGACGCCATCGATTTCCAGCGTGGCCCAGCGTCCGTCGCACTGGATGACCTTCAGTTCGACAGGCTGCGCGGCGACTTGGATTCGGTACGGTTCGCCTGGCACCGCGTTCAATTGCACCGGCCAGTCCTGATCCTCCAGGCCGATGCGAAAGTGCAGCGGCACACTTGCGTTATTGCGCCAGCCGGCCAGTGCGGCGGAATGAGCCTGCGCTGAAGCCTGATAGAACAGCGCGGCGGCGATCGCCAGCTCTTCTGCGCTGGGTATGTGCGTATGCAGGCAAGGGTGGTCGGCGAAATGCGTGGGGATGAATCCGGTGCTGAAGTCGCCGCTGATGAAATGCGGATGTTCGAGCAGGCTGGCGAGCAAGCGCTGATTGCTCGGCAGGCCCAGTAGCACGCTGTCCTGTACCGCTCGCAGTAATTTGCGTCGGGCTTCTTCGCGAGTGGCGCCGTGGGCGATGATCTTGCCCAGCAGCGGGTCGTAGAACGGGCTGACGTGCTGGCCTTCGATCAAGCCATGATCGATCCGAACGCCGCCCTGTGAGGCCGGTTCCCAGGCAGTGATCCGCCCGGTTTGTGGCAGAAACGTTTGGCTCGGGTCTTCGGCATACAAGCGCACTTCCATGGCGTGGCCGTTGAGTTGCACCTGTTCCTGGCGCAGCGGCAACGGCAGCCCTTCGGCGACGCGCAGTTGCCAGGCCACCAGATCGAGGCCAGTGATCAGTTCCGTCACCGGGTGCTCAACCTGCAACCGGGTGTTCATTTCCAGAAAGTAAAACTGCCCGCGCGCATCCAGCAGAAATTCCACGGTGCCGGCGCCGACGTAGTTCACCGCTCGACCGGCCTTGAGCGCCGCTTCGCCCATGGCCTGACGCAACTCGGCGGTCATCACCGGGCAGGGGGCCTCCTCGATGACTTTCTGGTGGCGGCGCTGGATCGAACAGTCGCGCTCGCCGAGGTAGATCAGGTTGCCGTGTTGGTCGCCGAACAACTGCACCTCGACATGGCGCGGATCGATCAGCGCCTGTTCGAGGATCAGTTCGTCGCTGCCAAACCCGTGCAACGCTTCGGAGCGGGCGGTGCGAATCTGTGCCAACAGATCAGCGGCATCCTGCACCAGACGCATGCCACGCCCGCCACCGCCAGCACTCGCCTTGATCATCAGCGGATAGCCGATGCGCCCGGCTTCACGGCTCAGCGTGGCGTCGTCCTGCCCGGCGCCTTGATAGCCTTCGATGCACGGTACACCGGCCTCAAGCATGGCTATTTTTGACAGGCGTTTGCTGCCCATCAGTTCGATGGCGTCGGCGCTGGGGCCGATGAAGGTGATGCCGGCGTGCTGACAGGCGCGGGCGAATTCGGCGTTTTCCGAAAGGAAGCCATAACCGGGGTGGATCGCGTCGGCGCCGGTGCGGCGGGCGGCGTCGAGGATGGCCGGGATGTTCAAGTAGGACTGCTGCACCGGGGCTGGACCGATGTTGACGGCTTCGTCGGCGATCTGCACGTGCAGGGCATCGGCGTCGGCATCGCTGAACACGGCCACGGTGCGGTAGCCCAGGGCCTGGGCGGTGCGCTGGATGCGGCAGGCGATTTCACCGCGGTTGGCGATGAGGATTTTGCTGAGTCCGGGCATGGGTTGTTCTCTTGTTTTTGCGGTGAAGGTGATGGCCTCTTCGCGAGCAGGCTCGCTCCCACAGGTTTTGTGAACGACGCAGAACGGGTTTGTTCGAGAAGCTTTAAGGCGCCCACCCCGGTTTACGTTTTTGCACGAACGCCATGGTTCCCTCGACCCCTTCAGCCCCGGTCACCGCTTCGCTGAACCACTCGGCTGCCTCATCCAGCAATGCATCCGACGGCTGCCCGGCACTCGCCAGCAACAGCTTTTTGGTCATCGCATTCGCCCCCGGCGCGCAGCACAGCACATGCGCGAGGATTTCATCCAGGCGCTCGGCCAGCGCCTGCGCGTCGTGCTCGACAAAATGCACCAGCCCCATGCGTCGCGCGTGGGTGCCATCAAAGCGAGCGGCGGTCAGGGCCAGTCGGCGTGCCTGGGTCAAGCCGATGCGCTGAACCACAAACGGGGCGATCTGCGCGGGCAACAATCCGAGGCTGGTTTCCGGCAGACCGAATTGCGCCTGGTGATCCGCCAACGCCACGTCGCTGACGCAAGCCAAACCCAGCCCGCCGCCGAGCACCGCCCCTTGCAACACGGTGATCACCACTTGCGGGGCGTGTTGTACCTCTTGCAGAAGCGCGCCGAATGCGCGATTCAAATCGCGGTAGGCGGCGGGTCCTTGCGCGCGGGCATTGGCCATGTCCTTGATGTCGCCACCGGCGCAGAAATGCCCGCCGGCACCGCCGATCACCAAGGCGCGAACCTGTCGGTCATCGCGCACTGCCGTCAGCACCGAGCGCAATTCGGCGACCATCTGCAAGCTCATGGCATTGCGGCTTTCCGGTCGATTGAGGGTGATGTGCAGCACGCCGTTATGGGCTTCGAGCAATAGCGTCTGGCAAACCGGCAGGGTGCTCATTTCTTTTTCCCCGGCAGGATGCCCATGAGTTTGCAGATGATCCCCAGCATGATTTCGTCGGCGCCGCCGCCGATCGAGACCAGCCGCACGTCGCGGTAAGCGCGGGCGACCGGGTTGTCCCACATGAAGCCCATGCCGCCCCAATATTGCAGGCAACTGTCGCTGACCTCGCGGCCCAGTCGCCCGGCCTTGAGTTTGGCCATCGACGCCAGGCGCGTGACGTCCTGGCCTCTGATGTATTGCTCGGTCGCCTGGTAAACCAGCGCTCGCAGGCATTCGATTTCGGTTTGCAACTCGGCGAGACGAAAGTGAATGACCTGATTGTCGATCAGCGCATTGCCGAAGGTTTTGCGCTCCTTGCAGTACTCGATGGTGCTGTCGACGCAGTATTCCAGGCCCTTGATCATGTTGGCCGCGCCGAACAGGCGTTCCTCCTGGAACTGCAGCATCTGCATCATGAACCCCGCGCCTTCATGGCCGATGCGGTTGCGCTGCGGGACACGCACGTTGTCGAAAAACACCTGGGCGGTTTCCGAACTGCGCATGCCGAGCTTGTCCAGGTGCGAGCTGAGGCTGATGCCCGGCGTGTTCATCGGCACCATGATCAGCGACTTGTTGATGTGCGGTTTGTCGTCCGACGTGTTGGCCAGCAGGCAGATGAAGTCGGCGCTCGGTGAATTGGTGATCCACATCTTGCTGCCGTTGATCACGTAGTCATCGCCATCTTTGCGCGCCGTGGTTTTCAAACCGGCCACGTCGGAACCGGCGCCGACTTCGGAGACGCCAATGCAGCCGACTTGCTCGCCGGTGATCGCCGGCCGCAGAAATTCCTCGCGCAGTTCATCAGAGCCGAAACGCGCCAGCGCCGGGGTGCACATATCGGTCTGCACGCCGATGGACATCGGAATGCCGCCGCAATGAATGGTGCCGAATTCTTCGGCGGCGACAATGGAATAGCTGTAGTCCAGACCCATGCCGCCGAATTTCTCCGGTTTGGATATCCCCAACAGGCCCAGTGCACCGGCCTTGCGGAAGATTTCATGGATCGGAAAACGCCCGGCTTTTTCCCAGGCCTCGACGTGCGGATTGATCTCGTGATCGACGAATTGGTGGACGGTGCGGCGCAGTGCTTCGTGTTCCTGGGTGAAGATCATTTTTATTGTTCTCCTCTGGCCGGTTCAGAACCGGGCTACGCCAAAACTGTTGGTTTGCAGCGGCCGCACGTCGGCCTCATGACAGATGTCCAGTAAGTAACCGAGCAAGGTCCGGGTATCGCGCGGGTCGATCAAACCGTCGTCCCACAGACTGGCGCTGCCATACAACGCGGTGGACTGGCTGTCGAGTTTCTGCGCGGTCACCTGCTCGAGCATGTCGAGCATTTTCGGGTCGGGGACCAGACCGTCCTTGAGCTGTTTGGCCTCGGTGACGATGCGCAACACCTTGCCGGCCTGAGCGCCGCCCATCACCGCGGTCCGGCTGTTGGGCCAGGCGAAAATGAAGCGCGGGTCGAGGCCCCGGCCGCACATGGCATAGTTGCCGGCGCCATAAGAACCTCCGACGACGATCGTCAGTTTCGGCACCCGCGCATTGGCCACCGCCTGAATCATCTTGGCGCCGTGTTTGATCACGCCTTGTTGCTCGGATTCGGTGCCGACCATGAAGCCAGTGGTGTTGTGGAAAAACAGCAGTGGCGTGCGGCTCTGGTCGCACAGTTGGATAAACTGCGCGGCTTTGCTCGCACCTTTGGGCGTGATCGGACCGTTGTTGCCGATGAAGCCGCAGGCGCGACCCTGAATCTGCACATGGCCGCAGACGGTCTGTTGATCGAATTCACTTTTGAATTCGAGAAAGTTCGAACCGTCTGCGATCCGCGCGATGATTTCGCGCACGTCATAGGGCTTTTTCGGGTCATCCGGAATCAACCCCAGCAGCTCGTCGATCGGGTAGAGCGGTTCTTCCCAGTGGCGCTCGGGCAACCAGGACAGCTGATCATTCCACGCCAGCATCCGGACAATCTCCCGCACCTGGCGCACGCCATCGGCATCGTTCTCGGCCAGGTATTCGGCGGTGCCGGCGGTTTGCGCGTGCATCTCGGCGCCACCCAGTTCTTCATCGGTGGCGACTTCGCCGGTCGCGGCTTTGAGCAGCGGTGGGCCGGCGAGAAACAGCTTGGCTTTACCGCGCACGACCACCACGTAGTCCGACAGCCCCGGCTGATAAGCGCCGCCTGCCGTGGCCGACCCGTGGACCACGGTGATCTGCGGAAGACCCATGGCCGACATCCGCGCCTGATTGGCAAAGCTGCGCGCGCCTTCGACGAAAATCTCCGCCGCGTAATTCAGGTTGGCGCCGCCGCTCTCGGCGAGGGTGATCACCGGCAGTTTGTTTTCCATGGCGATTTGTTGCAGGCGCAGGGATTTTTTCAAGCCGCTGGGGGAAATCGTCCCGCCCTTGATCGCGCTGTTGTTGGCCACCACCAATACCCGCGCGCCCGATACGTAACCGATCCCGGCGATTAAACCGCCACCCGCCGAACTGCCGTCCTTGTCGTCATGCAACTTGTAGCCGGCCAGGCTCGCCAGTTCGAGAAACGGCGCGCCCGGGTCGAGCAACAGATTGAGCCGTTCACGCGGTAGCAATTGCCCGCGCTTGTCGAACTTCGGCTTGGCGTCGGCGGCCTTGTTCAGCAGGTTTTGCTCGAGCTGACGGACGTGCTCGATACCGGCCAGCATCGCCGCACGGTTCTGGGCGAATTGTTCGCTGGAAGGGTCGATCTGCGTCTGGATCACCGGCATGGCTTATTCCTTGTCCTTGAGGACGTCGGGGAGATAAGCGCGGTGGAAACCGTTGTACGACTCGCTGTTCGTCGCCTTGTGAATCGGCCACGCCCGCCCGCCAAGGCTGGCGGCCCCGTCGATGCGCAGCGTACTGCCACTGACAAACGCTGCCGCCGGGCTGAGCAGGAACACGATCGCCGCGCTGACTTCCGATTCGGTGCCGATGCGTTTGAGTGGCACGTGCTCGCGCAAGGTCGGAATCACCGCTTTGAACGCGCCTTCGTAAGTGTCCATTCCGCTGGACGCGATCCATCCCGGCGCCACCGCGTTGACCCGCACCCCGGCGTAACCCCATTCGAACGCGGCGGTCTTGGTCAGGTTGTCCATGCCCGAGCGCGCTGCGCCCGAATGGCCCATGCCGGGCATGCCGCCCCACATGTCGGCGAGCATGTTGACGATGGCGCCGCCGTGTTTGCTCATGGACTGGTTGAACACTTCCCGGGCCATCAGAAAACCGCCGACCAGGTTGGTGCGCATCACGGTTTCAAACCCCTTCTGATTGATTGAGGCCAGCGCCGACGGGTATTGCCCGCCGGCATTGTTCACCAGTGCGCTGATCGGCCCGTGTTTGCGGATCAGTTCGCTGACCAGGTGCTTGACCGCTTCTTCGTCGCGAATATCGCAGGTTTGCCAATCGGCCTTGCCGCCGTCTTCGGCAATCTCGGCCGCCACGGCTTTGAGTTTGTCGGCATTGCGGCCCACCAGCAGGACATGAGCGCCGAGGGCCGCCAGTTCGTGGGCGGTGCAGCGACCGATGCCGCTGCCGCCACCGGTGACGATGATGTTTTGACCGGCAAACAGACCGGTTTTGAAAATCGAGTCGTAGGCCACGGCGGCAGTCCTCTAGTTGACCTGGTCGGCGATGCGCTGTGGCACCGGAATCTGGATCTCCAGCAGTTGCTGGGCGAAAGCCTTGCCTTGCGGGTCTATCCGCAGGCTGGCGATACCGCCGCCGCCCAAGGCGTTTTCCAGTAGAAAATTCAGGCTGTGGGTGGCCGGCAAATACCAGCGCTCGACGCGGCCATGAATGGGGTCGAGCACATGGCGCATCCAGTCGACGAGCACTTCCGGGGTCAAGGCTTCGGCGATCCACGGCAAGTACTCGGGATCGCGTGCCATGACGCCGATATTGCTGTGATTGCCCTTGTCGCCCGAGCGCGCGACCGCCAGTTTGATCAGCGCCACGCTGGCATCGGCGCGGCCCGTGGGTTTTGGTGGGTCGAGCGGTACAGGCAGGTCAGCGGTGGCGAGTGTATCGAGGGCGGGCAGGGCGCACGGATGGCGCTGGCCCTTGAAATCAATGTCCAGCGTGCAGGCGCTTTTGTCGATGAGGAACGAGAATAGCCGGATCAGCGGATACACCGTCGGCCGTCCGCCGACGATCCCGGTCAACCCCGGCGCCATGCCGGTGGCGGCCTGGGCAATTTCCCGGGAGAACAGGATCAACGCCTGCTTGTTCGAATGCCGCACGGCGAGCTTGATCACCACTTCGCGGCTGTCCTGACGTTGCCCGTGCGGGCCGTAAGTGGCCTCGCTGCCCAGCAGTTCGATGTTCACTTCGCTGTAGGGTGGCCAGCCGCGCTGGCTGAAGATTTCAGAAGTCTTGTTGATGATCGCTTCGCTGACGCGCCGCGCCTTGTCCAGCGCGTCGATCCCGGCGATCAGGCAACTGGCGGTGCAGCGGAAACCGTCTGGATACGTCGCGCTGACCTTGTATTGATCCGTCGGCGGCAGGCCTCTGGCGCCATGCACCTGCACCGCGTTCTTGCCTTGTTGTTGAAGTTTGACCTGAGTGAAGTCGCAGATCACATCGGGCAGCAGATAGGCCTGCGGGTTGCCGATTTCGTAAAGCATCTGCTCGCCGACGGTCAGTGGCGTGATCAGGCCACCGGAGCCTGCGGGTTTGCTGACGATGAATTGGCTGTCGGCGCTGACTTCGACGATGGGAAAGCCGATGTGCTCGTAGTCCGGCACGTCGCGCCAATCGGTGAAGTTACCGCCCGTGCACTGGGCGCCGCATTCGATGATGTGGCCGGCGAGGGCGGCTTGCGCGAGTTTGTCGTAGTCGTGCCAGGACCAGCCGAATTCGTGCACCAGCGCTGCGCTGACCACGGCGCTGTCGACCACGCGGCCGGTGATCACGATGTCCGCACCCAGGCGCAATGCTTCGACAATGCCCGGTGCGCCGAGGTAGGCGTTGGTGGAGACGCACATCGGCGGCAAAGGCGCGCCGCTGAACATTTCGTGGATGCCGTGGCTGCTCAGCTGTTTGAATTGCGGTTGCAGATCATCGCCCAGCAACACGGCGATCTTCAGCGCCACACCGGCCTTGTCGCAGGCGGCTTGCAGCGCGGCGGCGCAGGCCTGTGGATTGATCCCGCCGGCATTGCTGATGACGCGGATGTTCTGTTCGGCAAGTTGCCCCAGCAGGGGGCTGAGGACTTCAATGAAGTCGCCGGCGTACCCGGCCTGCGGGTCTTTCATCCGTGCGCCGGCCATGATCGACATCGTGATCTCGGCCAGATAATCGAACACCAGGTAGTCCAGGCGTCCGCCTTCCACCAGTTGCGCGGCGGCGGTGGAAGTGTCGCCCCAGAAGGCGCTGGCGCAACCGATGCGAATCGTTTCAGGCACAGCCTTGTCCATAGCCACCTCCGACAGAAGTGCGTCGAGACTACCAAGCAAGCGCTTGGTTTGTAAATGCCTTGAATAACTTCTTCCCGAGCGCTTGCTTGGTTGCCTTCGCCAGCTTAAATTGCCCGCGCAACCCCGCTGTTTTCAGCGGTGAACTGGACTGTAGGAGAGAACGGGTGGACGAGCAAACAGCCCTGAAGGTCATGCGCGAACTGGTCGACAGCGGCCAGTTGACCGACCCGGACAGCGCTCGCGGCAAATTGCTGCAAGTGGCCGCTCACCTGTTTCGCAATAAAGGCTTTGAACGCACCACTGTGCGCGATCTGGCGGGCGCCGTGGGCATTCAGTCGGGCAGTATTTTTCACCACTTCAAAAGCAAGGACGAGATCCTGCGGGCGGTGATGGAGGAAACTGTTCGTTACAACACCGCGTTAATGCGTGCAGCATTGGCCGAGGCCGGCAACGTGCGCGAACGGTTGCTGGCGCTGATTCGCTGCGAATTGCAGTCAATCATGGGCGGCAGTGGCGAAGCCATGGCGGTGTTGGTGTACGAGTGGCGTTCGCTGTCCGAAGAGGGACAGGCGCAGGTCCTGGCATTGCGTGACATCTATGAAGACCTCTGGCTGCAAGTGCTGGGAGAGGCCAAGGACGGCGGTTTGATCCGCGGGGATGTCTTTGTGACCCGGCGTTTTCTGACCGGTGCGCTGTCCTGGACCACCACCTGGTTTCGGCCCGGTGGCAGCATGAGTCTCGATCAATTGGCCGATGAGGCGTTGATTCTGGTGCTCGAAGAAAAACAATAATTTGCCGATGGTGGCAGGAAACTGGCTAAGTGGCCGAAACCACCTAGCTTGAATGGATTGAAGCGTACTTTCTGGGGAGTGGTGGTTTTGAAGTCTTCGCCAATTCGGACGGCCTCGGGGCTTTTGCTGGCTGCACTTGCGGCGTTGTGGGTGTTGCCGTCTGCGGCCGCGCAACTGGTGCGGGTCGGTGCTGCGCATTTCCCGCCCTATACCGTGCGCCCGGAGTCCGGGGCCGACACCGGTTTGCTGCCGCAGTTGGTCGAAGCGCTCAATGCCTTGCAAAGCGACTACCAATTCGTGCTGGTGCCGACTTCCATCCCGCGACGCTTCGGTGATTTCAAGCAGGCCCGGGTGGACATGGCGATTTTCGAGAACCCGAACTGGGGCTGGAAGGACATCCCTCACACCACCGTCGACATGGGCCTGGAAGACGCCGAGATTTTTGTCGCACAACGCCTGCCAAACCGTCAGCAGAATTACTTCGCCGAGCTCGTCGGCAAGCGTCTGGCGCTGTTCAGCGGTTATCACTACGAATTCGCCAACTTCAATGCCGACCCGAAATTCCTCGCGCAAAACTACAACGCCACGCTGACTTATTCCCACGACAGCAACCTGCTGATGGTGCTGCGCGGGCGTGCCGACATTGCCTTGGTGACCCGCTCCTACCTGAGCGATTACCTGCTGCGCAACGAGAAAGTCGCCGATCAGTTGCTGGTGTCTGCGCGCATCGATCAGGTCTATCACCACTACGCCATCTTGCGTCCCACGGCGCCGATCAGTGGCGAGGCATTCGGCACGCTGCTGCAAAGGTTGCGCGACAACGGGCAGATGCTGAAGATTTTCGATCCCTACAAAATTGCGGTAGTACCGGTGCCGGGGAGCTGACTTCGCGCCACAGGTCGCACATTTGCCGATTCGGTTAAATTTCCCGCGCTGACTCACGTCACATTGTTGAACTGTCGACGATTATCGTGAGCCCGACCCATGCCCAATCTGAATGACCTGACTGCCTTGGCATTGCCGACCGGCAGTCGCCTTGTCGCTGATGAAACTCAATGCCGACTGAGCCTGAGCCTCGACGCCCAGCCGCTGATTACGCTGCAGCTGGTGCGCGAACCGCAACTGCAGTTGCGCGCCGAACCGGGTTACGACGCTCAGGCATTGTGGGCCGCCGCTTATTGGCTGTTCGCCCGAGACGCGGATTGCCAACGCCTGACCTGGTACCTGGAAGAAGTGCCAATGCAAGCGGTGCTCAGCGGATTGCTCGTCCCGACCGACATCGCCGGCCAGTATCACAGCGAGCGCACGCTGTTCTGGCAATTGCCGCAACCTTGGCTGGGGGCGTCGCTGACCAGCAGTTATCCTCAGCTAATGGTGATCAGCGCCGGCAAGCGTCATCCATTGCGTGCGATGAAACCCCAAGGTGAAGTGTATCGGCGTTTCGATGCGCAATTGGGCGCGTGGATTTCCCTGCGTACCGTGGACATCGAGCAAGATCTGCCGCGGTTCAACCGCTGGCAGAACAGCGCACGGGTCGCCCGTTTCTGGCAGGAGGAGGGCAGTCTCGAACAGCATCGCGAGTACCTGGGCAAACTGGAAGCCGATCCCCACACCCTGCCGCTGATCGGCTGTTTCGATGATCAGCCTTTTGCTTATTTCGAAGCCTACTGGGCCAAGGAAGACCGCATCGCGCCGTTCTATGAGGCGGGCGATTACGACCGTGGCATTCACATGCTGGTCGGCGAAGAAAACCATCGGGGTCCGCACAAGGTGGCGAGCTGGTTATCGGCGTTGACGCATTACCTGTTTCTGGACGATCCACGCACTCAGCGCATCGTCGCCGAGCCGCGCGCCGACAACGCGAAGATGATCGGGTACATGCAGGGTCAGCGTTTTCATTGCGAGAAAGAGTTCGACTTTCCGCACAAGCGCGCGGCGTTGATGGTGCTGGGGCGCGAGCGCTTTTTTGAGCGGTGTGGGTTGGCGTAACGAGTTTGGCTCAAGGTGTGTGCTTGCCTTGAGTGAAGCGTTCGCGAGCAGGCTCGCTCCCACAGGGTTAGCGTTGTACCTGTGGGAGCGAGCCTGCTCGCGAAAGGGGCAATGACATTTCGGATCCTAGCGACGGGCAAACGTATCCGCCCGACTCCCCGACACTTTGCGGCAGTGCACCAGCGCATCGCGAATCATGAAGTTCACCAGGGTCGGTGAAACGCCGAGCTCCTTGGCGATGTCCTTTTGCGGCACGCCATGCAGGCGGTACATCTCGAAGGCGTAACGGGTGCGGCTGGGCAGTTCGGTGAGCGCGTCGGCGATGTGTTCCAGGGTCGAGAAATTGATATGCGAGGTTTCCGGCGAAGCGCCCTGAATCACCACATTCAGCCCTTCCTCTTCAGGCCCCGAATACTTCTGCTCCAGCGCCTGTTTGCGGTAGTGATCGATCGCCAGGTTGCGCACGATCTGGAACAGGTAGCTCAACTGAGCCTTGATCGAAGACGTGATCTGCGGTGCCGATTGCAGGCGGAAGAACGCATCCTGAACCACATCCTCGGCACGTGACCGGCAACCGGTAATGCGCGCGGCAATCTTGACCAGAATCAGTCGATTGTCGACGAATGCCTGAAGTAGCGGTGAATCGCACCTGCTTGTGGATACTTGTTCCGTCATGGAAATCACCTTGCTGCAAATGGGGTCGTGGGACGGCACGGGGGGCTGAGGCGTCCTACACATCGAGCGACAAATTATGTTGAATGATAATGATTGTCAATTGAGAAAGAGAATTAATGATCCGCGAAAGTGCAAAGTGAGAACTGCGACACGCTGACGCACCCGCTTGCGGCACCCGGCCCCGTTGACGATTCAGGCTGCCGACTAATTATTCGTAGGTTCCATCCGTTCTCATTGGTGAATGGCTCCGGGCGCTAGCCCCGGCCACAACAGCATTCCCAATGCCTCGCGCGGTCGGCGAAGACTGCGTCCTGCACGCTCCTCGATGGGCGTGACACGAGAAAACCGATTCCATTTGCAAGCCGAATTCAGGCAGGAAACCCCATGACCGACGCGTTCGAAATACCTGGCACTCTGGTCCAAGCCCTTCAACGCCGCGCGGCCCTGACGCCGGATCGGGTGGCCTTGCGTTTTCTCGCCGAAACCCCGGAACAGGCCGTGGTGCTCACCTATCGCGAGCTGGACCAACGGGCGCGCACCATTGCCGGTGCGTTGCAGGCCGAGACCGATTTTGGCGATCGCGCGGTGCTGTTGTTTCCCAGTGGTGCGGATTACGTCGCGGCGTTTTTTGGCTGCCTGTACGCGGGCGTGATCGCGGTGCCAGCTTATCCGCCGGAGTCGGCCAAACGTCATCACCAGGAACGTCTGCTCTCGATCATCAACGATGCCGAACCGCGCCTGCTGCTGACCCGCGCAGATTTGGGCGATGCGTTGCAGCAGATTGAAGGCGCACCGCCTCTTTTGTGCGTCGACACGCTTGACGCTGCACTGGCCGAGCGCTGGATCGAGCCGAACCTGGAAGACGATCACATCGCCTTCCTGCAATACACCTCTGGCTCCACGGCGTTGCCCAAGGGCGTGCAGGTCAGTCACGGCAACCTGGTGGCCAATGAACTGCTGATTCGCCACGGCTTCGGTATCGACTTGAACCCGGACGACGTGATCGTCAGCTGGCTGCCGCTGTACCACGACATGGGCTTGATCGGCGGTTTGCTGCAGCCGGTTTTCAGCGGTGTGCCGTGCGTGTTGATGTCGCCGGCGTACTTCCTCGGCCGGCCATTGCGCTGGCTCGAGGCGATCAGCGAGTACGGCGGCACCATCAGCGGCGGGCCGGATTTTGCCTATCGCCTGTGCAGCGAACGAGTCAGCGCATCGGCGCTGGAACGTCTCGACCTGAGCGGCTGGCGCGTGGCGTATTCGGGCTCCGAGCCGATTCGTCTCGACACACTGGAACGCTTCGCCGAGAAGTTTGCCCCGTGCGGTTTTACCGCGGACCGTTTCATGGCGACTTACGGCTTGGCCGAAGCGACCTTGTTCGTCGCCGGCACACCCCGTGGCAAAGGCATTGGCAACTTGCGCGTGGACGACCAGGCGTTGGCGCAGAACAGTGCCCAACCGGGCGAGGGCAGCGCGATCATGAGTTGCGGCATCAGCCAGCCGGGTCACGCGGTGCTGATTGTCGATCCGTCAGCACTCAACGAATTGCCCGACAACGCGGTGGGCGAAGTCTGGGCCAGCGGGCCGAGCATCGCTCACGGTTACTGGCGCAACCCCGAAGCGTCCGCCGACACCTTTGTCCGGCACGCGGGGAAAACCTGGCTGCGCACCGGCGACCTGGGCTTCATGCGCGGCGGTGAGCTGTTCATCACCGGGCGCCTGAAAGACCTGCTGATCGTGCGCGGCCACAACCTGTACCCGCAAGACATCGAGCAGACCCTCGAGCGCGAGGTGGAAGTGGTGCGCAAGGGGCGCGTCGCTGCGTTCGCGGTGAATATCGACGGCGAGGAAGGTATCGGCATCGCCGCGGAAATCAGCCGCAGTGTGCAGAAAATCCTTGCGCCCGAGGCGCTGATCAAAGCCATTCGCCAAGCGGTCGCCGAGGCGTATCAGCAAGCCCCAAGTGTGGTGGTGTTGCTTAATCCGGGTTCGCTGCCGAAGACCTCCAGCGGCAAACTGCAGCGTTCGGCGTGCCGCAATCGCCTGGTGGATGGCAGCCTTGACAGCTACGCGGTGTTCCCGTCGGCGGCGCCTGAAAACGCAGCGGCAACCGAGCCGCAATCCGAGCTGCAAACCCTCATTGGGCAGATTTGGGGCGAGCAGTTACAGGTGAAAAAGGTCAATGCCGACGACCATTTCTTCCTGCTCGGCGGCAACTCCATCGCGGCCACGCAAGTGGTGGCGCGTCTGCGCGAAGCACTCGGTCTGGAGCTGAGCCTGCGCTTGCTGTTCGAAGCGCCGACGCTGGGCGCGTTCACCGCGGCGGTTGTTCGGCAGCAACAGGACGGCGGCCTCGCCCAAGGCATGATCAATACCCTGTCGCGCAGCGGAGCGCTGCCGCAATCCCTGGCGCAAAACCGTTTGTGGATCACTTGGCAACTGGACCCACAGAGCAGCGCCTACACCATTCCCGGTGCACTGCGCCTGCGCGGCGAACTGGACGAAGATGCGGTGCGCGTCAGTTTCCAGCAATTGATCGAGCGCCACGAATCCCTGCGCACGCGCTTCTTCGAGCGCGATGGCGTGGCGCTGCAACAGGTCGACGCGGCGAGCACTTTCAACCTGCAAACGATCGACATCAGCGACTTGCCCGTGGCCGAACGTGAGGCCCGCGCGCAACAGATCCGCGAGGACGAAGCGCGCACCCTGTTCGATCTGCAGAAGGGTCCGCTGCTGTGGGTGACGCTGGTGCGCCTGGATGAGCAAGATCACCAGTTGCTGGTGACGTTGCACCACATCATCGCCGACGGCTGGTCGCTGAACGTATTGATAGACGAATTCTCCCGGCTGTATGCCGCAGCGTCCCAAGGCCAGACGGCGACGCTTGCGCCATTGCTGACCCGGTACGCCGACTACGGCAGCTGGCAGCGCCAATGGCTGGCGCAAGGCGAGGGCGAACGGCAACTGGCGTACTGGAAAGCACAGTTGGGCGACGAGCATCCAGTCTTGAGCCTGGCCACCGATCACCCGCGTTCGGCGCAACAGTTGCGCAGCGCCGCCCGTCACACCGTCAAGCTGGACGTGAACCTGAGCGCTGCGATTCGCCAAACTGCCCTGGCTCACCAATCCACCCCATTCATGCTCTTGCTCGCCGCGTTGCAAAGCCTGTTGCACCGCTACAGCGGCCAACGCGATATTCGCATTGGCGTGCCCAATGCCAATCGTCCGCGCCTGGAAACCCAAGGGCTGATCGGCTTCTTCATTAACACCCAGGTAATGCGCGCCGAGGTCGATTCGCGGCAGTCCTTTGTGGAACTGCTGGGGCAAACCCGGCAAGCGGTACTGGACGCGCAAGCGCATCAGGACTTGCCCTACGAACAACTGGTCGAAGCGTTTCCACAGGCGCGCGAACAAGGTTTGTTCCAAGTCATGTTTAACCACCAGCAACGGGATCTGAGCGCTCTGCGCCGATTGCCCGGCCTGCTCGCCGAAGAGCTGCCGTGGCACAGCCGCGAAGCCAAGTTCGACCTGCAACTGCACAGCGAAGAAGACCGCAGCGGTCGCCTGAGTCTGTCGTTCGACTACGCCAGCGAACTGTTCGATGGCGCAACCATCGAGCGCCTGGCGGGGCATTTCAGCAACTTGCTGCGCGCGGTGTGCGAGCAACCCGAGACCACTGTCGGTGACTTGCCCCTGCTGACGCCAACCGAGCACGATCAGCAACAAAAGTGGAGCGCCGCACCCTGCGCCGCGGCCAGCCAATGGCTGCCGGAACTGCTTGACCATCAGACCCGACTGACCCCGGATCGCACTGCGCTGATGTGGGAAGGCGGCAGCCTCGACTTCGGCCAATTGCACACCCAGGCCAACCGTCTGGCCCATTACCTGCGCGACAAAGGCGTCGGCCCCGACGTGTGCGTGGCCATCGCCGCCGAGCGTTCGCCGCAGCTGTTGATCGGTTTACTGGCAATCCTCAAGGCCGGCGGCGCCTACGTGCCGCTGGATCCGGATTATCCCGCCGAACGCCTGGCCTACATGCTCAGCGACAGCGGCGTCGAATTGCTGCTGACCCAGACTCAGTTACTCGACCGACTGCCGGCCACCGACGGCGTCAGCGTGATCGCCATGGATGCGCTGCACCTGGAGAACTGGCCGAGCCAGGCGCCGGGCCTGCATCTGCACGGCGACAACCTCGCTTACGTGATTTATACCTCCGGTTCCACCGGCCAACCCAAGGGCGTCGGCAACACCCACGCGGCGCTCGCCGAACGCCTGCAATGGATGCAAAACACCTATCGCCTGAACGACAGCGACGTGCTGATGCAAAAGGCGCCAATCAGTTTTGACGTGTCGGTGTGGGAATGCTTCTGGCCGCTGATCACCGGCAGCCGCTTGCTGATGGCCGGCCCCGGTGAACACCGCGACCCGCAGCGCATCGCGCAGCTGGTTCAGCAGTACGGGGTGACCACGCTGCACTTTGTACCGCCGCTGCTTTCGCTGTTTATCGACGAACCGCTGAGCGCCGAATGCACCAGCCTGCGCCGCGTGTTCTCCGGCGGCGAAGCCTTGCCGGCGGAACTGCGCAACCGTGTGCTGGAACAACTGCCTGCCGTGCAACTGCACAACCGCTACGGCCCGACCGAAACCGCGATCAACGTCACGCACTGGCACTGCACCACAGCCGATGGCGAGCGTTCGCCGATTGGCCGGCCGCTGGGCAACGTCATTTGCCGGGTACTCGACAGTGAACTCAATCCGCTGCCGGCCGGTGTGCCCGGCGAGTTGTGCATCAGTGGCATCGGTTTGGCCCGGGGTTATCTGGGACGTCCGGGCCTGACCGCAGAACGATTCGTCGTCGATCCGCTGAACGAGCAGGGCGCACGTCTCTATCGCACTGGCGACCGCGCACGCTGGACCGCCGATGGCGTAATCGAATACCTCGGTCGCCTCGATCAGCAGGTCAAGCTGCGTGGCTTTCGCGTCGAACCGGAAGAAATCGAAGCGCGTCTGCTGGCTCAGGACGGGGTCGCTCAAGCCGTGGTGCTGGTGCGCGAAACCGCCGTCGGCGGGCAACTGATTGGCTATTACACCGCCTGCGAAACCAGCGAAAGCGCAGACACTCAAACCGCACGCCTGCAATCCGCGCTGGCGGCTGAATTACCGGAATACCTGGTCCCGGCGCAACTGATGCGCCTGGACGAAATGCCCCTGAGCCCGAGCGGCAAGCTCGACCGCCGCGCCTTGCCGCAACCCCAGTGGCAAGTACGCGAACACGTTGAGCCGGTGACTGAACTCGAACAGCAAATCGCCGCGATCTGGCGCCAGGTGCTGGGCTTGCAGCAGATCGGTCTGCGCGACGACTTTTTCGCCCTCGGCGGCCACTCGTTGCTGGCCACGCAAATCATCTCCCGCACCCGTCAGGGCTGCGATGTCGAGTTACCGTTGCGAACGTTGTTCGAGCACAGCGAGCTGGGCGCTTTTGCCGATCAGGTTCAGTTGATCCAGGCCAGCGGCAGCACCAACAAACAACCGCCCATCGCGACAGTCGACCGCCGCCAGCCGGTGCCGCTGTCCTATTCCCAGCAGCGCATGTGGTTCCTCTGGCAGATGGAGCCGGACAGCCCGGCCTACAACGTTGGCGGCATGGCAAGGCTGCGCGGGGTGCTGGACGTCAGGCGCTTCGAGACAGCGTTGCAAGCGCTGATCATGCGTCACGAAACCCTGCGCACCACCTTCCCGAGCGTGGGTGGCGTGGCGCAGCAAAAAGTGCATCCGGAAACCGCAATGCGCATGGACTGGAAAGATTTTTCGATGCTGGACGCCGACCTGCGCGAACAGCGGGTCCAGGCACTGGCCGACAGCGAAGCGCATACCCCCTTTAATCTGGAAACCGGTCCGCTGCTGCGAGCCTGTCTGGTCAAGACCGCCGAGCAGGAACATTACCTGGTGCTGACCTTGCACCACATCGTCACCGAAGGCTGGGCGATGGACATCTTCGCCCGGGAACTCAGCGCGCTGTACGAAGCGTTCGTCGATGACCGCGAGTCGCCACTGGCGCCGCTGCCGGTGCAATACCTCGATTACAGCGTCTGGCAGCGTCAGTGGCTGGAGTCTGGCGAGCGCCAGCGTCAGCTCGACTACTGGACCGCGCAACTGGGCCGCGAACACCCGTTGCTGGAATTGCCCGCCGATCGTCCGCGTCCGCCGGTACAAAGCCATCAGGGTGAGCTGTTCCGTTTCGACCTGAGCGATGACCTCGCCGCACGGGTGCGCGCTTTCAATGCGCAAAACGGCCTGACCCTGTTCATGACCATGACTGCCGCGCTGGCGGTGCTGCTTTACCGCTACAGCGGCCAGACCGACCTGCGCATCGGCGCACCGGTGGCCAACCGCATTCGCCCGGAAAGCGAAGGGCTGATCGGTGCGTTCCTCAATACGCAAGTGCTGCGTTGCCAGCTCGACGGGCAGATGTCCGTCGGCGAATTGTTCGAGCAGGTGCGTCACACCGTGATCGAAGGCCAGTCCCATCAGGACCTGCCGTTCGATCACCTGGTCGAGGCCTTGCAACCTCCGCGCAGCGCTGCGTACAACCCCTTGTTCCAGGTGATGTGCAACGTGCAGCGCTGGGAATTCCAGCAGAGCCGCACGCTCGCCGGGATGACGGTCGACTACCTGGCCAACGATGCGCGCGCGACCAAGTTTGATCTCAACCTTGAGGTCACCGACCTCGATCATCGCCTCGGTTGCTGCCTGACTTACAGCACCGATCTGTTCGACGAGCCACGCATTGCACGCATGGCCGGGCACTGGCGCAATCTGCTTGAAGCGTTGCTGGCCGACCCGCAACAGCGCCTCAGTGAGCTGCCATTGCTCGAAGCCACCGAGCAGCAGAACCTGTTCGACAGCCTTGGCGTCGAGCCGGGCGAACATCGACTGGATCAGTGCATTCATCAGCTGTTCAGCGAGCAGGCGCTGGTGCGCAAGGATGCGCCGGCGCTGACATTCGCCGGGCAAACCCTGAGTTACGCCGAGCTCGACAGCCGCGCCAATCGTCTGGCCTGGATGCTGCGCGAGCGTGGCGTGGGGCCGCAGGTGCGTGTCGGTCTGGCGCTTGAACGTTCGCTGGAAATGGTCATCGGCCTGCTGGCGATTCTCAAGGCCGGTGGCGCTTATGTGCCACTGGATCCGGAATACCCGCTCGACCGCCTGCATTACATGATCGAAGACAGCGGCGTCGGTTTGCTGCTCAGCGATGCGGCAATGTTCAAAGCCCTCGGTGATTTGCCGTCCACGGTCGCCCGTTGGTGCGTGGAGGAAGACGCCGCCGCACTCGCCGGTTACCCGGCGACCGAACTGCCCTTCATCAGCCTGCCGCAACATCAGGCGTACCTGATTTACACCTCCGGCTCCACCGGCAAACCGAAAGGCGTGGTGGTGTCCCACGGTGAAATCGCCATGCACTGCCGCGCCGTGATCGAGCGTTTCGGCATGCGCCGGGACGATTGCGAACTGCACTTCTATTCGATCAACTTCGACGCCGCGACGGAGCGTTTGCTGGTGCCGCTGTTGAGTGGTGCGCAAGTGGTCCTGCGGGCCCAGGGGCAGTGGGACGCGGAAGACATCTGCGCGCTGATCCGTCGTCACCGGATCACTGTCCTTGGTTTCACCCCGAGCTACGGCAGCCAATTGGCGCAGTGGCTGGCGACTCAGGGCGAAACCCTGCGGGTGCGCATGTGCATCACCGGCGGCGAAGCTTTGACCGGCGAACACCTGGCGCGGATTCGCGCGGCGTTCAAACCCGATCTGTTCTTCAACGCCTACGGCCCGACCGAAACCGTGGTCATGCCGCTGGCCAGTCTCGCGCCTGACTTGCTGGAGGAAGGCATGGGCAGCGTGCCCATCGGCAGCGTGGTCGGTGCGCGGGTGGCGTACATCCTCGACGCTGATCTGGCCTTGGTACCGCAAGGTGCGACCGGCGAACTGTATGTCGGTGGCGCCGGTCTGGCGCAGGGGTATCACCAGCGCCCGGGCATGACGGCCGAGCGGTTTGTTGCCGACCCTTTTGCTGCCAATGGCGGGCGTCTGTACCGCACTGGTGACCTGGTGCGGCAGCGCGCCGACGGTCTGGTGGAATACCTCGGACGCATCGACCATCAGGTGAAAATTCGCGGTTTCCGCATCGAGTTGGGCGAAATCGAAACCCGTCTGCTGGAACATAACTCTGTGCGTGAAGCGGTGGTGCTGGCATTGGACGCACCCAGTGGCAAACAGCTGGTCGGCTATCTGGTGTCGGATGTCGCCGAGCAGGACGAAGTGCAACAGGCCGCACTGCGAGAAGCCCTGAAAAATCACCTCAAATCCCAGTTGCCGGATTACATGGTGCCGACGCACTTGATTCTGCTGGCGAGCATGCCGCTGACCGCCAACGGCAAACTCGACCGCCGCGCATTGCCAGCACCGGACCTGGAGTTGAACCGTCAACACTATGTGGCGCCGAGCAATGAACTCGAGCTGACGTTGGCGCAGATCTGGTGCGACGTGCTGAACGTTGCGCAGGTCGGTGTCAACGACAACTTCTTTGAATTGGGCGGCGACTCGATCCTGTCGATTCAGGTGGTCAGCCGCGCGCGGCAGCAGGGCATTCATTTCAGCCCGCGTGACCTGTTCCAGCACCAGACCGTGCAAACCCTGGCCGCTGTCGCGAGCCGCACCGAACAGGTCATGGCCGAGCAAGGTCTGCTTACCGGTGAATCACGTCTGACGCCGATTCAGCACTGGTTCTTCGACACCGACATTCCCCAGCGTCAGCACTGGAACCAGGCATTGCTGCTGGAACCGACTGTGGCGCTGGAACCGCATCGCCTGGAGCAGGCGCTGCTGGCGGTGATCGAACAGCATGACGCCTTGCGTTTGCGCTTCACCCGGACCGCAGGCGAATGGACGGCGGCGCACCAGAACCGGTCCGACGCGCCGGCGTTGTGGCAAGTGCGGGTGACGACGCTGAATCAACGCGCGGCACTGTTCGCCGAAGCCCAGCGCAGCCTTGATCTTGAGCAAGGGCCGTTGATGCGGGTGTTGCTGGTCGATGGTCCCGAAGGCCGGCAACAGTTGTTTTTCGCGATCCATCACCTGGTGGTGGACGGTGTATCCTGGCGCGTGCTGCTGGACGATGTGCAAACGGTGTATCGCCAATTGGAGGCGGAGCAGGCGGTGAAACTGCCGGCGAAAACCAGCGCGTTCAAGGACTGGGCCTCACGCTTGCAGGCCTATGCCGGTAGCGAATCGTTGCGCGAAGAACTGGGCTGGTGGCAGTCGCAACTGGCCGGGCCCAGCGTTGAATTGCCGTGCGATCGACCGCAGGGCGGGCGTCAGAATTGTCATGCGCAAACCGTCAGCGTGCGCCTCGACGCCGAGCACACCCGGCAACTGTTGCAACAGGCACCGAGCGCCTATCGCACTCAGGTCAATGACCTGTTGTTGACCGCATTGGCCCGGGTGCTGTGCCGTTGGAGCGGTCATCAATCAACACTGATTCAACTCGAAGGCCATGGGCGCGAAACCCTGTTCGACGAAATCGACCTGACCCGCACCGTCGGCTGGTTCACCAGCGCCTACCCGCTGCGCCTGACGCCGCACGACATCGAAGAGGCCGCCGGGCAGGGCGCATCGATCAAAGCCATCAAGGAACAACTGCGCGCGGTGCCGCACAAAGGTCTGGGCTACGGCGTGTTGCGCTACCTCGCCGACGACGTGAGCCGGGAAGCCATGGCTGCGTTGCCGGTGGCACAGATCACGTTCAATTACCTCGGTCAGTTCGACCAGAGTTTCGGCGCCGACGCGCTGTTCCGGCCGCTGGATGAGCCGGTCGGTGCTGCCCACGATCCGCGTGCGCCGCTGCCCAACGAACTGAGCGTCGACAGTCAGGTGTACGGCGGCGAACTGGTGCTGCGCTGGACCTTCAGCGCCGAACGCCACAAGCCGCAGACCATTCGCGAACTGGCGGACGCTTACCTCGGCGAGTTGCAGAGCCTGATTGCGCATTGTCTGCGCGACGACGCCGGCGGCCTGACACCATCAGACTTCCCACTGGCGAAACTGACTCAGCCGCAACTCGATGCGCTGCCGATTCCGGCCGCTGATATCGAAGACGTCTACCCGCTGACGCCCATGCAGGAAGGCATGCTGCTGCACACCTTGCTCGAACCGGGCACCGGCCTCTACTACATGCAGGACCGCTACCGCATCAACAGCGAGCTGGATCCGCAGCGATTTACCCAGGCCTGGCAAGCCGTGATCGCCCGCCATGAAGCGCTGCGTGCGTCGTTCTGCTGGAACGTCGGCGAGGACATGCTGCAAGTTATCCACAAGCCGGGCCGCACGCCGATCGAGTACCTGGACTGGACCTTGATCGCGGAGGCCGAGCAGGAGCCGAAACTGCAAGCATTGCTCAAAAGTGAGCGCGAAGCGGGTTTCGATCTGCTCAACCAGGCACCGTTTCACCTGCGATTGATCCGTGTGGGCGAGGCGCGCTACTGGTTCATGATGAGCAACCACCACATCCTCATTGATGCCTGGTGCCGCTCGCTGCTGATGAATGATTTCTTCGAGATCTACACCGCGCTGGGCGAAGGTCGGGAAGCGCAACTGGCCGTGCCATCCCGTTATCGCGACTACATTGGCTGGCTGCAACGCCAGAGCCTGGGCGAGGCGCGGCAGTGGTGGAAAACCAACCTGCAAGGGTTCGAACGGACCACGCCGATTCCGAGTGACCGGCCGTTCCTGCGCGAACATGCCGGCGACAGCGGCGGCATGATCGTCGGTGACTGCTACACCCGGCTCGACGCCCGCGACGGTGCGCAACTGCGCGAACTGGCGCAGGCCCATCAGTTGACCATCAACACCTTCGCCCAAGCGGCGTGGGCCTTGGTGCTGCGCCGTTTGAGCGGTGATCGCGACGTGTTGTTCGGCGTCACCGTGGCCGGGCGTCCGGTGGACATGCCAGAGATGCAGCGCACCGTCGGGCTGTTCATCAACAGCATTGCGCTGCGGGTGATGATGCCGGAAGACCATCAGCGTTGCAGCGTTCGCCAATGGCTCACTGCCTTACTCGACAGCAACATGCAGCTGCGCGAATACGAGTACTTGCCGCTGGTGAGCATTCAGGAAAGCAGCGAATTACCCAAAGGCCAGCCGCTGTTCGACAGCCTGTTCGTGTTCGAGAACGCACCGGTGGAAGTCTCGGTGCTGGACCGCGCGCAAAGCCTCAATGCGACCTCGGATTCGGGCCGCACCCACACCAATTTTCCGTTGACGGCGGTGTGCTATCCAGGCGATGACTTGGGTTTGCACCTGTCTTACGACCAGCGTTATTTCGATGAGTCGACGATCGAACGCATGCTCGGCGAATTCAAGCGTTTGCTGCTGGCGTTGGTCGAAGGTTTCCACGGCGATATGGCGGACTTGCCGTTGCTGGCGGCCGAGGAACAAGACTTTCTGATCCACGGCTGCAACCAGAGCGAACGCGAATATCCGCTGGAGCAGAGCTACGTTGCGTTGTTTGAAGCGCAAGTCGGCAAACATCCGCAACGCATTGCCGCCAGTTACCTGGATCAGCACCACAGCTACCTCGAGCTGAACCAGCGCAGTAACCGCCTCGGTCATGCGCTGATCGCGGCGGGTGTCGGGCTGGATCAACCGGTGGCATTGCTGGCCGAGCGCAACCTCGATTTGCTGGGCATGATCATCGGCAGCTTCAAGGCTGGCGCGGGTTATCTGCCGCTCGATCCGGGGCTGCCGGGTCAGCGACTGAGCCGGATCATCGACCTGAGCCGCACGCCGTTGCTGGTGTGCACCGAGGCGTGTCGTGATCAGGCGGTGGCGTTGCTGGATGAGTTCGCCAGTGCTGTTCGACCGCAATTGTTGGTGTGGGAAGCGGTGCAGGCGAGCGATCTCCCGGTGGCGAATCCGGGCGTTTACAGCGGGCCGGATAATCTGGCCTACGTGATTTACACCTCGGGTTCCACCGGCCTGCCCAAGGGTGTGATGGTCGAGCAGCGCGGGATGCTCAATAACCAGTTGAGCAAGGTGCCTTATCTGAATCTCAGTGAGGCCGATGTGATCGCGCAAACCGCTTCGCAAAGCTTCGACATTTCGGTCTGGCAGTTCCTCGCCGCGCCGCTGTTCGGGGCGCGGGTGGACATCGTGCCGAACACCATCGCCCATGATCCGCAAGGCTTGCTGGCGCATGTGTCGGCCCAGGGCATCAGTGTTCTGGAAAGCGTTCCTTCGCTGATTCAGGGCATGCTCGGCCAGGAACGCATGAGCCTTGACGGCCTGCGCTGGATGCTGCCAACCGGCGAAGCGATGCCGCCGGAACTGGCCCATCAATGGCTGTTGCGCTATCCGGACATCGGGTTGGTGAATGCTTATGGCCCGGCAGAATGTTCGGACGATGTGGCGTTTTTCCGGGTCGACATGGCCTCGACCCGCGGCAGTTATTTACCGATCGGCACGCCGACCGACAACAACCGTTTGTACCTGCTTGATGGCGCGCTGGACCTGGTGCCGCTGGGTGCGGTGGGCGAGCTGTGCGTGGCCGGCACCGGGGTCGGACGCGGTTATGTCAGCGATCCGTTGCGCACCGCGCAGGTGTTTGTGCCGAATCCGTTCGGTGAGCCAGGTGACCGCTTGTACCGCACCGGCGACCTGGCCCGGCGGCGCAGCGACGGTGTGCTGGAATACGTCGGGCGAATCGACCATCAGGTGAAAATTCGCGGCTATCGCATCGAGCTCGGTGAAATCGAAGCGCGTCTGCATGAGCAACCGGAAGTCCGCGAGGCGGCGGTCGGTGTGCAGGACGGTGTCAACGGCAAGCATCTGGTGGGTTATCTGGTGGCGGCCGATTCGGCGCTCGATTCGAGCGAGCGGCTGGAACGCATCAAGCAGCGTCTGCGCACTGAACTCCCCGAGTACATGGTGCCGCTGCACTGGCTGTGGCTGGAACACATGCCGCTCAATGCCAACGGCAAACTGGATCGCAAGGCGCTGCCGGCGCTGGAGATCGGTCAGTTGCAGAGCCGGGATTACCAGGCGCCGCGCAACGCGCTGGAACAAACGCTGGCTGCCATTTGGGCCGAGGTGTTGAAGGTCGAGAGGGTGGGGGTTCGCGACAACTTCTTCGAGCTCGGCGGGCATTCGTTGCTGGCAACGCAGATCGCTTCGCGGGTGCAGAAAGCGCTGCAACGGGATGTGCCGCTGCGAGCGATGTTCGAGTGCAGCACAGTGGAGGCACTGGCTGAGTACATCGACGGGTTGGCGGCGAGTGATATCACCGAGGAGAAGGTGGACCGGTTGAATGATTTGATGGCGGAGCTGGAGGGGTTGTAGTTCTCCAATGTCTTTAGCGGCCCCATCGTCGGAACGCCGCCCGGAGCCTGCTCGCGAAGACGTCAGTTCAAACACCAAAAATCCAACGGTACAAACCCGTACATTTTCGCGATTGACTGTGGGTGACTGGCAGACCAGTCTCCCCACTCCATTTCTGCCTGCGGAGACAGCCAATGCCCTTCGTTACGATTGACGGACAAAAGCTTCACTACATCGATCAAGGCACCGGCCCGGCCGTGCTGCTGGCCGGCAGCTACCTGTGGGACCACGCCCAATGGGTGCCACAGGTTCTTGCCCTGTCGCAACATTACCGGGTGATCGCCCCGGACCTGTGGGCCCATGGTCAATCCGGGCCACTGCCCGCCGGCACCACATCGCTGGATGACATCGCACGTCAGCAGCTGAAGTTGCTGGATCATCTGGAGATCGATCGCGTCACGCTGATCGGCCTTTCGGTCGGTGGCATGTGGGGAGCGCGTCTGGCGTTGGCGGCGCCGCAGCGCATCCAGGGTCTGGTGCTGATGGACACTTATCTCGGCAGTGAGCCGGAGCCGACCCGCGACTATTATTTCTCATTGTTAAAGCAGATCGAAGACACCGGCGAGGTAACCCCTGCGTTGCTGGATATCATCGTGCCGATCTTCTTCCGTCCCGGCATCGATCCGCAGTCGGCGCTCTATCAGGGTTTCCGGGCTGCGCTGGCCGCACTGCCAGCGGATCGTCTGCGCGAAAGCATCGTGCCGATGGGCCGGATTACCTTTGGGCGCGATGACCTGTTGTCGCGTCTGGGCGAGTTGAAGGGCCATACCACGCTGGTGATGGGTGGCGATCAGGACATCCCGCGGCCGCCGGCCGAAGGGAAAGAGATGGCCGGGCTGATCGGTTGCCCGTTTGTGCTGGTGCCGGAGGCAGGGCATATCTCCAATCTGGAGAATCCGCGGTTTGTGACTGAGGTGCTTGTGGAGTTTCTGGTCCAGAGAAATTAGTCGTTTGTACTGACGTCTTCGCGAGCAGGCTCGCTCCCACAGGAGGAATGCATTCCAAGGTGGGAGCGAGCCTGCTCGCGAAGGTGGCACCACAAAATCTGCGGCAGGACTATTTATTTTGGCCCGAGGATCTTCACCAACTTCTCTGGTGAAGGCGCGCCTTGTTGCTGTTGCAACTCACCCTTGTCGTCCATGTAGAAAATCGCTGGTGTGGCCTGCAGTTCCAGGTCTTCCATCAACTGCATGTTCGCCGCCAGTTTCGCCTGAATCGCGGGCGGGACGTCTTTGAGGGCCTTGAGCGAGCTGGCCTTGCCGGCACTTTCGTGGTCCTGCAGGGCTTTTTGCGGATCTTTGGCTGCGAGCAGCGCGGCGGATTTCCCCGGGCTGTCTTCGCGGATGATCCCGACCATGATGTGCCGCAACTGCACCTTGCCGGCCTTCACCCACGGCCGCGCCTGTTCCCAGAACATGTTGCAGTAAGGGCAGTTCGGATCGCTGAACAGGTACACCACGCGCGGTGCGTCCTTGTTGCCGTCACCGATCCAGTTGCTGGCTTCCATCTTGCCCCAGACTTCCTTGGCCATCGGTGCGTAAACCAGTTTCTGCAACGGCGCGCTGCTCAGGTCGTTGCCTTCGGCGTCGTACAGATTGCCCAGCAACACGTGCTTGCCATCCGGCGTCAGGTACAGCGCCATGGCGCGGCTCTGGTACTGGGCGGCATAACCGCGCAGGCCGTCAGGCGCATCGAACTGGCCAACGATCTTCGCGCCTTTGGCTTCGATCTTCTTGATCGCTTCGGGCAATTCTTCGGCAGCCTGTACCGACGGCAGGTGCAGCAGGGCGGCGCCCAGGGTCAGCGTCAGCAAGTGGCGGAGGCGGGGCATGGCAGTTTCCTTGAAGAGGTGGAAGGTGTGGCCGGATTCGCGGTGTCAAAGTTTTCCAGGGCGCGAGCCAGGCTCGCTTCCGACAGTTCGCCCAGATGGCTGCCCAACAAGCGACCTTCGGGGCTATAGAACAGCGTAGTCGGCAACGCCATGGAACCGACGGCCTGACCCAGACGGCCGCCGCCATCGAACAACACGTTGGACAGGCTCAAGCCCTGGGTTTCCAGATAAGTACTGACGCTTTGCATGCTTTCCGCCTGATTGACGAACAGGAAGGTCAGGTCCGGGCGGTGTTGCTGGGCGTTTTCCAGCACCGGCATTTCGCGGCGGCACGGTGGGCACCAGGTGGCCCAGAGATTGATCACCAGCGGGCCACCCTTGTAGTCGGCCAGTTGCACGGTCTCACCAGCGGCATTGCGCAATGTAATGTCGGGCAGGCGCGTGCCTTGTTCGTAAATCGTCAGGGAGAAGGTTGCGAGCAGCCAGAATGCCAGGCCGCTGCCGACGCCGAAGCCCAGCGGACGGCGCAGGCCCGGGCGACGCCAGCCGCGATACATCGCGGCGAGCACCAACGCAATGACCCCTGGCCAGGCGAGAAAACCACCGTCGCGCAGGTCGATGACTTGCCACGGATCATCCCGATAATGTGCCCAGTAAAGCGCCACGAAACTGATCCGGGCTGCCAGCATGCCCAATAAAAACAGGCTGAACAGTACCGACTCGGGATTCTCACCACCGCGTTTGGCCACCCGCCAGCCGACAAACGTCGCCAGTGCCAGGGCACTGATCAGCAGCAGATGGTTAAGCGCGATGGCAAACGTGCCGAGGGTAAAAGTCAGCATTAACGGGCGTCTCGGGTGGTGGTCCAGCGTTGCAGGAAGGTGTCGGCATCGACCTCTCCGGTGATGCGCTGGCTGCGCCGTTCGATGCCGTCGGCGCCGATCCACAGAAAACTCGGCGGCCCCGGCACTTTATAACGGCCGAGCAGTTCGCGGCTGGCGGCATTGTCGGCGGTGACGTCCAGCCGTAGCAAGCGCACATCGCTCAAGGCGGCGAGGACGTGAGGTTTGCCGAAGACGGTTTTTTCCATGACTTTGCACGACACGCACCAGTCGGCGTAGTAGTCGAGCAGCACCCACTGGCCTTGCGCCTGTGCCGCGTCGAGTTCCCGTTGCAGCGCGGCGGGATCCTTGATGGTGGTGAAGGCCTCATGACCGACGGGACCGGCAACGGTGCTTGAGTTTGAAGCGCTGTAGACCTGCAACGGTTTGAACAGATCATCGCTGCCGCCCGCCGCACCAATCATCAACAAACTGCCCCACACGCCGAGCAGCAAGGAGCTGGCTCCGAACAGTTGCGCCACGCGGCCGAAACCGTCCGATTGTTTCCAGGCACTGTAGGCGGCAATCAACAGCAACGCACCCCACAGGCCGACCCATAGCGACTCATCCAGCACCGGCCGCAACATCAACAGCGCTGTGGCGAGAAACAGAAAACCGAACACACCTTTGAGCAGGTTCATCCAGGCGCCGGGTTTGGGCAGGAAGCGATTGCCGACCGTCACCAGCAACAACAGCGGTATGCCGATGCCGATGCCCATGGCGAACAGGATCAAGCCACCGTGCAGCGCATTGCCGCTTTGCGCGATGTAAAGCAGGGCGCCCGCCAGCGGCGCAGTCATGCACGGGCCGACCAGCAAACCGGACAATGCGCCCAGCACGCCGGCGCCAATCAGGCTGCCACCGCGCTGATTGCGCGAGACGTTTTCCAGTCGATCACGCACCGCCACCGGCAGTTGCAACTCGAAGAAGCCGAACATCGGCAACGCCAACAACACAAACACCGCGGCGAAACTGCCCAGCAACCAGGGGTTCTGCAACAGCGCCTGCACATTCGCCCCGAGCAGTGCGGCCACAACACCCATCGCGGCATACACCAGCGCCATGCATACGACATAGCTGGTGGCCAAGGCAAACCCGCGTCGTGGCGAGGCGCCGCTGCCGACGATCAGGCCAGCCAGAATCGGCAACATCGGCAATGAACACGGGGTGAAGGCCAATAGCAGGCCGAGTCCGAAAAACACCAGCAGACTCCAGCCCAACGCCCGTGTTTGCAGACCGCTGGCCAGCGTTTGATCCGGCGCTTCATTCTTTAAAAGAGTGGCCGCATTACCGCCAAGGTCCACGACCTGGGTTTGCGGCGGGTAACACAAACCGGCATCGGCACAGCCCTGGAAGCCAACCTTGATCTGGCCGGTAGCTCCGGCTGGGATCTTCAGTTCCAGCCCCTGCCGATAAACCGGCTGTTCGCCGAAGAATTCATCACTGTGGGATTCGCCTTCAGGCAATACCGGATGCAGCTCGGCGGGCAACCCGTCGAACTTCATGCGTTTCTGGTAAAGGTAATAACCGTCGGTGATCTGCCAGTAGAGCTGGGTTTCACCGGAGTCGAGGCGCTCGGAGGTGAAGACAAACGCCTTTTCCACCGGCAGAAATTCAGGTTTGGTATCGAACGGACTGGTCCCTGCCTGGGCCACAGCCGAGATCAAGAGAACAAAAAATAAAAACAGACGACGCATGGGTAAGCCTTTCCCTGTGCAGGTGGGGTGCACAATGGGAGGCGGCGATTAACCGATGATTAACCGCGCGCCTGTACACCGGGCCGGATTAGCCGACGTCGTTGAACGTCAGCCTGAACTCGGACATCGCAGGATGAGTGAGCTCCCATTGTTTCGCGAAAGCTTTACCCGCGGTGATTTGTTCTTGCGTCATATCCTCGGCGATAGCCGCGAGGTTCCCCCTTGCTTCGGTGTGTCGACGAAACTCTCGCGTGGTTTCGATAACCAGCCAGATCAAGCCGTACCCTTTGACCAGGTCTTGCGTGGTTCCGTATTCGGTATCGACGCCGTCGTCATTGGCGTAGACACCGCCGAGTGCATACCCGTATTCCAACAGCCCATTGACGTCGCTGAGCGCTGCGCGTTTTTCCATCCATTGGCGCCTGACGGGAAGATTCACGCTGACAGGAGGGCGGTTGGCATACCAGTGGATCGCTTTCGAAAAACCGCCAACGGCGGCGGTTTGCAACAGGGTGTCGATGGTCGAGCGACGTAATACGCCATCGGCAATCAGCGTCTGGTCTTTGTCGTATTTGACCGCGAGGATGTACTTGGCCTCCATGGAGCCGGCGTCCGCTGCCTTTTTCAGGGTTTCGATCTTTTGATCCATTTCGTAAAGCTCAAGCATGGCTTCAGCATCGCCTTTATCGGCATTGGCCTGTGCCAGGTCCTTGGCTTTTTTGAGTGAGGCGGCGTCCGCCAGTCGTATCAGGGCGTAAACGTGGTTCTGGGCGCCAGCCAGTTGAAACCATTTTTTTGCGTCGTCGGTCACACTACCTGCCTGGCGCCTTGTTACCTCACCCAGCGCGTATTGCGAGGCACTGTCGCCGGCGCTGGCACCAATCGTCAGATAAGTTTTCGCCTGTGCAAATTCGCCGAGGTTATATAACGCCAACCCCTTGGCGGCGGCTTCACTGGTTTGATCTTTAATTTGGTTCACGCGGCTGCTCAGGGTGTCACAGAGGTTGAATAGGGTCGCTAAAACGCTTGCATGGGAATACATGATAAGTACCTGTTTCAGTTGAATTGGATTGATTGCTACCCGACTCAGACTATTGAACAGTGCGCCCCTATGTGCGGTATATATGTATGGCGTTGCTGAAATTTCTATCGAGAGACTAGAAACAAACAGATGAGGCACGATCAACCGCGTGTTGAAAGCTCGCCAGGCATTCAGTCGCGCAACAAGCCTGGCCAGGTTTCGTCGTTGATTTTGACCGGACCAGTCTCGATTCGGTTGTCTCCGATGTTGTATCTGATGCACTCGTTGTTTGTCAGGAAAATATAGTAATAACGGTTAAAGGTTGGGTGGTCATTTTGAACGGCGCCAATAATTCGATTTTTGTAGCGCTCTAGTCCCGGGTAGTATTTGTCCGTGATAGGGACGTGGTTGATCTTCGGAAACTTGTAGACGCCCTCGTAGATGAGTTCCAGGTTGAGGAAGTTGCCGTCGTTTAAGAAAAAGCGAAAGGCGTTAGGGTGGCCACGAGGATACCACCATGTGCCGGCAACGATTCGGTCGAAATAGGGAAGCAACTGATGCCATTTCGAGTCTTTCACGCGCTGAACGCTAAGGACCTTGTCCAGATCCTGGTCGTACCGGCACACCGTGGGTGTATCGTCCACGTAATAAAAGAGCCATAAAACATCAAGTTCTAATGCACTCTCAGTGTGCGAACCGTCTATTTTCGAATGAAATGCGGTCGTCGTGAAACCGAAACGCAGGTCCTTGGCGTGCGAGTGAAAGTCATGCCAGTTGCTGGCGTTGATATTTTTGGGATATCCCGGTTCGACCGCACCGACAGCAAGATCAAAACGGGAATATTTGTTGATGTCCTTGAAGAAAAAGTAAATTTTATCCTTGCCGGCTCGCCAATCGACGGCAACAAAATTTTTGAGTGCTGGCATGTCAGATTCCTTTCTGTTTTTCAGGGTTGTTAAATGGGTATTTGCAATTCAACCGCGGAGCAGCCCGTTCCAGTGATCGCCGACGTTTTTTACACCCCCGCCCTCCAGGCGGCTTTTACTGATGTTGTATTTCAGGTAAACATGCCCGGTCATGAAGATATACAGAAATCTGTCGTTCAATAGGTCGCCATCTATCTGTACCGCGGTGATGAATTGTTCAGCATAAGCGGCGTACGGTGCGAGACCTGGCCAGGTACTGTTGTTGATGTCGGCGACGACAAGTTTTTTGCTGTGCCAGTCAAGTTCGAGGTATTTGCCATTGTTTAAAATGAATCTGAAAGTGGTGTCGCCGCTGGATCTAAAAGGTCGTTGCCAGAAGGTGCCTGCAATAATGTTATCGAAGTAGGGCAGTAGCATGCTCCATATCGATTCGCTGACGGGCGTGAAACTGACGGGCACGTCTGAATCCTGATCGTATTCGCATACCATGGGCGTTTTTCCATCGTAATAAAATAACCAAAGGATATCGGTATCCCATCCAACTCTGTCGCTCCCGACGATCCGGTCTGTGGAGAATCCGAAGCGCAAGTTTTTTGCGTGCGGGTGGAAGGCTCCCCAGCTGTTTTGATTTATCGCGGCGGGATAGCCCGCTGGAACGCTATCATCACTGTTGTTGTATCGCGAAAAAGTGTTTGTATCTTTGAAGAAGAAGTAGCAACGATCTTTTCCTGAGCGCCAGTCGACGGCGACAAAATTATTTAGTTTAGGCATGATTTTTTTCCATTCTGTTTAGTGGGTAGTTGTGGGTGAGTTGTTTGATTGGGTGTTTTGCTGTCGAGCAAATCTTATATTTAAGTATTGGGTTTTTTATAGACTTTTTTTAGGGTTGAGTGTTTCGGTTTGCAACTTGGTTAGAACGCTTGTTTGTTCTAATTAATGGATGAAAACAGTGCTGTTCGTTGCCGGGAGCGTTTGCCATAATTGCGCCTTAATCCTCACCTGTTTGACTCGCGTTTTTGCCTTGGGGGCTCCCGCATGCACGTACTGGTTTGCGAAGACGACGAGCTGATCGCCAGCGGCATTGTCGCCGGCCTCACCGCTCAGGGCCTGACGGTCGAGCACGTGGCCACCGCCTCGGCGGCGCGGGCGATGCTCAAGGTCGCCGAGTTCGACGTGATGGTGCTCGACCTCGGTCTGCCCGATGAAGACGGTTTGAAGTTGCTGCAACAGCTGCGCCATGGCGGGCTGGAAATCCCGGTGCTGATTCTCACCGCGCGGGATTCGGTCACCGACCGTGTCGACGGACTTCAGGCGGGCGCCGATGATTACCTGCTCAAGCCGTTCGACCTGCGCGAACTCGCCGCACGCCTGCACACCTTATTGCGGCGAGTGGCGGGACGCAGCGTCAACCTGATCGAACACGGTCGACTGACATACGACCCGAGCAGCCGCGAAACCATGCTCGGCGGTCAGTCGGTGGACCTTTCCCGCCGCGAACAGTCGCTGTTGCAAGCCTTGCTGCATAACCGTGGCCGGGTGCTGTCCACTGAGCAATTGAAGGACAGCGTCTACGGTTTCAACGACGAACTGGAAAGCAACGCGCTCAACGTGCATATCCATCATCTGCGGCGCAAACTCGGCAATGGCATTGTTGAGACCGTGCGCGGCCTGGGCTATCGCCTGGGGCCGGCCGATGGTGGTGAGGAATTGAAAAAGTGATGAGCCTGCGTTTGCGCCTGAGCCTGACACTCGGCGCCGCTTTTGCACTGATCTGGGCGCTGGCGGCGGCCTGGATGCTCAGTGACCTGCGCAACCAAATGATGTTTTCCCTCGACCAGCGGCTGGTGGCGTCGGCGCGCATGGTTGCCGGCCTGATGGAACAACTGCCGGCATTGCCGAGCAAGGGCGACGGCACTCACTTCAGTGCCGAACAGCTGAACATTCCGGGTGGCATGGCGTGTCAGGTCAGCTCGCTGCGCGGTGAAATCCTTGCCCGCAGTCACGCCGATCCGCAGCAAACCCTGGAAGCCGAACGATTGGGTTTCCACGATCAGATGATCGATGGCGCGCCATGGCGCAGCTTTACCCTGGCCCGTGGCGATGTGCGCATCACCACCGCCGATCGGCAGATTGAGCGTGAAGCCTTGAACATGTCGATCCTGCTCGCCGCTTCGGTGCCGGTGGGCGTAGCGTTGATCGGTTGTCTGTGCCTGTTGTGGCTGGGGATCGGGCAGGGACTGGCGCCGCTGAACCGCATGCGCGATGCCTTGATGCGCCGCAGTGCCGACTCGCTGGAGCCCTTGCAGATCCAGCCGTTGCCCAGTGAACTGCAACCCTTGCTGGACACCCAGAACCAGTTGTTCTTGCGCATCGGCAAGACCATCGAGCGCGAGCGCCGCCTGACCGGTGATGCGGCTCACGAGTTACGCAGCCCGCTGACGGCGATCAAGACCCATCTGCAAGTGGCGCGCATGACCGATGGCGCGGCGCGGGATCAGTCCCTGGCCCGGGCCGAAGAGGGCGCCGACCGTTTGCATCGCACGCTCGAGCAGTTGTTGTTGCTGGCGCGGGTCGAGGGCAGTCTGTCATTCGATGACGGCGTGCAATGCAGCGCCGAACAAGTGGCAAAACTGGCGATTCAGGATGCCGCTGGCGGTGATCGTCAACGCATCACGTTCAAAATGCCGGCGACCCTTTCCCATGCCCCGGTGCAAATGCCTGCCGTGCTGTCGATTGCGGCGCTGCGCAACCTGCTGGATAACGCACTGCGTCATACCCCGAATAACGGTGCCGTGGAACTCAACCTGGAAACCACCGGCAACCGCGTACGTTTCGTGGTCCGCGACCATGGCCCGGGCATTGCTGCAGACGATCTGCAACACCTGACCCAACGATTCTGGCGCAACGGTCAAAGCACCGGCTGCGGTCTGGGTCTGGCGATTGTCCAGGCGATAGTCCAGCGGTGTGGCTGCACCCTGCATTTCGACAGCCGGCCGGATGGGCTGCGCGTTGAGCTGAGCATGCCGTTGCAGTCCATCTGACTCCCCCCGCATAGGAGCGGCCGAAGGCTGCGATCTTTTGATTTGGCTTCGAAAAAAAGGTCAACAGATCGCAGCCTTCGGCAGCTCCTACAGGGCTGCACATCAAATGTAACCTCTCTTCATTGGCGTTCCGGCGGCGAGCGGCGCTATCGTCGCCGACAGCTTTTTCTCAATGGATTGAGGTCACAGCGCCATGGATGCCTCCCTACACATCTGCAAGGCCACCCCCGCCGACGCCGGCATCATCAGCCGGATCATCGAGCGTTCCATCCGCGTCGGCTGCGCCCTGGACCATCGCAACGACCCGTCAACTGTCGACACCTGGATCCGCCACAAGGCCATCGAAAACATCCAGCCGTGGCTGACCGACCAGCGCCTGTACCTGAATATCGCCCTGCTGCAGGAAAAACCGGTCGGTGTCGCCATGGCGACGATCAGCGGCAAGGTTGCGTTCTGCTATGTGCAGCCGGAATGGTTTCGACGCGGTGCGGGACTGGCGCTGGTCCGCGATCTCGAAAGCTGGCTGATCGACAACGGGCTGGCGCAGGCCCGGCTAAACAGCACCCGGACCAGCGAAGCGTTTTACCGGCATCTGGGTTATCAGCCCTGCGGGCAAGCCTTCACCGTTGCCGGGCTCCATGCCATCCCCATGCACAAGGCGCTGACCTTGCCTCCATCGAAAGCTGATCAAGGGTCTAAATCCCCGACGCCTTGATGCGTTTCCAGAACAGGAAAACCTTTTTGAGGGGTCGAGAGATGTCAGTCGCTACCAGCCTTATGGAAGATCAGTCGGCCCGGATCACCCCGGCGCCGACCGAAACGTTGTATGAGTTCAACGATTCGCCACTGCTGGTGCGCCAGAGCCAGCAGGAGTCCAATGCCCGCAGCTACCCGCGACGCATTCCCCTGGCCCTGAAGCGCGCCAAGGGCATTTATGTCGAAGACGTCGAAGGCCGGCGCTTCATCGATTGCCTGGCCGGCGCGGGCACGCTGGCGTTGGGGCATAACCATCCGGTGGTGATCGAAGCGATCCAGCAAGTGCTGACCGATGAACTGCCGCTGCACACCCTCGACCTGACGACCCCGGTCAAGGATCAATTCGTCCAGGACCTGTTCGGTCTGTTGCCGCCGGCCCTGGCGGCGGAAGCGAAAATCCAGTTCTGCGGCCCGACCGGGACCGACGCGGTGGAAGCCGCGCTGAAACTGGTTCGCACCGCCACCGGGCGCAGCACTGTGTTGTCGTTTCAGGGCGGCTATCACGGCATGAGCCAGGGTGCGCTGAGCCTGATGGGCAGTCTGGGGCCGAAAAAACCCTTGGGCGCTCTGCTGAGCAGCGGCGTGCAATTTATGCCGTACCCCTACGATTACCGTTGCCCGTTCGGGCTCGGGGGCGCGCAGGGCGTGCAGGTCAATCTGAACTATCTCGACACTCTGCTGAACGATCCCGAGGCCGGCGTGCAATTGCCGGCTGCGGTGATCGTCGAAGTCGTGCAGGGCGAGGGCGGGGTGATTCCGGCGGATCTTGACTGGTTGCGCGGCGTGCGCCGTATCACCGAAAAGGCCGGTGTGGCGCTGATCGTCGATGAGATCCAGAGCGGTTTTGCCCGCACCGGCAAAATGTTCGCGTTCGAGCACGCGGGGATCATTCCGGATGTGGTGGTGATGTCCAAGGCCATCGGCGGCAGCCTGCCGCTGGCGGTGGTGGTTTATCGCGACTGGCTCGACACCTGGCTGCCGGGCGCCCATGCCGGGACGTTCCGCGGCAATCAAATGGCGATGGCGGCGGGTTCTGCGGTGATGCGCTTTCTGGTTGAACACAAGGTCTGCGAGCATGCCGCTGCGATGGGCGAACGCTTGAGCGAACACTTGCGGATTCTGCAGCGGGATTTTGCGCAGATGGGCGATATTCGCGGTCGCGGCTTGATGCTCGGTGTCGAGCTGGTTGACCCGACGGGCGCGCCGGATGCACTTGGACACCCGCCGATTTTCGGTCGTATGGCGCCGCTGGTGCAGCGTGAATGCCTCAAGCGTGGGTTGATTCTTGAGCTGGGTGGGCGTCATGGCGGGGTGGTGCGCTTCTTGCCGCCACTGGTGATTACCGCAGCGGAAATTGATCATGTAGCGCAGATTTTCGGCCGGGCCATGACCGCCGCAACCGCCAGCCTCTAAATTTTTCGGGCTGCGCAACGTTCTTTCTACATAACGGCTGCACACGCAGTGCGACCTACCTTACAGCGATGGAGAGACACCATGACGTCAGTATTCGACCGCGAGGACATCCTTTTTCAGGTCGTGGTCAACCACGAAGAGCAGTACTCGATCTGGCCTGACTACAAAGCCGTGCCGGCTGGCTGGCGCACCGTGGGCAAGAGTGGGTTTAAAAAGGAATGCCTGGCCTACATTGAAGAGACCTGGACGGACATGCGCCCGTTGAGTTTGCGCAAGAAGATGGAAGAGCAGGCGGCAGTGGCTTCCTGAAGATCTCGAGCAAAAAGAAGCCCGCTGGACCAGTAAGGTCAGCGGGCTTTTTTTGGGACTGGTATTTGCGTGAATCTGATACGAAACCTGTGGGAGCGAGCCTGCTCGCGAAGGCGGTGGGTCAGCCAACATCAATGTTGAATGTGAGTCCGCATTCGCGAGCAGGCTCGCTCCCACAGGATCTTCAGCGCACTCACAGCCTGGGTAAAAAGCAATAACGCGAGGCGACTGGCGTTACGCCCCGCTCAACCCCTTGATCACCAAATCCACATTCCCTTCCAGTTCGGCCACCGGATCCGCCGCGTCCACACTCAACACCACCAATCGACTGCCCGATTCGTCAATCACTGCTTTGAGCGCGTCCGACGGCTGCCGATGATGCAGCACCACCGCTACTTCATTGTCCTTCAGTGTCGCACCCAATGCTTTCAACGCCTCTGGCGTCCATTCGGCATCCGGTCGTGCATCAAGGCCAACCAGTTCCAGATTGAGCCCGCCAATCAGATAGCCAAAATGATCGCTCAGACTCATCACACTCAGATTGTCGGCTTTGGCGAGCCGCGCTTCGCTGTCGGCGCTGAATTTGAGCAGGCGCTGCTTCAGCGCTGCAAGGTTGGCTTCGATTTTCGGTTTGGCCTCCGGTGCCAGGCGCACCAGGTCCGCCGCCATCACGTCCGCCATCCGTCCCATGTTGTTACTGGAAAACCATGGCTGGCTGTTCAAGCCATCGACCTTGTTGCCCGGCTGCACGGCGATGCCGGGCAGTGCACCGTCCACCGGCCGCGCAGCGTCGACTTCGATGATGCGAATGTTGCTGCGCCGGGAGATCGGGTACAGCGGATCATCCGCCCACAGCGAGCGCAGCCCGATCACTGCATCGGCGTCGCTCGCCAGTTTGGCCAGCGCCGGCGCGCCACGGCCGGTGAAGTAAGCGGTCTGACGACTGCCCGGCAGGTTCGCCGGCGCAGCACGCTCCAGAATAACGTTAGTGCCTTTGAGCAACACTTCGCCCAAACCATAAGTGATCGGCAGAGACGCCAGCACGTGCAAGGGTTTGGCGTTGTCCGCCGCAAACGAGGTAGTGACCAGGCCGCACAGTGCAACGGCCAGGGTCAGTCGACGCAGAGAAAATGACATTTATCCGAGGTTCCCTTTCAGGCTTGGGACGACACCGCGCGCAATGGCGGCGAGGGCGAAGGCGATACCGGCGACCAGAATGATCGCGGCGCCGGACGGGATAGGCAGGTCGAAGACAATCGGTGCGAGAATTCCGCAGAGGGTGCTGACCGTGGCGATCAGCACCGAGCACCAGAAGAAACCCTTCAACGATTGACTGAGCAGCCGCGCCGCCGCCGCTGGAATCACCAACAGTGCACCGACCAGAATCGCGCCAATGACTTTCACCGCCGCCACGGTGATCAGCGTCACCAGAATCACGAACAGATAATCCAGGGTCTTCACCGCCACGCCGCGCACCGCCGCCAGTTGCGGGTTGAAACTGGCGAGCATGATGCGGTTGTACAGCGGCAGGGCGAGCGCCATGACCAGCGAACCGACGATGGCCAACACCAGCAGGTCATTGCCATTGACCGTCAGCACCGAACCGAACAGCACGTTTTCCAGAATGTGCACGTTGATCTTGCCCGCCAGAATCAGCAGCAGACTCGCGCCCAGCGCCAACGACACCGACAGGAATACGCCGATCAGCGTATCCGGCGCCAGGCCGGTGCGGTTGCGCAGGTAGTTGAGCAGTATCCCGAACAACAGGCAGTAACCGAACAGACTGCCATAAGGCCCGGTGTAGGGTTCGCCGAGCAAAATGCCGATGGCCACCCCGGTCAATGCCGCGTGCCCCACCGCTTCGGAGAAAAAAGCGAAACGCTTGACCACCACCAGCGTACCCAAACCTCCCAGCACCGGGCCGATCAGCAGACCGGCGAGCAGGGCGTTGACGACGAATCCGTACGCCAGCGCTTCCGGCAGATAACCCGAAGACGCCCAGCCCTGTACCATTAAACGAAAGGCTTCGTAACTCATCAGGCAGCGCTCCGTGGATGGGTCGAAAACAGGGTCAGCAAGCGTTCCGGGGTCAGTGCCTGTTTCGGTGTGGCATCGAACAAAACGCGGCGATTGAGCCCCGTGACGCGGTCTGCCAGACGCCCGACCGCTTCCAGATCATGTTCGATCCACAGCACGGTAATGCCGCTTTCACGCCAGTCGCCGAGTAGCTTTTCAAACACCCGAATGCCGGCCTCATCGAGGGCCGACATTGGCTCATCGAGCACCAGCAATTGCGGTGCCGGAATCAGCCCTTGCGCCAGCAACACGCGCTGGCGCTCGCCGCCGGACAGCGCGCCCATGCGCCGTTTGCGTTTGTCCTGCATGCCGACCCGTTCCAGCGCCTCGCCGATCGCTGCTGCGTAATGCTTGCTCAGCCCCAGGAACGCCGGACGGCGTTGACACATCGCCGCCATGAAATCGTCAACGGTCATCGGCAAGCCGCGATCAAATTCCAGCGCTTGCGGCACATAACCGATGGTTCCAGGTGCGCCCGGCCATTGCAGGCTCAGGCGACCCTGATGAGGCATCTGCCCGAGCAGGGTTTTGATCAGCGAACTCTTGCCGCCGCCATTCGGACCGACCAGCGCGTGCACGCTGCCGGGCTGAACCTGGAAAGTCACTTGGTCGAGGATCGTCGTGCGGCCCAGCGTCAGGCTGACCTCAGCAAAATCCAGCGTAGGCCCGCAGACCTGTGGGAGCGAGCTTGCTCGCGATTGCGATGGGTCAGTCAACATCGATGTCGACTGACACTCCCTCTTCGCGAGCAGGCTCGCTCCCACAGGGGATTTGGTGTCTGTGGTGATGATTTCCTTGGCCGTCATGCCCCCGACTCCTGTATCGCCCGGACCACGGTGTCGAGGTTGCCGGTCATTTCCTTTTCATACTTGTCGGCGGTGTATTCGCCGTAGGAAATGTGCGACAGCGGGTACAGCTTCACCCCGGATTCACGCTGGATGGTGTCGACGTAGGAGGATGGGAAATCCATCTCCGAGAAGATCACTTTCACGTCCAGTTCGCGCAGTTGGTCGATGGTTTTTTTCAGCTGGCTCGGGCTCGGTTCGATGCCGTGCGCCGGTTCGACCACGGCGGTCACTTCGAGGCCGAACTCACGCAACAGGTAGTC
The DNA here is from genome assembly GCF_902497785.1 of Pseudomonas fluorescens. Lineage (GTDB taxonomy): Bacteria > Pseudomonadota > Gammaproteobacteria > Pseudomonadales > Pseudomonadaceae > Aquipseudomonas > Aquipseudomonas fluorescens_BO. The sequence continues at coordinate 143,211 of NZ_CABVHK010000018.1, forward strand.
GTAAGCCGCGTGAACCGTGGCCACGCGCAGCTCGGCGTTCGGCGCCTGGGTCAGCTTCGCCAGTGCATCGGCACGCATCTGCCGCAGACGTTTGCCGTAGGCGCGGGCGTTCTGGGTGTAGGTCTTGGCGTTGGCTGGATCGAGTTTGCCGAGTTCGCGGGCAATGTTGTTTACCTGGGCTATCGACGCGCTGATCGACAGGAAGGTGTGCGGGTTGACCACCTTGCCGGCACCGCGCGCGGCAACGCCGGTGGCGGCCAGCAGCGGTACGTTTTCGTTGGCTTCGATCACGGCCACGTTCGGCGTTTCGCTGGCGGCGATCATGCGGTCGGCGAAGTCGTCATGCCCGACGCCATTGAGCACGATCACATCGAGCCCGCTGATGCGTTTGATGTCTTCGGCGCGGGGTTCGTAGGCATGCGGGTTGAAACCGGCCGGAATCAGCGGCACCACTTCGGCCTTGTCGCCGACAATGTTCGCTACGTAGCTGTAATAAGGATGCAAGGTGATGCCGATGCGCAGACGCTTGGCTTCGTCGGCGCTGGCCAGTGGCGTCAGCAGCAAGGCAAGCAGGCCGACCAGCAGTGGTCGCAAGAATGAACGTTGAGATGAAATAGGCATGGGAAAGCGGTCTTCTCTCGGGTGAAGGCGAGGGTTCAGTGCCGGTGCTGGCGGGTTACGCCGGCATCGAATTGCGCGACGATCTGCTGCCAGCCAGCGCTTTCGAGCGCGGCGTCAGTCAGGTCGGCCGGGGCTTTGAGCTCGGCGGCACGGCTGAGCCAGATGTCTGGGGCGTCGTCGTCAGCGGTCAGGCGCATCAGAAACGAGCCCGCCACCGTGGGGGCCTGGCTCTGGCCGAAATACGCCTTGGCCTCGAGCAACTGCCAGGCATGGGCGCCACGGCTGACGGAGCTGGCGTCTTGGGCGAACGGCGCAAAACCTTCCCCGGCGAGGACGTCCGGTGTTGGCAATGCCTGCTGTTCCTGACGCAGCAAGTGGATTTCGTCCAGCGTCACCCGCAGGTCGGCGTAGATACCTTGCTCGGACGCGCTCAAGTCGCGGCGGGCGTCCAGTTGGTGACTGTTGACGCTGACGGTTTCCTGGGGCTCGTGACGCCAGGCGACCACCGAGCCGGCGACCGCGAGAATCATCAGGCACAACAGCAACACAAATAGGGTTTCGTGGCCGGCCCCGGCTGGGCGGACGACATGGGTAGTGGGCGTGCTCATGGGGTCTGGATGTCCGCCTGGTCAATCTCGACCACGTGGCCGGGGCCCGCATCGAACAGTACGTAGAACTCGGCGCCGGGTTTCTTGAAGGTCAACTTGGAGTCGGCCCCGAGCTTGCCCGGCACCAGAATGGTTTCGTCATAGCCGATCACATCGAGGGTGACGCCCGGTGCGCCGCTGCCGTCGGAAAAACCACCGGTGCATTCGATCTGCTCGGCATCGATGGCCTTGCACTCGCACATCGGGTTGTGGGCCAGGGCGCTGGCACTGAAACCGGCGCACAGCAACAGCAGTACGGCGGGGAGAGGGCGAAATGCGTTGGTCATGGTTTGCCTCCTTGTTTGCTCAGCCATTCGAGGGTGGCCGGGGATGCCTGGCTCAGAGGGATTGACGCTTGATGCATCGTGCCGTCCCAGCCTTCCATCGTGATCCACAGCTCAGCGTCGGCCTTGGTTTTTTCCGGGATCGGCAACATCGCGCCCATGCGGTACGGAGTGCCGAAGAAAATCACCCCGGCGGCGCGCAGGCTGCGCGGTTTGCCGATGCGCAGGTAAGTCGCCTTGACCTGCTCGCGGCAGCTGTCGCACAACGCCGCGTTGAAGCTCTTCATGTGACCGGCCGGGCCGTCGAGCCGCGGTGCCTCGTTGCGAAATTCCGCCAGACGCAGGCTCCATGGCCCGACCTGCACCTCACCGATTTCCCGTTCACCCAAACCGGCATCACCGCGAAACAGCGCGGCGTCGGCGAAATACTTGGGCATGAACCCCAGCGGCACCAGTAAGAGCAGGACGTTGATGTGGAAGCGCCATTTGTGCCAGAAACGACTCAACTTCGAGCCCGGTTTATCCGCGATGAACAGGCTCATTGGCTGACCTCCGTGGTGTCGCGGCTTGTGACCGGAGCGGCATCGGCAGCGCGCGGGCGTTTATGGCTGCGCTTGAGGGCGTTTGCGGTGGCCAGGGCGGTGCGTTTGGTCCAGATCAGCAGGCCGCTGAGGACCATCATGCTCAGGAGCAGGCCGAAGAAGAACCAGATCAACTTGATCCACAGGCCACCGAAGTCCCCGGTGTGCAGCGGCCGCATCGATTCGGTCACCAGTTCCAGGCCCGAACGGTCCGAGAGCAAGCGGGTGGCGGCGATCTCGCCGGTGTAGGGGTTAATGTCGGCCGTCTGGAACATCAACGGGTACCAACTGCGCCCCCCCACCGACAGGTAACTGTAGGCATTCGCGGGCAGGCTGACGAAGCTGTCTTCGAGGCCGGGAATACGTTCTTTGGCCTGTTGGATCGCAGCCTCCAGGCTGATCATCGGCGCGGGCGAGCCGTCGGCAGTCACCGGCACGCTTTCGCGCGGAACCACGAGGGCCACAGGCGCGGTGGAAATCGTGATCTGGTTATCGAACATGAACGCTTCGATCAGGAACCAGGTGCTGGTGACGGAAATCACCGCGATAAACCAGATCGACCAGATCCCGCTGAGGCGGTGAAAGTCGCCCCAGAAAATACGTGCGCCGTGACGAATGCGCAGGGTTGGCCGGAAGAAACCTTTCCAGAAGCGCTTGTAGACCACCAGTCCGGTAATCAGCGACGCCAGCAGCGGCAGGCTCAGGAACGACACCAGGTACCAACCCCAGCTGTAGCCGTTGGTGAACGGCACCAGCCACCAGCCATGCAATGCGCGGGTAAACGCCTGGAAGTTGAATTGTGGCGCGGTGCCCTGGATCACCCCACTGTACGGGTTGACGTAGACCGTGGTGGTGCGGCCGTCGGGGTAGGTGACCTCCACGTCTAGGGCGAAGTGCGATTCGTCCGGTCGACTGATGGACTCGACCAGCGTGTTCGGCTCGGCCTTCTTCATCTCTGCGATGATCTGGTCATAACTCAGCAGGGGCGCATCGGCGGAGGGTTGGCTGGCGCGCATTTGCGGGTTGGCCAGCCAGACGATTTCCTGGCTGATCACCGCGAGTGTGCCGGTCACGCAGACGATCAGCACGAAAAACCAGATGGGCAGGGCCAGCCAGCTGTGAACCAGAAACCAGAGTTTGGAACGGGATTTCTTCGACATGATTAAGGTCTTGTATCGATGAGAGGGCCTCTGCTGTGAGTTTCCCAGCGGGAGTCCATGAAAAGTACGGTCGTGGCTTTTGCCTACGCGAACCGACTGCATCTATATAAGACGAATGAGAATCAGAAATCCCGAACCGGTATATGAAAGTAAATGTTTCCTGTTACGTTGAACGCAACGCTCCCTCAGGGATTTGTGGTCGGGCATAGAACCCTGTCGTGCCGCCAATCCTGTGGGAGCGTGGCTTGCCCGCGAGGGGCCTTTGAATCCAGCAGATCTCAACCCTGCTCAAACATCTCCTGCGCCCGTTGCTCAATCTGTTCCTGGGTCAAATCCTCCTTGCGCGTAGCCAGAAACCACAAATGGCCATACGGATCTTTCAACGTTCCCGAACGGTCGCCGTAAAACTGATCCTTGACCTCGGACACCACCGTGCCGCCGGCTGCGATAGCCTGCTGATAGGACTTGTCCACATCGTTCACATATAAATGCAGCCCCACGGACGGCGATGTGTCCGGATTGCTCAACGGCCCCTGATCGCACGGTGTACCCAGCATGATCGGGCAGTCGCCAATGCGCAGCTCGGCGTGGCCGATGCCGCCGTCGGGCATGGACAGGCGCATGACTTCAGTGGCGCCAAAGGCTTTCTTGTAGAACTCGATGGCTTCGGCAGCTTTCTGGATGCCCAGATAGGGGGTGATGCTGTGATAACCCTCTGGAATGGGTTTGACGCTCATGACGGTTCTCCCTGATTTGTTGTGGGATAAAGATGTCGCGAACGTACAAAGATAGTAGGAGCTGCCGAAGGCTGCGATCTTTTGATCTTGACCTTTCATCGCCTACGTCAAAATCAAGATCAAAAGATCGCAGCCTTCGGCAGCTCCTACATGAGCCATCAATCGCGATGCAACAGGTTGTGCCTGAAAATGCCTTCGCGCATTTCATTGTGGGAGCGAGCCTGCTCGCGAAGGCCGTGGCGCTTATGCCGGATCAACCCCGGATTCCAACAGCTGCGCCCCAGTCCCCCGATCCCCCAACACGTCCCCGCAATTGCGCAGCGGACACGCCTCCATCGACAGACACCCACAGCCAATACAGCCATTGAGCTGGTCCCGGAGCAGGGTCAACTGATTGATCCGCTCATCCAGCTCCCGGCTCCATTGCGCCGACAACAGCTTCCAGTCCGCGGCCGTCGGCGCGCGATTATCCGGCAGCGATTTCAGCGCCGCGCCAATCTCTGCCAACGGAATGCCCAAGCGCTGAGCCACCTTGATCAACGCCACCCGCCGCAAGACTTCCCGCGGATAACGCCGCTGGTTGCCCTGATTGCGCATGCTTTTGATCAGTCCCTTGGACTCGTAAAAGTGCAGCGCCGTGACCGCCACACCGCTGCGCGCGGCGACTTGGCCGACCGAGAGGTCTTTGTGCAGATGTTGCGGAGCAATCAATTTTGAAAACACCTCTTGACCTTGACTTAACTAGAGGTTTTACCCTGCAGGCCTTCGGATCGCAAGATCTGGCTTACACGTCAGTGGGGATTCTTCATGCACGCGTCAGACAACAATCGCAGCTTCACCCAGTTGATCGAATTCGAGATCGAACCCCATCAGCAAGATGCGCTGGTGTTGGCGTTATCCACCCAAACCGAACGTCTGGCCCAGGGCTACAGCGGTTTTCTGAGCGCCAGTATCCAGGCCAGCGACGACGGCCGGCGGGTGCTCAATTACTTGCAATGGCAATCTCGCGAGGCAGGGGAAGCCGCGTTTCAGAGCTTTGAGAGCGGCGAACAGGATTTCTGGCAATTGATTCGCGCGCATCAGGCGAAAACCGTGACCTTCGGCTCGTTCCAGGTGCTGCACAGTCTGGAACGCAGCCACGATGATGCGCTGCAGTGCAATCTCGTGCTTTGAAGGTCAGCGCCTAAATCGACAGCTGCATCAAGCGCTCGCCTTGCACATTCAAGGTGGGGCGGCGTTTGTTCACTGCCAGTTCGCCTATCCTGATCAGGCGCGTGCGGGTCACGTTGCGGCTCAGACCAAGCAACGCCGCGGTGTGCACCTGGTTGTAATGGCTGAAGCGATAGGCCGCTCGCAACAGGGCGTCTTCAACCTTCTCATGCAGCGCGCCGGCCTGTTGCTCGAAGAGTTTTTGAAACGCCTGATCGAGCAAGGCTTCCGGTGAATCGTCGACATTACCGCGGTAGTCGTTCTGACGCTCGATGCGCATGTTCGACAGACGCAAATCGTCACGCTCGATCACACCGTTGCGGCAGATCAGCAAGGTATGGTGAATGACATTTTCCAGTTCGCAAATGTTGCCCGGCCAACTGTAACCGCGCAGTTTCAGTTCGGCTTCTTTGCTGATGGTGATGGTGCCGTAGCCGAGGCGCTGGCTGTAGGTTTCGACGAAGTGCCGGGTCAGCGGCAGGATGTCGCCGGGACGGTCGCGCCGCGGGCTCAGCGGATTGGCTGTCACCCGGGTATTCCTTTTGGAAATCGACGCAGATCCTGGGGACGGTCGTTTGTGGCGAGGGAGCTTGCTCCCGCTCGGCTGCGCAGCAGCCGTAAGCCGGTTGGTTAAGGGGATGGGGTTGTTATAAAGGCTGTTTGTTATTAATCAGAAGGCCAGTGGTTAATATTTATAGATCCAATTGGAATAAATTCAATTTTGCAGGAGCAGGTATTTCACTCTCAATACCCACTATCGAGAGCGTTGATTTCTGCCCGTCCAGCGGCGCGAGTAGCCTGTGTTCATTGCCCCGAACCCAGTTGCCAGGACGCCACATCATGAAAACCACATTCGCCGTTTTGTTGCTGACCGCAGTCTCCGTACTTGCCGGATGTGCCAGCCACGTGTCCCCGGAACTGCGGCCGTACACCGCCGACGAAACCCGGCAACTGGCGCTGGAATCGCTGAATCGTCGCGGTTTGTCCTTCGACGAGTACCACGCGAAAAAAGCTGCATTGCTCGGTCAGCCGCAAAAATCGTTCAGCTTCGACAAACAAGGCGAAATGAACGCCGAACGTGCTGTTCAGCTTCACGGGCGTCCAAGCTGATCGACTGTACTGCTCGAATTTTCGCGCAACTGTCCGTGGGCTTCCCCCAAGGTGTGCGATAGGGTCAATACCTGACTGACCCTGATGGACTGCCACCGATGACGCTCTCGCTCGATCTGCTGCTTGGCTTCGCCCTGTTTGCCCTCGTGACCTCGATCACCCCCGGCCCGAACAACACCATGTTGCTGGCTTCGGGTGTGAACTTCGGCTTCAACCGCACCATCCCCCATATGCTGGGCATTACTTGCGGCTTCTTCGTGCTCGTGGTGGCAGTGGGTTTCGGTCTGGGCGCGGTGTTTCAAACTTATCCCTTGCTGTACACCGTGCTGCGCTACGTCGGCGCGGCGTATTTGCTGTACCTGGCGTGGAAAATCGCCCATTCCGGCCCGGTGTCCGACAGTGATAACGGCAAGAGCAAACCGATTAGCTACCTGGGCGCCGCGGCGTTTCAATGGGTCAACCCCAAGGCCTGGATCATGGCCATCGGTGCCATCAGCACCTACACGCCGATGCAGGGCTATTTCACCAACGTCATCGTGATCGCAGCGGTTTTCGCCGTGATCAACCTGCCGAGCGTCGGGGTCTGGGCGGCGTGCGGCACGCTATTGCGCAACGTGCTCAAAGACCGGCGCTGGTTGCGCTTGTTCAACTGGGGCATGGCCGCGCTGCTGGTGGTTTCGCTGTATCCGTTGTTGCTTGAAAGCTTTAGCTGACGCATTGCTTCAACCGGTTGCCCGATGCCTGTTAAGCTCGACTTCAGGAGCGTTCCTACGCACTTTTAAATGAAGTCGTACTTCTTTTACGCATCCGATCAGGTATTGCTGGTTGCATGGTTTCCAGCACCGGGTCCCGGAACAAGCTCTGCGAGTCTTTTATGAATAAACGTCCGCTGTATTTCGACTACGCCGCCACTACGCCGGTGGATGAGCGAGTCATCAATGTCATGGTCGAGTGTCTGGGTTTCACCGGAAACTTCGGCAACCCGGCGTCCAGCTCCCATGCGTTCGGCCAGCAGGCCCGGCAAACGGTCGAGCAGGCGCGCCAACAGGTGGCCGAACTGGTCGGAGCGCAATCAGACCAGATCGTCTGGACTTCCGGCGCCACCGAATCGAACAACCTTGCCCTCAAGGGTGTCGCCCAGGCCCGCGGGATGTCCGGCGGCCATGTCATCACCAGCCAGATCGAACACAAGGCGATTCTCGACACTGCAAAACAATTGCAGGACGCCGGTGTTGCCGTGACGTATCTGGTGCCGGACGCCGATGGATTGATCACAGCGCAAGCCGTCAGCGAGGCGATGCGCGAGGACACCTTCCTGGTGTCGCTGATGCTGGTCAACAACGAGCTGGGCACGGTCAATGACATTGAGGCCATCGGCGAGGTGGTGCTCGCTCGCGACGCGCTGTTTCATGTCGATGCCGCTCAGGGCGCGGGCAAAGTGGCGATCGATCTGACGCGTTTGCCGGTCGACCTGATGTCGTTCTCCGCGCACAAAATCTATGGCCCCAAAGGCATCGGCGCTTTGTATGTCGGTGCTCGCGCGCAGCAGCGCTTGCAGGCGCAGATTCACGGCGGTGGCCATGAAGGAGGGTTGCGTTCCGGCACGTTGGCGACGCATCAGATTGCCGGCATGGGCACGGCCTTCGCGCTGGCCGCGCAACTGTTCGAGGAAGAGAAAGCCACCATCGCGCGTCTGCGCGAACGCTTGCTCGAGCCGCTGCTGAGCATTCCGGGCGTGCGCCTCAACGGCAGCCCGACCCGGCGCATTCCCCATACCCTGAGCCTGACCTTCAACGAAGGCGCGTTCAACGCCGCGGCGTTGAGCACCTCGATCGCGTTTTCCGCGACCTCGGCGTGCAACTCCGCGAGTAATGCTCCCTCCCATGTCCTGTTGGCCCTGGGGCATGACGCCCGCTCGGCGAGTCGCACCATTCGTTTGAGCCTGGGGCGTTTCACGACCGAGCAAGATATCGACCAGGCGGTGCATCTGATTCAAGCGGCCTGCGCCAGTGCTCCGGCATTCTGGCAATAAGCCTTAAGTGCCGGCGTTGATCGGCGCTCGACAATAATGATGAAGTGATTAGCAGGAGACACGATGAGTACGCAGCCTTTGATCAATGGATCGGTGCCAGAGCGCCTGGCACATACCCGCGAGCTGATGAGTCGGGAGGGCATCCATGCTCTGCTGGTGCCGTCGGCCGATCCGCACTTGTCGGAATACTTGCCCGGTTATTGGCAGGGGCGGCAGTGGCTGTCGGGCTTTCATGGCTCGGTCGGCACGCTGATCGTGACGCCGGATTTTGCCGGTGTCTGGGCGGACAGCCGCTATTGGGAGCAAGCGACCAAGGAACTCAACGGCAGCGGCATCGAGCTGGTCAAGCTGCAACCGGGTCAGCCGGGGCCGCTGGACTGGCTGGCTGAACAAACCCCTGAAGGCGGCGTGGTCGCGGTAGACGGTGCGGTCATGGCGGTGGCCTCGGCGCGCACGCTGGGTGGCAAACTTGAAGAACGTGGCTCCCGTCTGCGCACCGACATCGATCTGTTGAGCGAAGTCTGGAGCGATCGTCCAACGCTGCCGAACGAGCCGATTTATCAGCATTTGCCGCCACAAGCGACCGTCAGCCGTGGCGAAAAACTCGCCAAACTGCGTGAAGTACTGAAAGAGCGCGGCGCCGACTGGCATTTCATCGCGACCCTCGACGACATCGCCTGGCTGTTCAACCTGCGCGGTGGTGATGTGTCGTTCAACCCGGTATTTGTGTCCTTCGCGTTGATCAGCCAAGAGCAGGCCACCTTGTTCGTCGCCTTGAGCAAAGTCAGTACCGAGCTGCGCACGATCCTCGAGCAGGACGGCGTGACCCTGCGCGACTACAGCGAAGTGACCGAGGCGTTGTGCGCGGTGCCGAGTGGCGCGAGCCTGCAAGTCGATCCGGCGCGCGTCACGGCGGGCCTGCTGGACAACCTGGACAGCGGGGTAAGACTGGTCGAAGGCCTGAATCCGACGACACTGGCCAAATCGCAGAAAAGCCTGGCGGATGCTGAACACATCCGTAAAGCCATGGAGCAGGACGGCGCGGCGCTGTGCGAGTTTTTCGCCTGGCTGGAATCGGCCTGGGGTCGTGAGCGCATCACCGAACTGACCATCGACGAGCATCTGACGGCCGCACGCATGAGTCGTCCGGATTACGTGTCGTTGAGCTTCAACACCATTGCCGCGTTCAACGCCAACGGGGCGATGCCGCATTACCACGCCACGGAAGAAGAACACGCGGTGATCGAGGGCGACGGCCTGTTGCTGATCGACTCTGGCGGCCAATACCTGGGCGGCACCACCGACATCACGCGGATGGTGCCGGTCGGTACGCCGACGGCTGAGCAGAAACGCGATTGCACCCGTGTGTTGAAAGGCGTGATTGCGTTGTCCCGTGCGCAATTTCCCCGAGGCATTTTGTCGCCGTTTCTGGACGCCATTGCCCGGGCGCCGATCTGGGCCGAAAGCGTCGATTACGGTCACGGCACCGGTCATGGCGTCGGCTATTTCCTTAACGTTCACGAAGGGCCGCAAGTGATCGCCTATCAAGCCGCCGCTGCACCGCAAACCGCGATGCAGCCGGGCATGATCACCTCCATCGAACCCGGTACTTACCGCCCGGGCCGATGGGGTGTGCGGATCGAGAACCTGGTGTTGAACCGTGAAGCAGGAAAGAGCGAGTTCGGTGAGTTCCTGAAGTTTGAAACCCTGACCCTGTGCCCGATCGACACGCGTTGCCTTGAGCCATCGCTACTGACGCTGGATGAAAAACAGTGGTTCAACAGCTATCACGCCGAAGTGCGCGAACGCTTGAGCCCGTTGCTCGATGGTGCGGCGCTGGAGTGGTTGAACACCCGCACCGCGGCTATCTGATCGGCTGGTTATCAGCGGTTAACGCAGGGCTTCAAGGACGAAGTCCAGGCGATCCTGACCGAAGAACAACTGGTTATCGACGAACATGTTAGGGGCGCCGAACACGCCCCGTTTCACAGCCTTCTCGGTATTGTCTTTGAGCGCCGCTTTGACTTCTTCGTCGGCGGTCAGGGCAAGAACTGCATGGGGATCGAAGCCGTTCTGCGCCAGGACGGAGGCCACGGTCTCGGGGTCATTGAGGCTGAGAGCCTCAACCCAAAGAGCGTGAAACAGGCAGTCGATGAAAGCCTGGAAGCGTGCGGGATGGCGCAACTGTATACCGGTAACCGCGCGCATCAGCATCAATGTATTGATGGGAAACTGCGGATTGAATTTCAGCGGCACGCCATAACGTTTGGCGAAACGGTCAAGGTCCTGGAACATGTACAGCCCTTTGGCCGGAATGGTCGCAGGGGACGCGTTGCCGGTCGCTTTGAACACGCCGCCCAGCAGGATCGGAACGTAAATCAGCTGGCTGTCAGTCTGCTCGCAGATCTTCGGCAGTTGGGTATACGCCAGGTAAGTAGCGGGGCTGCCGAGGTCGAAGTAAAACTCCACGGTTTTGCTCATGTCGATGCGCTCTGTTTATTGTTGTTGGGGGAGGGCTTACCAGCGTTCGCTCCAGGGACGCAGATCCAGCTCGAAGGTCCAGGCGTCGCGGGGCTGGCTGTGCAGATACCAATAGTTTTCGGCGATATGCTCGGGGTTGAGGATGCCGTCCTGATCCTTGGTGGCGTATTTCTCTGGAAAGCCTTCGCGAATGAAATCGGTATCGATGGCTCCGTCGACGACGATATGCGCAACGTGAATGTTCATCGGCCCCAGTTCGCGGGCCATGCTCTGCGCCAGCGCGCGAATGCCGTGCTTGGCCCCGGCGAAAGCTGCAAAACCAGCGGCACCTCGCACGCCGGCGGTAGCGCCAGTAAACAAGAGGGTGCCGCGTTGACGCTTGGCCATACGCTTGGCGACTTCACGGGCATTGAGAAAGCCTGAGAAACAGGCCATTTCCCAAATCTTGAAATACTTGCGGGCGGTTTCTTCGAGAATGCTGCACGGCACGTTCGCGCCGATATTGAACACAAAGGCTTCGATGGGACCGATCTCGCTTTCAATCTGCTCGACCAGTGCAATCACGTCGTCTTCCTTGCGCGCATCGCAGGCGAAACCATGGGCTTCACCCCCTTCGGCGATGATGGTGTCGACCAAGGGTTGCAGTTTGTCCGCGCTGCGCCGCGTCACACACGCGACGAAACCTTCTTGCGCAAAACGTTTGGCAATAGCGCCGCCGGTAGCATCCCCTGCGCCGACAACCAGTACGACCTTCTTATTATTCATGCGTGGTCCTCTTTGCTAAACGATCGTTAACTAAACGAACGTTATGCTACGATCCGTCAGGCGTCAAGACGATCAATCCTGAGGGCAAGACAATGCGTTACTCGGCCAGTCACAAACTGGAAACCAAAGAGAAGTTGCTGGATAGCAGCGCGGTTTCTGCGAAAAAATCGGGTTTCGCCACGGTCGGTGTCGACGGCCTGATGAAGGCAATCGGCTTGAGTGGCGGCGCGTTCTACAGTCATTTCTCATCAAAGGATGAGCTGTTTGCTTCAATCGTCGAGCGGGAGCTGGGCCAAAGTCTGGAGCGACTTGGGGCAGACAAGGACCGTGACAAACTCGAGCGCTGCCTGAAGCATTACCTGAGCATGTCCCATGTCGAGCACCCGGAGTCCGGTTGTGCGTTGCCGGCATTGGGTGCCGAAATTGCCCGGTCAGACGTGTTGGTGCGTCAGCAGGCGGAGCACTGGATTTGTCGACTACAGGAGAGTTGGGCGCAGATCCTGCAGAGCGACAGCCTGGCCTGGGCGATTCTGTCGCAATGCATCGGTGCGCTGGTGGTGGCGCGAATGCTGGCCACTCCGGAAATTCAGCGCACAGTATTGAAGTCCAGCTACGACGAGATTGGCCGTCAGATCGCAGGCCCGCGGGCCTGATAAATCCGGTCAGCCTATTTGCAGATGACGATCATGCTGCGACTGGTATAGCCGGCAGGATTGAGTCCGAATGGATAGTCGCCCGGTTCCTCCACGCCATCACCCGACTTGGCGATGACCTTGTATCCCTTGGGCGCGCACGAATTGGCGGCGTTGGTGTAGCACTTGTCCCAGGAAGAAGACAGGCCGGAACAGTTGATATGCAATCCCTTCTTGCCACGTTTGGTATGAGTTTCCGAGGTCGCCGCGCAGCCCGCAATTGCGAGTACGGCGATCAGTATCAAAATTCGTTTCATTACTGTCCTTAAAGCGTCCCCGGATCTTTGCGCCCGGGTCTGGCTGCATTCGCTTTCACTTGAAGCGTTTCTGAAATCCCTGTCCTGAAAAATCCATGTCCGATGTCGGTTGCGGGCCTAAACATGGCCTAAATGCGCGCTAAATGCCAGAGCTTCGTCACATCCCCTGTCAATCTGCTGCGACGGCTGGTTTGGCGGCGCTGCCCATCGTCATTGTCGCACCGACTGAAGCCAAAATGATGCACATGATCGCCATCCACTGCGACAGTGAGAGGTACTCCTGCAAGAAAAGCAGACCTGAAAGAGCGCCGATTGCAGGTTCAATACTCATCAGTGTGCCGAAGGTGCGGGTAGGCATGCGGGTGAGGGCCACCATTTCCAGCGTGTAGGGCAGGGCAGTGGACAATATGGCGACGCCGATGGCCACAGGAATCAGCGAGGGTGTCAGCAGCGCGGCGCCGGCATGCACAATGCCGATGGGCGCAACGAACAGTGCAGCGATCATCACCCCGAGCGCGGCAGTCTGCACTCCATTGTCTGCACCGGCTTTCTGGCCGAACAGAATGTACAAGGCCCAGCACGCACCTGCGCCGAGGGCATAGCCAGCGCCTGTCAGATCGATGCCTGCGGTGGTGGCTCCTGTAGGGATTAGCAGCAGCAAGCCAACGGCGGCCAGGGCGATCCACAAAAAATCGATCGCTCGACGGGACGCATAGATGGCAACCGCCAACGGACCGGTGAACTCCAGCGCTACGGCGATACCGAGGGGCACTGTGCGCAATGACATATAGAAGAGGAAGTTCATGCCTCCCAGCGCCATTCCATAAACGATGACAGTGCGCAGGGATTTGGCCGTGAGTTTCGCGCGCCATGGGCGCAGTAACACCAGCATGATCAGGCTGGCGAAGATCAGTCGCAGGGTCGTCGTCCCCTGTGCGCCGATAAGCGGGAACATGCTTTTGGCCAGAGAGGCGCCAGACTGGATCGACGCCATGGCTATTAATAGCAGTGCGACCGAGAACAGGGTCGAGGCTAGGCTGCGGGGTTGATCATTCATGGTGGGGCATCGTCCGAGGCAGGAAACGAGAGTATGGTTTCGCGTGTTGGGCAATATACTGCGCATTCGTGGCGGGCGCGTCTATATATAAGCAGTGATTTCGAACAATCTGATGGAGAAGGTAAATTAGGGGTTGACGGCAGATTCTGGAAGTCTATAATTCGCCCCACTTCCGGCGCAGTCGAAACGGAAAACTCCTTGGTAAACAAAGAGTTACGCGGTTTTCGACAGCGAGTTGCTTCAGATCATCGAAGCCCAGAAGGAGTTGATCAGGCAGTGTGTTTTCGCCTTATTGACGATTCGATCTTCTCGGTCGAAAGCGGAGAAAAAGAGGTGTTGACAGCAGCGAGTAACGCTGTAGAATTCGCCTCCCGCTAACGAGAGATCGGAAGCGCAAGTGGTTGAAGTTGCA
>NZ_CABVHK010000019.1 GCF_902497785.1 Pseudomonas fluorescens
CAACCTCTGGCCTGATGCGAATCCCCTGTGGGAGCGAGCCTGCTCGCGATGGCGACGTGTCAGGCGACGAGTTTTTTGAGGGTGTACATATCCATTCCTGCGGCCACGGCCGCTAATGGTTTCGCCCTTACGGCGAGTCACTTTGAAAAGCGCAAAGTAACCCAACGCTCTTGCCCCACCACTCGGCACCTCGCTCTGGCTCGGTGTGCCCTCACTCCGGCATTGCTCCGCGGGTCGCCGCGAAGGGCCATCCTTGGCCCAGCGCGGCTAAACCGGCATCCTTGCCGGTTTTCCCGCTGCGCAATACCTGCGTTCGGCCAGCGTGGTTTTATGGGGCGCCTAGATCAAAATCAAAAACGAGGCGGCCTGAGAGCCGACCTGACGGTGAGCTCGATCAGGCCATCGGCGCTGAACACCAATGCCATGCCCCACAACAATTCCCTGTGGGAGCGAGCTTGCTCGCGATGGCAATTTATCATCCAGCATCCACGTCGACTGACACGCCGCTATCGCGAGCAAGCTCGCTCCCACAGGGAAATTGCTCGGCCCAGAGGTTGTACACGATCAAACCAGCGAAGCGCGCCCGCTTGATGCCTCGGTCGGCCCGAAGGCCGCCGCGGTGTTGATGTTGATCTTGATCCTGGGCGCCCCGTAAAACCACGCTGGCCGAACGCAGGCATTGCGTAGCGGGGAAACCGGCAAGGATGCCGGTTTAGCCGCGCTGGGCCAGGGATGGCCTTTCGCGGCGACCCGCGGAGCAATGCCGGAGTGAGGGCACACCGAGCCTAGGCGAGGTGCCGAGTGGTGGGGCAAGAGCCTTTGCTTACTTTGGGCCGGGCCGCGCAGGCTTTTCAAAGTGAGTCGCCGTAAGGGCGAAACCAATAGCCGCCGTTACCGCAGGAATGGATATGTACTCAGCCAACAAGATAAAAGTTGGCTGTCAGGCCGCCTTCGCGGGCAAGCCCGCTCCCACAGGGTTCTGTGTATGTGCGGGGAATGAGTCCACTTGCAGGGGCTGCGACCGGTTGGAAAGAGCCTTCGTCTGTAGGACAAATCCACAACTACATCGCCTTGCGCCTTTGCCTACAACTACGCCAGAATCCGCCGGCTTGTGTGCCTTGGCTCTGGTCTCTAATGTCTGCGCATCGCTGCCAATTCAGCGATCGGGTTTAGCAGCTCGGACAATTCAAGGCACGCAGTGTCGCCCCCTGACCCTTCCGCGCGAATGTTGCGCGGGCAGGTCTGCGTTTATGGTGGCTGTGCGTGGGGCACTTCGGTGCGCCGGGTTCCTTGATCCCTGGTCTGCTAACCCGCGTACAGTCGCCACCTCTTGTTTAGCAGCAATGTGTGGCGACTCCATCGATCAAGGAGCTTCACCATGCCAAAAGCAACCCCCAACCCCCCAGAATCAACCCCCGAAACCGATCCAGCCTTCGACCTGGGTTTCGATCCCGCCGATCTAAAAACCTCATCCCCCCACACCCCCACCACAATGTATTCAATCACCCCGGGCATCGACACCGAAACCCTGTTGGCAAGCGCCTGCGAATCCCTGGCTTCAGCCAGCGTCATGGCCTGCGATTTCGCAGTATTTGTGAGCGGCCCGCAGCGCAAGATGTTGTTGGGCATCCAGCAACTCATCATGCTGGCCGACCTGGCGGTGAACCGAGCGCTGGATAACATCGAACCGCAACAATAGACGCTGACCCCTGTGGCGAGGGAGCTTGCTCCCGCTGGGCTGCGCAGCAGCCCCTAACCTGGTAAATGCAATCGTTCTGCCACACCGCATGTGCCGGATTTGCGTCTGCTGCGCAGCCGAGCGGGAGCAAGCTCCCTCGCCACAGGTGAATTCAGTTGGACCGCGTTATCGACCATGGTGGGAACGCCGCCCGGAGCAGGCTCGCTCACAGTGGGAAGTTTTTGGGGCGTAGCATTGGGGTTCTACGCCGATAGCCTGGTCGGACTAACCGTCAGGTCGGCCCGAAGGCCGCCGAGGTTTTGATTTTGATCTTAGGCGCCCCGTCAAACCACGCTGGCCGAACGCAGGTATTGCGCAGCGGGGAAACCGGCAAGGATGCCGGTTTAGCCGCGCTGGGCCAAGGATGGCCCTTCGCGGCGACCCGCGGAGCAATGCCGGAGTGAGGGCACACCGAGCCCAGGCGAGGTGCCGAGTGGTGGGGCAAGAGCGTTGGGTTACTTTGCGCTTTTCAAAGTGACTCGCCGTAAGGGCGAAACCAATAGTCGCCGTTACCGCAGAAATGGATATGTACACCTTCAAAAAACTCGTCGCCTGACCCACAGTCTTCGCGAGCAGGCTCGCTCCCACAGGGGAACTGCGCTGGGCAGCTAAAAAAACCGCGACCCATGATCGCGGTTTTTTTTCGTCTCGCCATTACTGCTGCAACACAGTCGCCTGGTTCGCCGTACCCATTTGCTGAACCGTCGCCGTCTGGGTCACGCCACTCTGGTCAACATTGGCAATGTTGCCGGTACCGCCCTGGGTCACGAACGCCACGTTCATCATGTCAGCCTGTTTCACAGTGATTTGGTTATCGCTACCCGACTGGCTGGTGTTCGCCAGGTTGCCCGTGCCTTCCTGATCGAACGAGGTGCTGTTGCCCGTGCCGTTGCTGGAACCCGACGCCAGGTTGGTGGTGCCGCGCTGGTCGGAGATGAGGATGTTGTCGCTGCCGTTCTGGTCGAAGTACAACTCGTTGTAGCTGTCGGCCTGGCTGACTTTCGTGGTGTTGGCGGTGCCCGTCTGGTTGGTGGTCATGATGTGGCCGACGCCGTCCTGGGTGAAGTTGGCCACGTTGGCAGTGCCGGTCTGGTTGATGGTTGCGCGCTGGTTGCTGCCGAACTGACCACCTTTCTGCGGACCTTTCCAGTTGCTGGCGTAGACCTTGTTTTCGCTGCCCACCGAGTTGGCGGTGAGCACTTGGCTGGTGCCGGTCTGGTAAGTGAAGTGCACGTTGTTCGTGCCCTCCTGGTACAGCGCCAACGTCGAGCCGAAGGAGTCGAACTGATCGGCATAGATCGCGTTGAGGTCGCCCACCTGCAGCACCTGAGCGACGTTGTTGTCGCCGAAGCTCTGGTCGACCACGGTTTCGTTGGTCGAGCCGATCTGGTCAACCGTCGCCTGGCTGGCAGTTTGCGAGTCTTGCCAGATTTCGGTGCCGTTGAATTCGCCGAGCTGGTTGATGGTCGCGGTGCCGCCGATGCCGAAGCTCTGGTCGGCGTAGGCGTAGTTGCCTTCGCCCGTCTGGTTGACGTTGATCTGGCCGGCCATGTGCCCGACCTGTTCGGCGGTGCCGTAGTTGGCGGTGCCGAACTGAATGACCGTCGCGTTGTTGCCGATGCCCAGCGCCAGTTGTTCGATGTTGGCCTCGTTGGCCTCACCGAGTTGGGACGTGTGCGCCGTGTTGGCTTCCTGTTCTTCCTGATAGATGAACGAGAAGTTGGTGCTGCCTTGCTGTTGTTGCAGTGCTTCGTTGCTGCCCAGGCCAATCGACTGGCTGGCATGACTGACGTTGCCGCTGCCGATCTGTTGCTGAGTGATGGTGCCGTTATTTTCAAACAGCTGCTCGGCGTAACCGGCGTTGAAATCACCGATCTGAAACTGCTCGATGGTGCCGGTCGCGGTGTCCTGCAACGCGGCGGCGTCGTTGCCTTGGCCGAGTTGCGACTGGAAGGCGGAACTGAACGGCGCCGCGGTCTGTTTCACATCGGCGATGTTCGCGGTACCGGTCTGGTCCTGGGTGGAAAGGCTGTCGTCGGCCATCGCCTGGGCACTGACAATGACCAGGATGGCGGCGGTGAGGGGCGTCAGTTTGAACATGATGAAACCTCCAAGTGGTGCAGTGCTTTAGCGGTATTGTTTGACCGAAACGCTCATGCCGTTTCCCGACTGGTTCACGGCGCTGGAAAGCCCCGCGCCGGCCTGGTCGATGCTGGCGTCGTTGTTGTTGCCGTTCTGGGAAATCTGCGCGCGGTTCTGGCTGCCGGCCTGCCTGATGGCAGCGGCGTTGCCGGAACCTTGTTGAGTGATCAATGCCATCAGGTCGCTGCCCTGTTGCAGGATGAACGCTTCCTGATTGCTCCCCGACTGAACGATGGTGCCGAGCAACGACTGACCGTTCTGTTGCACCAGTGCGACGTTGGCCTGGCCGTTCTGATTGATCAGCGCTTGCACGCCCACCGGCGGTGGTAGCTCGCCGAGGTCGGCGCCGGGCGCGAGGTCGTCGTTTTCCATCAAGTCATCGGCGCGCGCGCCCGCACCGCTGCAAAGCAGAAGCAGGCAGAGCAGGGCGGCGGTCGAGGTTTTCATGGCGTTGTCCTTTGGGTAGAGGCCCGCCCCATCAACCTGCGGTCGATGGGGCGAGGGCTCAGTTGGAGACCACCGACACCGAGCGCACGGTGCCTTGGGACGAGGTGATGGTGGCCGTCGGGTTCGCCGACGGAATCACCGTGGTGCTGTTGCTCACCGTCAGCCGCCAGCGTCCGGTCAGCGGCACCGTGGTGCTGCCCAGCGTTACCAGGCCGGTCGGGGTGGTTACCTGAACGGTGATGGTGTTGCCGGTGGTCACCGATGAAGTACCGGTAAAGTCCCAGTTGAAGCGGTTATTGGAACGGGCCGTCACCGTGGCCGCTGTGACTGCGAAGGTTTCCGCAGCAGGCCGTGGCGAGACTTGCACCGTGACCGTGGCCGGCGCCGAGAGGGCGCCGAAGCTGTCCCGGGCGACGTAGTTGAAGGTCGTGGTGAAGGCCGTAGTGACGACAGCCGGTGGGGTGTAGGTCAGCACTGTGCCGTTGCTGGTGACGCCGCCGCGACCTTGCGCCGGTTGACCGAAGCTGGCGACCGCGAGCGGCACGTTGCCTTCCGGATCGGTGTCGTTGGCCAACACGTTGATCGGCACCGCCACGCCCAGCGTCGCGATGCTGTCCGCAACCGCCACTGGAGGCTGGTTAGGCGCCACGGTAATGGTCACGGTCGCCGCAGCGGTCGAGGCCAGGCCTTTGACGTCTTGAGCCTTGTAAGTGAAGGTCGCGGTCAGTGGTGCATCGACCACGGCGGGCGGTGTGTAGACCACCGCCGTGGTGCCGCTCAGAGCCACGGTGCCTTGGCCGGCAGCCGGTGGGATCAGCGCGGTGATGCTCAGTGGCGTGTTGCCGTCCGGGTCGCTGTCGTTGGTCAACAGGTTGAGGGTGATCGGGATACCAAAGCTGGTGCTGCCACTGTCGGCGACCGCCAACGGAGCCTGGTTTTCACCGGAATCCGGCGCAGTACCGACGACCACCACGGGCTCAGTGTCGTTGCCGCCAGCGGCGGATTTGATGGTGACGCTGGCCGGTGGTTGCGCCAGATCGGCAACGGTCAGGCGTTGCAGGGTGCCGGTTTTCGACAGGCGTCCGAAACCCTGGGCGACCATGTCCGGCACCGCCACTTCGTCTGAAGAGGTGGCCTCGATCAGCAGGGTTTTGTTGCTCCAGTTGTAACGCGCGGTCTGGACTTTCACCACGTCGGTGATTTTGCTCGACACTGCCGTTGGCCGGTGAGTGCCACTCGGGTCGGTCGCGGTCACCACCACCACCGGAGGCACCGTGGCACCGGTCAGGCGATGGCCGAAGAACTGGCCGGCATTGTCGCCGAGCATGTTGATCAGGCAAGGCGTCAACGGTGGTCCGGAAACCAGCGCCACGCTTTCGCGGAAGCACACGCTCGAACCGTTGGTGGATTTGCCAAAGACCTCAACCCGGGTGCTGCTGGTGCCCGGACCTGACGAGGTGCGGCGGTAGGTGGCGCGGCCGATCTCCACCGGTGTTTGTGCGCGGCTGTCGAGGACTTTGCCGGACACGGTAAAAAGTGTGGTCTGGATGGTCCCGGCCGGGCCCTGAACACGCAGGAAGTTGTTGTTGAACGGGCTGCCGGTGACCGCTTCAGTCAGGTTCGGATCGCCCACGAACGTCTCGATGGCGCCGGTGTCCGGGTTCACTTCGGTGTACGGACCATTGACGCTGCGCAGGAAGGGCCCGACCTCGCCGTTGAGCGCGCCCGCGAAGTTGCCGGGTGCGCCGATGCCAATGTCGCGGGTGATGTTGATCGCCCGGCGGCCCGGCGTGGTGACGTTGACCGTTTCCACGCCATACGGGTGAGTAATGGTGTAGGTCCCGGCGATCGGAATGTTTATCCGCAGACGAATCCGCGCGAAGCTGGCCTGGTCGCCGTCGACCGGGTTTTCCGAAGCGAACGCCGCTTCGATCCCGGCCACGTAGGCGTCTACGCCATAGCCCCCGACATCGGCGATGGTGGTCTCGGCGAGGAACCAGAACGTCTCCGGCGGCCAGTTATCCGGGAACACCATCGGCTGGGTATCGTCGTAGACACCAGGCTCTGCATTCAGGATGCACATGTAGGCGGGCGCGCCGGGAGCGCCAGGTGAACGCGAGCTGGTGGCCCGCGACTGGCACAGTTCCAGTGAGAGCAAATTGCTGTCCTGGTACCACATGGGAAATTTCCCCGTGGCAAAGGTGTAGGGGCCGGTATCGACGGCAGCGAGTTGCGCGAACGCACTGCCGGACAGCGAGAGAGTCAGCCCGAGCGCGTTGAGCGCGAAGCGTGGCCACTTGTTCATGATGCCTCCTGATACGGATCTGGGCATGAGAGCGTTCATTGCACGATGACCACTTCTTCGGTATCGGTGCCGCCATTGGATGACGTCACCCGAACCTTGGCCGGTGGAATCGGCGAGATGCCGGTCGACAGGGTTTTCTCTGCGCCGTTGCCACTGAGGGCGCCGATGGCGACACCCGTGCCGGAGGTGACGGTGAGTACCGGTGGCGATGTTTCATCGCTGGTCGAAGCCACGACCGTGATTTGTCCGCTGTTCAGGCTGTATTCGGCGCGTGAGATCACCACCAGGTCGGTGAGCGGCATGGACAAGGAAGTCGGTGTGCTGCTGGGGATGGCCAGGTGGTTGTCGGCGGTCACCACCAGGCTGCTCGGCAACGTCGGGTTAGTGGATGACTGGGCGTACCAGTGGCCGGTGGTGTCGGCTTCGGTCAGGTTCAGCACCGGGGTGTTGCTGTCCAGGGTCACGGTGGCCGGTGGTGGCGGGGCCATGACGAAGACATCCTGCTGGGCCACCGGAGCGCTGCTACCCGCCTTGCGCGAGTAAGTGCTGCGCTCGGCAATCATCGGAGTTGGCCGCACCACGGTCGACAATTTGCCGGAAATGCCCATTACCGTCGTGCGCAAATCCAGTCCGTTAGGCCCTTCAATGCGGATGTAGTTGGTATTGAAAGGGCTGCCGGTGAAAGCCTCTTGCAGGTTCGGATCACCCACGAACTGCTCGGCTGAACCGGTGACCGGGTTGGTCTCGGTGTAAGGGCCGTTGACGCTGCGCAGAAAGGGACCGATGTCGCTTTTGAGGGCGCCGTCGTAGGTTTTCGGCGAGCCGATGCCGATGTCCCGGGTCATGTTGATCGCGCGGTCTCCACCGGCAGGAACGTCGAATATGTCGACGCCGTAGGGGTGGGTGACGGTGTAGACGCCAGCCGTGGGCACGTCGACCCGAATCCGGATGCGGCCAAAACTGACCTGGTCGCCTTCCACCGGATCTTCAGCGGCGAAGGCGGCTTCGATGGCGCTGACATACGTCAGGTCGATGCCCCGAGCGGCGTCGACGATGGCGCCGTCGCCGGTGAACCAGAATGATTCATCGGGAAAGTTGCTCGGGAAAACGATGGGTTGGGTGTCGTCGAATACGCCGGGCGTCGGATTCAAAACGCACATGTAGGAGGGCGCACCGGGCGCACTGGGCACCCGTGAACTGACCGCCTTGGACAGGCACAAGTCGAGGGTTCGACCGTGGGAGTCCTGATACCAGGCAGCAAAAGCGCCGGTGGCGGGCAGGTAGGGTCCGGGATCAACAGCATAGAGCGCCGCGTGGGCGACGCCTTGGGCCAGAGCGCTCACGACCAGGGCGATCGTGGTTTTGGACAGTAAAGGGTGCATGAGTATTCCCTCTATCAGAGACCTGCCCCTCGGGGATGGGTCAGTTGATGAGGCTTCGGCAACTTCCGTACCAATCGTCGAAAACTGCCCGAAGAGGCCCGGATTCAGGGCTTTTCAGACTCAAGCAGGCGCTGAACGGCGCTCGCCCATACGGGCCACAATCCCCAGCATTGGGGGCAGATGGGGTGAGCGGGGCGATTGGGGTATGTGGGGACCCAAGGTCGGGCAAACGGCTATGAGTGGGCTATAACCAATGGGGGGAATCGCCGGGGAAGTCTGTCCATGAATATGCCCACGCAAGCACTTCGTACCGACGACGGCGAGAACGTGCGCCCGAGCGCGCGCCGGCAGCCGTTCAACTTGCTGCGCTGGTTTTCGCTGGTCAGCATGGCGGTGATCGGCACCGTGGCGGTGGCCCTGGGGTCGGTGTCCACGCGGTTCGTGATTACCGAGAGCGTACAGCGCGATGCATTGCTCACGTCGCAGTTCATTCAGGCGATAGCCTCGGCCGAGGTGCGCCATGTGTCGATCCCGAATGTGCGGACCATGGGCGAGCTGCTGGACCCGCGCAAGGACCGGGATTTTCCCGACGTCGACCCGATGGCCCGCGCCAATGCCCGGGGCGAATTCCTCGACCATATCGAACACTTGCCGGACGTGATCCTGGCCAACATCTACGCCCCCGACCGCATGGTGATCTGGTCCACCAACCCGGCCTTGATGGGCACGACGATCCATGCCGACGAGGACCTGGACGAGGCGTTTTCCTCGAAGACGCCGGTGTCGGCCAGTTATCACGACGTGGACCACGCACGGATGGAACAGAAATTCATCACGCCGCCGGAATACATCTTCATCGAAAACTACATTCCGCTGTTCGCTGCCGACGGCAAGCACGTGACAGCGATGGTCGAAATCTACAAGGAACCCAAGGACCTGATCGACCGCATGGAGCGCGGCCTGGTGTTGATCTGGCTTGCCACCGCGCTGGGTGGCGGGCTGATTTACCTGGGCCTCTACTGGATTGTGCGGCGGGCGGCGATTCTGCTGGCGGCGCAGCAGAAACAACTGATCACCAACGAAACCTTTGTCGCCCTCGGTGAGATGTCCTCGGCGGTGGCGCACAGTTTGCGCAACCCGCTGGCGACCATTCGCTCCAGTGCCGAACTGGCGCTGGAATTCGACACCGGCCCCGCGCACAAGAACATCAACGACATCATTGGCCAGGTCGATCGCATGTCGAAGTGGGTCAGGGAATTGCTGCAATCCTTGCGACCACTGCATGACGAACCGGAACCGGTGAACCTTGTCGCGGCGTTGCACGACAGCCTGATGGCCTTCGAGCAGCAGATCGCCAAGACCGGGGTTAACGTCGTGTTCGAGCCGCAGGAAACGCCCATGGTCCTGAGTCAGTACATGCAGCTGTCGCAGATCCTCAACAGCTTGCTGGCCAATGCACTGGAGGCCATGGACAAGGGCGGCACGCTGACCATTACCCTGGAACCCACCGATGCCCGGGGCGTCAGTGTGGTGATCAGCGACACTGGCAAAGGCATGAACGAGGAACAACGCAGCATGGCGTTCCGGCCGTTTTTCACTACCAAGCAAGGCGGGTTGGGTGTCGGGCTGGTGCTGGTCAAACGAATCATGGAGCGTTGCGGCGGCACGGTGAGCCTCGACAGCCGGGAAGGCAAGGGCACGTGCGTGCGCCTGTCGTTCAAGCGGGTTCCCTGAACCCGGGGATGAACTGTCCCCGGTAGCGGGTGTTATTCCCCAGTTCTTAGCTGGGCACGACCTGCAAGCGTCGATAACTAGCTGTTTTCTATGAAAATAACTCCAGTTTTCGACAAGGGTGAAAATCTGGCGAGCTCTTTGCAAAGTCCCCATCAACACTGACCGGGCCTTCGACTTCCTTCAAATAATCAGCGCACACATGGGCCGCGTTGAGCACCTGCGCATCCGTTTCAGGTGACCAGGTTGCGATAGCGGCGAAATAGAATCACCGAGCCGTCGGGCTCGGACAATGCCACCTACACTGTTCGCAAACGCCAGTGAAAAGGCTCCATGCCCGTACGCAGGATCCCGCCCATGCAGATACTCGAACAACACAAAGTAGCTGCGCCGCCGAGCACCTCGGCGGGCGATTGCATGGGCTGGCGTGGGCAGTTCAATTTGCTGCGCTGGTTTTCCTTTGGCAGCTTCGTGATCATCGCCGCCGTGGCGCTGGGGCTCGGTTATATTTCCACGCGGTTTGTGGTCGAGGAGAACATCGAACGTGATTCCATGTTAACCGCGCAATTCGTCCAGGCCATCGGTGCCGCTGAGATTCGCCACGCCTCTATTTCTGCGAACCGGACCATGGGCGAGATGCTCGATCCGCGTCAGGACAATGCTTATCCCGATGTCGATCCGGGGGCCCGTGCCTCCTCGCGCATCGAGTTTCTCGATCATGTGGAGCATTTGCCCGACCTGTTGCTGGCCACGGTATACGCTCTGGATCGCACGGTGGTCTGGTCGACCAATCCTGAGTTGATCGGCGTGCGTATTGAAGGTGATGAGGAGCTGGACGAATCCTTCGAGATGAAAGAAGCGGTGTCCACCAGCTACCACGAGATCAATGAAGAACGTCCCGAGCAGAGACTTCTGCGCGAGCCCCAATACCTGTTCATCGAGAACTACATTCCGATGTTCAACGCCGACAAAAGCAAAGTGATTGCCATGGTCGAGGTCTACAAGGAACCGGCGGACCTGGTGGAGCGCATCCAGCGCGGCTTCAGGGCGATCTGGCTGGCGACCGCGCTCGGCGGCGCTGCCATCTACCTCGGGCTGTTCTGGATTGTGCGACGTGCGGCCAAGCTGCTCGAGAGTCAGCAGAAACAGCTGGTCGCCAACGAGACCTTCGTCGCCCTGGGGGAAATGTCCTCGGCGGTGGCCCACAGCTTGCGCAATCCGCTGGCGAACATTCGCTCCAGCGCCGAGCTGGCCCAGGAAATCGCCAGCCAGAATGCGCAGAAAAACATTGGCGACATCATCAATCAGGTCGACCGCATGTCGCGCTGGGTTCGCGAGTTGCTGGTGTCGTTGCGGCCGGTGAGTAACGACAGTGAAACAGTCGACCTGGTGCTCGCCATCGACGACACCCTGAGTGCCTTCGACGCGCTGATCAAACGCAGCGGCGTCGAAGTGCGTTTCACGCCCAAGGCCTGCCCGCCGATCGTCAGCCAGCAGGTGCTGCTGACGCAAATTCTCAATAGCCTGTTTGCCAACGCGCTGGAAGCCATGCCCAAGGGCGGCGTACTGAGCATCGAGATTGAATCGTCGCAGGCCGGCCACCTGTGCATGACCCTCAGCGATACCGGCAAGGGCATGAGCAAACAGCAGCAGCAAATGGTCTTCAAGCCGTTTTTCACCACCAAACAAGGCGGGTTGGGCGTCGGCCTGGCCCTGGTCAAACGAATAATGGAACGCTTCGAGGGCTCGGTCGAACTGACGAGTCAAGAGCAGGAAGGAACCCGCGTCAGTCTCAACTTTAAAGTGGCAACGGGAGAGGACTATGGAGCACAGCATTCTGTTGGTCGAGGATGACGAACTCCTCGCCGAGAACATTCAGACCTACCTGGAGCGCAAAGACTTCGAGGTGACGGTCTGCCACTCGGCCGAAGATGCGTTGGAGCAATTGAGCACGTTCGCTCCGGATGTGGTGTTGACCGACAACTCGTTGCCGGGCATGAGCGGTCACGATCTGATCCAGAAGTTGCGCATCAGCGCGCCGGACCTGAAAGTGATCATGATGACCGGCTACGGCAATGTCGAAGACGCCGTGGTGGCGATGAAGGAAGGCGCGTTTCACTACGTGACCAAACCGGTGGCCTTGCCGGAGCTCAAGCTGCTACTCGACAAGGCCCTGGCCACTGACCGGATGGAGCGCACGCTGTCGTTCTATCAGGAACGCGAGGCGCAGAAATCCGGCGTGCAGGCGCTGATCGGTTCATCGGCGCCAATGCTTTATCTCAAAGGCACCATCGCGCAGTTGCTCGACGCCGAGCGCCGCATGGCCAACACCGACCTGCCGCCGGTGCTGGTGGAAGGCGAGACCGGCACCGGCAAGGAACTGGTCGCCCGGGCGCTGCACTTTGACGGCCCGCGTGCCAAGGGGCCGTTCATTGAATTCAACTGCGCGTCGATTCCCTCCAACCTCGTCGAGTCGGAACTCTTCGGCCACGAGAAGGGCGCGTTCACCGACGCCAAGGACCGCCGCGTCGGTCTGGTGGAAGCGGCCGATGGCGGCACGCTGTTTCTCGATGAAGTCGGGGAAATGGACCTGCTGCTGCAAGCCAAACTGTTGAAGTTGCTGGAAGACCGGACCATTCGCCGGGTCGGCTCGGTGAAGGAGCGCAAGGTCGATTTGCGGGTGATCAGCGCCACCAACTGCAACCTCGAGCAAATGGTCCAGCAGGGCAAGTTCCGCCGCGACCTGTTTTTCCGTTTGCGCATCATCTCGATCAAGGTGCCGCGCCTGTACGCCCGGGGCGCCGACATCCTGTTGCTGGCCCGGCATTTCCTGGCGATCCATGGCAAACGCTATGGCAAGCCGAACCTGCATTTCAGCGACCAGGCTGAAGAGTTGCTGCTCAGTTACAGCTGGCCGGGCAACGTGCGCGAACTGCGCAACATGCTCGAACAAACCGTGCTGCTGGCACAGGCCGACACCGTCGCCGCGCACCAGTTGAACGTGTGCCTGAGCCTGGTGGATGAACCGCTGGTGATGCCCGAGGCGCAATACCACGCCGAGCCGCGTGCGCTGTACAACGGCAACGAGTCGATGAACCTGCCGGAAGTAGAGCGCGACATGGTGCGCAAGATGCTCGACAAGACCGACTGGAACGTCACCAAATCCGCACGGCTGCTGGGCCTGAGCCGCGACATGCTGCGTTACCGCATCGAAAAACTCGGCCTCGCACGCCCGGACAAACGTCAGTGGTAAACCGGCGTCGCCTGGCCCTGCCCACTGAGGCAGGCCAGCAGGCAGGTCGGGTCGACGACTTCTTCGTTGACGTAGACGCCGCGTTCCGGGTCGTAGGACCGGATGAACACACGCACGGTGGCATCGGCAACCGTTGGCAGGCGTGAATCAGAGAAGACGTGCTCGCTGGCGATCGGGATGAAATCCATGGGCGCTGTCGGAATGTACGAACCCGGCGGCACCGTGCTCAGGGTCGGTGGAACGGGGTGAGCGAAGGGCTGGTCGGCGCCGTAATAGTTGAAATCACTGCTGTAGTCGGACGTGGGTGTCAGCGTGTCATTGGCCTGCACGCCGGGGGCGGCAGTCAGGCCGAGGATGAACAACAGCGTCAGATCGGTGTGTGTCATGGCAGCACCTGCGAAATCGGTTTTTCACGCATTTCCCCAAGGCCATTAACTATAGCTGCCGGACGTGAGCGTTGCCGGGCTTACAAGATTCCTACAAACCACGAATGGGTTTTAATAAGTCGCTGATCTAGACTCGGCCCGGTCAATCAAGACCCGAGCTCTGGAGCGCGCAATGGAAATGCCGACACAACAAACAGCCATCGCCAGCAACCGCGATGCCTGGAATGATTCTGCCCGCCACCACAAAGACAACCCTGAATGGCCGTTACTATTGAAGGCCGTCACCCAAGCGGATTTTTCCTGCCTCGACGACACCTTGCGCGGTGTCCTGGAGCAGGTTGGCGTGGATGGCAAGGACGTGGTGCAACTGGGCTGCAACAATGGCCGCGAAAGTCTTTCGCTGTTTGCGCTGGGTGCCCGCAGTGTGGTCGGTGTCGACCAGTCCGGGGCGTTTCTGGAACAGGCGCGCGAACTGGCGGCCCGCTCGCCGCACGCGGCTGAATTCATCGAGTCTGACATCCACCAATTGCCGGTTGAGCTGCACAGCCGTTTCGATGTAGCGCTGATCACCATCGGCGTCCTGAACTGGATGCCGGACATCGGCGAATTCTTTCGCCACGTCGCCCAGACCCTCAAGCCTGGCGGCGCGCTGGTGGTGTATGAAACCCACCCGTTTCTGGAAATGGTCGACCCCGAAGCGGCCGATCCTTATGCCCTGACCACTTCGTATTTTCGCAGCGAACCGTTCGTGCAGGACCAGCCGATTGTCTACGAAGGCAAAGTCGAACAGAAGGCCGCGACGTCCTACTGGTTCGTTCACACCTTGAGCGCAATCTTCACCGGCGCCATTGAGGCCGGCTTGCAGATCAGCCACTTCAAGGAGTACCCGCACTCCAATCGCGAGGAACTGTATGACCGCTATCTGCAACGCGAGGCGCAGTTGCCGTTGTGTTTTACGTGGGTGGCGGTGAAGCAGGCAACCTGATCAGAAGGGTCTTTCAGAGTCCCGAGTGATTTACCGGGTGACCAGGTTGCGCGCAGAGATCAATGCCAAGGGCATGGATGACCTTTAGAACAGTGTCGAATCGTGGTTTTGCACCGGGAGCGAAGGCCTTGTACAGGCTTTCGCGCCCCATACCCGAATCCTTGGCAATTTGCGTCATACCTCGCGCTTTTACGACATATCCGATAGCGCGAAGAAATTCCTCGTTGTCGCCGTCTGCCAACACTTGGGAAAGGTACTCACTGATGGCTTCGTCACTGTCCAGCAGTGCGGCCATATCGAATGTAGTCAAAGTCTGGCTCATGGTAAAACCTCCTTTGCCATTTTTTTCGCCCGCTTGATGTCAGCGGGTTGCGAAGATTTGTCACCACCGACCAGCAGTACGATGACGACGTTGTTGCGCATAGTGAAGTAGACCCGATAGCCGGCCCCGACGTCCACGCGCATTTCAGAAACACCATCGCCCACCGGCTTTACATCCCCAAGATTACCCGCAGAAGCGCGGTCAATGCGACGGGCGATTGCGATCTTCGCCCGCAAGTCACGGATCGAGGCATGCCATGTCACGAAAATCGTGGTTTGTTGAATGAGATAATTCATCGCTCGAATGTATTCATTTGAATACGAATGAGCAGTCAGGCAGTTCCTTGGCTTTGTGTGTTTTTTCCCGCAAGTGTGTGGGACGTTGGACGTCGCCGTTGATTACCGCGACTTGCAGTGCATCGACGTGGCGGTTCAACCATCCCCAACGAACAAAAACCATGCAGGGCCGCTATCCTTGCCCCACGCCCCTCAATCAGGTTCCCCCATGCTGCAGGTCCAAGGCGTCTTCAAAAGCTACGCCACACCGCAGGGTACGCTGCCGGTGTTGCAGGGTGTCGACCTGGCGCTGAAACCCGGCAGCAGTCTGGCGCTGATGGGCGAGTCGGGCAGCGGCAAGAGCACCTTGCTGCACCTGATCGCCGGGCTGGACAAGGTGGACAGCGGCAGTATCCGCAGTGGCGACTACCAACTTGAGCGGATGAGTGAGGGGCAACTGGCGAACTGGCGACGGACTGAAATCGGTCTGGTGTTCCAGCAATTCAACCTGATCGGCAGTTTGCGCGTAGAGGACAATCTGGCGTTTCAGGCGCGTCTGGCCGGGCGCCATGATTTGCGCTGGCAGGCGCATCTGGTCCAGCGTCTGGGGTTGGGTGATTTGCTGCGACGTTACCCGGAGCAGTTGTCGGGTGGCCAACAGCAGCGGGTCGCGCTGGGTAGGGCGTTGGCGTCGCGACCCACATTGCTGCTGGCCGACGAGCCCACCGGCAGCCTCGATGAAACCACCAGCGATGAAGTGCTGAAGTTGTTGCTGGAACTGCTCGACGACAGCCCGACGACTTTGCTGATGGTCACGCACAGCCCGAGAGTGGCCGCACGACTGGCAGAAAAAGTGGTGCTGCACCGTGGTCGCCTGGCTGGCGCGGACGAGCGCTGAGGTGCGGGTTTTTCGCGAGACATTGCGCGCGCTGTTCAGCCATTGGTGGCAGCATCCGGTGCAATTTTTCAGCGTATTGACCGGGCTTTGGCTGGCCACCAGCCTGCTGACCGGCGTGCAGGCGCTGAACAGTCAGGCCCGGGAAAGTTATGCCCGGGCCAGTCAGCTGATCGGCGGCGAACCTCAGGCCAGCCTCAGTGCGCCCGGGGGCGGGACGTTTCCTCAAGCGTGGTTTGTCGAGCTGCGCCGTGCAGGGTGGCCGGTGTCGCCGGTGTTGCAGGGGCGCGTGACGCTCGAGGGCCATGAAGATCAGCGCTTGCAACTGATGGGCATCGACCCGGTTTCCCTGCCGACAGGTTCAGCGGTGGCCGGGCGGGCGATGGACATCGAGCAAGTGGTCGGGTTTTTCACTTCGCCGGGCGCTACCTGGATCGCACCGCAGACCTTGCAGGCCCTGGATTTACCCGAAGGCGGGCAACCTTCCACGGTGACCGGCGAGGTGTTGCCGCCACTGCACGTGCAAACCGACATGGCCCCCGGCGTGTTGCTGGTGGACATCGGCTTCGCCCAGCAGATTCTGAAGCTGCCGGATCAACTCTCGCGGCTGCTGCTGCCCAAGGATTTCACCGCGCCCTTGCCTGATCAATTCAAAGGCCAGCTCCAATTCAAAACCAGCGGCGAAGAGAACAATCTCGCGCGCCTGACCGAAAGCTTTCACCTGAACCTTGATGCCTTGGGTTTTCTGTCTTTCGTGGTGGGTCTGTTCATCGTTCACGCTGCCATCGGGCTGGCTCTGGAACAACGTCGAGGGCTGCTGCGAACCCTGCGCGCCTGTGGCGTCAGCGCCCGGATGTTGATTGCTGGTCTGGCCGTTGAACTGGGTGGGCTGGCGCTGATCGGCGGCTTCTTCGGGGTTGCCAGCGGCTACCTGTTGGCGAGCGTGCTGCTGCCGGACGTCGCCGCCAGTCTGCGCGGCTTGTACGGCGCCGAAGTGGCGGGGCAGTTGAGCCTCAGTCCCGGGTGGTGGCTCAGCGGACTCGGGCTGAGCGTGCTCGGTGCGTTGCTGGCAGGCGCCAACAGCCTGCTGCGTGCGGCGCGATTGCCGTTGCTGGCATTGGCTGACCCGCAGGCCTGGCATCAGGCTCACGCGCGCTGGTTGCGGCGTCAGGCGTGGGTCGCGGCGATGATGGGGGTGGTCGCACTGCTGGCGCTGATCTTCGGCGACAGCCTCGGCAGTGGATTCGTGTTGATGGCAGCGCTGCTGATCGGCGCCGCGCTGGCGCTGCCGGTGGTGCTCAATACCGTGCTCAACCTGGCGTTGCATCGCAGCCGTTCAGTACTCGGCCAATGGTTTCTCGCTGACTGCCGCCAGCAATTGCCGGCGCTGAGTCTGGCGCTGATGGCGCTACTGTTGGCCCTCGCGGCGAACATCGGCGCCGGCAGCATGACCGCCGGTTTCCGCCAGACTTTCAGTGACTGGCTCGAACAACGCCTGACCGCCGAGCTGTACGTGAACCCGCAGAATCCGGGCCAGGCCCGGGGGTTGCAGACCTGGCTCACACAGCAGCCGTCACTCACGGCAGTGCTGCCCAACTGGCAGGTGTCGATTCAGTTGCAAGGCTGGCCGGCAGACGTTTTTGGCGTGATCGATCACCCGACCTATCGCCAGCACTGGCCATTGCTGGAGTCCTTGGGCAACGACCCGTGGGGCCAACTGGCCAAGGCTGATGCACTGATGCTCAGCGAACAACTGGCGCGGCGACTGAAGGTGCGTCTCGGCGACGACCTGATGATCCCGACTCCCGGCGGACAGTGGTCGGCGCAAATCGTCGGAATCTACGCCGATTACGGCAATCCCAAAGGCCATATCCTGATCAATGTCGATCATCTGCTGCGCGGTTGGCCGCAGCTGACGCCCAACCGTTTCAACCTGCGCATCGAGCCGGCCTTGATTCCGGCGTTCCTGAAAACGCTGCAAACCCGTTTCGAACTGGATGACAGCCGCATCGTCGATCAGGCCCGGCTCAAAGGCTGGTCCACCCAAGTGTTTGAGCGCACCTTCGCCGCCACCGCCGCACTGAACAGCCTGACCCTGGGCGTTGCCGGTGTGGCGCTGTTCATCAGCCTGCTGACCCAGAGCCAGAGCCGCCTCGGCCAACTCGCGCCGCTGTGGGCGCTGGGCGTGACGCGTCGGCAATTGATGCTGCTCAACCTCGGGCAAACCTGGTTATTGGCGGTGCTGACGCTGGTGCTGGCGCTGCCGTTGGGCATCGCGCTGGCGTGGTGCCTGGACACGGTGATCAACGTTCAGGCATTCGGTTGGCGCCTGCCGTTGCGGCTCTTTCCATTGCAGCTGTTGCAGTTGATGGGGCTGGCGTTGCTTGCGACCTTGCTGGCATCGGCGTGGCCGCTGTACTCGCTGTATCGCACGCAACCGGCGGACCTGCTGAGGACCTTTGCGCATGAGGATTAAGCTCGCTCTGCTGGGTGTTCTGCTGTTGAGTGGTTGCGACAACCCGGCGCCAGTCGAAAAAGGATTCGCCGGTCTCGGCGGTGACGCCGTCACCTTTACATCGGTGGTGCCGGGGCGGGCGTTCAGTTTTCCGGCGGATCACGGTGTTCACGATGGCTTTCGGATCGAGTGGTGGTACGTCACCGCCAATCTCAAGGACGCTCAGGGCCGCGAGTTCGGCGTGCAATGGACGTTGTTTCGCAGCGCACTGAAAGCGGCGCCCGAGGTGGCGGGGTGGGCCAACCAGACAATCTGGCTGGGGCATGCGGCAGTGACGTCGGCAAAGGTGCATCACGCGGCCGAACGCTATGCCCGCGGCGGTATCGGCCAGGCCGGCGTGAGTGTGCAGCCGTTCAACGCGTGGATCGACGATTGGCGATTCGGCGGTCAAGGGGCCGATGCGCTGGCCGATCTGCAACTCAGCGCGCGTGACAAGGATTTCAGCTATCAACTGCGCCTGACGTCCACGCGTCCGCCGGTGCTTCAGGGCGACAAGGGTTTCAGCCAGAAATCCGAACAGGGCCAGGCGTCGTACTACTACAGCCAGCCGTTTTTTCAGGCCAGCGGGACGTTGGAAATCGACGGCAAGTCCTATCAAGTCAGCGGTCCGGCATGGCTTGATCGCGAATGGAGCAGCCAACCGTTGACCGCCAACCAGACGGGCTGGGACTGGTTCTCCCTGCACCTGGACAGCGGTGAACAGGTGATGCTTTACCGAATGCGGCACAAGGATGGCGAGCCGTATCTCACCGGAACCTGGATCGATGCTCAGGGCCAGACGCAGGTGTTGCATGCCAGCGACATCAGCCTCACGCCGCAAGACACCGCCAAGGTCGCCGGGCGTTCGATGCCCGTACGCTGGGCGATCAAAATCCCCGGCAAGCAACTCGATGTCAGCATCACTGCACTTAATCCCAATGCCTGGATGGATTTGCGCATCCCTTACTGGGAAGGGCCGGTGCGCCTGAGCGGCAGTCACGGCGGGCAGGGTTATCTGGAGATGACCGGGTATTAGATTCACGGGTTTGTAGGAGCTGGCGAAGCCTGCGATCTTTTGATTTGTATCTTCAATCGACAGGAACTCCAGCCGCCACCCGGCTCTCTACCGTACGAACGCCCAACAGGAGCCCGCCATGAGCGACGACCTCAAACCACCCGACCTTGCCGCGTGGCAGCGCCTATTTGAAGACAAGACCTATTGGCAGCAATCCCCCGACGCGCATTACGCGGCGTTGCTACGAGTCGCCGACGACTTGCTGGGGCAGGGCGCCATCGACCTCGATCAATGGCAGGCCCTTAAATCCAAAGCCGATCAATCCCACAAAGACTCGCCCGCCGTGAACGTCGCCAAAGAAGTCGACGACCCCGAGGCCTGAGGAAACCACCATGAAACCCCAATCGCCTGATCCCTCGGAACACCCCGACGAACCGCGCCCGCCTGGCGAAGTCGAGCGCGACAATGACGCGTTGCGCCCTACCGATCCAACCCGTCGCAAGGACAGCGGCAAAGGCACCGACAGCGGCGAATCCACCGCGCAGGAAACTGCGAAGACTCCCTGACAGCATCTAGCGCAGAAACACAAACGGCGCTGAACTTTGCTTCAGCGCCGATTGCTGCCCATTCAAAAAATCTGAAAGACCTGAGTGTAGGAAAGAGCATTGTGCTGACTTATATCGATACTTTGAAAGTGTCTGCCCGGCTTTAAAGTCATGTATCAACTCCAGCGTTATTGTTCTTTGTACAACTTGGTGTACAAGAATAATCGATCTTTATGGTCGAACCGGTGAGTTTCACAGGTGTATGTAAGTCATATTTAAGCCGACGTTCAATCATTGTTCGCTAAATTTCATGTTATAGGCGCGGACATAGGCAAAAACTTCAACTAATATATCGCCCGTTCGCCCAGTGACGGGGCTCTTTACCAGTGCAAGGATTGCCGAGGCCTCTACACTGGGCGAACACCTTCTATGATTGCGTAGCGCCTTGAATCACCGTATCGAGCACATGACATTGCAGATGCCATTCGAAGTGCCCCGGGTAATTGCTCGATTTATTGGCGAAGCCGCCCTTGTAGCCGACGAAGTCGGTGAGTCTCCCTGTCACGTTTACGGGTTTACCCGTGGGAATGACCGCTTCTTTCTCAAAGCTTGCGCCGCAGTTTATGCAGCCACTACCTACAGCGTCTTGCGTGAAGCTCGCGTGTTGGAATGGGTAGATGCTCATCTGTGCGTGCCAGAAGTTGCAGTCGTTGCCGAGAGCGCCGAAGGCGAGTTCATGATCACGCGCTGTGTTCCAGGGGAACCATTACAAGCACGCAGCCACGATCAGGGCGCGGTGTTAGCGCTGTTTCGCGAGGCGCTCCGTCAGTTACAGGCAGTACCCATCGCTGATTGCCCGTTCGATGCAAGTGCTTCGTTGCGCCTGAAAGAGTTGGAATATCTGTTCGCGCGTGATCTGTGTGAGAAAGACTACGACTTTCAACAGTGGCCGAGCCTGAACACGCCCGAGGAACTGCTGGTCCGCCTGCACGCCACGCTACCAAGCGAGGAATCGGGGTTCAGCCATGGCGATCTCTGTGACACCAATGTTTTTGTTGATGCACATGACCAACTGCACTTCATCGACCTGGGTCGTGGTGGCATCGCTGATCGCTGGCTGGATATCGCGTTTGTCCATCGTAACCTGCGGGAAAATGTCTCGCAGAATGTTGCGAACAAGTTTCTTGAAGAGCTGGGTGAGGCTGACCAACCTGTCAAACGGGGGTTTTTTGAACAGTTGGATGAGCTGTTCTAACAGTCTCTTTTGATCCGGCCGGTTGGACTGCTGGAAAGCTGCAGGAAAGCCGGTTTGTGCAGCAGGCTTTCGAGGTCCAGGGAGCGCTTTTAGCTGACCAGTTCCACCTCAAACACAAACGGCTGGCTGATGGCTTCCCGACCTTGCAGGGACAGGACCTGAAAGTCACTGGAAAGGCCTTCGATGGTCAGGGCAAAGTGAATCTGATAGGCCGGCGCGAACATCCTTTTTCCTCGTGCAGTGCTGCGGCGCTCGCCAGCACCCGGGCAGGGCGCTTGCAGGCGCGAACATTCTGGAGCGGCGTAAACAACATCGACCAGCAGAGCTGGCCGATGCTTGAAACGGTCGGCCAGACTTAGCCAGCGACCGGGGAACGCCAGTCATCGGAACCCGAAGTACCGGATACTTCGTGGGTCCAGGTGATTTTGCGGTAGCTGAATTGCACCTCTTCCAGGTGCGTGAAGTGCGAGTTCGACGGGTCCTGGCAGTTGTGCATTTTGTTGTTGATGGCGACGATGATCGCGTCTTCCAGTTTGGTGGTGTAGTAGTGCTCCTGGGTACCTTGAGCCGAGGTGCGGAACCACTGGATAACGATTTCGCTCATGCGCTCGCCGGTAGTCAACGCCGCTTGCAGCAATGGCGAAGCCTTGTCGTAGACCTTGGTGATCACGACGGGCTGGTGTGTGCGCTGGCCGGTTGGTTGGCCGGATTGCGGGTCGCGCGGGATGATCACGTCGTGGCTGAACGCCTGAATCATGACCTGGTCTTCATGACCTTCCTGGTAGGTGTTGCCAACCGAGTCGGCAGTGAATGCGCCGGCAGTGATCAGACCTTGTTTTTCGCCAGTGACGGACATGTATGCTGGTGTTGCCATGGATGCTCTCCTTGCTGAATAAATAAGGGTGCCCGGGAGGCGGTATCGCTCGGTGGGGAGCTGACCGTTATCAAGGTCCGTGCCAAAAGCACTGAAAGCTATTCAAATCAGGGTGTTGAAGTGGTTTTGGTTTTGCGCGGAGGGTTTCGCGCAACGATCACTACGACAAGTGCGCAAGAACTTGCGCAGCACTGCGCAACTTCTTGCTCACTTGGCTGGAACCCCTCACAGGCCGAGCGATCAGCGCCGGAGCAGCATCACCGACCGCAGCGATTGCGCAACTTCTTGCGCATCAAGGCGGTTGGCCATCACCGGCTGCCGGTCGTCTTGTTCGCGCAGAATCGCTCGCGGAACGGCTAGGGTGAGAAGTGCAACGAACTGCGCAGTCCGGTGGTCGAACTCAGCGCCGAGATGACTGAACATTCCCCGCATTCAAGGAGCGCGACATGAAAATCCTGATGGTTCTGACGTCCCACGATCAGTTGGGTGACACGGGTAAGAAAACCGGCTTCTGGCTGGAAGAATTCGCCGCACCGTATTTCGCTTTCAAGGACGCTGGCGCGCAGTTGACGCTGGTTTCACCCAAGGGTGGCCAGCCGCCGCTGGATCCGAAAAGCGATGAGCCTGACGCGCAGACCGCGGCCACCGATCGCTTTCGCAAGGACTCCGCCGCCCAATCCGCACTGGCGTCGACCGCGTTGCTGAGCAGCGTGAGGGCCGAGGATTACGACGCCGTTTTCTATCCGGGCGGCCATGGTCCGCTGTGGGATCTGGCCGAAGACAAGGTGTCGATTGCCCTGATCGAGGCTTTCAACGAGGCGGGCAAACCCGTTGCATTGGTTTGCCATGCGCCGGGTGTATTGCGTCACGTCAAAGGGGCGGATGGTCAGCCTCTGGTCAAGGGCAAACGGGTGACGGGCTTCACCAACTCTGAGGAAGAGGCCGTGCAATTGACCGATGTCGTGCCGTTTCTGGTGGAGGACATGCTCAAGGAGAAGGGGGGGATTTATTCCAAGGGGGATGACTGGGCGAGTTATGTGCAGACTGATGGTCTGTTGCTCACCGGGCAGAATCCGGCGTCGTCCGAAGCCGCGGCCGAGGCGTTGTTGGCGAAGTTGAAATAACCCTAAAAGATCGCAGCCCGCGGCAGCTCCAACAGGCATTCCCCCGTAGGAGCTGCCGCAGGCTGCGATCTTTTTAGCGGTGATCTCCAAGCGCAGTAAAACATTCTTCAATCGACCGCCGCTGCGTCTCGGCATACAAGCCCAACTCATCAATCGTCGAGCGCCCCAGCGCTTTCTCAAACGCCTGCCGGTTCGAGTGCTCGGCGTACCGGGTTTGCGCGGCATCCCCCAGGTTCGACTGAAAAATCCCCGCCGCGCTGACCGGCAGGAAATCTTCGTACACCAGCGGTTCAACCCGCAGAAAACCACCGCTGAGCAAATCCTCCAGCGGCAGCGATTTAAGCGCGGCCGACCCCTGGCCTTTTTCCGTCACAAAATAGCGAAAGTACGCCAGTTCCTGTTGGCGCATGCCTTCAACCGTGTCAGGGAATTCGCTGAAGTGCTGCGCCATCAGCTCGTTGTAGCGTGCGGCGTTGCCTTCATTCGGGAAGTCCTTGAGCTCATCCCGCGCGGCATTCAGCAAACGGTCATACAGCGCCCGCCCTTTGGGAGTGAGCGCAGCGCCACGTTGCTCGATTTCACCAAAGCGGGCGCTGTGGCTGCCGCGGCTGTCGACTTGATCGGTGAACGCGACGGGCTCGTCCAGCGCCTTGAAACTGGTCTGGCGCAGCAGGATCGGGCATTGCCGGCGGGGCGGGCCCTCGATCACGGCTTTGGGGGTGATGCCATGGGCGGGCATTTGCGCCTGGACGATGTCGATGTCCAGCGTGCGCGGCGTCAAGTGGTTGATGTGCGGGCCCTTGAACGCTACAACGTCGGCGATCAGGCGATGCTGGGCGCTGAGTTGGCGGTACTGTTCGGCGGTGACCGTGGCGCTGTGGTGCCAGCGGAAGGTTTCCAGCGCCTGCTCGACGAAGTCTTGTGCTTGCGTTTCGGTGAGGCCGCCTTCGGTTTCGGCGTGCTCAATGAGTTCCAATGCGCGCTGCGTGAAGATCGAACGCCTGTCCAGTACCGACTGGGCAAAGGCACGCAGCTCCAGGTTTTCAATCAGTTCGAGGCGTAGCAGCGAGGTAAACACACGAAACGGGCTGACCTGCAACGCGGCCTCATGCACCGCGCGAAAGGCCGTCGAGTGCACCGGCACGCCGGCCGGGGTCAGGTCGTAATAGCCCACCGGCTGCATGCCCATCACCGAAAACAGTCGCGCGAGGGTGGCCAGTTCGCCGGCGGTGCCGACGCGGATGGCGCCGTGGCGCTCCATGTCCAGCCGCTGGATTTCGCCCGTGCTGTGCAACTGCCGGGCGACCTGAGGATCGCTCTCCAGCACATGGCGGTTGGTCTGTTCCACTAGTTCCATCAGCGCGCCGTAAAGCGGCACTTCCTCGCGGTACATGTCGGACATCGCTTTGGAGAAGCGTTGGCGGATCAGGTCAGGGCTGACATAGCTCGGTTGGCTCATGAAGATTTCCTGGCGCGGTGACGTAAAGGATGGGCAAAAGATCGCAGCCTTCAAGCGCGCCGACAAACGAAGAATCTTACGGACTTCATTCTGCAAAGGACTGCATCCTCAATGCATTCGCTGATCCTGGGGGCTTTCAAGGCGCTGGGATGCCAAAAACTCACGATACAACCGCGCCGTGCCCGCCGGCGCTTCGACCATGGGCATGTGCCCGATGCCGTCCCAGATTTCCACCCGCAAATCTTCGATGCCTTTGCTCCAGATCGCCACGCTGCTGACGTCGATCAAGCGATCCTTGCGCCCCCACAGCAACAGGGCCGGGCACTTGATCTCGGGCAGTTTCGGTTCCATCGGCGGGCTGGCGCGGAAGTCTTTGAAGATTTCTTCCAGCTCGTCCCTGGACTGTTCATAACGCTGGGCAATGGCGTCCAGCACCACGCCGGGCACCCAGGGTGGCTCCGCCATGGTCATGGCGTAGAAATAGCGGAATTCCTCTCGTGAGTGGATCAGGAACGGGTTGTGACCCCGGGCCAGGTGGCGCTCCATGTCGCTGGCTTCGGGCGCGGTGACGCCGGCCGGGTCGATCAGGGCCACGGACGCAATGCGCTCCGGGTAAGTCGCCGCCAGCCAGGCCGCCATGTACCCGCCCATCGAGTTGCCGACTACATGCACTTTCTCGACGCCGCAGACGTCGAGCAACTGGATCATCCGTTTGGCTTGCAAGGGAATGTCATAACCGCCGCCGGCCTTGAAGCCGGTTTCGCCATGACCGGCGATGTCGGGGATGATCACCCGGTAACTGCCGACAAAATGCCGGGCGAAGCGCAACCAGATATTTTTGTCGGCGCTGTAGCCGTGGAGCATCAGTACGCTGCTGGACGCTTCGTACGGCCCGCCTTGCCAGGTCGAGACGGTCATTTCCGCGATCGGTACGACGATTTTGTGCAGCCGATACAGCCTGGCCTCGGCCGCCATGTTCAAGTCATAGAGCCAATAACCGATGGCCGGGTAGCTCAACCAGCTCCAGGCCACGAACACCGCAATGACGACAACCAGCAAAAGCATCAGGCATCTTCCTCGTACGTGATCAGGACAGAATGTGGTCGGCGGTTTTCAGCGCCCGGGTCAAGCGGTGATAGCTGAAACTGAACCCCGGAAACATCGCGATCACATGACCGCTCTTGCTTTGATACCAGCTGTGACAGCCTCCGGACTTCCATACCGTGCGTTCCATCTCTCTGTGGATCATTTCAGTGTAGGTACGTTCTGCCTCGGGGCGAACTTCGATGCTGCGCAAACCCTGTTTTTTTAGCGTACGAATGCAATCGAGGATGTAGTTCATCTGCGATTCGATGATGAACAGCGCCGAGGTATGGCCGATGCCGGTGTTGGGCCCAGTGACGATAAACAGGTTGGGGAAGTCCGGCAGGCTGGTGCCGAGGTAGGCGCGGGGATAGGTCGCCCAGACATCCCTGAGTTGCCTGCCGTTTTTTCCGCAGACCGGATAGGAAATCACCCCGTCGGTGGCGTCATAACCGGTGGACCAGACGATCAGGTCCAGGTCGATGTGCCGGCCGTCCTGAGTGACGATGCCGGTTTCGTCGATGGACGCAATGCCCTGTTCGCGGCTGTGCAATGTCACATTGGGGCGGCCGAGTGCCGGGTACAGGGTGCTCGAAACGATCACCCGCTTGCAGCCGATCGCGTAATCCGGTGTCAGTTTGCGTCGCAGTTCGGCGTCCGGCACTTGCCGTTTGAGGAAGCGCAACGCGTGTTGCTGGACCATGCGGATCGCCGGTTTTGAGTACTTGAAGGCGATCACTCTGGTTTCAAATTGCCAGTAAATCAGCCAGCGCAGCAGTTTGTACGCCGGTCTGAGGCCGAGCAGCCAACGCTGGAAGGGGCCGAAAGTGCGGTCGGCCCGTGGCAGCACCCAGTGCGGGGTGCGCTGGAACACATGCAAATGGTCGACGTCTGGCGCTATCGCCGGTATGACCTGGGCCGCGCTGGCGCCGCTGCCGACGATGGCAACGCGTTTTTGCCGGTAGTCGTAGGTGTGATCCCAGTTGTTTGTATGAAAAGTCCTGCCCTGAAAGCGCTCCATGCCCTCGAAGTGCGGAACCACGGGCTGGCTCAGCGGCCCGGTGGCGTTAATCAGAAACCGGGCGTGGAACGAGCCCTTGCCGGCAGTGTGAACCGTCCAGCCTTTGGCATCGTCGTCCCATTCGATGCGCTTGACCTCGGCTTGCAGTTCCACCCGTTCGCGCAACCCGAAGTGGTCCACTATGTGATGGGTATAGCGATGCAGTTCGGCTTGATCGGCAAACATTTGCGTCCAGCGATAGGGCGCAAAGGACAGCGAGTAAAGCGGCGAGGGCACGTCAACGGCCGCCCCGGGGTAGGTGTTCTGGCACCAGGTGCCGCCGAAAAATTCCCGCCGTTCCAGCATCCGGAAATCGTCGATACCGGCCTTGAGCAAATTGATCGCCGCGCACTGCCCGCCAAAACCGCTGCCGATGATCAACACCTGAAAAGTGCGCATGGGCCTCCTTTTTTATCGTTATTGATTAACCCGCTCTTCATGTATAGCCAAACTTTCGACGCCCGCCTGACGGCAATACGCT
This sequence comes from Pseudomonas fluorescens, assembly GCF_902497785.1. Classification (GTDB taxonomy): domain Bacteria; phylum Pseudomonadota; class Gammaproteobacteria; order Pseudomonadales; family Pseudomonadaceae; genus Aquipseudomonas; species Aquipseudomonas fluorescens_BO. The sequence goes on from NZ_CABVHK010000019.1 coordinate 27,252, forward strand.
GGTATTCACCCCGCCAGCCGGTGATGGCTATTTGAGGTTGCCCTGTTAGACTTCCACCACACCTGAAAACCCGGTGTCTGCAGGTTTCATTCAGTGGCGCAGAGGCTCAGATGGGAAAAGCGGTAGGAAAAGGACTTTCACTGACCAGGAGGCTTTACGCCTCGCGAACCCTGGGGCTGACCTTGGGATTGATCTGCGTCGGTGCCGCGATGTACCCGCTCGACCCGGCTCCGTGGGTGTGGGGGTTGATGCTCTTCAACGGTGTTTTATGGCCGCATGTGGCTTACCAATGGGCGCGTCGGTCACCGGTGCCCTACCACGCCGAACACCGTAATCTGATGATCGATGCCTTCCTCGGTGGCCTCTGGGTTGCCGCGATGCAGTTCAACCCGCTGCCGAGCGCAGCAACGCTGGCCATGATGGCGATGAACAACGTGGCGATTGGCGGCTTGCGCTTTATGTTGGCCGGGACCGTTGCGCAAATCCTCGGGATCGGCGTCGGGTTCGTGGTGTTTGCGCCGACCTTCATTCCTGAAACCAGCCAATGGCAACTGTATGCCTGTTTGCCGTTGCTGTGTCTGTATCCGCTGGCACTGGGCTGGATCTGCTTTCGCCAAGCCACCACGTTGGGCCGGCACAAGCGCGAGTTGCTGGCCTTGAGCCGTACCGACAGCCTCACCGGCCTGCTCAACCACGGTGCCTGGAAGGATCAGCTGGAAGTTGAATTCCAGCGCTGCAAACGTCGGGATCACGGCGGGGCGATTGCGTTGATCGACATCGACCATTTCAAAACCATCAACGACACCTACGGCCATGTCGCCGGGGACACTGTGTTGCGTCAGCTGAGCAAGATGCTCAATCAGAACCTGCGGGCGGCTGACGTGGCGGGCCGTTACGGCGGCGACGAGTTCTGTGTGATCCTTCCGGACGTCGCGCTCGAGAGCGCGGCTGCCGTCATGGATGCCCTGCGTGATCGCTTCGCCACCCTCGGTTACGAACAGAATCCGGCGCTGAAAGTCAGCCTGAGCATTGGCCTCGCCGCGTTCAATCCGGCGCACACTGACGCAACACTGTGGCTCAACGATGCCGATCAGGCACTTTACGAAGCCAAGACCACCGGGCGCAATCGGGTGATCTGTAGCGGTGATGGCAAGCCCCGTGTCGAACTGCTCGACCCGGTCTGAAAGCCCGAACCAATACCTATGTGGGAGCGAGCCAGCTCGCGAAAGGGCCGTGTGATTCATTATTAGTGTGCGAGCCTGTCTGCGGATGTCGATACCCGATGCTGTTCCGGTTGTTCATTTAGACGGTTGCCACTCCCCATTCAACTGCGACAACGTCTGTTCATAAAAGGCTATCTCCCCCGTCGCGATACCCGGATGGGTCGGCAAATAGTCTTCGTCGAAACACCAGGCCTGGGCGCCCTCGGTTAACACGGGCGCATGGATGACTACGCTCAGTGAAGAGGACAAGCATTGCGGCGGTAGCTGACTGTGCACTTCGTAAAAGGGTTCCATATGCAGTACTTCTCCCGGTGCCAGTTTCTGGATTGTTTCTTCGCCTAAAGGAGGACGAACTCCGGCGCTGAGTGGCAGCCGGGTTAGAATCTTGCGTTTTATGGTGGTGTAGCCATCGCCGCTGTAATGCACTGCGTAAATTTCGAAATCATGGGTATGGTTCAGATCATAGATAAAAGTTTCTCTTTCATCCTGACTGGAAACAGGCGCCCAGAACCCGAGCCGAATAGAGTAGGCATCTGTGTAATACAGCACAAACGCGTAGGCGTTGTACAAACTGTTTTTGGTGCTGTAGCCGTCACGCTGGATCGTGTTGTAAAGGTGCTCACTTAACAACGTCCTGTTTGTCGCAAGTTCACGCAGATCAGCAATGATGGCTGGTTTGTCATGATCCAGGTCGTAGGAGTCCATGCGTTCGATAAAGGTTTTCAGTTTCATGCCATTTCACTCATGTGCTGGTCCAGCAAATCATTGAGACGGGTGTTTTGCAGCTTCCTCAGGAGGGGGGCATAACCCAGCGCAGTGTCGGCATTGTCCAGATGAATTATTTGAAAGGCCTTCCAGGCAACAGCCGGGTGGTAGTGATATATCAGCTCTTCAGCCACTTTGCCGGCTCCGGGGTCGTGGGTTGCTTCGAGCAATTCCAGGCTGACGAGATAGCGGGCGGCGCTATCGTCATGGGGGAACCAGGCAGTTTTTTGCAGTGACTCGCGATTGAAAACGCTGATGTCCGCGATCGAGTCCGGGAAATTGAGGCTGCCAATAAACGCGGGATGGCCGGTGCCGTACGGATTGGAGTCGTACAGGTCCTTGGTGCCGTTTATGAACAACGGGTTGCTGGCGTCCACGACGATCAGCTCCCCGGGAGTCAGATGGTCGCCTTCACATTGATAAAGCTGGATCGGAAACGACTGCGCATCGATAGCAAACAAGATGCTGTTTCCGGGAACAGAATAGAGCTGTTCAGGCGCGGGGGCGAAGTCAGGCGCCTTCAGACTGATGTTGCCATGACTGTTGCTGTACAGGGTCAATCTTCCGACATGAGTATTGGTCAGTTTCATGATCTCGGCGCTGTGAGATATATCCACACTGTGGGCTGACTGTCTGGGTAGCTGGTTTGCCAAACGTTTGATTTCGACGCTCATGTCAAGCGCCTGAATGTGCGCGATGATGTGTGAGGGGGGCAGGTTGGAATCGAGTATTTCCTTAATCATGAGGAGCCTCGTTTGTTTGATTACAGTTCTATAAGCAGGCGTCAGCGGCTGTTTGAAGCCGCCGCTGGCGCCGGTTGTTTATGTGTGTAATTAAAGGCATCAGTTGCTGATAAGATTAATGGGTCAATCGATTAGTCTTTGAGGGTGTCCCAGACTTTCTTGATTTCGTGAATGTTAGCCACGTTATAGCGAGTTGTGACTCTGCCGCAGGTGATTTCATTGTCAGACTGAGCCTGAGTGTTGATCACGTTGCTTCCAGCACGTAACAAAGGGCAGTTGTTCCAGTTTTCAGTAGCGTAATTCATAAATACTTCCTTTTTGTTTTTAGGTTTGAGCGGCAATTAACCGCCCGGGCTTTTAGGAGTGGCATGGTTTTGAAAGTTGCTGTTTGCATTTCCGAATCTACATCGGATATGTTTTAAGCGTTTTCAGATTAGAGGGGGTGCAAGTTAGTTGCAACTCAATAGTTGTTATTAAATATTGGTATTCTATTGTTTGATTATGTAATGTTTTCAAACACAGGTGAAAGCTGATCGTCTCCCGATCCCGGGCGATCCTGCCGGTGACATTGCGTCTACCGGCCGGATCAAAAGGCGCCTTTTTGCAGCAGCCTCAGAGCGTTCTCATTCCTTGACGCTCATGAATTCTTCCGCCCAGCGAATGTACTCTTCAGGTTGCGTGTACGTATGCGTCAACTCGGTCGCGCTCAAATCCGACGCCTGAGTGAAGATCTGGCGTTGTTCCCGCAGGCTGTCATACGTTGCCTTGATCGCAGCGAAATAGGCGCCATGCCCGTCAATGGTGACGCGCACACCAAGTTCGGCCAGGCGTTTGTCGTCGCGCAGCAGCGGATTGCCGTAGGTGACCAGCATCAGCGGCACGCTCAAATGCTCTGCAATCTGTTCGAGGTGATCGAAGTCGCGCACGCCCACCATGCAGATCCCGTCGGCACCGGCGGCCTGGTATTGCCGGGTGCGGCTGATCACTTTCTGAACCGGCAGGATCCCTGCGTTGGTGCGGGCAATGACTGCCATCTCTGAATCGACCCGGGCTTCCAGCCCTGCGCGAATCTTGCCGACACCTTCGGCCACGCTGATCAGGTCGGTGGACTTGCGGCCGAACTGAGCGGGCAGCAGCGTATCTTCGATGGTCAGCGCAGCGATGCCCGCACGTTCGAGTTCGACGATGGTACGCATGACGTTGAGTGCGTTGCCGTAGCCGTGGTCGGCGTCGGCAATGACCGGCAATTGGGCGACGCGGCCGATGCGGGTGGCTTGCTCAGCGAATTCGCTGAGGGTGATCAGGGCGAAATCGGGAGCGCCGAGTACCTGCAGCGAGGCGACCGACCCGCCCAGGATACCCACTTCAAAACCCAGGTCTCCGGCGATCCGTGCCGACATCGGGTCGAAGACCGACGCTGTGTGATAGCAGGTGTTGGAAGCGAACAGCTCGCGGAAATGACGGCGTAAATCCTGATGTGACAGCCTGGACATGTGAGTTCCACCAATGCAATGGGAATGGAATGGCTTGAGCAAGAGTGTCAACGCCGAAGATACAAAAGGCTATCACGCGGAGGGGGAAACAATGATGACGAATTTTCTGGGCCGCAAGGTCTGATGACAGGTACGGCCACCAGGCTCACAAACAAGGCTGCAGATCGGGGCCGTCCACAGCCTGCATGATGTGATCGACGCGCACGTTTTCAGGCGTGTGCTGGTAACGCAGTATTCGAGCTTATCGGCTGAGGCGTATGTTGTGTTTCCGCCAGCTGCCAGTATTTTTTTATCTCGTGGATATTTCCGATATTCAGTCGAGGCGTTGCGCCCCAACAATCAATAGTGTGTGCCTTTTGCGTAGCCGTATTGAGGATGTCCGTTTTTGCGCAAAAGAGAGGGGTGTTGGTCCAGTTGGAAGTTGCATGTGGCATTGCACTGTCTCGTTGTATTGATTTAATTGAGACTTTGAGTATGGGGAGGGGGCTCCTTGCAGGCAATTCGGGAGTTGTTAGTTTTTATAGTGAGTTGTTATTGAATGTTTTCGGGCGGTGCCCGTTACGCGGCTACAGCCTGCCTTTGCTGATTGAGCAGGGGCACTGCGCGGACCGAGTCACCGGGTTGCAGTTGCAGGCGTTTGGCAGTCAGGCGGTCGACAATCAGGCTGTTGCCCACCCGTCTGGCCGGAGCGGCGGTGATTCGGCAGTTTTCCAGTCGGCGGTTGTGAATCAGCCAGACCGGAGACTGGTCGTCTGGCACGCCGATGGCAAGCGCCAAGGGTTGACTGTCGCGCACCGTGCGAATGTTTGACAGGGGGGCTTCTATCACCGGGCCGGCGTCGAAGATGTCGATGTAACCCTTGTGAGTGAAACCTTCGGCGGTCAGGATTTTTAATGCCGGCTCGGTGTTCGAGTGCGCCTTGCCGATGACCGCCTGGGCTTGTTCGGTCAGCAGGCAGGTGTAAAGCGGTTGGCGTGGCATCAGTTCGGCGATGAAGGATTTGCTGCCCAGCCCCGACAAATGATCGGCATGGCTGAACTCCATCTTGAAGAAGTGCCGCCCAAGGCTGTCCCAGAAGGGTGAGCAGCCATTTTCATCGGCGCTGCCGCGCAGTTCGGCGATCAGTTTTTCGCCAAACAGGTGCGCAAATTCGGCCACGAACAGCAAACGTCCCAGCGACAGCAATCGTCCATTACTGCCCTGACGTTGATCGGGTCGCAAAAACAGCGAGCAGATTTCCGATTGCCCGGTCATTTCGTTGTTCAGAAACAGTGTGGGAATCTGCCGCTGAATGCCCAGGTCCGGTGAGGAGCTGACCGTCAGCCCGACCCGATAGTTGTACCAGGGCTCGCGCAAACCCACGGCCCCCGTCAGGGCGCTGACACCCACCACTTGCTGATCGTCATCTTCGAGCACGAACAGGTAGTCGGCGTCGGCGCGTTCGACCTGTTCGGCGAAGGTTCTTTGTGCCCAGCGCACCCGGTGGGCCAGACGGTCCTCGTTGGCCGGCAGGGTGGTGAACCCCGGGCCGGCTTCCCGCACCAGCGCCAGCAGGGCGGGCAAGTCGGTGACGTGAACCGGGCGGACGATCATGATGCTGTTCCTTCTACGGGCTGGCGCGTTCGGCGGGCACGGGGCGGGATAAAACTCACAGGGCGATCACCCGGACGGGGCCACCGTCGGTCACGTTCAGGGCGGTACACATCTTGGCGCTCAAGGCCACAGGTCGCCCAGGGTTGTAATCCAGATCGGCGACGATGGCGCGAAAGTCCTTCAGTGAATCGTTGCTCACCAGATAGCGGCCGCGGGCATCGATGGCGTCGACCGGCGTCACCTCGGCGATTTCGCTCTGGGCGATGGAGCGAATGTTGGCGAGACGTGCATACAAGGTCGGCCCCCCGTCGAACAGATCGATGTAGCTGTTGGTCTCGAAGCCCTCGCGTTCAAGGATATCGAATGCCTCCTGACCCTCGGGGTGGATCCGGCCGATACAGTCTTGCGCCGCTTGGGACAGCATGGGCACATAGATCGGGTAGTGCGGCATCAATTCGGCGAGGAACGTCCTGCTCTCGAGTCCGCACAGGCGCTCCGCCTCGGGGTAGGGCAGGTCGAAGAAGTGCTTGCCCAGCGCATCCCAGAACGGTGACCGCCCTTGTTCGTCGCTGTAGCCGACGATTTCGGTGATCACCGCTTCGGCAAAGCGTCCGGTGTGGGCAGCGATAAACATCAGTCGCGCGCGCGACAGCAATTCGGCAGACGGAGTGCCCACCAGCGCCGTATCGATGTGAAAACCCCGCAGCAGCGTGTGGCCGCTGAGATCGTGGCACAACGACAACGCTGGCACACCGTGCTCGATGTTCAGTTCTCGCGAGGCACTGGTGAAGTGGCGGTTGCGCAGACTGTAGAAGGGTTCGTTGAAGCCGGCGGTGGCCAGGATTTCCGAACAGCCCGCCAGGCGCTGGTTCGTCAGGTCCTCCAGCACGAAGAAGTAATTTTCCGGACCATGCCCCTGGACGTCTTTACCCAATGAATCGCAGGAATCGAGGATCCGTTCACGCAGGCGTTCGGTGTCGTCTGGCAAGGATGTGACCCCGACCAGGCTTTCGCGCGCCAGTCGCTGCAACTGCGGCAGGTCAGTTAACTCCACTGGGCGTAAGACCAGCATGGATGCACTCCTGTATCAAAGGGCTCGGCGGTTGGCTCGAACCTGACTATCACTGTCGGTTTCCACGCATTGCATCGGCGGTCGCTGGACTGGTTTTCCGGCGTCGCTCTTTTTTTAGTCAGCTGTTACTCGGGACAACATTGTGACGGCGGCACGATGTATTGACCGGCCGGTCGGGGTTTCGGGGGCTTGGGTGGTAGTCGGTGTGGCTGGGAAAGGGCATCCGGGCTCCTGCTGGATGGGGTGTTTAGATTGCATAATCCGTTGGCGCAGTATTTATTTAACCCGCGCCTCATGTCTAGTGAATTTTTGTGCAGTCGTTTCCGCCCTCAAATGCGACGAAATGCCCGTCTGCCGGGGGCTACGCGGATGTCGATCAGTTTTGTAGGTTCTCGCTGACAAGGTTGTCGGACATAGCCGCTTTTCAGACTTAATGCGTGTTTAGCGAGGAAAACGAAACGCCCGCCATCGCGTTTCTTACGGCACAATTGGACGGTTCGGCGTGGTTTTACGCTGTTTTTTTCCATTGAATGAGTGAGCTTTCGTGCAGGCGACCCGTTTGACTCTGATGTGCCACGCTCGAACCGTCGCACAGAAACTGGCGCGCTTTCCTACGGATGAGCCTGTGGAGATGGATTGGCAATCGACGAAGGGTTCCCTTCGCTCCAGGTTTACGGGGACACCACGTCTGGTTTGCGGTCCGGAACAGCGCACGCGGCAAACCGCCGAGCTGTTAGGGACCGACGTTGAAATAAACGAAGCTCTGCGAGATTGCGACTTCGGACGCTGGAACGGCAAGCGAATTGACGACCTGCAGAAGAGCGAACCCGAGACGCTGCAGGCCTGGCTCGATGATCCGTGTTCTGCACCCCACGGTGGCGAGTCGGTGGCGCACGTTCAAGTACGGGTCACCGCCTGGCTGGCAACGTTGCAAGCCACACCGGGGCATGTTGTGGCGGTCACCCATCCATTTGTAATCCGCGCCGCCCTGGCTCATGTGCTGCAAAGCCCGGTGTCCAACCTGATCGACGTCGAGCCGCTCGGCGTCATCGAATTGCGATTCAACGGTCGCTGGCGCTTGCGTTTGACAGGCACTGGCCGCGAGGAAACATGTTGATGAAAAAGCTGATGATCATCGGCATCGGTGCCGGCAACCCTGACTACGTCACGATGCAGGCCGTGAAGGCATTAAACATCGTTGACGTTTTTTTTCTCATGGACAAAGGCCAGAGCAAAAACCAGCTGATCGATCTGCGTCGCGAGATTTGTTCGCGCTACATCACCGATCACGACTACCGCTTTGTTGAAGCCGACTGCCCTGAGCGCGAGCGCGGCGATGTGGACTACAAGGCCAGTGTGGAAGATCTGAACCTCGCCAAGCAGCTGACCTTTGAACGCTTGATCAACGAGGAATTGTCCGACGGCCAGTGCGGTGGTTTTCTGGTGTGGGGCGATCCGGCGTTGTATGACAGCACCCTGCGGATTTTGCAGGCGATTCTGGCGTCAGGCCGATGCGCCTTCGAGTTTGAAGTGATCCCGGGTATCACCAGCGTTCAGGCCTTGGCGGCGCAGCATAAAGTACCGCTGAATCGCATCGGTCGCTCGATTGAAATCACCACCGGCCGGCGGTTGGCGGCCGGGCAGGTGAGCGATGCCGACAGCCTGGTGGTAATGCTCGATGCGCAAGATTCCTACCAGCATGTGGCTGATCCGCTGACAGAGATTTACTGGGGGGCTTACTTGGGGACGCCGGATGAAATACTCATCAGCGGCACGCTCAAGGATGTGGCGGATGAGATCGAACGGGTGCGCAAGGCGGCGCGGTTGGCCAATGGGTGGATTATGGATACCTATCTGTTGCGCAAGCCGTGAATGCATTGGTGTCTGCGCCGGCCTTCGCGAGCAGGCTCGCTCCCACAGGATTCTGCAACACTGAAGATCTATTGTGGGAGCGAGCCTGCTCGCGAAAGGGCTGGCGAAGACACCTCACATAATCGCTTTGACCCCACGCCCAAATCGCTCCCGATACACCGACGGTGGCACGCCCACCACATTGCGAAACGCCACCCGGAAACTTTCCACCGAGCGATAACCGCAGCGTTCGGCAATCTGCTCGGTGTTCTGGCTCGTGCTCTCCAGCAACTCACGGGCCCTGGCCAGCCGCTCATGCTGCAACCACGCCTTGGGCGGCATTCCGGTCGCTTCAATAAACCGGCGCAGGAAAGTCCGCTCACTCATGGCCGCCTCGCTGGCGAGGTCGCGAACCTCCAGCGGTTCATGCAAGCGCTCCCGGACCCATTGCATGACGCGTGACAGGTCGCTGCGCGGTACAGGACTGAGCGGTGTCGGAATGAACTGCGCCTGACCGCCGGTGCGTTGCGGCGCCATGACCAGTCGCCGCGCCACGGCGTTGGCCACTTGCGTACCGAAATCGCGCGTCACCAGGTGCAGGCAGGCATCAATGCCGGCGGCGCTGCCCGCCGAGGTGATCAGTTGGCCCGAATCGACGTAGAGCACGTCCGGGTCCACTAGGATATTCGGGAAACGTTCAGCCAGTTCCGAGGCGTAACGCCAATGCGTGGTGGCGCCGTGACCGTCGAGCAAACCCGTCGCCGCCAGCACAAACACGCCGGAGCAGATCGACAGCAGCCGCGCACCGCGCGCATGGGCCTGACGCAGGGCGGTGATCAACGCTTCAGGCACCGGGGCGCTGCGATCGCGCCAGCCGGGAATGATGATGGTCCGCGCATCAGCGAGCAATTCCAGGCCACCATCGGCCAGCACTTGAATCCCGCCCATGGCGCGCATCGGCCCTTGATCCACGGCGGCGATCCGGTGTTCGTACCACGGGAAATCGAACTCCGGGCGCGCCAGACCGAAGATCTCCACGGCAATGCCGAACTCGAAAGTGCACAGGCCGTCGTAGGCCAGAATGGCGACCAATCCAGGGGTGGGCTGCATTTGGCGGAAAGTTCCCGGTCAGTGTCTTGTGCGCCACTGTAGCGGCAAGCGAGCGGCGGATAAAGTCTTCTCACACCCAACAAGACTTTGGAGTACAGCCCATGACCAGCCTGGTCCGCACGATTCCCGCCGCCCCCTCGGCGATTGCCCTGATGCATTTCAGCAACCGTCTGACCTTTGAAACCGATTGTTCCGACGTCTACGGCAGCCAGCAGGCGGGTGACGTGGATTTTGTGCTGGTGGATGTGCGCGGGCCGCTGGCGTTCGAGCGCGGCCACGTGCCGGGCGCAATCAATTTTCCGGGGCGATTGCTGACGGCTGAAGGGCTGGCGGGCTACGGGACGTCCACACTGTTCGTGGTGTATTGCGCCGGCCCCCACTGCAACGGCGCCAACAAGGCCGCGGTGAAGCTGGCGGCGCTGGGTTATCCGGTCAAGGAAATGATCGGCGGGGTGACCGGGTGGCTGGATGAAGGGTTCGAGTTGCGTACGCCAGCGCCGCGATCGGCCAATGGAGTGATGGGTTGCGAATGTTGAGGTGAGTTGAAAAAAGATCGCAGCCTGCGGCAGCTCCTACAGAGAAATGCATTCTTCTGTAGGAGATGCCGCAGGCTGCGATCTTTTGACCTTGCCGCTTGCTTGCCCGTCTACAGCCGCTCTAGACTGCCCGCCACTTCGGTTTTGTCCAATAAAAAAGCGCTGACCGAAAGCTACCAATCGAACGCTGCCAATAAAAGCCTCCGCCAACAGGAGTTATAAATGAAGAAGCTAGTGATGTTCGGTGCCCTGGCACTGTCGATGTTGTCCCTGACTGCTGTGGCCGATGACGCCAAGCCGATCCGCATCGGTATCGAAGCCGGTTACCCGCCATTCTCGATGAAAACCCCTGACGGCAAACTCACCGGTTTCGATGTCGATATCGGCGACGCGCTGTGCGAACAGATGAAAGTGAAATGTACGTGGGTCGAGCAAGAGTTCGACGGCCTGATCCCGGCGCTGAAGGTCAAGAAAATCGACGCGATCCTGTCGTCCATGACCATCACTGACGATCGTAAAAAGAACGTCGACTTCACCATCAAGTATTACCACACGCCGGCGCGCTTCGTGATGAAGGCCGGCAGCGACGTTAAAGACCCGCTGACCGAGCTCAAGGGCAAGAAAGTCGGTGTGCTGCGCGCCAGTACCCACGACCGCTTCGCCACTGAAGTGCTGCAACCGGCCGGCATCGTTCTGGTGCGTTACGGCTCCCAGCAGGAAGCCAACCTGGACATGGTCTCCGGCCGCCTCGACGCGACGCTGGCCGACTCGGTCACCCTCGACGACGGTTTCCTGAAAACCGACGCGGGCAAAGGCTTCGCATTTGTTGGCCCGACCTACGAAGACGCCAAGTACTTCGGCGGCGGTGCGGGTATCGCAGTGCGCAAGGGTGATAAAGAGCTGGCGGACAAATTCAACACCGCCATCACTGAAATTCGCGCCAACGGCAAGTACAAGCAAGTGCAGGACAAGTACTTCGCGTTCGATGTTTACGGCGAGTAATTCAGCCGCGTGAAAAAGTGGCAACCGTTGATGCGGTTGCCACTTTTTTTTTGCTCATAATTTATTTTGCCAACCACATTTCCGTGTAGGAGCTGCCGCAGGCTGCGATCTTTTGACTTTTTTAAGCAAGATCAAAAGATCGCAGCCTGCGGCAGCTCCTACAGAGACATCGGAGTATTCCCATGCAACGCATCGACCATCCTCTGCCGTGGAGCCATCTGGGCACCGAGCGCACCCTCAGCGTGTTTCGTTACGGTGCGGGCACGCGCAAGGTTTACATCCAGGCGAGCCTGCACGCTGACGAACTGCCCGGCATGCGCACGGCGTGGGAACTGAAGCAGCGCCTGGGCGAACTCGAAATCCAGGGCCAGTTGCAAGGCGTGATCGAACTGGTGCCGGTGGCCAACCCGATTGGCCTCGATCAGCACCTGCAAGGCAGCCACATGGGCCGCTTCGAACTCGGCAGCGGCAAGAATTTCAACCGCTCCTTTGTCGAGCTCGGCGCGCCGGTGGGCGAGCTGATCGGCAATCAATTGGGCGCCGATGCCCAGGCCAATATCGCGCTGATTCGTCAGGCGATGGGCCAGGTGCTCGACGGTTTGCCGGCCCCTGCGTCGCAGCTCGAAGCCATGCACCGTTTGCTGTTGCGTCACGCCTGCGACGCTGACATCACCCTCGATCTGCATTGCGATTTCGATGCGGCGATTCACCTTTACGCCTTGCCACAACATTGGCCGCAGTGGAAATCCCTGGCGGCGCGTTTGAAGGCGGGTGTGGCGCTGTTGTGTGAGGATTCTGGTGGTAGCTCGTTCGACGAATCCTGTTCTGCGCCCTGGCTGCGGCTGGCCAGGGCGTTCCCCGAGGCGGCGATCCCACCGGCCAATCTGGCAACGACGCTAGAGCTGGGCAGCATGGGCGATACCCGGGTTGATCAGGCCCAGGCCAATTGCGAAGCGATTCTCGGGTTCCTCGCCGAGCAGGGCTTCATCAAAGGCAGCTGGCCGGCGGCACCGAGTGAATGTTGTGAAGGCATGCCGTTCGAAGGCACGCAATACCTGTTTGCACCGCATCACGGCGTGGTCAGTTTCCTGCGGGAAGCCGGGGAATGGGTGGAGCAGGGTGACGCGCTGTTTGAAGTGGTTGACCCGTTGAACGACCGGGTGACCACCGTGCGCGCCGGCACCAGTGGCGTGTTGTTTGCGATAGATCGTGGGCGCTACACCCAGCCGGGGACGTGGCAGGCGAAAGTCGCGGGGCGTGAGCCGATTCGGGTTGGCAAGTTGATCAACGATTAATCGTCGGTGTCTGACAGGACCCCATCGCGGGCAAGCCCGCTCCCACAGGGAGTGTGTAAACGCCGGAGTTCCCTGTGGGAGCGAGCTTGCTCGCGAAGGCGGCATCAGCAGCACCGAAAATCCACCGGCAAGTTCACAGTGTTAGGCTCTCCCCCGAATCCTGCGCTTTTCGAAGGAAGGTTTATGTTAAAGGTTTTCGCACTGCTGACTCTCCTGGCGTCCGCCGCCGTCCATGCCCAATCCCCGCTGCACACCGATCTGCCGCTCAACTACCTGGAGCAGGCCAACCCTAAATCGGTCCAGCAACCCTTGGTGATTTTCCTCCACGGCTACGGCAGCAACGAGCAGGACCTGTTCGGCATCAAGGATGAGTTGCCGGCCCCGTACACCTACCTGTCGGTGCGCGCACCCATGGTGATGGAAGAGGGCAGCTATCAGTGGTTTCGCCAAAAAGGCCAAGGTACCTACAACGGCGAGACGGAGGATCTGAAGGCAAGCGGCCAAGTGTTGCTGGATTTCGTCGCACAGGCTGCGAAGAAATATCACACAGCACCGAACAAGGTTTTCCTGGTGGGTTTCAGTCAGGGCGCGATCATGTCCTACGAGCTGGCGCTGCGTCATCCCGAGGCTGTGGGCGGGATTGCTGCGTTGAGCGGGCGGATTCTGCCGGTGCTCAAGTCCGAACTCAAACCGGATGAAAAACGCCAGAAACTGGCGATTTTCATCGGCCATGGCACGGCGGACAAACGCCTGCCATTCAACGATGGCACCGAAGCGAACAGCCTGTTGCAGAGCCTGTCACTCAAGCCTGAGTTTCATGCCTACCCCGGCGTCGGGCACAGCATCAGCGCCGTCGAAATGCAGGACCTGAGCGCCTGGTTGCAGCGGCTCAACCCCTGAATCTCACTTGCCGCTGACGATCTGTTTAACCAGCGCATCGTGGCCGGCATTGTCGCTGAGACGGGAAATCACTTGAACCAGCGCCATGCGCGTGCCGGAAGCAGCCATCAGCGTGGTGTCGAGGGTCTTGCCGCCGCCCTGGGTGGCGATGCTGTCGATCTGGCGCAGGCCCAGGCCGGTGCCTTTCTGGGTCAGGCTTTTTTCACTGAGTTTGGTGAAATCCGGCAGCGCCTTGGCTTGTTGGGTGGCGAAGTCGGCGGCTGTGGCGTCGAGGAATTCACCGTCGTTGTCTTTGACATTGGCGCCGCCGGGCACCGTGTTTTCAGCGGCGATCACCACGGTTTTCGTGGTTTCGTTGGTGTACATCGTGCCACTCGCACCGGTCGAGTCCGCCGGCAGTGGATTGGCGACAAAGCCCTTGGGCAGGGTGAATGTGAACTTGCCACCCAGCATCGAAATTTTTGGCGCCGGGCCCGTGTCGGTGGCCTTGGCGGCATAGGCATTCAAAGCCCCCAGGCTGGCAACCGCTGCCAGCAGCAGGACGACGGCTTTTTTACTCAACAGCGACATTCGCAAATCTCCAGGGATGATCACGCTTCAAGGGCGATCATCCCATGGATCGCAATCTGTAGCAGCTTCTACAGGCTTACTGCGCCTGATTCTACTCGTTCGAAATAGTTGAACGGGTGGTCGGCGTTTGCGCCGGCTTGGCCAGCAGGCGCCTGGTCACCCCGAGCATCGCCACGGACACCGCGACACCGAGGCCGAACGCGGCCAGCCCGATGCCGGGCAAGGTCAGCGCGACGACCAGGCAGAACGCCGTAAACGAATACATCCCCGTCGCGGTGGCTCGCAACAACGCGGCGGTAAACGCCGAGCCGCGGGTTTGCTGGGAGAACACCGCCATCACGCTGCCCAGCACCGGAAACACCGCGAGCAAACCGCTCCAGCGTTCGCCGACGGTGCTCGCCAGCAGCGTGACCGCGAGCGTCAGCACGGCGCCTGCAACCATGCGCAGCAATAATTTGTCGGACTTTGGCGCCGGGCCGGAAACGATCGGCTGCACTTTGGGAAACAGGTAGGGCGCCGCCAGCAACGCAGTCGCCGCAGCAAGCACCGAGAACACCAGCGACGGCGGGATCAGCGACAGCACAACGGCGGCGGTCGCCCAGACCAGCAGCGAAATCGTCAACGCCCACGGCCATCCCGTTCGTTGTGCGACCTGGGCATAGGTCACGCAGAAGGCGATCATCGCAAACATTGCGGATAACGCTGCCGTCGCCGATTGCGCGGCAAACACCTCGCCCTGTTCGATGGCGAGGAAGAACAGAATCGGCCCGACCACCACCGGCAACCCCGACAGCCAACCGGCCACACTCGGCCCCCAGCGTTTGCCCGCCAGGGAAATCAGCAACAGAAACCCGGGAATGACCAGCAGTTTGAGCAGCAGCACGCGCGCACCTCGACCTGATTGAGGTGGCAACGTTAGCATCGGATGCAGTGGATTGCTTTAGCGATTGCTCGGTTTTGTATACAAAGTGGTCTTCGCTGAAAATTGTACAAATAGATTTTCAGCGTATAAGTTTTAGCAAATCCCCACATTGGCCTGAATATCATGAACAGACCACGAGTGCGCTTGCATCACAGTGCGTTGCTGTTGGGATTACTGGCGACTCAGGCCTTTCCCAGTTGGCAGGAGGCATTGCCCGGCGCGCAGATCATCGGCGCCGGTGAGTTTCAGGTGTTTGGGTTCGATGTCTACAACGCTCGGCTGTGGAGTGCTTCGCGGCCACTGACGCCGGGGCAGCCGTTTGCCCTGGAACTGATTTACCAGCGCCGTATTTCCCGGGATGACCTGGTGCAGGCCAGTGTCGATGAAATCAAGCGGTTGTCGGGCGCCTCGGTCAGCGCCGAACAGCTTGATCGCTGGAAGGTGCAGATGCAGCAGTCTTTCGTCGATGTACAGGCCGGAACTCGAATCACCGGGGTTTACTTGCCGGGGCAGGGCGCTCGTTTCTTTGTTGGGCAGCAGTTGCAGCACGAGGTCAGGGACCCGGCATTCGCCCGGGCTTTTTTTGATATATGGCTCGACCTGCGCACGCGTAATCCCGAGTTGCGTCAGCAATTACTGGGCATCGCAAAACCCTGACGATTGCAGGCTGTTTTTGTAGGCGCAAGCTTACTCGCGATGGGCGTTAACGATAACGGGGGGTTTCTGGGTAAACGCGCCGCTCTTGGGTCCATCGCGAGCAGGCTCGCTCCCAGAGGGGAACGCATTTCAAGGGTGGGGCGAGCCTGCTCGCGATGAACTATTACACGGTTCACGGCTGGAACGCCCCAACCACAAAATCAATAAACACCCGGGTCTTGGCTGGCATCAGCGTGCGGCCCGGGTAGTACAGGGAAATCGGTCCCGCGTCGGCAAACCAGTCCGGCAGCAATCGCACCAGCTCCCCACGCTGAATATTCGCCAGTACATCGGGCAACACCAACAACGCCACCCCCAACCCGAGTATCGCTGCCTCGCGCATGGCCGCAGGGTCATTCAGGATGATGTTTTCATTAAGACGCACCGGCGCTTCGTTGCCAGCGCCATCCTGCATCACCCATTGACGGATCCGACCGGTACGGCTGCCGCGCATTGCGATGCCGTTGAAGCGGTCCAGGTCCGTCGGGCTGTCGGGCAGTAGCCGTCCGGCCAGATAGGCCGGGGAGGCCACGGGCACCACATGCGCCGCCGCCAACGTGCGCGACACGACCCCCGGCGTCAACTCGAATCCACCGCCAATCGCCGCATCATAGCCCTCGGCAATCAAGTCCACGGGGCGGTTTTCGAAGTGCCATTCCGGGCGGATCAACGGGTAACGCGCCAGAAAAGCCGGCAGCAGCGGCAGGATATGGCCTATGCCAAACGTTGGTGCCAGGCTCACCTTGAGCACACCTGCCGGTTCGCCCTGATCGGTCGTCACCGCATTGATCGCCGTCTGCAGCGCTCCCAGATGGCCGCCGATACCGGCCAGGAAACGTTCACCGGCCTCGGTCAACGACAACTGGCGGGTCGAGCGCCGGAACAGTCGCACGCCGATGTTGCGTTCAAGCATCGCCACGTTGCGACTGACCGCCGCGGGCGTCAGGGCGAGCATCCGCGCCGCTGCGGAAAAGCTCCCGGTTTCGGCGCTGCGCACGAAGGATTCGAGATTTGCGAGGGTTTCCATGGCGGGCACCTGATAGCAATACTTGAAAAACATTCAAATCATTACCGTCTAATCAGTACGTAATGACAAGCGCAACATTCACTTCAACGACAACCCCTGGAGTGAACACACATGAGCACCATCGGAATTATCGGCGCCGGCGCCATCGGCGCAGCGTTTGCCAGAGCCCTCTCGCGCCAAGGCATTGAGCTGGTCATCGCCAACAGCCGCGGTCCGCAAACCTTGGCTACTTTAGTGGAAGAACTCGGGCCGACGGCTCGCGCCGGTACTCGGGATGAGGCTGCCGCCCAAGCCATTGTGCTGGTCGCCGTGAATTGGTCGAAGTTACCAACGGCGCTGGCCGGCTTGCCGGATTTTGCCGGGCGGGTCGTGATCGACGCCAACAATTCGATTGAGGCGCCATCGTATAAAGCGGTTGATCTGAGCGGGCGGATGTCCAGCGAAGTGTTCGCCGAATGGGTGCCGGGTGCGCGAGTGGTGAAGGCGTTCAATCATTTGGTGGCGCGCTTGCTGGACAGCGATCCGGCGGCGGAGGGCGGTCGGCGGGTATTGTTTTTGTCGGGCGATGACGCCGAAGCGAAAGCTCAGGTGGGCGCGTTGATTGAGCGATTGGGCTTCTTCGGGGTTGATCTGGGGGCGTTGAGCGTCGGCGCGCGGTTGGCGCAGTTTCCGGGTGGACCGTTGCCGGTCTTGAACCTGGTTAAGTTCGGCTGAAAAAAAACCGGTGCACCTGCGGCGACAGAGCTTTTGTGGCGAGGGGATTTATCCCCGTTGGAGTGCGAAGCGCTCCCGAAATCGTCGACTTTTGCCGATATTTTGGGGTTGCTACGCAACCCAACGGGGATAAATCCCCTCACCACCAAAGCATCTATCAACTCAGGAACACCGGGGGTGTTGCCAGCCTGCGCGGCTCTTCGTGGGTCCCCGCGCAGTCTGTTGAACGCTTTAAGCCCGTTCGATTGCCAGTGCCACGCCCTGACCGCCACCGATGCACAGGGTGGCGAGGCCTTTTTTGGCGTCGCGCTTGATCATTTCGTGTAGCAACGTCACCAGCACCCGGCAACCCGAGGCACCGATCGGATGGCCGAGGGCAATGGCGCCGCCGTTGACGTTGACCTTGTTCAAGTCCCATTCCAGGTCCTTGGCCACCGCCAGGGATTGCGCGGCGAAGGCTTCGTTGGCTTCGATCAGGTCAAGTTGATCAATGGACCAGCCGGCCTTGTCCAGGCAGCGACGAGTCGCCGACACCGGGCCGATGCCCATGATCGCCGGGTCGACGCCCGCGTTGGCGTACGCAGCGATTTTCGCCAGCACGGGCAAACCCAGGGACTTGGCTTTTTCCGCGCTCATCAGAATCACCGCGGCGGCGCCGTCGTTCAGCGACGAGGCATTGCCGGCGGTTACCGAACCGTCCTTCTTGAAGGCGGCTTTCAGTTTGCCCAGGGATTCGGCAGTAGTGCCCGCCCGTGGCTGCTCATCGGTGGCGAAGGACAGCGGATCGCCCTTGCGCTGCGGGATCAGGATCGGCGTGATCTCATCGGCAAAACGCCCGGCTTCGATGGCGGCCGTGGCTTTTTGCTGTGAGGCCGCCGCGAAGGCGTCTTGTTGCTCGCGGGTCAAGTTGTACTTGTCTGCGAGGTTCTCGGCGGTGATGCCCATGTGGTAATCGTTGAACGCATCCCACAGGCCGTCGCTGATCATGGTGTCGACGATTTGGGCGTGACCCATGCGCAGACCGGTGCGCGCGCCCGGCATCACGTAATTGGACAGGCTCATGTTTTCCTGGCCGCCGGCAATGATCACGTCGGCGTCGCCGCAGCGAATCGCCTGGGTGGCCAGGTGCAGGGCTTTGAGGCCCGAACCGCAAACCTTGTTCAGGGTCATGGCCGGCACGGTGAACGGCAGGCCGGCCTTGATCGCAGACTGGCGCGCAGGGTTTTGCCCGGCGCCGGCGGTCAACACCTGGCCCATGATCACTTCATCGACCTGCGCCGGGTCGAGCCCGGTTTGCGCCAGCAGTTGGCGGATGACCGCAGCACCGAGATCAACCGCGGACACATTGGCCAGCGCACCCTGGAAACTGCCGATGGCGGTGCGGGTGGCGGCGACAATGACGACTTCTTGCATGGAATGATTCCTCACTGGGCAGCGAACTGCATTTCCGGAACGTGATCGGGCACGATCAGTTTGCCGGCGGTCTTGGCAACGATTTCTTCAACGCTGACGCCCGGTGCGCGTTCCTTGAGAATGAACGCGCCGTTCTCGATTTCAAGATAAGCCAGGTCGGTCAGCACACGCTTGATGCACCCGGCGCCGGTCAGCGGCAGGCTGCATTTGGCCAGGAGCTTGGACTCTCCGTCCTTGGACGCGTGGGTCATGATGACGATGATGTTGTCTGCACCGGCCACCAGGTCCATGGCGCCGCCCATGCCCTTGACCAGCTTGCCGGGAATCATCCACGAAGCGATGTTGCCTTGCACATCGACTTCAAAGGCGCCCAGTACGGTCAGGTCGACATGACCGCCGCGAATCATCGCAAAGGACTCGGCCGAGGAAAAGATCGAAGCGCCGATACGCGCGGTCACGGTTTGTTTGCCGGCGTTGATCATGTCGGCATCGATGGTTTCTTCAGTAGGAAAGGGGCCCATGCCGAGCAAGCCGTTTTCCGACTGCAGCATGACTTCCATGCCTTCGGGAATGTAGTTGGCAACCAGGGTCGGAATGCCGATACCCAAGTTCACGTAAAAGCCGTCCTGCATTTCGCGGGCGACGCGTTGAGCCATTTGTTCGCGGGAAAGTGCCATTGTTGTTATTCCTTCATTCGGTCCGGGGGCAGGGGATCACTTACGCACGGTGCGCTGTTCGATGCGCTTTTCGAACGTGCCGCAAATGACCCGGTCGACGTAGATGCCAGGGGTGTGGATCTGCGCCGGGTCCAGCTCGCCGGGTTCGACGATTTCTTCGACTTCGACCACGGTGATCTTGCCGGCAGTGGCGGCCAGCGGGTTGAAGTTCTGGGCGGTGTGGCGATAGATGACGTTGCCGAAATGGTCGGCTTTCCAGCCTTTGACGATGGCGAAGTCACCGGTGATGGATTCTTCCATCAGGTATTGGCGGCCGTGAAATTCACGCACTTCCTTGCCATCGGCAACCGGGGTACCCACGCCGGTGGCGGTGAAGAAGGCCGGGATGCCCGCGCCGCCAGCGCGCATTTTTTCGGCCAGAGTGCCCTGGGGGGTCAGGACGACTTCGATTTCGCCTTTGAGCAGTTGGTCTTCGAACAGTTTGTTCTCGCCGACGTAGGAAGCCACTACTTTGCTGATCTGCCGGTCTTCCAGCAGCACGCCGAGGCCGAAACCATCAACGCCGCAGTTGTTGGAAACCACGGTAAGGTCGCGTGTGCCTTTGCGTTTGATTTCGGCGATGAGGTTTTCCGGGATCCCGCACAGACCGAAGCCGCCAGCGATCACAGTCATGCCGTCTTCGAGACCTGCCAGGGCTTCTTCATAGGAACTCACGCGCTTGTCGAAACCTGCCATATGCACCTCTTTTATTCTTTGTGGGCGGCTGGCTAGCCGTATGGGATGAAGTGTCTCGCCGGTGTATTGATTTGTTAAGTTGATTTTTAAGGTTGATTGATAGATAAAACTGAACAAACCGTAGGAGCTGCCGAAGGCTGCGATCTTTTGATCTTTTGATCTTTTGATCTCGGCAACCAAGATCAAGATCAAGATCAAAATCAAAATCAAAAGATCGCAGCCTTCGGCAGCTCCTACAATACTCCGGAGAGACTGTAGATGACCGTCAAGCAGATACGCGCATTTCTGGCCGTGGCCCAGAGTTTGAGTTTCGCCGTGGCCTGCGAGCGCTTGCACCTGTCGCAATCGGCACTGAGCCTGACCATCAAGGCCCTGGAAGAGGGCTTGGGCGGACGGCTGTTTACCCGCAACACGCGCAATGTGGCGCTGACCGCTGAAGGTGAGTCGCTGGTGCCGTTGGCCCGTCGCCTGATCGCCGACTGGGACAACGCCGAAGATGAACTGCGCCAGCGTTTCACCCTGCAACGCGGTCGCGTGACGCTGGCGGCGATGCCGTCGTTTGCCGGCAACCTGCTGCCGCCGATCCTCAAGACCTTCCGCGCGCGCTATCCAAAAGTCAACGTCACGGTAAACGACGTGATCAACGAGCAGGTGCTGGAAATGGTTCGGGACCGGCAGGTGGAACTGGGCGTGGCGTTTGAACCGACGCAGAGCTCATCGTTGCACTTTACGCCGTTGTACAGGGACCGGTTTGTCGCGGTGGTGCCGTTTGACTCGCCTTTTTCAGAGCGGCAGGACATCGATTGGCAGACGCTGCTTGAACAACCCTTTATCACCTTGCAGCGACCCTCCACGGTTCGGGTGATGCTGGAAGAGCACTTGCAGGCGCGAGGGATGAAATTGCCGGTGGAGTTTGAAAGTCACCAGTTGGCGACAGTCGGCAGGATGGTGGCGAGCGGGTTGGGTGTGAGCGCAGTGCCGGCGTTGTGTGTCGGGCAAATGCGCGAGTTGGGCGCGCGGTGCATTACGTTGCGCGATCCGGTAGTGGAGCGAGCGATTGGAGTGTTGACCAAACCCGGGGTGGAGCTGTCGGCGGCGGCGCAGGCCTTGTTCGATATTCTCAAGGAACAGAATCTCGGCGAGCGCCTGTCCGGTTGATCACACCGGCAGCCTGTGGGTGCGGTATGGCCCGCGCCCACATCAACGGCGGTGTTTACATGATTGTTTACTTCCCGAGCTTGACCCGCGTCCAGCCGCGCGTCATCACTCGCTGAACCCCGATCGGCATGTCCGGAATCGCATACAACGTCGCCATCACGGCCAGAGGCGGATACGACCCCGGGTCATTGCGGATAGCCTCATCCACCAACGGCGTCGCCGCTGCGTTGGCGTTGCTGTAGCCGATGTTGTTGGTGATTTCGGCAATGATGTCCGGGCGCATCAGGAAGTTCATGAACAGGTAAGCGTTCTCCACGTTCGTCGCGTCCAGCGGGATCGCGACCATGTCGTAGAAACTGCCAGCGCCTTCTTTCGGAATGCTGTAATCGATCTGCACCTTGTTGCCCGCTTCTTCGGCGCGGGCCTTGGCTTGCAGGACGTCGCCGGAATAACCCACCGCCACGCAGATGTTGCCGTTGGCGAGGTCGGAGATGTACTTCGACGAATGGAAATACGCCACCGATGGCCGAATCTTCATGAACAGCGCTTCGGCTTCGGCGATCTGCGCCTTGTCCTGCGAGTTCACCGGGTAACCCAGATAGTGGAGGGCGGCGGGCAGCATCTCGGTCGGCGAATCGAGGAAACTGATGCCGCAGGCTTTCAGTTTCTCGGCGTTTTCCGGCTTGAACAGCAAATCCCAGGAGTTAGTCGGGGCGTTCGCACCGAGCACTTCCTTGACCTTGGCCGGGTTGAAACCGATGCCGATCGAGCCCCACATGTACGGGAAGGCGTGGGCGTTATCCGGGTCGCTGGCCGAGGCGTTTTTCAGCAGCACCGGGTTGAGGTTTTTCCAGTTGCTCAGCTTCGATTTGTCCAGTTCCTGATAGACGCCGGCCTTGATCTGCTTGGCCAGGAAACTGTTGGAAGGCACCACGATGTCGTAGCCGGATTTGCCCGCGAGCAGGCGCGCCTCGAGGGTTTCGTTGCTGTCGAACACGTCGTAGGTCACGCGGATGCCGGTCTCGTCCTCGAACTTCTTGACGGTGTCCGGGGCAATGTAGTCCGACCAGTTGTAGACGCGCAGAACCTTGTCATTGGCCTGGGCGCCGGTGGCGATCGCGCTTAATAAGGACAGTGTCAGCAGAGTCCTGCCAAACTTTTTCATCGGTACAACTCCAATTTTCTTTTTATTCAAAATCACACAAAGCAGTGAACACAAAACCTGTGGCGAGGCAGAGACCCATCATCTGTAGGAGCTGCCGAGTGAAACGAGGCTGCGATCTTTTGATTTTTTTAGCAGCAAGATCAAAAGATCGCAGCCTGCGGCAGCTCCTACAAAAAACTCGGCCTTATACGGTCGCTTCTACCATTTGCTTCTTCGGTTGTTGCCAGGACTCGCTGGCGGTCTGGTCCATGGCTTCCTGGATGGCGCGTTTGCGGCTGGTTTCGGCGCGGCGGCTGAAGTACCAGACCATGAACGTCACCATCGAAACAGCCAGCAGAATCAGACTGGCCACCGCGTTGATCTCAGGCTTCACACCCAGACGCACCGCCGAAAACACTTCCATCGGCAAGGTCGTCGAACCCGGCCCGGAAACGAAACTCGCCAGCACCAGATCGTCAAGCGACAGGGCAAACGACATCATGCCGCCGGCCGCCAGTGACGGCGCGATCATCGGAATGGTGATCAGGAAAAACACCTTGAACGGTTTGGCCCCAAGGTCCATCGCCGCTTCTTCGATGGACAGGTCCAGCTCGCGCAACCGCGCGGACACTACCACCGCCACATAAGCGGCGCAAAACGTCGTGTGGGCGATCCAGATGGTGACGATGCCACGCTCCATCGGCCAGCCAATCAACTGCGCCATCGCCACGAACAGCAGTAACAGCGACAGGCCGGTAATCACTTCCGGCATCACCAACGGCGCGGTCACCAGACCCCCGAACAGCGTACGGCCCTTGAAACGCGTGACGCGGGTCAACACAAACGCCGCCAGCGTCCCCAGCGCCACCGCGGCAATCGCGGTGTAGCAGGCGATTTCCAGCGAGCGCAGCACCGAGCCCATCAGTTGCGTGTTGTCGAGCAAACCGGCGTACCACTTGAGCGACCAGCCACCCCACACCGTCACCAGTTTCGAGGCGTTGAACGAGTAGATCACCAGGATCAGCATCGGCAGGTAGATAAACGACAGGCCGAACACCAGCATCAATTTTGAAAAACCGAAACGTTTCATCCCCGTGCCTCCATCTCTTTGGCCTGGCTGCGGTTGAACAGCAGAATTGGCACAATCAGGATCAACAGCATCACCACCGCCAGGGCAGACGCCACCGGCCAGTCGCGGTTGTTGAAGAACTCTTGCCACAACACACGGCCGATCATCAGGGTTTCCGGGCCGCCCAACAGTTCCGGAATCACAAACTCGCCGACCACCGGAATGAACACCAGCATGCAACCGGCGATGATGCCGTTCTTGGCCAGCGGCACAGTGATTTTCCAGAAGTTGTTGAAGTTGCTCGAGCCCAGATCAGAAGCGGCTTCCAGCAGGCTATGATCGTGCTTGACCAGGTTGGCATAGAGCGGCAACACCATGAACGGCAGGTAGGCGTATACCACCCCGATGTAGACGGCAATGTTGGTGTTGAGGATCTCGATCGGATGATCGGTGAGGCCGGTCCACATCAAAAAACCGTTGAGTAAACCGTTGTTGCTGAGGATGCCCATCCACGCATAAACACGGATCAGGATCGCGGTCCAGGTTGGCATCATGATCAACAGCAGCAAGACGTTCTGCGCTTCTTTGCTCGCCTTGGTGATCGCATAAGCCATCGGAAAGCCAAGCGCCAGGCACATCAGCGTGCTGAAAAACGCGACCTTCAACGAGCCGAAGTAAGCCGACAGGTACAGCTCGTCCTCCGTCAGCAACAGGTAGTTGCCGACGTTGAGGAACAGCTGGAATTTCTGTTCGGCGAAGGTGTAGATCTCGGAATAGGGAGGAATGGCCAGCGCCGCTTCCGAGAAGCTGATCTTCATCACCAGGAAGAACGGCAACAGGAAAAACAGGCACAGCCACAGGAAAGGAATCCCGATGACGAGCTTTCGACCACTCGGCATCAGCCGCATGAACTGCTGATTGAGGGTTTTCATGAGCGCAGTACCACGCCGCTGTCGTCTTCCCACCACACATAGACCTTGTCGTCCCAGGTCGGTCGTGCGCCACGGCGTTCGGCGTTGGCCATGAACGACTGGACGATTTTGCCGCTCGGCAATTCGACGTAGAACACTGAGTGCCCGCCGAGGTAGGCGATGTCATGCACCTTGCCTTCGGACCAGTTGTAGCGGAACTCCGGTTGGGTGGTGCTGACCAGCATTTTTTCCGGGCGGATCGCGTAGGTGATCGACTTGTCCTGCACCGAGGTGCTGACGCCGTGACCGACGTAGATTTTCTGCTCCAGGTCCTTGCTGTGGATGATCGCGTGACCTTCGAGGTCTTCCACCACGGTGCCGTCGAAGGCGTTCACGTTGCCGATGAATTCGCAGACCATGCGGCTGACCGGCGCTTCATAGATGTCGACCGGGCTGCCGATTTGCGCGATCCAGCCCAGGTGCATGATTGCGATACGCTGGGCCATGGTCATGGCCTCTTCCTGATCGTGGGTCACCATCACGCAGGTCACGCCGACGCGCTCAATGATTTCCACCAGTTCCAGCTGCATCTGCGAACGCAGCTTTTTATCCAGTGCGCCCATCGGCTCGTCGAGCAGCAACAGCTTCGGACGCTTGGCCAGGGAACGGGCGAGGGCCACACGCTGACGCTGACCGCCAGACAGTTGATGGGGTTTGCGTTTGGCGTATTGGGTCATGTGCACCAGGCGCAGCATCTCTTCGACACGGGCGTCGATTTCGCTGGCGGACAACCGATCCTGCTTGAGGCCGAAGGCGATGTTCTGCGCCACGGTCATGTGCGGGAACAGGGCGTACGACTGGAACATCATATTGATCGGTCGTTCGTACGGCGGCATGTCGGTGATGTCCACGCCGTCGAGCAGAATGCGTCCCTCGGTCGGGCGCTCGAAGCCGGCGAGCATGCGCAGCAGCGTCGATTTTCCGGAACCGGAACCGCCGAGCAGGGCGAAGATTTCCCCTTGATGAATCTCAAGCGAGACATCGTCCACTGCGCAGGTTTCGTCGAACTTCTTGGTGACGCGGTCGATTTTCACCAGCACCTTTTTCGGTGACGGGTGACCTTCAAGAGCCTTCCTGTGAATGCTGGAGGCATTTGCCATGTGAAACTCCCAACAGGTTTCAGTCGTCGGGCCAACGCGGCCTGACTTAAGAGTGGATTGCAAGCCCTGGGTGTGCGCCGCCTGCCCACTGAAACGCTACCCCCTGTAGGAGCTGCCGAAGGCTGCGATCTTTTGATGTGGCTATCAAGGTCAAAAGATCGCAGCCTTCGGCAGCTCCTACCGGGTATTGCGCGTGAGTTGCAGGTAACTTCCACTCGGGCCTGGTCGGCGCCGCCGTCCTGGCTGCCTGGGTCGTACTTGTTGTTATTGCAGTGTGTCGCTGTCGCGAATCACGGATGCGCAAAGGCGCACCCGCCAGACTCGCGGGGGTAGTAAAAAAACGGTTTAAGTCAGCGCGTTTTTCGCAGCGCGGCCCGTCGCCGGCAGGCATCGCCAAACGCCTGGAAAATACTCAAATAAGGAGGATTCGAAAGCACCTGCCATTCCGGATGCCATTGCACGCCGACGGCGAAGGCCGGGCTGTGCTCCACCGAAATCGCTTCGATCAAACCGTCCGGCGCTATCGCCTCGACGCGCAGGCCGGACGCCAAGCGATCAATGCCTTGGCTATGAATCGAATTGACCCTGAACTCGGCCGGCAACTCCAGCGCTTCGAACACGCCACCCGGCTGCACCGTCACCGCATGCGCCGGAGCGTATTGCACCGCCAGCTCGGGGCTGTCCGCTTCACGGTGATCGAGCATGCCCGGCAGTTCATGCACCTTCTGATGCAGGCTGCCGCCGAATGCCACGTTCATTTCCTGAAAGCCCCGGCAGATGCCGAGTACCGGAACGCCCGCCGCAATGGCTGCACGCAATAAAGGAAGGGTGGTGGCGTCCCGCGCCGGATCGTGATCCGTGCCGGGAGCGCTGGCCGGGCCTTGGTAGTGGAAGGGTTCCACATTCGACGGCGAGCCGGTCAGCAACAGACCGTCGAGATGCGCGAGCACCTCCCCGATGTCGGTCAGTTCGCCCAGAGAAGGAATGACCACGGGCAACCCCAAAGCCGCGACGCTGACAGCACGCAAGTACTTGTCGCCGCTGATGTGGTAGGGGTGCAGGCCGATCTGTTTGACGCACGCTGTAACGCCGATCAATGGCTTGAATGCCATTTTTATCACCTCGAAGTTTCACACTTGAACGAGCTTTTCCGCAGCTTAGCTTTGTTGATTTTAATTAACAACTCTCATGTAAAAAATTCTAAACGCCGCACGTCCGATCGCCAGTCTATCCGCGGTTTTGAGGACCTATGTGGCACTCTCGTGCCCAAAAATGCCCCATAAATAAAGGGTAAGAGCCCAGCTGTTCGCTATTGACTTCACTTTGCCGTTCGGGTTGACTGGGCTCGTTCCGCCGTAGTGAACATAATAATTAACAGCTAATAGGTGCAAAATGTCGGTCCCTCTGCGTACCGTTCAACTCAACGAAGCAAACGCATTCCTTAAGAAATATCCTGAGGTTTTGTACGTCGACCTTCTGATTGCGGATATGAACGGTGTGGTGCGCGGCAAGCGCATCGAGCGCACCAGTCTTCATAAGGTTTACGAAAAAGGCATCAACCTCCCGGCCTCCCTGTTTGCTCTGGACATCAACGGCTCCACGGTGGAAAGCACCGGCCTGGGTCTGGACATCGGCGACTCCGACCGGATCTGCTTCCCTATCCCTGGCACCCTGAGCATTGAGCCGTGGCAGAAGCGTCCAACCGCGCAACTGTTGATGACCATGCACGAACTGGAAGGCCAGGCGTTCTTCGCCGATCCGCGGGAAGTGCTGGCGGATGTGGTGCGCAAGTTCGACGATCTCGGCCTGACCATCTGCGCCGCGTTCGAACTGGAGTTCTACCTGATCGACCAGGACAACGTGAACGGTCGCCCGCAGTCGCCGCGTTCGCCGGTATCGGGCAAGCGTCCGGTGTCGACCCAGGTGTACCTGATCGACGACCTCGACGAATACGTCGATTGCCTGCAAGACATCCTCGAAGGCGCGAAAGAGCAGGGCATTCCTGCCGACGCCATCGTCAAGGAAAGCGCCCCGGCGCAGTTCGAAGTCAACCTGCATCACGTCAACGACCCTATAAAGGCCTGCGACTACGCGGTGTTGCTCAAGCGTCTGGTGAAGAACATCGCCTACGACCACGAGATGGACACCACGTTTATGGCCAAGCCGTATCCGGGCCAGGCGGGCAACGGTTTGCACGTGCACATTTCGATTCTCGACAAAGAAGGCAACAACATCTTTGCCAGCGAGGATCCCGAGCAGAACGCCGCGCTGCGACACGCGATCGGCGGTGTGCTCGAGACCCTGCCTGCGCAGATGGCGTTCCTCTGCCCGAACGTCAACTCGTACCGCCGTTTTGGCGCGCAGTTCTACGTACCGAACTCGCCGAGCTGGGGCATCGACAACCGCACCGTCGCGGTCCGTGTGCCGACCGGTTCGCCAGACTCCGTGCGCATCGAGCATCGTGTCGCTGGCGCCGACGCCAACCCGTATTTGCTGATGGCCTCGGTGCTGGCGGGTATCCACCACGGCCTGACCAACCAGATCGAGCCGGGCGCCCCGGTGGAAGGCAACAGCTACGAGCAGAATGAGCAGAGCTTGCCGAACAACCTGCGCGATGCACTGCGCGAGCTGGACGACAGCGAAGTCATGGCCAAGTACATCGACCCGCTGTACATCGACGTGTTCGTGGCGTGCAAGGAAAGCGAGCTGGCCGAGTTCGAGAATTCCATCTCGGACCTTGAGTACAACTGGTATTTGCACACCGTTTGATTGGGTCAGCCCCATCCCTTACGACAGGCCATTAGCCCCGTAGGAGCTGCCGAAGGCTGCGATCTTTTGCTCTTGATCTTAAAAGCAAAATCAAAAGATCGCAGCCTTCGGCAGCTCCTACGGGGCACCGGCCAGACGATCACTCATTCCTCTGCGTCGAGTCACAACCATGCCAAACACTCGCAGCGACTGGGAACAACGCTTCCAGTCACTCACCATCGAAAGCCGCGCCTTCATCGACGGTGAATACCGCGATGCGCTCAGCGGTGACACCTTCGAATGCATCAGCCCGGTCGACGGCCGCTTCCTGGCCAATGTCGCCAGCACCGATGAAGCCGACGCCAACGCCGCCGTGGCCGTAGCGCGGCGCACCTTCGAATCCGGGATCTGGGCCAGCCTCGCTCCGGCCGAGCGCAAGCGCATCCTGATTCGCTTCGCCGACCTGATCCTCGCCAACCAGGAAGAACTGGCCCTGCTCGAAACCCTCGACATGGGCAAGCCGATCAACGATTCGATGAACATCGACATCCCGGCGACCGCCAACGCGATCCGCTGGAGCGCCGAAGCCATCGACAAGATCTACGACGAAGTTGCTGCCACCCCTCACGACCAACTCGGCCTGATCACCCGTGAGCCTGCGGGCGTGGTCGCCGCCATCGTGCCGTGGAACTTCCCGTTGATCATGGCCAGCTGGAAGTTCGCCCCGGCCCTGGCGGCGGGCAACTCGTTCATCCTCAAGCCTTCGGAAAAGTCGCCACTGACCGCGATCCGCATCGCGCAATTGGCGCTGGACGCCGGCATTCCGAAAGGCGTGTTCAACGTCCTGCCGGGCTATGGCCACACCGTCGGCAAGGCGCTGGCGTTGCACATGGACGTCGACGTGCTGGCCTTCACCGGTTCGACCGCGATTGCCAAGCAACTGCTGATCTACTCGGGCCAGAGCAACATGAAGCGCGTGTGGCTCGAAGCCGGTGGCAAGAGCCCGAACGTGGTGTTCGCCGACGCGCCGGATTTACGCGCGGCAGCCCAAGCGGCGGCCAGCGGCATTGCTTTCAATCAGGGCGAAGTCTGCACCGCGGGCTCGCGATTGCTGGTGGAGCGCTCGATTCGCGAGCAATTCATTCCGCTGCTGGTGGAAGCGCTGCAAGCGTGGAAACCGGGGCACGCGCTGGACCCGCAAACCACCGTTGGCGCGGTCGTCGATCAGCGTCAACTGGACAACGTGTTGCGCTACATCCAGATCGGCAAAGACCAGGGCGCGCAACTGATCGCGGGCGGCAGTCGCACCCTCGAAGCCACCGGCGGCCTGTACGTGGAGCCGGCGATTTTCGACGGCGTGACCAACGCCATGACCATCGCCCGTGAAGAAATCTTCGGCCCGGTGCTGTCGCTGATCACCTTCGACTCCGCTGAAGAAGCCCTGGCCATCGCCAACGACAGCATCTTCGGCCTCGCCGCGGGCGTCTGGACCAGCAACCTGAGCAAGGCCCACACCTTCGCTCGCGGCTTGCGCGCCGGCAGCGTCTGGGTCAACCAGTACGACGGCGGCGACATGACCGCACCGTTCGGCGGGTACAAGCAGTCGGGTAACGGTCGGGACAAATCGCTGCACGCGTTCGACAAATACACCGAACTCAAAGCGACCTGGATCAAGCTCTAATACTTCTACAACGACGGTTGCCGGCGAGTGTCGGTGACCCTCGGAGAAACCTATGAAACAAGGCTCTATTGAACAACAGCATGTAAACAGCTACTACGCCGCCACCCGCAACTTTACCGGCGACTTTCCGGTGCTGGAACAAGCGGTGGACTGCGACGTCTGCGTGATCGGCGCCGGCTACACCGGTTTGTCCTCGGCGCTGTTCCTCGCCGAAGCCGGTTACAGCGTGACCGTGCTCGAAGCCGCCAAAGTCGGGTTCGGCGCCAGCGGTCGCAACGGCGGTCAACTGGTCAACTCCTACAGTCGGGACGTCGATGTCATCGAAGAGCGCTACGGCGACAAGACCGCTGAAGTGCTCGGCAGCATGATTTTCGAAGGCGCCGACATCATTCGTCAGCGCATACAACACTACGACATCCAGTGCGATTACAAGCCGGGCGGGATTTTTGCTGCGCTGAACAAAAAGCAGCTCAAAGGCCTGGCCGAGCAGAAAAGCAGCTGGGAACGTTACGGCAACAAGAACCTGAAGATGCTCGACGCCGCCGAGATCAAGCGCGAAGTCGGGTGCGACAACTACGTCGGCGGCCTGCTCGACATGCAGGGTGGCCACATTCATCCGCTGAACCTGGCCCTCGGTGAAGCCTCGGCGATCATCGGCCTCGGCGGGAAAATCTACGAACAATCGGCGGCGGTGGAAATCACCTACGGCGAGCCGATCACCGTGCGCACCGCCAAAGGTGTGGTCCGCGCCAAGTACTTGCTGATCGCCGGCAACGCCTACTTGCCGCAGGGCCTCGACAACCGCGTGACCAGCAAAAGCATGCCGTGCGGCTCGCAAATCGTCGTCACCGAGCCGTTGTCCGAGCAGGTGGCGCGCAGTCTGATCAAAAACAACTATTGCGTCGAAGACTGCAATTATCTGCTCGACTATTACCGCCTCACCGCCGACAACCGCCTGCTTTATGGTGGCGGCGTGGTCTACGGTGCGCGTGAACCCGACGACATCGAGCAGCTGATCAAACCGAAAATCCTCAAGACCTTCCCGCAACTGAAGGACGTGAAGATCGACTACCGCTGGACCGGCAACTTCCTGCTGACCATGTCACGCATGCCGCAATTCGGTCGTATCGAGAAAAACGCCTACTACATGCAAGGCTACAGCGGTCACGGCGTTACCTGCTCGCACCTGGCCGGCAAACTGATCTCGGAAATGATCCGCGGCGACGCCGAGCGTTTCGACGCCTTCGCCTCCTTGCCGCACATGCCGATGCTCGGCGGCCGCACCTTCCAGGCCCCGCTCACCGCCATGGGTGCGGCGTACTACGCGCTGCGTGACCGGTTCGGCATCTGAGTCCAATGCAATCGGCGGCCATCCAATTGGCCGCCAGCGAATGCCATCGAGTGAAATGCAATCCATGTGGGAGCGAGCTTGCTCGCGATGACTGACTGTCAGCTGACATCAATGTTGAATGAACCGCCCTCATCGCGAGCAAGCTCGCTCCCACTGGTTCTGCATCCGGCCTGACTGGCAACCGGCCTACGGCCTTTTTATCCGGCCATCGATCGAACCTGCTGAGCAACACCCCCAAACATGATTTAATACCCGCCTTTCACCATTCCGGGACAGGGAAGCGGTACCTTCGCGGCAAAAGTCGCCCGCCATCCACCCCCATAACCCTTAAGTATTTCTCGCATAAGGCTGTCATGGACACGGGCTCACGACTCAAATTAGTACGCGAAAGCTACAAACTGTCCCAGCGCGAGCTGGCCCGGCGTAGCGGCGTCACCAATGCCACCATTTCCCTGATCGAGCAGAATCGCGTCAGTCCCTCCGTCAGTTCCCTGAAAAAACTGCTCGAAGGCATCCCCATGTCTTTGGCGGACTTTTTCACCTTCGACCAGCCACCCCGCGAACACCAATACGTCTTCCGTGCCAATGAACAGCCGGATCTCGGCCGCCACGGCCTGCGGCTGCTGCTGATCGGCGCGTCGGTGCCGAGCCGGCAGATGCGCTTGCTGCGCGAGCAATACGCACCGGGCGCAAGTTCGGGGGAAGAGCCGATCGTTCACTCAGAGGGCGAGGAGTGCGGGCTGGTGACGAGGGGAACGGTCGAGCTGACGGTGGATGGGCAGATCAGTGTGCTCAACGCCGGTGATGGCTACTACTTCCCGACCACGCTGCCGCACAAGTTTCGCAATATTGGCCAGGATGAAGCGGAAATCATCAGCGCCAACACACCGGCAAACTTCTGATGAAGAGGCGCGTGTATTACGTTCGTCTCGACGAATGAGTGGTTAAGATTTTGAGTTGTGTGCTGAGATAGGAGGAAGACACAAAACTCTTCAGTTTGCGATTGGGGTATGTTGGGTTTCTCTAAGTATTATTTTTTAGATATTTTGCTTTGCAGTTATTAACAAGGAGGTTTGATGCGCGCTTACACAATAACCGTAGTCTTTATTGCTGCATGTCATGTTTACTTCAGTCTGGGCGAAGGAAAGTCTCCGCTGTCCATTTTGTTTGTATTTCTCATTTTAAGTCCGTTTCTTCCTTTCGTATGGAAAGAGTTGGCAAATGTAAAGCTGGGGAAAGATGGGATTTCCCTTGAAAGACTAAAAATCGACGTAAATAGTACAATCAAAGAAGCTACTCATGGCAAAGCCATCGATCCCAAGTCCCTTGATGACCTTTTTAAAACAGTAGAATTGAACGAATGGATGACTTTGGTGTTGGCCCGGATGCTTATGCGACAAGGCTTGGTGTGCCTCGTGCCAGATCACGGTTTTGGCCCATCACCAAGTTTGGTAAAGCTGATCCCTCTATGCCTGGCTAAAGGACTGATCTCCTCAGAGGAAGCTGTCCATTTGGACGAACTCCGTGAGATAACCTTCTTTGCCGAATGGTGGGACGGGAGAGCACCCAACCATGGGCAATGGCGCTGGGCACTTGAAAATTGCCAAAACATTGTGCGCGCACTGTTTGAAAAACAACCTATATCCTGAGTCATTTTTGCATATCATGGAGGGAGTATGTGGTGGGATGTAATGCTGGTATCGGTAAAGGTAACAGTCACTGTATGGTTGGTTTCATATCTTCTTCGACCTTTTCTTCCTTGTTGGTATAACAATACTGCGGAGATTATTGGTTATCGGCTGCTTGGCGTAATTTTTGCGGTACCTGCATTCGCGCGTAATGTATGGATAGTGTCATCATCTATCATGTATTACTTTGGGATGTTCTCAATTTTGGGGCTGTTGTTGGCGGGGGCATTTCTTTTTGGCTATACGCTACTAATGGAATTAGGGATTAATATTGCCGGCTTATGGCCCTACTATTTGGTCTTAAGTAAAATTGCACAGAATAAAACCGCCTGGGCTGGAGCCACGACCGTCATTGCGACAACCGTCGCTATTGGTCATATGTGGAATCTAAGAATCACTACAACAAAATTTTATGAAGAGATGAAAAAATTTGCCAGGGAGGAACGGGAAGCCCGAGAAAAACGAAGCAAAGAGCAGAAAAATAAATCGCTTTACTAACAGCTAAAAAGTATTGCAAGGGTGAGTCTTGCTCATCCATGTCTGAATTGACCAACCCTGAACCTGATCCTGGCCCGTTGCCGAAAAGAGACGGAAAAGGGTGACGAATAAGGTTTCAAGTAAATGGACTTCACCTCATGATCGCCCCCCGCATCCGCCCGCTCGCAATCTGCATCTTCCATCACGACGGCAAGATACTGGTCAACGAAGCGCACGACCCCATCACCAACAAACCATTCTTCCGCCCAATCGGCGGCGGTATCGAATTCGGCGAAACCAGCGCCCACGCCATCGAGCGTGAAGTAGACGAAGAGGTTGGTTTATCCATCACCGATGTTCGTTTGCTGGGCACGCTGGAAAGCCTCTTCACCTATGCCGGCAAACAAGGACACGAAATCGTCCAGGTCTACGATGCGAAGTTTGTCGATGCCAGCGTCTATGGGTTGTCGCACTTGGACGGTCACGAAAGTAACGGTGCGGCGTTCATCGCCAAATGGCTACCGTTAACAAGCTTTACTGACGAAACGCCACTGGTGCCTGCTGGGCTCTCGGATCTGCTGAGGAAAGTTGCCCTGCTGGACTGACGCCAAGCTTTGTCCAAAGAAAAGCGGCGAGCCCTAACCGCTCGTCCGCTTCTCCGCACGTTTTCGATGCTGATTCTTCCAATGCTGTGTAATCCCACGCGCAGGAAGAATCAACATGATGAATCACAAGATTGTGGTACTGACGCTTGCAGCCATTCTGTCGGGAAGTTCGCTGTATGCCGTCGCAGCTGACTCTACAACGGGAACAACCTCTTCCGACGGCAAGAGCGAGACTCGTAAACCCGCACCCGAGGCGACCAATGCCGATCCCGATGCTGGCTCGCTGCCAAAAGGCGCGGATGGCGGGACGACGGATAACGGTCCTACGCCGGGTGGAACCAAGGCGGGTGGAACCGGGGGGAGTAGCAGTAGTAGTGGTGGGAGTTAGTTTTTGGTTCTGAAAGGTTGGTCTATTGGGGCGGTTGGAAATGCCTGTGTCGTGAGATGCGGGCATTTTTTCGTCGGCTGTTTTTGGCGGACGAGGTCGTTAGGTATCAGTTGAAAAAGCCCGGATGGAAAGAGTTGGATAGTTTTTATGGGCTGCCATTTCGCAGCCGATTTAGGCTAGAGCGGGCTTGGCAGCGGATTTGCCTGGTACAGGTTTTCACTTGCCGGGAGCTGCGGCTGGCGGCGCTATTGGGCGTACGGTGAGTTCCAGACCTATCGCTGTCATCAGCTTTCTTATGGTCTCAAAGCGCGTTTTGGATCCGCCTTTAAGCAATTTGTAAAGGCTTTCGCGGTTGAGTCCGGCTTCCAGGGCGACTCTGTTCATGCCTTTGGCTTTTGCAACTTCGCCCAGAGCATGAATGAACGCAGCGTCGCCAAACTTCATGCTTTCGGAAATGTAAGCAGCCATAATTTCCGGGTTGTCGAGAAAGCTGGATGCTTCATAGAGGCTTGTGCCTGAAGTGTCCAGGCCAAGGATCGGCATATCTTCGGGATCGAATCGGTTATTTGTCATTTCATTTACCTCTCATGGCAACGAGGATTTGTTTAGCTCGTTTGATGCCTCTCATTTGATCAGTTTTATCGCTTCCAGTGAGCATCGTGTAGACGGTCGTCCCGGTGCGAACGAAATAGAGCCTGTAGCCGGGGCCACCAAAAACACGCATTTCGCTCACACCGCCGCCCACGCTTTCGCAATCTCCAAAATGGCCCACTTCGGCGCGGTCCAGCCGGTTTAAAATAGCGGTTTTTCCATCAGCATCCTTTACATCCCGCAGCCACCTATCAAACTCCAGCGTTTTGTAGATACTGTTTTTTTTCTTCTCGATCATAGACTCGTATGTAGCCTACTGGCTACTCCATATTTTTGGCGGCCATTGGTTGCAGGTGTACGTGTGTCCTGCAATCGCGCCGTTGAGCAGTCATGGGCTAAAAAAACCAGCCTCCATGCGGTTTTTTTACGTTTGAGGAACGGTTACTCACCTCTGGCGCTAGCAAACCCACGCTGCTCAATCACCCGAAACACATCGCTCACGTCCTGGAGCAAGATCCGGGCGATGTTGGCGACGGTGTTGATGTCGTTTTCGGCGTAGTCGGGGAGGTTGGTGCAGCCCATGAGCTGTAGGTAGGGGAGGACAGCGTTGAGGCGTTCGCTGACGACGTTGTGGAGCTCGCGGATTGGGGCGTCGCTGTCGACGACCAGGACGGGGTAGTCGGTGGCGAATTGGGACATTGGGATGAAGCGGCGTGGCGGGTGTTGGGTTGTCATGGAAGTAGTCCTAAAAAGATGAATCACAATCGCCTCATCCGATTGCCGGCGAAGGTTGGCAATGGGCGTCTGGCGGTCTTTGGTGTCTTCTTTTTGGGCTGCGAATCCCGGGCACCGACAATGGCGGTCAGGCCAAACTATAAGCGCCAATTTCTGGGCTCACAACCGGGCTGTAGGACGCTCCGGCCATCGTTCGGGCAAGGCGCAATGCCACTGTCTGCGGGCTTTTCGCGATATTCCGGGTGGTGTGGGGTGCCGTTGGAAATGGGGTGCAGGGTTTGGGGTCGCTTCGCGGCCCAGCGGGGATAAATCCCCTCACCACAGAGGGTAAATTCCTACGAGATTCTCGGATGGCGGGTTTGAGAGTCGAGCGGTGAAAAAAACAACAAAGCCCCAATGGTTGGGGCTTTGTGGTTTCAAGCTATGCGGTTTCCAACGACTGATTGCGGATCAACCGACGTCACTGCCTGGCCTGCGGCGAATGCGGATTCGGGTTGGTGTGTTTCGGTCCCGCCACGGCCCACGCGATCAATCCGAACAGCGGAACAAATACAATCACCACCATCCAGACGAGTTTATTGCTGGATTTGCCTTCGGCCTTGCGGACTTTGTTGATGGCCCATAACTCGATCAGCACGAGGACTGCGGCGAGTACGATCCAGAGGGTTTCGGTTTGCATGGGTTACCTCCTAAGGTCATGGCTTTAGGTGGTTTGATGCGGGTGGGGTTCATTTATTTTTGGGATCAGAAGATCGCAGCCTCGTTGCACTCGACAGCTCCTACAGGCGATGGCGTCAGTTTGGACGCCATCGCGAGCAGGCTCGCTCCCACAGGGGATTGGGGGATTTTAAATGGAGTTGGCGAGTTTTCCGCTGCAGAGGCGGCGTTTGTAGGCGGTGTCGCGGTTGGCCAGCCAGTAGTAGAGCGGCGAGGTGATGAGCAGGCCGACCAGCCACGACAGGTCGGCGCCGTTGATGTGTTCGGAGATCGGGCCGACGTACAGCGGGGTGT
Source organism: Pseudomonas fluorescens (assembly GCF_902497785.1). GTDB lineage: Bacteria > Pseudomonadota > Gammaproteobacteria > Pseudomonadales > Pseudomonadaceae > Aquipseudomonas > Aquipseudomonas fluorescens_BO. The sequence goes on from NZ_CABVHK010000019.1 coordinate 64,306, forward strand.
TCATGAAGGGGATTTGCACGGCGATGCCGATGGCGTAGGCCAGCAGTGCCTGCGGGTTGTAGCGGCCGTAGATGCCGCCGTCGACCTTGAAAATCGAGTGGATGTCGTATTGGCCTTTGTGAATCGCGTAGAAGTCGATCAGGTTGATCGCGGTCCAGGGCACCAGCACCACGAGCAGCACCAGAACCATGTCGACGAAGTGGCCGATGAAGTTGGCGGAGGCGCCGACGGCGGCGAAGCAGCAGGCGGCGAGGATGATGATCGAGAGGATGGCGCGGCTTTTGGCGGTCGGGATCCAGCGGTAGGCGAAGGTCTGGATCAGGGTGATCAGCGACAGCACGGCACCGTAGAGGTTGAGGGCGTTGTGGCTGATGACGCTGAGCAGGAACAGCACCAGCATCAACGGGCCGATGGAGCCGGTGGCGAGTTTGACCGCGTCCATGGTGTCCATGCCGACCGGCGTGGCGAGCACGGCGACGGCGCCAAAGATGAACGAGAGGCTGGAGCCGAGCACGGTGCCCAGATACGTGGTCCAGAACGTGGCGGCCACCGGCACGTTGGCCGGCAGGTAGCGCGAGTAGTCGGAGACGTACGGCGCGAAGGCGATTTGCCAGAGCGCGGCGAGGGACACGGTGGCCAGCCAGCCGGAAATGTTGAAGCTGCCGCGGGTGAGGAAGTCAGCGGTTTGCACATGGGTGAAGATGTAGCCGAAGCCGAGCACGATGCCGGCACCGAGTACCCAGGTGCCGATGCGGTTGAGCACGTGGATGAAGCGGTAGCCGATGATGCCGATGATGCCCGAGCCGAGGGCACCGATGACGATGCCGACCGGCACCGGCACGCTGTCGACTACGCCGTGCAGGGACTTGCCGGCGAGGACGATGTTGGAGGCGAAGAAGCCGATGTACATGATGCCGGCGATCAGCACCACCAGCAGGGCGCCGAGGGAGCCGAACTGGGCGCGGCTCTGGATCATTTGCGGGATGCCCATCTGCGGGCCCTGCGCCGAGTGCAGCGCCATCAGCACACCACCGACCAGGTGACCGACGAGAATGGCGACGATGCCCCACACCAGATTCAGGTGGAACATCTGCACGCCGAGCGCGCCGGTGACGATGGGCAGCGGGGCGATGTTGCCACCGAACCAGAGGGTGAACAGGTCGCGGGTTTTGCCGTGGCGATCTTCGGGCGGCACGTAGCCGATGGTGTGTTTTTCGATGAGCGGGGCGGAGGTAGTTGCTGCGGTAACCATGACGGACTCCAAGGCAATTTGAGTACGTGGACGTACTTCGGTGAGCGTCGCAACGGGGCGACGCTTTTCTTGTTGGAGTGGATGATGTGCGGTGGGTCGGGATAGATAAATTACAAAGATTGTTGGTAGAGACGTTAAAAAATGTAGGTCGATGGTCACCAAAAAACCTGTGGGAGCGGGCTTGCCCGCGATAGCGGATTGGCGGCCAACACAGGTGTTGATTGTTAGATCGCTATCGCGGGCAAGCCCGCTCCCACAGGGTATTAGGGGTGTTCAAAATCTATGCTATCCGCTGATTGACAGCAGCATTCTGTGGAGCATTTCATCGCAGCCGTTCAGTTGGTCGAGGCTGATGAATTCGTCGGGTTTGTGACCCTGGTCCATGCTGCCGGGGCCGCAGACGACGGTGGGGATGCCGGCTGCGTTGAAGAGGCCGCCTTCGGTGCCGAAGGCGACGGTGGCGAATTCGCGGGAGCCGCAGAAGGCGGCGATCAGTTCAGCGGCTTCGCTGCGTGCGTCGGTTGCCAATCCGGGGTACGCCGATAGCTCGCTGAAGCGGATTTCACTCTGTTCACTCACGGCCTTCATGCGCGGCAGTAATTGCTGATCGGCGTAGGTCTGGAGTTCCTGCGCAACCATTCGAGGATCATCAGTCGGCAAAGCACGGATTTCAAAATCGAAGCGACAATCGGCGGGCACGATGTTCAGCGCTTTACCGCCGGAAATCACCCCGGTTTGGACCGTGGAAAATGGCGGATCAAATCGAACGTCATGATGTTCCGGGGCTTTCAATCGACTGCCAATCCGCCCCAGCTCGCCGATCAGTTCGGCAGCATATTCAATCGCATTGACCCCCAGCGGCGCATACGCCGAATGGCACGCTTCCCCCTGAATATCGCAGCGCATCGCCAGTTTGCCTTTATGCCCGAGCACCGGTTTCAGTTCGGTCGGCTCGCCGATGATGCACAGCATTGGTTTGACCGGACGTTGCTCCAGCTCCGCCAGCAACGAACGCACGCCAAGGCAACCCACCTCTTCATCGTAGGACAGCGCAATGTGCACCGGCAGTCTTAACGAAGCGTTCACCAAGGAAGGAACAAGGGCCAGCACACACGCGATGTAGCCTTTCATGTCCGCCGTGCCGCGCCCGAACAGTTTGCCGTCTCGCTCGGTCAGTTCGAAGGGTGCCACCGTCCACGCCTGACCGTCGACCGGCACCACATCGGTGTGCCCTGACAACACGATGCCCGGCAGGTGAGCCGGGCCAATGGTCGCGAACAGGTTGGCCTTGCTGCGCTGCTCGTTGTAGATCAAGTCGCACGACACGTCGAAACTCGCGAGGTAGTCGCGGACAAACTCGATTAGCTGCAGATTAGATTCACGGCTGGTGGTGTCGAACTCCACCAACCTTTGCAGCACATCGCGGCTGCTGCTCATCGGTCGTCTCCGGCAACGCCATAACCCGGGGATTTGTCCGGGGCGAGGGCGCGGTCGATGTAGTCCTGAACCTGTGGGCGGTAGGCGTCCCAGAGTTTTTCCAGTTCGCCGATGGGGTTTTCGTCGGCCCAGTCGACTCGCAGGTTGATGATCGGCCAGGTGAGTTCACCGACCACCACCAGCGCGGCTGAATGCACCGGGCCCGCTTCACCACCGGCGACGATGGCGGCTTTCATGGCGGCGAGCAAGCGGTCGGCGAGTTGGCCTTCGCCGTGTTCGAACGCTTCGACTATGGCCTCGATCACGCCACGATGTGCGAGCATGTTGCCGGCGGCGACGCACTGTTCGCCGGCCACGGCGTTGTGGTTGCCAAGGGTTTGCGCGCCGCTGAAGTGAGCGGTCTGGCCGAGGTGGTCGATGGCGGTGATCTGGCGGTATTGGCTGTAGCCGTTGCGGGTGAGGACTTTGTCCAACGCCTCGGCGGGGGTGAGGCCTTGCTCCATCAGGGCGAGCACTTCGGGACCGAGGGAGGGCAGGGTGATGTTTTGCGTGGAGACGGCGCCGACGCCCGGCAGCAGCCATGGGCAACGGGCGCCGACGGCGATGCTGGAGGAGCTGATGGCGATGCCGAACTGGCCGGTTTCGGGGCAGCGGGCGGTGATGGAGAAGGTCATGGGGTTTGGCTCCTGGGCATATGAAGTGTCTGGGCGGGCCTCATCGCTGGCAAGCCAGCTCCCACAGGTCCGTCGTCGTGCCAAATGTTGTGGCCACTGAAGAACCCTGTGGGAGCTGGCTTGCCAGCGATGGCTGCGACTCGCTATTCCTGCTTACTCGGGAATCACCGCAATCACATCAATCTCCATCAACCACTGCGGCTGCCCCAACGCCGACACCACCAACCCGGTCGAAATCGGAAACACGCCTTTGAGCCACTTGCCGACTTCCTGATACACCGGCTCGCGATACCGCGGGTCGATCAGATAGGTCGTGGTTTTGACGATGTGGCTCAGGTCGCTGCCGGCCTCTTCGAGCAACTGCTTGACGTTGCGCATGGCTTGTTCAGCCTGCGCGCGCGGATCGCCGAGGCCGACCAGTTGGCCTTCGAAATCCGTCCCGACCTGGCCCCGGACATACACCGTGTTGCCGGCGCGGACGGCCTGGCACAGGTCGTTGTCCAGGCTTTGGTTTGGGTAGGTTTCCTTGGTGTTGAACATGCGAATGCGGGTGTGGGTTGGCGTGGACATGTGAAGCTCCTGAAAAAATTTTAAGCGCTGACGGTTGTTTTGTTGGCGAGCGGGGCGACCTCGGCCTCACGTTGCGCCGCATCGTGGTAGTCGAGATAGGAGCGCTGAATGGCGATGTGATCAGCCACGTATTTGGCGTCATGCCAAACGCCCCAGATAAACGAAGACCCGCGCCGTGACTGCCAAGGCAATCCGAGGAAATACACCCCCGGCTCACTCGACACACCGCGCTGGTGCTGCGGCTTGCCCTTGTCGTCGAAAGCCTCGACCTTGAGCCAGCTGTAATCGGTGGCAAAACCGGTGGCCCAGATGATCGAAGTCACGCCAGCCTGGGTCAGGTCGAGTTCAAGAATCGGGTTGGTCACGCAGTCCGGATCGGGGAAGGTAATTCGCGCTTCCGGCTCTTGCGGCAGATCCAGGCCATTGCGCTCGATGTAGGCGTCGGCGGCGTTCAGCAGGGCCAGATAGTTCTCATCGCCACGTGCCAGGTTCTCGGCCAGGTTCGCTTGAAAAGTCGCGACGCCGCCGTTGAACGCCTGGGTCAGACCGACCAGCGTCATGCCGCGATGCGCCAGCCCACGGAAGTCCACCGTGCGCCCGCCATGGGCGCCGCTGACGGCGATGGTGACGTGCTCGCGGCCCGGTTTCATCGCCGCTTGATCCCACTCGCCTAACACCCCCAGCCACCAGCAGAAATCCCGGTTGCGGTAGGCGCGAGGCGGGCGGTCGTGGGCGCCGACGGAGAGGTAAACTTGCTTGCCGGCACGCTGCAATTCATCGGCAATCTGTACGCCGGACGAGCCCGCACCGACCACCAGCACCGCGCCTTCAGGCAGTTGCGCCGGGTTGCGGTAGTCGGCGGAGTGGATCTGCAGGAAGGGTTGGTCCTGCGGCGCAATCGGCGGGATCACCGGACGCTGGAAAGGCCCGGTGGCGGCCACCACACGGTTGGCCTCGATCACGCCTTCAGAGGTTTGAATGGTGAAGCCCGGGCGGCCGACATTGCGCTCGACGTTCAGCACGTCCACGCCGGTGCGGATCGGCGCGTTGAATTTCTTGGCGTAAGCTTCGAAGTAATCGGCGACCCGTTCTTTTGGCGCAAACGCGTCGGGGCTGAGGTCGTCGAAATCCAGGCCGGGGAAACGGTCGTGCCACGCCGGACCATTCGCCACCAGCGAATCCCAACGCCCGGTGCGCCAGCGTTCGGCAATGCGGTTGCGCTCCAGCACCAGGTGCGGCACGCCGAGTTTGCTCAGGTGTTCACTCATGGCAATGCCAGCCTGACCGGCGCCAACAATCAACGTATCTGTTTTTATTATTTCCGTGGTCATCTCAATACCCTTCGAAGTTGGAGTGAGGTCGCGAACGGCCTGCCATTTCTTGGGCTCAAGACTAGGGATGACCCTGGTATCGGTAAAATATTATTAAGCTGGCATTTGAGTATAAATAACTGAGGCAGAGCCGCTTCTGTAAACTGGCCGCACCTTTCACTCCCTCGAACAAGAGATCCTCATGGCTAACCAAGACATCACTTTCACCCCCGATCCCGATGCGGACTCCATCTCCTCCGACGTCGCCGGTTTCGGCGGCCTTCTGGTTTCAACGCAGATCCCGACCCGCGCTGACGGCAGCCTGGAACTGGGCGACATCACCCTGCAAAGCGAGTGCACGTTGCAGGCCTTGAAGGTCGCGCTGGAGCGCGCCGGCAGTTCCATGGACCGCGTTTTGCACCTGACCATCTACCTCACCGACATGGCCGACCGCGCTGCATTCAACGAAGTTTACAAACGTTTCTTTGCCAAGCCATGGCCGGTACGTGCCGCCGTGGGCGTGGCTGCACTGGCGGTTGAAGGCATGCGTGTGGAAGTGACCGCGATGGCGGCGAAGGGCTGAATGTCAAATCATGGTTATCTGATTTAGAGATAACCATGATCTGATTAATTCGCTTCTTGAGATATCCCGTGCGCGCGTAGTGTCTGCCCTATCTGAAGAACAGAAGGGCAGATGATGAACAGATTGAACACGACCGTCACCCGTGCGAACCCCGTGAGCGCATGGCAGGGCACGGTGGCAGGCTTTGCCGCAAGCCTCGTCGGCATCGGCCTGGCGCGGTTCGCTTATACGCCGCTGCTGCCGGCGCTGATCGGTGCCCATTGGTTCGATCCCTCCAAAGCTGCTTACCTGGGCGCCGCCAACCTCGCCGGGTATCTGGCCGGCGCGATTTTCGGTCGCTCAATGGCGGCGCGCACCTCAACGGTGTTCGTGCTCCGAGCGATGATGTTGCTGGCGAGCGTGGCGTTTTTCGCCTGTGCCTGGCCGGTGTCGTTCGCGTGGTTCTTCGTGTGGCGATTCCTCTCCGGAACCGCGGGTGGCGCGTTGATGGTGCTGGCCGCTCCGACGGTGTTGGCGCACGTGACGCCGGCTCGACGCGGTTTGGTCGCCGGGATCATTTTCATGGGGGTGGGCGTCGGCATTGCAGCGTCCGGCACGCTGGTGCCGCTGTTGCTGCAACAGGGCCTCGGTGAAACGTGGCTGGGTCTTGGCCTGATTTCATTGCTACTGACCGCCATCGCCTGGCGCGGCTGGCCGAAAGGCGACGCACCCGTCGCAAGCGCGACCCAACACCATCGCCCGGCGCCCAACCGCACGCTCAAGGCCCTGTATGTGGAGTACGCCCTCAATGCTGCCGGTTGGGTGCCGCACATGATTTTCCTGGTGGATTTCGTTGCCCGGGGCAGGGGCGAGGGTCTTCAGGTGGGGGCGCAATACTGGGTGCTGTTCGGCATCGGCGCGACGCTGGGACCGCTACTGGCCGGCGTACTCGCCGACCGGATCGGCTTCGGTCGCGCGTTGCGGCTGTCGTTCATCATTGAGGCGTTCGCCGTCGCGGTGCCGGCCCTCGGGCTTGGCGCTGGCTGGTTAATCCTGTCCAGCGTGATCGTCGGCGCGTTTGTCACCGGGACGGTGCCGCTGGTGTTGGGCCGGGTGCATGAAGTGCTCGCCCATCATCCCGCGCAGCAGAGTTCGGCCTGGCAAACCGCAACGGTCGGATTCGCCTTGTTCCAGGCAATCGCCGCCTATGGGTTGTCGTTCCTGTTCTCTCACAGCGACGGCAACTACAGCTTGCTCTTTATGCTCGGGACTTCAGCGATGCTGCTGGCGTTTGTCATCGATGTGGTCGCGGGCGCGAAACCCTCTACCGATGCCCGGAGCGCCTGACATCGTGAATTACTCCGAGCGCAACCTAATGTATTGGCGCCGCAACCTGACGGTGTGTGTCTTTGGCTCGTTTACCACGCTGGTCAGCCTGACCATGCTGTTGCCGTTTCTGCCGTTGTATGTGCAGCAACTGGGCGTGACCTCGCAGGCGGAGGTGGTGCAGTGGTCCGCTGTGGCCTTCGGCGCGACATTCTTCGGCACGGCCATTACTGCGCCGTTGTGGGGACGGTTGTCCGATCGTTATGGGCGCAAACCCATGCTCGTGAGAGCGGCCGTCGGCATGGCGATTGTCATGTCGCTGATCGGGCTCGCCCGGGACGTCACCGACCTGGTTGCCCTGCGCCTCATCGCTGGCCTCATCGGTGGCTACGCCTCTGCGTCCATCGTCATGATTGGCTCACAAGTACCGCGCGAACGGGCCGGTTGGGCGCTCGGTGTGTTGTCCACTGGCGCGTTGTCCGGCAGTTTGATCGGGCCGTTAGTGGGCGGGTTTTTACCGGAGTGGGTGGGTATTCGCGGTACGTTTTTCGTCGGTGGAGCGGTGATTGCGGTGGCGGCCGTCGCCACGCTCCTGCTGGTGCGTGAGGATTTCGACCCGGTGGCGGATGCCAGAAAAAGCGCCGGGAAAAACCGGACTGAGGGCGACGCTTCCAACCGGCCGATCATTGCGGCACTGCTGGTTTCGGCAATGATGGTGCTGCTGGCCACCATGTCGATCGAGCCGATCATCACGGTGTACATCGGCGACCTCGGCGTGCCTGTCGGTCATCAGGCGCGCATCGCCGGCGTGGTCATGGCCGCTTCCGCGTTGGGCAGCCTGTTGACCGCCGCAAAACTGGGTGCGCTGGCCGACCGGATTGGCAGTTGGAAGGTGATTGTCGGGTGTTTGCTGTTGACGGCCATCGTCATGGTGCCCCAGGCGTACGTCACGCAATGGTGGCAGCTGGCGGTGTTGCGCGGTGTCATGGGCATGACCATCGCCGGGCTGTTGCCGGCAATTGGCAAGCTGATACGGCATTCGGTCGAGGAGTACAACTCGGGCAGAATTCTCGGCTACTTGCAGTCGGCGCAGTTCGCCGGACAGGTCATCGGCCCACTGATCGGCGGGCAGATCGGCGCCCATTTCGGCTTGCATCACGTGTTCCTGGTGACCGCCGTATTGTTGCTGTCATGCGCCGGCATGAACGGCTGGGTGAGCCAGCGCGAGCGCCGTCACGCCGTCCTGCCGAACGCTGTCCAGAAAGGTCGATAACGCACTGGAAAAATAGCCATCGATGCGCCGGACAAACACCGTCTCGACCTCGGCGATGTCTGGCGCCAATTCATGCGCGTTGACCAAGCCGTCGCGCATGGCGTTCGCCACGACGCCTCGAGGCAACAGGGTGATGCCTACGCCGGCGGACACACAGGCAATGATCGCCTCGATCGAACCAAACTCAAGCGGCTCGGGCGCCAGAATACCGAGGTTGGCCAGCAGTGAATCCAGACGTTGGCGGTAGGAGCAACCGATGCGGAAGACCACCGTCTTCAGGTGGTCGACGCCGGCGACATCCTCAAGGTTTTTGATGGCGGGGGAGGTGACCAGAACCAGCTGTTCGCGAAAGGCCTCTTCACTCAGCAGTTCCGGGTGATTGACCGGGCCGACGACAAACGCCCCTTCAAGCTGACAGTCGACCACGCCCTGAATCAGGCTGCACGTGGTGCCGGTGCGGATCACCGGGCGAACGTCGGGGTAGGCCTTGGCGAACTTCGCAATCAGTCGTGGTAGGCGCAGCGCCAATGTGGTTTCCAGCGTACCGATCTCGAAAACACCTTTGGGATGACCATCGTCCCGTGCCGCACAGGAGGCATCGGACAGCAGCCGGGACAGGCGGGCGGCGAACGGCAGGATCCGTCGGCCGGCGGGTGTGACCTGAACGCCTCGGGCGCTGCGTTGGAACAGCGCTACGCCAAGCTCGTCTTCCAGCGAGCGGATCCGCGCTGAAACGTTCGACTGCACGGTGTTCAGTTCGCTGGCGGCCTTGTTCATGCTGCCATGGCGCGCCACTGCGTCTACGACTTTGAGATCGGTAACGTCCATCGGAATGACCTATCTGGAAAACGGATAACTAGCTGAAGAAAAACTGCTTTCAGGAGATTAGGTTTATCAGCATCCAAAGACAAGCGCTGGTCTGATGATCATTGTAGGAGCGAGCTTGCTCGCGATGGACGCTAACGATGACGCGTTACTTCTGGATGCAAGCGGTGCACTTACGACCATCGCGAGCAAGCTCGCTCCTACAGGTTGGTGTGGGCGCTGGGTTTTCTGGTTCATCAAAAACGATCGCAGGCATCATTATTGATCGTTTTACATGATCTTTTGCCGGGCATAGGTTGAGGCTGCAGATACCCCGCAGCCAGTGGCAAATCGCGTCTTCGCATTTGAGGCTGTGGAACAACAATAACGCTTCCACTGCAACACGGAGTCAACGTGAACCATGCATCCGAATCAGTCAGAATCCGCAACCATCCCCAGTACCAGGCTTTGGTCTCACGGCAGCGAAAGTTTGTCGCTTGTCTGGTCGCCGCCACCCTTGTCCCGTACTTCGCGTTCATCCTCATTGCCGCGTTCTCGCCCCACCTGCTTGCGCTGAAACTCTCGGCCACCAGTGTCATTAACATCGCCTGGCCGCTGGGCGTCGTTTTTATTGTCGGGGCGTGGTTGTTTACCGGCCTGTACATTCTGCGGGCCAATGGTGAGTTCGATGACCTCACCGCAGAAATCCGGGCGGGGGCAATCGTATGAAAAATTTTCTGCGTTACCTCATAGTGTTTTCGCTGCCGGGCGCGTTCGCGACCTGCGCTTCGGCCGCCGATGTGTTGCAAGCCGTCGAGAAACAGCCGCTGAACATCACCGCGATTGCGATGTTTCTGGTGTTCGTGCTGACCACGTTGGGCATCACCTGGTGGGCCGCTTCCAAAACCAAATCCATGGACGATTTCTACAACGCCGGCGGGGGCATCACCGGCTTCCAGAACGGTCTGGCGCTGGCGGGCGACTACATGTCGGCGGCGGCGTTGCTGGGCGTCACCAGCATGATCTTCTTCAACGGCTTCGACGGGGTGTTGTACTCGATCAGCTTCTTCGTCGCCTGGCCGCTGCTGCTGTTTTTGTTTGCCGAGCGGATCCGTAATCTGGGTCGCATCACCCTCTCGGACATTGCGTCTTTTCGACTGGATCAAAACCGCATCCGCACCCTGATGGCCTTCGGTTCGTTGACCGTGGTGTGCTTTTACCTGGTGGTGCAGATGGTCGGCGCCGGGCAGTTGATCCAGCTGTTGTTCGGGCTTCCCTACAACTATGCGGTGATCGCTGTCGGCCTGTTGATGGCGGTGTATGTGACGTTTGGCGGGATGGTCGCGACCACCTGGGTGCAGATCATCAAGGCGGGTCTGTTGCTGTTGGGTGGCACCTTGCTTGCGGTGCTGGCATTGAGCAAGTTCGGCTTTTCCTTCGAGGCGTTGTTCGAGCAAGCGATTGCCGCTCACCACGACGGCGAGCGCATTCTGTTGCCGAGCAAACTGGTGGCCGATCCGCTGGCGTTGATCTCACTGTCCCTCGGGCTGGTCTTCGGCACCGCAGGATTGCCGCATATCCTGATGCGCTTTTTCACCGTGCCGGACGCCCGGCAAGCACGCAAATCGGTGTTCATCGCCACGGGCTTCATCGGCTTCTTCTACCTGATCGTTGCGGTGTTGGGGCTGGCGGCGATTGTCATCGTCGGGCAAAACCCGGTCTTCTATGAGTCCGGCATTCTCGGTGGAAAGCTCGTCGGTGGCGGCAACATGCCGGTGATGCACCTGGCCAAAGCGGTGGGCGGTGACTTCCTGCTGGGCTTCATCTCCGCGGTCGCGTTTGCCACGATCCTCGCGGTGGTGTCGGGGTTGACCATGGCGGGCACCTCAGCGATTTCCCATGACCTCTATGTGATGGTGTTGAAGAAAAACCGCGCAGAGGCGAAAGACGAGCGTCGCGTGTCGAGAATCGCCTCGGTGGGCATCGGCATCGTCGCCGTAGTGCTGGGGATTTTGTTCAAGGATCAGAACATCGCCTTCCTGGTGGCGCTGACGTTTGGCGTGGCGGCCTCGGTCAATTTTCCGATACTCGCGCTCTCGCTGTACTGGAAAGGGCTGACCACACGCGGAGCGCTGATCGGCGGGATCGCCGGGCTGGTGAGTTCGGTGAGTCTGGTGATTCTGTCGCCGGCGGTGTGGGTCAAGGTGTTGGGCAATCCCGAAGCGATTTTTCCCTTCGATTACCCGGCGATCATTTCGATGAACGTGGCGTTCTTCTGCACCTGGCTCGGCTCGGTCACCGATCGCAGCAGCGCGGCAGTGCTGGAGCGAGCGCGTTTCGAAGATCAGCAGGTCCGCGCCCGCACAGGCCTGGGCGCCGCCAAGGCCGTCAGCCATTGAACACCGTCACTTTCCTCTTTTGATTTGCGCACTCTGCACAAGGAGTCTGCCATGCAACGTCGAGACAATGGCTTAAGGTTTTCCCCCATCACGGTCGTGCTGCACTGGGTCGTGGCGCTGTCGCTGCTGGCGATCCTGTGCCTGCAAGTGCTGATCGGCCAAGCGTCCAGCGACGCCACGCGGGCGGCCTTCGTCCACCTGCAAAACCTGGTGGGACTGATCCTGTTTCTGGTATCGATTTATCGGTTCTGGGCGCGGATCACTTCCTACCATCCGCTGCCAGTCGGCACGCCCAATCCGATTGAAGTGATCATCAGCCGTTCTGTCGCCGTGGCGCTGGCCCTGGCGATGGTGCTGCTGCCGGTGGCGGTGTGGGCATCGAGGTCGGCTGCCGGAGAGGCCGTGGAATTGCCGGGTGGATTTGCGATCCCGGCACTGCTGCCCATTCATGCAGGGCTCAAACACGTCGTCGATGTGCTGTTCAATATTGGCGCATCGGCGTTCGTCGCCGGTCTGGCGCTGCACATCTTCGGTGCGCTCAAGAATCACTTTCTCCTGAAGAACAACACGCTCAAGCGGATGCTTGGAAAACATGTGGAGCTGTGAGTCATGAACGAAGCCAGATTTGATTTTACGGGTAACGCCATTACCCAACTCTGTGGAGTGAGGTACCCGATTTTTCTCGGCGGAATGGCCGCCATCTCCGGCCCGCAGTTGGTGGCAGCCGTGGCCAACGCCGGGGGTATGGGGGTCGTCGGCGGCCTGCGTCTGCCGCCGCTGACCTTGCGCCGATGGATCGAGGAAACACGCGCGCTGACCGACAAACCTTTCGGGGTGAACCTGGTGCCGCAGTTCGGCGGCCCGGACGTCTTCGAAGCGCAGTTTCAGGTGGTGCTAAAAGCAAAGCCCAGGCTGCTGTCACTGTTTTACGCCGAGGCCTATTGCGCCGACATGATTCCCCGGGCGAAAGACGCGGGGCTGGTGGTCATGGTGCAAGCGGGTTCGGTGGAACTGGCGAAAATCGCCATCGCCCAAGGCGCTGATATTGTCGTGGCGCAGGGCAGTGAAAGCGGCGGGCATTTGAATCGCGGCACCATCGGCATCATGCCGTTGCTGACGTCGATTCTTTCGGTGGCGGAGGGGCGACCGGTGCTGGCGGCCGGCGGCATCGTCCGCGGTGACGATGTCCGCGCACTGATGTCACTTGGCGCGTCCGGGGTGGTGGTGGGCACCGCATTTATTGCCACCGACGAGTCGAACGCGCACCCGCTGTACAAGCAGAAGATCGTTGAAGCCACGACGGATGACACCGAATACCGCACCGGGTATTCATTCGGCTGGACCTACGGCACGCCGCATCGGGTGATCCCCAATCGTGACAAGTGGAACCTGCTGCGTTTCATCGGTGGCGGGGCGCGGGCGATTGATAAACCGCGCATGGCCAAAAAGCTGTCGTTGTACGCGGGGCAGGGGGTTGGCAAGATCGACAGCGTGGTCCCCGCAGCGCAGCGTGTGGCCGAGTTGGCGTCAGGGCTGCCGATGACAACAAGCTTTCAATCATTGATCGCTGTATGAAACCAACGGCTCGGCGCTGATGCCCGAGCCGTTTTTTGTTGCCAGGACCGAAGCTACACCGCCACCGGCCGGGCAATCTGTTGCTGTGCCAGCCCGATGAACGCGCTCATGGCCGAGGTGATCATCGAGTCGTTTCGGCGAATGAAGAAGGTCGAGACGTTGGCGAATTCCGCCGGCAGCGTGTGGCAGCGAATCGCATGGCGCATGCTGCAACTTTCCGCGATGGCCTTGGGCAGCAAGGTCACGCCCATGCCGGCGGCTACGCATGACAGGATGCCGTCCAGCGTGCCCAGTTCCATGATCTGGTTGGGCACCAGGCCGACTTGATAGAACCAGTTTTCCAGGGTCGAGCGATAGAAGCATCCGGTGCGAAACACCAGCACGGTCTGTTGCGGGATTTTTTCGATGAGTGCGGCCAGTGACTCGAACTGGCTGCTGCTGACCAGCACCAGTTCCTCCTGGAAAACCTCTTCCTGGGCCAACGTCGAATTCTGGTGAAAACCGCCGACAAACGCGCCGTCGAGACGGTGCGCTTCAATCGCCTTGATCAGCTCGGCGGTGGTGCCGGTGAGCAGCGACAGTTGGACCTCGGGGTATTTTTCGCGGTACTTGGTCAGCACCTGTGGCAAGCGAATCGCGGCGGTGGTCTCCATCGAGCCCAGTCGCAGCAGGCCGGCCGGAACGCCAGTGTCCATCAAGGCACTGCGGCTTTCTTCGGTCAGCTGCAGGATGCGCCGCGCATACCCGAGAAAGGTCTCGCCCGCCGACGTCAGCACCACGCCGGATTTCTTGCGGATGAACAGCTCCCGGTTCAGCTCGGTTTCCAACTCCTTGACCCGCATGGTCACGTTGGACTGCACCGTATTCACATTGATGGCAGCTGCGGTGAAGCTGCCGAGTTCGGCCACCGCACAGAAAATCTTCAGTTGGCGCATTTCCATGATCGTCGCTACCTATCATCAAAAGTGATGGATTGCATCGCAAGTCATCATTTTACGGGCTTTGCAGACGGCGAGTAAAGTCAACAAAACAGCCTGATGAGCGTAGCGGACCGATGACACTGACTTCCCACATTGACCATGTCTTTGCCGGCGGCCTGGGGGTCTTGAAGCCCGAAGGGCAGCGCACCGGTATCTTCAAACGAAGGCTGTCAGGCCCCGCGCGAGTCGAAGTTCTCGGGATTGTCGGTGACGAGCACGGTGATACCCGGGTGCACGGCGGTCCGGAAAAGGCTGTTCATCACTACGCGGCAGAAAACTATCAGACGCTGGCACAGGCGTTCGCGCACTGCGCCCATGAGCTGCTGCCGGGCAGCCTCGGGGAGAATATTTCAGCGCGCGGATTGACCGAGCGAAACGTGCACATCGGTGATGTGTTGCAGATGGGCAGCGCGGTGTTGCAGGTCTCCCAGCCGCGCAGCCCGTGCTGGAAAATCAACCATCGTTTCGACGCCGAGCGCCTGTCGATGCATGTCGCCCAAGCGCGAATTACCGGGTGGTATTACCGGGTCATCCAGCCTGGCTTCATTGAGGCAGGGGGCGGGATTGAATTGCTGGAACGGCACACGCAGCGGTTTTCCATCGACGAGTTCTGGCAGGTGCAGCTGTCGCACAGGCCCTTGATTGACGATCTGCTGGAGTTGGCGGCAACCCCTGGCCTGGCCGAGGACTGGCGGCGGCGGTTGAGTGAGCGTGCGAAGTGGCTGAAGAAAGCGGCGCCGGCTCCACAGCGCTGACCGGTGGCGAGGGAGCTTTTGTGGCGAGGGAGCTCGTCGGATCGCCGCACCGTCCCGCTCGGCTGCGTAGCGGCCGCAAAATTTTAGGGCTGCTGCGCACCCCGGCGGGAGCAAGCTCCCTCGCCACATAAAGCTAATCGGCATTAGAGCTTCACGATTTATGATCCATGCGATCATTTATCATCATTTTACATGATCAATCGGCTGGCCTACTTTGGCCCAGACAGGCAACGCCACACCGCCTGGCACTTTCCTGACAACAACAAGAGATGGCTCTTATCCACCACCAGGGGACACCCGCCATGAGCAACCAGCCAGTAGACATCGCACACTATATTCACGGCCGCGCGACGCCCGGCACGTCGGGTCGCACGCAGAACGTCACCAACCCCGCCCTGGGCTCGGTCATTGGCAAAGTGGCCCTCGCCAGTGCCGCTGAGGTCGATGCCGCGGTGAAGTCGGCCGCCGCTGCGTTTCCAGCGTGGTCGGCGCTGCCGCCGCTGCGACGCTCGCGCATCATGTTCAAGTTTCTGGGGTTGCTCAACGAACACCGCGACGAGCTCGCACGCATGATCACCGCCGAACACGGCAAAGTCTTCACCGACGCCCAGGGTGAAGTGACGCGCGGCATCGAGGTGGTCGAGTTTGCCTGCGGCATCCCGCAACTGCTCAAGGGTGACTACACCGAGCAGGTCTCCACCAATATCGACAACTGGACCATGCGTCAGTCGCTCGGTGTGGTCGCCGGCATCACCCCGTTCAACTTCCCGGTGATGGTGCCGATGTGGATGTTCCCGGTGGCCATCGCCTGCGGCAACACCTTCGTGCTCAAGCCCAGCCCGATCGATCCGTCGCCTTCGCTGCTGATCGCTGAACTGTTCAAAGAGGCCGGGCTGCCGGATGGCGTGTTCAACGTGGTCCAGGGCGATAAAGAGGCAGTAGACGCGCTGATCGATCATCCGGACGTCAAAGCCGTGAGCTTTGTCGGATCGACGCCGATTGCCAACTACATTTACGAAACCGGCGCCCGCCACGGCAAGCGCGTGCAGGCGCTGGGCGGCGCGAAGAACCACATGGTGGTGATGCCTGACGCTGACATTGATCAAGTGGTCGACGCGCTGATCGGCGCGGCATTCGGTTCCGCCGGCGAGCGTTGCATGGCGATTTCGGTGGCGGTGTTTGTCGGTGATGTCGCCGATAAAGTGATGCCGAAACTGGTGGAACGCACCCGCACGCTCAAGGTGCTGGAAGGCATGAACCTGGCCGCCGAGATGGGCCCGATCGTCTCGCAGGTGGCGTTGCAACGCATCACCGGTTACATCGAACAAGGCATCTCGGAAGGCGCGGAATTGCTGGTCGACGGGCGCGGTTTTGACGGTGCGCAGGCCGGGGCCAATTGCGCCGAGGGCTTCTGGCTCGGTGGCACGGTGTTCGACCATGTCACTCCAGAGATGAAGATTTATAAAGAGGAAATCTTTGGCCCGGTGCTGGCGTGCATGCGCGTGAAGGATTTTGCCGAAGCGGTCGACCTGGTCAACTCACACGAGTTTGGCAACGGCACCGCCTGCTATACCCGCGACGGTCACATCGCGCGTGAGTTCGCCAGCCGTATTCAGGTGGGGATGGTCGGTATCAACGTGCCGATTCCGGTGCCGATGGCGTGGCACGGTTTTGGCGGCTGGAAGCGCTCATTGTTCGGTGACACGCACGCTTACGGCGAAGAGGGCGTGCGTTTCTACACCAAACAGAAGTCGGTGATGCAGCGCTGGCCGAACAGCATCGCCAAGGGCGCTGAATTCGCCATGCCGACGTCCAAGTAGTTTCTGCTCCACAGGTGTGGGTGGGATGACGTGCTGGCGCGGGCTGCACGGCATCCGTCTTTCCCAGCGGGAGCGAACACTTCGCTCCCGGTTTTTTCGTTGAGGTGAACCACAATGCCGCTGCTCAAGTTCGACATCCTTCAGGGACGCACTGATGAACAGCTCAAGACCCTCCTCGATGTAGCCCATCAGGCGATGGTCGAGGCTTTTGAAGTGCCTGCCAGTGATCGCTACCAATCGGTGACCCAACACCGGTCGGGGGAATTGGTGCTGCACGACACGGGACTGGGTTACACCCGCTCGGCCAGTGTGGTCTTGCTGACGGTGATTTCGCGACCGCGTTCCCAAGTGCAGAAGACCACGTTTTATCGCTTGCTCGCCGAGAAGCTCCAGGCCGAATGTGGCTTGTCGCCGGATGACCTGATTGTCTCGCTGGTGGAAAACGCCGATGCAGACTGGTCCTTCGGCCGCGGGCGCGCGCAATTTCTGACCGGAGAACTGTAGCGCCGGTTTTTTCTTCCTACTCATCACGTCCAGGTGTCGTCATGTCCAATCCTCTGCTGTCGCTGTTGAAAATCGAACTGCCGATCCTGCAATCACCGATGGTCGGTGTGTCCACTCCGAAACTGGCGGCGGCGGTGTCGGCTGCCGGCGGGCTGGGCGCCATCGGCATTGGCGCGAGCAACGTCGACCAGGCGCGGGCGATGATCCGGGAGACGGCGGCGCTGACTGATAAACCGTTCAATGTGAACCTGTTCTGCCACCGACCTGCCATTCACGACAGCGCTCGAGAGGCGCAGTGGCTGAGCGTCCTGGCGCCGGTGTTTGCCGAGTTCGGCGCGGATGCGCCTACGTCGCTGCGGGAGATCTACACCTCATTCGTCGCAGATCCGGGCATGTTGCAGATGCTGCTGGAGGAAAAGCCCGCGGTCGTCAGCTGCCATTTCGGGCTACCCCCGCAACCGGCCATCGATGCACTGAAGGCCGCCGGCATTGTCTTGCTCTGTTCAGTGACCAGCCTGGCCGAAGCGCGCAGTGCGGAACAGGCCGGCGTGCATGCACTGGTGGCCCAGGGTTACGAAGCCGGGGGGCATCGCGGCGTATTCGACCCGCAGCAAGACTTGCAGATGGGCACCTTGGCGCTGGTGCGTGTGTTGGCGCGGGCCTGCCAACTGCCGGTGATCGCCGCCGGCGGAATCATGGACGGCGCGGGCATCAAGGCCGTCATGCAGCTGGGGGCCAGTGCCGCGCAGTTGGGAACGGCGTTTATTCTCTGTCCTGAATCGTCCGCCAACGGAGCCTATCGCGAAGCCTTGAAAGGCCCGCGTGCCCACCAGACCCAAGTCACTAGCGTCATCTCAGGGCGACCTGCCCGTGGCATGATCAATCGCAACTTCACCGGCTTCGACGTGGCGGGCATTGAACTGCCCGACTATCCGCTGACGTACGACGCCAACAAGGCGCTCAACGCCGTGGCAACCACGAAGGCCAACACGGACTTTGCCGTGCAGTGGGCCGGGCAAGGTGCACCGCTGGCGCGTGAGTTGCCGGCTGCCGCTTTGATGAACCTGCTGGCGGCGCAACTGCAAGACTGACGTGCGTTGCATCGCGGGCGTTATGGGGGGTCCGAAGGTACGTCCAGCAGCCAGTGCACACGCTGGCTGAGGTCGTTCAAGCTGAACGGCTTGGTTAAAATCCGGGTGGATTCATCCGTTGAAACCAGGCTGGACCCGCCGGCAAAACCGGTGATGAACAGCACCTTGAGGTGCGGATATTTCGCTTTGAATTCCGCCGCCAGATCGACCCCATTGATCGCGCCCGGCAAGCCAATGTCGGTCAACAGCAAATCGACGTGTTTGAGTTTCTCTGCCTGTTTCAGCGCGGAGACGCTGTCCACGGCCTCAATGACGCGATAGCCCAGCTCGCCCAAAAACTCCGAAGTCATCTGCCGAATGGCTTTTTCGTCGTCGACCAGCAAGATGGTTTCGTTGCGCGCGGAGGGCTGCGTTTGTTGACTGCCAGTCGTGTTTTTCGTTTGCTCGGCGGGCTGCGAATCGTCAACCGGAAAATACAGCGTCACCGTCGTCCCAACCCCGAGACTGCTGTGCACTTTGACCTGGCCACCGGATTGCTGGGTAAAACCGTAGATCATCGAAAGCCCCAGGCCGGTGCCTTCACCAATTTTCTTGGTGGTGAAAAACGGGTCGAAGATGCGCGACAGAATGTCCGGGCTGATGCCGGTACCGGAATCGGTGGCCGAGATGCTCACGTAGGCGCCCGGTGGCAATTGTCGATCGGCCAGCGCGTTCGCGTCGATGATGCATCGATCGACGACCAGGCTTAACGTGCCTCCGCCGGGCATTGCATCCCGAGCGTTGATCGACAGGTTCAGCAGCGCGTTTTCCAATTGATTGAGGTCGCACCGGATCCGGTCGTTTGCCCTGTACGAACTCTCGACAACGATGCTGGGACCGACGGTGCGGCGAATCATTTCTTCAAGCCCGGCCACCACGGTGCGCGGCTGCAGCAGTTCGGGCTCAAGTGATTGCTGTCTGGAAAATGTCAGCAGCCGTTGGGTCAGCGCAGCGGCCCGGGAGGCTGACGTCATGGCCACGGAGTTGTAGCGGGTCAGCTCGTTGAAGCGCCCGGCATCGATGCGCCGCTGCATCATTTCCAGGCTGCCGATGATGCCCGCCAACAGGTTATTGAAGTCATG
The DNA here is from genome assembly GCF_902497785.1 of Pseudomonas fluorescens. Classification (GTDB taxonomy): domain Bacteria; phylum Pseudomonadota; class Gammaproteobacteria; order Pseudomonadales; family Pseudomonadaceae; genus Aquipseudomonas; species Aquipseudomonas fluorescens_BO. Next base: position 83,759 of record NZ_CABVHK010000019.1, read on the forward strand.
GGCGATGCCGCCGGTCAGCTGGCCGACCGCTTCCATTTTCTGACTCTGCCGAAGCTTGGATTCCGCCATGGCGCGCTCATGTTGTTCGGCTTCCAGCTGCGCGGTTCGCTGAGCAATCCGGTCTTCGAGCAGATCGTTCCAGTCCCGCAGCGCGCCCTCCAACTGCACTCGATTGTCGATGTCTTCGATGGTCCCGTACCATTGCTCACAATGGCCTGCAGCATCGAAGCTGCACAGGGCGCGGAATCTGAACCAGCGATATTCGCCGCTGCGTTTTCGCAGGCGCACGGGCGAGTCGAAGGGTTCGAGTGTGCTCAGTGATCGATCCCAGAGTTTGACCAGGGCTTCGCGATCGTCAGGGTGAGTCGCACTGGCCCACTCGCGACCTAATGTGTGTGCAGTGTCCAGGCCCGTAAATTCAGACCAGCGCAGATCAATAGAAGTCAGCGCGCCGACCCTGTCCGCCGTCCATGGCCACAGCGGATTGAGTTCCGCAGCAATGCGGTAGTGTTTCTCGCTTTCCCGCAGTTTTTCTTCGGCTGTGCGCATCACCTGCAAGGTATTGAAGCGCTTCAACACCGCGCCCAGCAAGTTGCTGTACACGCGCAGAAAGTCGATGTCGTTTTCGGTAAATTGCCGAGGGATTCGACTGTCGACCTCGAAAATGCCAAAGGGACGTGTCGCGGTCGCCCCGTGGACCAGCACGTTGACGAAGGCTTTGACCCCGTTGTCGGTTTGAAAGGCGTGATAACGGAAGCGCGTTTCGGTGGCGATATCCACCGAAATCACCGGACGGTCTGTGTCCAGTGAGTACCGCTCCGGGCTGCCTTCGCAGGCCTGGACCCGGACCTGGCCGACTACACCGGGTTTCCAGCCAACGCCATTGCGCACGACAAACGTGACGCCGTCATCGAGCAACAGCATGAACTTGGCCATATGCGTCTCGAGCGCAGCGCCCACCAGGCGACAGGCTTCGTCGAGGATGTGCTCCAGATCGTCTGACACCAGGGCGAGCTCGCCAAACTCGGCAAGCACTTTGCGCTGGCGCAGTAACGTAGCCTCGACTGCCATGATTTCACCCCTGTGGATATTCATGTACGAGGCTGGCACGTCGGGTAGGTTCCGCCGGGATGACGGGATGCACGCAATGCGCTGTTAATGCCTGCATTGCGCCAACACCACTTGGCAGGTATCCGGCGTACCGCCGGAGCGGCCGGCATAGCGTATGCAATTATTCAGGGATTTTTGGCGGGCCATGCTCAGGGTCGGGCCCCAGGCCAGTCCACCCTCGCCAATGGTGGGGACGGCTTTGGCATAGCAGCTTGAACCTGTGTTTGGGGCTGAGTAGTGAGACGTGGTGGGTTTGCCTGAACATCCGCCGGTGAGTGCCAGGTTGAGGGCGAGGAGGGAGGGCAGGAGCCAGGCCGGGGATTGGTGGGCTTTGGTTCTGGTCATCCGGGTTCTCCTGTATCGGCGCTAGCGGTGTTTTGTGAGTGTGTTCTATCAGGTTAGCTGTGTTGGGGGTGTTGGGGGTTTTGTGTGTTTATCCGTTTTTGCGGTGATGGCGGATATTGGTTTCGCCCTTACGGCGAGTCACTTTGAAAAGCGCAAAGTAACCCAACGCTCTTGCCCCACCACTTGGCACCTCGCTTGGGCTCGGTGTGCCCTCACTCCGGCATTGCTCCGCGGGTCGCCGCGAAGGGCCATCCCTGGCCCAGCGCGGCTAAACCGGCATCCTTGCCGGTTTCCCCGCTACGCAATGCCTGCGTTCGGCCAGCGTGGTTTTACGGGGCGCTGAGATCAAAATCAAAATCAAAACCGCGGCGGCCTTCGGGCCGACCGTGGCATCAAGCGGGCGCGCTGCGCTGATTTGATTGTGCACACACACTAAATTTGCACCGTTCCCCTGTGGGAGCGAGCTTGCTCGCGATGGCGGATTCCTATCCAACATTGATATTGGCTGACACAACGCTATCGCGAGCAAGCTCGCTCCCACAGGGGTTTGTTGTGGGGCATGGTATTGGTGTTCAGCGCTGATTGCCTGATCGAACTCATGGTCAGGTCGGCTATCAGGCCGCCTCGGTTAGATTTTGATCTCAGGCGCCCCGTTAACCACGCTGGCCGAACGCAGGCATTGCGCAGCGGGGAAACCGGCAAGGATGCCGGTTTAGCCGCGCTGGGCCAGGGATGGCCCTTCGCGGCGACCCGCGGAGCAATGCCGGAGTGAGGGCACACCGAGCCAGAGCGAGGTGCCGAGTGGTGGGGCAAGAGCGTTGGGTTACTTTGCGCTTTTCAAAGTGACTCGCCGTAAGGGCGAAACCAATATCCGCCATCACCGCAGAAAGGGATATGTACACAAAAACCCCAACCCCAATCAAACAACCGCCGTGCTCCCCCGCAAGGTCAACGTAAACGGCAACACCACATGCCGCTGCACAATCCCCCGCTTCTCAATCAGCGCAATCACCATCTCCACAGCCTTCTGCCCAAACATCTCCGCCGGTTGCGAGATAGTGGTCAACGGCGGATCGCAGTAAGCCGCAAACGGTATATCGTCGAAACCCACCAGGGAAATATCCTCGGGCACCCGCAAGCCCTGTTGCTTGATCTGCTTCAACGCGCCAATGGCCATTTCATCGTTTTCGCAAAAAAGCGCCGTAGGGCGATCAGGCAACGCCAGCATCTCCGCGGCGCCGTCATGCCCGGCCTGCAAACTGAAATCACCATGGCAGATCAACGCGGGGTCGGACTCCAGACCCGCCTGGCGCAAAGCATCCTGATAACCGGCCACGCGCTCGCGGGTCAGCGGGCTGCTTTTAGGGCCTTTGATCAGGCCGATACGACGGTGGCCCAATTCAATCAAATGCTCAGTCATGGCCTTCGCGGCCGCGTGGTTGTCGAGGCTGATGGTCGGGTGGCGACCGCCGTGGATCACCTCACAGGCATTGACGATCGGCGGCAGTTCGGCGCTGGGGAAGGGGGCTTCGAACGGGTCATAGGCGCGCAACTGGATCACGCCATCGGCCTGATGGGCGTAGACCAGTTCGGCAAATTCGCGCTCGATGTCCTCGCGGCCCTGGGTGTCGCACAGCAACAGCCGGTAGCCAGCGAGTTGGGCCGCCTGTTGCGCACCGCTGATCACCTTGGCGAAAAACGTGTTGGCAACGGTCGGCACCAGAATCACCAGGTTGCCGGTTCTGCGCGAGCGAAATTGTACGGCCATCTGGTTCGGTCGGTAACCGGCCTGTTCGACGGCGGCGTTGACCTTGTCCCGGGTCTCGGGGAGCACGCGCTCAGGCGATTTGAGTGTTCTGGACACCGTGGCGACGGAGACGCCGGCCAGCCTGGCAACTTCGCGAATGTTGGACAAAAGCACCTCGTTAACGAACTGAGCAGCGGCGAGCTTAGCGCAGGTCGGTCCGGTGCTGGAACTTTCGTGAGGTCCATCCGGGGTTTGACACCTCGCCCGCCAACGCCTAAATTTCCGTCACGATGTAACCGGTTACATCAACAGCCTCAACCAGAGAACAATGACGATGAACGCTCCAGTAGCAAAAATAAGAATGGGATTTGTCGGTGGCGGGGAGGGCGCCTTTATCGGTCAGGCCCACCGCCAGGCCGCCGGGCTCGACGGTCGTTTTGAGCTGGTGTGCGGCGCGTTCAGTCGCGACGCGCGCAACAACCAAAACACCGGCGCCGCGCTGGGCGTGCCTGCGGCCCGTTGCTACAGCGACTGGCGGCAGATGCTCGACACTGAACGCGCGCTGCCCGCCGACCAGCGCATGGAATTGCTGATCATAGTGACCCCCAATCACCTGCACGCGCCGATTGCCAGTGCGGCGCTGAGTGCCGGGTTTCATGTTTTCAGCGAGAAACCCGCGGCGTTGAATCTGGCCGAGTTGTTGCCGCTCAAAAAAATCCTTGAGAGCAGCGGCCGCCTGTATGGCCTGGCGCACACGTACCTGGGTTATCCGATGGTCTGGCAGGCACGGCAGATGGTTCGTGATGGCGTGATCGGCAAGGTGCGCAAAGTGCTTGTCGAATACCCGCAGGGCTGGCTGAGCGAAGACGTGGCGGGGCAGGGCAACAAGCAGGCCGGCTGGCGCGATCAGCCGGAACAGTCCGGGCTGGGCGGCTGCATCGGTGATATCGGCACCCATGCCTTTTCCTTGGCCGAATTCGTCGCCGACCAACCCGTCCTGCACCTGTGCGCGATGTTGAATACCCACCTCGACAGCCGGCAACTGGATGATGACGCCGCCCTGTTATTCAAAATGGACGACGGCGCCACGGGGGTGCTGATCGCCAGCCAGGTCTGCGCCGGTGAAGAGAACCCGTTGAAAATCCGCATTTACGGCGACAAGGGCGGCCTCGAATGGCGTCAGGAACAACCGTCGAGCCTGATCCATCGTGCCCTTGATCAACCCCTGCGCGTTTTACGCTCCGGCGTCGGCCAGCCCTGGTTGTGCGACGCCGCGACCCGACGCATGCGTCTGCCGGCCGGGCATCCCGAGGGCTACCTGGAAGCCATGGCCAACCTCTACGGCGATTTCGCCACGGCGATTCGCGGCCACGTCGAGGGCAACGCCGCCCCCGGCGTACCGGGCATCGACGTCGGGATGCGCGGCATGGCGTTTATCGAAGCGGTGATCGCCAATCACCGTGGCGACAGCAAATGGACCGAACTGGTCTGCCCCCAATGAATCCGGAGCACCCACCCGTGAAACCTACCTCTCCAACGGGCCTGCGCGGCCCGGGCATCTTCCTCGCGCAGTTCATGTCCAGCGAAGCGCCCTTCGACACTTTGGCCAATATCGCGCACTGGGCCGCGTCCCAAGGCTACAAGGCCATTCAGTTGCCGACCTTGGGCACGCAATACATCGACCTCGCGCGCGCTGCCGAGAGCCAGGAATACTGCGACGAATTGAACGCCGTCTGCGCTCAAGCGGGCGTCGAGATCAGCGAGTTGTCGACGCACCTGCAAGGCCAGCTGGTGGCGGTGCATCCGGCGTTTGACGCCTTGTTTGACGACTTCGCCCCGGCGCATTTGCGTGGCCAGCCTCAGGCACGAACCGAATGGGCGATCGAGCAATTGAAGCTGGCGGCGCGGGCCAGTCAGCGATTGGGGTTGAAGGCCCACGCGACTTTTTCCGGCGCGCTGCTTTGGCCCTATATCTATCCCTGGCCGCAACGTCCGGGCGGATTGGTTGAACAAGGCTTCGCCGAACTGGCCCGGCGCTGGTTGCCGATCCTCGAGTGTTTCGAGGAGGCCGGTGTCGATCTGTGCTACGAAATCCATCCCGGCGAAGACCTGCATGACGGCGCCTCGTTCGAGCGGTTTCTGGACGCGGTCAATCATCACCCCCGCGCCGCGATTCTGTATGACCCCAGCCATTTGCTCCTGCAACAGATGGACTACCTGGGCTTCATCGACCGCTACCACGCGCGCATTCGCATGTTCCACGTCAAGGACGCCGAGTTCCGGCCGGATGCGCGCTCAGGCGTCTACGGCGGTTATCAGGGCTGGGTTGAGCGGCCGGGGCGTTTCCGTTCGCTGGGTGACGGCCAGATCGACTTCAAATCAATCTTCAGCAAATTGACCCAGTACGACTTCAACGGCTGGGCCGTGCTCGAGTGGGAATGTTGCCTGAAGGACTCCGCCCAGGGCGCCGCCGAAGGGGCGGCGTTCATCGAGCAGCACATGATCACGAAGACGCAGAAGGCCTTCGACGACTTCGCCAGCGTGCAGGCGGACGCCGCTTTCAATCGACGCTTGCTGGGGTTGCCCGACGCCTGATCACGACCTTGCTCTGCGCTCCCACCACAACAACAAAAAACCGGTGACTGTTATGACCCTGATGACCGCGCGCTTGAGCGCCATGATGTTCCTGCAATTTTTTATCTGGGGCGGCTGGTTCGTCACCCTCGGTACTTTCCTCGCCAGTAACCTGGGGGCCAGCGGCGGCCAGATCGGCATGGCGTTCTCGACCCAGTCCTGGGGCGCGATCATCGCGCCGTTTGTGATCGGCTTGATCGCCGACCGTTTCTTCAATGCCGAACGCATCCTCGCGGTGCTGCACCTGGTGGGCGCGGTGCTGCTGTACCAGCTTTATCGAGCGCCGGACTTCAGCACGTTTTACCCGTTCGTGCTGGCCTACATGATGATCTACATGCCGACCCTGGCCCTGGTGAATTCGGTCGCGTTCCGCCAGATGAGCGACCCCGCGCTGGAGTTTTCGCGGATCCGCGTGTGGGGCACCATCGGCTGGATCGTCGCCGGCGTGGTGATCAGCTTTGTCTTTGCCTGGGATTCCCAAGCCATGATTTCGTCCGGCGGGCTGCGCAATACGTTCCTGATGTCGGCGATTGCCTCTCTACTGCTTGGGCTCTACAGCTTCAGCCTGCCGCGCACCGCGCCATTGAAGCCGGAGGCGGGCCAGGGCGGTCTCAAGCAAATGCTCGGGCTGGATGCCCTGGGCTTGCTGAAAGACCGCAGTTACCTGGTGTTCTTCATCGCCTCGATTCTGATCTGCATTCCCTTGGCGTTTTACTACCAGAATGCCAATCCGTTTCTGGCAGAGATCGGCGTGACCAATCCCACCGCGAAAATGGCCATCGGACAGGTCTCCGAGGTGCTGTTCATGCTGCTTCTGCCGCTGTTCATTCACCGCTTCGGCATCAAGCTTGCGCTGTTGGTGGGGATGCTGGCGTGGGCCTTGCGCTACCTGTTGTTTGCTTACGGCAACAATGGCGACCTGGCGTTCATGCTGTTCACCGGCATCGCCCTGCACGGCATCTGCTACGACTTCTTCTTCGTCTCCGGGCAGATCTACACCGACGCCAAAGCGCCGGAACGCTTTCGAAGCTCCGCGCAGGGGCTGATCACGCTGGCGACCTACGGGTTGGGCATGCTGATCGGATTCTGGGTGGCAGGGCAGGTGACTGACCACTTTGCGCTGGGCAATCTGCATGACTGGAAGAGCATCTGGCTGTTTCCGGCCGGGTTCGCGTTGGCGATATTTTTCTGTTTCGGGCTGACGTTCAAAGGGCGGCGCGAGGCAGTCGTGCTCAGGCCGTAGCGGTAAAATTGACGTCATAAAATAGAGGGGCGGCGCGGCCCGTATGGCCCTTGCAATGTGCCGTCCTTGTATCTTTAATTGTGACAGGATGTGAACGTATCACCCCGTTAACAGGTCTTGAACATCAAGGTCTGAGTACGCTGCTTGAAGAACTGCATGGATCTTTTCTGCTTTACCCATGGAACATTCAAAGGATGATCAACACATGAAACAGCACTTGGCGGCGTTTGCCCGAAAACACCTGTCGCCTTCCATGCGCTATGAGATGCGGCACGCTGCGGACTGGTCGCGAGATGTCCTTGGGCGCGCGTGTTTCTGGCGCTGGGAAATTGCCCGGTTCAAATTACAGAGCGAGAGTGCTTACGAGTTTCTGTATATCGGCAGGAAAAACCAGCGGGAGATGGCCAAGCTGCTGATCGGCGGAAAGGCCGCGGCGTATTCCCCGCCGGCCGATGGCGATCCGGCACCTGCCGCCTCGGATCAAGTGGTCGTGGTCAGTGAAATGCCGAGTTCGGGGGCGTTGTCGGTGCCCTTGTACCTGAGTGCCGTGGTACCGCTGGGCCGACCCCTCGAGGAAATCACCAGCAAATACGATAGTGAGTTGCGTCGAAGCATTCGCAAGAACCGACCGCGCTACCGCATGGTCCAGACCGTGCTCGACGAGGAGATTGAAAAGGCCGACAGGGAATTGCTTCGACCCTATGCCGCGGCCAGGCAAGGTATCCATGTGGCGCAATTTGCCACGCAGGAAGTGTTCAGGATCGCCAAGACGGCTGGCCGGCTCGACCTGATCATGCTCGAGGACGAAGTGGTTGCCTGCCACCTCGGCTGCGTGATCACCCGGGGCGGCAAGCGTTACTGGAGCACGTTGCGTTTCGGCTATACCGAGGCGGTTTTTTCCGACGCCAAAAAGCTTCGCGAGGTGAACTCGATCACCACGTTCATGGCGCTGGAATGGGCCCTGGAAAATGGCTTCGACTATTACGACATCGGTCTTTGCGTGGCCCGTCCGGATGACGGACTGCTGAAATGGAAAAGAAGACGCGGCGGTGATGTTGATTCCCTGAACAACCACGCGTTCATGTTTGTCCGGTTGCCCAAAGCCGGCACGGCCAAATTTCTCTGGGACACGCCGCTGTTTGCTGTCGAAGGCAAGGAATTGACCCTGCACCTTGGCTTGCCGGACGGACCCAGCGATGAGGAAGTCGCCAGTCGCTACCATGAAATGGTCTTTGGCGGACTGCACAAAATTTATCTGTACTGCGCCGAGCGTTCCGGCGAACAGTTCCTCGACACCTTGCGCAGTCGCTACGCCAGTTTGCAGACCCCACCCATCATGCAAAGGATTGCTTCCAGCTGAGCCGGTTTCAGGACTTTGGTAAGCACGAGCTGGTTTTTTGTAGGAGCTAGCTTGCTCCGGGCGGCGTTCCGACGATGGACTCAGGACGGCGTTTTTTTTCGGGAGAAACGCGTCATCGTTAACGCTTATCGCGAGCAAGCTCGCTCCTACAGAAAGTTGAGCCTGTCCCGCAGAGAGGAGTTTTCATGGAAAGCGATGTCTCGCAACTCAGCAGGTCCACCGCTGGCAATCGAAAGAAATGGACCCTTGCCGCCTACCGGTTCATGGCGCGAAAAAGGCTGCAGCGCCGCGCGGAGATCAGTCTCAAAAGCCTGGCGGTGAAGAGCTGGGATATCGCGCCGGGCGGGGTGTTCCATTCGCCGCCGGCTATCTGCCTGCCGGGACAATTGGAGCGCGTGACCGGGTGGGAGGCGAAGCGCTTTTATCCTTTCGAGCACCCGGCCCGCACCATGGAAGGCCTGGGTGATGTGGTCCAAGGCCCGACTCGCGGCTATTTGATCAAGGATGTGTGGCTGATCGATGGCGCGCTGTACAAGGACACTGCAAGTCTGTGGTTGTCGCTCAAACCGAGTACGTTTCCGCGCATTCAGGTCGACACCGAGATCGACCGCGCCGCGGTCTACTGCACGCAAAACGGCAATACCTGGTTCGGCACCTGGCTGATGGAAGACTGCCCGACGTATGCCTTGGCCTGCGATGAAGGCGTCCCGGTCACCACCGCGCCCTCCGCCAGGTTCCCCATCTTCACCCAGGCCCCTGCCTACGAAGACTGGTTCGGCATGCAGCCGACTCGCTTGAATGCTGCGTTTTTCCGCGAGCTGGTGCTGTTCGATGATATGAGTAACAACCAGAGCAAGCATCTGCGCTACCGCGCCATGGGTGAAAAGTTGCTGTCGCACGTGAACCATGAGAGCCACCCTGGGGTTTTCATTCTGCGTGGTGGCGACGGTGACCTGCGCTTTTTGCGCAACGAACTCGAGGTCGCCGAGCACCTGCGCAAGACCCGGGGCTTTCGCATCCTCAATCCGTTGAAAACCGATGTCCCGACCATCGTCGCGACGTGCGCTGGGGCGCGGACGGTCATCGGGGTCGAAGGCAGCCAGCTCGTGCATGGCGTCAACATTCTGCAAACGGGCGGGTCTTTGCTGACACTGCAGCCGCCGAACCGCTTCGTCAGCTACTACAAATTCCTGACCGACCGCGACCGGCAGAATTTCGGCTTCGTGGTCGGGACACCTGAGGGCGACGGCTTCAAGATCGATATTCAGGAAGTGGAACGTACGCTGGACTTGCTGCCGTAATAACAGGGCGACCAACAACAAAATTTCGCCATCACTGCACGTACATGGCGAGATTTTGATACTACACGTCGAGTTGGCGGGAGCGACGCAACCCTGACGGCGATTATTGTTTTCCCACTAACGCGGGAAACAATAATCATGCTGCCGACGACCAGAAGAATTGATAGTCACGTACACTTTTATACGTCGCAGGATCTGCGTCGGGTCGCTGGCTCGTTGCCTTATACGTTGCCTGAGCCGCATCCGCTCACCGCTTATCTGGATGAACTTATTACTGCCGGGATCACACCCGAAGTTATAAATAATGTGCATCTAAGTATCCTGCCCGATTCAGAAAACGTGTTTGCTTCGTTCGAAGAACTCAAACAACTCCAGGCGACAAACCCTCAGCGTTATGGCGACATTAAACTGGTAGGGACGATCAAGGCGGACCCTGTTTACGCCACTCGGGCACGTCTTGCACACCCGCAGGTTATCGGTGCCCGAATCGTGCTACACGATGCCAGGCCGGAAACGGTGTCGGCCACGCGCTTCAGCGATGAGCAATGGTCGGCGTTTTATGCACGACTGCTTCCGCACCAGCACCTGCACCTCTACGCCAAAGAAGCTGAGACCAATCTGCGCGTGCTGCGCCACATCCCGGACGATATCCGCGTGATCATCGATCATCTCGGCAGCTGCCACAGCGAGCGCGGCAGCACCGAGCCGGCTTACCTGGCGCTCCTGCTGGAAGCCGGAAGGCGCGGCAACGTGTGGTTCAAGGGTCCGGGCTATCGCACTTCTGTCTCTGCCGAGGAAACCGCGCGTTTCGTGACGCAAATCATCGGCGCCGTCGGCGCAGACAAAGTGTTGCTGGAAGCCACCGACGCCCCGCATGTCGGAACTGACAACAACGGTCAGTCTTATGCCGAGCTGTTTGATTTAAACAAAGCTTTCACTTTTGTTGATGCCGTAGCACAGCAAGTTTCCAGACAAACCCGAATTCCTGTTGGCCAACTTCTTCGTGGAGCTTCTGGCCAGTTGGCAGGTTGATTCACGCCCACGCTCTACACTTCGAGAACTCTAGCGATGACAGTCATTACTACAAAAGAAATAAACTTTGCCGTTAAGTACGGGGACGAAACGCTGAACCTCAGAGGAACAGTGTTTGAACCTCAAGAACTCGACGCGGCTGCCCGCAAACTGCCACCGGTGGTGTTCAACTCCGGCTTCACCGGTGGCGTGACGATGTACGGTCAGCTGTTCGGTCGCGCCCTGGCAGCCCGGGGTTATCGAGTGATGACCTACGACGTGGCCGGCTTTTTCTCCAACAAGGAAATTCGCAACACGCTCAAGGCCGGTGATCAGGTCATCACCCATGTGATCCTCGAAGACCAGAAAGATGAAGTCCTCGGCGCGGTGCAATGGGCACGCGACAATTTCGGCGAGATGCCGGTCGTAGCGTCCTGGGCGATGGGCTCGGTGGCCAGCCTCGGGGCAGTGGCTGAACTGGCCGCGGCGGGCGGCGAGCAGATCCGTTTCTGGGTGCCGATGAGCTACACCAACATCCGCAACCTGCAAGCCCTGCGTGCCGACAAAGCAGCGGCTGACGCGGCGATTCTCGAACTCCCGGACGACGCGGCGATCCCGCCGTTCGACACCGGCACCGCCGCGACCGGCCTCGGCTATTACCCACTGGATCCTGAGACCCAGGCCTACGTGGATCAGCAGTTGGGCGGCTACACCGAAGCGGGCGGCGCTGACCGTTGGCCGGGCTGCACTCACGTGTCGGCGAAGTCTTACAAATCCTATGTCGCGTATGATCCGGAGCAGTCCATCGAAGGTGCAAAAGGCTTCCCGCCGGCACTGATTATCCATGGCGCCGACAACACCCTGCACATGCCGTCCGAGTCAGTGCGTCTGCACCGCCACTACCCGGGCGATGCCGGCCCGAGCGCGCTGATCATTGCGCACATGCAGCACGGCCAGCAGAACCAGGTCGACAGCCCGGTGTTTACCTCGATGATCCAGAGCATCGACGAGGCCATCCGCGCACGCGGCTGATCCTCTTGCCCGCCCTGTGAGACCCCGGCGAGGGGTCTCACAAGCGATTCCAGAACCGCGACCGCACAGGCTGCGGTTTTGCCCATCCACGTCTCGAAGATTCTGTCTGGCTGTCTGCGTGGCCAAGCCCTAACATAGCGCGTCCAACGCCATTCCTCCGGGCTGGCCTGAGCCGTGTTGTTCAACGGCTGGAACCACCTATGACAAGGATCTGGCGATGACGAGCCCCAGTGAATCAGCGACGTCTGTGAACAATTCCACCACCAAGCGCATCGGCCTGCTGATCCTCCCGCAGTTCTCCATGATGGCGCTGGCGGGTGCCAGTGAACCGTTGCGCGCAGCGAATCGTCTGTCCGGCAAGACGCTCTATGAATGGATTGTCCTCACGGAATCCGGCGGCCCGGTCAGTTCCAGCAGCGGCTTCGAGATCCAGACCCTGCCAATCGATCAGGCGCCCGAAATCGATCGCGTTTTCGTCCTCGCAAGCCTCGACATCGAACATCAGAAACCACCGAAAATGCTGCGCTTTTTACAGCGTGCAGCGGCCCGGGGGAAAACCGTGGGCGCCTTGAGCACCGGTACCTTCATTCTGGCGCGTGCCGGGTTGCTGGAGGGCAAGCGCTGCACCTTGCACTGGGAATCCATCGGGCAGTTTTCCGAAGAATTTCCCAACATCGAGGTGACCAAGGAGCTCTACGTCAATCATGGCAACCGCTGGACCTGCGCGGGAGGCACCGCCGCCATTGACCTGATGCTGGCGCAAATTGCCCTGGATTTCGGCAACCAACTGGCCGCCAGCGTTGCCGAGCAATTTCTCCATGCCAGGATCCGCGCGCCCGAAGAGCATCAGCGGATGTCGATTCAGTGGCGGTTCGGGATCCACGATAAACGCCTGACGGCCGCCATTGCGTTCATGGAAAACAATCTGGAGAGCATTGTCGGCATCGAAGAAATCGCCGACCGCTGCAACTTGTCGCATCGCCAGTTGGAACGCTTGTGGCATCAGCACTTCGGCATGACGCCGAAAAAATTCTACCTCGAGCTGCGGCTCAATGAAGCGCGCCGGTTGCTGCGCGAAAGCACCCAGCCCATTGCATCAATCGCCTACAGCTGCGGCTTCGTTTCCGCGTCTCACCTGGGCGCTGCTTATCGTCGGGTGTGGGGATGCACGCCCGGGGAAGAGCGGCGGAAATTTGATGATGCGCATTCCTGACGGTGATGGCCGCCACTGTCGGCCATCGGGATCCAATTTGGCGAATATACCCCCCGCGCCAAACCTCTCTGAAAAACCCCATAGCAAGCTAATGACTGGATGCGACGGCCGGTGCGCGCAGGCAACGTTCGACGAGGCAGCTATTCTGTAGTGATCGTGCTCCCAGTCGAATCCAGACCTTTTAATGGCAACTGTCGGGCTTCGTGACGTCGATTTTTTGATAGAGATCGTCGCACTCAAAGCTCAGGCTCCGTCCTGTGGCGAGTTAAGGTTGATGACAAATCCGGCACACGCTTCCAGATGCGCACACCGGAAAAAACAACAATGACGTGAAGAAGGCATATCAACCATGGAAACCTTGAGTTTCATTCTGGAAAACGGAGCGCTGATCGGCCTGCTACTCGGTCAGCACCTCCTCATCGTGGCGGTAGCGGTGGGCCTGGCGATTCTGACGGGCGTACCTGTCGGCATCGCGATCTCCCAGCACCCCAGAGCCCGCCGTTGGGTCCTGGCCTTTGCCGCTGTGCTAATGACCATTCCCTCTGCCGCGCTGTTCGGCTTGATGATTCCGGCCCTGTCGCAGATCGGCTACGGCATCGGTGTCGTGCCGGCCGTCATTGCGCTGTTTCTCTACTCGCAACTGCCGATCATCCGCAACACCACCACCGCGATCTCGAACATCGACCCCGCCTTGCGCGAAGCGGCGGTCGGGATGGGCATGTCGACCTGGCAGCGTCTGCGCAAGGTTGAGCTGCCGCTGGCGGTGCCGTTGATCATGGCGGGCGTGCGCATGGCGACGGTGATCAACATCGGCATCGCGGCCATCGCGGCCTATATCGGCGCCGGTGGCCTGGGCAGTCTGATCATTCGCGGTATCGCTCAATCCGATACGCGCCAGCTGTTGGCCGGCGCGATCATCATCAGCGTCATTGCCATCGCCGCCGATTATGCGTTGTACGGGTTGCAGCGCCTGTTGACGCCCAAAGGCTTGAACAAGAACACAGTGGCCGCTGGCCGAATGAAGGAAGCTACGACGTGATCCAGATCGATAACTTAAACAAAAAATTTGGCTCAATCACTGCAGTAGAAGATGTCTCTTTCAACGTTGAAGAGGGACAGATCTGCGTACTGCTCGGGCCGTCGGGCTGCGGCAAAACCACGACGCTGAAAATGATCAACCGCCTGATCACGCCCACCTCGGGCACGATCAAAATCGGCGGGCGCGACACGTCCGAACTGGACAGCGTCACCCTCAAGCGCTCGATCGGCTATGTGATCCAGCAAGTCGGTCTGTTCCCGAACATGACCGTCGAGGAAAACATCTGCGTCGTCCCCAATCTATTGGGATGGGACAAGACCAAAAGCCGCAAGCGCGCCGCTGAGCTGCTGGAAGTCGTCGCGCTGGACCCGGCCAGGTTTTTGAAACGCTATCCGTGCGAACTCTCGGGCGGTCAACAGCAACGCGTCGGCGTGGCCCGGGCGTTGGCGGCCGACCCACCGGTGATGCTGATGGACGAGCCGTTCGGCGCCATCGACCCGATCAACCGGGACGTGATCCAGGATGAGTTCATGCGCATCCAGCGCCAGGTCGGCAAGACCGTACTCTTCGTCAGTCACGACATCGACGAAGCGGTGAAAATGGCCGACTGCGTCGCCCTGTTTCACAACGGCAAAATTGAACAGTTCGGCAGCTCGGATGACCTACTGGCCCGCCCGAACAGTGAATTCGTCGCCAACTTCATGGGCGGCGACCGGATCATGAAGCGCCTGCGGCTGCTGCGCGCGGCTGACGTCGCGACGATGATCGCGCCACGGGACCAGATGCAGGTAGTGGGCGGCAACAACGGCATCGCTTCGCGCTCGCATTTGATCGTCAAGCCGGGCGATGACTTGCGCCAGGTGCTCTCGCAACTGCTGGGTCGCGGTCAGGACTGGGCCTTGTGCAACGACAGCGACGGGCGCTTTATCGGCTATGTCCATCAGGCCGATATCCTCGCACGACTTGTTGAAAACATTACGCCAGTGGTGCACTGATCATGTCTGACTTAATGCTTCGAGTGTGGGAGGGGCTCCAGTATTACTGGGGCGATATCAGCTACCTGACCGTCCAGCATATGCAGATCGTGGCGGTCAGCGGCGCGCTGGCTTTGCTCGTCGCGCTGCCGTTGGGCGTGTGGATGAGTCGTCCGGCGAACCAGCGCTACGCCATGGCCAGTATGCAGGTGCTCAACGTCGGGCAGGCGATACCCAAGCTCGCGCTGTTGGCGCTGGCCATGAGCCTGATCGGTGTTGGCAGTGGTGCGGCGATCTTCGGCTTGTGGGTGGCGACGTTGTTGCCGGTGGCGGTCAACACCTATGAAGGTTTGCGCGCCGTCCCGCAGCACTTGATCGAAGCCGCCGAGGCCATGGGCATGACGCCCCGGGAAACGCTGTGGAAGGTCGAAATTCCGAACGCCATGAACGTGATTTTTGCCGGCATTCGCACGGCACTCGCGATCAACGTCGGCACCGCACCGCTGGCTTTTCTGGTGGGCGGCGGCGGGCTGGGCGAGCTGATCTTTACCGGTATCGACCTGAATGACTTCGGCATGATGCTGGCCGGCGCCGTAGCGACCGCGCTATTGGCCATTGCGGTGGATTTGACTTGCGGCCTGTTGCAGAACCTCACGGTTTCTCGGGGTTTGAGGTTGGCAGGGCGCGAATAGAGTTAAAGGCAAATAAACAATAACTAATAAAACGAGGTGCATTATGCGTTATCGAATGCTGGCCAGCCTGATCTGCACACTGAGTCTGATGTTCGGGATCACCGGCAGTGCGTCAGCCAACAGCACCATTGTTGTCGGCGGGAAAAAATTCACAGAGCAGCAACTGGTTGCCGAAATGACCACTCAGTTATTGCGCGCCAATGGTTACAGCGTCGATAAACGCCCGGACCTCGGCTCTTCTATTTTGCGTGCGGCACAAGAGAACGGTCAGGTCGATGTGTATTGGGAATACACCGGCACCTCGCTGGTGACTTACAACAAAGTCACCGACAAACTGGATGCTGACGAAACATACAAACGCATCAGTACCCTGGATGCAGCGAAGGGCATTACCTGGCTGAACCCGTCAAAAGCCAACAACACTTACGCGTTCGCCATGCGCAAGGACGAGGCCGAGAAAGAGGGCATCGCCTCGCTCAGCGATCTTGCGAAGAAAATCGGCGAGGGCAAAGCCTACAAGTTCGCCTCCAACGCGGAATTCTTTTCCCGGTCCGATGGTTTGCGACCTCTGCAGGAAACGTACAAGTTTGAATTCCCGCGCAAAGACGTCATCCGCATGGACGGTGGCCTGACTTATCAAGCACTGCGCGATGGCCAGGTGAATGTGGCATTGGTGCTGTCGACTGACGGGCGCATTCCGGCCTTCGGGTTTGTCGTGCTGAAGGACGATAAAGGCTTTTTCCCCAGCTACGCGCTGACGCCAGTGATTCGGACCGAGGTCGTCAAAGCGAATCCGAAGATCGGTGAATTGCTCAATGCGCTGTCGTCCAAGCTGGATGACGACACCATCGCCGGTCTCAACTCCCGGGTCGACGTCGGCCGTGAGTCCATTGAGAGTGTATCGACCGAATTCTTGCAAAAGAGCAAGTTGCTCTGATAACGGCTTCAACCGTTTGAAACCTTCTTAAACGATCAGGGCCAGCGGAATACCGCTGGCCTCTTTTTCGTGCGCGTCTGCAACGCTGAATCAGATAAGTCCCCGTTGTGCCCAAGTTCATCGCACCTGCTTGAGGCGAGAGCCCGTTCGCCTGTCCCCATTAGGAGAATCAAAAGTGCAGTTCAATAAAAAGTTCGTGGCATGCTCATTATTGTTACTGGCCGCCAGTGCTCAGGCGGACGACAAAATCGACCAGATGACGCTCGCCGATATGCGCCAGGCGCTGAACAGTGGGAGCCTGACTTCCGAGCAACTTGTCCGGCACTACCTGGATAACATTCGCGCCAACAATCATCAGGGGCAAAACATCAACGCCCTGGTGACTATCAACGAAAAAGCCCTCGAACAGGCTAAACAGTGGGATGCCGCACGGGCAAAAAACCCCACGGCCAAGTATGCGCCGCTGGCCGGCATTCCCTTCGTTGCCAAGGACAACTTCGACACGCGCGGCATGGTCACTTCGGGGGGCTCCTATGTGCTGCGTTCATCGCAGCCGAGCCAGGACGCGTTCACCGTCAAGAAGCTGATCGACGGGCAAGCGATTCTGCTCGGCAAAGCCAATATGTCGGAACTGGCGGCGTCGTTTGGCTGGTTTGGCTACAGCTCGTTCGGCGGCCAGACGCTCAACCCGAAAAACACCAAGCGTGATGCGTCGGGGTCCAGCAGCGGCTCTGCGGCCGCCGTGGCGGCCAAATTTGCGCCCTTCGCGCTGGGCTCGGACACCAGCGGGTCGATCCGCGCACCGGCCAGCGTCACCGGGACGGTGGGTTTTCGGCCGTCGTTGGGGTTGATCAGCCGCAGCGGGATTATTCCGCTTTCGCTCGCGTTCGATACCGGTGGCGTCATCACCGATAGCGTCCTTGATCAAGCCATCGTGCTGGATGCGATCAAGGGCCAGGACCCCAGCGATTCAGCGACCCTGGACCTTGCCTCAGACCCGATTCACTTCGAGCAGGGCTTGAGTCAGTCCTCGCTCGAAGGCAAGACCATTGGCGTTATCACCAACTTCAAGGGCGCCAATCCCGAGGTTGATCAGGTGTTTCAGGCCGCGCAGGAAACCCTCGTCAAGCGCGGCGCGCATGTGGTCGCCATCGAACTGCCCAAGGGATTTGAAACGCTGTGGGGCGATGTCCTCGGCCCGGTCGGGGAGGGCGAATTCAAGCCGCAATTCGAGCGTTACCTGGCGACCCTCAATCCGAATCAGCCGCGCACGCTGGCGCAATTTCTCGACCTTGCCCGGAAAAACCAGGCAGCCAAGGGCGCGCACGGCATGAACCCGGCACGCCTGGCCGGGCTGGAAGCGCTGGAGAAA
This sequence comes from Pseudomonas fluorescens, assembly GCF_902497785.1. Classification (GTDB taxonomy): domain Bacteria; phylum Pseudomonadota; class Gammaproteobacteria; order Pseudomonadales; family Pseudomonadaceae; genus Aquipseudomonas; species Aquipseudomonas fluorescens_BO. Next base: position 101,769 of record NZ_CABVHK010000019.1, read on the forward strand.
ACCACTGGCACCGATTCGCCGTTGTACATCTCGATTCTCTCCAGAAAAATCCCGCAGCTGCGCGAGGAACTGATGAGCATCATGAAAACCAACGAGGTCGACAGCCTGTTCTTCGCCACACTCAATTGCCCGGCGTCGGTGATTCATGGCGTCAAAGACGACAGCTACGTGTGCCAATCCGGTGATACCTACGCGTCCTCGTACATTGCCTCGGCGACTGGCTTCCCCGAGATCACGGTTCCGGCAGGCACGATCAAAGGCAACCTGCCTGTCGGTGTTTCGTTTCTGGGCGGCTATGGAGAAGACGCCAAAGTCGTGAGTTTTGGCTACGCCTTTCTCGGGCGCTAAGGGCCGCTCATATCTGTTCCAGCAACCACCTGCGGAATGCGATCAGCGATGGCAGCATTTCGTTGCGTGGCGGATAGGTCAGGTAGTAACTACGTTGACTGGCGAACGGCAGGTCGAGGCTGATCAACTCTGAATTGAGCAGCTCGTCGGTCACCAGGATGCGCGGCACCAGACCGATGCCGATGCCGGCCCTGACGGCCTGGATCAGGTGTGAAGTGAGTTCGAAGCTGGGCCCCAGGCGCATCATTCGGTGGGGCAGGCGGTGGTGGCTGAACCACTCGCCCCAGACATTGGAATTGTTCGCGACGTTGAGCAGCGTCTGTGCGCCGATGCGCTCCGGAGTCCAGTCGTCATGGGCGCTGGCGACCTGTGGCGAGATGATCACCATCAGTTCCTCGGCGTGCAGGCGATGGCTGATCAGGCCCGGCATGTCGCCGCTGCCGACGACGATGGCGGCATCGATGCCGCTGGTTTCGAAGTCGACCGCGTCAATCCGCGAGTTGATGTGCACCAGCATGCCGGGATGGTTTTTGTAGAAGTCATGCAGGCGCGGCAACAGCCATTTCGAGCCGAACGTCGGCAAGGTCGCCAGACGCAGGTTGCCGCTGCCGGATTGATACGCCATCGCCTGCAACGTGGCGCTGCGGATGCGCCCGAGCGCATCACTCATTTCCCGTTGATACAGGCGACCGACGTCGGTCAACTGCACCTGTCGGCCTTCGCGGCGAAACAGCGTCAGGCCCAATTGCTGCTCAAGCGCCTGGACCTGGCGGCTGACTGCGCTCTGCGTCAGGGACAATTCCAGCGCGGCGCGGGTGTAGCTTTCATGGCGGGCGGCGGCTTCAAAGGCCAGCAGCAACGACATCGAGGGAGTGAGGTGGCGGTAATTCATTCAGAAAAGTCATCGATAGCGGCAGGAATATCCGTTTGTCCGGCGCCCGAACCTGCAGGATCATTGGCGCAGCCGACGACCTGAGGCTGGCCTATTAATGCTCAGGCGACAAGTATTTTGATTATTTCCGTGATTAGACCGACAAGAGGCACCCTGCGATGATCGCCCAACTGCCCACCGTTGCACCGGCGCCACAGTACCCGGAATTTCTCGAAGCGCTGCGCACCCGCGGCTTTCGCGGTCAGCTCAGCGCCGACTACGCCACGCGTACCGTGCTGGCGACCGACAACTCGATTTATCAGCGTTTGCCGCAAGCGGCGGTGTTCCCGCTGGACGCCGACGATATCGCGCGCATCGCCACCTTGATGGCGGAACCGCGTTTTCGTCAGATCAAACTGACCCCACGCGGTGGCGGCACCGGCACCAACGGCCAGTCCTTGACCGATGGCATCGTCGTCGACCTGTCGCGACACATGAACGGCATCCTTGAAATCAACGTCGCCGAGCGTTGGGTGCGGGTGCAGGCGGGCGTGGTCAAGGATCAGCTGAATGCCGCGCTCAAACCCCACGGGCTGTTCTTCGCCCCGGAGCTGTCGACGTCGAACCGCGCGACCATTGGCGGGATGATCAACACCGATGCCAGCGGCCAGGGCAGTTGCACCTACGGTAAGACCCGCGACCACGTGCTGGAACTGCACAGCGTATTGCTCGGTGGCGAGCGGCTGCACAGTCAGCCATTGTCCGACGCGCAACTCGACGCGGCGTGCGCACACACCGGACGCATCGGCGAGGTCTACCGTACGGCGCGGCAGATTCACGAGACCCAGGCCGACTTGATCGAGTCGGTATTCCCCACACTCAACCGCTGCCTGACCGGTTATGACCTGGCGCACCTGCGCGACGAGCAGGGGCGCTTCAACCTCAACAGCGTGCTGTGCGGCGCCGAAGGGTCGTTGGGTTACATCGTCGAAGCCAAGCTCAACGTGCTGCCGATTCCCACGTATTCGGTGTTGGTCAATGTGCGCTACGGCAGCTTCATGGATGCCCTGCGTGACGCCAACGCATTGCTCGCGCACAAGCCGCTGTCGATTGAAACCGTCGATTCCAAAGTGCTGATGCTGGCGATGAAAGACATCGTCTGGCACAGCGTGGCCGAGTATTTCCCGGCGGACGCCGAGCGCCCGACACTGGGCATCAATCTGGTGGAGTTCAGCGGCGAAGACGTGGCGCAGGTGAATGCTTGCGTGGCGGCGTTCGTTGAACATCTGCAAGTCGACACAACGATTCAACGGCTGGGCCACACACTGGCGGAAGGTGCCGCGGCAGTCACCCGCGTCTATGCCATGCGCAAACGCTCGGTGGGGCTGCTGGGCAACGTCGAAGGAGAGGTACGCCCGCAGCCTTTTGTCGAAGACACCGCCGTGCCGCCGGAGAAACTGGCCGACTACATCACTGAATTTCGCGCATTGCTGGACAGCTATGGCCTGGCCTACGGCATGTTCGGCCACGTCGATGCCGGGGTGTTGCACGTGCGCCCGGCGCTGGACATGAAAGACCCGGCCCAGGCCGCGCTGGTCAAGCCGATTTCCGATGCCGTGGCCGCGCTGACCCGGCGTTACGGCGGCCTGCTGTGGGGTGAACACGGCAAGGGTTTGCGCTCGGAATACGTCCCGGAGTTTTTCGGCGAACTGTACCCGGCGCTGCAATCGCTGAAGGGCGCGTTCGACCCGCATAACCAGCTCAACCCCGGCAAGATCTGCACCCCGCCGGACAGTGCTCAAGGTCTGCTCAAGGTTAACGAAGTGACCTTGCGCGGCGATCTCGATCGGCAAATCGACGAGCGCGTCTGGCAAAGTTTCGGCACCGCCGTGCACTGCAACGGCAACGGCGCCTGCTACAACTTCGATCCCGACGACGCGATGTGCCCGTCGTGGAAAGCCACCCGTGAACGCCAGCATTCGCCGAAGGGCAGGGCGTCGTTGATTCGCGAGTGGTTGCGCCTGCAAGGGGCGGCGCAGATCGACGTGCTGGAAGCGGCCCGGGGCAAGGTGTCGTGGTTGAAAGGATGGCCGGCGCGGTTGCGCAATAACCTGGCGCGCTCGCGGGGTGAGGCGGATTTTTCCCATGAAGTCTACGACGCCATGGCGGGCTGCCTGGCCTGTAAATCCTGCGCCGGGCAATGCCCGATCAAGGTCAACGTGCCGGAATTTCGTTCGCGCTTTCTGCAGCTCTACCACGGCCGCTACCAACGGCCGATGCGCGATTACCTGATCGGCTCGCTCGAGTTCACCATTCCCTACCTGGCGTACGCGCCGGGGCTGTACAACGCGGTGATGGGCTCGCGATGGATCAGCGGTTTGCTTGAGCGGCACATCGGCATGCTCGACAGTCCGCTGATCCACCGCTTCAACTTGCAGGCCGTGTTGACCCGCTGCAATGTCGGCGTGGCCAGCGTGTCGGCCCTGCGCTCACTCACACCGGCGCAACGTGAGCGCAGCGTGGTGCTGGTGCAGGACGCCTTCACTCGTTACTTCGAAACACCGTTGCTGGCGTCGTTTATCCAGTTGGCGCATCGGTTGGGCTATCGCGTGTTCCTGGCGCCCTACAGCGCCAACGGCAAGCCGCTGCACGTGCAGGGTTTCCTCGGCGCATTCAACCAGGCGGCGATCCGCAATGCCCGGCAGCTCAAGGCGTTGGCCGACTGCGAAGTCCCGCTGGTGGGGCTGGACCCGGCGATGACCCTGGTCTACCGCCAGGAATATCAAAAAGTACCGGGGCTGACCGAGTGCCCGAATGTCCTGCTGCCGCAGGAGTGGCTGGTCGATGCGCTGCCCGAAAGGCTGAATAGCGCCCCGCAGACCTACCGTTTACTGGCGCACTGCACCGAGAAAACCAACGTGCCGGCCAGCACGGCGCAATGGCAGACGGTGTTTGCCCGGTTCGGGCTGAAATTGGTGAACGAGGCCACGGGATGTTGTGGCATGTCCGGCACCTACGGCCATGAAGCGCGCAACCAGGACACCTCACGGGTTATTTTCGAGCAATCCTGGGCCGGTAAGCTGGACAAGCCCGGCGAAGCGCTGGCGACGGGTTACTCGTGCCGCAGCCAGGTCAAGCGCCTGGCCGATCAGCAACTGCGTCACCCGCTGGAAGTGCTGCTGGAGCATGCGCTTTAACGGTGAATGAACGCCCAATGTGCAGCCAAAAAAAGAGGTTTATCACGGATTGCCGGGGCTTTTTGATTCCCGCAGACACTGCAAACCCATTGTGGGAGCGAGCCTGCTCGCGAAGACGACGGCACATTCACATCAGAGGGGACTGACAGAGCGTTTTCGCGAGCAGGCTCGCTCCCACAGGTCTCAGCAGGTCTGGGCTCCATGCCGGCAAAAAAAAAGCCCGCCAAAAAATCGAGTGGCGGGCTTTTGGGAAGCACCGGTTCAGCCAGGAGAGCGTCGATCCGGTTTTGGGAAAACAGTCACATCAAGCGGCGATGCCTTGCACGTGTGCCAGCCGATCCAGGCGCAGGCGGTTGAAGGCCAGCAGGCGCATGACATAGCCGAGCTTGATCGCGGTCGGGCCGAGTATCGTCATGGCATGGGCGCCCACCAGCTGCGGCAGGCTGAGGTAGGCGTCGCAGCCATACGCCAGGATGATCCCGACCAGCAGCATGACCAGCCCGCCGAGCAGCAGCACGTGCGACAGCCTCAATACGCGAAGCGGATTGTCGAAGAAGTCATACATGTCGGTCACCCCGGATGCTGCGCGTCAGGCCACTGGAATCAGCGGGTCGGCAGCGGCCAGCGCAGTCGCCCGATCAGCCGCCGGCGGATAAATCCACACGGTGTTGATTTGGGTCTTGAGCTCCTTGGCTTCGGCCCCGACCAGTTTCAGCTGACGGTCCCAGCCTTCAGTGAACACCGCGCCCCAGGCCCCCAGGTCGAGGCAGGTCACGTACTTGGGCTGGCTGTAGGTCATCGGTTCGACGCCGAGCAAATCAGCGGCGACGTTGTTGCCGGCGTAACGGCCCAGGGCAATGGCGTGCTGGCACGACATGCCGGCAAAGTTGCCGAGGGTGTCGGTCGCGGCATACGCCACATCGCCGGCGGCGAAAACATCGGCATGCCCCAGGACCTTCAAGTTTCCGTCGACGTGCAGACGACCTTGCGGGTCGCGGGTGCCGACTATTTGGTCGGTGAGCGGGCTGGCGCGGAAGCCGACGGTCCAGATCACGGTGCTGGATTCGATGCGCTGACCGTCGGCCAGGGTCACGCCGCCAGCATCGACCGAAGCGACCGAGGCATTGAGCACCCATTCGATGCCCAGGTGTTCGGACGCTTCAACGATGGCGGGACGAATACCGTCACCCATCGACGCTGCGATTTGCGGGCCGCGATCGACCACGATCACTCTGATGTTGGCGTCGTCACCCAGTGCGGCGCGCAAACGGGCCGGCATTTCGGTGGCGGTTTCGATCCCGGTGAAACCGCCGCCGGCGACCACCACGGTGTTGCGTGCAGCGCTGTCCGGCAGATTTCTCAGCGCCTTGATGTGCGTTTCGAGGCGGGTGGCTTCTTCGATCTGGTCGACGTCGAAAGCGTGTTCGATCATGCCCTCAAGCGCAGGGCGAATCACCCGGCTGCCGGCTGCCAGCACCAGTCGGTCGTAACTCAGCGTGCCTCGGGTACCAAACACATCGCTGTAGGCCACCTGCTGGTTATCGGCATCAATGCTGTCGGCGGTGCCTTTGACGAATTTCACGCCCACGGAATCGAACAGGTCTCCGAGGGGCGCCATCATGGTATGCACATCAGGTTCGTAGAAGCGCGGACGAATGCGCAACTCGGCCTGGGGTGCGAGGACGGTGATCTGCACGTCGTTACGGTCATGCTTGTCCAACAGACGGGCGGCGCTCAATGCGCTCCATACCCCACCGAACCCTGCGCCAATAACTAGGATGTGCTGTGTCATGGGTTTACTCCTGAAGACCAAGTCGATCGTTGAATGGGGTGTCTGTTACGCGTGACCGTTTCGCTGCAGGAGATGGTATCGAGCGGGTCGGGGCGGGGCACTTCTACCTGGGGTTAGTGCCGACACGCTTAGGTGTGAGGCGGGCATACCAAGGTATTAAGGCGAGGGTGGGGTGGCTGTCAGGCGTGGGATTTGAGGATTTTTTCGACGCAGGCAATCAGTTCGCCGCAAGGGAAAGGTTTTGGAAAGAACGCGACGGGTTCCGGGGTATTGCCGCTGACCCGGGGAGGGGAGCCCTGGTAGCCGGTGATGAAGATGACTGGAATCCTGATGCCCCGGGCGGCCAGCGCTTCATACATTTGAATGCCCGACATGCCGGGCATTTGTATATCGGAGATCAGGCAGCCGGTGTCTTGAGGTCTGTCGCAGGTGAGGAAGTCTTCAGCGTTGGCATACACCCGCACGGTGTAGCCGTTGGAGCGCAACAAGCTGTCCAGCGCGATGCGCACTGACTCGTCATCGTCAACAACGGAAACCACAGCGGTATGAGGCATTTGGATACCTTGGCTGGTTGCGGGTAGCCATCGGGGGCGCCCGCTATTACCGCAAGATACGCTGTCCAGTCGGGGGGAATACTATACGTGGGTATAGCGCTGGTTTTGGGTTTGGGTTGGGGTTGGGGTTTGGGTGTATATCCGTTTCTGCGGTGATGGCGGCTATTGGTTTCGCCCTTACGGCGAGTCACTTTTGAAAAGCGCAAAAGTAACCCAAACGCTCTTGCCCCACCACTCGGCACCTCGCTTGGGCTCGGTGTGCCCGAACGAAGGCATTGCTCCGCGGGTCGCCGCGAAGGGCCATCCCTGGCCCAGCGCGGCTAAACCGGCATCCTTGCCGGTTTCCCCGCTGCGCAATGCCTGCGTTCGGCCAGCGTGGTTAACGGGGCGCCCAAGATCAAAATCAAAATCGCGGCGGCCTTCGGGCCGACCGGGGCGTCACGCGGGCGCGCTTCGCTTGTTTGTTCGTGCACACACTCTCACTGAATTTGCACTGTTCCCCTGTGGGAGCGAGCTTGCTCGCGATAGCGGAGTGTCAGTCGCCATCAATGTTGAATGTGAGACCGCCATCGCGAGCAAGCTCGCTCCCACAGGGAAATTTTGTTGGGCATGGGAGTGGTGTCACCATTCACCGCTGACGACCTGATCGAACCAACCCTCAGGCCAACTCACCCCCGACGATTGACCCCCAGTGCCTCGGCCATTCGCACTAGGTCGGCAAACGAGCGGGCGAACATTTTGCGCATGGCCTGGCCGCGATGGATCTTGACCGTGATTTCGCTCAGGCCGATTTCCCCGGCAATCTGTTTATTCATCAGCCCGGACACCGCCAGCGCCATCACGGTTTGTTCTCTGGGGGTGAGCGTCGCGTAGTGGCTGCGCAGTTCGTCGTTGCCGCGCTCGGACTCGCGCCGCACTTTGTCTCGGGCATGGGCGGCGGAAACGGCGTCGATCAAATCCTGTTCCCGAAACGGTTTGGCGAGGAAATCCACCGCGCCGGCCTTCATCGCCCGCACTGTCATGGCGATGTCGCCGTGCCCGGTCATGAACACGATCGGCAAGTTTATATTGGCGGCCAGCAATTCATGCTGGAAATCCAGCCCGCTGGTGCCTTGCAACCGCACATCCAGCACCAGGCAGCTGGGGATGTCCGGGCGGTTGAAGTTCATGAAGTCGGCGACAGAGCCAAACAGTTGCACCTGCAAACCGATGGAGCGCAACAGGCTGCCGAGTGCCTCGCGCAGCGGTGCATCATCATCAACGATGAAGACCAGCGGCTCATGGTTGACGACTTTGTTCATGGGGTGATGTTCGTTCATGGGGCTTCCATAGAGTGCGGTAGTCCTGATTAAGCAAAGCGGGGCATTCAGTTCGCTTCAGGGGTCGCCAATACCGGCAACGCGAACCTGAACGACGTGCCCTGGCCGGCGGTGCTGGTGGCCCAGATCCGCCCGCCGTGAAAATCGATGATCGAGCGGCAGATGGACAATCCCATGCCCAGGCCGCTTTCCTTGGTGGTGAAGAACGGCGTGAACAACGAAGGCAAGACCTCGGGTGCAATGCCCGAGCCCCGATCTTCTACTTCCACCACCGCTTCGTCGTTGCTGATCCAGGTGCGCACATGCAACACGCGATCGCGCACCTTGACCGCGTCCATGGCGTGGCAGGCGTTGATGATCAAATTGATGATCACCTGCTGCAGCTGCACCCGATCCGCATGGACCTGGCCCGAGCGTGCCGACAGTTCGACTGTCGGGCTGATCTTGTGATGCGCCATCTCTTGCTGGACCAGGCCCAGCGTCTCGCTGACGATATCGTCCAGTGATTCGCGCTGACGCAGCGGATCACATTTGCGCGACAGCGCCCTGATGCGGCTGATCACATCGCTGGCGCGGCACGAACTGGCGATGATGCGATCCAGTGATTGCAGCGCTTCGTTCAGGTCCGGCGCCGGGCGATCGAGCCAGCGGCGACACGCTTCGCCGCTGCTGGTGATCGCCGTCAGAGGCTGGTTCACTTCGTGGGCAATCGACGCGGCGAGCTCGCCGAGTGACGTGACGCGGGTGACGTGCGCCAGTTGTGCCTGAGCGCAGAAGAGGGCCGCCTCCGCCTCTTTACTGGCGGTGACGTCCATCAATGCGCCGATGTATTCGCAATCGTCGTGCTGTTCGAAGAGCGGGCTGGCAATCATCTGAATGTGTTTGATGCGGCCGTCGGGCATCAGCAGTCGGTGTTTGACTTCGATCAGGGCGTCACGCCGCGCCGCTTTGACAAAGACTTCCTGCGCGAGGTGCCGATCATCAGGGTGGGTGCGCGCCAAAACCATCGACACGGTCGGGCTGTCGCCCAGCGCGCATTCAAAGATCCGCGCCGATTCGTCCGACCAGGATATGTGTTCGCTGTCGCCACGAAACCCGACGCTGCCAGTTCGGCTCAGGCGCTGGGCGCCCGTCAGGTACACCTCGTTATGGCGCAGGCGGTCGGCCGCGTATTTGCTGCGCAGGGCCAGAAAGGTGATGGCCGACAGCGCGGTCAGGCAGCGAAAAAACCCCGTCGTTGAATCCCAGCGGTGATAGCCGCCGTTGTAGAGAAACATTGCCGTCAGCAACAACATGCACATCAGCGCGATGGAGATCACCACGTTAATGGAAAACAGGTTGGCGGCCATCAGTAACAGCGTGATGTACAGAATCGTCGGGGCGAGGTCGGTGTGGGTCTCGGAATTGATCACTACGATGCCGCAGGCCACGATCAGGCCGATCAACCAGCCCAAGGCGTTGATCAGCGGATTGGGGCTGATGCAGGTCGCTGCATCCAGCGTCCTCAGGTGGGCAGTGCGCGGCGCTTTGCCGAATAAACTGTAGAAAAACGGCAGCGCTTTGCGCGCAGTGGCAGACCTGTTGTTGTTCATTAGGGTCGTGCACTCCTGATGTCGGGGGGACGGAGCAAGGGTGCTTATCGTAGAAGCAATCGTTCTCATCGGGTAGGACATAAACCCCTGAAATACGGCCACGTGACCCGTTGGGCGAGGCGACATCAAAGGCTCTACATGACGTCAGCCATCACGCCCCTCAGCGAGAAAACCGGTTGCGGTATTCACGCGGTGAAATCGACAGATGGCGGTGGAAGGTGTAGCGCATGCGCTCTTCGTCGCCAAAACCGCACAGCTGGGCGATTTGATCGATGTTGCGCGGTGAGTCTTCGAGCATTCGTCGCGCGGCTTCCATGCGAAACATCTCAATGGCCTTCGCCGGGGTGCGCCCCACCTTGCGCTTGTAGACCCGGGCAAAATTGCGCGGGCTCATCTGCGCCTGGCGGGCCAGGGTTTCGACTGTCAGGTTGGCGTCGCTGAGGTTGGCGCTGATCCACAGGTGCAAATCGTCGAAGCTGCCACTGTCGTCCATTTGTGATTGCAGCAGCTGGCTGAACTGCGCCTGACCACCGGGGCGCTTGAGAAACACCACCAGCTCCCGGGCGACCTGCAACGCCACTTCGCGACCGCAATCGGCCTCGACCAGCGCCAGCGCCATGTCGATGCCGGTGGTGACCCCCGCCGAGGTCCAGACGGTGCCCTGCTGGATGAAAATCGCATCGATGTCGACATCAATGGTCGGGAAACCACTCTTGAGCATGTCGCACATCGCCCAATGCGTGGCGGCGCGCAACCCTTCAAGCAACCCGGCCTGGGCCAGCAAAAATGTGCCGCTGCACACTGAAGCGGTGCGTTTGGCCCTGACCGCCGCCTGCCGCAGCCAGTCCACCAGCGCGACGCCGTCAATCATGGCCTGGCGAATGTTCGGCGCGCCCGGCACGATCAGCGTATCCACCTCGCTCTCGTTGAATTCGTGCAGGGACGTGGTGTGCACCGACAAACCTTCGGCGGTCGCGATCAACCCGCCATCAAGACTCGCGGTGTGCAATTCGTAGCCCGGCAGACCGCGCTCGGCCATGGCTTTGGACGCCGCCCAGAACACGGTTTGTGCACCGGTCAGGTCCAGCAACCCCATTTGCGGATATGCAAGAAACACCACGGTGCGCGGTTTAGAGAGCGCTTCGGTGGGGCGGTGGGTCTCGAAAACGATCGAATTCATGGGCGGTGTAAGGCTCGGTTAGCGCCAGGCGCTGGCGCTGTAAGGAGGGCACTGACGTAAGGTGGAATAAGCCCACATGAAAAGCTTGTCAAGTTGTCGCGACAGGCGTGTCAGCGGCAGGCCACGCAAAAGTAAGGGGTAATGTGGGAACCGTAATCGCTGGCGTACCCGCTGTCGGCAACGCGATTCTGTTTCAGGTGATCGGAACCGTCCGACGCCAGTTGCCGTTCTTTCAGACGATCAGCACCGCCTTCAGCGACGCGATTCTGTTTCAGGTGATCGGAACCGTCCGACGCCAGTTGCCGTTCTTTCAGGCGATCGGCACCGCCTTCGGCAACGCGATTCTGTTTCAGGTGATCGGAACCGTCCGACGCCAGTTGCCGTTCTTTCAGGCGATCAGCACCGCCTTCGGCGACGTGCTGGTCCTTGGGTTTATCGGAGGCGTGTTGCACCAGCGGCGCAGTGGCATCCCGATCGCCGTCTGCTCGACCGCCGCTACGCACCTCGGCGGCGTAAGCCGATGCGGTTGTAAAACTGATTGAAGTCATCAGGGCAATTCCGAGTACAAAGCAGGGCGTTTTCATCGCGTTCACCTTTTATGATCAGGGATGTTCAAACCTCAGTCCTGATCTTAAGGGAACCGTCAAGCACGTCACTTATGCCTAGGTTTTCTACGCGGATATATAGGTATGAGGGGCTTATCCTCAGGTATACCTTGCAAAAACCAGGCTTTCTGAAAAGCTGGCCCGCGCAAGACCATTCAAACCAGTCGCCTTCACTTTGCAACGGAATCAGCATGCGGTATCGACGTCTCGACCTTAACCTTTTGGTGGCCCTGGATGCCTTGCTGAGCGAGTGCAGCGTGAGCAGGGCAGCCGAACGTTTGTGCCTGGGCCAGTCTGCGACGAGTTCCGCGCTGGGTCGGTTGCGCGAGCATTTCAATGACCCACTGCTGGTTCAGGTCGGACGGCGTCTGGAGCCGACTGCCTTGGGCCTGGAGCTACTCCCCAAAGTGCGTGAAGCGTTGGATCTGACGCGGGAGATCGTCGATTCACCGGCGGGTTTCGAGCCGGCATCCTGTACCCGGCAATTCACCTTGGTGGCGTCGGATTACGTGGTCGGGGTGCTCATGCCGGCGGTCAGTCTGGAACTCGCTCGCGTCGCTCCCGGCGTGCGTTTGCGCCTGCGCGACATGCCTGCCTCGCGGGACGGTGAAGTCGTCAGCGAAGCGCTCGACTATCGTCGCAGTGATTGCGTGATCGTGCCGCAGCGTCGTCTGAACCCCGATTACCCCCACGTACCGTTATTCAGCGATCACTTGTGTTGCATCGTCTGCACCCAACAGACGCAATTTGCCGAGGGCTTGAGCCTCGCCAGTTACTGTGCGGCCGAGCATGTGGTACGCGAGTTCTCCGACGGTCGAAACCTGGCAATGGATGCCGTGCATCTGCTTGAATCGGGTATTCAACGGCGGGTGGCGGTGGCGGTTGAAAGCTTTGCGCTCATCCCCGAATTTATCGTCGACAGCGCGCGCGTCGCCACCGTGTTTCGCCGCCAGGCGCAGCGTTTTGCCCAGCGTTATCCGCTGCGCATTCACCCCGCACCCTTGGCATTTCCGGAGGCCGTTCAAGTGCTGCAATGGCATCCCTATCAAGAGCACGATCCGGCGATGCGATGGTTTCGCGGCCTCTTGCTGGAGCAGGCCGCAATGCTCGATCAGCCCGGCAGCTGATCACCGTTATCGGCCACCAGCCCAACCTGCTCGATGGCCTGCATGGCACAGCGTTCATCATTGTCGGAGGTGTCGCCGCTGATGCCGATGGCCCCGAGAATCTGCCCCCGCGCATTTCGAATCAGCACACCTCCCGCCACGGGAATCACTTCGCCGCCGGTCAGGCTGTTGATCGCGTCAAAAAACGCTGGCATCGCTTGCGCGCGCCGCGCCAGTTCACGTCCGCCGAAACCCATGCCCAGGCAGCCGCGGGCTTTGCCGGTGGCGATCTGCGGTCGCAGGAAACTGGCGTGTTCGTCGCGCAGGATGGCCAACGGATGACCCGCGGCATCGAGCACCGCAGCCGCCAGGGGTTTAGCGCCTGTATCCCGGGCGATTTGCAGAGCGCTGCTGGCGAGGGTAGTGGCGGTCAGGATATCGAGTGGCTGCATGGCGTCAGTCCTCACACAGACCACTTGCCCAGTTGGGCAACGCGGTCGCGGGTATAGAGGTCGGTCCATTTCAGCGAGTTGAAATCGGACACTTGCTTGGGGTTGTAGGGGCTGCGCTCCATGCGCACAGGCTGACCGGCCTTGTACACGGCTTTGAAGCGCGAGCGGTCTTGCAGCAGGCGGATGTCCTGCAACGGCGAGCCATCGAGTAACAGCAAGTCAGCTTGCTTGCCCACTTCCAGAGTGCCGAGGGTTTCACCGCGCGGCATGCAACGCGCGCCGACTGCAGTGGCGGCGTACAAGGCTTCGGCGGGAGTGAAGCCGAGGCGGGTGACCAGCAGTTCCAGCTCGCGGGCGTGCCACTCGCCGTAGGGCGTGACCGCAAAGCCGCTGTCACTGCCGCAGGCAAACGGCACGCCGGCGGCCTTGGCGCGTTTGAGGACCGCCGAACCGACGTCGAGCGTGCGTGCGCAATAGGCGGCGTAGCCGGTAGTGATGGCCGGATCGTGGGGTTGGCAGAAGTCCACGGTGTTTTGCGGAAAGGTCATGGTTGGCGCAAGAATACTGCCCGCTTCAAGCAAGGCTTCGATGCACGCGTCGTCCATGTAAAAGGCATGGAACACCAGATCTACGCCAGCCTGCGCCGCGTACATGACCGCTTCGCGACCATAGGCGTGGGTGGCTACTTTACAGCCCAGGCGATGGGCTTCTTCCACCATCTCGCGGGTTTCTTCGGCCGTGAACGCGGCGACTATTTCACCGTTGGGACGGCGGTGGGTGCCGTCCATGGCAATTTTGATCAAGTCGACGCCGTCCTTGGCTTGCTTGCGGATTTCCGCCAGGGCTTCGCTGCGGCTGGTGACGAGTTTCGCGGTGAAATACTCCGGGGCGCCGACGCGGCTCGGGAACCAGTCGTTGAGGCTTTGCCGATTGGTGATGACCCGACTGCTGGCGGCAATCCGCGGACCTTCGAACAGGCCGGCAGCGATGGCATTGCGTACGGCGATGCTGAGTTGGCCGCTGTCGCCGGGGCAGACCATGCTGGTCACACCCGCTGCCAGTACATGCTGTGCGAAGAACATGCCGCGCAAGGCGCGAAATTCGTCACTGGTCCAGATATCAATGTCTTCTTCGCTTTGTGCGTTGCCGAATGCCAGGTGGGTGTGCACGTCCACCAGACCTGGCATGACGAAGTTGTCGCCCGCGTCCACCTCGGTGTCACCCGGTTGAGGGCGGGGCGCTGATGCGGTGGGGCCGACATAAGTCAGGAGGCCGTTCTCGATCACCAGGGTTTGTTGTTGACGGGTTTCCAGGCCGGTGCCGTCGAACAGGGTTTGGCATTTCAAGTGCAGGGCATTCATGGCGATTTCGCTTTGGCTGATTGTTATGCGAAATGAGGTTAGGGGTTGGGGGTTGGTGCGACTAACAGATTGCATCGATGGCGGGGTATTGATGGTGTCGATGGTGTTTGGTTGGAATGCGATGTGTCGGGGGCGGGGTGTATATCCGTTTCTGCGGTAACGGCGGCTATTGGTTTCGCCCTTACGGCGAGTCACTTTGAAAAGCGCAAAGTAACCCAACGCTCTTGCCCCACCACTCGGCACCTCGCCTGGGCTCGGTGTGCCCTCACTCCGGCATTGCTCCGCGGGTCGCCGCGAAGGGCCATCCCTGGCCCTGCGCGGCTAAACCGGCATCCTTGCCGGTTTACCCGCTGCGCAATACCTGCGTTCGGCCAGCGTGGTTTTATGGGGCGCTCAGATCAAAATCAAAATCAAACCGCGGCGGCCTTCGGGCCGACCGTGGCATCAAGCGGGCGCGCTTCGCTGGTTTGATCATGCACAACCTCTGGGCCGAGCAAATTCCCTGTGGGAGCGAGCTTGCTCGCGATGGCGGCGTGTCAGTCGCCATCAATGTTGAATGTCAGTCCGCTATCGCGAGCAAGCTCGCTCCCACAGTGGGAAATTTGCTAGGCGTGGTATTGGAGTTCACTACCGATGACCTGATCGAACTCACCGTCAGGTCGGCTATCAGGCCGCCTCGGTTAGATTTTGATCTCAGGCGCCCCGTTAACCACGCTGCCCTCACTCCGGCATTGCTCCGCGGGTCGCCGCGATGGGCCATCCCTGGCCCAGCGCGGCTAAACCGGCATCCTTGCCGGTTTACCCGCTGCGCAATACCTGCGTTCGGCCAGCGTGGTTTAACGGGGCGCCTCAGATCAAAATCAAAATCAGAACCGCGGCGGCCTTCGGGCCGACCGTGGCATCAAGCGGGCGCGCTTCGCTGGTTTGATCATGCACAACCTCTGGGCCGAGCAAATTCCCTGTGGGAGCGAGCTTGCTCGCGATGGCGATTTATTATCCAGCATCGATGTCGGCTGACCCTCCGCTATCGCGAGCAAGCTCGCTCCCACAGGTGATTGTTGTTGGCCACGGTATTGGTGTTCAGCGCCGATGATTTGGTCGAACTACCCGTCAGGTCGGCCCGAAGGCCGCCTCGGTTTTGATTTTGATCCAGGCGCCCCGTTAACCACGCTGGCCGAACGCAGGCATTGCGTAGCGGGGAAACCGGCAAGGATGCCGGTTTAGCCGCGCTGGGCCAGGGATGGCCCATCGCGGCGACCCGCGGAGCAATGCCTGCGTTCGGGCACACCGAGCCAGAGCGAGGTGCCGAGTGGTGGGGCAAGAGCCCTTGGTTACTTGGGGCTTTTCCAAGTGACTCGCCGTAAGGGCGAAACCATTAGCGGCCGTGTCCGCAGGAATGGATATGTACGCCCTCAAAAAAACCACCGCCTGACACAAAGCCTTCGCGAGCAGGCTCGCTCCCACAAGAAGGTCGGGTTACATCCGCAAAATCAGCCCCGTGGTGAACGCCATCACGCCGTACGCCCACCCAGCGTTTCCGCAACCCAGTCGGCAATGTACTGGCCCGCATTGATGCTGTTATCAAAGCTGGAGTGCTGCACGCCGCCTTCGCGTTCAGTGAAAATTTTCAGCTCGCGCTGAGGGCTGTTGACCAGTTGCTCAAAGGTGCGATGCGCCCACTTCAGCGGGATCTGCGAATCCTTTTCACCGTGGGTCACCAGAAACGGCACCTTGATCCGGTCGAGCACGCCATCCAGATGCACGTTCTCGGCGATGCTCATAAACTCATCGACATCCTTTGCTCCCCACACCCAGCACACGTGCGCCCAATAATGCGGCACCGGGAAACTGCCTTCTTTTTCCAGTCGACGCTTTTGCACGTCACGCCAGTCATGGTTCGCACCCCATACCACACCGCAGGCAAAACGCGGCTCGAACGCCACTGCGCGCGGACAGTAATAGCCGCCGAGTGAAACGCCTTCCAGGCCGATACGCCTGGCATCCACATCGCTTCGGGTCTCCAACCAGTCGACCACACGACTCGCCCAGTGCTCGCTGTCATAACGGGCGATCAGGTCATGCAGACGCAACGCTTCACCCGTGCCCGGTTGATCGATAATCAACGATGAGATTCCGCGCCTGGCCAACCATGCCGGCAGGCCGACGCGGTATTTCATCTCCTTCGTCGAATCCAGTCCATTGACCTGCACCAGAATCGGCGCCGGCCCTGTCACGCCCTCGGCCCGTACCAGCAAGCCGGAAATGTGCTTGCCTTCGTAAGGGATTTCGACCCGCTCACAGTTCTCCTGCGACAGTTCGATGCCGCGCTTGAAGGTCTGCAAGAAACGCTGATACAGCTCGGTGCGGCCGGGTGCGCCATGGGCCTGGAGGCGCTCGCAGGTCAGGTAATACGTGGCGGCACGGTTGTACTTTTCGCCCGCGGACAAACGCCGGCCATTGCCTTCGTCTTCCTCGGCGAGGCCGCAGAGTTTGTCGGCCATTTTCGCCCAGGTCTCGCGGAACGCTTTGGTACCGGCAGCGTCAGGTTGTTTGGCCGCCTCTTGCAGTGGCGCGCACATCTCTTCGATTTCGCCGATGCGGGCACCCATCTCGATGGCCAGGTCGACAGAAAGATTCCACACGTAGTTGGTCGGGAAGTAGCGGAACATGATTATTGTTGTCCTTGTGGTTGCCTTGGCGATTGCAAGGCACGTTAAGGACGGCCCGCCTATTTGGCCAATCGCGACGCGGGATGGGAGGTATCGCGAGCGGCGATAGGAACCTGTTCCAGATGCTGGATGAATTCGCTGATACGCTCGCGCAGCCAGCGGTGCATGGGGTCGCCGTCGACGCTGCGGTGCCAGAGCATCACCTCGCGCATCACCGGGATTTTGACCGGCGGTGGCAGGATGCGCAGCGGCAGGTGTTCAGCGTACAGGCGCGCCAGGCGCTGGTGCATGGTCGCAATGCGCTGAGTGCCGACGATCAATTGCGGCAGGGTATTGAAGTCGTTGGTAATGACTTCGAGACGGCGATTGAAGCCGTACTGGGTCATGAACCATTCTTCAATGCTCATGTGCCGGCTGCGCCCGAAGCCGACGGAGACATGACCCATTTCCATGTACTGCTCAAGGGTCAGTGTGTCGCCGACTTGCGTGTTGCCTTGCCACACCACGCAGACGTGTTCCTCTTCGAACAGCAGTTTGGAGGGGTGACCTTCCAGGGTGTATCGCTCCGGAACGATCATCAGATCGACCTCGCCGCGAACCAGCAACTCGCCGGAATTATCGCTGGGGCCCAGCATCTCGAAGGTGATGTTGGGGGCTTCCTGGTGGATTTTCTGAATCACCTGGGCAAACAGCACACTGATCAGGTAGTCGGAGGTGACCAGCCGGAAGTGGCGCTTGCTGGTGGCGGGGTCGAACACCGGTTTGGCGGTGATCGATGACTGGATCGTCAGCAGCACTTCGCGCACTGGTTTCGCCAGCTCCAGGGCGTAATTGGTGGGCTGCATCTTGCGCCCGACCTGGACCAGCAATTCGTCTTCGAAGTAAGTGCGCAGTCGTGCCAATACGCCGCTGGTAGCGGATTGCGTCATGTGCAGGCGTTCGGCGGCGCGGGTGATGTTCTGCTCTTCAAGCAGCACGTCGAGCGCCACCAGCAGGTTCAAGTCCAGGTGATTGAAACGCATCAGGCAGGTCCATCGTTATATTTATTTTGGCGATACATTCGGACGAATACAGTGCCGCGTCAACCCCGCTCGATGACCGAATTCCGCCGACATCAGGTATCGCGTTTGCCGATAGGTCGCATCCCGACACGCGATTAGTCAACTGCTCAACGCCCGGTCAATCTTCGCCGCAGTCGGGCTTACTGCCGACACCACCACCGGGTTCACAGTCTGGCTGAGCCTCAAGTCGAGCGTTCAGCTGCGGTTCCCGGATCACAATTCTAATGGAGTGGTAGCCATGAACATCATTGGCCTTGATGCCCTGATCTTTGGCGTCGATGACATCCAAGCCTGTACCGATTGCCTGCGTGATTACGGCCTTGCGCCTGTTGCCGTCGACAGCAATGGCGGGCGTTTCGAAGCCCTGGACGGTACCGCCGTGATTATTCGCCGCGCCGACGATCCGAATCTGCCAGCGGCCATCGGCCCGGCGCCGTCGATTCGCGAAACCGTCTACGGCGTCGCCAGCACCGCTGACCTCGACGCGATCGAAGACGAACTGGCCCGGGATCGTCAGGTCAGCCGTGACCACGATGGCGTGCTGCACAGCGTCGACGACATGGGATTTGCGATCGCGTTCCAGGTCACGGTGCGCAGGGCCTACAGCGCACCGGACGACCTGACCAACGCCGCCGGCCACGCGCCGCAACGTCCGCTGAACCAGCCGGGGATCACCCTCGACATGAGCGCCACGCCCAGAACCCTGTCGCATGTGGTGTATTTCGTTCCGGACGCGGCCAGGGCCGAGGCGTTCTACGCCGGTCGGCTGGGTTTCAAAACCACCGACACGTTCGTTGGCGCCGGGCCTTTCATGCGCCCGGCGGGTTCCGATGATCACCACTGCCTGTTCATGATCCAGACCCCGCCGCACATGAAGGGCTGCGAGCATTTCACCTTCCACATGGGCAGCGGCACCGAAGTGCTGTTGGCTGGTACGCGCTTCGAGCAAAAAGGCTGGACCAGTTTCTGGGGGCCGGGCCGTCACCTGTTTGGCTCCAACTGGTTCTGGTACTTCAACAGCCCGTTGGGTTGCCACATCGAATACGACGCCGACATGGACAAGCACGATGACGCCTGGGAGGCGCGCCGTGCGCCGCTGTCGGCGGATAACTCGCAGTTGTTCCTGTTCACCTCGAAAGAGAAATGGGCCCCCGGCGGCCCGCCACCGAAGCTGGGTTGAGCCATGAGGGACAGCGAAGTCTTGCTGTGCAGGGCGGATCAACTGGTGGAAGGGCAGGCCCGCGGATTCGATCCTTCGCGGCGGGGAAAAGACACTGTGTTTGCCGTGCGGCACCAAGGTCAGGTGCGGGTTTATCGCAACAGTTGTCCGCACCTGGACGTGCGCATGGAGTATCGCAAAGACCGGTTTCTGTCTGCCGACGGCCAGTTGATCGTGTGTTACGCCCACGGTGCGCAATTTCTTCCAGACACCGGCGAATGCGTCTACGGGCCGTGTCTGGGCCAAAGGCTCGAGGCCTTGCCGTGGTGCCTGGAGGAGGGCTGGCTGGTGCTGAAAATGCCCGGCTCGATGCCGTTGCAGGGACAGATCGAGGTATCGCGAACGGCGATACATCGCATCCCTACTCGCGATTAGTCAAATCCCTGCTTTGCCGGGAAGCTGGACCCAACGACGCAGTGCCCGACGCTGCATCGAATCACAAGAATAAAAAGAGAGAATGCCATGAGTGCAGTGAACAACGTTCTGATCGTGGGCGGTGGGATTGGTGGTTTGTGTGCGGCCATCGCGCTGCGACGCAAAGGGATTAACGTCGATTTGATTGAACTCAAATCCGAGTGGACGGTGTACGGCGTCGGGATCATCCAGCAGAGCAACGTGGTCCGCGAGATGGCCAAACTGGGCGTGCTCGACGGTTACCTCGACGCCGCCTACGCCTTCGAGGACGTCGCTATCTATGGCCCGGCCGGGCAGCAACTGGCGCGTATTCCGGGTCAGCGACTGGCGGGGCCGGAGTACCCGGCGAACGTCGGTATCTCGCGTCTGGCACTGCATAAAGTCCTCAGTGAAACCGCCCTCGAACTCGGTGCTCATGTGCGCCTGGGACTGAGCGTCGAAGCCCTGGACGACCAGGGCGAGCATGTTGACGTGCTGTTTACCGATGGCAGCCGCGGGCAGTACGACCTGGTGGTCGGTGCCGATGGTTTGTTCTCCAAAGTGCGCGACCTGCTGTTCGGCGACACCTACACCCCGCACTTCACCGGCCAGTCAGTGTGGCGCTACAACTTTGCGCGCGATCCGCGGATCGATCATCTCGCCAACTACCAGAGCGCCGACGGCAACGCGGGGCTGGTGCCGCTGGCCGGCGACCTGATGTACCTGTTTCTGACCTCTCACGAGCCATCCAACCCCTGGATGGATCCCGCCACCATGGCCGAACAAATGCGCGAGCGCTTGCAGGGCTTTAGCGGCCTGATCGGCGAACTGCGCGAACAGATCACCGACAGCAGCCAGGTGGTTTACAAGCCCATGGAAGTGGTCTTCGTCAACGAGCCCTGGTATCGCGGTCGCGTGTTGCTGATCGGCGATGCCGCCCACGCGACCACACCGCACCTGGGCCAGGGTGCGGGCATGGCCATCGAAGATGCCATCGTTCTCAGTGAGGAACTGACCGGCCCCGCAGGCGTCGAGCAGCAGCTCCAGCGCTTTATGGAACGCCGTTTCGAACGCTGCAAATACATCAGTGAAAGCTCGGTGTTGGCCGGCGACAAAGAGATGCAGCACGACCGCGATTTCGATCGCATCGGACTGGTCAAGCAGATGCTCGCCCGCACGGCCGAGCCGATCTGATCGAGCCTGCAACTCTCCCACAGCAGTTACCACTATAAAAACAAGAGGTTAACGCGATGGTTAGCTCTACGACTGCGGCGCTCGCGCGCCGCCCGGTCAGCTCGTCTGCACCCTTTGCTTTCAGTCTTGCCGCGGTTTTGGTGCTGTGCAGTCAGGCAGCGCATGCTTTTCAGGTGGACACCGGCAACCCGGATTTCAAATTGCGTTGGGACAACACGGTCAAATACAGCGCCGCCTGGCGTACCCAGGATCCCAGCAGCAAACTGACCCAGGGGCAGGTGGCGCTCAATCAGGACGATGGCGACCGGGCGTTCAAAAAAGGCCTGATCTCCAATCGGACAGACATCCTTTCCGAACTGGATATGTCCTTCCAGAACGTCGGTGCGCGTTTGAGTGGCGCGGCGTGGTACGACACCGAATACCAGAATGACAACGATAACGACGACCCGACGCGCGCCAACCAGCGTTCGGTGGCCTACAACGAGTTCACCGACGACACGCGCCACTTGCACGGCGGTGACGGCGAATTGCTCGACGCATTTGTCTACTGGAACGGCGAGGTCGGCGAGCGCGCCACCTCCGTGCGCGCCGGCCGCCACGGTCTGATCTGGGGCGAAAGCCTGTTCTTTGGTGCCAACGGCATTGCCGGCGGTATGGCGCCGGTCGACGTGGTGAAAGCGCAGTCCGTCCCCAACACTCAGTTCAAGGAAATCACCCGCCCGGTCAATCAACTGTCGGGGACTTTCCAGCTGACCGACGACGTCTCGCTGGGCGCGTACTACCAGCTCGAATGGGAGGAGACGCGCCTGCCCGGCGCCGGCAGTTATTTCTCCACCAGCGACACGATTGGTGAAGGCAACGAACGGCTGATCGTCGGCGCACCGTTTCCGGCCTTTCTGGGCGGTAACCCGAGCAGTCCGGCGGCGTTCTACCACGGCAACGACAAGGAAGCGCGGAGTTCGGGGCAGGGCGGCCTGCAACTGAAATACAGCGCCGAGACCGTCGAATACGGGCTCTACGCCATTCAGTATCACGATAAAACACCGAAGCTTTATCTCAAGCCATCCAGCGGCGCGCCGAATTTCAGCACCGGACAAATCGGCGAGTACTACTGGGTCTATCCGGAAGATATCCGCGCCGTCGGGGCGAGTTTTTCCACCACGATGGACGAGTACAGTTTCGCCGGTGAAGCGTCGATGCGCTGGAACATGCCGCTGGTGTCCAACGGGCAAACCGTGTTGCCCGGCGTGGTCGCCGACAACGATGACGACGCGCTCTACGCTGTCGGCCGCACGGCTCACGTCAACCTCAACGTACTGGCGTCCTTCGGGCCGAACTTCCTGGCCAGAGAGTCGGGGTTTGTCGGGGAGATCGCCTGGAACCGTTTGCTCAATGTCACGAAAAACCGTGCCGCACTTGACCCGAATGCCACCGATGACGGCCTCGGTTTCAAGATGGTTTACACCCCCACCTACCGTCAGTTCTTTTCCGGGATCGACATCAGCATTCCGCTCGGCCTTAGCTATTTTCCGCTGGGCAAGTCGGCCGTGGTCAGCTCGTTTGGCCCGGACAACGGCGGCGATATCAACATCGGTATTACCGCCACCTACCTGGACCGTGTCACTGCGGGCCTGACCTACACGCACTACTACGGCGCCGAGGACACCAACCTCAACGCGCTGAGCCAGTTCAATTACAAGCAATCGCTGAAGGATCGGGATTACCTGGCCTTCTCCGTCAAGACCACGTTTTAAGAGGACTTGCGCATGACTCCCAATAAAAACAATCCGGCATTCAAGCTCAAGGCACTCTGCTTCGCGCTGCTCGGCACCCTGGCCATCGGCAGCCAGTGGGCAGTGGGCGCCACGGCTGATGAAGCCGCCAAACTGTCGACAAGCCTGACCCCTATGGGGGCTGAACGCGCCGGCAATGCCGACGGCACCATCCCGGCCTGGGACGGCGGTTACACCAAGGTCGATCCTTCGTTCAAACCTGGCGGAAAGCGCACCGATCCGTTTGCCGCGGACAAGCCAGTGTTCAGCATCACCTCGAAAAACCTCGCGCAATACGCCGGCAAACTCACCGACGGCACCCGGGAAATGTTCAAGCGTTTTCCGGATACCTACCGCATCGATGTCTACCCGACTCGCCGCTCGGCCGCAGCGCCGCAGTGGGTGTATGACAACACGCTGAAAAACGCCACCCGCGCCAAACTCGTGGACAGCAGCGCCGGCCCGGTGCCCGAAGGCGCGTATGGCGGGATCCCGTTTCCAGTTCCCCACAACGGCGCCGAAGCCATGTGGAATCACATCCTGAACTGGCGGGGCACGTCCCTGGCGATGCATTTTCGTCACTACTTGATGACGGCCGATGGCAAGCAGGTGATGACCACCGACGGCCAGGCGATCCAGGAGATGCCGTATTACTACCAGGACGGTTCACCGGAAACCTTTGCCGGAGACTATTGGCTGTTCCGACTGCTCAACGTCGGCCCGCCGTTGCGCGCTGGCGAGCAGATCATGGGCCGCACCAACATCAATGGCGACAAGTCCCAGGCCCACGTTTACCTGACCGGCCAACGACGGGTGCGCAAGCTGCCTAACGCCTGTTGCGATACGCCGACGCCAGCGACTGCCGGAGTGATGTCGTTCGATGAACTGAGCGTGTTTCAGGGCCGCATCGACCGCTTCGACTGGAAGCTGATCGGCAAGCAGGAGATGTACATCCCCTACAACACCAACAAAGTGCAAACCACCGGAAAACCCGAAGACCTGTTTCTCGCCCACCACATGAACCCCGACTACGTGCGCTGGGAATTGCACCGGGTGTGGGTGGTCGAGGCCGATCTGGCACCGGGTAAGCGTCACCAATTGCCCAAGGGTCGTTACTACCTCGACGAAGACACCTGGCAAGCGATGTTGGGCGACCGCTGGGATGCCAACGGCCAACTGGCCAAGACCTTGTGGTCGTTGCCGGCCGTGCTCCCGGACCTGCCGGCACAAGCGCAATTGTCCTCAGGCTTTTACGACCTGACCTCCGGCGCCTGGTTTATCCAGAACGTCTACACCGGACTGCCTGAGCAGTACGGCGTGGTGGATCGCTACAAGGCTTCCGAGTTTTCGCCAGCGGCGATGGCGGGTGCCGGGGTTCGCTGAGTCGGGCCGGATCACGGTGTGTTGAGCGTGATCCGGTTTCACAGGTTTTTCGAGGTCGCAAATGAACAGAATCTGTCGGCTGATAGGCCTTGCGGCACTGCCATGGATGGGGTGTTTGAGTCTGGCGCAGGCCGCTGCGGTGGGCGACACGCTGAGCACCCCGGCCGTGCGCGCGCCGCAAGCGCAACACGCGGTGTTGCTGGACCTGGCTCGGGCGGGGGCGCGATTGGTGGCGGTAGGTGAGCGCGGCATTGTGCTGCTCTCCGACGACAACGGCACAAACTGGCGTCAAGCCGAGGTGCCGGTATCGGTCAGCCTGACCGCAGTGCAGTTCGTCGATGCCAATAACGGTTGGGCGGTCGGGCATGCGGGTGTCGTGCTGGTGACGCATGACGGCGGTGAACACTGGGCCCTTCAACTGGATGGTCGCCGTGCTGCGCAACTCGAATTGCAAGCTGCCCGGGAACAGCAGCCTGCCGCGAGCGATAAGGACGCAGCGGCGGCGCGCGTGCAGACGGCTGAACGGATGGTCAGTGACGGTCCGGACAAGCCCTTCCTTGCACTCACGTTTGTCGATGATCGACACGGTCTGATCGTCGGCGCCTATGGCCTGGCCTTTGCGACCGACGATGGCGGTCGGAGCTGGCAGTCAGTGATGGGTCAGATCGACAATCCAATGGGTGCGCACCTTTACGCCATCGCGCGGCAGGGCGAGCACTGGTTTGTGGCCGGCGAGCAGGGATTCCTGGCTCGATCAGACGATGGCGGGCAATCATTCGCGGCGCTCGACAGTCCTTACCCCGGCAGTTTTTTCACCCTGCAAATGCGTGAAGATGGCACGTTGCTGGCGGCGGGTTTGAAGGGCAATGCGTTTGTCTCCACCGACCTGGGCAACAGCTTTCAGCCGGTACCCGTGCCGATGCCGATTTCCTTCAGCGATGCGATCCGCACCGATGACGGCCAGTTGCTGCTGGTGAACCAGGGCGGCGCGCTGTTTCGAACCGATCGTCAGTCCGGGGCGCGGCTCGAACCCTATGGCAAACCACTGGGCAAGCCCGTCGCCAGTGTGATTCAGGCGGTGGACGGCAGTCTGGTGCTGGCGGGTTTCACCGGTTTGACGCGCGTCTCGCCGCCAACCGCTATTGCTTCGGAGTGAGGTTATGAAGTCATTCGACAACGCCACGGCCAGCCTGGCGAATTTCGATCCACGCTCGGGCTCGGTGGTGGAGCGTACCCTGTTCAACCATCGGCTGTGGGTACTGCTGGTGTGCGTCTTGACCACTTTGGTGCTGGGGTATCAAGCGACGCGCATCGAGTTGAACGCCAGTTTCGAAAAGATGATCCCGACGCAGCAACCGTACATTGCCAATTATCTTCAACATCAGCAGCAGCTCAGCGGTTTGGGCAATGCCCTGCGCATTGTCGTGGCGAACCGGCAGGGCGATATCTACGATGCCGAGTATCTGAAAACCCTGCAGGCTATCAGCGACAAGCTTTACCTGCTGCCGGGTGTCGACCGCGCGTACATGAAGTCGTTGTGGACGCCGGCCACTCGTTGGGTTGCGGTCACCGAAGACGGCCTCGACGGTGGGCCGGTGATTCCCGATGACTACAGCGGCACCCAGGCCAACCTCGAAGCGTTGCGGCGCAATGTGCAGCGCTCCAACGAACTCGGGCAGTTGGTGGCGCTGGATCAGACGTCCAGCATCATTTACGTGCCCTTGCTGGCCAATACCACCGATGGACAAGCGCTGAATTACTCGACCCTGTCCGATCAACTGGAATCGCTGCGCAGCACCTATCAAAGCGACAGGGTCGACATTCACATCACCGGTTTCGCGAAAAAAGTCGGCGATCTGATTGCCGGTTTGAAACAGATTCTGCTGTTCTTCGCCGTGGCGATCCTGATCACCACGGCGGTGCTGTTCTGGTATACCCGCTGCCTGCGCAGCACCCTGCTGGTGGTGTTTTGTTCGCTGGTGGCGGTGGTGTGGCAGCTCGGTTTGTTGCCGTTGCTGAACTACCAGCTGGACCCGTATTCGGTGCTGGTGCCGTTCTTGGTGTTTGCCATCGGCATGAGCCACGGCGCGCAGAAAATGAACGGGATCATGCAGGACATCGGCCGCGGCATGCACCGGGAAGTCGCCGCGCGGTTCACCTTTCGACGCCTGTTCCTGGCCGGGCTGACGGCACTGCTGTGTGATGCCGTGGGTTTTGCGGTGCTGATGCTGATCGAGATTCAGGTGATCCAGGACCTCGCCGTGATCGCGAGTATCGGCGTGGCGGTGCTGATCTTTACCAACCTGATTCTGTTGCCGGTGCTGCTGTCCTATGTCGGGGTCACACCGCGGGCGGCGCAACTTAGCCTGAAGAGCGAACAAACCGAGCAGGCCGGGCAGCGCCGCCATGCCTTCTGGCGTTTTCTCGATCTGTTCACCCGGCGCCGCTGGGCCAGCTTGTGCATCGCCATCAGCCTGGCGCTGGCGGCACTCGGTTTTCTGGTCAGCCTGCAACTCAAAATCGGCGACCTCGACGCCGGTGCGCCGGAGCTGCGGGCGGATTCGCGCTACAACCAGGACGACGCCTTTCTCACCCGGCATTACGGGGCCAGTAGCGACCTGTTCGCCGTGATGGTGAAAACCCCCGGCGGCCAGTGTGCGCGCTACGACATCCTCGCCAAGGTCGATGCCCTGGACTGGCAACTGCGCGCGTTGCCGGGAGTGGATTCGACCAACTCGCTGGCACTGCTCAACCGCCGCATGCTGGTAGGTCTGAGCGAAGGCAGCCCGAAGTGGTACGAACTGCAAAATAACCAGGCGATGCTCAACATGATCACCGCCAGTGCGCCCCGCGGTTTGTATAACGAAGACTGCAGCCTGCTTACCTTGTACGCGTACCTCACTGATCACAAAGCCGAAACGCTGACTCGCCTGGTCGAACATGTGGAGACGTTTGCCGCCGCCAACAACACCGACGAGGTGCAGTTCTTGCTCGCGGCGGGTAACGCCGGTATCGAGGCCGCCACCAACATCGTGGTCAAACAGGCCAACCGCGAGATGCTGTTCTGGGTGTACGGCGCGGTGATCGTGTTGTGCCTGATTACCTTCCGGTCCTGGCGCGCAACGTTGTGCGCGGTGATTCCGCTGATGGTCACCTCGATTCTGTGTGAAGCGCTGATGGTCTGGCTGAACATCGGCGTGAAGGTCGCGACGCTGCCGGTCATCGCGTTGGGTGTCGGCATCGGCGTCGACTATGCGTTGTACGTGATGAGCATTCTGCTGGGCCATCTTCGTCAGGGCGCAAGCCTGTCCGAGGCCTATTACCGGGCGCTGGTGTCCACCGGCAAGGTGGTGATGCTGACCGGCATCACCCTGGCGATCGGCGTGGCGACGTGGATCTTTTCACCGATCAAGTTCCAGGCCGACATGGGCGTGCTGCTGGCCTTCATGTTCGTCTGGAACATGGTCGGCGCCCTGGTGCTGCTGCCGGCGCTGGCGCACTTCCTGTTACCCGCGCGCCGCCCCGTGGCAGACGTTGTCGCGTCGGTAGCGCCGGTTGTCCCAGCGGCCGTTACTGACGTCCATCACTTGCGCATCAAGGAGAGCTGCCATGGCCGCTGAAGCTTTTGTAGAGAACACCGGTCGACAGGCCGGCCTGGCGCAATCGCTATTGCTGCTGGTGGGCAGCTGTTTACCGGTGCTGGGCGCCGTGTTGCTGGCGCCGGTGTTGCCACGGATGCAGGCGCATTTTGCCGAGGTGCCGGGCAGCGCGGTGCTGGTGCCGATCGTGCTGACGTTGCCGGCGTTGGTCATCGCGCTGTTGGCGCCGTTCGCCGGATTGATTGCTGACCGTCTGGGGCGCAAGCCGTTGCTGTTGGCGAGCATGGCGTTGTACGTGCTATGCGGCGTGCTGCCGCTGTGGCTCGACTCGCTGCCCGCCATCGTCGCCAGCCGTGCCGGTATCGGTTTGGCCGAGGCGGGGATCATGACCTGCTGCACCACATTGATGGGCGACTATTACAGCGGCGCCAGGCGTGAACGTCTGTTCGCCTTGCAGATGGTCGCGACTTCACTGTCCGCTGCGGTGTTCATCGCGTTGGGCGGGTTTCTCGGGCAGAACGATTGGCGCACGCCGTTTGCGCTGTACGCCGTGGGTTTGATTTTCTTGCCGCTGATGGCCTGGAAACTCTGGGAACCGCAACCCCGTGCACGCAACGAGCAAGCAGTGCCGACCATTGCCGCCGGCAAATTCCCATGGCGTGCCCTGACTCCCATGTATGCGCTGGCGCTGCTGGCGGGCCTGAGCCTGTTTATCGTGCCGGTCCAGGCGGGTTATCTGCTCAATCTGCTGCACGTCGATGCCCCGCAACAGATCGGCATGACCATGGGCGCCAATCAACTGGGCGTGCTGGTCGGTGCCTTGAGTTTTCGTCTGTTCCGCGGGATGCGCGGCCAGCACATGCTGCTGATCGCTTACGTGCTGGCAGGCGCCGGCGGGTTGTTGATGGCTGACGCCGTCAGCCATGTGCAGGTGGTGGTCGCGGTGACGATCAATGGCCTGGGCATCGGACTGATGCTGCCGACGCTGATCACCTGGATCATGGCGCAAGTCGATTTTCAGCAGCGTGGGCGGGCGGCGGGGTGTTTTACCGCCGCCATCTTCGCTGGCGAATTTATCAGCCCCTTGGCGGTTCTCGGCATGACCAGTGGGGTTTCCACCGCGCTGCCCCATGCATTGGCCATCATCGGTGGGCTGCAATTACTGGTGGCGCTGTCTTGTCTGGCCGTGCCCCGGATCGGTGGTCTGTCGGCCCATGCGAATGTTGTTGTCGGTGGCACCACCATCGGCGACGGAAACTGAACGAGGATTGTCCATGCAAGCGCTTCCTGAATTCAAAAGAGTGGTCACTGGCCACAATTTCCAGGGCCAAGCCATCGTGGCCAGCAACGGACCAACACCCAATGTTTTTCCGTTACTGGCGGTGCCCGGTACCGTGTTTCATGAACTCTGGAACAGCAGCGCCAGCCCGGCGTTGCTGGATAACGCCAGCGATCCAACGAGCAAACCGTTGCAACTCAGCCCCGGCCCTCAGGGCAGTGTGATTCGCGTGGTGGATATCCCGCCGGACAGCGTGCAGAACCAGGTCAGCGCTGAGCAGGCCGCCGCGGTTTTCGCCGAAATCGGCGAATCCCGGGCCGGCACCGGCCAGGCCAACGCCCGGCACAAACTGATGCACCGCACCGAAACCCTCGACTACGGCATCGTCACCGAAGGCGAGGTGTGGCTGGTGCTCGATGAGGAAGAAGTGCACCTCAAACGCGGCGACGTGGTGGTGCAACGCGGTACTAACCATGCCTGGAGCAATCGCACCGATGCGATGGCACGCATGGTCTTCATTCTTCTCGACGGGCGCTTTGTTGCTGAGCCAGGAGCATTGACATGAAACTCGCAACCTTGAAAAACGGCAGCCGCGACGGCCGACTGATGGTGGTCTCGCGGGACCATCAATGGGCGCTGGACGCCAGCCCCGTAGCACTGACTTTGCAACAGGCGATCGAAAACT
This sequence comes from Pseudomonas fluorescens, assembly GCF_902497785.1. Classification (GTDB taxonomy): domain Bacteria; phylum Pseudomonadota; class Gammaproteobacteria; order Pseudomonadales; family Pseudomonadaceae; genus Aquipseudomonas; species Aquipseudomonas fluorescens_BO. The sequence goes on from NZ_CABVHK010000019.1 coordinate 131,400, forward strand.
GGAGCACGGTCGAACCGCGTTTGCAGGCGCTGGCCAGCCGGCTCGACGGCGGCGATGTGGCCGACGCCATAGCCTTCGACCCGGGGCAGGCCATGGCACCGTTGCCGCGGGCTTTTCAATGGTGCGACGGCTCGGCGTTCCTCAGCCACGGCGCACTGATGCAGAAGGCGTTCAATCTTGATCCCATCGACGGCGCCGAACATACCCCGTTGATGTACCAGGGCGCCGGTGATGATTTTATCGGCGGGCGCGACGACATTCCCTTGCCAAGCGAAAGTCAGGGGATCGATTTCGAAGGCGAGTTCGTGGTGCTGGTGGACGACGTGCCAATGGGTTGCGGGGCCGAACAGGCGTTGCAGCACATCAAACTGATTCTGCAGATCAACGATGTCAGCCTGCGCGCCCTGGCGCCTCGGGAAATGCGCACCGGCTTTGGTTTCTTGCAGGCCAAACCTTCATCGAGCTTCGCGCCGCTCGCCATCACTCCGGATGAACTGGGCGATGCGTGGCGCGACGGCCGCGTGCACTTGCCCTTGCAGGTGCAGTGGAACGGCGAATGGTTTGGCCATCCCCACGGCGGGCAGATGAACTTCAACTTCGGCGAGTTGATCGCCCATGCCGCGCTGACACGCAGGCTGCGCGCCGGCACGCTGATCGGCTCCGGCACGGTATCGAATGCCGAGCGCAGTGCCGGTTCGGCGTGCATCGCTGAGCGTCGCGCCATCGAGATGATCGAGCACGGCGCCGCGCAAACCGCCTTCATGCGCTTCGGTGACCGCGTGCGCATGGACGTTCTGGGGCACGACGGACAGTCGTTGTTCGGCGCGATTGACCAACGTGTCGTTCAGGCTCAAGGCTGAGGGCGGGTCTATGCGTGTGTTGATTACCGGCGCCAATGGTTTTGTCGGAAGCGAGTTAGTGCGTTGCCTCTTGGCGCGGGGCAGTTTGCGCGGACGGGTCATCCGTTCGTTGTTGGTGCTGGATACCGATTTGCAGGGCGTGCCGGATGACCCGCGGATACGCCGGCATGTCGGCAACATCACCGATGCCGCATTGATGCGCCGCGTGCTCGCCGATGGCATCGACGTGGTGTTTCATTTGGTGAGCGTTCCCGGCGGGGCGGCGGAAGAACACTACGAGTTGGGTTATCAGGTGAACTTGCTGGCGAGCCTGGAATTGCTTGACCAGTTGCGCAATAAAACACAGCCGCCAGTGTTGGTGTACGCCAGCAGTGTGGCGGTGTACGGCGGCGAGTTGCCGGCGAAGATGAACGAGCAGGCCGAGTTGCGCCCGCAGCTGTCGTACGGCACGCACAAAGCGATGATCGAGCGCGTCGTTGTCGACCTTTGCCGGCGTGCCGAAGTCGACGGCCGAGTGCTGCGTCTGCCGGGCATTGTTGCCCGCCCGCGTGCGCCCAATGGCTTGCGTTCGGCGTTCATGAGCGACGTGTTGCACGCAGTGGCCGAAGGCATTGCCTATCGTTGCCCGGTTTCGCCAGAGGCCACCGCCTGGTGGATGTCGGTGCGTTGTTGTGTGAACAACCTGATCCACGCTGCAGAAATCGACGGCGCGCTGATGACACAACGGGTGTGGCAATTGCCAGTGTTGCATTTGTCCATTGCCCAGGTTGTCGACGCGCTGGCGGCGAGCTACGGGCAGGAACGCCGCCAGCTGATTACCTATGCCGCCGATGCCCGACTCGAAGCGTTGTTCGGGCGCATGCCGCCGCTGAAAACCCCACTTGCACGCGCTGCCGGGTTCAGCCATGACGGCAATGCCGCCGCGCTGGTCCGCAATTCCCTGAACCCCGCGCCCCCACGGCATTTGCCACTCACCGGAGAGACGATTCATGTCACAGCCAATCAAGTCTAAACGCCGTCTGGTGGACCTGTCGGTGACCCTCGACAACAATCCCTACACCGATCCGCCACCGCTGTTGCCGAAGATCGATTACATGGACCACCAGCAGGGTTGGCCGGAAATGGCCGCGATGTTCCCGGGGCTGCAACTGGAGCAAATGCCCGGCAACGAATCCTGGGCTGCCGAGCGGTTGCAGATCACCACCCACAGCGGCACCCATATGGACGCGCCCTGGCATTACGCGTCGACCACCGATGGCGGTCAGCCGGCGTTTGGCATTGATGAGTTGCCGCTGGACTGGTGCCTGCAACCGGGGGTGAAACTGGACTTTCGGCACATGGCGGACGGTCATGTGGTCACCGCCGATGAGGTCGAAGCCGAGTTGGCGCGTATCGAGCATGAGTTGCAGCCGCTGGATATCGTGCTGGTCAACACCCGCGCCGGTGCTTTGTTCGGTCAACCGGGGTACCTGGATGCAGGCGTCGGCATGGGCCGCGAAGCCACGTTGTATCTGCTGGAGCGCGGCGTGCGCGTGGTGGGCACCGATGCCTGGAGCTGGGACGCCCCGTTCAAGTACACCCGCGAGCGTTTTGCCGCCGACGGCGATGCGTCGATTATCTGGGAAGGGCACAAAGCCGGGCGCGATATCGGTTACGGGCAAATGGAAAAACTCGCCAACCTTGAAGCACTGCCCCCCAGCGGGTTTGTGGTGTCTTGCTTCCCTTACAAGATCAGGCACGCGTCGGCGGGGTTTGTCCGGGCGGTGGCGATTTTTGAAGAGTAATCACCGAGATATTGTTCTTCGGTTAATGACAATAAGAGAAAACCTATGCCTCTTCTGCGGATGCCGCTAACGGCACTGTTTTGTGCGCTGACATTGGGTAGCAGCCTGGCCGTGGCGGCCAGCGCTGATGCCAGGCAACCCAATATTCTGCTGATTCTGGCCGATGATCTCGGGTATTCCGACCTGGGCAGTTATGGTGGCGACATCCAGACACCCACGCTGGATGAACTCGCCAACCAAGGTGTGCAGTTCACCAGCATGTACGCCGCGCCCACCTGTTCGATCACCCGTTCCATGCTGATGTCCGGCACCGACAATCACCTCGCCGGCCTTGGCACCATGGCCGAAGCCTTGCAACCTTTTCAGCGGGGCAAACCGGGTTATGAGGGGTATCTGAACCAACGGGCCTATTCGATTGCCGAGTTGCTGAAGGCGGGCGGTTACCACACGCTGATGGTCGGCAAATGGCACCTCGGGCTGGAAGCGGATCAAGGGCCGGATCAGCGCGGGTTCGAGCAGTCGTTCACCTTGCTGGAGGGCGGGGCTGCGCACTTCAAACCTTCGACTACCCACCCGACGAAACTCGAGCAGGTTCACTACCGCGAGAACGGCAAAACGGTGGAGTTGCCGGACAATTTCTACTCCTCGGACTTCTACACCGACAAGCTGATCAGCTACCTGCAAAACAACAAAAAGGACGGCAAGCCGTTTTTTGCCTACGCCGCCTACACTTCGCCGCACTGGCCGTTGCAGGCGCCCAGGGAATACCTGGACAAATACCGCGGACGTTTTGACCAAGGCTATGACAGCGTGCGCCTGGCGCGTCTGGAGCGGATGAACAAACTCGGCCTCCTGAGCGACGACTTTCAGCCGGCGCAGCCATTACCGGTCAATCCGAAACTACCGGGTTGGGAGCAATTGAGCGCTGAACAGCGCAAGGTCGAAGCGCGGAAAATGGAAATCTACGCCGCCATGGTCGATAACCTCGACCACAACATTGGTCGGCTGGTTGACTACTTGCGCGAGAGCGGACAGTACGACAACACCTTGATTGTGTTCATGTCCGACAATGGCGCTGCGGCGGAAAACCATGCGCAGTTCTATCCGCCGGGTGTGCACACCGACAACAGCTACGCGAATCTGGGGCAGCCGGGTTCGCAGATTGACTACGGTCTGCGCTGGGCCGAGGTCAGCGCGGCACCGTTCCATTTATTCAAAGGCACCACGGCCGAAGGTGGCATCAGCGTGCCGGCGATCATTCAGCTGCCCAAGCGACTGCGTCGTCAGGGTGTGGAACGGGGTGTCGCGCGTGTTGACGATCTGGCGCCGACCTTTCTCGAGTTGGCAGGGATCGCATTGCCCAGCGAAGCGCCAACAGAGGGGGGCAAACACCCGATCACCGGAAAATCAATGTTGCCGATGCTCACCGGCAAGGGCAGCCCGCACCGCGAAGACAGCCTGGCCGGGGAACTGTTCGGCAATGCCTATTACCGCGAGGGCAACCTCAAACTTTTGGGCATGCGACCGCAGACAGGTTTCGGCGATAACCCCCAGCCGGTGCAATGGCAATTGTTCGATGTGGCCCATGACCGTGGCGAAACCCGGGATCTGGCGGCCACGCAGCCGGACACAGTGCAACGCCTCAAAACGGCGTGGTTGAACTACGCCGCGCGGGTGGGCGTGGTATCCGCTCCCCGCTGATGGTGTAAACCTACTTCCGGACTGGACACGAAAACACTGTGGGAGCGAGCTTGCTCGCGATGGTCGTGAACGATAACGCGTAAAACCAGATGCCCCGTCGCGACCTTGGCTTTTTCGCGAGCAAGCTCGCTCCTACAAAATAATGCCGTGTTCAGGGCTCGACACGAAAACACTGTAGGAGCGAGCTTGCTCGCGATGGTCGTGAACGGTAATGCGTAAAACCAGATGCCCCGTCGCGCCCTTGGCTTTTTCGCGAGCAAGCTCGCTCCTACAAAATAATGCCGTGTTCAGGGCTCGACACGAAACCACTGTAGGAGCGAGCCTGCTCGCGATAGTCGTGAACGATAACGCGTAAAACCAGATGCCCCGTCGCGCCCTTGGCTTTTTCGCGAGCAAGCTCGCTCCTGCAAAAGGAAATGATGCACGGATCAGTCAGGGCGGCGCAGTTGCTCGATGATCTTCCTCGCACGGTTTGCCCCAACGTCGACATGAATGTCGACCATCGGCCGGGCACCAAACGCGAGCATGTTCCTGTACTGAGCCTCGATCACAACTTTGTCCTCGTCAAAGGTCAGTGCGGTCTGCTCGATGACTTTAGCTTTGATTTCTTCAGGATGGCTTTTCGGGTTCGTGGCCATGGTCCAGAAGTAGTGACTGGTGGTTTCCGTCTCCGGGGTCACGCCATGGAAACCACGCATATGGAATCCACCCCGTTGCGGGTCCTCGAGTGAGTCTGTGCCCGCATCCACTGCGCCGGTCCAGATGCGCAGGTGGGTGACGAGAAACTCGATTTCCTGCCAACGATCGATGTTGCCCTGGAAGGGATAGGCCGCGGAGTAGGTCGGCGGTGGTAGCGAATCCGGCAGATGGCGGGTCACCTTCACGCCGGTGTCCGTGCTCTCGACGCGCATCTGCGCGTTCATGTGGATGTTCGCATTCCCGCCGATCGTGCGCAGGTGCACGTAGCCCAGATGACTCAGGTCCAACAGGTTGTCGTGGATGAGCTGGTACGGCGCGTCGTAATGGTAGACGTCCCCTTCGAAGAGATAGTCGCCACTGCTGTGGACCTCATACGCCGGCGGTTCACAGGTGGGTTCTGGTTGACTGGCACTCCCGAACCAGATCCAGATGATCTGGTCGCGCTCACGGACGTGATACGCGGGCACCCTGGCTTTGGAGGGGATCTTTGTTTGCCCCGGTACCTCCAGGCACTGCCCCGCGCCGTTGAACAGCAGGCCGTGATAACCACAGCGCACCCCGTGCTCTTCAAGCGTTCCATGCGACAGCGGCAATGCCCGATGGCAGCAGCGGTCCTCCAGCGCCGCCGGTTGACCGTCTGCGGTACGGAATAGAACCACGGGTTTGCACAGCAGGGTCCGGCCCACAGGCTTGTCTTTGAGTTCCCAGGCAAAGCCCGCCACGTACCATTGGTTCAAGGGGAATTTCGCTATTGGCTCTTCGGGAGCGCCAATTTCGTAGGCCAGCGATGATGTACTCATTGCGATCTCCAGCGATCAGGTTTTGTTTTTGTTGTGTGTGGCGAAGCGGGTCACAGGTCCAGCACCAGCCTGGAACTGCGGGAACGGGAACAGCAGGGGGCGAAGCAATCGTTTCGGGCGTGTTCCGCAGCGCTCATGTACTGATCCCGATGCTCAGGCTCACCCGCTAAAACTCGCGTAATGCAGGTGCCGCAGATCCCTTGCTCGCAGGAGCTTTCAATCTCCACGTCGTGCTCGAGCAACACCTCGAGTACGGTTTTCTGCGCCGGGATTTCGATGATGCGACCGGACCGGGACAGCTCGATTTCGAACCGCCGATCCCCCTCAAGAACCTGTACCTGCGCGGCGAAATCCTCTCGATGAATCTGCCCGTCGCGCCAGCCACAGGCCTTCGCGGCGGACTGGATGTGCGACATGAATCCCGTGGGGCCGCAGACATAGAGCTGGTCGTGCGGCGATGGCGACGAAAGAATCCGCACCGCACCCAGACGCTGCCCGGTTGCAGCCTCGTTGACGTGGAGATAAACGTGAGGGGTGAAGGGGGCGGCCTGGAGTAGTCCAAGAAATGCCAGGCGCTCGAGAGACCGGCCGCAGTAATGCAGTTCGAACGCTTTGCCCGCAGCCACCAGGCTATGGGCCATGGCAAGAATCGGGGTAATCCCGATGCCCCCGGCGAACAACACATAACGATCACCGCCAAGGTCCAGATCGAACAGATTCCGTGGGCTGCCGATGGTCAGTCTCGTGCCTTCCTGCACGTCGGCATGCATGCCGCTGGAGCCGCCTCGAGAAGCAGGCTCGTTGAGCACGGCGATGAGATATCGGCCGCGTTCATGGGGCGAATTGCACAGCGAATACTGCCGAACCACACCCTGTGCCACCTGCACATCGACGTGCGATCCGGCGGTGAAGGCGGGCAGTTCCGTGCCATCGGCTGCGGTTAATTCGAAGCTGCAAACACCGTCAGCTTCCGTGATTTTTCGTGACACACAAACTTCGAGCATGAGGGTGACCCCATCGCAATGATGCAATGTTGAAAAACGATTGGTTGTGTAGCCGCAATGACCGGCCTGGTGTGGCGGGAAATCAGATCAGGAAGGAGGGGCGACGAGCAGGCAAGTCATGACACGGACCTCGGAATTTTATTGTTGTATCGCGTGCGCTATGATGCGGACGCGAAATCTTCGTGTGATTCTCATCCTAGTCATTTTAGTTGTTGTGTCAACTAATTCAGCCTGATTTCAGGAACCGCCCGTCATGCCCCGCACCCCACTGAACCTCGATCGCTACGTCCCCGCGCTCCTTACGTCGCTGACCAACAATCTGTCCAGCGGGGCTTCGGCGTGCTATCGCAAGCACTTCGGGATCGGAATCGTCGAGTGGCGGGTATTGGCCATGCTGGCTGTGGAAAATCACATCAGCGCGAACCGCATTGTTCAGGTCATTGGCCTGGACAAAAGCGCGGTCAGCCGGGCCCTGCAGATGCTCGAGCGCGAAGCGTATGTGTCCACCGAAGTGGACTCCAAAGATGCCCGGCGCCATACCGTGTCGCTGACGCGCTCCGGGCGTCAGCTGCATGATCGTGTTCTGGTCACGGCACTGGAGAGAGAGCGCTTGCTCCTCGCGGACTTCACTGAAGATGAAGTTGATGTGCTTATCGGTTTTCTGCATCGCATGAGCGGACAATTGCAGAGCGTGAACGCGGTCGAACCCGAAGCCTAGCGACCGTCGCGCTCCCTGAATATTCGCAACGTATTCAAGCAATGGTCGCCGTGGCAACGGGCGCCCGCGAGCCGGCGCGACCCGCCAGGAACGCCAGAACGGCCGCCAGGCCGAGTAACGCGGCACTGAGCTCGAAGGTGGCTCGATAACCGCTTGCGTCGAAGACCAGCCCGCCAACCGTTGCGCCCAACGCAATCGCCAATTGAATGACCGCCACCATCAAGCCGCCTCCCGCTTCAGCGGCATCGGGCACCGTTTTCGCCAGCCATGTCCACCATCCCACCGGCGCCGCCGTCGCGACCAAACCCCACAGACCCAGCAAGACCATCGTGGTAGCCGCCGAACTGCCGAATGAAACGAGCGCCAGCGCGATCAACGCCATCAGGATCGGGATGACGATGAGGGTGCGATGCAGGCCATTTTTCAACAAACCTTCAATCAGAAAGGTTCCCGCGAGACCCGCCAGGCCCAGCACGAGCAACATCAGCGAGAGCATGGAAACGCTGACGCGGGTGACTGTCTCGAGAAACGGGCGCAGATAGGTAAACAACATGAACTGGCCCATGAAAAATACACTGACCGCCACCATGCCTAATGCGATCGGCGGGCTTTTCATCAACCTCAAGACATTGCCCGTGGCTGAACGGCTGTGTGCCTTCATCCGCGGAAGGCTGAACAACAGCCAGACACTGGCGCCTACCGCGACCGGAATGACGCACAGAAATGCCCCACGCCAGCCGATCAACGCGCCGAGAAAACTGCCCAGGGGCGCGGCAATCACTGTCGCCAAGGCGTTGCCGCCGTTGACGATGGCCATGGCACGAGTGATCTGGTCTTCAGGCACCAGGCGCATCGCCGTCGCCGCCGATAGCGACCAAAAGCCACCGATTGCGACGCCAATCAACGCGCGGCCGGCCATGAATACCCAGTAGTTCGGCGCAAACGCGACCATTGTTCCGGAAACGATCATCAGGAGCGTCAGTGCCAGCAACAGCGGCTTGCGGTCAACTCTGGCCGCCACAGAAGCGATCAACAGGCTGGCGAACAACGCGAAAAACCCCGAGACAGAAATGCCCTGGCCGGCTTGCCCTTCGCTGATGTGCAGGTCGGCGGCGATCGGTGTCAGCAGGGAAACGGGCATGAACTCTGATGCCACCAGGGCGAAGGCGGCGAGCGACATGGCGAACACGGCGCCCCATGAGTGTTCGGGTAGGCGCGGGGAAGGGCGAGCATGACGGGTCATTGGCGGGTTCGCAGGCATCTTTTTGTCGGCCAGCCGGGGTGGCTGTCTCGGATGTCCATTTTCCCGCTCCGGCCAGACGCTCAATAGTGCATTGCGCTGCATTACTTGCCTGATTCTATGAGTCTGCGTTGTTTTGCAGGACGGTCACGAGCCGCCGGGTTAGAGTTCAGCAAAGAGGTACGAGACGATCATGACGATGCCACACCCAGATGCCGCTCCACTTGAATTGCAGCAGCAAGCACTTGCCCGCGCCATTGGCTCGCGGGTGTCGCAACCCGGTGATTTCGGTACGTTGATTGGCGGTCTCGGCTTCTTTCGGCGTGAGCATCCGTCGCCGCCCGTCGTTTGCATGGTCGAGCCGAGCATCATTCTCGTCGCCCAGGGCAAGAAGCAGTTGTGGGTCGGCGGTGAAGGTTATCCGTATGACACCTCGCGTTTTCTGGTCACTTCACTGGATTTGCCGGCCAACTCGGAGGTGCTCGATGCGAGCCCGGAACAGCCCTGCCTGGGGCTGACCTTCAAGCTCGATTTGCGCATGCTGGTGGAGCTGATCGCCCAAGGTGACCTGCCGCCCACCCGTGAACGATCGACAGGGAAGAGCATCGGCATCGGCTCAGTGACGGCCGCCATGCTTGTGTCGTTCGAACGGTTGCTGGCGCTGCTCGACGAACCTCAGGCGATTCCTGTGCTGGCGCCGTTGATCCAGCGCGAAATTCACTACCGACTGTTGATGAGTGATCAGGCGGGCCGGCTGCGGCAAATCATGTCTGTCGATGGCCAGGGTTATCGAATCGCCAAAGCCATCGATTGGCTGAAATTGAACTACACCTCGGCGCTGCGCATTGACGAGCTGGCCGCCCGGGTGCAGATGAGTTCGCCGACCTTTCACCATCATTTCCGCCAGCTGACCGCGATGAGCCCGTTGCAATACCAGAAATGGCTGCGGTTAAACGAGGCGCGACGGTTGATGGTCAACGAGCATCAGGATGTTTCAAGCGCGGCCTTCAAGGTCGGCTATGAAAGCCCGTCGCAGTTCAGCCGCGAATACAGCCGTCTGTTTGGTGTCGCCCCGAAGCGGGATATCGCGGCGTTGCGCGGGCAGGTCGGCGAATCGTCGAAGCGCGGCAGTTGATCGGTCAGTGCGCGCCAACGGGTGCCGGTCGGGCATTTGGCGGCTACAATGCCTGCCTCGACCGTGACCAGCCCTATAAAAAATTATGTCTCTACCCAAGCATCACCTGGAACTGCTCAGCCCCGCCCGTGACGTAAGCATCGCCCGCGAGGCCATTCTGCATGGCGCCGACGCCGTGTATATCGGTGGCCCGAGCTTTGGCGCCCGCCACAACGCCTGCAACGAGGTGAGTGAAATCGCCGGGCTGGTAGAGTTCGCCCGTCGCTACCACGCCCGGGTGTTCACCACGATCAACACAATCCTGCATGACAATGAGCTGGAGCCGGCGCGCAAGCTGATCCACCAGCTGTACGATGCCGGGGTCGATGCGTTGATCGTCCAGGATTTGGGCGTGATGGAGCTGGATATCCCGCCCATCGAGTTGCACGCCAGCACCCAGACCGACATCCGCACCCTGGCGCGGGCGAAGTTCCTCGATCAGGCTGGTTTCTCTCAACTGGTACTCGCTCGCGAGCTGAATCTACAAGAGATTCGCGCCATCGCCGACGAGACCGATGCGGCGATTGAATTTTTCATCCACGGCGCGTTGTGTGTCGCGTTCTCCGGGCAGTGCAATATTTCCCACGCGCAGAACGGCCGCAGCGCCAACCGTGGCGATTGCTCCCAGGCCTGTCGTTTGCCGTACACCCTCAAGGACGACCAGGGCCGCGTTGTCGCCTACGAAAAGCACCTGCTGTCGATGAAGGACAACAACCAGAGCGCGAATATCCGCGCCTTGGTCGAAGCCGGCGTGCGCTCGTTCAAGATCGAAGGGCGCTACAAGGACATGGGCTATGTGAAAAACATCACGGCCTATTACCGCCAGCGCCTCGACGACGTTCTCGAAGATCGTCCGGACCTGGCCCGCGCGTCCAGCGGCCGCACCGCGCATTTTTTCCTGCCCGACCCGGACAAGACCTTCCACCGTGGCAGCACCGACTATTTTGTCAGCGAGCGCAAGGTCGACATCGGCGCCTTCGACTCTCCGACCTTCACCGGTCTGCTGGTGGGCGTGGTGGAGAAAGTCGGCAAGCGCGACTTGCAGGTGGTCACCGTTGAGCCGCTGTCCAATGGCGACGGTCTTAACGTGCAAATCAAACGCGAAGTGGTGGGTTTCCGCGCCAACATCGCCGAGCCCAAAGGTGAATTCCTCGAAGAGGGCCAGAAGCGCTATCGCTACCGCGTCGAGCCCAACGAGATGCCGGATAGCATGTACAAGCTGCGGCCTAATCATCCACTGAGCCGCAACCTCGACCATAACTGGCAGCAAGCCTTGCAGAAAACCTCTGCCGAACGGCGCATTGGTTTGGACTGGGTGGCGCGCCTCGACGAGCAGCAACTGCAACTGACCGCCACCAGCGAGGAGGGCATCAGCGTCAGCCTGTCCCTGGACGGCCCTTTCGGTGTGGCGAACAAACCGGAGCAGGCCCTGGAGCAACTGCGTGATCTGCTCGGTCAACTCGGCACCACTGACTACCACGCGACGTCCATCGAGCTCGACGCCCCGCAAGCGTTCTTCATCCCCAATTCGCAACTCAAAGCCTTGCGCCGCGAAGTCATCGAAGCGTTGACCGCAGCCCGTCTGTTGGCCCATCCGCGTGGGGGTCGCAAGGCCGAAACCAACCCGCCGCCGGTGTACCCGGAGTCGCACCTGTCGTTCCTGGCCAACGTCTACAACCAGAAGGCGCGGGATTTCTATCACCGTCACGGGGTCAAGCTGATCGACGCCGCGTTCGAGGCCCACGAGGAAACCGGCGAAGTACCGGTGATGATCACCAAACACTGCCTGCGCTTCTCCTTCAACCTCTGCCCCAAGCAAGCCAAAGGCGTCACCGGTGTGCGCACCAAAGTCGCGCCGATGCAACTGGTGCACGGGGACGAAGTGCTGACATTGAAGTTCGATTGCAAGCCTTGCGAAATGCACGTGATCGGCAAGATCAAGGGTCACATCCTCGACCTGCCGCTACCGGGCAGCGCCGCCGAGCCGGTGGTCGGTTACATCAGCCCGGCAGACCTGCTGAAGACGATCCCTCGCGCGCCGCATTGATTGTCATTTATCGCTAGAAGGTGAGAGGGCAACCGTGTCGATCAGTATCGATAGGTTGCCTGCACCGAGAACCCATTCGCGCTGTTTTCATAATTGGCGCTGTATTCCGGTTGAAGCCCCGAGTTGTTCGACTGGTTTACCGAGACTTTCGAGTCCCAGAGATAACCGTAAGCGAAGTCTATCGTCAGGTCGGCGCTCGGTGAATAAGCGCCGCCCAAGGTCACGGCCTGGCGGTTGCCCACCGGAACGCGCACGCTGCGATTGTCATTGCCCACTGGCGAGGGATCGTAGGCGTAACCTGCGCGGAGCAGCCATTGCGGGTTCAATTGATACGAGGCACCCACCGCGCTGCTCCAGGTGTCGTGCCAGTTCATGAGTTCGGTCACAGTCCCCATGCCCACCGCCTGGCCCAGGGGGGGAACACCGCTGTTGATTGCCTGCACCTGCTGGATCCGGCTCCAGCGTGTCCAGGTGGTGCCCAGGTATCCGGTCCAGCGACTATTGAATCGATGGGTGATGGACGTATCCACTGACTCGGGCATCGTGATGTCTATTGTGTTGTCATAATTCCCGTCCAGCGGAACAGCGCTCGGGGAGCCGGACACTTGAGTATGTCCTTTGAGGTGATAGCTCACCTTCGAGTGGTAAGTAATCCCCCAGCGGGTTGCCTCACTGATGTCCACCAACAGGCCGAGGTTGTAGCCAATTGCCGTGTCATCGCCTTTGACCGTGACCTGTGTGTCCTGGCCATTGTTCAGCGCGCCGGTGGCCATGTCATTTTGAAGCTTTGCATCGAAACGATTCAGGGTCGGTCCGCCACCAACGGATACGTAATCATTGATCCGATAGGCAAGGGTGGGCTGCAGGGTTATCTCTTTGGTCGTGCTATAGGAACCGTGGTAGCGGCCCTGAAAACTGCTCTCGTAATCATTGATCAGGCCACTCGGAGCATAGAGGCCCACACCAATGGAAAAACGATCGTCCAGTGGCGTCGACATATAAGCGAAGGGCACCACCCCCAGGGGAACGGAGTCGCCCTTGTTGGTTCCCGCGACATTGCTCTGCGCATCGCTGATGTCGTTGCTCACGGAGATGATCGCTGCACCGCCCGAAATCTCACTGCGCTGCAACTTGGTCAGGCCCGCCGGGTTTCCATAAAGGGTGCTGGCGTCCAGTGCCGAAGAAGACCTCCCCGCATAAGCCGTTCCGGCGCTGCTTGCACTTTGTTCGTTCAACCCAATGCCATTGGCGCCCGCGGTGGTTGATGCGCCAAGTATGGCCACGGCGCCGATTAACTTGATCCAGCGAGCCAACGCTGATTGAACACAGGGGCGCAGGACTGCACGGTTATTCACGTTCATTTTCCACCTCTTATTTTTTTTGTCGGTTGTACGCAGGCAAGGCTTTGCCGTGCCGTGCACCTTTCAGTGCCGGCTGGAGTGGGTTGTGAAAAGGGCCCTGACCGCTCAAGACAGGGCTGGTTTGCTGGACTTACGGAGGCGCGTGGGCGCTCATCAAAGCCACTCGACCTGAAAGCTGTATCGTCCCAACAGCGGCGCCAGCACTTCCTGGCGGGTGCCGGCCTTGATGCGGGCGACATGCCCACGACGACTGTCCTGCACGACCTCCACGGCAATATCGCAAAGGCCCAGGCGGTCCACTTCCTGCTGGACGACTCTGCCTATCTCGCGCTGCTGCAAGGCCGGTTTGAAAATCTTGCCCACGGCGGTGAGTGGCAGCGCTTCGACAATTTCAATGCGCTTGGGAACGGCTGCCCGCTCGCTGATGTGGAGCTGAGCGAACACCTGAAGGTCTTGCGCGTTGCAGGTCTGCCCGGGCCGCAGTTGCACGTAGCCGACCGGCACTTCACCCGAGTAAGCGTCGGGGCTGCCGATTGCAGCGGCCAGGGCAACCGCCGGATGCCTCTGCAATGCCTCTTCGATTTGCTTCGGATCGATATTGTGGCCGCCTCGAATAATCAGCTCTTTCTTGCGCCCGGTCAGCCAAAAGTAACCCTGCGCATCCTGGCGACCCAGATCGCCCGTATTGAGCCAGCGCTGCACGTCGATGTCGATCCACAGGCCTTGGTTGTGACTGTGTTCCAGATAACCCTCGAACAGGTTGGGGCCGCTGATCGTGATCAGGCCGATCTCGTCCACGTCGGCGTCGCGCACGTATTCTCCCGCCTCATTGAGCAAGACAGCGCGCATGGCCTGATAGGCAATTCGTATCCCGATTGAGCCGACATGACGTTCGCCATGGGGCGGATTGACCGAGGACACGCAGGCGCCTTCCGTGAGGCCATAACCTTCGAGAATCTTCACCCCGGTCTGGTCCTCGAACTCCCGAAACAGCTCAACCGGCAACGGTGCGGCACCGCACAATGCGTAGCGCAGACTGGCCAGGTCGCGGCCCTGCGACTCATGCTGCAAAAGCGCGGCATAGACGGTGGGCACGCCGGAGAAGAAGTTGATGCCGAAGTGCTCCACCATCTCCCAGAAGCGGGCGATCACACCCTCGCCGCGAAAGCCCTGAGGCGTGCCGAGGATGACGTGATCACCCTGGGTCCAGGGCATCAAGCCTGTGACCAGCTGTCCGTTGACATGGAACAGTGGCAGCCCGCAAAAAATTACTTGGGCACTGTGGCGTGGCTGCAAGTGCGTGGCCATGGCCCAGGCGTTGAAAACCTCCGACCCGTGGCTGCGCACCGCAATCTTGGGCAGCCCGGTGGTGCCACCGGTGCAGAAATAAGAAGAGCGTTCAGCCGGAAGAATTTGCCGGGCGCTCTTGAGGTGCGTGCCAGGCTGAGTGTCCATCAGGGCTCGCAAACCGTGAATTGTGGCACCGCTGTGCAGTTCGCGTTCCTCGCGTGCCAGGGATACAAGGGCTTCACCCTGTGCGACCCCCACATAAGGTGCCATATCGACCCACACTACGTGCTTGATCGCGGGCAGTTGATTCAGCTGCGAGGCCAGTTTGGGCCACAAGTCGCTGCCCGGAGCCGGTGCGAGCGTGACCACTACGCTCGCGTTGGCGGCCTGCAGCAAACCCGCCATTTGCCTGGCCTCCAGCAGTGGATTGATCGCCATGACGATACCCGCCGCTTCGCCGCCCCAGATGGTGAAGTGGGTTTCCGGCAGGTTGGGCAGGATGAAGGCAATCACATCCCCCGAAGCGATTCCCAGGTCGTGGAAGGCATTCGCGGCGCGGGTGATATCGGCGAAGAGCTCGCCATAGCTCCAGTGGTGGGTGCGCCTGAAATCCGAGGCATCGGCGAAGTAACTCAGCGCCGGCGCATTCGGCGTGCGCTCGGCCGTGCGTCTCAGGGCTTCATAAGTGCTGGACGCCAGGCCACGATCCGACAAGGGGACTCGTTCGAGATGCTCGATGTCGCTCAAGGATTTGATGGTCATCAGGCTTCTTCTCCCACGACCCGATTGCGTTGCACGCCAAGGTCTATCACCCCATCGGCGCTGCGAATGCGCGCTTCGACCACGTCGCCCGGCTTGAGATATTGCGTCCGGCTCTCCTGGGCCTTGAGGAACAGTTTCCACTTGGTGGCTTCCGGCATCAGGGCGGCGATACGCTGTTTGGCGGGGGAGGGAATGGTCAGCGCGCAACCCGCCGGCGTGCCGGTGGCGATCAGGTCGCCGATGGCCAGGTCTTGCACACCGGACAGCTCGGTGAGGGTTTCGGCGGGGCCGAAAACCAGGTTGGCGGTGCTGTCGCTCTGGCGCACCTCGTCGTTCACCGTCAGGCGCAGCTGCAGTGCCTTGAGGTAATGCATGTCTTTGGCACCCAGAAGGCAGAGGTAAGGACCGACCGGGCCAAACGTGCGGAAGCTCTTGCCCTTGTAGAACTGCATTTGAGGAATCTGAATGTCGCGGGCTGAGTAGTCGTTGACGATGACAACGCCGGCGATGAACTCATGCAGGTTGGCGTCGGTGACCGACACGGAACCGTTGATGGCGCGTTTAATTACCAGCCCCAGCTCGATCTCGTAGTCAAGAAAGCGCACGGTGCGCGGCTTGATCAGGTCGCTGTCAGCGGCCACCAGGCAACTGGTTGCCTTGGTGAAGATCATGTTGAATTTCTTCGCGTCGGGGTCCATGCCCGACTCGATCATGTGCTGACGGTAGTTGGCGCCCTGGCAGACGAACTGCTGGTTGCGGGTCACCGGCGACAGCAGTTTCACGTCGCGCTCATCCAGTTCCGGACCTTGCAGTTGGGCGAGGTCGTCGAGCGTGTTCTGGCGAATGAAATCACCGGTGGTTTCAAATGTACCGGGGACCACCGTGATGCGACCTTGGCGCAACACGCCCCAGTGAATACCGTTCTCAAATTCAAAGCGGACGACGTGTACAGCAGACATTGAAGGTACTCCTGGAGCAATGTTTGTCCCGCGCTCGATGGCGCGAGAACCGGTTTGTTGTTCAGAGGGTGGGCTGGCATTTCCGTAGATCAACGCGCCGCCGGCGAGCAGGGCACCGGCTTTCAGCACGTCCCGCCGGCCATATCGGACTCGATTGCGTGACATGACGGCGGCCCTAGCCAAACATCCGCATTAGCGTAATCAACTTGCGAAGGGTCACGTCCGGGCTGTGCCGCAGGTTGCTGATCAACGCACGCAGATGAGCGAAGCTCATTTTCGGTTTGGTAAAGCGCTTGGGCATGCGCTGCCCCCACTGCGCCATGGCCTCGGGGCTCACGGCATGAATGCCGGTAGGCTGAGCGGCCGTGAAGATGTCCCCGTCGCAGTAATGCTCGTGTTTATCGCCCCAGGGGTCTTGCCAGTAATCGAAGATCTGACTGCCGAGAATGTGCCGGCCGATGCCCCATGAGTGATCCCATCCGCGTTCTCGCAGGACGCGCTGGCCCATTCCCACGGCGTCGGCATCGACGACCTCGTAGGCGCTATGGCTGTAGGTCGCCATGAACCCTTGCGCTATCGCGAGGGTGTGGTGCGCCGTGGCCGTTTCGCCGAGGTCAAGACGCAGGAAGGTGACGATGGGGCTGCCATCGGGCAGGACCTGCACATCGCTGGGAATAAACCCGAAGTGCCGCGTATACCAGGCACAAGTCGCCTGGTAGTCGGCCACTTCAATCACGATATGGCCCAGTCTGAGGACGTCGGGTGCGGTGGTCGGCGGGCGTTGCGTGGCGTTGATTCGCGGTTGCTCCAGCGCCAGGTTCCAGCGCAAGGGTGCTCGGTGTGGAAGCGCCTTGCCGGGTGTCTGAGCGCAAACGGCTTCAACGATAAATCCGGAAGGATCGGTCAGCCTGACGCAAAACCCTCCACCGGGATGTTCGGATTTTTCGAGCGATGACGAACCCGGGATTCGAGCCAGCTTTTCCAGGTCGGCGATGGACTGCACGGCCAGCCCGAACCCGACAAAACGTGCACGCTCGGCACGTTCGACCCGGTAGCAATAGGCCGTGGCTTCGGTGGCGCGCAGGTAGAGCGTCTCGGCATCCTGCCGACTGACCTTCAGGCCGAAGTCGGTCAGGAAGCGCGCCGCCTCATTCAAGTCCGGCCTTTGAAAGATCAGGTGAGTCAAGCCTTGAGCCTTGACTGTTGGCTGCGGATGCCGGGCAGGTTGGGGTGTGGTCAACCGGCGGAACTCGGTTCTGTTGTTCATTGTTGTTGTTTTCCGGATTTTTGGGCAAAGCTGTCCCGAACCCCTGAAAAACAGGGGCGTTATCGGGTTGAATCAGTGACTAATTCAGTCGAGCGGCGGAAGTGTCGGCAGCTCGGAGGTCGCCAACGCACGCGCTTCATCGGGCGGCACACCCAGTGCCCGCAACACCAGCTCGGCGGTGTCGGAGCCCGATTCGCGCCACGTTCTGTGACCTTCCAGTACGAGGAAAATCGAGCCGAGGACACTGCTCGAAATCATCGTCAGCACCGGGAGCAATTGCGCCTGCTGAAAGCTGTACCGACCACTTGAAAGGCCCTGCAGGAGATCCGTGGTCGCCTGGCTGCTGAACATTTCGCGCAGCGCAGAATTGCTCATGGCGAACTTGTGAATGAACGCCCCCCACTGGGATTCCTCGTGAGCTCGACGAATGAACAGACGAATGCCATTGGCCAGGCGCTGAGCCGGATCGGACACCGAATCGAAGCTCTTGCTGACGCGCTCATGCATCTCTTTTGCGAGATGACTGGCAACGGCTTCGAACAGGTTCTCGATGCTCTCGATATTGCTATAGACCGTTCCGCGCGCCACACCGGCCGCTTGTGCGAGGTCGAGGATGTTCACTTGCGAGGTGCCTCTTTCAGCGAACAGGCGAAAGGCGGCTTGATGGATACGGCGCTGTGTCGGGTTTAGGGATTCCACGGGTGCTCTCTCCAGGATTACCTTGTGAACTCATTGAACACGCGTGTTCAATTTGCGTCAAGCAGGTTTTTTTGAATTGAGCGGGTGTTTGATGAGCGGCAAGAGATGGGGCCGCAAAAGTGAAGGCTGCGGGGGAGTTATAAATGAACACGTATGTTCACTTATCTAGTGGTTCCGGGTCTTCGTCAGCGCTATTGCGATTGGACGGGCAGCGGTTTGCCTGCGATTTTCCTGGCTTTGGCGGGTGATACCCCCAGCGCCTTGAGAATGATTTCAGCGACCTTCAGGTCGTGCTCCGCCACTGCACGCCCCTCGATCACCGAGCGCATGGCACCGGTGGTACAGGAAAGGACCATGTCGAGGGCGATTCCTTCGTCCTCGTAAGCGAGCGTACCCGCGCGCAGCCCTTCACGCAGGTCGGCGAGGACGTGGGCGGCCAACCGCGAGCGCATGGCCTGATCGAAATGGATGATGCGCAGCAGGGCGTTGGCCCATGCGTGGTCGTCGGCAGCCCGACAGACAAACATGCGCACGCCGATCGACAGCCGCTGCGCGCCGCAGCGCACGTCCGTGCTGAGGGCTGCAATGGCATCGGAGAATTCCGCGGCCATGGCAATGCCGACCGCTTCGAGCACTTCATCGCGCGTTCGAAAGTAGTTGTAGATGGTGCCATTGGAGACCGCCGCTTCGGCAGCCACTTCGAGCAGCGCAATCTCCCCGACCTCCTTGCGTGCGACGAGACGCAATGCCGCGTCCACCAGGCCGCGACGGGTGCGTTCACGTTTCTTGTGACCTCTGGTGAGAGATTCCGGCGCGGTCACTTCTGAAGGAGGTGTGGAGGGGGGCATGTTCAGGCTCGAAGTCGAGGGGGCTCGCTGATGGTAATGGAAACGGGCTCGGAAGTGGCGTCGGCGCTCGCGAGCAGGTGCTGACATTCCCGGATCAGACGGCCTGCTTCCGTGGCGGGGACGTGGTGCATGATGATCCGGTCCGGGCGAACCGCGACCAGCGTGCCTTTGGCCGCCAGCGGCAGGATGTCATGGTTCAGGTCTTCGATGAAGTCGCATCGGCCGCTTTCGCGCTGGCCGTACGTCTTGATCTGCAGGAAGTGGCCGCCGGTTTTTTCCCAGGAGACGATTTGCGCAGGTGTCAGCACGGACAGCGGGTCAATTCCGAACCCGACCAGAGTCAGGTCGTTGCCAAGGGCATCGTCGCTCAGTCTGATCTGCTGTTGCATGTTACGAACCCACGCCTGAGGAAACAGACCGCCGCGAACCAGTTTGTCGCCACGCTGATGCGGCATGAAAAGGCCGTGTTTGAAGGTGTTCTTTGGCTTGATGTCCAGCTGCTCGAAATAACGCCTGGTCGCGGGAGTCAGTGCGAGTATGCGCATCAGGCCGTGAACGAAAAATGCGCCGATCCTGTTTCTGGGCATCACCAGACGACCCATGAGTTTCGCCAGATCAATCATCGCCTGGGCGTGGGGGCGCCGCTCTGCATCGTAAGTGTCGAGCACCGAAGGCGCGGCATAACCGCGAAGGACCCAGGCCAGTTTCCAGGCCAGGTTGGCGCCATCTCGGAGCCCTGCGACAAGACCTTGTCCGACAAAGGGCGGGGTGATGTGCGCGGCATCGCCGGCGAGGAAAGTGCGTCCCTTGCTGAAGGTGTTGCAGCAACGCGCGTGGAATCGATAAACCGCTTTGCGCTCGATTTCCAGCTCCTGCGGGTCAATCCAGGGAGCGATCAGGCGGGCGATGCTTTCCGGGCTTTCCAGTTCCTCGCGCGATTCGCCGGGCTGGAGCATGAACTCCCAACGTTCCCTGCCGCCCGGGGCGGGCATGTGCGGCGTTGGACGCTGTGGATCACAGATAAACTCGATGTGATCAATCGCTGTTTGATGGCGGTTCTTGATATCGACAATGAGCCAGTCTTCCGCGTAGGTCTGTCCTTCGAATTCCTCGCCAATCAGTGCCCTGACCCTGGAGCTTGCGCCGTCCGCACCTACCAGATAACGGGCGCGGACGGAATGCATCTGGCCATTCTGATCGCGCAGGGTGGCAACCACACCGTCTGCCTCCTCGAGCAGGTTCTCGAGCTCGAAGCCCCCCAGGCTGTTCACTGATTTCAACCGGGAAACCTGGCTGCGCATCGCGTGTTCGAGGTCGGGTTGATAGAAGGTCACCAGTTTCGGATGGCCGTCGATACAGCCCGCCGTGTCGGCCCGACCGAATTGCCCGAGGACCGGGGAGTGCATCTTCACCTCAGGGATGGCGATCTTCTCGAATGCGTCGTCCGATAATCCTGCCAGTTGCAGGATGCGCAGCGCCTCGTTGTCCAGCGCAATGGCGCGGGGCATCAGCAACACCTCGTGGCTTTTGTCCAGCACCAGTGTCTCTATCCCATAGCGGCCGAGCAGCGCCGCGATGGTCGCACCGACCGGACCGTTGCCGACGATCAGCACATCGACGGTGGCAGGCGGCAGTTCGGAAAGGTTCTTGTTGTTGTTCATCTCGAGCCCTTGTTGTGATTGAAGTCGTGAGGCGCGCAGGTCTCATCGTCAGGCAGGGTCAAGATATGTAAAACTGAGACAAGTTTCAATATTGAATTATTTGTCATTAATCTTTCAGATCAATGACAGGTTTTGACGGAGCAAGTCGAGGCTGTTATCCAGCGCCTGGAGTTCAGCCTCGACCAAGGTGACGTTCGCGCCGTCAGTTTCGATCACCGAACCGCATCAGCAACCCTGTGGTGTTTCCCCCCTTGCCAGACGGGCGTTGATGTCTTCGATGATCGCCGGCAACTCGACGATGGTGTCGATCAAGTAGTGCGGACGAGAGCCTTCGAAAACCTTGACGATGCGGGCGCGTTCGGCGGCGAGTTTGTCGGCGGGCAGGGCCTTGTACTGATCGTAGGTCAAGCCCAGTGCGTTGCCGGAGCAGGTCAGCGCGACCGTCCACATTCCGGCACTGCGGCCTTCAAGGATTCCCGGCCAGGTGTCGTCAACCTTTACACAAGCGGCGACATCGCTGATGCCCAGCGCAATCACGTTGGCCAATGCCTGAGCCGGGTACGGGCGCCCATTGGGCACTTCATCGGTGGCCACCACATGGTCGGCGACGTAGCCGTTTTGCCGCGCCAGCTCGACCACTTTTGCCATGACGACCGCCGGATAACCCGAGCAGGAGCCGATTTTCAGGCCCTTGTCGCGCAAGGCATCGATGGCATCCAGGGCTCCGGGAATCAGCGCCGAATGCAGTGCGATCTTCTCGATCTGTAGCGGCATGAAGCGCTCGTAGAGCGCGGTCACGTCTTCATCCGTCGGC
>NZ_CABVHK010000020.1 GCF_902497785.1 Pseudomonas fluorescens
ATCTCGACTGGCCGCTGGTGCTGCACCTGACGTGGCAGCACATCACGCTGGTCGGCATCGCCGTGACGCTGGCGATTCTGGTCGGCGTGCCGCTCGGCATTTTGATGACGCGCTTTCCGACCCTCGCCGGCCCGTTGCAGGCCAGCGCCACGGTGCTGCTGACCGTGCCGTCGATTGCCCTGTTCGGCCTGCTGCTGCCGTTCTACTCGAAATTCGGCCAGGGCCTCGGCCCGATGCCGGCCATCACTGCAGTGTTTCTCTATTCGCTGCTGCCGATCATGCGTAATACCTACCTCGCGCTGACCGGCGTCGAACCGGGCATTCGCGAAGCCGCACGCGGCATCGGCATGACCTTCGGCCAGCGCCTGCGCATGGTCGAACTGCCAATCGCCGTGCCGGTGATCCTCGCCGGCGTGCGCACCGCCGTGGTCATGAACATTGGTGTCATGACCATCGCCGCGACCATCGGCGCCGGTGGCCTCGGTGTACTCATTCTCGCTTCCATCAGCCGCAGCGACATGTCGATGCTGATCGTCGGCGCCGTGCTGGTCAGTCTCCTGGCCATCTTCGCCGACCTGCTTCTGCAATGGCTGCAACGCACGCTGACTCCAAAAGGACTCCTGAAATGATCGAACTTCAAAACCTCAGCAAGACCTTCCAAAGCAACGGCAAAGACGTGAAAGCCGTGGACTCGGTCAGCCTGACCGTCAACGAAGGCGAAATCTGTGTGTTCCTCGGGCCATCGGGTTGCGGCAAAAGCACCACGCTGAAAATGATCAACCGCCTGATCAAACCGACCTCGGGCAAAATTCTGATCAACGGCGAAGACACCACCGACCTCGACGAAGTGACCCTGCGGCGCAACATCGGTTATGTGATCCAGCAGATCGGTCTGTTCCCGAACATGACCATCGAGGAAAACATCACCATCGTTCCGCGCCTGCTGGGCTGGGATAAACAGAAATGCCACGACCGCGCCCGCGAGTTGATGAGCATGATCAAGCTTGAGCCCAAGCAGTACCTGACGCGCTACCCGCGTGAACTGTCCGGCGGCCAGCAACAGCGGATCGGCGTGATTCGTGCCCTGGCGGCAGATGCGCCGTTGCTGTTGATGGATGAGCCGTTCGGCGCGGTCGACCCGATCAACCGCGAGATGATCCAGAACGAATTCTTCGAGATGCAGCGCGCGCTGAACAAGACCGTGATCATGGTCAGCCACGACATCGACGAAGCCATCAAGCTGGGCGACAAGATCGCGATCTTCCGTGCCGGCAAGCTGTTGCAGATCGATCACCCGGACACCCTGCTGGCGCACCCGGCGGACGACTTTGTCAGCAACTTCGTTGGCCAGGACAGCACGCTCAAGCGTCTGTTGCTGGTGAAGGCCGAAGACGCGGCGGACAACGCGCCGTCCGTCAGCCCGGAAACCCCGGTGGCCGAGGCCATGGAGTTGATGGATGAGCATGACCGCCGTTACGTGGTGGTTACCGATGCCGAGAACAAGGCCCTCGGTTATGTACGACGTCGCGACTTGCTCCGTCAGACCGGCACCTGCGTGCAATACCTGCGCGAGTTCAACGCCACGGCGGCGTACGACGAGCATTTGCGCATTCTGTTGTCGCGGATGTACGAGTTCAATCGCTCGTGGTTGCCGGTGATGGATGCCGAGCGGGTATTCCTCGGGGAGGTGACGCAGGAATCGATTGCCGAGTATTTGAGCTCCGGCAAGTCCCGAGGCGGCAAGACCAGCATTGTTTCGCCTGCCGAAACAGCATTGGCCTGAGTTCAGAGGCTTGGAAAAACCTGTGGTGAGGGGATTTATCCCCGTCCGGCTGCGGAGCAGTCGTAAAGCAGCACGTGCGGTGTGCCAGGTACACCGCGCTTGCCGGTTTTGGGGCTGCTGCGCAGCCCAACGGGGATAAATCCCCTCGCCACAAACGCCATGCACGGTCCCTCAAAAATCCCCATCCGGGGAACATCACACTGTCACGCAGGTCGGTTACACCAGTAACCCTTCAGGACCGCACGACGGAAGCGTGCAAAAACGCGACATTTTTTGTTGATCTCAAGCCCCTCACGCCCTAAAGTTCGCGCCGAACGTCCATGCTGGAAACGATCCATCCGGCTCAAGTACTGACGACGAGACAGCAAGGCCAAGGGAAGCAACGCCTCCCGTGGCCTTTTTGCTTTCGGCGACATGCCTTGGGAAGTAGGCGAACCAAAGTGGGGATACGGAGGACGTTCATTTGCGCCCATTGATTATTAACGTTTGCCAGCAGGAGATCCCAGCATGTCGATCAACGTCGAAGACTATTACGCGCGCGATACCTTCAATAAATTGAAGGCGTTCGCCGACACGCAAGAAACCCCGTTCGTGGTCATCGACACCGCGATGATCAGTAAGGCCTACGACGACTTGCGCGCCGGTTTCGAATTCGCCAAGGTCTACTACGCAGTCAAGGCCAACCCGGCCGTGGAAATCATTGACCTGCTCAAAGAGAAAGGCTCGAGCTTCGACATCGCCTCGATCTACGAGCTGGACAAAGTCATGGACCGTGGCGTCAGCGCCGACCGTATCAGCTACGGCAACACCATCAAGAAATCCAAGGACATCCGCTACTTCTACGAGAAGGGCGTGCGTCTGTACTCCACCGACTCCGAAGCCGACCTGCGCAACATCGCCAAGGCTGCGCCGGGTTCGAAAGTCTACGTGCGCATCCTCACCGAAGGCTCGACCACGGCTGACTGGCCGCTGTCGCGCAAATTCGGCTGCCAGACCGACATGGCCATGGACCTGCTGATCCTCGCCCGTGACCTGGGCCTGGTGCCTTACGGCATTTCGTTCCACGTCGGCTCGCAACAGCGCGACATCAGCGTCTGGGATGCGGCCATCGCCAAGGTCAAAGTGATCTTCGAGCGCTTGAAAGAAGAAGACAATATCCACCTCAAGCTGATCAACATGGGCGGCGGCTTCCCGGCCAACTACATCACCCGCACCAACAGCCTGGAAACCTACGCCGAAGAAATCATCCGTTTCCTCAAGGAAGACTTCGGTGACGAGCTGCCGGAAATCATCCTGGAGCCAGGCCGTTCGCTGATCGCCAACGCCGGCATCCTGGTCAGCGAAGTGGTGCTGGTGGCGCGTAAATCCCGTACCGCCGTCGAGCGCTGGGTGTACACGGACGTGGGCAAGTTCTCCGGCCTGATCGAAACCATGGACGAAGCCATCAAGTTCCCGATCTGGACCGAGAAGAAAGGCGAGATGGAAGAAGTGGTCATCGCCGGCCCGACCTGCGACAGCGCCGACATCATGTACGAAAACTACAAGTACGGCCTGCCGCTGAACCTGGCCATCGGTGATCGTTTGTACTGGTTGTCGACCGGTGCCTACACCACCAGCTACAGCGCGGTTGAATTCAACGGCTTCCCGCCGCTGAAATCGTTTTACGTCTAACTCCCGCCTCGCCTGATACACCCCTAAGTCCATGACATGTCATGGACTTTTTTTATGCCCGATACCATTGCAACATCCGTGCGACCATTGTTCGGACCTCATTCAACGCCTGCTGGCTGTTCGCCAAAGCGCAATTCAGTTGCGAGAGTTTCATGGTGCCCTTGACGGCCAGCAATTCATTTTCCGCACTTTTCAGAAAGTAGCTCATTGCAAAGAGAAAGGCATTGAGGTTGTGAATGGCTGAACAGGCGTCTGTTTTGATGGCGAACAATTCGCGCAGATGTTCGTTCGCCCTTGCCTGCCGCGCTTGGGGCGAACCGCCTGGAACAGAGGAGTTCGTCATGCCGGGCAGACTTGATCCAGAACTTACATACCAGGATTCAAGTCGGGAATAGTCCGAGTGACACTCACAGGGCTTTAAGGTCAGCGAGCGGAAAAAGCGCTCGAACACGTTATAGATATCCCAGTTCAATTCGTTCGGCACAGCCTTGAAATCTATCAGTGCCGAACTGGCGCGGCGTAGACGAAAGTAGAGTTCGTCGGTCAGCCCGCGTACATCCTTGGGAGGAAACCAGATCCACCATTGCGAACCTGCCAACTTGAATCGCTTGAAATCTACCGAGGAGATACGAACACCTCGGCCGTTTCGAGGTGTTTCGTTGGCTAATTTTCGACACTCTGCGGTGAACGTCGAAACATGATCCAAATGCTCGTTGCAGACCTTGGCAAACGCTGAAATATTGGATTCAAGCCGCTCCAGGTAACCCGCGCTGAACGAAGCCAACACTTTCAGGCGCTGTATGTCGGGCGGGGTGGTCAGCCTATGTCCCTGATGTTGCAACGTGTCTGAATGGTGTTTCAACTGATCCAGCGTCGCCGGAAGCGCGCGAAGGAAGTTGCAGTATTTTCTTAAAGCAAAAAAATGTTTCTCCGCAAGCAGAAATTCATACATGGGCAGTAACCTGATGACTCTGGCGAACGCCAGAGTGGAAAAAGCGACCGATAGGCCGGGGTACCCCCCTTGCTGGGCGAGCCACCTCGGCCATCTGTGAACGCGGCCGTTACGGCACTGACACCGGCGTCAGGAAGCCGATAAACCGAAGCGCCTCCTCAATGGCTTCGGCACTGCGCATCACAACATCACCACCCTGGTTACCCTCTACAGCAGCCAGAAATTGCTT
The DNA here is from genome assembly GCF_902497785.1 of Pseudomonas fluorescens. Taxonomy (GTDB): domain Bacteria; phylum Pseudomonadota; class Gammaproteobacteria; order Pseudomonadales; family Pseudomonadaceae; genus Aquipseudomonas; species Aquipseudomonas fluorescens_BO. The sequence continues at coordinate 4,636 of NZ_CABVHK010000020.1, forward strand.
GAATGCTGCATCGGCCTGCCTGTACTCGCCTGCGAACAATTTACGTTGCTCTTCCAGAGCATGGATCAAGTGAATAAACTCGACCTTGTTTATCGACAGGCCAATCTCCCTGTCCGTTAGCGCAATCTTGCGAGTCAGCTCATGTACCTGTTGTTGTAGCTTGTCGCTCTCCTTGATCATGGTGAGGAAGGTGATACCTTCGCTGATATCGTCCATGGCTTTTTTCAGTTCATCGAGGGCAAACTTCACGACCACAACTTGCGCGGGCGCCAAGCCCAGGGCAGTTAACTTATCGATGCTCAACGAAACGTCTTTGCCGATTTTCTCGATGCCGTTTTGTTCAATAATGCTGATTGCATCTGCTAAAGCCTTGAGTTCGACTTGACGTTTGACCATGGCCTCCTTCAGCACCTGCCGGCTCCCCCCGACATCCAGTTGGTCTTTTTCGAGACCGGCGATGTAACCCAACGTCGCACGCTGATCATAAGCAGCACTTATGTTGACCAGGAGGATGCTTACTTTGCTCGACTCATTGCGAGTAATGGCGAGCATTTTCTTCAGGCCCGCCGCGAGATCGTCCCTGATCTCTTCATACTCCTCGGTGCCTTCCATCGCCCCGGCCAGTTCTTTTTCAAGAGCAACCAGTTTACGGACCTTGGATTCGAGGTCCATCTTGCTGTTAAGGCTGGACTCTCGCAAACCCTGGGCTGCGCGACTGACATCGCCAAGCAGCCTTTTAAAACGATCGAAAATACCCGGCAGGTAATTGATCCTGATAAACAATGCCTCAGCAGCCACGGCGTCGTCGCGCATTGAGTAAAGACCGTCTTTCAGGGCTTGCGGATTGAACGCCGGGTAGCTGTTTCGAGTGGAAAAGGATGTCATTTTGGGGAGCACCGTTTGTTGTGGTTGGCCGTAATCCATATCGGCTTGTTTGAACACTTCGATCAGCAGGTCTGCATCGTTCTGGATGTTCACCCACGGGCCAACGACTTCGCGGAATGCCGACATGAATCGTCGTAGACTCAGCGCATCTTCAATCTGGGAGACGGCGTTCGCGGATTCATACACATATCGATGCATGACGTTCCATACATGCATGAGGTTCTGCGTGGCCAGATCAGCATCGACAGCAATGACCGTCAGGTTTTGCAAGTCCTGCTCGACGCGTTTCAGGGAACCGAGGGTCTGGTTCATGTTGGCCAGAATTTGAATATCCTTGTCCTGCAATGCATTCAGCTCTTTGCGCGCGGCCCTGACATTTTCAGCTTCTACGCCGTAGTAAATGGCCATACCCAACCCGAACAGATTCAACCCTGCCGCTGAGCTTAGTGCTTTATCCACCAAGGCTTTATATTGCGTGTTCTTTTCCTGAATCTCTGCGGCACGAACAGTGATTACTTCATCGAGTTTTTTGACTTGCGCAGGATAGGCGTTGGTTTTAATCAGCGCCAGCCTCAGCTTGATACCTGGAACTATCGTTTCTCGCAGATCATAACCAAACTTATCCAGGTCATCTTTGATCCCTCCAACCGTCCTCAGATTAGCGGAAACAGCGTCGAATATCTTCGCTAAATAGAACTGCATATCCGGAACGGTGTCAGCCTGCAACTCGATACCCGGAAACTTGTCGCCTAGCTCAAGCTGTAATTTTTTAAGATCTTCCAGTGTTTTGATGTTAAATTTTTCGAGCAGCGGGCCGGACTTCAGATCAAGGTAAATCTCCTCCATATCCTGACCATAACGCTGCATACTCGCGCCAAACAGTTTCAAGTCGGTACCCGTTATCATGATGCGCTCACGCAGGGGTGACCAACGCATGGCGTGACTACGGGTTTCACTAAACGTCTTCAGAAAATCACCCGCTCTGAGACCGTCGCCGCCGTCCTGTCCTGCACCGAAACGCAAATAGTCGGTGACATCTTTCAACGTGTAAGGAAGCGCCAGGCCTGCAGCTTCATACCTCCTCAAATCGATTATTTGTTGTTTTGTTAACAACAGACCGGTTTCACGGGTCACATTGTCCGCTGTCGCTTTTGAAGCATCCGAGAGGATCTTTGGAACTTCTGTTGCAAACTCTGTTACTGCCTCGTAGCTCGCACCAACTAACGCACCACCCCACAGTTCTTTATTACTCATAATTAATCCTTTAATCATGGACATGAATTACCGACCAACTTCGCGCTGATCGAAAGTATATAACTCAATCCGGGTTACACTGAAAAAAGATTAATCTACTTATAAAAGCGATGTCAAAGAAACGCTAAAAGGCATGTATAAAAAAATAATTCCAACTAGCCAATGTTTAAAGCGTGTTTTTGTTTAAACTTTACCCGCTTGGTATTTTTCCTGACAGGCGTAATCTTCGGCCAGCGCCCTCAGCACCGGTTCGGACGCTTCCTGCAATCTTTGAGCGCTAAGCTGCAGGAAGCACTGATTGCCGTTACTCATTGCCCGGCGCAGCCAAACCAGCCCCTCTTTGGTTCTGCCCTGCTCCACCAGTACGGCGCCATGACTGAACTGACCGCGAAAATCGCCTGCTTCGGCCGAACGTCGATACCACTCGCGCGCGGACGAGAGGTCGGCCGGGCAGACGCGGCCCTCTTCCAGGCACCGACCGAGCAGGTTCATCGACTTCGCGTGACCCAGCTCTGCAGCGCAGCGATAAAGACTCAGCGCCTTCAACTCATCCACGGCGACACCACGCCCAGTGGCCAGCAGATTGGCGTAGTTATACATCGCCCAATCCAGACCTGCGTCAGCCGCGTGTCGGTAATGGCGCGCTGCACTCGCGGCGTCAGCGTCACAGCCCCAACCATGCTCCTGGCACCGGCCAAGCATGTTGCGCGCCATCAAATGCCCCCGCCGCGCGGCAATCTCGAACCATCGCACCGCCAGCGCCATATCCTGCTCGATCCCTCGCCCATCCAGCAGAATTTGCCCAAGCAAAGCCTGAGCTTCGAGCACATTTTCACGCGCGGCGATCAGGATCGCCTGAGCTGCCCGCGCGGGGCTTTCCTCCAGCATGGCTTTGAGCCGGTCACCGTCGAGCACTTCCTCGCGGCGCAGTTGAAAACTCATACCTCGACCCAACGGCGCAACAGGTTGTGATAAGTGCCGGTCAGGCGGATCAGCGAAGGATGGTCGGGCATGTCGTGTGTCAGTTGCTGGATGGCCCCGTCCATCTCGAACAGCAAGGCTCGCTGGCTGTCTTCGCGGACCAGGCTTTGCGTCCAGAAGAACGACGCATAGCGAGTGCCACGGGTGACGGCATTGACCTTGTGCAGGCTGGTGCCGGGGTACAAGACCATGTCACCGGCGGGCAACTTCACGCGTTGTGTGCCGTAGGTGTCCTGGATTTCCAGTTCACCGCCGTCGTAATCCTCTGGCTCGCTGAAGAACAGCGTGGCCGACAGGTCTGTGCGCACGCGCTCGATGCTGCCTTTGGGCTGACGCACGGCGTTGTCGATGTGAAAGTCGAAACTGCCGCCCGCCGTGTAACAGTTCAGCAAGGGCGGGAAGACTTTGTGCGGTAATGCCGCCGACATGAACTGCGGATTTTTCCACAAACGTTCCAGCATCGCCGCGCCGACTTCCTTGGCCAGTGGATGACCTTCAGGCAACTGCAAATTGTGCTTGGCCTTCGCCGACTGGTAGCCAGCGGTGATTTTTCCATCGGCCCAATCGGCCTGCTCCAGTGCCTCGCGGATGCGCTGCACTTCTTCTTTGGCGAACAAGCCCGGGATGTGCAGCAGCATGGCAACCACCTGAAAACAAAAGAGCGCCGATGGTATTGATTCTTATTGCCTGTGTAAAACCCCTGCGACGAATGAAACGGCGAAAACCGTAAGGGCAAATTGTAAAGAATGTAAATTTGATGCAAATAGTAACGTTTCGCAATTGATACAAATACGCGTCTACCCTATATTCCGCGTCCTCAAATCCTTGGGGAGGGGAATTCACATGTCGCGCCAACCATCACAGTTACCAGTCAGTTCACCGCGTTTGCTCGCTTCTGCGATTGGCGTGGCCATCACCGCCGGCTCGGCGGGCCACATGGTATTCGCCGCCGAGAAGACTGACGAAAAAGCCCCGAATGGCGCGATTTCCCTGGATGCCACCAGTGTTGTCGGTGAGCAGGACGACTCCTCCTACAAGACCGATACCTCGGCGTCGAAAAAATACACCGCACCGCTGCGCGAAACACCGAAGAGTGTCACCGTGATTCCGCAGCAGGTGATCCGCGACACGGGCGCTACCAGCCTCGTTGATGCCTTGCGCACAACACCGGGCATCACCTTCGGCGCAGGCGAAGGCGGCAACCCCGCTGGCGACCGCCCGATCATTCGCGGCTTCAACGCGGAAAGCGACACCTTCGTCGACGGCATGCGCGACCCGGCGTCCCAGAGCCGCGAAATCTTCAACGTAGAATCGATCGAAGTCAGCAAGGGCCCGGGCTCGGCCTTCACCGGCGCCGGCTCCACCGGCGGCAGCCTGAATCTGGTCAGCAAGAGCGCCAAACTGGGCAGTTTCTATAACGGCGGATTCACCTGGGGCTCGGATCAGACCAAGCGCACCACCCTCGACCTGAACCAGCAGATGACCGATACCTCGGCCTTCCGCCTGAACCTGATGAAGCACGAAGCCAACGTCGCCGGCCGCGACACCGTTGACGTCAGCCGCTGGGGCGTGGCGCCGACATTCGCCTTCGGCCTGGGCACCGATACCCGTGTGACCCTCGGTTATTACCACGTCGAGACTGACGACATGCCGGATTACGGCATTCCGCTGACGCTGAACCCTGCTCGCAGCAAGTACAACGTCGACAAGCCGGTGAATGTCGATCGCGACAACTTCTACGGCGTCACCAACCGTGACTATCGCGAAACCACTAATGACAGCGGCACCTTCAGGATCGAGCACGACCTGAATGAAGACCTGACCCTGTCCAACAGCTTCCGCATGTCCCGTTCGACGCTGGACTACATCGTCACCAACCCGGACGACAGCAAGGGCAACGTCGCCAGAGGCAGCGTGTATCGGGGCACCAAAAACCGCAATTCGACCTCCAGCGGCTGGGTCAACCAGACCGACCTGAGCGCCAAATTCAACACCGGTGCCATCGAACACAGCCTGGTGACCGGTATCGAGTTTTCTTATCAGGACACGCATAACCGCCCGTACGTCCTGACCTCGGCGGCCAGCGGTACCACCTGCAACCCCGCACTCTTCGGCTCGGGCGATTGCACCAGTCTGTACAACCCGACGCCTGGGGATAACTGGAACGGCTCAATCACCGACAGCGTCGCGTTCACCGACACCGATACGAAAACCGGCGCCGCGTACGTCTTCGACACGTTGAAGTTCAACGAACAATGGTCCCTGAACCTGGGCCTGCGTTATGACAACTACAAGACCAAGTCCAGCGGTTACAGTACGGGTGGTCGTGGTGCCGTCGCGGGTAATTTTTCCCGGGAGAACACCAGCGATCTGGTCAACTACCAGGTCGGTGTGGTCTACAACCCATTGCCGAACGGCAGCATCTACGCGGCCTACTCGACCTCGAGCAACCCGGCGGGCGAATCCAGCGGTAACGGCAGCCTGGAACTGGCAGCCAACAACAGCGATCTCGATCCGGAAAAGAACCGCAACTACGAAATCGGCACCAAGTGGGACTTCTTCGGTGACGACCTGTCGTTGACCGCCGCGCTGTTCCGCACCGAAAAAACCAACGCCCGTATCGATGATCCCGACGGCGCCACCACGCAAGTGCTGGATGGCGAGCAGCAGGTCAATGGCCTGGAACTGACGTACACCGGCAAGCTGACCCGTAACTGGAAGGTCTATGGTGGCTACACCTACATGGAAAGCGAAGTGGTCAAAACCACTCTCTCCGCCGATGAAGGCAACCATATGCCGAGCACTCCCCGGAACAACTTCACCCTGTGGTCGACCTATGACCTGGTACCCGACAAGTTGACGATTGGCGCCGGAGCCACCTTCGTTGACTCGCAGTTCGGCAACGTCGCCAACTCGGTGGAGATCCCGTCCTACTGGCGTTACGACGCGATGGCGAGCTATCGCCTGACCAAGAATGTCGACCTGCAACTCAACGTGCAAAACCTGACCGACAAGCGTTACTTCGACCAGGTGTTTCAGACGCACTACGCCCACGTGGCGGCGGGTCGTACCGCGCTGTTGAGCACCAACTTCCACTTCTGACCTGGCCCTGTAGGAGCTGCCGAAGGCTGCGATCTTTCAGCTTCGCTGCGAAGATCAAAAGATCGCAGGCTTCGCCAGCTCCTACATAAGGCAGAGCCCCGTTCATCTTTTTGAACGGGGCTTTCGTGTGTAAAAAACCAGGCTACCCGACAACCCACGGCATAATGCGCGCCGTGATGACAATTTCGAACGAACAAGGCGAGTGACGTGTTGAAGAAAACCCTGTTCCAGTTGCACTGGTTTTTCGGCATCAGCGCCGGGCTGGTCCTGGCTTTGATGGGCATCACCGGGGCGACGGTGTCGTTTCAGGATGAAATCCTGCGCGCCCTGAATCCGTCAGTGTTGCAGGTGCAGAAGCAGGTCGCCGGTGTACTGCCGCCCGTCGAACTGGTGGAAAAAATCGAAGGTGCGTCGGGTAAAAAAGTCTCGATGTTGTGGGTCGAGACTGACAGCGGCAACGCCGCGCGGGTGATCTTCACCCCGCCGCCGGGCGAGCGCCGCGGCGAGATGCGCTATTTCGATCCGTACACCGCCGAGTTCATGGGCGACGCCACCGGCCAGGATTTTTTCGGCCTGATGCTGAAACTGCACCGCTTCCTCGCCATGGGCGACACCGGTCGACAGATCACCGGCGCATGTACGCTGATTCTGGTTTTTTTCTGCCTGTCGGGCCTCTATCTGCGCTGGCCGCGCCAGTGGAAAAGCTGGCGCACCTGGCTGACCCTCGACTGGAAGAAAAAGGGCCGCAGCTTCAACTGGGATCTGCACTCGGTGGCCGGCACCTGGTGCCTGGTGTTTTACCTTCTGGCGGCGCTGACCGGGTTGTCCTGGTCGTATGAGTGGTACAACAAAGGCCTGACCCGATTGCTCTCCGATTCACCGCAGAACGAGCGCGTTCGCGGTGGTCGCGGCCCGGCGCCAAGCGGTCCCGCGCCGACCGCCGACTACGCAGCGATGTGGAGCAGCATCTACAGCGCCGCCGGCCCGGCACTGAGTGCCTACAACATTCGTATGCCGCCCGTGGCCGGCCAACCGGCGACGGTGTTCTACCTGCTGAACACGTCGCCGCACGACCGCGCACTGAACCAGATCAGCCTCGACCCGGCCACCGGCAGCGTCAAACGCCATGATCGTTACAGCGACAAGAGTCTCAAGGCGCAACTGCTGACCAGTATCTACGCGCTGCATGTCGGCAGTTACTTCGGCATCATCGGCCGGATCATCCTGACGATCAGTGCGCTGACCATGCCGCTGTTTTTCGTCACCGGCTGGTTGCTGTACCTCGATCGTCGGCGCAAGAAAAAACAGATCAAGGACGCCCGCAAAGGCCTCGAACAACCGGCCAGCGATGCACCGGCGTGGTTGATCGGTTTCGCCAGCCAGAGCGGCTTCGCCGAACAACTGGCGTGGCAGACCGCCGGACAATTGCAAGCGGCCGGGTTGCCGGTGAAGGTTCAGCCGCTGGCCAGTGTCAGCGAACAGGACTTGCGCGATTCGGACAATGCGCTGTTCGTCGTCAGCACCTTCGGCGACGGCGAAGCACCGGACAGCGCCCGCGGCTTCGAACGCAAAGTGCTGGGCAGGGCGTCGAGCCTGGAGAGCCTGAACTATGCGGTGCTCGGGCTCGGTGACCGCCAGTATCAACACTTCTGCGGCTTCGCCCGGCGTTTGCACACCTGGCTCGGCGAGCATGGCGGCAAGCACCTGTTTGCGCCTGTGGAAGTCGACTGCGGCGACCCCTACGCCTTGCGTCACTGGCAGCAGCAACTCGGGCTATTGACCGGACAAGCGCCTGTGGACACCTGGCAAGCGCCGAGCTACGACCACTGGACGCTGACCCGCCGTGAACTGATGAACCCGGACAGCAGCGGCTCGCCGGTGTACCTGCTCGGCCTTAGCGCCCCGACCACCAGCAGTTGGCTGGCCGGTGATCTGGTGGACGTGTTGCCGCGCAATTGCCCGTGGGCCATCGAGCATTTTCTCGATGGTCTGGGGATTGATGGTCGGGCCACGGTCATCCTCGATGACTTGTCGCAGCCCCTGGAACAAGCGCTCGCCACTCGTCAATTGCCGGAGAACCGCACACACCTGGTCGGCCTGCACGCGCAAGCGCTGGTGGATGCGCTGGTACCGTTGGCCATGCGCGAATATTCCATTGCATCGATTGCAGCGGATGGCGTGCTGGAATTGATCGTGCGTCAGGAACTGCATCCTGACGGCAGCCTCGGTATCGGTTCCGGATGGCTGACCGAGCACGCGCCGGTGGGCAGCTCCATCAGCCTGCGCGTGCGCCGCAACAGCGGTTTTCATCTGCCGGTGGAGCCGGTGCCGATGATCCTTTTGGGCAACGGCACGGGGCTGGCCGGGTTGCGCAGTTTGCTCAAGGCGCGGATTGCCGATGGGCAGACGCGTCACTGGTTGTTGTTTGGCGAGCGTCATCGCGAGCATGACTACCTGTGTCGCGCGGAGCTTGAAGAGTGGTTGATTTCGGGGGATCTGGAGCGCCTGGATCTGGCGTTTTCGCGGGATCAGGCTGAGAAGGTTTATGTGCAGGATCGGTTGCGTGAATCGGCGGATTTGCTCAAGGAATGGTTGGCTGATGGTGCGGTGATTTACATCTGCGGGAGTTTGCAGGGGATGGCTTCGGGGGTGGATCACGTGCTTAACGAAGTGCTTGGGATTGAAGAGGTTGATCGGCTGATTGAGCAGGGGCGATATCGGCGGGATGTTTACTGACGCCGCCGGGGCTGTTGTTTGTGCTGGGTGTATATCCGTTTCTTCGGTTGTGGCTGATATTGGTTTCGCTCTTACAGCGAGTCACTTTCGAAAAGCGCGAAAGTAACCAAAGCGCTCTTGCCCCACCACTCGGCACCTCGCCTGGGCTCGGTGTGCCCTCACTCCGGCATTGCTCCGCGGGTCGCCGCGAAGGGCCATCCCTGGCCCAGCGCGGCTAAACCGGCATCCTTGCCGGTTTCCCCGCTGCGCAATACCTCCGTTCGGCCAGCGTGGTTTTACGGGGCGCCTAAGATCAAAATCAAAACCGAGGCGGCCTGAGAGCCGACCTGACGGTTAGTCCGTCCAGGCCATCGGCGCTGAACACCAATTCCACGGCCAACAACAATCCCTGTGGGAGCGAGCTTGCTCGCGATGGCGTTGTGTTAGCCAACATCAATGTTGGATGTGAGTCCGCAATCGCGAGCAAGCTCGCTCCCACAGGGATTTGCATCAGGCCAGAGGTTGTGCACGATCAAATAAGCGAAGCGCGTCCGCTTGATGCCCCGGTCGGCCCGAAGGCCGCCGCGGTTTTGATGTTGATTTTGATCTGAGCGCCCCATAAAACCACGCTGGCCGAACGCAGGCATTGCGCAGCGGGGAAACCGGCATGGATGCCGGTTTAGCCGCGCTGGGCCAGGGATGGCCCTTCGCGGCGACCCGCGGAGCAATGCCGGAGTGAGGGCACACCGAGCCCAGGCGAGGTGCCAAGTGGTGGGGCAAGAGCGTTTGGGTTACTTTTGCGCTTTTCAAAAGTGACTCGCCGTAAGGGCGAAACCAATAGCAGCCGTGACCGCAGAAACGGATATGTACACCATCCCAATCCAAACGACCAAAACCAGGCGCACAACTTTTCAGGACGTTTCCTACAACGTATCTTGTTGCCGCGTTTCGGTATCGACTCCATAGTTCGGACTCGCGGAATACACCGCGAACGACCTTGGCCGGTCGGTGCAGGAACGCTACAGCACACCATCTGCGCCTCAGGCACTTTATGCCTGAGGCATTGTGTTATGGCAGCTGTACGTGGGACACCTTCGGGTGTGCCGGTTCCTGTGCCCGGTCGGCCAACCCGCGTACGGCTGCCACCCTCCTCGTTTGGCCGCGAATGGGAGGTAGCTCTAATTACAGGAGTTACATCATGTTCCAAGTCATGCCGCGCTACCTCCCCATCGACACCTACGACGCCGAAACACCGGTGCTCTTCATCAACACCCAAAAAGAACTCAGCGAACTCAGCGCCTGGCCCAGCATCGCTTCACCGTGGTTCGCGATCTGGCCGACACCTTCTCCAGCCTGAATCTGAAAAACACGTCCGGCAGTGACCTGGCGCACATCACTCGCGCGGTGCACCTGCTGATGCGCGAGGGCTGTGCCGTGATGGATGTGATTCAGGCGCGGGCGTTGCAGCGCGAGGCGGGATACAAAACCACGGTTTGATGGCGTTGCTGCAGACATCTTCGCGAGCAGGCTCGCTCCCACAGTGGTCTTCGGCGACCGGCAAACTCGTGTACGACGCCAATCAAAGGTGGGAGCGAGCCTGCTCGCGAATGCGGATTCAAATTCAACATTGATGTTGGCTGACACACCGCAATCGCGAGCAAGCTCGCTCCCACAGGGATTTGCATCAGGCCAGAGGTTGTGCACGATCAAACAAGCGAGGCGCGCCCGCTTGACGCCACGGTCGGCCCGAAGGCCGCCGCGGTTTTGATGTTGATCTTGATCTGAGGCGCCCCGTTAAACCACGCTGGCCGAACGCAGGCATTGCGTAGCGGGTAAACCGGCAAGGATGCCGGTTTAGCCGCGCTGGGCCAGGGATGGCCCTTCGCGGCGACCCGCGGAGCAATGCCGGAGTGAGGGCACACCGAGCCCAGGCGAGGTGCCGAGTGGTGGGGCAAGAGCGTTTGGGTTACTTTTGCGCTTTTCAAAAGTGACTCGCCGTAAGGGCGAAACCAATAGCCGCCGTGACCGTAGAAACGGATATGTACACCATCCCAATCCAAACGACCAAAACCAGGCGCACAACTTTTCAAGACGTTTCCTACAACGTATCTTGTTGCCGCGTTTCGGGATCGACTCCATAGTTCGGGCTCGCGGAAAAACACCGCGAACGACCTTGGCCGGTCGCATATCCGAAACGCAATAGTTGCTCATGTTATGGCGGCTGTGTGCGGGACACCTTCGGGTGTGCCGGGTTTCGGATACCGGTCGGCCAACCTGCACACGGCTGTCACCTTATCTTCGCGTGGCCGCGAGGGGTGGTAGCTCAATCCGAGGATCCATCATGTTCAACGTCATGCCACGTTACCTCCCCATCGACACCTACGACGCCGAAACACCGGTGCTCTTCGTCAACACCCAAAAAGAACTCAGCGAACTCAGCGCCTGCGCCCAGCATCGCTTCACCGTGGTTCGCGATCTGGCCGACACCTTCTCCAGCCTAAATTTGAAAAACACGTCCGGCAGTGACCTGGCACACATCACCCGCGCAGTGCATCTGCTGATGCGCGAGGGCTGTGCGGTGATGGATGTAGTTCAGGCGCGGGCGTTGCAGCGGGAGGCGGGATACACAACCACGATTTAATGGCGTTGCTGCTGACGCCTTCGCGGGCAAGCCCGCTCCCACAGGTTACGGCGCTGGACACAAATCTTGTGTACGCCCGAGATCACTGTGGGAGCGGGCTTGCCCGCGAAGACGGTGGATCAGCCAACAACTTTGTTGAATGTTAAACCGCCATCGCGAGCAAGCTCGCTCCCACAGGGGTTGGGTGTCAGGCGTTGACGGGCTCTACCGCCAGCTCAACCACTTCGGGCCGCTTGAGCAACGCGTACGCCACCGCCGTCAGCAAACTCCCCGCCACAATCGCCAGCAGATACAACAGCGCATGGTTGATCGCATTCGGGATCGCCAGCACAAACAACCCACCGTGCGGCGCCATCAGTTTGCAGCCGAAATACATCGACAACGCCCCCGTCAGCGCCCCCCCGGCAATGCTCGCCGGAATGACTCGCAACGGATCCTTTGCCGCAAACGGAATCGCGCCCTCGGAGATGAAGCACAGCCCCAGCACCAACGCCGCTTTGCCCGCCTCGCGTTCGGTCTGGGCGAATTTGCGCCGGGCGATGAACGTGGCGATGCCCAGGCCAATCGGCGGCACCATGCCGGCGGCCATGGTCGCGGCCATCGGCGCGTAACTCTGCGACGCCAGCAGCCCCACCGAGAACGCGTACGCGGCTTTGTTGATCGGCCCGCCGAGGTCGACGCACATCATGCCGCCCAGCAGCACACCCAGCAGAATCGCGTTGGTGGTGCCCATGCTGTCAAGGAAGTGCGTGAGCCCGGCGAGCATCCCCGCCACCGGTTTGCCGACCACGTAAATCATCACCAGACCGGTGAACAGACTCGCCAGCAAAGGAATGATCAGGATCGGTTTCAGCGCCTCGAGGCTCTGCGGCAACCGCGCATATCGGTTGATCGCCTGCGCCGCGTAACCGGCGATGAAACCGGCAATGATCCCGCCGATAAATCCGGCGCCCAAGGTGCTCGCCAGCAAGCCGCCAATCATGCCCGGCGCGAGGCCCGGACGGTCGGCGATCGAGTAGGCGATGTAGCCCGCCAGCAGCGGCACCATCAACTTGAACGCGGTCTCGCCGCCGATCTGCATCAGGGCGGCGGCAAGGGTGCCTTCCTCCTTGAACGCTGTGATGCCGAACACGAACGACAGCGCGATCATCAGACCGCCCGCCACCACCATCGGCAGCATGAACGACACGCCGGTCAGCAGGTGTTTGTAGACGCCCGTCTTCTCTTGTTTGATCGGACCCTGGCCACCCGTGGCAGCGCTTTCCTGCTTACCTTCGGCCAGTGCTTTGTTCAGCGTCGCTTCAGCCTGCTTCAACGCGATGCCTGTGCCGCAGCGGTAGATTTTCTTGCCGGCAAAACGCTCGGTGGCGACTTCGATGTCGCACGCCAGCAATACCACATCGGCATCGGCAATCGCGGCAGCACTCAACGGATTGCGCGCGCCGACCGAGCCTTGGGTTTCGATCTGCAAGTCGTAACCTAAACGCTTGGCTGCTTGCTGCAGGGCTTCGGCCGCCATAAAGGTATGCGCAACGCCGGTCGGGCACGCCGTGATCGCGACCAGGCGCGGAGCGTTTTTTACGATGGCTGCAGGTTCGGCGGCTACTTCGGGCGCGATATAAACCTGCGCCTCTTCAGCCCCTCGACGCAACACCGCTTCGACATCTTGCAGCGCCTGCGCCGGGGTGCTCTGGAACACGCGTTTGCCGACGAATCGCGACAGGTCCACCGGCGCGCTGGTCACCAGCAACACCCACTCGGCCGACTCGATGGTAGCCGCCGACAACTGGCGCTCCGGGTGCACTGCATCCGCCACTTCAACACTGGTGCTCCAGCCCTGACGCTGCGCGGCGGCATCGAGCAAACGGGCGCACAGCACACTGGTGACCATGCCGTTCGGACAGGCCGTAACAATGGCTAACTTCATGACAAACCCTCTTATTGTTCTGTCAGGGGACGGATGCGTACCCCCTGTTCGAGCTGCGCCAATTGCGCCGCGTCGCCGATGCCGAAACCGATCTGGGTCACCGCCATCGCGGCAATCGCGGTGGCGGTTCGCAGGGTCTGCTCCGGCGTATCGGGTTTGAGCAAACCGTGGAGCATGCCCGCCAACAACGAATCCCCGGCGCCTACCGTGCTGGCGACGCTGACCTTGGGTGGCGTGGCATGCAGCGCCGAGCCGACACTGAACCAGTTCACGCCGTCGGCGCCGTGGGAAATCACCACGTGTTCGATGCCTTGCGCGTGCAAGCGGCTCGCGGCTTCGGCCTGGGCCGCGACCGAAACCACTTCGCAACCGAGCGCATCCGCCAGCTCTTCGGTATTGGGTTTGATCAGCCATGGACCGGCCTTCAGCGCTGCCCGCAGCGCTTCGCCACTGCTGTCCAGCGCCACGTTCAAACCGAGATTTTTCAGACGCGTGATCAACGCCTGCAACCACTCGGGACTGACGCCTTGAGGCAGGCTGCCAGCCACGACCACCGCGTCATGCCCCGGCGCAATCTGCTCCAGTCGCTCCAGCAAAGCCTGCTGCGCCGCCTCACTGACCATCGGCCCCGGGCCGTTGATGTCGGTAATGCGCCCGTCGCTTTCCGCCAGTTTGAGATTGCTGCGGGTCTCGCCGGGGACGCGGATAAAGGCGTCGACAAAACCGCGCTTGGCGAACAGGGTTTCGAACGCTTGCAGATTGTCTTCGCCGAGAAAACCGCTGACGGTGAGCTGATGCCCGAGGTCTGCCAGCACCTGCGCCACGTTCACGCCTTTACCGGCGGCGTGGGTGTGCATCTCGTCGCTGCGATTGACTTGACCGGGCTCAAGTCGCGGCAACTGCACCGTCAGGTCCAGCGCCGGGTTGAGGGTCAGGGTCAGGATCTTGGCCATTACAGGGCCTCCACTAATGCGCGCACTTCATTCGCGCTGCCCACGGCCAGGGCCTGTTGGGCGAGGGTTTGGGTCTGGGTCAGGCTGAGTTCGCGAATGCGCGCCTTGACCTCGGCAATGCTGCGCCCGGACACGCTCAACTCGTCCACGCCGAGGCCGACCAGCACCGGCACCGCCAGCGGATCGGCCGCCAGTTCGCCGCACACGCCGACCCATTTGCCATGGGCGTGGGCCGCTCGCACGGTGATGTCGATCAGTTGCAGCACCGCCGGGTGCAAGCCGTCAGCCTGAGCCGACAAGGTCGGATGACCACGGTCGATGGCGAGAGTGTATTGGGTCAGGTCATTGGTACCGACGCTGAAGAAGTCGACCTCTTTGGCCAGCACCGGCGCGAGCAGTGCCGCCGACGGCACTTCGATCATGATCCCCAGTTGCAGGTCGGCGACCGGAATTTCCAGACGCAAACGTTCGGTCATGTCCCGCGCTTGCCGCCACTCGTCAACGCTGCCGACCATCGGGAACATGATGCGCAGCGGACGGTTGTCGGCGGCCCGCAACAAGGCGCGCAATTGCGCTTCCATGATCTGTGGCCGCTGTAAGGTCAGGCGAATACCGCGCACGCCGAGGAACGGATTTTCTTCCTTGGCAATCGGCCAATACGGCAGCGGTTTGTCGCCACCGACGTCGAGGGTGCGCACCACCAGCGGTCGACCGGCGAGGCCGTCGAGCACGCGGCGATATTCGACTTCCTGCGTCGCCTCGTCCGGCGCTTGCGAGTGAGCCATGAAAATCAATTCGGTGCGCAGCAAGCCGATGCCTTCCGCGCCCTGCTCCACCGCGCTAGTGACGCCGGCGCTTTCGCCGATGTTGGCGAACACTTCGACCGCGTGGCCGTCAGTGGTCAGCGCCGGTTGATGACGTTGTTCGGACGCCGCTTGCAAGCGCTGTTCGCGGGTGTCGCGCTCTTCAGTGGCGCGCTGCAAGGTCGCTGTGTCGGCGTCCACGTGCAGGCGACCGCGCTGGCCATCGAGCAGCAACGGCGTGCCCGGCGCCAGCAGCAACACCGCCGCGCCTGCGCCGACCAATGCCGGAATCCCCAGCGCACGGGCGACGATGGCGCTGTGCGCGGTGGCGCCGCCACGGGCGGTGAGAATTCCGGCGACACGGGCCGGATCGAGGCGCGCGACATCGGACGGACCGACTTCGTCCATCACCAGAATGTACGGTTGCTCGGGTTCGCTCGGGGTCTCGACGCCGCTCAGTTGCGCCAGCACGCGACGACCGATGTCACGCAAATCGGCGGCACGTTCGGCGAGCAAGGCGTCCTGCAACGCTTCCTGTTGTTTCGCGGCGGCTTCGATCACGGCCATCCACGCCGCTTCAGCGCTTTCGCCCTGCTTGAGGCGGGTCTCGACTTCGTCGGTCAATTCCGGGTCGTCGAGCATTTCCTGGTGGGTGATGAAGATCTCGCGAATGGCTTTCGATTTGCTGCGCTCGATCAAGCCCTGGATGTCGCGACGCACGTCCGCCAGCGCTTGCTTGAGACGCTCGCGCTCGACGGCGGCAGACTCACCACGCATCGGGTAATCGATGTGTTGCAGCACTTGAATATGCGCCGGACCGATGGCAATGCCCGGCGCGGCAGCGATAGCCTGAATCACACTGCCGGACGCCGGGGCGAGCAGCACTTCGGCGATATCGGCAATGACTTCACGTTGCTGGCTCACCGCCGGCAACGGCTCGATGTCTTCACCGAGGCCTTCTTCGATGGCGGCCAACAACGCCGGCAACGCGTCGGCGGCAACACCTGGTTCGGCGATGAATTCCAGCACCTGACCACGACGGGCGCCCAGGCTCAGCAGTTTGCTCAAGCTCTTCACCGACACCGCACTGTCCTGGCCGTCGACAATGCGCACGCGGATTTCGCCTGCAAATTGCTTCGCCAGTTGCGCGAGGATTTTCGCCGGGCGTGCATGCAAGCCGTGAGCGTTGGCCAACGCGATACGCGCACTCGGCCAGTCCGCCGGCACTTCACCGCCGAGCACTTCAAGGACTTTACGGCTGCTGGTGGCCCGGCCCAGTTCATGGCCGCGGCCTTCGATCAGCAACGCACACAGGCGTTCGAGCAAGGCCTGATGCGCCTCGCCGATGCTGGCCAGGCAGAACAGACCGCTGAGCGGCTGACCGAGGTAGCGCATCGGTTTATCCGGCGTGACGAAGGCCAGCCCCGGGCGCTTGACCGTTTGCTCGCTGTGCAACCACCACAAGCCATCGCCCAGCGGCAACGCTTCGACTTGCTGCAATACCGCGGAAAAACCATTGCTCACACAATCGGCCTGTCGCAGCAAGCGCGCACCGCGCCAGACCAATTCTTCAAAGTCATCGGCAGACACACCGAGGCCGATCATCTGCGCATCCAGTGCCAGTTCCTGCGGCGCGCCTTGCAACAGTTTCAACAACGCTTCGGCGGAACCGGCGCGACGCAGGGCCTGGCCCAGATCAGTCTCGCCGAGGGCGCGGGTCAGCAGTTGCAGGAGTCGCAGGTGTTCGTCGGATTTGGCCGCAATGCCAATCGCCAGATAGACGATCTGGCCATCGCCCCAATCCACGCCGTCGGGAAACTGCATCAGGCGCACACCGGTGGAAAACACCTGATCGCGGGTTTCCGGCGTACCGTGAGGGATGGCAATACCTTGACCGAGAAAGGTCGAACCCTGGGCTTCACGCGCCTGCAGGCCGGCGAGGTATCCCTCGGCCACCAGGCCGTCAGCGACCAAATGCTGGGCCAGCAAGTGCAGTGCGGTGGACTTGTCCACGGCGGATTGGCCCATGGAAATCTGCTCAACAGTGAGCTCGAGCATGCTTTCTCCTTTTTGGCGCCTGAGGACGCCAGGTATTGTTTTGAATGAATCAGCTTAGGCGCTTGTTGATCACTTTTGGCAGTTTCACGGCAGAACCGGCCAAAGGCACCTTTAACGTAGAAAATACGCTTGCTGAAACGTTTAATCTAGAATGATTGGCACGTTACTCGATTATGTCCCATCCTTGAAGTCCAACGGTCGGATACGTTGTGACAATAGTCGTCTGCCTGAATCGGGTAGGATTGGCCAAAATGTCGGCTGAAGAACAAGGAAATCCCGAGGTGAAACTCAGTGATATCGCCCAACTGGCCGGTGTGTCCGTGACCACCGCCAGTTATGTCATCAATGGCAAGGCCGAACAGCAACGCATCAGCAGCGCCACCGTCGAGCGCGTGCGCGCGGTTGTCGAACAGCATGGCTTTACGCCAAACCCGCAAGCGGCCGGGCTGCGCAGTCGGCATACGCGCACGCTGGGCTTCATTCTGCCGGACCTGGAAAACCCCAGTTACGCGCGGATTGCCAAATTGCTGGAACAAGGCGCCCGGGCGCGTGGCTATCAATTGCTCATCGCCAGTTCCGACGATGCGCCGGACAGTGAGCGACAACTGCTCAAGCTGTTTCGCGCCCGCCGTTGCGACGCGTTGATCGTCGCCAGTTGTCTGCCGGTCGGTGACGACAGTTACCGCCAATTGCAGGCCAAGGGCACGCCGATCATCGCCATCGACCGGGTCATGGAACCCGAGCATTTTTGCTCGGTGATCAGCGATGATCGCGAAGCCAGCCTGCAATTGACCCGCAGCCTGTTGAACCCGCTGCCCAAGCAGATTGCCCTGATTGGCGCACGCCCCGACCTAAGCATCAGCCAGGAGCGGGCCACCGGTTTCAAGGAGGCGCTGACCGGGTTCAAAGGTGAAATCCTGATCGAACACGGCGAAGCGTTCAGTCGCGAGTGCGGCAAGCAATTGATGGAAGACATGCTCCAGCGCCTGGGACACTTGCCCGATGCGTTGGTGACAACCTCCTACGTGCTGCTTCAGGGCGTGTTCGATGCGTTGCATGACTACCCTTTGAAAACACGCCCACTGCGCCTCGGCACTTTCGGCGACACGCAGTTGCTGGACTTCCTGCCGCTGCCCGTCAACGCCATGGCCCAGCAGCATCAATTGATCGCCGACAAAGCCCTGCAACTGGCCCTCGCCGCCATCGAGCAGTCCGACTACCAGCCCGGCGTGCAAGCCATCGCGCGGACCTTCAAGCAGCGTATTCGCCAGGACTGAACCGTGGAGCTGATCGACACCCACACTCATCTGGATTTTCCGGACTTCGATCTCGACCGCGCGGCATTATTGGCTGCAAGCCGCGCCCTCGGGGTGCGGCGGATGGTGGTGCTGGGCGTTCATGAAGGCAATTGGCAGCGCGTCTGGGATCTGGTCTTGAGCGATGCCGATTTGCACGCGGCGTTCGGTTTGCATCCGGTGTACCTGGACCAGCATCAGCCTGAAGATTTAACCGCCCTCGGTGACTGGCTGAGTCGCCTGGCGGGGCATCGGCAGCTGTGCGCGGTGGGTGAGATCGGCCTCGATTATTTCATCGAAACCCTCGACCGCGAGCGCCAACAGGCGTTGTTCGATGCACAACTGCAATTGGCGGCGGACTTTAATCTGCCGGCGCTGATTCACGTGCGGCGCAGCCATGCGGCGGTGATCGCCACGCTCAAGCGCTTCAAGTTGCAACGCGCCGGGATCATTCACGCCTTCGCCGGCAGCCAGGAAGAGGCTCGCGAGTACATCAAGCTCGGTTTCAAACTGGGCCTCGGCGGCGCGCCGACCTGGCCGCAGGCGTTGCGCATGCACCGGGTGCTGGCCCAATTGCCGCTGGCGTCGGTGGTGCTGGAAACCGATTCACCGGACATGGCGCCCGCAATGTTTCCCGGCCAACGCAACAGCCCGGCGCATTTGCCGGCGATCTGCGAAGCGCTGGCGGGGATGATGGCGATAAGTCCTGAGCAATTGGCGGCCGCCAGCACCGCCAATGCCTGTGAAATATTCAACTGGTAACCCGCTTGCCTGTAGGAGCGAGCTTGCTCGCGAAAAACGTCCGGGCGACGCGTTCATCCAGGCAACACGCGCCATCGTTGACGTTCATCGCGAGCAAGCTCGCTCCTACAGGGTACGGTTTCAGCATCAGACCCGGAACGCGCTGATCAGCTGTTTGAGCTCGACCACCTGCGCCGATAACGCCCGGCTGGCGTCTTCGGTCTGGTGCGCACCTTCGGCGGTGCGTTCGCCGGCGCGGTTGATCTCGACGATGTTCTGGTCGATGTCGTGCGCCACGGCAGTCTGCTGTTCCACGGCGGCGGCAATCTGCTGGTTCTGATCGACGATCATGCCCACCGCACCAAGGATATTTTCCAGCGCCTGCTGGACCTTTTCCGACTGCCCTACGGTGCCATTGGCCATTTGATGGCTGCTGCCCATGGCCTTCACCGCCGCGCCGACGCCGCTGTGCAACTTGGCGATCATCTGTTCGATTTCCTCGGTCGATTGCTGAGTGCGCTTGGCCAAGGTCCGGACCTCGTCCGCCACCACCGCAAAACCACGCCCCTGCTCACCCGCCCGCGCCGCCTCGATGGCCGCATTGAGCGCCAGCAGGTTGGTCTGTTCGGCGATGCTTTTGATCACTTCCAGTACGCGGCTGATCGACTGGCTGTCACTGGCCAGTTGATTGATCACCAACACCGACTGATCAATCTCACTCGCCAACGCGGCAATGCTGCCTTGTTGCGATTGCACCAGCCCACGACCGCTGAGGGTCTCGTCATTGACGCTGTGGGCACTGCTGACCGCTGCGGCCGCACTGCGCGCGACCTCCAGTGAAGTGGCCGACATCTGGTTCATCGCCGTGGCGACTTGTTCGATCTGCGAACGCTGCCCCGCCACTGCCAGGTTGCTTTGGGCCGAGACGTTTTCGACCTGGCCGGCCTGGCGTTCGACTTCACCGACGGTCTGGCCGACACGCTCGATCAAGTCATGGATTTTTTTCACGGTGCCGTTGAACACTTCGCCCAATTCGCCCAGTTCATCGCGGCTGTCGGCATTGAAGGTCACGGTCATGTCGCCCGCCGCCACCTTGTCCATCATCGCCCCAAGACGCTTGAGGGTGGTGCGGGTCGAGGCGTAGAAACCGCCGTAAAGGTAGAAGATCAGCACAAACACCACCGACAACGCGACCGCCTGCAAGACCATGTGGTTCCGGTTCTGTATCAACCGCTGCTGCAACTGCGTGTCGAGGAATTTCAGGGTGGCCTCGTTGAGCTGGTAGGTCTGAACCATCAGGCCGGTGACCTGATCAAAAAAGGCCTGCCACGGTGCATCGAGCGTGTCGGCCATTACCACCTGTTCTTCGAACAGCTCGCTGGCCTTTTTCAGCGACGCCCTGCTGCTCTCCGCCTGGGCGCTGAGGGTTTCACGCGCCGCTTTGCTTGAGCCCAGCGCATCCTGCAACTTCAGGCCGTACTCGGACTGCAGCTTTTCAAGCTGTGCCAGCAACTCATCGAACCGGGTGCTCGACGAAGAGTTGAGAAACCCCTGGCCCAGCGAATAGGCGCCCAAAGCGCGGCCATCGCCCAAGGCCTGGGTGACGGGTGGCGTGACGTTAGTAATGAGTTCGGTGAGCTGACGCATGTCGATCTGACTGTCACGGCTCAGACCGGCCTGACTGGCGATAATCTGGCTGAAAATCTGGGCATTGCCGAGCAACTTGCCGATCAGCGCACTTTTGCTTTGCAGGGAGTTTTCTGTTTGCTGGGCCTTTAACGCAGCGATCATTTCATCGCGTTTGCCATCGAAAACCGTGATCTGCTCCGGATCGGTGGTCATCGCCTCCAGCGCTTCCAGGCGGGCCAGTGCGCTTTGTTCCAGGGCCGCGATTTGTGATTCGACATTGCCCGCCTTGCCGGACTGACCGAGGGTGACGTTGATCAACACCAGGTTGTTCAGGGTTTCCAGATCGCGCCGCAGGGTCAGGCTACTGCCTAGCAGGTCGAGGCTCTGCAGTTCAACCCGGGTGCCCTGGAATTCGCGGTAGGAATCGCGCACCAGGTAAAAGTTGGTCACCAGCATGGGCACCAGGAACAGAACGCTGATCAGGCTGAATTTCATGCCGAAGCTCAGGCGGTTCATCAGCGCAACAGCGGGATAGAGCAAGCTCTTCACTGGAAGTCTCCCTTTGATTCTTATTTTTATTGGCAGGCACAGACAGGCAGCAGATAGCCACTATCTCGGTGCTGTGTCTGTATAACTTAAATCGGCGGGAGGTTTTGTAACTTAAGGTAAATGGAAAGGATCGCAGCCTGCGGGGATGGCGTAGACCCGTAGGAGCTGCCGAAGGCTGCGATCTTTTTAACGCGTCAAGCAGGTATCAGGGCAACACCGTCCACAACGCAAACCCGGCATACCAGAGCACCGCCGCGCGCAGCAGCAGTTCCCAGATCCGGTCGAGACTGTTGATGCCGTCCGGGCCGACCACCGGCGCCGGAATCTCACCCGCTACCAGCCCGACCTTTTCAATCAATTGAGCAGCGCTGATGTTCCAGTTCAGCAACTCGTGCAGCATCACCCGGCTGACCGCGACAAAGTTGCCGACCAGCGCGAAGCTCGCTGCCAGCAGGCGCACCGGCACCCAGTCAAACGCGTGACGCAACTGTGCGGCGCGTTCGACGACGGCCGGGTTCTGCCCGTGCTCTTCGGCCAGGGCGAGCAATCGATAGCTCAATGCCGCCACGGGGCCGAGCAGGAAGTACCAGAAAATCACGGCGAAAAAGCTCTGATACGCCTCCCACAGCAAATGCCCTTGAACTCGCTCCAGCAATTGTTCGCCATTGTCGGCGCAGATATCCAGGTCGCGCTGGGCCACGTGAGCGGCGGCTTGCAGGTCTTCCCGGCGCCAGGCATCGCGAAACGGCCCGAGGCCGGCCAGCAGATCACCGCGACCCAGGCTGTAAATTACCACCAGCAAATGCACGGGCAGTGCCAGCAAACCGTAAGCCACCGGCTCCAGCACCAGCAGCAACAGCCCCAGCAACGCCACCGGCAGCAACACCAGAATCACCAATATCAACCACGGACGTTCGACCAGACGCGGGCTGAGTTCAAGCTTGTGCAGCTCGCGCACCCAGCCGCCGTCACGTTGAATCCGATGGCGCAGGGCCGAGAACTTCTCGATCCACACCGCCAACAGCAACACCAGAAAACTCATCGTTGTTCCTCTTTAGCCAGGGCCGCGCGATAGCGCGCCCAGTCAAACGCCGGCCCCGGATCGGTTTTGCGCCCGGGTGCAATGTCACTGTGCCCGCAGATGCGCTGCGCGGTGATGGCCGTGAACGTGCTTTGCAGTTGCACGGTCAGGGCGGTCAACGCGTCATATTGAGCGTCGGTGAACGGCAGATCATCCGTGCCTTCGAGCTCGATGCCCACGGAAAAATCGTTACAGGTTTCCCGACCGTCGAAACACGACACACCGGCATGCCAGGCGCGTTCAAGACAAGAGACAAACTGAGTGACAGTGCCGTCACGTTCGATCAGAAAATGCGCAGACACCCGTAGGTCAGCGATCCCTTCAAAGTAGGGATGCTCCGTGACATCCAGACGATTCTGGAAAAATTCCTGCACCTTGCCGGTGGCAAACTGCGCCGGGGGCAGACTGATGTTGTGGATCACCAGCAGGGAAATTTCGCCCGAGGGGCGCGCATTGAAGTTGGGCGAGGGGCAGACATTCACGCCCTGACACCAACCGCTCGCGGGGTCCAGCTGCATACAGGTTCCTTCAACGTCGACGGTAAGGGGTGCCCAGTATGACGCGATAGCCCCTTGGCGCGCGATCACTTGCCATGATTGAGACGCCGCAGGTTACCGATGACCGACTCCAGGGCGCGATCGAACAGCAACGTGTTGTCCAGGGTGCGCACCGCGCCACTATGAAAATCCAGGGCAAGACCGGTACGACTGCGTTCAAGCACTTTCGTCCCGGTGCGGTCGACGAAAATGTACTTGCCTGAGGCATCGATGATCGCCGCCAGTTTGCAACGCAAGGTGTTTTCCTCGTCCTCCTGAAACTCGACCCAACTGCCCAACTGCAATTGATCGACCAGCAGTAAACCCGGATCATCCGCCGGCAAGCGAACCGAGACCGCCTCGACCGCCCCTTCGTCGGCACTGCGCAGAACGATTTCCTTCTGCACCAACACCCGCTGCGGCGCCTCGACCGGGTGTGTGGCTGTCGGCGTCTGGTCCGGGCGTTCGAACAACTGAAGGTGCAACCCCTCCAGCTCGCCGAAAAACTCCCCGGTGGCGAACGGATCGAAAGCGCAGCGGTTCAATCCTTCGCGCAAGGACTTGAGCAGCCCCGGCACCAACGACAAAAGTCGCAGGCTCGCGCCGGGTTCGTCATGGACCTGCACGCTCCAGACCAGTTGCTCCAGAGTGTGCACATCGGCTTGCCATTCATCTGACTGATCGCCGTGTTTGAGGCAGGTCAACAGCAGCACCTGGCTCCAGGCGTCCTGAACAAATGCCACCACCCGTTGCGGCAGCACTTTGCCCAACAACACGTGGTTCAGCGCCTGCTCGACGCGCTGACGGGCCAGTTCGGTCCTGGCACGGCCTTCCTCGGCGTCGCGGGTCCGTTGCTCCAGCAACTCGCTGCGACGGCGCTCATCGCTGGTGAAGGCGAGAAAGTCCGCCAGCAATTCGGAGAAAATCGCGGGATCGTCGACAAAGTCGTTCAACAGGCGCTGCACCACTTGCTCGATGCGCAAGTACAGATTGTCGCGCTGATGGTCATCGCACTCGCCCCAGCCCAAGGCGGCGTCGGCAATTTCGTTGAGTAGCCGACGCGCCGGGTGGCTGCTGCGGCTAAAGAAACTTTTGTCGAGCACCGCCACTTTCAGCATCGGGATCTGCAGGCGGCCGATCAACGCCTTGAGGGAATCCGGCAGGTTGCGGTCATCGAGGATGCACTCGAACAGCATAGCGATCAGGTTGATCACGTCTTCGTCAGCTACATCCACTCTGCGCGATTTACCGGTTTTGACGCTGACCCGAGTCACCAGCAATTCGAGTTGGTGACGCAGATCGAAGTCGTCCCGGGTCACTGACGCCGGCACGTACTGCTGCAAGTGCGAGAGCAGGCGCAGCAAATCGCGCGTGGAGATCGGCTGCGCCGGAGCACTGGCGTCCGGCATCGGCGTGACGCTTGCGCGCATCTGGACAAGCAGCTCCTGCAAGGCCGCGAACACTTCCTGCACACTGTCGTCGATCTGCGTGGCACCGACGCAGGCAGGGTTTTCGACAGGGTCGGCATCGACACTGGCTTGCGCGCGATCGGTAAGCCGTCGCGCCGGAGCCGGTTGGAGGTCAGGCAAAATGCCCGTCGCCATCAGCAGTTGATTGGCTTCGGCATACAGCTGATCGGCGTCACTGAGCACATAGCGTTCGAACAGCTTGAGGATGATCAACTTGACCTTGATCTCTACCCCGAGGTCGCGTCCGGCTTGCATGAAGTATTCACAAAGCATCGCCGGGCCCAGTGGATTGTGTTGCGTCACCAGTTTTTTGGCCAACAACATACTGAGTCGGGCGGTGAGTTGGTCGAGTGCAAAACCGTCGCGATTCAGCACCTTGTTGACCATGCCCTCCACCGCCAGGCGACGTTCGAGATCATCGCCGAACTGCGCCGCACCAGCCTCCAGGTTAAGGGCCTGTGGCAATGCTGTCCGGGCGCTCTCGGTGAGGCTGACGAAGGCCTGGAGGAAGTGTTCGAGAAACCCTCGCTCGATATTTTTGCGCTTGAGACGCAAGTCGCGCATGGCTTCGAAAAAAATGTTCTGCTCGACGTCGTCACGAGCGCGATCAGCCATTTCGAACAGGGTGTCGTCGGCGTTATCAAACAGCTCCTGCAAACCATGCCTGAGCTGTAGCACGGCATTGTCACGAACCTGAAGCAGAATCACAGGCACGCGGCTGAGCGGCGACGTTGTCGTCTGATCCGTTGCCCACTTGCGCAAAGGCACTACCTTGCCGTCGTTGTGCATCCTGACCTCCTGGAACGATGATTCTTCGGTTCGATACGCAAGCCTCACAGCCACGCTCAACGGGGAACGATGACCACCCGCTGTCATTCAACTATCGGGATTCAAATGGACGTCAAAGCCATGACGTCAAATGCAAGGCGGATTATCTTGCAAAAGATGTCCCGCGCACCAGAGGACTCTGTGCATCTCATTGAGATAGACGTTTCCAATTGACCTTCGTTAAACGACGATTGCTTAAAGAGAATCGACCGAATGCACGATTCAGAGCGTGTGCAAGGCTTTACACGCCTTGGGTTGCTCCACGCCATGGCCCTATAATCGAGCCACTTTGTTTGTGGAGTCCGTTATGCCGAATCTACGTCTCGCCGATTTGACCGCCGAAATCGAAGCCAACGTACGCCGTGCGTTGCTCGAAGACATCGGCAGCGGCGACATCACTGCGCAGCTGATCCCTGCCGAACGCCTGGCCAAAGCCACCATCATCACCCGCGACGCCGCTGTCATTGCCGGCACTGCCTGGGTAGACACGGTATTCCGGCAACTGGACCCGCGAGTGGCGGTGCACTGGCAGGTGCGCGACGGCGAACGGGTGAAGCCCAATCAGCCGCTGTTCCACCTCGAAGGTCCGGCGCGCTCGCTGCTGACGGGCGAACGCAGTGCGCTGAATTTCCTGCAACTGCTGTCCGGTGTCGCCACTCGCGCGCAATACCTGGCGGATTTCGTTGCCCAAACCCAAGTGAAGCTGCTCGACACCCGCAAAACGTTGCCGGGGCTGCGTCTGGCGCAAAAGTACGCCGTGACCTGCGGCGGTTGCCACAACCACCGCATCGGCCTCTACGACGCCTTCCTCATCAAGGAAAACCACATTGCTGCCTGTGGGGGCATTCCTGAAGCGATCAACGCCGCGCACAAGATCGCCCCGGGCAAACCGGTGGAGATTGAAGTAGAGAGTCTGGCGGAACTGAAAGAAGCCCTGGCGGCCGGCGCCGATATCATCATGCTCGACGAGCTGAGCCTGGATGACATGCGCGAGGCCGTGCGCCTGAACGGTGGCAAGGCCAAACTGGAAGCCAGCGGCGGTATCAACGAAAGCACGCTGCTGCCCATCGCGGAAACGGGTGTGGATTACATTTCGATTGGTACGATGACCAAGGATCTGAAGGCTGTGGACCTATCGATGCGGCTCAGCCTCTGACAGAAAATGAAAAACTGTAGGAGCGAGCTTGCTCGCGATGGACTCTGTAGCGCCGCGTTTTTCCAAAGAATCCCGCGTCTCCGTTAACGTCCATCGCGAGCAAGCTCGCTCCTACAAATCAGACCACCAGATTGTTCATCTCGCAGTACTCTTCCCACTCGACGCCCAATACTTCGGCCGCCTCCTTGTGCAGCACGATGCGCGCCGCCTCGAATTCTTCGGGGCTCGAGGTGTACTTGAGCGTCAGCTCCCACGGCTGCAAACCCTGGGCTTCCGCCTCGTCTTCGAACGCCCACTGGATCTGGTCTTTCTGATCGTCGGCGGGCAGGTCTTTGATCTCTTCAGCTAGCTGGGGCGTGTCGAGCACGTACTTTTTCAGTGCTTCTTCGTGCCTGGCTTCCTGGGTCAATTCTTTAACGGTCATGTCGTTCTCGCTGATCGGGGGAATGGAAGATGGATCTGGATCATCAAGGATCTCTCTGACGCAAAAAAACCGCGTGGAGCCCGGTTTGTCTGGCCTTCAGAACCATTCGTGGATCATTTGAAAACACGGTGTCGCTTTTGCCCGAGACAGGAATTGAACCTGCGACCTTCGCGTTACGAGTGCGATGCTCTACCAACTGAGCTACACGGGCGGTGGGCTAAACCTAGCACTGACTTCGGGGTCAGGCAACTTCGCCAACCTTTAAAAGCAAAAGATCGCAGCCTGCGGCAGCTCCTACATGGAATACGCGTAGGAGTTGCCGCAGGCTCGGGCCGCGTTCGGACGATCTTTTGATCTTTCGGTACACCAACAAAAAAATGCCCCGCAGCTTTCACTGCGGGGCATTTTTACAACGTTGTAACGGTCAGGCAATGCGCGTGATTACACGCCCGAAGCCTTGGCCGCTGCTACGTCTTTGATGGACAGCTTGATACGGCCGCGGTTGTCCACGTCCAGTACCAGTACTTCCACTTCCTGGCCTTCTTTCAGGATGTCGGTCACTTTCTCAACGCGAGCGTCGCTCAGCATCGAGATGTGAACCAGACCGTCTTTGCCCGGCAGGATGTTGACGAATGCGCCGAAGTCGACGATGCGCTCAACCTTGCCGACGTAGATCTTGCCGATTTCAGCTTCTGCGGTGATGCCCAGAACGCGCTGACGTGCTGCTTCAGCCGCTTCCTTGGTTTCGCCGAAGATCTTGATCGAGCCGTCGTCTTCGATGTCGATCGAAGCCTTGGTCTCTTCACAGATCGCACGAATGGTCGCGCCGCCTTTACCGATGACATCACGGATTTTGTCGGTGTCGATTTTCATCGCGATCATGGTCGGAGCGTTTTCCGACAGTTCGGTACGCGACTGGCCAATGATCTGGTTCATCTGACCGAGGATGTTCAGGCGCGCTTCCAGGGCTTGGCCCAGAGCGATCTCCATGATTTCTTCGGTGATGCCTTTGATCTTGATGTCCATCTGCAGCGCGGTCACACCTTTGGCGGTACCGGCTACTTTGAAGTCCATGTCGCCCAGGTGGTCTTCGTCGCCCAGGATGTCGGTCAGTACGGCGAACTTCTCGCCTTCTTTAACCAGACCCATGGCGATACCGGCAACCGGTGCCTTCATCGGAACGCCGGCGTCCATCAGGGCCAGGGAAGCGCCGCAGACCGAAGCCATGGAGCTCGAACCGTTGGACTCGGTGATTTCCGATACAACACGAATGGTGTACGGGAACACGTCAGCAGCAGGCAGCATGGCTGCAATCGAACGACGGGCCAGACGGCCGTGACCGATTTCGCGACGACCAGCGCCACCCATGCGACCACACTCACCTACCGAGAACGGAGGGAAGTTGTAGTGCAGCATGAACGGGTCTTTTTTCTCGCCTTCCAGGGTGTCCAGCAACTGTGCGTCACGGGCGGTACCCAGTGTTGCAACGACCAGCGCCTGGGTTTCGCCACGGGTGAACAGTGCCGAACCGTGGGTCTTTGGCAGAACACCGACTTCGATGTTCAACGGACGGACGGTCTTGGTGTCGCGGCCGTCGATACGTGGCTTGCCGTTGACGATGTTTTCGCGAACGGTGCGGTATTCGATTTCGCCGAAAGCGGCTTTGACTTCGCTGGAAGAAGGCTGGCCTTCTTCACCGGACAGCTTGGCCACAACCTGGTCTTTCAGCTCGCCCAGACGTGCATAACGGTCGGCTTTGACGGTGATGGCGTAAGCCTGGGAGATCGCGTCGCCGAACTCGGCACGGATCGCGCCCAGCAGAGCGGTGGCTTCTGGCTGAGGAGCCCAGGTCCAGGTTGGCTTGGCAGCTTCGGCAGCCAGTTCTTTAACGGCGTTGATCACCACCTGGAACTCGTCGTGAGCAAACAGTACCGCGCCCAGCATCTGGTCTTCGGTCAGCTCTTTGGCTTCCGATTCAACCATCAGAACGGCTTCCGAAGTACCGGCAACGACCATGTCCAGGCTCGAAGCTTTCTGTTGTTCGTAAGTCGGGTTCAGCAGGTAGCCAGTGCTTTCGTGGAACGCAACGCGGGCAGCGCCGATCGGGC
Source organism: Pseudomonas fluorescens (assembly GCF_902497785.1). GTDB lineage: Bacteria > Pseudomonadota > Gammaproteobacteria > Pseudomonadales > Pseudomonadaceae > Aquipseudomonas > Aquipseudomonas fluorescens_BO. The sequence goes on from NZ_CABVHK010000020.1 coordinate 33,771, forward strand.
CATCGAAAGGAATACCGGAGATTGCCAGCGCAGCCGAGGTACCGATCATCGCAGCGATGTCCGGATCGGTCTTCTTGCTGGTGGAAACGACGGTGCAGACAACCTGCACTTCGTTCATGAAGCCTTCAGGGAACAGCGGACGGATCGGACGGTCGATCAGTCGGGAAGTCAGGGTTTCTTTCTCGGAAGGACGGCCTTCGCGCTTGAAGAAACCGCCAGGGATCTTACCGGCAGCGTAAGTCTTTTCCTGGTAGTGAACGGACAGAGGGAAGAAGCCCTTGCCTGGATCGGCTTGTTTGGCACCGACTACGGTCACCAATACGCTGACGTCGTCGTCAACGGTGACCAATACTGCGCCGGAGGCCTGACGGGCGATACGGCCAGTCTCGAGGGTAACGGTCGACTGACCGAACTGGAATTTTTTGATTACCGGGTTCACGGTGTCCTACCTTCTTTTGTGGCTCTTGGGGAACTTGTCTTCTTGCGAAATTCTTGGGCAATGTCGGGAATCGGCCCAACGCCTGTCCAGGGTAAAACGTGTATCCAGATAAAACTTGAGGCTGGGAGCCTGCCATGCGCCAGCGGGAAACCCACTGACGTACGACAGACAACCAACCTCTAGCGCAATCGCTGATTAGCGACGCAGACCCAGGCGACCGATCAGAGCCTGGTAACGGCCCAGATCTTTACCTTTCAGGTAGTCCAGCAGCTTACGGCGCTGGTTTACCATGCGGATCAGACCACGACGGGAGTGGTGATCTTTACCGTTGGCCTTGAAGTGACCTTGCAGCTTGTTGATGTTGTGGGTCAGCAGTGCAACTTGCACTTCTGGCGAACCAGTGTCACCAACAGCTTGCTGGTAGTCAGCTACGATTTGAGCTTTTTCTTGAACGTCGAGAGCCATGAGGCAATCCTTTTATCAGGAAACTGTTTCAAAGAAACAGCTTCAACAGGCCAGGGACAAATCCCTGTATCTAAAAATGAGTAGTGACCGTGCCTGTTAACAGCCACCCTCGTCCGGTCATTCTGACCGAATCAGTCGACGCGGCGCGATGCGCCCGTCTTCGCTCACTTCACCGATACCGATGAAGCGACCGTTGTGATCCTGTACCCGTACCATGCCGAACTTCGGTGCATCGGGGGCGCGTACCGGCTGGCCGTTGAGCCAGTAGAACGAGCTGTGCTCCGAGAACTGCAACAGTGGCCAATCCAGCAGGCCGCTGTCCGATGGCATCAGAAAGCGGTCGACCGCTTCGTTGCCGCCTTCGGCATGTACCGCTTCCAGCTCTTCGAGAGTGACCGTCTGCGCCAAGGTAAAAGGCCCGGCCTGGGTACGTCGCAATTCTGCAACGTAAGCGCCACAACCGAGTTCTTCACCGATATCCTCCACCAGGGTGCGGATATAGGTGCCTTTGGTGCAATCCACCGCAAGCCGCGCAGTATCACCTTCGAAGGCCAGCAATTCCAAGCGCGCAATAGTAACAGAACGCGGTTCGCGCTCCACTACTTCGCCTGCACGCGCCAGCTTGTACAGCGGCTGGCCATCACGCTTGAGTGCCGAGTACATCGGCGGTATCTGGCTGATTTGCCCACGAAATTTAGGCAGCGCCGCTTCGACATCGGCGCGACCAACGGTCACCGGGCGCTCCTGCAAAACTTCACCTTCGGCATCCGCCGTGGTGGTGGTCTTGCCGAGTTGCGCCAGGGTTTCATAAGCCTTGTCGGAATCGAGCAGGTACTGCGAAAACTTGGTGGCCTCACCGAAGCACAACGGCAGCACGCCAGTGGCCAGCGGATCGAGACTGCCGGTGTGCCCGGCCTTCTCGGCATTCAGCAACCAGCGAACCTTCTGCAACGCTGCGTTGGAGGTGAACCCCAGCGGCTTGTCGAGCAGAATAATGCCGCTGACGTTACGACGGATACGTTTGACCTGAGCCACCGATTACTCCTTGGTGTCTTCGGCTTCTGCCGCAACCGGGTGCTGATTGTCTTCAGCCACCGCACGCTCGATCAGGGCCGACAGGTGCGCGCCACGTACGACGCTTTCGTCGTAATGGAAGTGCAACTGCGGAACGCTGCGCAACTTCATTTCGCGGGCCAACTGCATGCGCAGGAAACCGGCGGCGGAGTTGAGCACCTTGATGCTTTGCGCGATGTCTTCGGCGCTGTCCTGCCCCATCACGGTGATGAAGATCTTGGCGTGACCGACGTCACGGCTGACTTCAACAGCGGTAATGGTGACCAGGCCGACGCGCGGGTCTTTGACTTCACGACGGATCAGCTGTGCCAGCTCACGCTGCATCTGATCGCCGATACGTTGGGTACGGCTGTATTCTTTTGCCATGTCTTGTTACCTGTTACTGCCTCACGGTGAAACCCGTGGGGTCTGAAAGCGGCAAACGCCCGGCCTGACAAAAGCCAGACCGGGCGTTGCATTTAGAGTCCTGACACCTTGCCGCGCATCTGCATGCAGCGGCTTGGCGTGGCCCTTGAAGTGCGCGAGTTAGAGGCTGCGAGCAACCTGAACCTTCTCGTAGACTTCGATTTTGTCGCCAGGTTTGACGTCGTTGTAGCTCTTGACGCCGATACCGCATTCCATGCCGGCACGTACTTCGGAAGCGTCATCCTTGAAGCGGCGCAGGGATTCCAGCTCGCCTTCGAAGATAACGATGTCTTCACGCAGTACACGGATTGGACGGTTACGGTGCACAACACCTTCAATAACCATGCAACCGGCGATCGCGCCGAATTTCGGCGAGCGGAACACGTCACGCACCTCGGCGATACCCAGGATGTTCTCCCGAACGTCGCTGCCAAGCATGCCGGTGAGGGCCTTCTTGACGTCTTCGATGATGTCGTAGATTACGTTGTAGTAACGCATATCCAGGCCTTCCTGCTCGACGATCTTGCGAGCGCCAGCATCGGCACGCACGTTGAAGCCGAACAGTACAGCGTTGGAAGCCAGTGCCAGGTTGGCGTCGGACTCGGTGATACCACCGACACCGCCACCGACAACACGCACTTGCACTTCGTCGTTACCCAGGCCGTTCAAGGCACCGTTCAACGCTTCCAGCGAACCACGGACGTCGGATTTGAGGACGATGTTAAGCGTCTTCTTCTCTGCCTGGCCCATGTTCTCGAAGATGTTTTCCAGCTTGCCAGCGTGAGCACGGGCCAGCTTGACTTCGCGGAACTTGCCTTGACGGAACAGAGCCACTTCACGGGCTTTCTTCTCGTCCGACAGCACGCTCATCTCATCGCCAGCGTCCGGGGTACCGTCCAGGCCGAGGATCTCGACAGGGATGGAAGGACCGGCTTCCTTGATTGGCTTGCCGTTCTCGTCGAGCATGGCACGTACACGGCCATAGTTCGAACCAACCAGCACCATGTCGCCTTGGCGCAGGGTACCGTCTTGAACCAGAACGGTAGCAACCGGGCCACGACCTTTGTCGAGACGCGATTCAACCACAACACCGCGACCTGGGGCCGATGGGGTTGCTTTCAGTTCGAGTACTTCAGCTTGCAGCAGGACCGCTTCGAGCAGTTCGTCTACACCAGTACCGACTTTCGCCGAGACCGAGACGAATGGCGTATCACCGCCCCACTCTTCGGAAGTCACGCCGTGAACCGACAGCTCGCTACGGATGCGATCAAGATCGGCGCCCGGCTTGTCGATTTTGTTCACTGCAACAACCAGTGGAACACCAGCGGCCTTGGCGTGCTGGACAGCTTCAATGGTCTGCGGCATTACGCCGTCGTCCGCTGCAACTACCAGGATCACGATGTCAGTCGCCTTGGCACCACGAGCACGCATGGCGGTAAACGCGGCGTGACCAGGGGTGTCGAGGAAGGTGACCATGCCGCGTTCGGTTTCAACGTGGTACGCACCGATGTGCTGGGTGATACCGCCGGCTTCGCCAGCAGCTACCTTGGCACGACGGATATAGTCGAGCAGCGAAGTTTTACCGTGGTCAACGTGGCCCATTACGGTCACAACCGGAGCACGGGAGAACGTCTCACCTTCAAACTTCAGGGACTCAGCCAGGGAATCTTCCAGGGCGGTGTCGCTGACCAGGGTCACTTTGTGGCCCAGTTCTTCGGCAACGAGCTGAGCAGTTTCCTGATCAAGCACCTGGTTGATGGTCGCTGGAGTGCCCAGTTTGAACATGAACTTGATGATTTCAGCAGCCTTGACCGACATCTGATTGGCGAGATCGCCAACAGTGATGGTCTCGCCGATCTGCACATCACGCACGACAGGGCCGGTTGGGCTCTGGAAACCGTGAGCATTGCGTTTTTTCAGCTTGGCCTTGCCGCGACCACCACGACGGAAGCCATCGCTTTCTTCGTCGGTAGTACGTGGCGCAACACGTGGAGCAGGCGCTTTCTCTTTGACCGAGGCACGATGCGGAGCGTTTTTACGCTCGCCGTCGCCACCGCCGCTGCGACGATTGTTATCGTCGGCGCGTGGTTTGTCGGGACGGCGCTGTTCGTTCTGCTTGTTGCGAACGTCAGCAGACGGTGCTGGAGCAGCGGCAACTACCGGCGCGCTTTCGCGTACAGGTTCTGCAACTGCAGCCGGCGCTGCAACAGCGTCGTTGGTAGCGGTTTGCGCACCAGCAGGCTGGCGACGCGCTTCTTCTTCGGCGCGACGCTTGGCTTCTTCTTCAGCCTTCTGACGAGCAGCATTTTCTACTGCGCGACGTTCATCCAGTTCGCGTTTGCGCTCGGCTTCGATTTCTTCCGGGCTGCGTTGTACGAAAACTTTCTTTTTACGGACTTCAACACTGATGCTTTTGCTGCCAGCAACACGCAGGGTGCTGGTGGTTTTACGCTGCAGTGTAATCTTGCGTGGTTCTTCCACTTTCGCCTTGTGGCTGCTTTTCAAGTGAGTCAGCAAAGATTGCTTCTCACTGTCAGTCACATGTTCTTCGGCGGCGGTGTGCGGCAGACCTGCCTCACGCATCTGCTGCAACAGGCGCTCTACCGGTGTTTTGACCTCATCGGCCAGTTGTTTCACCGTGACTTGCGTCATGCACTTCTCTCCTCAGGCCGCGCCTAATTACTCGAACCAGTGGGCTCGGGCGGCCATGATCAACTTGCCGGCACGATCATCGTCAATGCCGTCGATGTCGAGCAGATCGTCAATAGACTGCTCGGCCAGGTCTTCGCGGGTAATTACGCCGCGCACCGCCAGTTCCATCGCCAAATCCTTGTCCATACCCTCAAGCGAGAGCAGGTCTTCGGCCGGATGGGCGTCTGCCAGCTTTTCCTCAGTAGCGATAGCTTTGGTCAACAAACGATCCTTGGCGCGAGCACGAAGCTCGTTGACGGTTTCCTCGTCAAAGCCGTCGATGTTGAGCATCTCTTCCACCGGTACGTAGGCAATCTCTTCCAGGCTGGTGAAGCCTTCATCTACCAGCACCTGTGCAAGGTCTTCGTCGACTTCCAGCTCGTCGATGAAGTTGCGCAGGATGTCGCCGGTTTCTGCTTGCTGCTTAGCCTGGATGTCCGATTCGGTCATCACGTTCAGGGTCCAGCCAGTCAACTGGCTAGCCAGACGCACGTTCTGACCACCGCGACCGATGGCCTGAGCCAGATTGTCTGCGCCAACGGCGATGTCCATTGCATGGGCATCTTCGTCAACGATAATTGCCGCAACCTCAGCCGGGGACATGGCGTTGATTACGAACTGAGCCGGGTTATCGTCCCACAGGACGATGTCCACACGCTCACCGCCCAACTCACCCGACACAGCCTGGACGCGCGAACCGCGCATACCAATGCAAGCGCCTTGCGGGTCGATGCGTTTGTCTTTGGAGCGGACCGCGATCTTGGCGCGCGAACCCGGGTCACGGGATGCAGCCATCACTTCGATCAGGCCTTCAGCAATTTCCGGCACTTCGATGCGGAACAACTCGATCAGCATTTCCGGCGCGGTACGCGACAGGATCAGCTGCGGGCCGCGGTTCTCGGTGCGGATTTCCTTGAGCAGCGCACGCAGACGCACGCCAACCCGGAAGGTTTCGCGAGAGATGATGTCTTCACGAGCCAGCAACGCCTCAGCGTTGTTGCCCAGATCGACGATCACATTGTCGCGGGTGACTTTCTTCACAGTGCCGGAGATGATTTCCCCCAGGCGCTCGCGATAGGCGTCAACGACTTGAGCGCGCTCGGCTTCGCGGACTTTCTGCACAATCACTTGCTTGGCAGTCTGTGCAGCGATGCGACCGAACTCGATGGATTCGATTTTTTCTTCGACTACGTCACCGACCTGAGCACCGGGATGCGTTTCAGCAACCTTGCTCGGCCAGGTTTCGATGGCCGGGTCATCCAGGTCTGCTTCTTCGACGACCGTCCAGCGACGGAATGTCTCGTAGGCACCGGTGTGGCGATTGATTTCCACACGAAGGTCGACTTCGTCTTCAAACCGCTTTTTGGTAGCAGTGGCCAGAGCAAGCTCCAGCGCTTCAAAAATTACGTTAGCCGGTACGCCCTTTTCATTGGATACCGACTCAACAACCAGCAGTACTTCTTTGCTCATCGTACGCCTCGCCTTTCGCAAGCCATTGGATCCGCGGGATCCGCAGTTTCTGGCACGTCTCAGTCAAAACTGGGAATAATGTTGGCCTTGTCGATCATATCGATCGGCAACAGGAATTCATGGTCTTCAACCTGCACCACGACGTCCTGCTCTTCTACACCGCGCAGAAGGCCCTGAAAGTTGCGTCGACCTTCAAAAGGCGAGCGCAGCTTGATCTTCACTTGTTCACCGGCAAATTTTGCAAACTGCTCAATAGTGAACAGTGGGCGTTCCATGCCAGGCGAGGAAACCTCAAGGGTGTATTCAACGGCGATTGGATCTTCAACATCCAGGACACCGCTGATCTGACGGCTGACGATGGCGCAATCGTCCACCAGCACGCCGCCTTCTTTATCAATATAAACGCGCAACATTGAGTGGCGACCTTGAGCCGAAAACTCAATACCCCAGCATTCATAGCCCAGGGCCACGACCACCGGGGCCAACAAGGCCTGCAACTCTTCTAGCTTGCTCGACACCTGAACCCCCTCGTGCATGTATGTGCATGCTTTGCAAAATAAAAAAATGGGCGAAACGCCCATCCTTGAAACGCCGTCGAATAGCGGCGTAGAAAGTGTCCAGCTAACAAAAAGCCCCTTAAAAGGGGCTCTTTAAACTGGTTGCGGGGGCCGGATTTGAACCGACGACCTTCGGGTTATGAGCCCGACGAGCTACCAGACTGCTCCACCCCGCGACAAAGCTGGGGCGGAAGTATACGACCGATCCCTGACAGGGTCAATGTAACCTTCCACCTACAAGAAAGCCCGCAACAGCGGGCTTTCCTGATAATTGGTACCGAGAAGGGGACTCGAACCCCTACACCCTATGGGCACAACCACCTCAAGGTTGCGTGTCTACCAATTCCACCACCTCGGCAATACTACGTTTGAAACCCTTCTTACTTTTGCTCTTGAGCTGGAGGCACGTCAGTCGCTGGAGTAGCCGACTTTTGCTCTTGAAGCACCGGGACATCATCAGAAGCCGGTTGTTGCTTTGGAACTTCCAACACTGCCGGGTTTGGCAAACCTACTTGAGTCAGCTGGTGAGCTTTCTCTTTAGCAAAGTAACCTAACCCTAAGCTGGTTATGAAGAAACCGGCGGCAAGTATAGCAGTAAACTTACTAAGAAAGGTAGAGGAACCTTGGCTTCCGAACACAGTATTTGAAGCACCTGCTCCGAAAGACGCGCCAGCATCCGCACCTTTACCCTGCTGCAGCAATACCAGAGCAACTACGCCCAATGCACCCAGCAGATGAAAAACGACTACGACTGTTTCCAGCATTTTTTCAGTTTCCCGCGGCGCGACAGATCGCACCGAACTCATCTGCATTCAGGGAAGCTCCACCAATGAGCCCCCCATCGATATCCGGCATGCCGAACAGTTCGACCGCATTGGCCGCCTTCACGCTGCCGCCGTATAGAAGCCGCACACCTTGTGCGACTTCAGAATTCTCTGCCGCCAACTGAGCGCGAATGGCTGCATGCACATCCTGCGCCTGTTGCGGCGAAGCAGTCAGCCCGGTGCCAATGGCCCAGACCGGCTCGTAAGCGATTACTGCCTTTGCAAAAACACCAACACCCAGCTCATCGATGATGCTGCCCAGCTGACGCCCGACAACCTCAAGCGTTTTCCCGGCTTCGCGCTGCTCCAGGGTTTCCCCTATGCACAACACCGGAATCAAGCCAGATGCCTGCGCCGCTGCGAACTTGCGGATCAGCATCCCGTCCTGCTCGCCCATTATCTGGCGGCGCTCGGAATGCCCGACAAGCACCAGGGAACAACCTGCATCCACCAACTGACTCGGCGCAACTTCACCAGTCAACGCACCTTGCATGGCTTCCACCGCAGAATTCTGCGCGCCGACCGAAATCGACTTGCCTTCCAGGCCATCAATCACTTGATTGATATGCAAGCAAGGCGGGAATACCGCGACATCAACACCGCTCGGCAAGGCCAAATGACTTAGGCCGTTGATCAGCTCAGCGACGCTGGCGCGGGTACCGTGCATCTTCCAGTTACCAGCTACCATAGGGCGACGCATGCTGTACCTCGTCGGTCAAAGTGGGCGCAGATGTTACCCAACACAATCATGGCTGGCAAGCCGAATTCAGGCAGAAACTTCAGTAACCAGTTTTGCCAGCTCTTCGGCGTAGCCGCGAACCTGGGTTTCGTCCTCGCCTTCGACCATGACACGCACCAACGGCTCCGTACCAGACTTGCGCAACAGCACGCGCCCACGACCGGCCATCGCGTTGGTCACGCGCTCGCTGGCCTCTTTGACCGAAGGATGATCCAGCGGGCTCGCACCACCACCGAAACGCACGTTGATCAGCACCTGAGGGCACTTGCGCAACGACTGCCGGGCCTGAGCCAGCCCTTCCGAGCGGGTCTTCAAGGCCATCAGTACCTGCAACGCTGCGATAATCGCATCACCCGTAGTGGTGTGATTGAAGCAGACGATATGGCCGGAATTCTCACCGCCCACCAACCAATTGCGCTCCAGCAGGTCCGCAATCACGTAACGATCACCGACATTGGCCCGCACAAACGGGATCGACAGATCCGCAAGAGCCAGTTCCAGGCCCAGGTTGCTCATTAACGTCCCGACCACGCCACCTTTCAACTGGCCGCGCTCATGCAGGTCACGGGCAATGATGAACAACAGATCGTCACCATCAACGACAGCGCCGGTGTGATCAACCATCAGAACCCGGTCGCCATCACCGTCGAACGCAATACCCAGATCGGCGTGCTCGGCCAGCACGGCAGCCTGCAACGGCCCCATGTGAGTCGAGCCGCAGTTTTCGTTGATGTTCAAACCGTTCGGCTGAGCGGAAAGTACTACGACGTCGGCGCCCAATTCACGGAATACGCTAGGCGCTACCTTGTAGGTTGCGCCATGAGCACAGTCGATCACGATCCTCAGCCCCGCAAAACTGGTACCGGTCGGAACGCTGCTTTTGCAGAATTCGATATAGCGGCCCGAGGCGTCGTTGATTCGCGATACTTTGCCGATCTTGCTCGAATCGACCACTGTCATCGGCGTATCGAGCAATTCTTCGATCATGTGCTCGACTTCATCCGGCAGCTTGGTGCCCTTGCCGGAGAAGAACTTGATACCGTTGTCATCGTGAGGATTGTGCGAGGCACTGATCACGATGCCGGCTTCGGCATGAAAAGTACGCGTGAGATAGGCAATGGCCGGCGTCGGCATCGGGCCCAGGAGCATTACATCGGCACCCGCCGACGTCAGCCCGGCCTCGAGCGCCGATTCGAACATGTACCCGGAAATACGGGTGTCCTTGCCAACGAGCACCTTGCAGGCGCCCATTTTGCGAAATGCCATGCCCGCAGCCCAACCGAGCTTGAGCATGAATTCAGGAGTAATCGGATATTCGCCGACCCGACCACGAATCCCGTCGGTGCCAAAGTATTTTTTAGTCATAAGTGCTCCATCATTCTTATTCGGCTGATTCTACAGCAGCGATCATCCGCACCACGTCGACGGTTTCGGCCACATCATGGACGCGCAATATACGCGCCCCTTTGAATGACGCCAGCGCGGCGAGCGCAAGGCCACCCTGCAATCGCTCTCCGACCGGGCGATTCAAGGCCTGACCTATCATGCTTTTGCGCGAAACCCCGACCAGCAGGGGTCGACCGAAGACATGCAAGGCTTCCATATGTTTGAACAAGCTTAGATTGTGCTGCAAGTTTTTCGCGAAGCCAAAACCCGGATCGAGAATGATCCGCTCGGCGGGAATGCCGACTAATGCGCATTGCGCCATGCGCTCGGCGAGAAACTCGCCCACCTCTTTCGTAACGTCCTGATAGTGCGGATTGTCCTGCATGTCGCCGGGCTCACCCAGCATATGCATCAGACAGACCGGCAAACCGGTGTCCGCCGCCGCATCCAGGGCACCCTCACGACGGAGCGCCCGGACGTCATTGATCAAGCCAGCCCCCAGCCGCGCGGTTTCCCGCATGACGGATGGCGTGGAGGTATCAACCGAGATAATCACGTCCAGCTCGCGGCTGATGCGCTCGACAATGGGCGCTACCCGCTCCAGCTCTTCAAGCGGTGAAACCGCCCTGGCACCGGGTCGGGTTGATTCGCCACCGACATCGATCAGCGTCGCGCCAGCCAGGACCATGGCTTCGGCGTGGCGCATGGCCGCATCGAGCTGGCTGTATTGGCCACCATCAGAGAAGGAATCAGGAGTGACATTGAGAATACCCATGACATGCGTCTGGGCCAAATCAAGAACCCGGTTGCCGCAAGGCAACCGGGTTGAGGACTGAACAAAAGTCATTTCAAACCTTAAACGTCAGCAGCCGGACCGCCAATCGGTGTTTCCGGACGCGGATCCTGCACTGGCGGAGGTGTCCCGGAAGTACCGGTGCCACCCGACCAGTCGCGAGGTTCGCGAGGGGTACGACCGGCCATGATGTCGTCGATCTGTTCAGCGTCGATCGTTTCATACTTCATCAGGGCATCAGCCATGGCGTCGAGTTTGTCACGGTTGTCCGTGAGAATCTGCTTGGCCGTGCCGTAGCACTGATCAATGATGCTGCGCACTTCGGAGTCGATCAGCTTGGCTGTCTCGCCAGAGAAGCTTGCACCCTGACCACCGCCGCCGCGACCAAGGAATACTTCACCCTCTTCTTCGGCATACATCAGCGGACCGAGTTTTTCCGACAGGCCCCACTTGGTCACCATGTTCCGCGCAATCTGGCTGGCACGCATGATGTCGTTGGACGCGCCGGTGGTCACACCGTCGAAGCCAAGGGTCATTTCTTCCGCAATACGGCCACCGTACAGCGAGCAGATCTGGCTGATCAGTGCGCGCTTGGAAAGGCTGTAGCGATCTTCTTCCGGCAGGAACATCGTCACACCCAACGCACGACCGCGTGGAATGATCGACACTTTGTAGACCGGATCATGCTCAGGCACGACTCGACCGACAATGGCGTGGCCTGCTTCATGGTAAGCGGTGTTCTGTTTCTCTTTCTCGGACATGACCATGGATTTGCGCTCGGCGCCCATCATGATCTTGTCTTTCGCCAGCTCGAACTCTTTCATTTCGACGATGCGTTTACCCGCACGGGCAGCGAACAACGACGCCTCGTTGACCAGGTTGGCCAGGTCGGCACCGGAGAAGCCCGGCGTACCACGAGCGATCACCGCGGGTGCGACGTCGTCACCCATTGGCACCTTGCGCATGTGAACTTTGAGAATCTGTTCGCGACCACGGATGTCCGGCAGACCGACCACGACCTGACGGTCGAAACGGCCTGGACGCAGCAACGCAGGGTCGAGCACGTCAGGACGGTTGGTTGCAGCAATGACGATGATGCCGTCATTCATTTCAAAACCGTCCATCTCAACCAGCAACTGGTTGAGCGTCTGCTCGCGCTCATCGTGACCGCCACCCATGCCGGCGCCACGGTGGCGACCGACGGCGTCGATTTCATCGATGAAGATGATGCACGGCGCGTGCTTCTTGGCCTGCTCGAACATATCGCGAACGCGACTGGCACCCACACCGACGAACATTTCGACGAAATCGGAACCGGAAATGGTGAAGAACGGCACTTTGGCTTCGCCGGCAATCGCCTTGGCCAGCAAGGTTTTACCGGTACCCGGAGGACCCACCATCAGCACGCCGCGAGGAATACGACCGCCCAGACGCTGGAACTTGCCCGGATCGCGCAGGAATTCAACCAGCTCGCCGACCTCTTCCTTGGCTTCGTCGCAACCGGCAACGTCACCCAGGGTGGTTTTCACCTGGTCTTCGGAGAGCAGGCGTGCCTTGCTCTTGCCGAAGCTCATCGGCCCGCCCTTGCCGCCGGCACCGCCCTGCATCTGCCGCATGAAGAACATGAACACGGCAATGATCACCAGGATCGGGAAGCTCGCGACCAGGAGTTGAGTCCAGATGCTTTGCTGCTCGGGCTGCTTGCCTTCAACCACGACGTGGTTGTCCACGAGGTCGCCGATCAGACCGTTGTCCTGAATGGCAGGACGGATGGTCTTGAAGCTGTCGCCATCACTGCGTTTGCCGGTAATCACATAGCCGTCAACCGCTACGCGTTCGACCTTGCCATCCTTGACCTGCTGGATGAAGTCGGAATAGTTGAGGGTCTGCGGCTCGTTAGGGCTGGAGAAGTTGTTCATCACTGTCACCAGGACAGCCGCGATGATCAACCACAGGATCAGATTCTTTGCCATATCGTTCAATTAACTACCCTCTGAAGCAAGCTCCGCTAGTGGCGCGTGCTTCGCATGATATTCACCGGCCTAACTTACTACATTACCTACGGCTCTGGCAGGCGCCGTCTGTAACCCTTTGTGAAACACTTTCTACACAATATTCGCTTATGCCCACCGGGCGAAATACGAAAATCCTATCGACCCGCAAAAAAAGCCGCGATTTACTCACTACGGCCGCGGTAGCCCCAAGCCAGCATGTATTGCTCGCGGGAACTGCCACGGGAAGAGTCCGGCTTGATCATCTGGACCTTGTCGAATTTCTGACGAGCGTCCTTCACGTAAGCATCAAACCCTTCGCCCTGAAACACCTTGATCACGAAATTACCACCCGGCTTGAGTATCCGAGCCGCCAGATCAAGAGCCAGCTCACATAGGAACATGGCTTTTGGCATGTCAACCTCAGGTGTACCACTCATATTGGGGGCCATATCGGAAATCACAAGGTCCACCTGCGAATTACCCACGGCTTCAAGGATCTGAGCGAGCACTTCGTCCTGGGTGAAGTCACCCTGGATGAAAGTCACGTCCGGAATGCTGTCCATTTCCAGGATGTCCGAGGCGATCAGACGCCCCTGACCGCCAATCAGCCGACTAGTGACCTGCGACCAGCCGCCGGGCGCCGCACCCAGGTCGACAACACTCATACCCGGACGGATCAGCTTGTATTTCTCCTGGACCTCCAGAAGCTTGTAACTCGCACGCGAGCGGTAACCATCCTTCTGCGCCTGCTTCACATAGGGATCATTGACATGTCTTTTCAGCCAACCAAGGCTTGTCTTGGAACGCGCCACTGGGCACCTCGATGATTAGGGTCGTGATTAATTGGGCGGATCCACGAACCCTCGTATAAAATGGCCGCCATTTTACAGAATACAGACGAAAGGGTCAGATTATGCCGCTCACTCAAGAGCAGAAGAAACAGTACAAATCCATTGGCCACCATCTGAAACCAGTTTTGATTGTGGCTGACAACGGTTTGACTGAAGGTGTGTTAGCCGAACTTGAACGCGCTTTGGCGGATCACGAGCTGATCAAAATCAAGCTCAACATCCTCGATCGCGAATCGCGCCTGGCGTCCGTTGCAGAGCTCTGCAAGGTCGGCAAGGCGGATCTGGTTCAGGTCATTGGCAAGATGGCACTGATTTACCGCAAGAACTTCAGCGTCAACAAGCAACTGTCGAACGTTCATCGCTTCAAGTGATGACAAGGGTCAAGGGTGTGCTTCGCGCACCCTGCCGCTCCATCCAGGCACCGGTTGCAACACCAGGACCAGCCCGGAAAATCCCAGAATCAGATAGCTGAACACCTGCCAACGCACAGCGTCCGGCCAGCCGAACCGCACGGCAAAAAACATCCCGCACGCATACAGCGCTATCAAAAGCATTTGCCCGCGAATATCTCGCCATAGACTGGCACGGCCCTCGGCCTGTACCAGCACCAAAGCCTGAAAAACCACACACGCTGCGGCGAAACCCACCATCAGCGCATTCAGCATGCCTGCAATCTCGTCGATCAGCAGCGGCGCCAGGCCAATTTGGCCCAGCACCGGCACCAGACCGATATGCAACAACCACAAGCCGCCAACCCACAACATCTGAGTCAGCTGCCAAAGCATCGCGCCCGCGCGAAGCGGGCGCCTGCGTTTAGACGTGGCGTACTTCGACAATCTCGTACTCGATAACGCCACTCGGCGTTTTGACGGCGACCACATCTCCCTCTTCCTTGGCAATCAAGGCGCGGGCCAATGGTGAACCGACCGAAATCTTGCCGAGTTTGAAGTCCGCCTCATCCTCACCCACGATGTGGTAAGTGACGCGCTCGTCAGTCTCGACGTTGGCGATTTCAACGGTGGTGCCGAAAATCACTTTGCCGGTGTGAGGAATGCTCGTGACGTCGATGATGACCTGATTCTGAATCCGGCCTTCGATGTCACGAATCCGCGCTTCGACCATACCTTGCTGCTCGCGGGCCGCGTGGTACTCGGCGTTTTCTTTCAAGTCACCCAGTTCGCGGGCGGTGCCGATGTCCTGGCTGAGCTTCGGACGGACGACCTTGGTCAGGTGAGCGTGTTCTTCTTCCAGGGCTTTTGCGCCCTGGACAGTCATTGGGTACTTGATCATGCCTTCAATCCTGCGTGTAGATCCTGCAAGCGGCGCACGGTCTTCTCGGGACCGAACTTCAGCGCCTCGCAGATGGCTTCGCCAGCAGCAATAGTCGTGGTGCAGTAGATCTTGTGCTGCAAGGCATTACGACGAATGGAGTACGAGTCAGCGATCGACTGACGACCTTCAGTGGTGTTGATGATCAGAGTGACTTCGTCATTCTTGATCATGTCGACCACATGTGGACGGCCTTCAGTGACCTTGTTCACACGGCGCACTTTCAGGCCTGCGGCTTCGATCAGCTTGGCAGTACCGGCAGTCGCCACCACTTCGAAGCCCAAGTTGATCAGATCACGGGCCACGCCTGCAACCAGTGGCTTGTCGTCATCACGCACGCTGATGAACGCAGTACCGCCGGTCGGCAGCACTTCGCTGGCGCCCATCTGGGCTTTGGCAAATGCTTCGCCGAAGGTGTCGCCCACGCCCATCACTTCACCGGTGGACTTCATCTCAGGGCCCAGGATCGGGTCCACACCAGGGAATTTGGCGAATGGGAACACCGCCTCTTTCACGCTGTAGAAGTTCGGAATGATTTCCTTGGTGAAGCCGATTTCCTTCAGGGTTTTACCGGCCATGACGCGAGCCGCGATCATTGCCAGGGAAACACCGATGCACTTGGACACGAAAGGTACGGTTCGGGAAGCGCGCGGGTTGACTTCGATGACGTAGATGTCTTCGCCCTGCAGCGCCAACTGCACGTTCATCAGGCCGACCACGCCCAGCTCCAGGGCCATTTTCTTGACCTGTTCGCGCATCTCGTCCTGGATGTGCGCTGGCAGCGAGTAAGGCGGCAGGGAGCACGCGGAGTCACCGGAGTGAACGCCGGCCTGCTCGATGTGCTGCATGATCGCGCCGATCACCACGTCAGTGCCGTCGCAAACCGCGTCCACGTCCATTTCGATGGCGCAGTTGAGGAAGTGATCGAGCAGCACCGGGCTGTCGTTGGACACTTTCACCGCGTCACGCAGGTAGCGCTTCAGCTCTTCTTCTTCGTAAACGATTTCCATCGCGCGGCCGCCCAGTACGTAGGACGGACGCACCACCAGCGGGTAACCGATCTTGCTGGCGGCACGAATCGCTTCGTCTTCGCTGCGCACGGTGGCGTTTGGCGGCTGACGCAGGTTCAGGCGCTCGACCATCTGCTGGAAGCGCTCACGGTCTTCGGCACGGTCGATGGCGTCCGGGCTGGTGCCGATGATCGGCACACCCGCTTCTTCCAGGGCACGAGCCAGTTTCAGCGGGGTCTGGCCGCCGTACTGGACGATCACGCCTTTCGGCTTCTCGACCCGGCAGATTTCCAGCACGTCTTCCAGGGTCACTGGTTCGAAGTACAGTCGATCGGAGGTGTCGTAGTCGGTGGATACGGTTTCCGGGTTGCAGTTGACCATGATGGTCTCGTAACCGTCTTCGCGCAGAGCCAATGCCGCGTGTACGCAGCAGTAGTCGAACTCGATGCCTTGGCCGATACGGTTAGGACCGCCGCCAAGGATCATGATCTTGTCGCGGCCCGACGGCGCGGCTTCGCACTCTTCCTCGTAAGTCGAGTACATGTAGGCGGTGTCGGTGGCGAACTCGGCCGCGCAGGTGTCAACGCGCTTGTAGACCGGGAAGATCTCGAGCTTGTGACGGTGGCGACGCAATGCTTTTTCGGTCACGCCCAGCAGCTTGGCCAGACGCATGTCGGAGAAGCCTTTGCGCTTGAGCTTGAACATCAGGTCGCGGTCGATGCTGGCCAGACCCAGGGTCTTGACCTTCTCTTCTTCCTTGATCAGATCTTCGATCTGCACCAGGAACCACGGGTCGATCATGTTCATGCCGAAAATGTCTTCGACCGACAGACCGGCGCGGAACGCGTCAGCGACGTACCAGATACGCTCGGCACCCGGCACCGTCAGTTCGCGCTTGAGGATGCTCATGCTTTCCGGGTTGCTCAGGTCGAGCTTCTCGTCCAGGCCGCAAACGCCCACTTCCAGACCGCGCAGGGCTTTCTGCAGGGATTCCTGGAAAGTCCGGCCGATGGCCATGACTTCACCCACCGACTTCATTTGAGTGGTCAAACGTGCGTCGGCTTTCGGGAATTTCTCGAAGGCGAAGCGTGGCAGCTTGGTCACGACGTAGTCGATCGACGGCTCGAAGGAAGCAGGAGTAGCGCCGCCGGTGATTTCGTTCTGCAGCTCGTCCAGCGTGTAGCCGATCGCCAGCTTGGCAGCGATACGCGCAATCGGGAAGCCGGTGGCTTTCGAGGCCAGCGCCGAAGAGCGGGAAACACGCGGATTCATCTCGATGACCACCATGCGGCCAGTATCCGGGCAGATGCCGAACTGGACGTTGGAGCCGCCGGTTTCCACGCCGATCTCACGCAGTACCGCCAGGGAGGCGTTACGCATGATCTGGTATTCCTTGTCCGTCAGGGTCTGCGCTGGCGCAACCGTGATCGAGTCACCGGTGTGCACGCCCATCGGGTCAAAGTTTTCGATGGAGCAGACGATGATGCAGTTGTCCTTCTTATCGCGGACAACCTCCATCTCGTATTCTTTCCAGCCGATCAGGGATTCGTCGATCAGCAGCTCTTTGGTCGGCGACAGGTCCAGGCCACGGGCGCAGATTTCTTCGAATTCTTCACGGTTATAAGCGATACCGCCGCCAGTGCCGCCCATGGTGAAGGACGGACGGATGATGCACGGGAAGCCAAGCTTCTCGAGCACTGCGTTGGCCTCTTCCATGCTGTGGGCGATACCCGAACGCGGGCAGTCCAGACCGATGGACTTCATCGCCTTGTCGAAGCGCGAACGATCTTCAGCCTTGTCGATGGTGTCAGCGTTGGCGCCGATCATTTCTACGCCGAACTTCTCCAGAACGCCTTCGCGCTCCAGGTCCAGTGCGCAGTTCAGAGCGGTCTGGCCACCCATCGTTGGCAGCAGCGCGTCCGGACGCTCCTTCTCGATGATCTTGGCAACGGTCTGCCATTTGATCGGCTCGATGTAGGTGGCGTCGGCCATGTCCGGGTCGGTCATGATGGTCGCCGGGTTGGAGTTCACCAGGATGACGCGGTAACCCTCTTCGCGCAGGGCTTTGCAGGCCTGGGCGCCGGAGTAGTCGAATTCGCAGGCCTGGCCGATAACGATCGGGCCAGCGCCGAGAATCAGGATGCTTTTTATGTCTGTACGTTTTGGCATGGGTTTGTCACTCAAATCCGCAGGTCAGTCGGCAAGCCGTCTTGTTCAATCTGTGAAGCCTTGAGGGGGTCGCCGGTTGCGGGACCACCCTCAAGCTTTGCTGCATCAAGGCGAGCGATCAGCGTCGCTTGGCCATTTCGTTGATGAAGCGATCGAACAATGGCGCTACGTCGTTCGGGCCAGGGCTGGCTTCCGGGTGACCCTGGAAGCTGAAGGCGCTCTTGTCGGTACGCTCGATGCCTTGCAGGGTGCCGTCGAACAGCGATTTGTGAATCGCGCGCACGTTGGCTGGCAAGGTCGCTTCGTCGACCGCAAAACCGTGGTTCTGGCTGGTGATCATCACCACACCGCTGTCCAGATCCTGAACCGGGTGGTTGGCACCGTGGTGACCGTGACCCATTTTCAGGGTCTTGGCGCCGGAAGCCAGGGCCAGCAGTTGGTGGCCGAGGCAGATGCCGAATACCGGAATTTCGGTTTCCAGCACGTCCTTGATCGCCTGGATCGCGTAGTCGCAAGGCTCCGGATCACCCGGGCCGTTGGACAGGAACACGCCGTCCGGCTTCATCGCCAGCACGTCGGCGGCAGGTGTTTGAGCCGGCACTACGGTAACGCGGCAACCGCGCTCGACCAGCATGCGCAGGATGTTCAGCTTGACGCCGTAGTCGTAGGCAACAACGTGGTACGGCAAGTCGCAAGCGTCGATCGTCGCGTGGCTGTCGGTTTTCAAGTCCCAGACCGTCGAGCGCCATTCGTACTGTTCTTTGGTGCTGACGACTTTTGCCAGGTCCATGCCCTTGAGGCCAGGGAAACCCTGGGCGGCGGCGATGGCGGCTTCTTCGGAAATGTTGTCACCGGCCACGATGCAGCCGTTCTGCGCGCCTTTCTCACGCAGGATGCGCGTCAGGCGGCGGGTGTCGATACCCGCGATAGCCACAACGTTGTTGGCTTTCAGGTAATCGGACAGGGACATCGTGTTACGCCAGTTGCTCGCAACCAGTGGCAGGTCACGGATGACCAGGCCAGCGGACCAGACGCGGTCGGACTCGGCATCTTCCGGCGTGGTGCCGGTGTTGCCGATGTGCGGGTACGTCAGGGTAACGATCTGTTGGGCGTAGGAAGGATCGGTAAGGATTTCCTGATAGCCGGTCATGGCGGTGTTGAACACCACCTCTCCAACGGTTTGACCGTCGGCTCCAATGGCTTCGCCGCGAAAAATGCTGCCATCAGCAAGGGCGAGTATGGCTGGCTTAGTCAAGAAGACCTCCCGTAAGTAAAGCCTGAAAGGGCGATCGCAGGTGTAAAAAAGCGGAGTGACGTATGGACACGTCACCCCGCTCATTCACTGAATTATTCTGCGCGCTTTTAGTGAACACACTAAAGCTGTAGCTTACAGAAAAAGGCTTTTTTGGTCTACCGCCAATGAGCCCTAAAGGCCGGAGAATGCGACAGGACGTCGCTTGGCGTAATAAAACCGGGCCCGAACGCTGTGTCCAAACCCGGTTTCGGCTGCATCTTAATGCAGGTCGAGCACGTCTTGCATGTCGTAAAGGCCAGGGTCACGACCGTCCAGCCACAACGCCGCCCGCACCGCGCCCTTGGCAAACGTCATGCGACTGGAGGCTTTATGGGTGATCTCCAGGCGCTCGCCTTCACAGGCAAACAGCACCGTGTGATCACCGACCACATCACCGCCGCGCACCGTGGCAAACCCGATCGTTTCACGCTCACGCGCACCGGTATGGCCTTCGCGCCCATAGACCGCAACTTTCTGCAGATCACGATCCAGCGCACTGGCAATCACTTCACCCATACGCAGGGCCGTGCCTGAAGGCGCGTCGATCTTGTGCCGATGATGAGCCTCGATGATCTCGATATCCGCATCATCACCCAACACCCGCGCCGCCATGTCGAGCAACTTCAGCGACAGGTTCACGCCGACACTGAAATTGGCGGCGAACACGATTGGAATGTCCTTGCCCGCCTCGGCCAGCAACTGCTTCTGCGCGGCATCGAGCCCCGTCGTGCCGATCACCATGGCTTTGCCCGCCTTGCGGCAGAACGCCAGGTTTTTCAGCATGACTTCCGGGAGCGTGAAGTCGATCAGCACGTCGAACTCATCAGCCACCGCTTCCACATGACCGGACAGCGGCACGCCAATTCGCCCGAGCGAAGCCAGCTCACCGGCATCCACACCGATCAGCGTGCTGCCGGGGCGCACGATGGCGGCGGTCAGACCGGTCAGCGGTGCGCGTTGCTGCACCGCCTCAACCAGAATCTTGCCCATGCGGCCAGCGGCGCCCATCACAGCTATACGTCGCATGCTCACTCCTTACAGATCGCCGAAGAAACGCTTCACGCCTTCGAACCAACCGGTGGTTTTCGGCGAATGGCTGTTGTCGTCCGCCAGTGAACTACGGAACTCCTCGAGCAATTCGCGCTGACGACGACCCAGATTGACCGGGGTTTCCACCGCCACGCGGCACATCAAGTCGCCGGCACCGCCGCCGCGCACGGGCGCGACACCCTTGCCGCGAACACGGAATTGCTTGCCAGTCTGCGTCCCCTCGGGGATTTTCAGCTTGACCCGCCCATCAAGCGTCGGAATCTCCAGCTCGCCACCCAGCGCCGCATCGACAAAGCTGATCGGCACTTCGCAGAACAGGTGTTTGCCGTCACGCTGGAAGATCGCATGCTCGCGCACGTTGATCACCACGTACAGGTCGCCAGTCGGCCCACCCTGAGCACCCGCCTCGCCTTCGCCAGACAGACGAATGCGGTCACCGGTATCGACGCCGGCCGGCACTTTCACGGAAAGGGTTTTGTACTCTTCGACACGACCTTCACCGTGGCAGGAATCGCACGGATCGGAAATGATCTTGCCTTGTCCATGGCAACGCGGGCAGGTTTGCTGCACCGAGAAGAAGCCTTGCTGCATGCGCACCTGACCGATACCGCCACACGTCGGGCACGTCACCGGCGAGGAGCCTTTCTTGGCACCCGAACCATCGCACGGCTTGCAATTGACCAGTGTCGGAACGCGGATATTCACGGTCGTGCCGCGCACCGCTTCTTCCAGATTCAGCTCCAGGGTGTAGCGCAGGTCACTGCCGCGCTGAGCGCCGCCACGGGAACCGCCACGGCCGCCACCGAAGAAGTCACTGAAGACATCGCCGAAAATGTCGGAGAAGTTCTGACCGCCAAACCCGGCACCGCCGCCACCCATGCTCGGGTCGACACCGGCATGACCGTATTGGTCGTACGCCGCGCGCTTGCTGGAATCGGACAGCACTTCGTAGGCCTCGTTGGCCTCCTTGAACATCTCTTCCGACGCTTTGTCATCGGGATTACGGTCCGGGTGGTGCTTCATCGCCAGGCGACGGTAGGCCTTTTTCAGGTCTGCTTCGCTTGAGCCACGCTCAACACCCAATACTTCGTAATAGTCACGCTTTGCCATAAGTCTTTGCACTCTTGAGGACGTTCGGCAAACCTCTCCTGAGCCTCGCCAAACTCGTTGAGCCCCAATACAGGCCCGGACCCAACTCACGTCAATTCAACGATCCTGGTCTTTGATTCATTGCGGTACTTTCGGCTCGAAAAGCAGGAGCATCTTCGGCCATACCACCAGCATTCGAGCGTTGTCGCATGCTGTAAAAATTCACTTGCTCCAGACACGCCAACGCGGGAGCAAGCTCCCGCGCGGCGACATCCTACCAGTCACCGCCTTGAGGCAGTCAACCGGGCGACCACTAACTTACTTGTGGTCTTTGACTTCTTCGAACTCGGCATCGACAACGTCGTCAGCCTTCTCAGCCGATTCGCCTTGCGGTGCAGCGCCTTCAGCAGGCTGGGCCTGTTCGGCGTACATCTTCTGCGCCACTGGAGCGGAGACTTTCGACAGCTCTTCAACCTTGGCTTCGATGGCATCCTTGTCGTCGCCTTTGACAGCGGCTTCCAGGGCTACAACAGCAGCTTCGATTGCAGTCTTCTCTTCAGCGGTCACTTTATCGCCAGCGTCTGCGACCATTTTGCGCGTCGAGTGAACCAGTGCATCACCCTGGTTACGGGCTGCTGCCAGCTCTGCGAACTTGCTGTCTTCCTCGGCGTTGGCTTCAGCATCGCGAATCATCTGCTGAATTTCTTCCTCGGACAGACCGGAGTTGGCCTTGATCACGATCGACTGAGTCTTGCCGGTGGCCTTGTCTTTGGCGCCTACGTGCAGGATGCCGTTGGCGTCGATGTCGAAGGTCACTTCGATTTGTGGCACGCCACGTGGTGCTGGTGGAATCTCGGCCAGGTCGAACTTGCCCAGGGACTTGTTCTGGGCCGCTTGCTTACGCTCACCTTGCAGGACGTGAATGGTCACAGCGCCCTGGTTGTCGTCGGCCGTCGAGAACACTTGCGATTTCTTGGTAGGAATCGTGGTGTTTTTCTCGATCAGCGCAGTCATCACGCCACCCATGGTTTCGATACCCAGGGTCAGCGGGCTGACGTCGAGCAGCAAGACGTCTTTCACGTCACCGGCCAGTACGGCACCCTGGATCGCAGCACCCACGGCAACGGCTTCATCCGGGTTCACGTCTTTACGAGGTTCTTTACCGAAGAACTCGGTCACCAGCTTCTGAACCAGTGGCATACGGGTCTGACCGCCGACCAGGATCACGTCGTTGATAGCGCCAACGTCGATGCCGGAGTCTTTCAGAGCGATGCGGCAAGGTTCGATGGTGCGCTGAACCAGGTCTTCTACCAGCGCTTCGAGCTTGGCGCGGGAGATTTTCACGTTCAAGTGCTTAGGACCGGTGGCGTCTGCAGTAATGTACGGCAGGTTTACGTCGGTCGACATGCTCGAGGACAGCTCGATCTTGGCTTTTTCAGCGGCTTCTTTCAGGCGCTGCATCGCCAGCGGGTCACCTTTGAGGTTCATGCCGCTTTCTTTCTTGAATTCGTCGACGAGGTAGTCGATCAGACGAATGTCAAAGTCTTCACCGCCCAGGAACGTGTCACCGTTGGTGGCCAATACTTCGAACTGGTGCTCGCCATCGACTTCAGCGATTTCGATCACGGAAACGTCGAAAGTACCGCCGCCCAAGTCGTAAACGATCACGGTGTGATCGCCCTTCGCCTTGTCCATGCCGTAAGCCAGAGCGGCCGCGGTGGGTTCGTTGATGATGCGTTTTACGTCCAGACCAGCAATACGGCCGGCGTCTTTGGTGGCTTGACGCTGGCTGTCGTTGAAGTAGGCCGGAACGGTGATCACCGCTTCAGTCACTGGCTCGCCGAGGTAGTCTTCGGCGGTCTTCTTCATCTTCTTCAGAATCTCAGCCGAGATCTGTGGCGGCGACATTTTCTGGCCGTTCACTTCTACCCACGCGTCGCCGTTGTCAGCCTTGGCGATTTTGTAAGGGACCATCTTGATGTCTTTCTGCACGACTTCTTCGTCGAACTTACGACCGATCAGACGCTTCACCGCATACAGGGTGTTGTGCGGATTGGTCACAGCCTGACGCTTGGCCGATTGGCCGACGAGGATTTCGCCGTCGTTGGCATACGCGATGATCGATGGCGTGGTACGCGCGCCTTCGGCGTTCTCAATAACTTTAGGTGCGCCATTTTCCATGACGGAGACGCAGGAGTTGGTAGTCCCCAGGTCGATACCGATGATTTTGCCCATGTTAACTCTCCCGAAACTTTGGATTTGGTTGCCGCAGCAGTGGTGGCTAACTGCGGTAGCACTTAAACGCTTGACTTATAAATGGGGGCCTCGCGGCCAATTTCAAGCCTGCTCGTCAATCGAAGGCGAAACTGGCGCTGGAGCCTTGCTGACCACGACCATAGCCGGGCGCAGCAAGCGACCATTGAGCTGATAGCCCTTCTGGAACACCTTGAGCACGCTGTTCGGCTCGACGTCGGCGCTTTCCTGCATGGCCATGGCCTGATGCTGAACGGCGTTGAACGGTTCGCCATGCGGATCGATCGCTTCCATCTGATAACGCTTCAGGGTGTCCTGGAACATTTTCAGGGTCAGCTCGATGCCTTCGCGCATTGGGCGGATGCTTTCATCGTCCGGGCTGGACAACTCCAGACCACGCTCAAGGCTGTCGATGATCGGCAACAAATCGCTGGCAAATTTTTCCAGAGCGAATTTGTGTGCTTTTTCTACATCCTGCTCGGCGCGACGGCGGACGTTCTGCAGATCGGCGGCCACACGCAAAGCCTGATCCTGCGCGGCGGCCAGTTGCTCTTCGAGCACTTGTACACGAGCCGTCAGGTCTTCACCGGAAGCCGTGGTGGCGTCTTGATTTGGCGTATCCACTGTCTGTTCGTCAGCCATAGATTTCTCCTTTCAATATCGTCCGCGAGCTCAACTCGCGCTTCTGTCCCGGTATATGGGGCCGCGAAAATCAGCTTCAAGGGGCTTGATGCGATTAACCCTACAAAAAACAGCTGCATTCGGATTGCCCAAAGTACTAAGCATTTCGTCAGACCAAACGAATCGAGCTAAGTGAGGGCATTGTCAGCCAGAAACAAAACACTGTATAAATAACCAGACCTAAAGCCTGGGAGCGGCCTTTATGCTGGTGCACCTGTCCGTACATAACTACGCCATCGTTGAACATCTCGATCTCGAACTCGATCGCGGAATGAGCGTGATCACAGGGGAAACCGGCGCCGGCAAGTCGATCATGCTCGACGCCCTGGGCCTGACCCTCGGGGATCGCGCCGACAGTGGCGTTGTCCGTCCCGGTGCCGACAAGGCCGACATCCTGGCGACCTTCGACCTGGCCGACATTCCAGAAGCCAGTACCTGGCTCGCCGAGCGCGACCTCGAGAGTGACGGCCCGTGCATTCTGCGCCGGGTGATTACCGCCGAGGGGCGCTCGCGCGGCTACATCAATGGCACGCCCTGCCCGCTCGGCGATCTCAAGGCTTTGGGCGAACTGTTGATCGATATCCACAGCCAGCACGAGCACCAATCGCTACTCAAGACCGACACCCACCGCCGCCTGCTCGACGAATATGCCGGCGCCACAGACCTCGCACGCCAGGTGCAACTGGCCGCCCAACGCTGGCGCCAGACCCGACAGGAGCTGGAGCGCCTGTCCAACTCCGGCGATGAGCAGCGCGCTCGTCATCAATTGCTCAGCTATCAACTCGAAGAGCTGGAAAACCTCGGCCTTGGCGACAACGAACTGGAGCAGCTGGAACAGGAACACAAGAACCTGACCAATGCAGAAACCTTGCTCGGTATCTGCCGACAAGTGGTCGAGCAATGCAGCGAGAGTGATTCCGGAAATGTGCTGAATGCCCTGACCGCCAGCCTGAATCGCCTGTCGAGCGTGAATAATTCGATTGGTGCGCTGGGAGAAGCCAGCAGCTTGCTGACCAGCGCTCAGATCCAGGTAGAAGAAGCCGTCGGCGAGCTCAATCGCTTCCTCGACAACTTCGACGCCGACCCTGCACGCCTTCAGTACCTGGAGGAGCGCCTCGATGCGATCTACACCATGGCGCGCAAGCACCGCATCCAGCCGACTGAAGTCGCGGAGATGCAGCAACGCCTGCTGGACGAAATCGAAACCCTGAATGCCAACGATGAATCGATCGAACGGCTCAGCGATGAACTGGCCTCCTATGCACGCCATTATCAGGAAAAGGCTCGAGAGCTGAGCGATCTGCGCCATCAGGCTGCAAACAGTCTCGCCAGCGCCGTGGAGCAGGAAATCCAGCGATTGGGCATGCCGGGCGGTCGTTTCACCATTGAACTGCGACCCAACGCAAGCGATGAGCTGCTGCCGAACGGCCTGGAGCAGGTTGAGCTACTGGTCAGCGCCAACCCCGGCCAGCCATTGAAAGCCTTGGCCAAGGTAGCCTCGGGGGGTGAGCTGTCGCGGATCAGCCTCGCGATTCAGGTGATCACTGCACAAACCTCCCGCGTACCGACCCTGGTGTTCGATGAAGTGGACGTGGGCATTGGCGGGCCGACTGCGGAGATTGTCGGCCAGTTGCTGCGCCGCCTGGGTGAGCGCGGGCAAGTGCTGACAGTCACTCACCTGCCGCAAGTGGCAGCGCAGGGTCATCAACATCTATTCGTGCACAAGGTGCGCGGCGAGGACGCGACCCGCACGGCCGTTTCCAAGCTGAGCAAGAACGATCGCGTCGAAGAAGTTGCGCGGATGCTGGGGGGCATCGACCTGACCAAGGAATCACTGGCTCACGCGAAGAAAATGGTCGTCACTGCAAAAATCTAGCAACGGCAGAAAGCACGAAGGCGACCCTGGGGTCGCCTTCGCTCGTTTCGCGAACCTGTAGATTCGCGCGACATGCTTACTTTTTCTTGCGTACGTACAGCACTAGGTTGTGATCAACCATCTCGAAGCCATACTTGTCGACGATGGCTTTCTGCAGACGCTCGATTTCTTCGTCGAAGAATTCGATCACTTCACTGGTTTCGACGTTGACCATGTGGTCGTGATGCTTACCGTCGTCCAGCTCGAAGACCGCATGGCCTCCGTCGAAGTTGTGCCGCACCACAAGCCCAGCTGCCTCGAACTGAGTCAGTACACGGTAAACCGTGGCCAGACCGACGTCCTCGCCAGCCTCCATCAGCGCCTTGTAAACATCCTCGGCACTCATGTGGCGTTGCTCGGCGGAATCGAGCATTTGCAGAATTTTGACCCGTGGAAGGGTCACTTTGAGGCCGGCTTTGCGTAGTTCGCTATTTTCAACCATGGTCAGCTTTCTCGCGATGCTGCTTCGCAGCTTCTCTTAATGCGGGTATGATCGGCGTTTACGTTGTCCCAGCCAAGATAGTGGAAGTCGCCCACCGATGCAAAACACCAAGCTCTTGCTAACCAGTTTCACCTTTGTGGGACTGCTCGCACTCGCCGGTTGTTCATTCCCCGGGGTTTACAAAATCGACATCCAGCAGGGCAATGTCGTCACGCAGGACATGATAGACCAGTTACGCCCGGGAATGACCCGTCGGCAAGTACGGTTTATCATGGGTAACCCTCTGCTGACCGACACGTTCCATGCCGATCGCTGGGATTATCTGTACAGCCTGCAACCGGGTGGCGGTGAACGCCAACAGGAACGCATTAGCGTTATCTTCAACCCAAATGACCAACTTGTCAGCCTCTCTGGCGATTTCATGCCGGGCGTGAGCCGAGACGAGGCGATTCTTGGCAAGGACAGTGGCACAAACGTGACCGCGCCTGCTGAAAATGCCGAGCAGCCGAAACCGGAGAAACCGGTCAAGCCAGGTTCGTTGCTGGACCAGATCCAGAAGGACGTCGACGGTGTAGAAACCGTTCCAGTCCCGACGCCGGAACCGCTCGACACCTCGCCGCAATAATTTGCGACGCAATAAAAAACCCGGAAATCCGGGTTTTTTATTGCTCGCGGTTTGAGCGGATCACTGATTTCGCGCCTTGGCCTCGGCAGCCTTGGCAGCGCGCAGCCGTCGAATTTCTTTCGGATCCGCCAGCAATGGCCGGTAGATTTCGATGCGGTCTCCCGCTTGAATCTGGTGGGTATCCGGATCTGCGATCACCTTGCCGAATACCCCCACCGGACAATTGGCCAGATCCAGCTCCGCAAAGGCTTGCCCCACTCCCGATGCCAGCAACGCTGCGCGCACTGTCGTACCCGCCGGCACCGTCGCACTGACAAGCACTTGACGGTCTACGGCGGCATACACCACCTCAAACTCAACCATGAATCTGTTTGGCGCGTTGGCAGAACGCATCGACCAGCGTATTGGCTGCCTGATTGAACAATGGCCCCAACGTCGCACGAACGATCGGCCCGGCGTAATCAAAGGAAAGGTCGAGGCTGATTTTGCAGGCTTTATCGGTCAACGCCTTGAACACCCAGATGCCGTGCAGCTGAGTGAAAGGGCCTTCCTCGAGATTCATCTCGATCGATTGCCCCGGGACCAGCGTATTACGCGTCACGAAGTGCTGACTCAGCCCGCCCTTGGCCACGCCAACGCTGGCGCGCATGTGTTCGGGAGAACTCTCCAGTACTTCGGCCGACGAACACCATGGCAAAAACTCCGGGTACCGCGCCACGTCATTAACCAGGTCATACAGCGCTTGTGCCGGGTATGGCAGCAAAGCCGATCGTTGAATGTGTGTCGTCATGTCAGCGTCACTTCCACAGCTGGGCGGCAAACACTACAAGAATGCCGATGGGCGCCACATAGCGCATCAAAAACAAGGACAGAGTGAACAACACAGGGTTGCGGATCGACAACTCGTCGCGCACCGCTTCACGCCCCATCACCCAGCCTGCAAACACCACGAAACACAAACCACCGAGTGGCAACATGATCCGCGAGGTAAAGAAATCGATCACGCCAAAGAAATCCAGGCCGCCGGCCGCACCCCATTGATAGAGATGGAACATCCCGCCTTCGTTCACGAAAAATTTGGCTTCCTTCCAGATATTGAAGGAAAAAACCGTGCCCAACCCCACGAACCAGCAGGTGAATGCCAACCAGAATGTCACCCAGGCGCGGCGGACTTTGGTGCGCTCCACCAGATAAGCCACCATCGGCTCGAGCAGCGAAATGGCCGAACTCCAGGCTGCGATAGCAACCAGCACGAAGAACACCACGCCCATCAACTGGCCGAACGCTACGTTGCCAAAGGCAAATGGCAGGCTGACGAACATCAGGCCTGGGCCTTCGCTCGGGTTCAGGCCTGCAGCGAACACGATTGGAAACAAGGCCAGACCGGCCACCAGCGAGACAAAGGTATCGAGCAACGCGACACCCACGACAGTGCCGGAAATCGATGAATCCTTCGGCATGTAAGCGCCGTAGATCATGATCGAGCCTACGCCCACACTCAAAGAGAAAAACGCGTGCCCCATGGCGGGCAGCAGGCCGTCGAGTACTTTTTCCGGTTGGAAGTCGAACATGAAATGCACGCCTTCCATGAAATGGCCGGTGGTCATGCTGTAACCCAGCAACACCAGAATCATCATGAAGAGCAACGGCATCATGATGCGCAGGCTGCGCTCCAGCCCGGCGACGACGCCTTTGGCGATCACAATGGCGGACAGCAACATAAAAATCGTGTGCCAAAGTGTCAGGCGCCACGGGTCAGCGATGACCTTGCCAAAGTACGCACCGACCTGATCAGGCGTTACCCCCTGGAAGTCGCCACGCCCCATGTCGATGATGTAATCCAGCGACCAACCGCCGACAACGCTATAGAAAGACAGGATCAGCAACGCCGTGATCATCCCGGCGAAAGCGCCCCAGGACCACTTGCCGGAATGCCCTGCTTCCTGCGCGAGCACCTTCAAGGCGTTGGCCGGACTTTGTCGGGCTCGACGGCCGATCAGTGTTTCCGCCAGCATGACCGGCACACCGATCAGTGCGATACACGCCAGAAACATCAACACAAACGCACCGCCGCCGTAGATCCCGACCATGTACGGGAACTTCCAGATGCTGCCCAGGCCCACGGCCGAACCGGTCGCGGCGAGTATGAAGACCCAGCGGCTAGCCCAACTGCCGTGGACAGAAACCTTGTCTGTCGACATCGTTACCACGTCCATGCATTGCAAAAAGAGGGCGCATTGTCCGGGATTCAATCAACCTGCTCAAGCATGTAGCTTCACCGTAGCCGACTGGCGTGCAACTCCCTATAATGCCGCCCCTATGGCTAAACAGAAGAAACACCCTACAGGGACCATCGCGCAAAATAAAAAGGCGCGACACGATTACTTCATCGAACATCGGTTCGAGGCTGGTCTGGTCCTGGCCGGCTGGGAAGTAAAAAGTCTGCGGGCAAGCAAGCTGCAACTGGTAGACAGTTATGTGCTGCTCAAAGATGGCGAAGCCTGGTTGCTCGGTAGCCACATCACGCCGCTGATGACCGCCAGCACCCACGTCATCGCTGATCCGACCCGCACCCGCAAACTGCTGCTCAACCGCCGCGAGCTGGAAAAGCTCGCCGCCGCCGTGCAGCAAAAGGGTTACGCATGCGTATGCCTGTCCTGGTACTGGAGCAAGCACATGGTCAAGTGCGAGATCGCTCTGGGTAAGGGCAAAAAGGAATACGACAAGCGTGATACCGAACGCGAACGCGACGCCGGTCGCGAGTTGCAGCGTGCGGTGCGCAACAAGGGCAAGGAAGAGTAATTTTTCTGGCCGATTGTTGAGGCGCTAGCGAAAAGATCGCAGCCTTCGGCAGCTCCTACAGGTTCTGTGTTGCCTCGTAGGAGCTGCCGAAGGCTGCGATCTTTGCGTTTTAGCGCGATCAAATCCCCTTGCGCCGCTCCGCCCGGGCCATACGCTGCACTTCCTGACGCACCTCCTCCAGCACTTCCTGCACATACAGAATGTGTCGGCTTGAGACTTCCCGCGCTTGCTCTGCCCTGCCTTCGATAATCGCCATGTACAACTCCCGGTGCTGGGTGATCAGCATGTCGCGGGTTTCCGTGCGCTGTTTGTACATGCCGCCAATGTTGGTCACGACGTTGCGCTTGAGCAAATCGAACAGTCCGCGAATGGTGTGCAGCAACACCGCGTTATGGCTGGCTTCGGCGATGGCCAGGTGAAATTTCGCATCCGCCGCGCCCTCTTCCGCCCGACTCACTTCATCGTGACGCGTATAGCAGTCCTGCAACTCATTGAAGGCGGCGGTCAGCCGCTCGCGGTCGACATCCGTGGCGCGCAACGCGGCGTAATAAGCGCAAGACGCTTCCAGGGTATGGCGGAACTCCAGCAGATCGCGCTGTGCCTCGGGATTGCTTTCAAGCAGATGAAGTAGCGGATCACTGAACGTTGTGCCCAGCGATTCCACCACATAATTGCCGCCGCCCTGACGACTGACGAGCAAGCCCTTGGCCGCCAGTTTCTGAATCGCTTCGCGCAACGAAGGGCGTGACACGCCGAACTGCTCGGCCAGTGCGCGCTCCGCCGGCAAGCGCTCACCCGCCTTCAGCGTACCTTCGAGGATCATCCCCTCGAGTTGCTCGACAATATCGTCAGACAAACGGCGCTGACGAATTTGATCAAAACCCATAAATCAAATCTCCACGGTCCCGACGGTCGCCGGGCTCTCTATTCTGGCGCATCGGCGCCGCGCGGGCACCTGGCAGACGGTATTTCCTGGAGCAGATCAGACAAACGCTCCAGCACTTATTCGACAAAAGTTGTAGGCCGGCAAATTGACACATCGGCTACAAGGCTTTTACCCTAGCGAACAGCGATTGTAAATTGGTATTACCAATTATCCAAGAACGCTGATCAGTGCCTGACCAACAACAATTAGGGGCCACCCCATATGCAAACCTGGCAACAGCTCTATACCCCGCTCGGCAGCCTCGGCCTTTCCGCGCTCGCGGCCGTTATCCCCATCGTGTTTTTCTTTCTGGCGCTGGCCGTTTTCCGCCTCAAAGGGCATGTGGCAGGCAGTATCACGCTGGCGCTGTCCATCGCCGTCGCGATCTTCGCTTTCCAGATGCCGGTCGACATGGCATTCGCCGCCGCCGGGTATGGCTTCGCTTACGGCCTGTGGCCGATTGCGTGGATCATCGTCGCCGCGGTGTTCCTCTACAAACTGACGGTAAAAAGTGGTCAGTTCGAAGTCATCCGCAGCTCCGTACTGTCGATTACCGATGACCAACGTTTGCAGGTGCTGCTGATCGGCTTTTGCTTCGGTGCCTTCCTCGAAGGCGCAGCCGGTTTCGGCGCGCCGGTAGCGATTACCGCCGCACTGCTGGTCGGGCTGGGCTTCAATCCGCTGTATGCCGCCGGCCTGTGCCTGATCGCCAACACCGCGCCAGTAGCGTTCGGTGCCTTGGGAATTCCGATCATCGTCGCCGGGCAAGTGACCGGTATCGACGCGTTTAAAATTGGCGCCATGACCGGCCGCCAATTGCCACTGCTGTCGCTGTTCGTGCCGTTCTGGCTGGTGTTCATGATGGACGGCCTGCGCGGCGTGCGGGAAACCTGGCCGGCAGCGCTGGTGGCTGGCCTGAGCTTTGCCATCACGCAATATTTCACCTCGAACTTCATCGGCCCGGAACTGCCGGACATCACCTCGGCCTTGGCCAGCCTGATTTCGCTGACGCTGTTCCTGAAAGTCTGGCAGCCGAAACGTGCTGCAGGCCAACACATTGTCGGCGCGGTTTCGGCCTCGGTGGTCACCGCCAGCGCCGGTGGTTTCGGCCAGCCGCGCAGCACCGTGGCGTCTCCGTACAGCCTGGGTGAAATCTTCAAGGCATGGTCGCCGTTCCTGATCCTGACCGTACTGGTCACCATCTGGACTCTGAAACCGTTCAAGGCAATGTTCGCCGCCGGCGGGTCGATGTACAGCTGGGTGTTCAACTTTGCCATCCCGCACCTGGATCAGATGGTGATCAAGGTTGCACCGATCGTGAACGCACCGACGGCCATTCCGGCAGTGTTCAAACTCGATCCGATCTCGGCGACCGGCACGGCGATTTTCTTCTCCGCGCTGATCTCGATGCTGGTACTGAAGATCAACCTCAGAACTGGTCTGACCACTTTGAGAGAGACTTTCTACGAGCTGCGCTGGCCGATCCTGTCCATCGGCATGGTGCTGGCTTTCGCCTTCGTCACTAACTACTCGGGCATGTCATCGACTATGGCCCTGGTACTGGCAGGCACTGGCGCCGCGTTCCCGTTCTTCTCGCCGTTCCTCGGCTGGCTGGGCGTATTCCTGACCGGTTCCGATACCTCGTCCAACGCGCTGTTCGGTTCGTTGCAAGCGACGACCGCGCACCAGATCGGCGTCAGCGACACCTTGCTGGTAGCGGCAAACACCAGCGGTGGCGTAACCGGCAAGATGATCTCGCCGCAATCGATCGCCGTGGCGTGCGCCGCGACCGGCCTGGTGGGCAAGGAATCGGACCTGTTCCGCTTCACCCTCAAGCACAGTCTGTTCTTCGCAACCATCGTCGGCCTGATCACCCTGGCCCAGGCCTACTGGTTCACCGGCATGCTGGTGCACTAAGTACTACGGGCTAGGAAGCAAAAACCGACGCCGGACCACGATTCCGGCGTCAGCTATTCACTACCCGGTCTGTAAGGCTGCTGAAAGCTTCCCTCTTTATATTCAGCAGCCTCAGCGGACGGGTAACCGGCCGAGAGACACGCCTGATGAGCGAGCTTTTTTACAACGCCGTGCCAAACGCGACACGCGTCGCACCGCCACTGCCCGAGCCTCGGCAATACCCCAGCGAAAAACCGTCACGGGTTTATCTGTTCGGAACCTGC
The DNA here is from genome assembly GCF_902497785.1 of Pseudomonas fluorescens. Taxonomy (GTDB): domain Bacteria; phylum Pseudomonadota; class Gammaproteobacteria; order Pseudomonadales; family Pseudomonadaceae; genus Aquipseudomonas; species Aquipseudomonas fluorescens_BO. The sequence goes on from NZ_CABVHK010000020.1 coordinate 67,223, forward strand.
GTGGTGGATCTGTTCTACCCGGAAGCCGGGATGGACGCGATTCACTTGCTGGAACGCGAAGGCATTCGTGTCGAGTATCCGCAAGGGCAGAGCTGCTGTGGACAACCGGCCTACACCTCCGGTTATACCGAACAGGCCAGGACCGTGGCGCGCTCGCAATTGGCGCTGTTTGCCGGCGATTATCCGGTGGTGGTGCCGTCGGGATCCTGTGCCGGCATGTTGCGCGAACACTACGCCGACTTGTTCAAGGACGAGCCGCAAACGTTGAAACAGGTTCAGGACCTTGCGGCCCGGACGTATGAGTTGGCCGAATTTCTGCTGTTTGTCTGCAAGGTGCAGCTCAAGGACGGCGGCAAACCGGTGAAAGTGGCGCTGCACACCTCGTGCTCGGCGCGCCGGGAAATGAATACCCACTTGCATGGCCGTGAGTTGCTGTCGCAGCTGGGCAACGTGGAGCGAGTTGACCACAGCCACGAAAGTGAATGCTGTGGCTTCGGTGGGACTTTCAGCGTCCGTATGCCAGACATTTCCGGCGCGATGGTGGCTGACAAGACCCGGTCGCTGAAGGAATCCGGCGCGCATCAGGTACTCAGTGCCGACTGCGGTTGCCTGATGAACATCAACGGCTCGCTGGAGAAACAAAAGGAAGCATTGCGCGGCCAACACCTGGCCAGTTTCCTCTGGCAGCGAACCGGAGGAGTTCAATGAACGCTTCCGCGATTATTCCTACGGTTGCCGTAGAAGAAGATTTCCGTCACCGCGCCCACGAGGCGTTGGCTGACAAGCAGCTGCGAAACAACTTTCGCACTGCGATGGATTCACTGATGACAAAACGGGCAGCGTCCTTCAGCGATGCCCACGAAAGAGAACATTTGCGAGTGCTGGGCAATGCTGTCCGCGCCCGTGCGTTATCGAAGTTGCCCGACCTGCTCGAGCAGCTTGAACAGAACCTGACCCGCAACGGTGTGACAGTGCACTGGGCGGAAACGGTGGACGAGGCCAATGGCATCGTCCTCTCGATCATCCGCGCTCACGAGGGGCGGCAAGTGATCAAGGGCAAATCGATGGTCAGCGAAGAGATGGAAATGAATCATTTCCTCGCTGAACGGGGCATTGAATGCCTGGAATCGGACATGGGCGAGTACATCGTCCAGCTCGACCACGAGAAGCCTTCACACATTATTATGCCGGCGATCCACAAGAATGCCGGTCAGGTCGCGTCCTTGTTCCACGACAAACTTGGCGTGGAATACACCAAGGACGTTGACCAACTCATTCAGATCGGTCGCAAAGTCTTGCGACAGAAATTCTTCGAAGCGGACATCGGCGTCTCCGGCGTCAACTTCGCCGTGGCCGAAACCGGCACCCTGCTGCTGGTGGAAAACGAAGGCAACGGCCGCATGACCACCACGGTGCCGCCGGTGCACATCGCCGTCACCGGCATTGAAAAAGTCGTGGAGAACCTGCGCGACGTTGTGCCGCTGTTATCGCTGCTAACCCGCTCGGCCCTCGGCCAGCCAATCACCACCTACGTGAACATGATCTCCGGCCCGCGCAAGGAACACGAACTCGACGGCCCGCAGGAAGTGCATCTGGTATTGCTCGACAACGGTCGCAGCCAGGCTTTTGCCGACAGCGAATTGCGCCAGACCCTGAACTGCATCCGCTGCGGCGCCTGTATGAATCATTGCCCGGTCTACACCCGAATCGGCGGCCACGCCTATGGGGAGGTTTACCCGGGGCCTATCGGAAAAATCATCACGCCGCACATGGTCGGCCTGGCGAAAGTCCCGGACCATCCCAGCGCATCATCGTTATGCGGTGCCTGCGGTGAAGTCTGCCCGGTAAAAATTCCTATCCCTGCACTGCTGCGGCGCCTGCGCGAAGAGAACGTCAAGGCACCGGACAGCCCGCATCCCGTGATGCGCGGCCAGGGCAGCAAGTATTCGCGCAAGGAACGTTTTATCTGGAACGCCTGGGCGAAACTCAATAGCTCGCCGACGCTCTATCGCCTGTTCGCTTTCTGCGCCACGCGACTGCGTGCCCTCGCACCCGACAACGTCGGCCCATGGACGCAAAATCACAGCGCCCCGAAACCGGCTGCCCGCTCACTGCACGACATGGCCCGCGAGCATTTGGCCAAACAGGGAGATCGCTGATGAGCGCCAGGCAAAATATCCTCGCCAAATTGCGCAAAAGTCTGACCGGCACCACACCCGTGCCTGACGACTTCGACGTCGAACTGGTGACAGCGCCTTACACTTATGCGCCCGAGCAGCGTATTACTCAGCTGCGGAAGTTGATGGAAGCCGTGCACACGGAAATCCATCTGACCTCAGGTGAGGGTTGGCCGCTACTGCTCGCGCAATTGCTGCGGGATCGGCAATTGCCAAGCCTGTTGATCGCGCCGACTACGCCTCACGGTGAACGCGTCACTCAGCATTGGGCGAATAATCCCGGCCTGCCTAGACTCAAAGCCTACGACCGCCCGGTAGAGGAATGGAAAACCGAGTTGTTCGACGATACGCCGGCCAGCCTGACCACCACCCTCGGCGCAATCGCCGCGACAGGTAGTCTGATTCTCTGGCCGACGCGGGAAGAACCGCGTTTGATGAGCCTGGTGCCGCCGGTGCATTTCGCCCTGCTCAAGGTCAGTGACATTCGTGACAACTTCTATCAGGTGCAGCAGGAATTCAACTGGGCCCAAGGCATGCCGACCAACGCGCTGCTGGTATCCGGCCCATCGAAGACTGCCGACATCGAGCAAATCCTGGCTTACGGTGCCCACGGCCCGAAAGACCTGGTGGTTTTGATTCTGGAGGACCAATGACTCTACCGGCGGCTTTCCTGCGTGATGCGCAGCAACTGATCCCCGCAGAGCGACGCTTCGACGACCCCTTGTCGACGCTGGCCTTCGGCACCGACGCGAGTTTCTACCGGTTGATTCCGAAACTGGTGATCCGCGTCGAGTCTGAAGACGAAGTGGTCGCGCTGCTGAAACTGGCGCAACGGGATCAGGTTGCGGTGACCTTCCGCGCCGCCGGCACCAGCCTGTCCGGCCAGGCGATCAGCGATTCGGTGCTGATCGTGCTTGGGGACAACTGGAACGGCCGCGAGATCCGCGGCCAAGGCACGCAAATCCGCCTGCAACCGGGCGTCATCGGCGCGCAGGCGAATGCATGGCTGGCGCCGTTCGGACGCAAGATCGGTCCGGACCCGGCCTCGATCAACGCCTGCAAAATCGGCGGCATCGTCGCCAACAACGCCAGCGGCATGTGCTGCGGCACCGCGCAAAACACCTATCACACGCTGGCCGGCATTCGCTTGGTGCTCGCCGACGGCAGCCGCCTCGATACCGAGGACGCGGCAAGTGTCGCCGCGTTTCGTCAGAGCCATGCCGCGCTGCTTGAACGGCTGGCGACGCTGGGCCGCGAGACCCGCGCCAATTCCGAATTAGCCGCAAGAATTCGCCACAAATACCGTCTGAAAAATACCACCGGCCTGTCACTTAACGCCCTGGTGGATTTCGATGAGCCTGTGGATATCTTGAGCCACTTGCTGGTGGGTTCCGAAGGCACCCTCGGGTTCATCAGCGCCGTGACCTACGACACTGTGATCGACCACCCGAACAAGGCGTCGGCGCTGATCGTGTTCCGGGATGTGGAGACTTGCTGCAACGCCGTCACCGTGCTGAAAAGCCAACCGGTGTCGGCCGTGGAACTGCTCGACCGCCGTAGCCTGCGTTCAGTGCAGGACAAACCCGGCATGCCGGCTTTCGTACAACACCTGTCGAACAATGCCTGCGCGCTGTTGATCGAATCCCGCGCCGCATCGTCGACGCTGCTGCACGAGCAACTGGCGCAAATCATGGCCTCGCTCACTTCGTTCCCGGTGGAAAAACAGGTCGACTTCACCGAAGACCCGGTGGAAAACGCCCGACTCTGGGCCATCCGCAAAGACACCTTCCCCGCCGTCGGCGCGGTGCGCAAAACCGGCACCACGGTGATCATCGAAGACGTGACGTTTCCGGTGGAACAACTGGCGATCGGCGTGAACCGGCTGATCGAGTTGTTCGACAAACATCACTACGACGAAGCGATCCTTTTCGGACACGCGCTGGAAGGCAATCTGCACTTTGTCTTCACCCAAGGCTTCAACAACCCGGAAGAAGTCGCCCGCTACCAGGCGTTCATGGACGACGTCGCGCAGTTGGTTGCGGTGGAATTCGGCGGTTCGCTAAAGGCTGAACACGGCACCGGCCGCAACATGGCGCCCTTCGTCGAGCTCGAATGGGGCAGCGATGCCTACCAATTGATGTGGCAGCTCAAACGCCTGCTCGACCCTAATGGCATTCTCAATCCGGACGTGGTGCTCAGCGAGGATCCGCAGATCCACCTCAAACACCTGAAGCCGCTGCCGGCCGCCGATGAGATTGTGGATAAGTGCATCGAGTGTGGTTTTTGCGAGCCGGTGTGCCCGTCGAAGGGACTGACGCTGAGCCCGCGTCAGCGCATCGTGATCTGGCGAGACATTCAGGCGAAGAAACGTGCCGGCGTCGACACCTCGGAACTGGAGGCTGCGTACGAATACCAGGGCATCGATACCTGCGCCGCCACCGGCTTGTGCGCACAACGTTGTCCTGTAGGAATCAACACCGGCGAGCTGGTGAAAAAGCTTCGTGCTCGCAAGGCGACGCATACGAAAACCGCCAACTGGCTCGAAGGCCATTTCGCCACGGCGCTGCAAGGTGCGCGCTTCACCCTCCACGTTGCCAACGGTGCGCGAATGCTGTTGGGGGCGCCACGTCTGGCGAAGCTTTCGGCAACGTTGACGAAGCTCGCCAAAGGTCAGGTCCCGCAATGGACCAACGCCATGCCGCAGCCGGAAAAAGCCATTCGCTTCAGCCCCACCGTAACGGATGAGCGCCCGCGAGTGGTGTACCTGGCGGCTTGCGTCTCCCGTGTGATGGGCCCGGCATACGGTGACAAAGAACAAATGTCGCTGTACGACAAAACCCGTGGACTGCTGGAAAAAGCCGGTTATCAAGTGGTCTTTCCGGACAATCAGGACAGTCTTTGCTGCGGCCAGCCGTTCGCCTCCAAAGGCTACGCCGAGCAGGCCGAACACAAACGCCAGGAACTGATCGGCGCACTGCTGCACGCCAGCCGTGGCGGACTCGACCCGATCTACTGCGACACCAGCCCTTGCACCTTGCGCCTGGTCGAGGACCTCGGTGAAGTTCGACTGGACCTGTACGACCCGGTACGTTTCATCCGTACGCACTTGATGGATCGACTCGACTTCACACCACAAGAGGCGCCCATCGCCGTGCACGTCACCTGTAGCACTCAGCACCTCGGGGAAAGCCAGGCGTTGATCGATCTTGCGCGTAAATGCAGCAACCATGTCGTCATCCCTGAAGGCATCCGTTGCTGTGGTTTTGCCGGCGACAAAGGCTTCACCACCCCGGAGTTGAATGCTCATTCCTTGAGAACGCTCAAGGACGCGGTGCAGCAATGCAGTGAAGGGATTTCTACCAGCCGTACCTGTGAGATCGGTCTGACGCAACACGGTGGCATTGACTACCACGGGCTGGTTTATCTGGTGGACCGGGTCACGCGGGCAAGGGCGCGCTGAAGAAAAATAGAACCCTGACGCGCCGTCGTAGTCCACAGATTAAGCCCGGACATTGCCGGGCCCTACCCAAACTTGGCAGCCCGTCCTGATGGCCAGTAAAAGTCTGGACCCTCAGCTCAAGGAGATACACATGAAACGTTCTGTACTGTTAGGTCTGTTCGTTACTGCTTCCATGATGGCGTCCACTTCGTTTGCGGCCGGTGGTTCTGAGGATCTCTGCGAAACCAATCTGCAGACCATCGCCAATGCCAAGGCACAGATTCAGGCTCCGGAAATCAGTGCCCGCGTTGAAGCCAGCGTGCAGCAAGCCAAAGCTCACCAGGCGATGAACACCAAGGAAGGCACCGAGAAATGCATTTCCGAGACCACCCAGACCATCCAGGAAATCAAGAACGCGAACAAAGACGGTAAAAGCTGATAGCCGCTCAAGGCCAACCTTCGGGTTGGCCTTCTGAGCCGCGTTGGCGTACACTGCGCAGGCTTGTTGCTCATCAAGATTCACCGAGCAACAGGCTCGGGGCCGTTTAGGATTCGACGCCGGTTGCGAAACTTTAGGTGCATGCCGAGTTGGTAACAGAACTCGTAAATCCACTGTTGCAACTACTTATAGTTGCCAATGACGAAAACTACGGCCAGGAAATGTCCATCGCTGCGTAAGCAGCCTTAGACCCTGAGCTTCTGGTACCTTCGGGTCCAGCAATCACTAGAGGATGTCTGTAAACTCGAAGTGATTGTCATATAGAACAGAATCGCCGTGCAGTACGTTGTGGACGAATCGGCTAAAACTTACACAACTCGCCCAAAGCACCCTGCCCGTCGGGTCGCTGAGGGTTAACTTAATAGACACGGCTACGCATGTAGTACCGACAGCGGAGTACTGGCGGACGGGGGTTCAAATCCCCCCGGCTCCACCACTTCAACAAAAAAAGACGTCCACGGACGTCTTTTTTTGTGCCTGAAATCCAGTAAATACGGGAATTTTAGGGCTATTGGGTGGTTTCGAGGTTTTAGAGTTCCAAGCGATTTGGTACTCCCAATGGTATTCCCGGCTACCCAGGGCTAATCCTGGGAATACCAAAAAGTGTCATGAAGTGCTTCTCATGTGCGCTCAAACCACCCGCCTCTCCGACCGCAAGCTCAAGTCGATCAAACCGAGAGACAAGGATTACGTCCTCACCGATGCCGACGGGCTTCAGCTCCGTGTCAGAGTCAATCGCTCGATGCAGTGGAATTTCAACTACCGGCATCCCGTCACCAAGAATCGAATCAACATGACACTCGGCTCTTATTCCGAGGTTTCTCTTGCGCAAGGCAGGAAGAAAACACTTGAGGCTAGAGAGCTGCTGGCGCAGGGCATTGACCCCAAAGCTCAGCGTAATGAACTGCAGGAAGCCAAACGAGCGGAAACGGAACATACGTTCGAGAACGTAGCCACCGCGTGGTTCGAATTGAAGAAGAATTCCGTCACCCCGGCGTATGCCGAAGACATCTGGCGCTCACTCACGCTGCATGTATTTCCGAGCATGAAATCAACACCGCTATCAGAAGTGAATGCCCCGATGGTCATCAAGCTCCTTCGGCCGATTGAGGCCAAAGGTAGCCTCGAGACCGTGAAGCGGGTAAGCCAGCGCCTTAACGAGATCATGACCTACGGGGTCAATTCCGGAATGATCTTTGCCAACCCTCTCAGCGGCATTCGAGCGGTCTTCAAGAAACCCAAAAAAGAGAACATGGCCGCGCTACCAACTGATGAGCTTCCCAAGCTCATGATGGAAATCGCGAACGCCAACATCAAGCGGACGACCCGCTGCCTGATCGAATGGCAACTTCATACAATGACACGCCCTGCCGAGGCTGCCACCACTCGATGGGCGGACATCGACTTCGACAAACGCATCTGGACCATTCCTCCGGAGCGAATGAAAAAGCGTCGTCCGCACACAATCCCGCTGACCGAACATACACTCTCGTTATTGGAGACGCTTAAGAACCATAGCGACCACAGGGAATATGTGTTCCGTCAGATAGAAACCCGCGCACCCACGCGAATAGCCAAACAGCCAACATGGCCTTGAAGCGAATGGGTTTTCAGGACCGCTTGGTCAGCCACGGAATGCGCTCCATGGCCAGCACAATCCTGAACGAGCATGGGTGAGATCCGGAGCTAATCGAAGTCGCGCTGGCGCATGTCGACAAGGACGAAGTCCGAAGCGCTTACAACCGAGCTGACTACATCGAGCCGGCGTCCGATGATGGCTTGGTGGAGTGAGCACCTCCAGAAAGCGGCCACTGGCAACCTGTCGGCATCTGCAATCAATCAAACCAGGGATCACAACGTCGTGCCTATACGGTGAGCTCACCGGACACCTGACCAGTCGTTTGCAGTTGAAACATCATCAATCCGAATGCGGTCCACTCCATTCAGCCAGACATTGCTGAGCTATTCGAAGGCATTGCCTTCCCAAAGGCCGAGAAGGTAGTGGTTCTCTCGCCGGCCAGGACCTTCTGGGAGAAGGTCACTCTGATTAATGCGCAGTGCAACAAGCTCATCTCTGAGGACAAGGACCGAATCTCGCGGCATTGGTACGACCTAGCAATGCTCCTACAGCATGACGTGGGCGCAACTGCCAAGAACGACCTTGAATTGCTCGATGACGTGATAGCGCTCAAGTCGGTCTTCTACAACAGTGCCACGGTGCACTACGGCCGATGTGTCAGTGGTGAGCTGAATCTGATTCCAGACCAGGACAATTCTCCTCGACTGGAGGACGACTACTACGCCATGGAGCGCTCAGGCATGCTGAACGGGCATGTCTACCCACTGGGGCGCATCATGGAAGACCTCACCGCACTTCAAGAGCACGTCAACCAGCTGGCGCTAGGCAAAGGTTAGCCGTCGAGGGCTGCGTGGGAGGATGTTGACGGAGCCGAGCGAAATGTAGTGCTCAAGCATGCAAAAAATCTCAACTCAAGCGATCATGAGGCAAAACGCCATCGCTCATAAGGACATACCCCGTGGAAGCCTCGTCAACCATTCGCAGCATGCTGGCCAACAACCGCATCGTAGTGCCCGCGTACCAACGCGCCTATGCCTGGGACACGCCAGCCGAAGGTTCGAGCCGCGCCAGCCAGACACAGGTGTTTCTCTCCGACCTGGAAGCCTACCGCAGCAGTAATTCCCGCAGCCCTTATTACTTCGGCCATTTCCTGTTTGAACAGACGCAGGGAGAGTATCGGGTTATTGACGGCCAGCAGCGCCTGACCACGATCACGCTGTTTCTGGCGGCTTTGTTCGCATGCCTGCAAGCAAAGCGCGCCCTGACCGAAGACGAGCAGGACCGCTACAAAGACATGATCAAACGGGAAAGTCAGATCCGCTTCAAGACGGTCGACTACGACAACCAGACCTTTGTCGATTATGTGATCAACCAGTCCAGAACGGCCGCCCCTGCTTCGCTCACCACATCCGCCCAACGACTCATCAATGCGTTCGACTTCTTCAAAAAGAAGCTGGGCGCTCAGCCTGAAGCCTACTTGACCGACATGCTGCGGATTGTGTCCCATGCATCGTGCAGTACGCACCCGGTGCGAGACGAGGCTGAAGCCATCCAGATGTTCATCTTCCAGAACAACCGCGGCAAGCGCCCGTCCAACCTGGAGGTGGTGAAGGCGCAATTCATGTATGCCATCCATCTTCATGGCGAAGACCAACAAGCGAAAGACAGCCTTATCGAAGAGATCCAGAATCGCTTCGAGACCATCTACAAGTCGATCTCGGGGATTGAATACCGGATCAATGAAGACGACGTGCTGCAGTACACCTTGCGCGTTCACTTCAATTCCCTATGGGAAAGCGGCGCGCTGGACCGGATTGACAAGATGCTAGCAGCAGAGGCGCCTCTTGAATTTGTGAAAGATTTCACCAATTCACTGGCTATCAGTTTCGAGCATTTGTCGGTTTTTTTCGGTGATGACGAGCGAAACAGTTTTCCGATCCACTCACTGGTGACTTTGGGCGGTATCGCGGTTGTATTGCCATTTATTCTCAAGGCCTACCGCTTTGGACTTCCCCTATCGGACAAGAACCAGCTTTGCGTCGCCTTTGAGAGCCTGATCATCCGCCATCGCTTGATTGGCACCCGTGCGGATATCACTTCCCGCATCAATGATGCGTACGAGGCGTTTACAAGCGACACGCCGTCGATAGATCCGGTCCTTGAACTCATCGACTACCTCAAGACTACAAAAAATTGGTGGTGGGCCTATTGGAACAACGAAAAGCTGGCGGAGGCGCTGGAAGTTGAAATCGGTCACCCGACCGCCAAGCACCTGCTATGGAAATATGAAGTGCACCTGAAAGGTCAGGGTCAACGCGGCTACGAGCCGCAGCGCTATAGCGACATCAAGCGTCCAGAGCTGGAACATATCGCTCCTTCCACCGAGCCCACAACCCGCCCACATGGCTACGGTACCTACGACGAAATCTTCAAAGGCGAATACTTGAACTGCCTCGGCAATTACCTGCTGGTGTCCAAATCCCACAACTGTGCAGTGGGAAACATCCCGTTCGCCGAGAAACTGGCAACCTACCAGCACAACGCTCAACAACGGGAAATAGCGAAGTTTGCCAACGCTGGTAGCGTTTGGGATCAAGATGCAATCCAGGTTCGTCACGATAAAATCGTCGCCGCGCTGATGGCTGAACTTTAAGTTAATTGCGCTCCGGCCCTGGTCTAAAAAACTGGGGCTGAGGGCCGTCTAATGATGCCGCGTCTAAAATGTGCAGCGTCATATTTTTGAAAGCCAACAAAAAAGACATGGAGTTGTGAACAATGATTCAATGGCCAGCACACTCAAAGATAATCTGCTTAGATTCAAACGATAAAATCATTGCCGTATCTGCACGCAGCAGGCTGGACTTGTCGGACTCTCTAATGCTGAACCGTGACGAGAAAAAGCCATTATCTTGTCTAATTGAGGTTTTAACCAAGTCGGCAGACTGGACAACCTGGAATTCAATCAACGTAAAAAGGATTGAAGACCACATTGCCTATGACCTTGAGTTTGACGGTTACAAGGTAAAAATCGACCGTATCAGCAAGCCGAGTAGAACGTTGTGCAGCAAACCTTTCAAGTGGAAACTTGAGATTAGTGCTGACTACGACGATACAGAGCTTGGACTGGATAAAAAACCTATTGGCACTAGATTTAAGGTAGCTCGAAGTGATGCATCCGTTAAAACAATTCAATCAAACATTGAGAAGGTCTTTGGCCTACCTCGTGGATCCGTTTGTTTACTAACTCCTGAAGCCAAAAAGGCCAATTTGCGTTCCTCGATAAAAAGCCTCAGGAACAAATGGAAAAATAGCTAATTACTGATATTCGCTACTAATTCGCGTGGCCACTCATTCTGGACTGGTGCCGGCGCCTTTGCCACGCGCTAGAGCGCCACCAATTGAGCCTGCCTACCTCGCCCTGCTGATTGAGCAACTGCGTGAGAAGGGGCACTGCTGCAATACCACGAGAACACCCTCCTGATGCACCCAACACTGGCAGCAGGTAGACAGGCCCAGCCTCCACTGGAAAGCCTTACTGCTCTTTCTGCAAAAAAACGAAGACGGTGATGATTATGGCCTTGGTCGGTCGGCGTGATGGTCGCAACTTCGGCTACGGTCGCCAACTAAGTTACGCCGGCCCACAAGCGCTAAAGGATCTGTTTGCCGGTGGCCACTTCGCTACGGTCAAAGCGTATAGCAATCGTTGGCAAGCGTTCGTGCGTTGGTGTCGGTCAGAGGACGGTCCTGGTTACAACGATGCGCGCCAGATCGACCAACAGTTCGCTCATGTCCTTGTCGTGATCAGTCGCCGTGAGCAATTGATTTCCAGCAGGGGTGTTCTCCAAGGCCTGCTTTAATTGCACAATCAGATCGTTGATCGACTGGTTGTTGTCCAGACTCAGGGCCGGCTCTTTTTTTCCGGGTGTGTGACGAATACGGGTCGGCAACGCTGTCATCGGGCGGTTGCGATTGGGCAGGACTTCCGTACCGACAATGGCGTTGATGGTCGTAGATTTTCCGGCCTTCATGGTACCCACCACTGCCAGAACCATCTCAAGGCGCTCCAGCTTCCTGGCCTCGCCCTGCAGCATCTTTAGATCCTTGTCGATGCTGGCGGAGGAAAAGGTCTGGTGCTCATCGGCTTTTTCATCGACAACCACACCTTTGGCAGTCTTCATTCTCTGTAGCAGTTCGATTTCTACCTGTAGCAGCCGGCAAGACTCTTCGCGCAGCAGTTGGATAGTATTCTCGTGCATTCCATCTCCTTGAAAGAGGCCATCCTGCCTCTGATCATTCGTTCGGTGAAGCCAGACGGTCTAATGGCGCCCAGGCTCTGTTGCGCAGTAAAAAAAAGTCATCGTAGTGGCATATAGCCAGAAAAACTACAGGCTATTCAATTGTTGTTGCATGTCTCCAGCCCCTACACCTGTCCCTCTATGCTCGCGCAGCCGGATGCACTGGAACCTGGCCTTACGCCCTAACACTTATGGCCAGTTGATATTACCCGAGCTTCGCGCCATGCTCCTCTCTCCGTGAGCCATAGTAAGGAAGCGAGCGTTGCCCACGCACTCGACCCGCAGAACCATCTCCCGCCAATGGGAAATGCTCAAACTGCTACCCAATCGTGCCCCCGGCCTGACCGCCGCCGAACTTCACCAGCAATTGGAAGAAGCCGGCCACCGCACGACAAAACGAACAGTTGAGCGAGACCTCAACGAGCTATCGAGCCTGTTTCCACTGCACTGCAACGATAAAGGCACACCCTATGGTTGGTATTGGCAACCCGGTCGATCCATTGACCTGCCTGGCATTACGGTGGGAGAGGCATTAACTCTGCGTCTGGTGGAAGACAGCATTCGTCCCTTGGTACCCGGACTGATGCTCAAAAGCCTGGAGCCTCGGTTCAACCAAGCGCGACAGAAACTCAAGGTACTGAGCGAGGAAAGTGCTTCGGCGCGCTGGATCGATAAGGTAGCGAGCGTACAACCGACGCTTAATCTGATTGCCCCCGACATCAAGGCAGAGCATCTAGACCTGCTTCAGCGAGCGTTGCTCGAAGACTTTCAGTTGCTCTGCCTCTATCAATCGGCGAATAAAAACCGCGTTCATGAGCTGACGCTCAACCCACTGGGATTGGTCCAACGCGGGCAAATCACCTATCTGGTGGCCTGCGCCGACACATTTGACGATGTCCGACTTTATGCCGCTCATCGCTTCGAAGCAGTCACGATTCAGGGTCAACCTAGCCGTCGTCCTGTGGACTTTGACCTGCGAAATTACATCCAGAGTGGTGCCATGCAGTTCGGTATTTCCCAGGCAATCGAATTGCGTGCCTGGGTCGACCCTGCCCTCGCCAAACGCCTGCGTGAGACGCCGTTATCAGAGGATATGACTCTGGTGGTCGAACCAGACGGCGCTCGCTTGACCGCGACGGTCAACGATAGCTGGGAGCTGAAATGGTGGTTGCTGTCACAGGCCGGCGCCATCCGTGTCGATGAGCCGACGTCTTTGCGCCAGGCCTTGATTGACTGTCAGCGCCAAAGCCTGTCCCTGCATGACACCGCGATCTGACCACTATTTCTCCCCCTGTCTTAACGAGCCAGCCCTCATGAATTACCAGACCCTTAAGGCACGCCACCGTCTTGAACGCGACAATCACCACGTCAATCTAACCCTGCGTGTACACCGCTCCTTGAGTTGGTTGCAGCGGGCCGAGCAGGCGGACGACGCCGACGGCCGTTTCGTTTTCCTGTGGATCGCCTTCAACGCGGCCTATGCCACTGACATCGACGAGAACTATCGGCTGTCCGAGCAGGAAACCTTCCGTGCGTTCCTGAGCAAGCTTTGCGATCTGGATCGCGAACGGCAGATCGAGAAGCTGGTGTGGTCGGAGTTTTCTGGAAGCATTCGGGTGCTGCTGGACAATCAGTACGTTTTTCAGAGCTTCTGGGATTACCAGAATGGCAAGATCACCCAAGCGCAATGGACCGAACGCTTCGCAGCAGGCCGACGTAGAGCACAGTCGGCTCTGGCGCAACGTGATACCGCTGAAGTGCTTGCCGTGCTGTTCAATCGAATCTACACCCTGCGCAATCAGATCATGCACGGCGGCGCCACCTGGAACAGCAGCATCAACCGACCCCAATTACGTGACTGCAGCAGCCTGCTCGGCAAGTTGGTCCCGTTGATCATTGAGTTGATGCTGAATAATCCCGACACGCTCTGGGGAGATGCCTGCTACCCGGTGGTCCAGCTCTGACTTCTGCAGTCAGTATCGCGATTGCTGCATCTGGCTATATCGGCCTGCAAGCTGGATCAGTTGTTGACGCTCTGCCTGGAGAGCTAATGCACACTGCCCAAGCCTTGGGCCTCAAGGATCATGCGGTCGAGCATTGCGAGCATGTCGTCAACATCAATTTCCTGGAAACAGCCATTCGCCTCCTGTTCGAGGATCATGGCGGCAAATTCTTCGCTGTACTCGACCACGGCCTCTGCCTCACCCAGCGCCGTCGCAGGCCGGACATCCAGGTCGACGTGCTGGCATGAAGGGCAAGCCGAAAAACAATCTTTGCCCTCACCCAGCGCATCGCTGGTTGGCACCGTTGTTTTATGCCAGTGGCATTGGGGGCAGTTGAATGTAAAGGGGTGCGGCAGCCAGGGCATGGAAATACCTGTTAGTCGTAAATAAAACGGAATAGTGAACGCCGTACTGGGCACTCAAGGCCCTCGTGCCCTCACACCTAAGGCAACAAAGCCTGCAGAATCTCCACCTTGCGCTGCAACTGCTCCACATGGGCCTTCTGCGCCCGAAGTGCCGATTTCAACTCACGAATCTCCTCGGCTTGCCCGCTCAACCGCTGCTGGCGCTCCTTTGTGGTTGCACGCCAATGTTCGAGCAATTTCCAGGCTTTGTTAGTCTGCAGATACTGCACAAAAAGCATCAGCAGGATCATCAACAGCATCAGCATCGCTACCGACGCTGTCCAATCCCAACCATCCATAAACATGTCCCTCATGTCGTCAACTCCAAACTTGCCAGAGTCACGATATGTAGTGTTTAGCGACACGTCTAGAATGTAGACTTATACAGGTAAAGTATTCAATCACATGGAGGCGACATGAAACGCAAGCAAACCATCGAGCAGGTCCGTTGGGACCTCGCCCTTCGCTACCGATTGATCGAAACTGTCGCATGGTGGGAAGGCCGGCTGACCACGGTGCACTTGACGCAGAGCTTCGGCATCAGCCGCCAGCAAGCATCAAAGGACATCAACACCTACATCACCGAGCATGCGCCTAAAAACCTTACATATGATCGACAGATCAAGGGGTACGTGCCGAGCAAACAGTTTAAGCCACTGTTCATCGATGACAGCGCCAGCGCCTACCTGCACCTGCTTTACCAGAACAATGCTCGAGCGCCGCACGTTGAGGGGCTGGCGTTAGCCTACGCCCATACCAAAGTACTGGAAGTGCCTGATCGCTCAATCAAGGCTGAGATACTGCGACCACTGCTCAAGGCTTGCCGGGAGCATCTACGCCTGGACATCGACTACGTTTCGCTAAACAGCCCGGAGCCTGAAGGGCGAACCATCGCGCCGCATACTCTGGTTTACACAGGCATGCGCTGGCATGTGCGCGCTTACTGCGAAAAAAACCGCGAGTACCGAGACTTTGTGCTGAGTCGACTGCGTGGTGTACCTGATTTGATGGATGGCGAAACCGAGAATGGCATCTCGGGCGACGATCAATGGAACAGTGAAGTCAACGTCATCATCAAGCCCGATGAACGTCTGACACTATTGCAGAAAGCGATTATCGAGGGGGATTTCGGGATGGCCGATGGGCGGCTGCACATTCTCAGTCGTCAGGCGCTGGTCAAGTATGTGTTGCAGCGCTATCAGATTGATCCAAAGAACATGGACCCCAAACCCGAGGCGCAGCAGATCGTGGTGGAGAACCTGAAGGAGTTGAAACCCTGGTTATATGACTGATACCGGCCCCTTTCGACTGCCTCGCCCACGCCAACCTTGCCACGGGCGATCGCCCTCAAAAAAAAGACCGGGCGCTGACGCGTTGCGACATGATCTGTCGCGCCCGGCGATTAAGCTCTGCAGCATTCCCCACGAGAGAACTCGACATTGAATAACTCGCAAGCCCTGAAGCTGGTGGAAACCACGTTCAGCGAAATCCTGAAGGCCAAGAACGTGTCCGACCTGAAACAGATACTGAACTCCGATCCCTTGCTGGAAAAATGGCAAATGGACCGTACCAAGTATCCAGAACTGCAGCTTGAGTTGACGGCCCAGGACATCAGTTCCCTCATGGCCGGTAAGGTCGACAAGGATCTGCGCCTGCATGCCGACCTTAGCGCCCGACTTGAAACGCCCTTGGAAAAACTCCTTTACGCCCTGGTCTGGAAAAACGGCGACCTGCAGAAAGTGGCGCACATCATCAAGGGTGCCGCAGATGTCAGACCAACATCGCTGATTAACGGCCCTGGCCAGGTATTCAGACAATTCGGTCGGCATCTGGCTGATCGCTCGGAATCCATTGTCGATCAGCACGTTCTTCGCGCCTTCGAACTGTATGAACAGATCGATACCCCGGACTCTGCCACGGTCAAAGCCAAACGCAAGAAGATCAACTGGGACAAAGATGTCGCCTGCATCGAACGCTATAAAGGCTGGCTCTCGAAGCACTTTAAAGGGCGTCAGGATTCGGAACCGGGATTCGTGGTGAACATCGACATGGTGCTCTTTGCGCTCGGCCGAGCGGTAAAGACCACCCGCACCCGTGGTAACGGCGAAGACGATTAATCCCACAGTCATTGAGAAAAACGCCATGAAAACCTACCGAGCCTTCATGCAACGTGTGGTCGCGACTGCCGGACCTCAAGCCAACTTCACCATCACGGTTCAGGCGGTGACCTCCTCAATGGCAAAGGTCACCGCTGAAGCGCAGTATCCAGGCTACAAATGCCTGAACGCACCGACTCAGGTGCGTTGAAGTTCGGTCAGTTCGTCTTGCAGTTGCAGTGCCAGGCCGCTGGTGCGCTGCACATTGCGACTCACCGCCCCTTCAAACACACCCGGGCTGGTTTCGACCAGGCTGAACCAATGCCTGGCGCGGGTGATGGCGGTGTACAACAGCTCCTTGGTCAATACAGGGTTCAACGCATCGGGCAACACCAGGGTCGTATGGTTGAACTCCGACCCCTGGGACTTGTGCACCGTCATGGCGAAGACTGTCTCGACCTCCACCAGTCGACTCGGCAGCACGAAACGTACGCCACCACTGCCATCGTTTCGCGGGAAGGCGACACGTAGAACCCGCTCTGCGCAGGGACCTGGTACCCAGAGGGCAATGCCGATGTCACCATTCATCAAGCTAAGGCTGTAATCATTGCGCGTGACCAGTACCGGTCGCCCTTCGTACCAACCCTGATCCCCCGACAACAACTCACAGCGGCGCAGCTCGGCGGCCACTCGCTGGTTCAGCCCCTCGACACCCCACGGGCCGCGACGCAGCGCACAGAGCAGGCGGAATTCATCGAATGCAGTCAATACCTTGCCAGCCCAAACGCCCCAGACGTCGCTGTCCCACGCACTATCGCGCGCAGGCCGCTGGTCTCGTAGCTGCTCAAGGTAATGACGATAACCCGGGGCATCGCCTTTGCCGTTGATAATCAAATGAGTCAGCGCCGCCTCATGCTCGCCGCGCACCTTGAGGTTGAACAGTTGCGGTAATTGCTGGCCGAGCAGCGCTCGTGCTTCAGGGGCGTTTTTCTCATTGACCAGCTTCGCCAGGCGCCCGATCCCTTGCTCGGCGTCGAAGCGTCTGGAGTAACGCAGCATGACGGTTTGCTGGGCCAGTGGATCGCCCGGGCCGACGGCCATTTGCAATCCTGGTGCGCTGATCGTTTCGCCACTGTGGACTTTCAACCAGGCCGTGGTTTGCTCGCTATAGCCGCCGATTTCGGCGTTCCGACAGAGGTCACCCAACACAGAACCGGCATCCACCGACGCCAGCTGATCCTTGTCACCCAACAGAATCAAGCGGGCTTGCGGGGGCAATGCATCGAGCAGGCAAGCCATCATTTCCAGGTCGATCATCGACGCTTCGTCGACCACCAGCACATCCAGCTCCAGCGGTTTATTGCGGTGGTGAATGAAGTTGCGCGAATCCGGTCGGCTGCCCAGCAGGCGGTGCAATGTAGACACATCGGTCGGGATCTCTTCGCGCACGTGGGCGCTGACAGGCAACGCTCTGACGGCCTTGCCAATCGATTCGGACAAGCGTGCAGCCGCCTTGCCAGTGGGCGCGGCAAGCCGGATGCGCAAAGGTTTTCCCTGCTCTACGGCGGGCGTCTGCAGCAGCCCCAGCAAACGCACGACAGAGGTTGTCTTGCCGGTTCCCGGGCCGCCGGTGATGACACTGAAATTGCCTCGTGCCGCCAGCGCGCAGGCAATTTTTTGCCAGTCGCTGCAGCGTTCACCGTTGACCTTGAAGACTTCCGGGAACATCGCATCAAGCCGACTGGACAGACTGACCGGAGTCACCGCATCCACACTCAAGCGACGACCCAATGACTCGGCCACGCTGCGCTCGTAGTTCCAGTATCGACGCAAGTACAGACGCTGCCCCGCCAACACCAATGGCCGCTCAGGGAAGCGCTGTTGCCCGTCCCGGTCTTCCACCATCGGACTCTGGCTCAGCACCTGGCGCCATTGCCCGACGTCCAGGCCCACCAGCCAATGTGACGGAAGCTGGCTGCCCTCCTCGCCGTCAGGCGGCAACGACAATACAAAGTCAGGGGCTTGCAGCGTGGCGGCCAGGTCCAGGCACGAATGCCCACGGCCCAATTGGTGGCTGGTCATAGCGGCGGCCAACAACACACTGGCCCGGGCCTGAGGGTCCTGCTCAAGAATGAAGGAGGCGAATGAGCGATCCAGCGCGCGCAACCAGCCACGGCTCACCCAGTTATCCAATTGATGCACGAGTTCGGCGCCGCTGGCATCACCAACGGACAACGCCGGGTGATCGACAATGCGCTGACTGTTGCTCAGTTGCTTAAGGGTCTGGCTCATGCGCTGGCCTCCGCGTGTTGGCCCATGAAGAGTTGGTCCAGCTGTTCGATCAACTGCCGCGGCGGCCTTTCGAAATGAACGCCTTGTGTCGGTGCCTGATGGCCACGGACGAACAGATACAACGCCCCGCCCATATGCTGTTCGTAGTCATAACCGGGAAGGCGCAACTTGAGCTGGCGATGCAAGGCAAGCAGGTACAGGCATAGCTGCAGGTCGTAACGCTTTTGCAGCATTGTCACCGCCATCGCTTCGGCGTCGTAGGCCTGATCGTTGCTGCCCAGCCAGTTGGATTTGTAGTCCGCCACGTAGTAGCGGCCTTGATGTGCAAACGTCAGGTCGATGAAGCCTTTGAACATGCCGTTCAACTCATTGGCGGCCAGCACAGGACGCGGAGCACCGCCCAAGGTGTATTGCCGCACCAGCGCGTCAAGGCGCTGAACATTCACCGCGCGGCTGGAAAACCAGAACTCCATTTCTACCTGATAGGTGCTCAGGGTCGAGAGTTTGAACTGGGTACCGTTGAATCGCAGTGGCGCATTCAGATAGCTGCCCAGCCAGTCGGACAGAGGCTCGATCCAGGATTCCCAGTCGCGCAAATTGCACCGTCGCGCCACGGTTTCCTGCAGTTTTTCAGGATTACCGCACGCTTTGCCGAACCCTTCGCGCCCGGCCCATTCAAACAAACCGTGAAGGAATGTCCCTGGGTCGGCGCCTCGAGGGAAGCCATGGATTCCGGGACCCGCCGGCACGACTTCGGCTTGGTCCTCCTCTCGCAGATTGGCTTCAATGGCGGTTGCAGGCTCAAGACCGACACCCGGCTCTGCGCCCACCAGGACATTGCCATCCGCGATGGCCAAGGCCGAATAGCTGGCAATCCACCAGTTCGTCGCGAGCGTGTGCAAGGGCCGCAATGCCGGGCCAACCGGCGGCAGAGCTGACGCCTGATGAACCTTGTCGGACGAGACGGGGGCTGGACTCACCGAAATGTCTTTGCAGCCTTCCGCCAACGCCTCGACCAATGCCGGCAGTTGATCCGGCGCTACCTGCTTTTCACCGGCCAACAGGTAACCCAGGCCTGCCTTGTGCAAATCAGTCGACTTGCCCTTGGCATTGCCGATTTTTGCCTGCGCAGCCATGCAAATCCAGGTGGCATAACGGGCTCGAGTCAATGCCACATAGAGCAAACGCATCTCTTCGCCCAAACGCTCAACGTTGGCCAGGCCTCGCGCCGGCTTGGCCTCGTCGCCCTTGACCAGTTCAATCACCAATGCTTGCTGGTCGTCGTGGAACATCGGCGGGGTTTTGCTGTTGCCATCGATCTCCCTGGCACTGCACGCAAACGGCAGCAGCACCAACGGGTATTCCAGCCCCTTGGACTTGTGCACGGTGACGACTTTGATCAGGTCCGAATCGCTTTCCAGCCGCAGTATTTCTTCCTCGCTCTGACCGTCAACCTGCTCGGCCAAGTGGCGGATCAACGCATGCTCGCCATCGAGTTCGGCGGCGCTGCGTTGCAACCATTCGGCCAGATGCAGCAAGTTGGTCAAGCGACGCTCGCCCTGATTTTCAAGGAGCAAACGCGCCGGCACTTTGAACGTGGCCAGTAGCTTTCGAAGCATGGGCAAAACACCCTGTTGCTGCCACAGCGTGCGCATGTCCCGGAACAGCAATACCTGCTGTTCCCAAAACAACTCATCCTGGTTCAACTGCTCCAGCGTCTGCCATGCCAACCCCATGCTGCGGGTCGCCATTGCCGCTCGAACCAGCCGATCGCTGGTCGGTTGAGCGCACGCCCGCAGGATATACAGCAGGTCTTTGGCCTCCTCGCTTTCGAAGACCGAGTCCCTGTCGGAAAGATAAACGCTGGCCAGCTGCCGACGCGCCAAGGCCTTGCGAATGGCTTCCGCCTCCTTGCGGTTGCGCACCAGAATGGCGATATCGGCAGGCCGCAAAGGAACGAGATCGCCATTGCTATTGCGCAAACCGGAACGGGCAGTTGCGGTGGGATCCAGCCAGGCCTGAATCGCCGAGGCCGACGCTTCTGCGGCTTTACGCAAGTACGTGGCGTTATTGATCACGCCATCGGTTTCCAGATGCCAGAACGTCAAGGCCGGTTGGTCTTCACCACTGATCTGGAGCACATCGTCGCGCCCTTTGGCATTGACGCCGATAAACGGCACCGGATTGCCCAGGCCTTCTTGGGCAAACCGAAACGCGCCACGCGGCAGGGCTTCAGCGAACCCGAAACAGTGGTTGGCCGCGGCGACCATCGCCTTGGTGGAGCGATAGTTGGTACCCAGCGTGTAATGACGGCCTGCCGTGGCCTCACGCGCCTGCAGATAGGTGTAAATGTCCGCACCGCGAAAGGAATAGATCGCCTGTTTCGGGTCGCCGATCATGAACAGGCCGCAGTCATCCAGATTGTCGGGAATGCGATAAATGGTTTCGAAAATCCGATATTGAACCGGGTCGGTGTCCTGGAACTCATCGATCAAGGCGACCGGGTACTGGGTGCGGATGGTCTGCGCCAGACGAGGTCCGGACGGGCCTTGCAGCGCTCGGTCGAGACGATTGAGCAAATCATCGAAGCCGATCTGCGCGCGACGCACCTTCTCTGCGTCGAAGGTGAGCTGCACTTCCCGAAGCGCATGCAAGAGCAACTGTGCCCGAACATCAAGGCGCGTGTTCTCATGATCGACCCAGGCATCAATGGCTTGAAAAGCCGGGTGCGGCGTCACCACCCCGCCTTTGTTCAAGCTGAACCGGGTCTGCCCACATTTGCGTACATGAACGGTTGCCGGCGCTCCCTGGCTCCAGGCGGCAAGCCCGGAAAGCATCTGGTCGAACAATTCATCGGTTTTTTTCCCGTACGAACCTCCGTCCAATGCCTTTCGCATTTCTTGCAGCGCCGCCTGCACGCCAGCCAGATCATCCGACCACGCGGCTCTTGCGCGACTTTCCAGGGCAACACATTCGGCCTTCCAATCAATGGGGGCTTGCAACAGAGCATCCAGTCGCGCCGGAGCGGCGATCAGTGCTCCCGCCTGCTGGAACTTGGCGTTTGAACGTGAAAGCAGCGGGCTCAACGCCTTTTGCAGCTCCGCAGGACTTTTGAAGCAGCCAGCGACAACCTTGGCCCGTTCGGCTGGCACCGCGTAAAAGTGCCTGCGCCAGTAATCCCTGATCACCTCCGCCAGCAGCTCGCTCTGGTCGGTTTCCAGTGTTTGAGTAAACAGGCTGCCACTGTCGAACGCGTGCTCACGCAACATCCGATAGCACCAGCCATGGATCGTCGAGACCGCCGCCTCATCCATCCACTCACCCGCCAATTGCAGCCGGCGCGCGCAATCAGGCCATTGCTCGGTGGGGTACTCGGCACGCAGTTCCTCAAGCAACTTGTCATGCTTGCGATCAGGCTCCTGGAAGCACTGCGCCGCTTCGGTCAAGCGCGCACGGATTCGGTCGCGCAGCTCCTGAGTGGCCGCGTCTGTAAAGGTTACTACCAGTATTTGCGGCGGTGTCAGCGGCGTCTTGAAAGCGTTTTCGCCACCGTGTCCCAACACCAGGCGCACATACAACAAAGCGATGGTGAAGGTTTTGCCCGTACCCGCACTCGCCTCGATCAATCGGCTGCCATGCAAGGGAAAGTCGAGGGGGTTGAGATTTACTGGCTGCATTGGTCGCTCCCTGCGCGGCTCGGAGAAAGGTGGTTGAACAACCCGCCGTACAAAACTTCAGCCCATTTCGGGAATACCTTGGCGGCGCACAGCGAGTCAAAATCGGGATAAGCCCGTCGTAGCGGAAATGATCGCTTCGCCTCTCCGGGGTCCTGATAATTGTTGCCTTCATACTTTTCACGAGCCTTGTCGAGTGCAGTGTCCGACGCTTGCCCACCGCCTTCCAGCCAGGCAAATGCACTTTTACAGGCGACCGGCAATGGTTCGCGCATACCCGCCACCCAAGCGTTGAGTAGCGACTGCAACTGCTCCTGCGCCTGTTTTGCAGACAATGGCCGAAACACCACATCGCCGTTCAAACTGACCAGAACCGTGGTGCAGCGCTGATCGTTCAACTGCAACGCCAGATGCCGCACCCAAGGTCGGACCAGGTTATGCCACTCGAAACGGTCCTTTCGGATCAGCTTCTTGCTGTCCAGTTGCAAGTACGCTCGCTCACCTTGCGAATTACGACGAATGCCGCCCAGCCAGTCATGCAACCCCGGGGTCGATGTGTTTGCAGCGATCGTTGCCGCGGTCTGGCCCTCCTCGATCTCGGGCCACGCCTGCAACTGCGCGTGGTAACGCGCCAGCATATCGGGCAGCGGTTCAGCCAGTGACGCTGCGCTCAACGCCCCGAACCCGCCCATCGGCAACTTGCCTTCGCGCTGCAAGCGCTGAACGTGCAGATCAAGCTCAGCCATTGCGCCTTCAGGCTGATAGTCCTCCTCAACCCAACGCTTGAGCGCCTGGCTGAGCCTGTCCTGGTGCTGCCAATTCTCAAGGTTGTCGAGCTGAAAGGTTTCGTCGTCGCGGCTGATCAATTCGTTATTGTCGAATTTGACCTTGAGCCGTTGCTGGAAGAATGCTCCGACGGGATCACGGACAAACCCGTCCAGTTGCCGCAGGGTCAATGGCGTGTCTTGAACCCACTCAGGCAGCAGGCTGGCCGCTGGTTGTTCGGTCCGGGACTCATGCACCTCGCGCCACTCATGTGAGTAGGTGAACAGCCCGTCGGGCCCGGGCTGGTCGGCAAAGTAGGCAGGGCTGAAAGGCTGTAGCGGATGCTCCTGAGTCAGGGCATGCAGCAGCGACTCGGGCGTCGCCGTTGACTGCGCCAACTGCCAGCCACTGGCCAGGTGATCACGCAGTTGGCCGATCAGAACAGAAGGCACTCGCTCACTGTTGTCGCGGATGTTGCGGCCCACCCAGCTGACGTACAGCTGTTCCCGGGCAGACAACAGCGCCTCAAGCAACAAGTAGCGGTCATCTTCGCGTCGCGAGCGATCGCCCGGACGATAATCGTTGCGCATCAGGTCAAAATCGACAGGCGATTGTTGGCGTGGATAGTCGCCATCGTTCATCCCCAGCAGGCACACCACCTTGAATGGAATCGCCCGCATCGGCATCAGCGTGCAGAAGTTCACCGCCCCCGCCAGAAACCGCTGCGACAACCCGCCCTCTTCAATCCCCGAAAGCCAGGCTTCATGCATCACGCTCAACGGCAGTGGTTCACTGAACTGTGCGGCCTCGCAGGTGCGCAACCAGTCATCGAGCAGCTTGAGTAATTGGTTGACCAGCAATTCTTCGGCATCACCCACCGGGCGGAAGAACACCTTCAACAGCGATTGCAGGCGCTCGGCCCACAGCACAGGTGTGGCCGGTTGTTGCAGGTCCCTGCGGGCAATGTCCAGGTGGTCAAGCAAGGTCAACAAAGGCCCTGCCAGTGCCGCTTCCAGTCCGGACACCTCATCGTAGGGCTCGATGCCATTGAACTCAGGACCCTGGCCGGCAGCGTAGCCCAGCAGCATGCGGCGCATACCGAAGCGCCAGGTGTTTTGCTCCAGGCCCGCGGGCATATCCAGGCTCTCGCGCTGCCCGGCATCGAGCCCCCACCGCACACCGGCACCATCAATCCAGCGCTGCAAGATCGGCACATCGGCTTCGGCGATACCGAAGCGCGCACGCAGCGCCGGTACATCCAGCAGGTCGAGAATGTCGCTGACGGCGAAGCGGCTATGGGGCAGTTTGAGCAGGTGTTCGAGCGCGATCAGCAATGGCTGGCGCCCGCGCTGCCCCTGGTCGGCCAGGGTAAAGGGAAGATAACGGGGATCATGACGCGGCACCTGACCGAACACGGCTTCGATGTGGGGTGCGTAGGCATTGATGTCCGGCACCATCACAATCACATCACGCGGGCTTAGCTGCGGATTGGCACTGAAGCGAGCGAGCAACTGGTCGTGCAGCACTTCCACTTCACGCTGCGCACTGTGGACCACGTGAAACCGTACCGAACGATCCTGTGCCACATCGACAGGGGCCCATACCTCGCGGGTTTCAGCCAAAGGACGCAATTCAAGAATGTCGCTTTGCAATTGGCCCAGCAGGCTTGAAGGTGGCTCGTCATTGAACAGATCGATACGCCCGCCGTTCAGGCCTTCGAACAGGTGTCGATAACTCGCCGGCTCGTCATAGTGGTCGAGCAGATTGATGTAGTCGCGACCTTGCTTGCCCCACGCGGCGAGTAACGGCTGGCCATGTTGGCTCGCCGTCATCGAAGCACTTCTGTTTGGCTGACGGCGATAGGCATGGCCGAGCAAGTCCTTGTCAGCGACGATATCGCCCCAATGGTGACGACAAGGGTTGTGCACGCACAGCAACACCTGACTGTAGCGCGAGAGTATGGCCAAAGCTTCCAAAACCTGTGCCGGCATGGATGAAATGCCAAATACCACCACACGCCGAGGCAACCCGGCCGGGGCCTGCCCTGCTTCACGCAGGTGTGCGACAAAGCGCTTGTGAACACCGGCGCGACTCTGTTCAAGCGCACCCTCGCCAACGTCCGCCAACACTTCACGCCATAGCTGCGCCTGCCAGAGGTTGTCGGGCTCGAGTGGCTTCACACCGCCCTTGATGTGTTTGAGCTGATCCCGCCCGGCCGCCCAGTCTTCCAGCCAATCGGCACGATAGACCTGGTATTGATCGAACAGGTCCGCCAGCCGCTCACAAAGCTGGTAGAGCTTGCGCTGATCATCGTCGTCCTGAAGGAAACGCTGCAAGCTGCTGAAATCGGGTTTGCCCAGCAATTGAGGCAGCAAGCGCATGAGGCGCCAGCTCAGTGCGGTCTTGTCCAGTGGCGAGGACTCAGGTGTCGTCTCAGCCCCCAATACAGACCGATACGCCTGCCACAGAAACCGCGCAGGTAGTTGCACATCCAACGCTGCTGCAATTCCGCAGCCACCGTTATGAGGATCTTCGGCCAGCGCCAGCTTCAACCATTGAGCAATGCCGTTGCTGTGCACCAGCACCACTTCATTTTCCAGCGGGGCCAACGGGTAGCGCTGCATCCAGTTCACCGCCAGCTCACGCAAATCATCCAGACGATTGCCATGAATGATCATGAAGCCAGGCTTCAACGAATCCGCATCCTGCATAAACGCTTCCCTCAGGTTTGAACGGGCAGCTCCGCGGTACAGAGCAGCAAAAGGCCATCACTTTAAAACGATAGGGATATGCGCCGCCAGCACGAAGCACCTTCGGCGCCCCCCCTTCCCAGCACCTGTTTCAGAGCCTCACGGCATTCAATTCAGCACCTTGAATTCCGCATCGATGGTTTCTGCCTCAATACGCCACGCCTGAAAACGTTGCTGGCGTTCGTTGCTCTCTTTCAGGCTGTTCTGGAGCGTGGCGACGCTGTCTTTCAGTTCCAGATACTTGCCGAAGAACTGCTCTTTGAATTCTTCGGCGTCGATCAAACCGATTAGCTCCTTACGCTGCTTCTCGAAATCTTCAACCATCTTCGCGATTGAGAGACGGAACGCCTCTTCCCGCTTGTATTGCTCCCAGCTGTCCCAGGCTTCAATGGCGACGCCAACGAAGGCCAGCGCACCGTTGGCACCTTTGGCGAAATTCACCGCGCCCCAGGGTTTGAATTTCAGCAGTGAGCCAAGCTCCATGCCTACCATCTTGCCAGCGCTGACGAGGGTGTCGCGGGCGGCCAATACGGTGGTGTTGTTGATCACGTTGCCTTTAAGCAGGTGATTGACACCCTGCTTGCCGAATGCACGGACGTTGGTGTTGAAATGGTTGATTTCGGTATCGAAGCCAAGCTGCATCTTCGCCACGTCAAGGGTGATGGACTCGGTCTGGCGGCTGAACTCGTTCTGTAAACGCCTGGTCAGAACGATGCCTTCGGCGCCGATTTCGCGCTCGAAAAAGTCGCCGAACGTCTCCAGGCTGCTGCCCTTGGCTTGCATGATCAGATCAGTGAAATAGCGCACTACGAAGGAACTCAAACTTCTGCGCACCGCTTCAATTTCAAGTCCGGTCTTTTCCAACTGGCCTTCAGAGCGGCTTTTCAGCTCGCGCAATTTGCTCACTTCCTGCGAGATTTTCTGATCGTTTTCGATGGCCACCGGCAGCTGTTTATTTAGCACATCACGAATCACGCTATTGTGCACTTCGCCTGCCAGCGCGGCACTTCCGCCGTTGTTCTGGATTTTGCTGGTGGTTGCCGATTGCAGGCTGGCGATATGGGATAGCGTTTTGAACTGGCCGATATTGGCCAGCCAATGATCAAAACCCAGATCAAATGGATTGGCCGCCACAGCCACGATGGACAGCTGGGCAACTTCCGCTTCGCTCAGCCCGACCAACTCGCGCAGGCGACCAGTGACGTTAGTACATTTCACCGCCAGGTTGGTCTGGTAGTCCTGCTCGTCTTCGACGTCGGCCACTTCATCGAAACGGCTGAGGACGAATACCGTGCGCGGCAGCAGGTCCAAAGTACGGAACAACCACACCAGATCACCTTGGTGGCTCTCCTTGATCGGGTTGGTGGAGTTCATTACGTAGAGCACCAGATGGGCTTCGCTGACGTATTTCCTGGTGATGTCTTTGTACTTTTCGACGGCGTTGGTTTCGGCATTCACCTGTTCCTTGAAGCCGAACAACCCCGGGGTGTCGATCAATACAAAGTCGTCACCCACTTCGTACACCTTCACCTCATTAGACGACTCCTGGTGGCTGATTTTCATGCTGGATGTATCCAGCTTTTCCATCCAGGCTGCAGCGATAGACGTCTTGCCTTCGGAGAACCCGCCAATCAGCGCCACTTTGAGTTTTTCGCCGGCCACGCTATCGATAGCGGTTTGCAGTTTGCTTTTCAACGCAGGGTCTACCAGTACCCCGGCTGCTTCGCCTTGATCAAGAAACCTGAGCAGTTTGCCGAGCAGCTCTACCGAGCGCGCTTGCTGAGCCTTGAATGTATCGAGGGTATGTTCCATCAAAGGGTTCCTGCATTGTCGATTTGGCGGGAGAGGGTACTAAGCTGATCGGTCGACTGGCCCAGCAGTTGTACCAGGCCGGCAGTCTGTTTGATCGGGGCCTCGAGTGCCTGGTCCAGCACACGGATTTTTTTCTCCATGTCCGCCAAGGCCGTTTTCAAACCATCGTGCAGCAAGGTGCGTAATTGACCGGTGACTTCGCGCAGGTTGCTATCGACGGCCTCGCGTTGCTGGGACTTCTTGTAGTCGGAACTGAACGCGCCTCTTACGGCCTTGTACGTGGATATAACAAGCCCGGCGAGTGCGGGGGCAAGTACCAATAAGGTGGCTCCGCCAGTAAAAATCGCGGCGGCAATAGTGCCGGCCACGCCAAGCAGCAAACTGCCGACCTTGATACCGTTGTCGATTTCTATCTTGAGATCAAACCTGGTGTGCAGACTGGTTTTGCCGAGTGTGGCGTAGATGCCAGTCAGTTCGCGGGCCTGCGCCTCAAAGCGGATAAGAATATCTTCGGCTTCCTTCTGGAAGCGCTCGACTTCTTTGGCAATGGCGACCGGTAGCTGATCGCTCAATTGCTTTTGCTGGGCCTCGATGGCATTCCTGAACGCTTGCTTGAATTCATCGTTGCTGATGTCGGCATCAATGCGTTCGTACATGACGCTTCGCACGTCACTGACAAACTGATCGATCTCGGTTTCACCGGCTGTTTCCACACGTTTTTTCAAGGATGTGAAACTACCCTTCAGTTGCACCTGGGCACTCTGGCCGTCCAGGCGCAGATTTTCCAGCAACTGGCTGAACCTCGCTTTCAGAGCGTCCAGAGCGCTGACCGTGTGGTCCAGCGCATCCTTGGCCTTATGGAAGTTGGCCCGGGTGATCTTGGCTTCGCTGCCAGCGAGCAGATTGGCGTTGAGCAGGTACAAGAATCCGCGCAACCGGGTTTTTTCCAGCAGTTCTTCGGGTTGGAAGTCTGCAAGTATTTTGCTGCGCTTGGTGGCGTTCTGCGAGTTCGGCGCAAAGTGTTCGGTGGCGGCCAAAAACGCAGGTAGCGCTGAGAGCGAGAACACGTTGCGGTAGTGGTCTCCAAGCTGCATGCGCATCTTCTCGTTCAGCCCTTCCAGGCTCAGGGCTTCATCTTCGGAAATTAATGGACGGTCTATAAGCGAGTGTTTTGGGTTTTGGATTTTCTTGTTGAAAATCGTCCAGACCTCGGTTTGCGCGCCCAAGTGTTCCTTGATTTTTTCCAGCGTGCCCTTACGTTGCTCGTCACCTGTTTGCGGGGGTGCCGCCTGGTTGGTTACGTAAAGCACAGCATGAGCGGTTTGCACGGCTCTCTCGATCTGGCTGACGACTAACCCTTCGCTACCTTCGATACCGGGTACATCCAGCAAGGCGAACGGCTGGCCGTTCAGTGTGAGGTCGTAGCGCTGGGTTTTGCGGGTGAAATCGGGACGACCATCGCCAATGATTTCCCCATCGGCCAGGGATTGCAGCTTCTCAAGGTCACTGTCACTAACAAGCAGTTGGTCTGCCTGTTGTTGCGCAAGCGCGTGCCTGCCCTGCTCCGCCTCGCTGTGTTGCACGCGCAAGGGTCCGATGGCGCTATCGCGCGCAGTAACAACGTGGGGCAA
Organism: Pseudomonas fluorescens; assembly: GCF_902497785.1. Classification (GTDB taxonomy): domain Bacteria; phylum Pseudomonadota; class Gammaproteobacteria; order Pseudomonadales; family Pseudomonadaceae; genus Aquipseudomonas; species Aquipseudomonas fluorescens_BO. Next base: position 96,639 of record NZ_CABVHK010000020.1, read on the forward strand.
CTGCTGCTCGGCGAGGACCAGTTGCGCTTCCTCTGGCATCTTTTTGAATACACGGATCAGCTTCTGCCACAGCGAGGCGGTTTCTTTGCGCTCGGCAATCAAGGCTCTGAGGCCGGTAATGGCGTTCAAGGCATCGCTGTGCAATTGGTCATGGTGCTCAGTCGTGGCATGGAGCTGTTGCGCAAGTTCGCCAAGCTTGACGTCGGTCTGTTCAATGGCCTGTTGCAGGCGCTGCAGATTCGCTTCGCCAAGCCCGTATTTGTTGTGCAAGTCGCGGAACGCCTGTTGATGCGCCATCTTGGTGGGCTCTTGCAACAGAATGCGCAGAGTTTCAATCAGCGTCGACTTGCCGGCACCGGTTTCGCCATACACCGCAATGGTGAAAGTTTTCCACTCGGCGTTTTCTTGCAGTTCCTTAAGTTGCGTCCGCAACGTTGCTTGCTGTTCGTTCAGCAGCCCACGCGCGTCTTGTTGCGCCAGATCCAGTGCAGGGTCGGTCGACGGGGTGTTCAGTGACAGGGCGATACGCGCCAGCTCATCATTGATTCGTTGGTAAATGTCGTCTGGCGTTCTGAGTTCGAGCGTCACGGTGTCTACTTCCTGGAGCGGTGTCGGTGAAGGCTCAGGGGCGGAAGTGTCGAACACCTCCTCCAGAACCTCGACATCCTTTTCTTGCCGGGCCGCCTGGAACCGCACATGGGTCAGCACCTGGGGTAGCTTTTTCCAGTAATCCCCGTGGCCGAAGTCGGTGATTTCGATGTTCTCGAAGTGCTCGACCTGATTGCGACCCAGGCAAGTCTCGCCGGCATTCATCAGCAGGGTCCAATCTGATTTGGAGTAGGCGTTGATCAGCCGACCTTTGAGCACACTGCGCAGGCGTTGCGCCTCCTGCGGCTCGACCGTTGCTGCAGCCGCCATCAGCAACACATCGTTGACCACAAGCCGATGACCCGGCCCGGCGCACAATTTTTTCAGGCAGCTGATAACAAGACGCCCACCGAGCGAGTGGCCGATCAGGTTGATGGTATTGATGCCCAGGTGATTATTGCGCAGGTGTTCGCTGAGTTGTTCGAGCAGCGATTCGCCCATCTCTTCGGCGCGCGAGCGTATTTGCCAGAAATGCGCGCCACGATCCACAGCAGCCACTGCGGCAGTGATCGGCAAGGACACGCCACTTGACGCTTTGAGTAGGGTTTTTGACGTTTGATTGAAACGGGCAAAGTGGCTAGACGGCCAGAAGGCGAAAATATTCGTATGGTGGCGGATAGATTCAGGAATGCTCGCCAGTAAAGTTTGCCGGTCTTCAACGTTGTGGCCGGCGCTGTAACCGTGGATGAAGATGTTCGCTTCGTTCGATCCGCGACTTTCGTTTGGAAGGCTGCTGAATGTAAACAATTTGCTCATGGAATTATGTGTATCCCTGTTATTACAGCCAACGCCTGGCGATGGTGACGATCAAGTGCAGGCACAGCGCTACACCGACTAACACCGCCACCACTTTGGCTGCCATGAAGAAAAACTCCTGCACGTCCCTGGACAAAAAGCCCAGTAACAGCCCCATGCCAGCAATCAGTGCCGTGATAAGCAACAGGCCTATATAGGGACGCAGCAGCCGCGAAGTGCCACCGCGCTCAATCAGACTGGAGAGCGCTCCAAGCACGATAAAAAACACCACAACGCCCACTAGAACGCCCATAAATCACCCCCTGCCATACAACGCACTCACTTCTAATCAGCAGCGCGTTCAGTCACCGCCCTGACTTAATGAAAATAGGCATGCATAGCACGTGCTAGACACGTCATGCCCTCCCTGATTAAGGCTTATCGACGGCCCCCCGGCAATCTTGAGGGATAAAGCCGGCAGGTGGGCGCCGATACCTTTCCCACTGAGCAAGGCGATTCCACGCCAGCACCCACAGCGCGCATCAGGCAGGCGTTGCTCCTGGCGTTCGAGCAAGACGGCTATCTGCGTAACCGGGCAAACCACTCTGCCAGCGTACGGTCGATCATCGTGGCCGGTTGCCAGGTCAACGCTTCGCTGCCACAGCGCTCGCACCGATCACACCAATCCCCCGGCCCAAGGGCATCGCTGAGCGGCGCCACCGTCTTCTTCCAGCCACATTTGCCACAGGCAAAGGTGAAGGGTCTTGGTCTTACTGGCATGTCATGACTCCTGTGTTGCGCTTTCGCTAAATTCGATCTGCCGCCCTGACGAACGCCGGTGCGATCTATCGCTATAAACCTGAATTCGACCGAACGCCTTTACACCACAGGCAACAAGGCCTGGAGAATTTCCAGTTTGCGCTGCAACTGTTGCACATGGGCCTTTTCCGCTCGCAGCGCCGACCGGAGCTCGCGATTTTCCTCGGCCTGCCCACTTGCGCGCTGCTGACGCTCGCGCGTAGTGAGGTGCCATTGACTGAGCAAGCGCCAGGTTTTAGTGCAGCGCACATACAGCGCAGCCAACACTGAAAGGATCAGCATCAGCATCACCATCGACACCAGGCTCTCAGCGGCCATAGGATTTTTCTCCCGAGGCAGACGCCGCGCCGAAAGCCAGCCGATACCAGTGCGTCGCCATGCCAAAGTCCGGCCCCTGACCGCCCACGCCTTTCTCATGCAACAGCCCCAGCGCCCCCGCCGCAACCGTGATACCGCGTTCATAGGCCTGCTCGTAGTAGCAGGCCGCGAGATCGTGGTTAACGCACATGCCGCGGCCGTACCAGGCTTGTTCGGCCAGGTTGAATGCCGCCTCGCCCGAACCCAGCGCGTACGCGAGTTTGAACAACCGACGAGCCAGCACGCTGTCGAAAGGGACGCGGCTGCCATTGATCCATAACCAGCCGAGATCATTGAGTGCATCGGGGTCCGCCGCGAGGGCGTCATCGCGTAGCGATCGATACAGGAAGCGCAGCAGAGCGGGATCGGCCATCGTGGCCAGAGGGTTGGCGGCTTTGAGGGTGATGTCGGCCAGTTTCCCGTCGACGGGCGCTTTCAACACTCTCAGGGACGGCATGCCGATGTCTGCATCCGCCGCACAGGGCGCCCGGGATTCGACAATCTGCAAATGCTCGGCAGCAGGCAACAGCGCATCCAGCAACTGGAATACTTTTTCGTCTGGGCTCATTCGGACAGCCTTCTGGTTGATCATTCGATAGGTCCCATTATCGAAATACCCGCGACATGTTGTGTCGTGGACGAATCCCGGCACAAAAATGTCTTGGCTGATCACTGCAGTGAAGGCGCACCCTGCACCCGAGTCCGAACGAGCCCACCCGCGCAGGCGCGCAAGCTTCGCGCCTGCGCGGGCCGGGGTGTTTAGACGACGTTCAACTCAACCTCTACACCGTCACGCGTCATCCGCGAGTACGGGCACAGTTGATGCGCCTTCTCGGCCAACTGGCGTTTCACGCTGTCTTCCAGCCCGGGAATGTTGACGTTCAACCTGACCGCCAACTGAAACTCGCCGCCGCCGGTTTTACCCAGATCCACCTCCGCATCCACCGAGGTATCTTCCGGTAATTTGACTTTCAATTGTCCGGCGGCGACCTGTATCGCGCCGATGAAGCAGGCGGAATAACCCAACGCGAACAGTTGCTCCGGATTGGTCCCCGGCTTGCCCGAGCCCGGGGAGCTGAATTTCACGTCCAGCTCGCCGTCGCTGGATTTGCCGGTGCCGGTGCGGCCGCCGACGGTGTGGGTTTTTGCGGTGTAGAGAACGGTTTCAATGTGGGTGCGCATGACAGTAACTCCTGATAGGTGGGGGTTTTTTGATCAGTCGCCAAGGGTGCCGGTGTGATGCGCCAGGCGTTTTTCCACGTCCGCATTCTTCTGCAAGCCAAGCTCCATCAACTCTTTGATTCGTTGCTGCGCCGCCGGGCGTTTCACCGAGCCGATGAAGCCGTCCCATTCGGCAGCGATGGCGTCGTTCGGTGGCAGGCTTGAGGCGTCGACGAGACGCTTGATGTCGGCAATCGATTGTTTGTCGAACCGGGCGATGCGCCGGGCCATGGTGTCGACAAACGCGTCGAGTTCGGCGTCCGGCAACGCCCGGTTGACGTAGCCATAGCGTTCGGCGAGTTCGCCATCGATGTCGTTGCCGGTGAGCAGCACTTCCAGTGCGCGACCACGCCCCATCAGCCGTGGCAGGCGGGCCATCGGGCCGCCACCGGGGACGAGTGCGGCGCCGATTTCCCATTGCGAGAGAATGGCCTTCTCGCGACTGGCAAAACGCATGTCGCTGGCCAGTGACAGCTCACTGCCGACACCGGTGGCGCGACCGCGAATCGACACAATCGAGACCACCGGCGCCTTGCTCAGGCGAACCAGCATGTCCGGCAGCGGCGGTAGTCCGGTGGGGCCGTTGGCCAGGTTGGTGGTGTCAGTCAGCGGCGGCACAAAGTCGTAGTGGGTCAGAAAGAAATCCGGAACGTCGCTGTCGAACACCACGACTTTGACCTTGGGATCGGTCTCGAGCGCCGTGATGACCTCGTTCAATTGCGGCATGGTCTCCGGGCCGTAGATGTTGAACGGCGGATTGTGGAAGGTGACACGCCAGTATTCGGGCGTGACGCGGGTGAGTTTGATCTCCTGCTTGACGGCTTGGGTGGCGGATTTCGGGGTGGCGGCTGTCGCGGCCTCACCGGCGAATGCCGGACTGGCTGTCGCCATCGCGGCGATCATGAGCGCAGCACTCAACAACTGTAGTTTCATGTGAAACCTCCAGAGCGCTATAGAAAGACACAGCTCGGAGATATCGCCAGAGTCGACTGGCTATGGGGGCGGGGACGGCTTGATCGGTCGAGAGTCACTCGCGTCAAGAGGTGGCCCGGAACGAATCGTCTTTCGTCGGCAGCTCCGAGTCATGAAGGTTAGCAGCGACCCTTGGCCTTTCAAGTGACGTCAGTCGGAAGTCTTCGAACAAAAAAAAGGCACTGGACGATGATCGCCAGTGCCTTTTTTTCTGCCCGCAAGAACCGTTAGCGCGAGGACAACATGAAGGTGTCGTACTCCAGGTCTTCCAGCGCGGTGCTCAGCCGATGCAACCCCAGCAACACGCAAATCAGCAACGACAAGGTGAAGCCGTAACCGAAGAAGCTTGGGCCCAGGTGCATGCTCAGCAGCGTCAGCAAGCCGTTCAACACCGCAAACAGCACACACAGTTCGAGCACAACAGTGCGTTTGTCGAGGTAGAAAAACACGTTGAGCAGCGCCATGAATACCACCTGGATACTGACGCCGATCAGGTCGATGTAGAACAGCGGCAGGTAGTAACTGGAGATGCCCAGCCAATTCAATAATTGCGGAGCGAACAGGAACAACAGGACGACTGTCAGCCCCTGCACTTTGCAGATTTCCAGCAGGCCCTGGCGGATCGACAACGTCATCTCGGTTTTCAGCTGACCGATGTGCTGCAAGGTTTCGCCATCGCGGATCGCCCGGAACAGGCGGTCGTACCATTCGGCGAAATCGGTTTCGATGCGCACCAGAAACACCGCCATGCCCGGAATGATCGCCAGGTACGCGAGGAAAATCGGCAGGTCGTAAAGGATCGAGGCGCGCAACGGACCGACGACCGCATTGGAGGTGCCGGGGTTGAACCAGAACAGGAACTTGTCGATCCAGATGCCGAAGTTGTAGAAGAAACCGGTGGCGAGCAGGCTGACAAACACCTGACGACGATCGAGGAAGTCGAAGGCGATCAGTTTCTCCGCCCGGTACTCGCGCAGGATGTCGTAGAGGAACAGGAACAGCAGCGTGCTGTGCCCGATCAACAACGCCAGCAGCAGGCCCGGCATCTGCAGAAAGCTGAGCACGTAAGCGCTCGCCACCATCAGCGTGTAGCCCACCAGCATCACCAGCAGAATGCGGTTATAGGCCTTCATCCCCGACAGGAAAATGATCACCAGCCACAGGTTGCACAGCACCACGAAATTCGCCAGCACCAGCACCCGGTAGATCAGCGGCTGGTCGAACAGCAACCCGAGCACGACGATGCCCAGCACGCCGGCAGCGAGGGTCACCAGCAACAGGATGCCCAGCAGGTTGGGCAGGATCTGCTCGTACTTGTGCTCGAACAAACGGTCGGAGACGAACCGGGTGAAGAACAGTTGCAGGCCACCCGTGAGGATCAGCGAGGTGGCCATCAGGTAGGTCACGGTCACCAGAAACTGCCCGACCAGTGCGTTGGGCAACAGCAAGCCGAGGCTGATGATCCCCACCAGCATCACGCTGATGATCGACAACACCCAGGGCCCGGAGCTGATCAGACCGGCATACACATAGGCGTGCAAGGTCGCGGTGTAGGAGTCGCGGGAAAGAATTTTTCGCAGTTCGAAGCCAATACCGGCCATTTAACTGTTCTCCATGGCGGCTTTATACAAGTCGCGATAACGCTGCAGCATCAAGGCTTCGGTGTAGTAACGGGTGACCCGCAGCAAGCCACTGGCCTGTGCGGCTTGCCAGCGTTGCGGGTTGCGCAGCAGTTCGAGGATCGCCGCACTGGTGGCCTGCGGATCGGCAATCGCTACCACTTTGCCGGCAAGACCGAGGTCGCGGTCTTCGGCGCTGCCGCCTTCGATCAATTCACGGCACGAACCAACGTCGCTGGACACCACCGGCGTACCGGCGGCCCAGGCTTCGAGAATCACCAGCGGCTGCGCTTCACTGATCGAGGTCAGCACCATCAAGCCGAGTTTCGGCAAGATGTCCTGGATGCGCTGGAAACCAAGGAAATGCACCTTGCCCTCCAGCCCCAGACTGGCCATCAGGCTGCGGCATTCGCTGACGTATTCCGGGTCTTCTTCTTCGGGGCCGACGATCCAGCCTTCGGCCTCCGGCATGGCGCTGATTACTCCGCGCATGGCTCGCAGGAACGTCTTCACGTCCTTGATCGGCACCACACGCCCGATCAACCCCACCACCGGCGCGATGCCCGGCGCACGCGATTGCAGGGCTGCGGTCCATTGCGGCAGGTCGATGCCGTTGGGAATCACCTGCGTGCGGGCGGCGTCGGCGCCATCCTTGATCTGCCGCTGACGGTTGCCGTCATACAGCGCGATGATGTTGTCGGCGCTGTTGTAGGTGAGCTGGCCGATGCGTTCGAAGAAGCGTACCCACAAGGTGCGGATGTAACCCGAGCCGGCGTCGAGGCTGCGGTTAAGCGCCTGCCCGGAACTCTCGGCGATCCACGAAGCCTGGGCCAGGTCGATCTTGCGTTCCTTGGTGTAAATCCCGTGCTCGCTGAGCAGGTAGGTGCAGTTCCAGCGCTGTTTGAGGATGCACCCCAACAGCCCGGCATAACCGGTGGAAATCGAATGCAGCACCCGCGCTCGCGGCATTTTGCGAGCCGCTTCGGCGAGCATCAGCAACGGCGACTGCATCGAGCGCAGGGTCCAGAAATAATTGACGAACGAGGGGTCGGCGCAATGCAGTCGATACCCTTCGCTCAACGCCTCCCAACTGGCGCGGCTGCGCAACACGTCGTCGAGGGTCATGCGGCCTTGGGCGATGCAGTCGAGCAAGCGCTCGCCGAGTTCGGGCTCGGGCGCCTCCGGGTGATGCAGGAAGCGATACAAATCCGCCAACTGCTGATGATCGGCCTCGCGCGGTGCACCCAAGGTGTGGGTCGGATGGATTGCATCTTCGAGGAACACCTCTTCGATGTGCACCACGTTCGACGGCACTTCATAGCGCCGCGCCGCATACGCCGAACGCTGGCCGCCGATGAACATCACCGAGAAGCTCAATTCCGGCAATCCAAGGATCATCTGGTGGATCCAGCTCGACACACCGCCGCGCACGTAAGGCCAGGTGCCTTCGAGCAGCAGGCAGATGTCGGCGACCGGTGCGGTTTCCTTGTGATTCATGTCCAGCTCCTCACCAGTTCAGCAAACGGCGGGCGCTGACGGGTTTTCTCGGGAAGTTTTGCCAGTAGCTCGGGAATTTCATGATAACGGCCGGCTTCGAACGCCAGTTCCGCGTGAAACGGCAAGACCTGAGCGGCACCCATGCCGTTGTCCTCGGCCTGATGCAAGAGCACTTCGGCGCGTTCGATATCGCCGCGCTCCAGGGCGATGCGCCCGGCCAGCAAAAACAGCTCGCCACCCTCGCCCGCTTCAAGCCCCTGCGCGGCATGTTCACTGGCCTGATCCAGCACGTGCTCAAGCACACTGCCTTGCGCCAGGCCGAGGTACGCCAGCTCCCAATACCAACGCGCCAGCGTGGCGTGCAGCGCACCCGCGGTTTTCGCATCGGCGCCGACCAGTTGCCCAAGGGCGATCTGAATGTGCAGGTTGATGTCGCTTTCCTGCTTGTCGAGCATCGAGTACGCCAGCAGGCGCACGTCATCGCTGGGATCACCCAGCGCCAGTTTGAGGATCGGCACCGCTTCCTTGCCGCGCATGCGCCGCGTCGCCAGCAAGGCGGCCAGACGCTGATCCGGATCGGGCGCATGACGCAACACGTCCTGCAAACCGCCGTCGGCGAAAATCGGTGAATGATGCTGCGTTTGCGCACGGTACGGCAGGCCCGGAATACCGACGGCTTTCCACGCCTGCTTGTCGCGTTTGCGCGGCAGGTACAGCGCCGGGAAAATCGCCGCCACCACACCGACCGTGCCGATCACCGGCACAAAGAACGCCAGGCTGAAAATGAACAGCGGGCTCCACGGCAACGGCGCACGGTAGCGCGCTGGCAGCAACAGCCACACAGCGGCGCAGAGCAGCGCGCACGCGAGGAAATGGCTGAGGGTGAACACCAGCAATTGTTGTAACTCGGGTGCAGGGAGCCACAAGCTGGCCCAGCTGCCCGCCTCTAACAACAAGGCTCCGCTAAACAGCCACTTGCTGATCATTCAGGCCACACTCGTTGAACAGGAAGTTACGCAGCCCGTTGCGGTCACAGCCAGGCTCCAGATTGAAAGGCATGACCCGCACGCCCAGACTCGCCAAGTCGCTTTCATGGCCAAAGTGCTCATGCAACAACAGGCTGATGCGCGCCAGATAACCTTCAGTGCCTTGCGGGCTGGTCAACGGCAACAGCACCAGCAACAAACGATGATCGCGGTTGTTGCGCAGCGGCAAGTGCAAATCGAGACCGCGCTGGCTGCGTTCCAGCAGGCGCGTCAGCTCTTCGTTGGGGCGGGTCATTTCAAACGCGAACAACCCGGCCGGCAGCGTGTGCTGCTCGACATCCAGCAGCGAACGCTTGAGTTGCAGGGTGAACTGCTGGGCATCGGCGTCCGGCAGTTGCAGCACTTGCGGATCGCGGCGCAACAGGTCGGCGATGTGTCCGGCGAGCAACGCCAACAGGCTCAGGGTGCGATCCTGAAAAGCGAAGAAAGGCATCTGCCGCACGGCCAGAATCGCCAGCAGACGACCCTCGGCATCGATCAGCGGAATGCACGCCTGCAACGACGAAAACTGTGCCGAGGTGCCGGCATCAATCAACTCCTGACGCACACTGACCAGTTCGCCACGCTCCAGGCACAGCTTGATCAGTCCGTCCTCGGTGTCCAGTGGCCCCATCACGCCGATCATCGACAAGGCCTCGGGCAGCACGTTTTCTTCACGTGCGTCGACGCGGTACAACCCGGCCACGCGCAAGGCGCCGTACTGGCCGAGCATCGCCACGATCGGCTCGGCCAATGCGCTCAGCGCATCGCCAGCGTCTGGCATCACCCGCAGTTTTTCCCGCAGACCCAGCAAGGAACTGCGCAGGCTCTGGTCGCTGCCGGCCACACGCTGTTCCAGCAGATCATGGGAAACCCGCAGGATCTGGTGCGCGCGCGTGAACTCGTCGAGACGGTACTGGCGATACTCGTTGGCCATTTGCAGACGCTCCAGGCGCCGCACCCACAGATCGCGAACCTCGCCCACCAGCATCCCGCACACCAACACGCCGACGATGAACGACGGCTCAAGCTCGGCATAACTTTCAAGGCCGCTCTGACGCAGGGCAAACAGCGCCAGCACCAGCAACGCGGCACTGGCCAGGCCGCGAACAAAACCGTAACGCACGCCCAACAGCAACGGCGCCAGAATCGGCCACGGGAAACCCCCGTGCATCTGCAACGGGTCTTCGGGGGTCAGCCACAAGCCGAGGCCGATGGCCAAGCCCGTCACCAGTAAGGTTTCCAGCCAAGACACCGGGCCGCTGGCGCGTGGCGCCAGGCTGTAATCCATGTGGGGAGAATTCATCGCGATCACTCGAACCGAAGGGCGCCAACAAGTTTGTCGAGCACCGTTTGCGCAGTGCCCGCCAGGCTTTCACGGGACCAGCCGGCGCGCGCGCCACTTTTGCTCCAGAGCACACGACCGCTGTTGGCTTCCAGTACACGCAGGCTGATGCCGACAGCGGGTTCGCCGTCCAGACCGTTCTTGTACTGCCACTCTTCGACGCTGCCGGAAATCACGTAATCGAGTTTTTGCGCGCGCGCCCAATCGAGGGCACCGGCCAGACGCTCGTTGTCATCCATCAGCGCTTGCTCGCCCTGCATGCTGGCCGGGTAAACCTGAGGTTGCAGACCGTGGCTGCTGAGGACGCTGAGCAGAATCTGCTCGCTGCGTTCACCGGCCTGCGGGGTTTGCGAATAGTTGACCATCGGCACGATGCCCCACTGCGCATTGCGCGGCAGGTTCGGGCTGGTTTCATCGGTGAAGCTGGCGCACCCGGCGACGAACAGGACGGTGAGCGCCAGGCCCAGATTACGAATTGCTTGCATAGTTTTTCTCCGTAGACATTCCATGATCAGCGCCCAAACCGCACGCCGTAGCTCACACCCAGTGTTCCGCCGGACTTACCGTCCCCGCCTTGTGGCGCAGATTGGTAGCCGAGAGTCAGGGCCAGTTCGTCGTCACCCAGCAGTTCAATACCGATCCCGGTGTTGATGCCGTAGTTGAACGTTTGATCGGTCCACTGCCAGCCCGCCGTCACGTCCACCAGCCAGGTGTATTGCGGGTGCGTGCGCACCAGTGCGCCCGGCAGGCCACGCCGCCAGGAACTGCCGACATACAGTTGGCCGTAGCGGCTTTGCAGCAGGTCAGCGGCCGTGACCGTCTCGATGTCCAGAGGGTCAATCGGCAGAGGCAGACCAGTGTCTTCGTCTATCTCCGGCTCAGGCGGGGCCAACCGTTTAATTGCGCCACCGTTGTTGCTGGACAAGGAATCCAGCGTCCGATTCTTCACCTGGTTTTTCTGGTAATCGACACCGCTGCGCACGGTCCAGTTGGGACCGGCGAATTCCAGGGTGTGGTTAAGCTCCATTTTCAGCGCGTGACCATCGCCGAGGCTGTCGCCACCGCGCGTAGAGAATGACCGTTGCGCGACTTCCCAGCTGAACTGATCACGGGCGGTCAGGCTGTGACGGCCACCCAGCCAGACGCTGTCCTGCTGACCGAAGGCGCGCATCAAGCCGCTGTCTTCGCTCTTGCGATGCCAGTCGACGCCGGTTTCCAGTTCATCACTGACGCCCAGTTGCCAGGTGCGCGAAAGGCCCAGGCCGTTGCGGTTGTCGTCCTTGCGCTGACTGGTGTCGGCAAACAATTTGTAGCTGCCGTTTTCTACCGACCGTTGCAAAGTCAGGGCCGCGTTACGCTCCTCGCCGAGTTTCGATGAGACGATTTCGTCGCCGCTGTACGAGCCCTGTTCCAGCTCAAGGTCGGCGTACCAGTGATCGCCCAGGTTGTGCGCGATCTGCAACCGCGGGGCATTGAAATCAACTCCGCCGAAGCCCTGCTCCTGCCAGGACAACTGCGCACCTTGCGGCGTGCGTTCGTGGATTTCTACCGCTTGGGTGCGCAGCTGTTCGCGCACCTCCGAGGGCTGATCGTCACCCAGCGCCGACAGGCTGACGTCGAGCGCTTCACCGATGCGGCCCAGTCGATTCAGCGCTTGCGCACGTTGCGCCGGGTTCAGGTCGCTACTCGCCAAAAGCGTTTCGACCTGGGCTTTATTACGGCTGCGCAAGGCCTGCTGAATCTGCTCGTAACGCTCGACCTTCAGGCCCTGACTGCGCGCCCACGCCAGCCACTCGTCTTTCTGCGATTCCTGGTTGGTCGCGTCGAGACGCGCCAGCAACCGTTCGAACCACAACTGCAACATGGCCGGCGAGCCGTCCTTCCACTTCAACACTTCACGCTGCGCTGCACGTGGCGAGTAACTGCTGGCCATCAGGCGCAACCAGGTCGCGTAGCGCTGTGACGAGGGCTGCAAGTTTTCACCCTCAGGGCTGCGCAACAGTTTCAATCGCAGGCGCTGGGCCGCGTCCTGATAGCCGGCGCTGTACAGCGCATCGGCGTAAGCGGCCTGTACCAGCCAATCCTGCGGGTTGTTCTTGAGGTACAGGCGATACCAGGCCAACGCTTCGGTGTCGCGACCGAACAGCTGGCTGGCACTGGCGAACGGCAGCCACAACACCTGATCGTTGCGCGCCTGACCACGCCACTGGGTCAGCAGTGGTTTGAGGGCCGCCGTGTTGCCTTGATCGACGTAAAGCCACATCAGGCGCTCGCGGAACAGATTGTCATTGGGGTAGTGCGACAGCCCCAACAAATACAAGCGCTCGGCCTCGGCGTATTGCCCCTGCTGCACCGCCAACGCGGCACGGACTGCCAGCACCTGGGCCTGCTCGTCGATCTCCGGGTTTTGCCCGGCGTCCTTGAGCAGCGCCTCCACTTGTGGCCAGTCTTCCAGTTCCTGAGCCATCAACAGTGCGTCGACCAGACGCAGCGGACTGCGGGTGCGTTCCCAACTGGCGATGGTCAACTGCATGGCACGCCGCGGATTGCCGAGGCGATAACTGGAGATCAACTGCGTCTCTTCGTTACTGTCCAGCGCCCCTTTGAGGGTCAGCAGTTTTTCCATGGAAACTTGCAGCTCTTCGTCGAGCTCCAACTCCCAGGCCAGAAACGCGCGCACACGCCAGTAACCCTCATCGGAAATGCCCGGGTCATTGACCTTCACCACGTCCCACGCCGCCTGATTCTCAAACAGCAACAGGTAGGTATGCGCCCACTCGACCCGTTCCGCGCTGGTCAGCGTAAAACGCTTCGACATGTCCTGGTAAACCTCGGTCTTTTTTGCAAACTGCCCGGTGTTCTCCAGGTTTTGCAGCAACCGCGTCCACGCCAGATGATGGGCCGGGTATTTGCGCAAGTACGTGCGCAACCAGGTTTCGGCCTGCTGCGGAGTGCCCCGTGACTCATGGCCATAGATCAGCGCATCAAGCTCGATGTCGGTCAGCGCCCGCTGATCCATGATTTCTTCGAGCAAGGGAATCGAGCGATCAAAATCGAATTCCTGGCTCGCCAGCCGCCAGGCGTGCTCACGGACTGGGGCGGTTTCGTTGAGTTTGAGCAAACGAATCCAGTAGTCCAGTGCCGCGCGGTTGTCGCCCCGCCATTCGCCCAAGTGGGCCATTTGTTCCAGCAACGGCTGCTCTTCAGGGAAACTGACGAGCAATTGTTGACCGCTCTCCCAGGCACCGTTGAGGTCGCTCAACGCCAGACGCAGGCTCAATTCCTTCCTCAGGAGTTGCGTGTTGTCCGGCTGCAAAACGCGCCACTGCTTGAGGAACAACTCAGCGAGGTCGAAGCGTTTGTTCCCGACCGCGACGTCAACGCCTTGCTCCAGCCAGGCCGAGTCGGCTTCTGGATTGTTGAGCTGATCCAGTTCATCGACCAGCACTTGCGTCGCCTGTTCTCCGCGCCCGTCAGCCAGCAGGCTGTTGAAGGCCAACTGGGCGAACTCGCGACGTTCAGCCGGTTGCACGCTCTCTCTTTTCAGGCGCAGATAGATATCCGCCGCCTGCCCCGGCTGCTCGGCCGCCAGATGCCATTGAGCGGCAGACTTCAGCGCCTCGGTGCGCAGCTTCGGGTCACGGTCAGCGATTTCTTCGTAAACGCTGGCCGCAATCGCCGGGGCCTGCAACGACAGCGCAAGGCGTGCCAGATTCTGCAACTGCGGCAGCGTCAATTGGCGGTGATCGAAGCTGTTCAGACGTGCCACCAAGGCCAGTCGCACGGCAGGATCTTCGTTGTTGATCGCCGCTAATGCATCCAGCTCAAGCCGGTAATACGCCTGCACGGCCAGCGCCGGATCGGGCCAGCTCTCCAGATACTGACGCGCCTTGGTGTAGTCGCCGAGACGAATCAACAGATCGACCAATTGCAGACGCAAGTGATCGTCAGCCGGATGCGCCGCCAGCAACAACTCGGCATAGTTGGCCGACACGGCATCCGGCTCGCGACCATCAGGCTGGAACACTTCTTCACGCTGGAAAGTGGCCCAGAGCAGCCCGCCGACCGCGACCGCGACCGCCGCTAAAGCCCAGGGATTGAGCAACCGGCTGTTTTTGGCAGCAGGGGATTTAGTTGCAGAGGAGTTGGGCATTACTCACCTGCTTCATTGGCAATTGAAAAGTCCACAAACCGGCGGAGGCTTTGCCGGCAAAACGCTGCCCGTCCACTTCCACGCGACAAGCGCTCGAGGAACGAACCGAGAAGCTCAGGTCGAACTCGCCGGCAAACGAAAAACTCACGCGCCGATCATCCAGATACTGCCAGTCCACCAACGGCAGATTGGCCTCTTCCAGCGCAGGGCGGTCATCGCGGTCCGCACGCAACACCAGCAGCGCACGGTCACTGCTCAGATGCACATAGCGTCCCTGGGGCAAGTCACGCACCCCGGCGACACCTTGCGAACGCCGCAGGTCCGGCCAGCCCATTTGTGGGTCAAGCCGCACGGTGCGCAACGCATCCATGCCGCGAACCTGCCAGTTGCCGTCGGCGGTGCGCGCCAGACTTGATTGATACAGCCCGTGCAAACGGTCGAGGTAATCGCTCATCCACAACGACATCGGCTGCTGATCTTTCATGAACGCGTAGATGTCGTTCATGGCTTTGATCGAGGCCTGCTTGGTTCCCGAATAGAAGTGGTAGTAGAGGTGCAAACCGCGCAGGCGACGCGGGCTGTCGGTCAGTTCAAAGGTTTCGATCACTTCGCGAAAACCGTAGTACGGGCCTTTCCAGAGATTGGTGTAGACGTTCTCGTTGATGATCGGCGCGTAGTACTGCAAGCCACCTTCAGTGGGACGCAACAATGGATACAGCCCGGTCAGCGATGGCTTGGCCTTGGTCAGCATGGTCGACGCGCCGTTGACGTTTTTCAGGCCCGCGTCGTAGGCCAGTTTGATCGTGGCCGCCGACGGCAAGGCATCACCCGGCCAGAAGACCATCTTCACCGGTTTTTCCGGGGTGGTCAGACGTTGGTTGATGTAGTCGCGCGAGCCGAAGATCTCGCGGCGAAAATCAATGGTGTCGTAACCCGGAATAGCCATTTTCAAGCCGTACTCCGGGTTGAAGTCTTCCCTTTTCTGCGCTTGTTCCGGCTGCATGAAAAACGGATGGCTGAAGGTGTGCGTGGCGACTTCGACTTTAGGGTTGGCGAACAAATCACGGGCGATAGGCTCCAGTTCGCGAGCCAGGTGCGGGAACATGCCACGCGGCGAAATCTCCCCCTCGATCACCGATACCGAGGTCAGAAACGGGTTGGGCCGAATGAAGTCGTCGAGCACCTGCTTGCCGGCGTACGGCGAACCCCGCACTTCGGCGCGCGAAGGGAAACCATCGCCGTCGATATGCACCGTCGCGATTCGCCGACCGTTTTCGGTGGTGGTGTCCGGACGTGGCTGCGCCGGCAAGTGCAAGGCCGCTTGAAGGAACGCGAACGGGTCGATGATCCAGCGGCTGCGCTCGCTGTTGGTCTCGAGCACGTAAGGCGAAAGGGCCAGGCCGCCCCACTCGCCAACCGCTACCGGGGCGAAGGTCTGGCCGTTTTTGCCGGTCAACAACAGTGCGGCCTTAGGGCCTTCGGGCAGCACGGAAATCGCGCTCAGGTCACGGGACCGCGGCTGCACCGGCGCTTCAAACGCGCCGATCAACGCCTTGTCCTGGTGAGTGATGGTCAAGGCTTGAGTGCCCGAAGCCGTAGACAGATTCAGCCCCAAACGCTTGAGCAACACTTTGTCTTCAGTCGGTAAACTGGCGAAAAACACCAGCGGCACTTTTTCGTCGAGGCGCTTGTTGAGCCAACGGTTAAACCGCGCACTGTCCTGCGGAGTGCCGCTGGCCATCCAGGTAATGATGCCCGCGTACAAACCGCTGAAACGATGCTCCGGCAAGCTGTCCACGGCCAGGTAATCAACCCGGTAGCCGAGGTATTCCAGCAGGCCGCCGAGCATGGTGTGACCGGCGTTGCTGGTCAGTTCATCTTCACGCGGGTCGTAGATCATCGCGATGCGGCGCGGCTGGATTTCGACGTTGCTGATACCCATCGAGTCCAGTTCCGGCGTGCCAATGAAGGGAATGAAACCTTCATCGCGCAGACGCTTGGCCAGCGTCCGCGCTTCTTCACGGCGCTCTGGCGGCAGGTAGTCGATGGCCACCAACGGAATGCCTTTGGCACGCACCGGTTGCAGCTCGCCCAGCAACCACTGGCGATCCGTTTCCGGGACCGGCCGATAACGCTTGGAGGCTGGGTCCCAGCCGGCGTAAAGGGATTCGAAAGCCACCGCGGCCGCCACGCCCTCCAGTTCGGGCAACACTTCAAAACCACGATTGAAAAACAGTTTCAGCGTTGGCTGGCGACTGTGCAGTTCGCGCAGGAAACTGGCGAGGGCCACGCGCTGAGCCTCCTGCGCGCCTTCCGGCAACAGCTGAAAACTGTCGAGGGTGTCGAGAAACAGACCGGCATACCCTTCGGCCTGCAACGCCTTGGCGCGCTCGAGCAGATGTTCGCGCCAGGCCGGTGCCGTGAGGTCCATCACCTGGCTGTTCCACGAGTCGTTTCGCACCGGAGAAACCGCTTTACTCAGCCCGGCCTTGGCGATGTCAGCCTTGTTGCCGTCGAACTCCCCCACCGACACATACGCAAACGGCTGGCTGCCCAGCTTGCGCAGGGTTTTGACATCGCCGGGTGTCATGTGGCCGGGCTCGACCACGGCCCAGTCGAACTGCGACAGTTCGGAAAGAGGTGGCTCGTCGGCATACCAAAAGGTCACGCTGGTAGGGGCTGGCAATGCGGCTGCCTGCACGGCTGGCCCGCTGACACACAGCGCCAACGCAGCAATCAGTCGCTTGGCGACCGAGCGGACACGCGTCCTGCGAAAAACAATTTCCATAACTCACTCTTGAAAGGAACTGAACCGGAGCTGCCTGAACACCGAAGGGTGAAACCGGCGGATTACAAACTGCGCAAAAGCGCTGCGAGACCGTCGCCAATGGAGGTCGGTGCCGGGAGCGTGAAACGCTCGAGCAGGCGAGTATTGTTGGCGCGCGAATGGCGAATATCGCCCTGGCGCTGCGCCTGATAAGTCACCGTCAAAGGGCTGCCGGTGGCGTTCCCCAGTTCAGTGATCAGGTCGTTGAGGCTGGTGGAACGACTGAGCCCGACATTCACCGCACCGGGTGTGGGCTCACGCGCTTCCACGGCCTGGACCAGAATGCTCACCAGGTCTTGCACGTAAACGAAGTCGCGGGTCTGTTCGCCGTCGCCGAAAATCGCCACCGGCTGTTGCGCCATCGCCCGTTCGGTGAAGATGCTGATCACGCCGGAGTACGGCGAGGACGGATCCTGACGCGGGCCGAAGATATTGAAAAAGCGCAGGATCACCGGTTCCAGAGCGTGCTCGCGGCGATAGAAATCCAGGTAATGCTCACTGGACAACTTGTCGCTGGCATACGGCGTCAAGGGCGACTTGGGGGTGTCCTCATCGATTGCCGAACCTTCGCCGTTGTTACCGTAGATGGCCGCGCTGGAAGCAAAAACCACACGCTTGATCCCGGCCTTCAACATTTGCTCGCACACGTTGAGCGTGCCGACGAAATTACTTTGATGGGTGCCGACCGGATCATCCACCGACGCTTGCACCGATGCCACGGCCGCCAAATGCACAACCGCGCTGCAATCACGCATGGCCTGCTCGACGACAGCACTGTCGGCGACATCGCCAACCACCAGGTTCAGGTTGGCATTTGCAACCGGCAGATTACCGACCTTACCGGTCGACAAATTGTCCAGCACACGCACTTTGTAGCCTTTGCCCAACAGCGCTTCTACAAGGTGTGAACCAATGAAACCTGCCCCGCCGGTAACCAGTATTCGCCCATCAAACATTGAAGATTCTTCCTGAAGATTCATGCGGATACTGCGTGTGGAAATCCGCTAAACAGTGGCTCTGCAGACATGAACCTGATTGGAGGTTCATGCCACGAGCCGAGGGCACGACATCGCCCCAAATCCCCGAAGGTTGAAAATGACGGGCCGAACTCACGCTATCGATATGTCGTTTTTATGGCGGTAAGCCATCAGAGCGGCGGCGATGATGGGAGATCGATGGGAAACTGTCAATAGTTTGTCTTGATTGTCGCGACTGATCGGTCGCGGATACAAAATCGCCATTTATTTGACGACCGATATCAGCAATCGATCGAATTTTGTTCATCTGCGGACCACCGAAAAAGGTCCAACGATGGCAATCAGACGTTGATAGCGGGGTGGAATGAGGTCTTGGTTGGACCGATTCGGGAAGGACAGCTTGAGACTTCAGGTGCACACAGCTCTACAGAAAGTTTCGCTTTGTGTAACTTACTGTTGAGCCAATCAGAAAATTTAGGACCTTTCTACTGGCACTATCCAAAAGTCAGAACAAAAGGCTCTGCGGTCTTTTTAATTGCGGCCACTATGTGGGGCGCCTTCTCTCGATGCTGGGGATAACGCTCAATCACGACTTCAAGCGCCGCCAATATGTTTTGTTTTCGCCCTGTTGGGCTGAGCATCTGCGCCGTAGCGAAAAACAAAATCTGCCGAGCTGTTATGGATCCGCCCGCTATAGCCTTCAGGGGTATTGACGACGAGTGAGGTCATTTTCATTCAGAACAACTCCCCAAGTTCTTCCAGAGTCGGCATGGCCGCTGGAACAATAGCGACCTCACAATCCAGAGCACCTATTACCCGCGCGTAAGCCATCATGCTCACACTTGGGTCGCCTTTCTCAACGGCGATCACTTTCTGCCGCGTCACCCCGGCGAGATCTGCCAGCTGTGCTTGGGTGAGGCCACGATTTGTACGCTTTTCACGTACTTGCTTGGCAAGTCGAAAGATCAGAAGAGAATGGTCCATGTTCAGCTACCGTAACATTTGTAGATAAATGTATGGGATACGTAACACTATTGCCAATCCAGATACCTGTTACTTCTACCCTCTCTTCGCCGGAGCGGCGAGCGAAGGAACCGAGCTTACAGTGCGATTTGCAGATGAATTTTTCTTCACCCCACCCTGCCCCGGCAACCGGTACATTGCCCTCGCTCATTCAAGAAACTATGGTTTGCCCGCCCTGGCGCGGGCTTTTTTTTGCCTTCAGGAAAGGCTCGGGTTTTGAACCAACGTTGCCGATTCGTCCTGTTTCTGCACAACGGGTAATTCCAGCCGCGCTCGCCCGTAAAACGCCAGCGCTGTCAGCAAACACGCCAGCCACACAAAGATCCCGGCCCAGAAGGTGTGGGACATGTAGTGCCAGCCCTGCATAACCCGCGTCGTGCCGTAGACAAACCCGAGCAGCAGCGAGCCAAACATCAGCGCTTTCGAATAGCGCCAGCGATACCGACGCGCCACGAAATACAGGGCGAGCATGGTGAATCCACCTGATGCGTGGCCACCCGGCCAGCAGCGGCCATCACCGGCTTCTTTGAACAGTTGGAAATTGTTGTACCACTCCATATGAGCGATTTTCCCACCGTAGAGGGTCGTTTCAATCGGGCAGTACACGCTGGTGTTCGACTTCAGGAAGTGAATCACGCCGGTTGAAATGGCAAACGCGAACACCACAAACAGAAAATCCCGGCGATGCTCGTTGGCAAATCGCAGTACCGGTGCGGCTTTGCTGCGCTCCAGAAAACGGCCGAGGCGCGGATGTTTTTGCGGGTTGATCAGTGGCCAGACAAACGAAAGCATGGCGCCGATCAGGGCGATTTCAGCGGTCCAGTTCGGAATGATGCGCGCCCACTTGTGCGTGAGCTTTTCAAAGAAGTGAACCTGGTCGAGCGGAAAGGTCCGGGTGACCGGATCAAAAAACAGATTGCTGAACGCGATGTCGATGTGGGTCATGTCGAACAGCAGGAAAACCATCGCCGCGCAGAACAGTGGAGTACCGAAATTCAAAGCGTAAAAGCGCATTGGGTTGTTCATTGAGTGGTCACCGAGCGCCAGTCGGAGGCTTCGATGAGGCCGAGCATTCGCGGTGCCTGGGATGATGCTGCGGAAACAAACAGCGACGCGCCATAGCCAGGCGTGGATGGGCGCAACTTCAGGTCTTTTTCCAGTTGCGCCATGCATTCGCTGTGGGTCACCAGAATCAGGTTGCGACCCGCCACCTTGTGCGCCAGCGCATCGCGCAGCATCGTGCCCTTGCAACTGATCAACCAGTCATCACCCGTGCTTACCTTGTTGAACATGTACCCGGCGGTCTGAGCGGTACGTATCATCGGGCTGTTGTAGATGTCAGCCTTGTCCAGACCCAGCTGTTCAAACCGCGCGCCGACACTCACTGCAACGCTGCGGGAACGATCAGTGATGCCGTCATTGCCTGTCAGGCACGCGGCTTTTGAGTGATCGCAACGCTCGACGTGACGTACGAGCACGATCATGTCGCCCCTGGCCCAACCGGAAAGCAGTGCCTGGGCGCCGGCGACATTGCCGTGCGCCAGATCCGGCGCAACCGCGGGGCGCAACAGCCACACCGTCAACGGAATGACCAGCAGCGCCGAGGCCAGCACGACCGCACTGTTTTGATAACGGGCCCAGCGGCTCAGATCAATCGAGCGTTTAACCCCGAACAGACTCAGTCTCAATTCCACATCAGGCCGCCTCACCGGCATGCATCACGTTCATTCGATGCCGCGAGGGTAAAGAGGCTCGCGTCGCCTGCCGGTGAAACCCATGTGAAAAAAAGCTTAAAACGGACGCCGCTGTAGGAGCGAGCTTGCTCGCGAAGGACTCAACCGCGCCGCGTTTACTCAGACAACACGCGTTATCGTTAACCTCCATCGTCGGAACGCCGCCCGGAGCAAGCTCGCGCCTACAAAACGCCCGCAAAAACCTTGTTACACATAGCTCCGACTAAATCCTTTCAGCTCTCGCGATTGCTGCCGATACAGTCCTGCTACACACCCTTGGCTACCAAAAACAACAATCTTCCAGCCAACCGACGACCCGATGCGCAACGTTCCTGGAGGAATTTGATGAATAGCTGGTTCGGCAACATCAGCGTGAACATGAAACTGGGCCTGGGGTTTGGCCTGGTCCTGGCACTGACCTGCGTCCTCGCCCTGACCGGCTGGACGAGCCTGGGCGGCTTGATTGACCGCAGCAACTGGATGAGCGACATCACCCAGCTCAACGCCGGCCTGACCAAGCTGCGCGTGGTGCGTTTGCAATACATGCTGACCAACGGCGACGAAACCGCCGCGCAGAATGTACAGACCACCCTTGAGGCTTTCGGCGCCCAGCAGCAAGCGCTGCTGATGAAATTCAAGAGCCCGGACAACCTCAAGCTGCTCAAAGAGCAAGGCACCTACATCGATGCGTACAAGGCATCCCTGAGCAAAATGCGCAGCGCCTACCGCACCGGCAGCAGCGCGCGCGAGGCCATGGGCGCCAACGCCGAAAACGCAAATACGCTGATCAACGCCATCAGCACTTACGTGCAGCAAATGCCGATGAGCGACCAGCGCTTCGAGCAATTCCAGGCCATTACCGCTGCCAGGGAAGCCTTCTTGCTGGCCCGCTACGAAGTGCGCGGCTACACCGAGACCACCAACGCCGAGACCGAGCAGAAAGCCGTCGGCCAACTGGACGCGGCCATCGCCAGCCTGAAACCGCTCAATGTGCATTTCGCCGACACTCAACTCGATGCCCTGCGTCAGCTGGAAACCGCACTGACCAACTACCGCAGCGCCTTGCTGACTTATAAAGCCGCCAACACCGAAGCGGTGCAGGCGCGCAAGGAAATGACCGATCAGGGTGCTGCCATCGTGACCATCAGCGATCAGCTCTATCAGGTCCAGCTCGACCGCCGCGACGCCGAAAGCGCACAAGCCCGCACCCTGCAACTGATCAGCACCTTGCTGGCCTTGCTGGTGGGCGTGATTGCTGCCGTCATCATCACCCGTCAGATTACCCGCCCGCTGCGCGACACGTTGGCCGTGGTCGAACGCATTGCCAGCGGCGACCTGTCCCAGGACGTCAAAGTCACCCGCCGCGACGAATTGGGCGTGTTGCAGCAAGGCATCGCGCGCATGGGAGTGACCCTGCGCGAATTGATCAGCGGTATCCGCGATGGCGTCACCCAGATCGCCAGCGCTGCTGAAGAATTATCGGCCGTGACCGGGCAAACCAGCGCGGGCGTGAACAGCCAGAAGATCGAGACTGATCAAGTGGCCACCGCCATGCACGAAATGACCGCCACTGTTCAGGAAGTCGCGCGCAACGCCGAAGAGGCCTCGCAAGCCGCAGCCGCTGCCGACGGCGAAGCCCGTGAAGGCGATAAAGTGGTCAACGAAGCCATCACCCAGATCGAGCGTCTGGCCAGCGAAGTGGTGCGCTCCACCGAGGCCATGAAGGTGCTGCAACAGGAAAGCGACAAGATCGGCAGCGTGATGGACGTGATCAAAGCCGTGGCTGAACAGACCAACTTGCTGGCGCTTAACGCGGCCATCGAAGCGGCCCGCGCCGGTGAAGCCGGTCGCGGTTTTGCCGTAGTCGCCGACGAAGTCCGTGGCCTGGCGCAACGCACGCAGAAGTCCACCGAGGAAATCGAAGGCCTGGTGGCCGGTCTGCAAAACGGCACGCAACAAGTCTCGGCCGTGATGAACAACAGCCGCGCCCTCACCGACAGCAGCGTCGCCCTGACCCGCAAGGCCGGTGTGTCACTGGAGAACATCACCCGCACGGTGTCCAACATCCAGTCGATGAACCAGCAGATCGCCGCCGCCGCCGAGCAGCAAAGCGCCGTGGCCGAAGAGATCAGCCGCAGCATCATCAACGTGCGCGACGTGTCCGAACAGACCGCAGCGGCCAGCGATGAGACAGCCAAGTCCAGTGTTGAACTGGCGCGGTTGGGTAATCAGTTGCAGCTGATGGTCAGCCACTTCCGGGTTTGACGTTCACTTTGCGGTGAATGAAAGACCCATTCGCGAGCAGGCTCGCTCCCACATTAGACCCAGTCGCGCCAGCCGACGCGGTTCTATTGTGGGAGCGAGCTTGCTCGCGATGGCTATCTGACAAACAACCCAGAAATTCGAGGTCAACCCGTTTTTCTGCCAACTCGCGACCGAAAAGCCGAAAAAGAACGTCGGATGTTTCCCACTTACCAGGCTGAAATTAGAGTTGTTCACCCTTGTACGTCGGACGCACTACCCGTGTTTAATCACGCTCCGCGTCACTTCCTGAAAGCTACAAAACCTTGCGGCATTGCCTACAGGTACCCCAGAATCCGCCGGCTTGTGCGGCTATGGCCCGGGCTCTATCGTTGACCTGCCACTGCTCATCAGTGGTCGGGCTTAGCGGCTCGCGGTAGATTGGCTGCACGTGCATCATCCATTGCACAGGTGTTTTTTTATGCCTGCGTTTTGATGGTGGCTGCACGCAGGGCGCCTTCGGGCGCACCGGCTTTGCTGATTTCCCCGGTCCGCTAACCTGCGTGCAGCTGCCACCCTTTTCGCTTAGCGGCGGAACAGGTTGGCACCCAATAGGGAAATCTGAATATGCGTAAGGTAACCCCTGATCCCCCGAAAGCCGACGAGGCTCCGCTCTCCAACGCCGACATCCGAGCCACCCCACGCACGCCCTGCAAGATGTACAGCATCCCCCCGAATGTCGACCTTCACACCCTGCTCAGCTCCATCAGCGAATCACTGGCATCGGCCAGCGTAATCCTCATGGATCAGGCAGACCGAGAGACAGGCCCCAGCCGCAACACTCTGCTAGGCATTCACCAAATTCTCGCAGTCTCAGAAATCTCAGCCAACCGGGCACTCGACATCATCGACCCCATTGAATAGAACGCGGCTGGCAAAAAAACCTGGATGATTAGATGAGTTACCTGAGGGGTTTGACATTCATCTTGCGGTGAACGAAATGACCAATCGCGAGCAGGCTCGCTCCCACAGGATTGCGCTGAACCTGTGGGAGCGAGCCTGCTCGCGATGGCTATCTAACTAACAATCGTGAGTTTCAGAAAAGGGAACGGACGCATCATCGATGCGCAAGCACTGCGCGACATGAAAATGCCCCAATGGACGTGGCGTCAGGCGCCCCAGGGATTGATCACCTCTACTCCGGAATACTCGAAATCCCGAACGTTGCGGGTGGCAATCGGAGCACCATGGCTTCGGCAGATTGCGGCAATTTGCGCATCAGCCATCGACGCCGCTCGCCCCTTGGATTCCGCGCCCGCAACCAGTGCCGCGTATTCAACGGCGGCATGAGCATCGAAAGGTAAAATCCTTCCGGCAAAGTCCTCTTCGAACATCGCCATCGCATGGGCTTCAAGTTTCTGCTTGCGCTTACCGAACGGGAGACGGGCAATACCGTGGAGGATTTCTGCGACGGTGACTGCACTGATCGCCAGATCCATAGACGGTTGTGCATCGACCCAAGCCAGCACTTTTAAGTCGGGCTCGACGCGCATGAACTCTGAAAGAACATTGGTATCGAGCACTATCATTCGGAGAAATCCACCGCAGTCGCTTTCTCGTGACGTGCAGGAAGATCCAATTCAACTCCACCCGTGGCGCTGAATCTGTTACGAATTCGGCTTCCAAGCCCTCCAGCGCGATCAACGGTAGACAAGGCTCTACCTAAAATCAGACGAGCCTCTTCTTCCATCGAATGCCCATTGTGGGCGGCCGCGATGCGCAGTTGTTCTTTGACCTGATCGTCAAGGTTTCGGATGGTAATGCTGGCCATATTGCCTCCTGCAATCAATGAAATCATTGATTGAGGCTAGCATACCTTCCCTCTCTCTAAATCACGCAACTGCCGAACGGCGTTAAACACTAATCGCATTGGTAAACACCAACCGATTCCCAAACGGATCGGCGATGGTCATGTCCTGGCTGCCCCACGGCATGGCTTGAATTTGCGGGTGCGAGAATTTGTATTCCTTGGCCAGCAGTTGCTGCTGAAACGCCTCCAGCTCATCTGTCTCGATGCGCAATGCCGAACCCGGCGTGCTGTCGCCGTGGTGCTCTGACAGGTGCAGCACGCATTCGCCTCGGGAAACCTGCAAGTACAGCGGAAAATTCGGCTCGAAACGATGCTGCCAGTCGATCTTGAAACCGAGGAAGTCGACGTAAAACTCCACGGCCTTTTGTTCATCGAAAATGCGCAGGATCGGGATGGTTTTGCCGAAGCTCATGAAGTTGCTCCCAGACTGGAAAGGCCCAGAGTGTAGTTGGGCTAATGTCAGCGATTCGGCTTGGTGAGGGTTTTCTTTAATCTCAATGTGCCACTACACAAAAGATCGCAGCCTGCGGCAGCTCTTACACGATACGCATTTCAACGTAGGAGCTGCCGCAGGCTGCGATCTTTTGACGTTGTGCCTGTTATTGAAAACCGGTGCGCAAATCTCCTTCCCGTGCCAGAAACCGCCCTTCTCTCCTGCCGTTCGCCTGGCCTTCGCTGTAACTCAGTACGCCGTTAATCCACACCCCGTCGATCCCTTCCGCAGCCCGTTGCGGATCATTGAAATCCGCAACATCGCGAATGGTGTCCGGGTTGAACAACACCAGGTCCGCCCAATGCCCTTCACGGATTTCACCCCTTTCCTTCAAGCCGAATCGCGCCGCCGAAAGTCCGGTCATCTTGTGTACTGCCGTGTGCAGCGGAAACAGCCCGACGTCGCGACTGAAATGCCCAAGCACCCGTGGGAAAGCGCCCCACAAGCGCGGATGTGGGAACGGGTCTTCCGGCAATCCGTCAGAACCCACCATCGATAGCGGATGCGCGAGGATTTTTCGCACATCGTTTTCATCCATTCCGTAGTACACCGCCCCAGCCGGTTGCAGTCGGCGCGCGGCATCAAGCAACGGCACGCCCCATTCGGCGGCGATGTCGATCAGGTCGCGACCGCCCAACTCAGGGTGTGGCGTCGACCAGGTAATGGTGATGCGATGGGCGTCGGTGACTTGCTTGAGGTCCAGGGTCGAAGAGCTCGCCGCGTAGGGATAGCAATCGCAGCCCACCGGGTGGGTTTTCGCGGCTTCTTCCAGAGACGCCAAGAGTTGCGGACTGCGCCCCCAGTTACCGGCGCCGGCACATTTTAGGTGGGAAATGATCACCGGGGACTTCGCATGACGGCCGATGCTGAACGCCTCGTCCATGGCCTCCAGCACCGGCTCGAATTCGCTTCGCAGATGCGTGGTGTACACCGCGCCGAACGCGGTCAGTTCTTCGGTCAGTTGCATCACTTCATCGGTAGACGCCGAGAACGCGCTGGCGTAGGCCAGGCCTGTGGATAAACCCAAGGCGCCGGCTTCAAGACTCTCGCGCAGTTGCTCGCGCATCGCGCGGATCTCATCCGCTGTCGCGGTGCGAAAAAGATCGTCGAGGTGATTGCTGCGCAACGCGGTATGCCCGACCAATGCAGCGACGTTCAGCGTGGTGTTGGCCGCTTCGACCGCCGCGCGGTAATCGCTGAAGGTCGGGTAAACAAACGCCGCCGAGGTGCCGAGCAGGTTCATCGGGTCCGGTGGGTCGCCCTTCAAACTCACCGGGGACGCACTGATCCCGCAGTTGCCGACGATCACCGTGGTCACGCCCTGGCTGAGTTTGGGCAGCATCTGGGGCTGGCGGATCACCACGGTGTCGTCGTGGGTGTGCACGTCGATAAAACCCGGCGCCAATACTCGACCGGCAGCGTCGATTTCTTCGGTGGCGGTGGCGTCGTGCAGGTCGCCGATACGCTCGATGCGGCCGTGCAGAATCGCCACGTCGGCGGGGTAACCGGGGGCGTTGCTGCCGTCGATGATCAGGGCGTTGCGAATCAGCGTGTCGTACATCATGTCAGTCTCCCAGCGGCAAGTGATCGTCGCCGCCGCGGTAGTCGTCGAGGGCGAGTTTGATCCGCCGCAGACGTTCTTGATTGTCTTCAGGATTGGCCAGCGCCAGCTCGGTGGCAAGCACATCGATGGCCAGCAGCATGCCGTAGCGGGCCGCCGTGGGTTTGTAGATGAAGGAAGTTTCGACACCTTGCAGCGGCAGCAGCACATCGGCCAGTTGCGCCAGCGGCGAGTCGGCCCGGGTGATCGCCAGAATGCGCGCGCCATAGCTGCGCGCCAGCTCGATGGCTTCGAGCAGTTCGGGGGTGATGCCGGTCAGCGAGCAAGCAATCACCACGTGTTCGGCGCCGAGGCTGGCGGCGGTGACGCGCATCATCACCGGGTCGTGGCACGCTGAAATCGGGTAGCCGAAACGCACCAGCCGCACTTGCAGTTCGTCGCTGCACAGGGTCGAGCAACCGCCCATGCCGAACGCATGGATCATCCGCGCCTTGCCGAGCAATTTCACCGCATCGGCAAAACGCGACTCGTCGAACGCCGACAAATGCTGGCGCAAGGTCGACTCGATATCACCCACGATCTGCCCGTAGAACGCCGACTGCTCGGGCGTGCCCGCCGGGTCGAGAAAGCGACTGCCGACGCCGCTGGCCTGAGCCAGTTGCAGGCGAAGATCACGCAGGTCGCGACAACCCACGGTGCGGGCAAAACGCGACAGCGTGGCGGTGCTGACTTCGGCTCTCAGCGCCAGCTCATCAAGGCTGGCGGCGGAGGCAAATCCTACGTCGTCGAGCATCAGACGTGCGATGCGTCCTTCGCCGGCGCTGAAGGAATCCTGACGGGCGCGGATCTGGTAGAGGATGTCCATGGCAGGCGGCTCCGGTTTAAATCAGGTAAGAAAGACCTACAGTCAGTGCGAAAGCGACCACCGAAATAATGGTCTCGAGCACGGTCCAGGTCTTGAAGGTCTGGGTGACGGTCATGTTGAAGTATTCCTTGATCAACCAGAAACCGCCGTCATTGACGTGGGAAAAGATAACCGACCCGGCGCCGGTCGCCAGCACCAGCAACTCCGGATGCGGATACCCCAGACCAATGGCCACCGGCGCGACAATCCCCGAGGCCGTGGTCATGGCCACCGTGGCCGAGCCGGTGGCGATCCTCATCAGCGCGGCAAACAGCCAGCCCATGATCAGCGGCGACAGGTGAAATTCATGGGCCAGGCTGACGATTTGATCGGTGACGCCGGCGTCCACCAGAATCCGGTTCAAGCCGCCACCGGCGCCGACCAGCAAGGTGATGCTGGCGGTCGGCGCCAGGCATTCGTTGGTGAACTTGAGGATCGATTCGCGGTTGAAGCCCTGGGCGATGCCCAGGGTCCAGAAGCTCAGCAGGGTCGCCAGCAGCAAGGCGATCACCGAGTTGCCGATGAACAACAGGAACTGATTGAACCCGGTGCCCGGCGTGGAAATCAGGTTGGCCCAGCCGCCGATCAGCATCAGCACCACCGGCAACAGAATGGTCGCCATGGTGATACCGAAACCCGGCAGGCGGTCGCGCGGTTCGCGGTCGAGGAACTGGCGTTCCAGCGGGTTTTCCGCCGGCAGTTGAATGCGCGGCACGATGAACTTGGCGTACAGCGGACCGGCGATGATCGCGGTTGGAATACCGATCAGAATCGCGTACAGCAAGGTCTGCCCGACCGACGCGTGATACACCTGCACCGCCAGCATCGCCGCCGGGTGCGGCGGCACCAGCGCATGTACCACCGACAGCCCGGCAACCATCGGCAAACCGACCATCAGGATCGACACGCCGACACGGCGGGCCACGGTAAACGCGATCGGCACCAGCAACACAAAACCGACTTCGAAAAACAGCGGCAGCCCGACCAGGAACGCGATGCAGACCATCGCCCAGTGCGCGTTTTTCTCGCCGAAACGGTCGATCAGGGTCCGCGCCACCTGCTCGGCGCCGCCGGACTCAGCCATCATCTTGCCGAGCATCGTGCCCAGCGCTACCACCAGCGCAATGTGCCCCAAGGTCTTGCCGACCCCGGCCTCGTAAGCGCCGACCACCCCCGACGGCGGCATGCCGGCCAGCAGCGCCAGGCCGATGGACACCAGGGTGATCACGATGAAGGGATTGAGTCGGTAACGGGCGATCAGGACGATCAGCGCAATGATGGCGATGGCGGCATACACCAGCAGCCAATAGCCGAAGGACAGGGTCATGCGGTACTCCTCGAAAGGGTCACGTCGAATGGATTGTGAAACTCTTAAAACATTTCGAGAGGTGATTTTCAAACGAGGTGAAAGTTATTTTCGTGCAGGGGTAAGGGATGTCGCGGAGAGATATGCGGGGTCGGTCTTTATGAAAACCAGGCAGGTGGATTTTCATCCGCTTCCCTGTGGGAGCGAGCCTGCTCGCGATGGACGTCAACGATAAGCTGGGATTCTGACACCCCGTGGCGTTCTCGGGTCCATCGCGAGCGAGCTCGCTCCTACAGGAATTGGCGTGCGTCAGTCGTGAGCGACCCGTGCGCGCTTGAGCAGTTTCTTACAGCGTTCAGACAAATGCAGCACACGCAAATGCTTGCCGGCCTTGGCGTAGCGCTCACGCAGGGTCTTGAGCGCGGCGATGGCCGAATAGTCGACGAAGCTCAAGTGACGACAGTCAATCGTCACCACGTCCGGGTCATTGGCCGGATCGAACTGGTTGAGAAAGGGAGCCGTCGAGGCAAAGAACAGCGTGCCATGCAGCAGATAAAGCTTGCTGCCGTCGGTTTCAAGGTGACTGTCGGCATACAACTCGCGGGCCTGTTGCCAGGCAAAGTTGAGCGCCGCGATGATGATCCCGCACAGCACGGCGGTGGCGAGGTCGGTGAAGACAGTAATCACCGTCACCGCGACGATCACCAGCACGTCGTTCAGCGGCACCTTGTTCACCACCCGCAGCGACGCCCAGGCGAAAGTTTGCTGCGACACCACGAACATCACCCCGACCAGAGCGGCCAGTGGAATGCGCTCGATCAGTGGCGACAAGAACAGGATGAACAGCAGAATCAGCACACCGGCGACCACGCCGGACAGTCGCCCACGACCACCCGAGCTGAGGTTGATCACGGTCTGCCCGATCATCGCGCAGCCGCCCATGCCACCAAACACACCGGACACCATATTGGCCGCACCCAGCGCCACGCACTCGCGGTCCGGAAAACCACGGCTCTCGGTGATTTCATCGGTGAGGTTCAGGGTCAGCAGGGTTTCCAGCAGACCGACCAAAGCCATCAGGATCGCGTAGGGCGCGATGATGCGCAGAGTGTCCAGCGTCCACGGAATGTCTGGCAATGCAAACGTCGGCAAGCCACCGGCAATGTGCGCCATGTCGCCCAATGTGCGAGTTGGCAGCCCGAGCAGATACACCGCCAGACCCACGCCAAGAATCGCCACCAGCGCCGGTGGCACGGCGCGGGTCAGGCGCGGCAGCAGGTAGACAATCGCCATCGTCAGCGCCACCAGCCCGGTCATCACATACAACGGCGTGCCGCTGAGCCAGGCGTCGCCGCTCTTGAAGTGTTCGAGTTGCGCCAGCGCAATGATGATCGCCAAGCCGTTGACGAAGCCGAGCATCACCGGGTGCGGCACCATCCGCACCAGCTTGCCCAGCTTCAGCAAGCCGAACGCGAGCATGATCAAACCGCCCAGCAACACGGTCGCGAGCAGATACTGCACCCCGTGCTGCACCACCAGCGCAACGATCACCACGGCCATCGACCCGGCCGCACCGGAGACCATGCCCGGCCGCCCGCCGAACAATGCAGTCAGGGTGCAGATGATGAATGCGCCGTAGAGCCCCATCAACGGGTTGAGATGGGCCACCAGCGCGAAGGCGATGCATTCGGGCAACAGGGCAAAGGACGTGGTGAGTCCGGCCAGGACATCGGCGCGCAGACGTTTTGGTTTCATGGGGGACCGGAGCAACTGGGAAAGAGGGGGCGGATGTTACGGAATTGAGGGCGGCCCGGCCAGTTGCCGGGACGCTCAAAAAGCAATCGCGGGCAAGCCCGCTCCCACAGGTTTAATGTCGTTCGCCAATTTAGTGACCGACAAAAATCCTGTGGGAGCGGGCTTGCCCGCGAAGAACGATGACGCGGTTTTTAGTGAACTCAAACCATCTCGTCGCGAATCCACTCAACCACCGAACTGCGCTTCGGCACCCAGCCCAGCAATTCACGCGCATGCTTGCCGCGCACCCGGCTGTTGGAACCCAAACCATAGTTGGCCATTTCATAACCCCACTCGGCTTCGGCGTCTTTGAGCGGCCAGTCTTGCGGCTCACCCAGATTCAACGCCTGAGCAATCGCCATGGTCATTTCAATGAATGACGCCTCACCGCTTTCAACAAAGTAGAACGTGCCCGGTACGTTTTTTGTCAGCGCCAGCAGGTACAGCGAGACCACGTCTTCGATGTGCACGTTGGACCAGATGTTCTGGCCGGTGCCGACATGGCGAACCACCCCGCTTTTACGCGCCTGTTTCAGCAAGCGCGGCAGTTGCACGCTGTCGCGACTGACACCCAGGCTGTGACCGTAAATCAGCGTGTTGCAGATCACGGCCGAGTTCACGCCGTCCTTCGCGGCGGCCAGGATCAGGTTATCGATGGCCACCCGCGCAGCTTTGTCGACGGTCGGTTCCGGCAGCGTGTCTTCGTAATAGAGGACGTCGCTGGATTTGCCGCCGGACGCGTCACCGACGATGCTCGAACCGCTGGTGTGCAGGAACACTTTGTTGGAACCGCGCAACGCATCAAGCAACGCCTCCACCGCGCCGCGATGGTCGCTGCTGGCGGCGTTGATCACGGCGTCGGCCGCACGGGCCTGGTCGGCGAGCAGTGCGCTATCGTCAAGCGTGCCGATCACCGGGGAAATACCCAGAGCGCTCAATTCATTGGCTTGTTCGGTGCTGCGCACCAGACCGGTGACGTTGTGGCCAGCGCGGACCAGACCGGTGGCGATGGAACCACCGATGAAACCAGCGGCGCCGGTGATGAATACGTTCATGGAGAATCTCCCTGCGTGGGTAAGTGATGCAACGAGTATCAAGCAGTCATCACCGACGAAAAATCCCCGTTGGCCCAATTCACTCTTGCGCAGGGATCACGAATCAGCCGCTGAAATCCGCATTCGCGTAAACCGTCAACTTGCTCTGGATAAAATCCAGAAAACACTGAATGCGCAGGGCCAGTTGCGAGTTGCGGTAGTACACCGCGTTGATTGGCTGGCGATAGCCGCTGTTGAAATCCGCCAGCAGCACTTTCAGGCGCCCGGCGCGGATGTCTTCGATGGTCATGAAATGCGACAGGCTGGCAATGCCCTGGCCTTCCAGCGCCAGGTGCCGGATCGTTTCACCGCTGGACGCGCTGATCGAAGCCTGGATCGGCCAGCGATCACCGTGCACGTAGCGCAGCGGCCATTGGTTGAGGCCTTCGTTGTGGGTAAAACCCAGCAGCGCGTGCCCGCTCAGTTCCTCGACCACCCTCGGCGTGCCGTACCGCTCCAGGTACGCCGGGCTGGCGACAATGTGCAGCGGGCTGCAACCCAGCGAACGGGCGTGCAACGTGGAGTCGGCCAGCGTACCGATGCGAATGGCGATATCGGTGCTCTGTTCGAGCAGGTCGATGATCAGGTCGTTGCTGTTGAGTTCCAGTTGAATGTCCGGGTAGAGCCGGCGGAATTCGTCGATGTGCGGCACGATGGCGTGCAGCATGAACGGCGCGGCGGCGTTGATGCGCAAACGCCCGGACGGGGTTTGCTGGCGTGAGGACAGGCGTTCTTCGAGCTCGTCCATTTGATCGAGAATCCGCTTGGCGTGCTCGAAGAAGTACTTGCCCTCCTCCGTCAGGTCCATGCGTCGCGTGGTGCGGTTGATCAGCGTGGTATCAAGCTTGGCCTCCAGGCGCGACAGCGTGCGGCTGACCGCTGAAGGCGTCTGCCCGACCTGTTCAGCCGCCGCCGAAATCGACCCGCATTCAATCACGCAGACGAAAATCTGCAACTCATCGGATCTGGCTTTCACGGGTGTCCTCTTTCGCGAATCGGCGTGGCATGAGTCGCCAGGATCGCAGCCTTCGGCAGCTCCTACCTGTTTTGGCGAACACCTGTAGGAGCTGCCGAAGGCTGCGATCTTTCCGGCCGTTGCGACGGATAGTAGCCGCAAACGTTTATACCGGCAGACCAAACACCTCAGTCAAATGCTGTTCATAGCGCACCACATCCGCTTCGATGTTCGGGCGTTTCATCACGTCAACGCACAGGAAGGTCGGCAGGCCGGTCATGCCGATGAATTCGTTGGCCTTGTGAAACGGGAAGTACACCGCGTCCACGCCCTTGGCTTCGAAGAAGTCGGTGGGGTCGTCGAAGGCCTGCTGCGGCGCGTTCCAGGTCAGCGACAGCATGTATTGCTTGCCCTGTACCAAACCACCGCTGCCGTACTTTTGCGAAGCATCCGAGCGGGTGCGGCCGTCGCTGGCATACAGGCTGCCATGGCCTTCGGTGAACACCTCGTCGATGTATTTCTTCACGGTCCACGGGGCGCCCATCCACCAGCCGGGCATTTGATAAATGATCACGTCGGCCCACAGAAATTTGGCGACCTCATCGGCGACGTCGTAACCCTCGTCGATGAACGTGGTTTTCACGTCAACGCCACCGCGATCCAGCACGCTCAGCGCGGCTTCGTGCAGGGTGGCGTTATAGCGGCCATCGGAGTGAGCAAACTTTTTACCGCCATTGAGCAACAGGACTTTTTTCATGGAAATCTCGCAAGGGTCAGAATCTGGATGGCGGCAGATTAACGACCGGCCTCGCGCGGAGTAAGCCATGAATACGCAAAATACATTTGATCTATACGCACGAATAGACAGTCGATTGTTGCCATAGACTTGCGTCCACTGTGCAGTTGAGGAGGTTTTTGCCTCGAGATGATCAGCCCGTCATCCGCTACCCGCTGACCAGCAAGTGGCCGCCGAGTAAACCGAGGCCGATGAAGAACACGCGTTTGAACAGCACGGCGCTGATCCGCTGGCGCAGCCACTGCCCGAGCAACATACCGAGGACCGCCGGAATCAGCGCCAGCATTGAAGCACTCAACTCGCCACCGCCCAGCGAGCCGCGCCATAACAGACCGGCGGCGAGTGCGAGGGTCGACACGGTGAACGACAGGCCCAGCGCCTGCACCAGTTCATCCTTGCTCAAACCCAGCGCTTGCAGGTACGGCACCGCTGGAATCACGAACACGCCGGTGGCGGAAGTGATGATGCCGGTCAACACGCCACATAACGGACCGAGCCAACCCTCGTTCTGCTCGCTGACGCGTAAGGTCGGCAGGAACAGCCCGCTCAGCGCGTAGATCAACAACGCCGCGCCCAAACCCCGCACCACCCAATGCCCGCCCGCCATGCCGAGCCACACCGTGCCGGCGCCGGTGCCGAGGAAGATCGCCAGTAGCATCGGCCACAGCCGTTTGGCCAGCCCGCGCAAATGCCCGCCGAATGCCAGTTGCCAGACATTGGTCACGGTCGCGGGAATGATCAGTAACGCCGCAGCCTGCGACGGCGCCATAGCCAGACCGAGCAGGCCCATGGCGATGGTCGGCAGGCCGAGGCCGATAACGCCTTTGATCATGCCGGCCAGCAGGAAGGTGGCGATGACCATCAGGGACAGGGCAAGCCCGAGGTTTTGGTAGAACGCGGCGAGTGAATTCATGGGGTCATTCTGGGGCTGGATTGGCCTGGTGAAAATCTGCCATATACTGAGGGTGCCTCTTGTTTGGCAATAGGCTGACAACTTTGTCGTTTTGACGGACGCTTCGTCGGAACGCCGCCCGGAGCCGGCTCGCTCCCACATTTGGAATGCATTCCCCTGTGGGAGCGAGCCTGCTCCGGGCGGCGTTCCGACGAAGGCGTCCGCCCAGACAACACTTACTTGAAGACTGGTGTAATGCACTTCGACCTGACCGACCTGCGCCTCTACCTGAACATCCTCGACACCGGCAACATCACCGCCGGCGCCGCGCGCAGCCATCTGTCCCTGGCGGCAGCGAGTGCACGCATCCGCGCAATGGAATCTTCGCTCGGCATCGAGTTCCTCGAGCGCGGCCGTCGCGGCGTCACGCCCACGCCTGCCGGAAAAGCCCTGGCGCGACACGCGCGGCTCCTGCTGCAACACGCCGAACGCATGCAGCAGGACCTGGCCGAGTATGCGCAAGGCGTCAAAGGTCAGGTGCGTTTGTTGTGCAACACCACGGCGATCACCGAATACCTTCCCGAGTTGCTCGCCGATTTCCTGCGCAGCCACCCCAACCTCGACATCGACCTGCAAGAACTGCCCAGCGCGCGCATCACTCATGCCTTGCGCCAAGGCGCGGCGGACTTGGGGCTGGTGTCCGACGCCGTGAACACCGATGACCTGCAGACCCGCCCGTTTCGCGACGATCCGCTGGTGCTGATCATGCCCCGCGACCATCCATTGGCCGTTGCGCCCTCGGTCAGTTTCAGCGATACCTTGCCCCACGACTACGTCGGGCTCAACGCGAACAGCGCGTTGGCGGTGCACCTTGAAGAGCAGGCGCTGCAAACCGGCTCACGCATGCAGATCCGCATCCGCGCCGACGGCTTCGACGGCGTGATGCGCATGGTCGCTCGAGGTGCCGGGCTGGCGATCGTGCCGCTGGCGGCCGTGGAGCGCTGGCCGGGCGAAAGTCCTTTCAAGAGCCTCGCCCTGCAAGAACCCTGGGCCCGGCGCAAACTGTTGCTGTGTGCCCGGGATTTTGCGGCGTTACCCGGTTATGCCAACGCCTTGCTGAACGCCTTGATGCTTCCCTGAGGGGCAGACTTCAGCTTCGCGCGCTTCTGGACACTTCGATGTCGAGTTCAGACAACTGACCGATGCAAGGGCGCTATAGGGTGCGACTTCAGTTCTCCCTCACGCCCGGAGTCATCATGTCCGCACCGATTACCGTTCTTCGCGACACTCACCCGCTGCCAGTGCTCGACGCCTGCAAATGGGAAAAACTCGAAGGCGATCCGCACACGGTCAACCTCAACGCCTACACCAGCGAAGACGGCAGCAAGATCATGGGCACCTGGATCTGCACGCCGGGCAAGTGGTATGTGGAATACGTGAAGTGGGAATACTGCGATTTCCGCGAGGGGTATTGCATCATCACCCCCGAAGGAAAGGAGCCGATCCACCTGCGTGCCGGTGATATTTTCGTCATCGAGCCGGGGATGAAAGGTACGTGGGAAGTGGTTGAGACCGTGCGCAAGTATTTTGTGTTTGCCTGAAAAAGCAAAAGATCGCAGCCTTCGGCAGCTCCTACATGGGAATGTGTACACCCGGTAGGAGCTGCCGAAGGCTGCGATCTTTTTGTGTCGCCGAATAAAAAACCGGAAACCTGCCCGACGCAGGTTCCCGGAAAAACCCTATTGGGGTTTGCGATAGCTGTTGATGATCGCCGAGAAGTCTTTACCCCCTTCCCCGCGCTGGCTCATCGCCTGATACAACTGCTGGGCCACCGCGCCAAGCACCACCGGCTGGTGTGCCTGACGTGCCGCTTCCGTGGCCAGCCCCAGGTCCTTGAGCATCAATTCCGCGCCGAATCCGCCGGTGTAACCGCGTGACGCCGGTGCCGTTTCGACAATGCCCGGCCACGGGTTGTACATTTCCGAACTCCAGCAACGCCCGGTCGAACTGTTGATGATGCCGGCCAGCACCGAGGTGTCGATGCCCAGCGCATCACCCAACGCCATGGCTTCGCTGACCCCGACCATCGAGATGGCCAGCAGCAGGTTGTTGCAGATCTTGGCGATTTGCCCGGTGCCGACTTCGCCGCAATGGACGATGTTTCGGCCCATCTGCGCCAGCACCGGTTGCAACGTGGCGAACAGTTCAGGCGTGGCGCCAACCATAAACGTCAGCGTCCCGGCCGTTGCGCCGCCCGTGCCACCCGACACCGGCGCATCGGCCATGGCCACGCCCTGTTGGGCCGCCGCTGCCGCCACATCACGCGCCGTCTGCGGATCGATGGTGCTGCAATCCACGGCCGGAACGCCTTTGGCGATTCCCGCCAGCACACCGTCTTCACCCAGCCACACACTGCGCACATGCACCGCGGCGGGCAGCATGGTGATCACCAGCTCTGCACCTTGCGCCGCTTCACGTGCGTTGGCGCTGATGCTGCCGCCCAGTTGCTCCAGCTCCGCCAGCACGGTTTTGTTCAGATCAACCAGGCGCAATGAGTGGCCGGCCTTGATCAGGTTGCGGGCCATTGGCGCGCCCATGTTGCCGAGACCGATAAACGCGATTTTCATGTCCGGCTCCTTAACGCAAGTTGATGGTGGTGTTCACACCGTCGTTGACGCTGTCGTCATCGAACCAGCGACTGGTGACAGTCTTGGTCTGAGTGTAGAACTGCACCACTTGCTTGCCATACGGGCCGAGGTCGCCGAGCTTGGAGCCACGCGAACCGGTGAAGCTGAAGAACGGGACCGGCACTGGAATCGGGATGTTGATGCCGACCTGACCGACGTCGATTTCGCTCTGGAATTTGCGGGCCGCCGCACCGGATTGGGTGAACAGGCCAGTGCCGTTGCCAAACGGGTTGGCGTTGACCAGCGCGATGGCCTCGTCCAGCGTATTCACTTCCAGCACCACCAGCACCGGGCCGAAGATTTCCTGGGTGTAGATCTGCATGTCGGTAGTCACGCCGGAGAACAGGGTCGGGCCAACAAAGTTGCCCTGCTCGTAACCCGCCACGCTGATGTCGCGACCGTCCAGTTCCAGCTTCGCGCCTTCCTTGATGCCGCTTTCGATCAGGTCAAGAATCCGCGCCTTGGCGCGCTTGGAAATCACCGGGCCGACGTCAGTGCCCGGCTCGCTGCCCGCATTGACCTTGAGTTTCTGCGCCAGCGCTTTCAGGTCCGGCAACCATTGCTTGGCCGCCCCGACCAGCACCACCACGGAAGTGGCCATGCAACGCTGACCGGCGGCACCGAAACCGGCGCCGACCAGCGCATTCAGCGCCTGTTCGCGATTGGCGTCGGGCAGCACGACGGCGTGGTTTTTCGCCCCCATCATCGACTGCACGCGCTTGCCGTGTTTGCCGGCCAGGTCGTAAACGTGCGTACCGACGGCCGTCGAACCGACGAAGGAAACGGCCTTGATATCTTTATGCGTGCAGAGCGCGTCCACCACGTCCTTGCCGCCATGAACGACGTTGAGCACGCCCGCTGGAACGCCGGCCTCGATCGCCAGTTCCACCAGCAACATGGTCGACATCGGGTCCTGTTCGGACGGCTTGAGGACGAAGGTGTTGCCGCAGGCGATGGCCATCGGGAACATCCACAGCGGAATCATCGCCGGAAAGTTGAACGGGGTAATGCCGGCGCAGACGCCGATCGGCTGACGCAGGGTGTAGGTATCAACGCCGCCCGCGACGTTCTCGGCGAACTCGCCCATTTGCAGGCTGCCGATGGAGCAAGCGTGTTCGACCACTTCCAGGCCACGGAAAATATCGCCCTCGGCATCGGCAATGGTTTTGCCCTGCTCGTTGCTGAGCACCACGGCGATGCGCTTGGAGTGTTCACGGATCAACGCCTGGAGCTTGAGCATGATGCGCATGCGCGCGCCGATTGGCGTCAGCTTCCAGGTTTGGAAGGCGCGGTGCGCGGCACTGATGGCGGCGTCGACTTCCTGCGCGGTGGCAAACGGAACTTTGGCCAGCACTTGCTGGGTCGCCGGGTTGATGATGTCGTGCCATTCGGTGGTCTGGGATTCGACCCACTTGCCGTCGATCAACAGCTTGACGTTCTGGACGGTGGTGTCGTTTGGCGTGAGCGATGCGTTCATGCTGGTCTCCTGGACTTTGTTTTTATCGAGAGAGCGATGCAGGGAGCCAAGGCGGATAGGCGCCTTGAGATGAGGCGTGTGTCGCGAAATGGTTGTCGGACTGTTTTTGGAGTATAGATGTGCAAACTTCTAATAAGAACGCACATAAAAGCCGGTCCATCATGCAAAAAAACATCACCTCTCTAGGCTCGCTCAATTGGGATGACCTCAAGTTTTTCCTTGAAGTCGCCCGCACCCGCAAGGCCAGCACCGCCGCCAAGCGTCTTGCCGTCGACTACACCACCGTGTCGCGGCGCATCAGTTCGCTGGAAGCGGCGTTGGGCACGTTGCTGTTCGAAAAATCCCGGACCAGCGGTTTCGTCCTGACCGCCGAAGGTCAGCGTTTACTGGGTTACGCCGAGTCGATCGAAAGCACGCTGCACATGGCCTGCGAACAGGTTTCCGGCTCCGGCGTGGCGTTGTCGGGGCACGTGCGCATGGGCTGCACCGAGGGTTTCGGGAGTTTTTTCATCACCCCGCAACTCAGCCATTTCGTCGACGCCTACCCGGCGATTTCGGTGGACATCCTGCCGCTGCCGCACTTCATCAGCCTGTCCAAACGCGAGGCGGACATCGTCATTGCCCTCGAACGCCCGGAGCATGGCCCGTACGTGTGCTGCAAACTCTGCGACTACAAATTGCAGCTGTACGCGACCCAGGACTATCTGGACAAACACCCACCCATCCGCCGCCCCGCAGACCTGGGCAAGCATTCATTCATCAGTTATGTCGACGATCTGGCGTTCAGCTCCGAGCTGTTGTACCTGGCGAACGTGCTGCCCGGCGCCAGCGCCAACCTGCGCAGTACCAGCGTGATCGCGCAGTTCGTGGCGGCCCAGCAAGGACGGTCGCTGGCAATCCTGCCGTGCTTTCTGGCAGCGCAGGATTCGCGATTACTGCCGGTGTTGCCGGACGAGATCAACATCACCCGGCAGTTCTGGATGTACTGCCGCGAGGACCTGAGGAAGCTCAAGCGGATCACGCTGTTGTGGGATTACATCCGGGAGGTGACTGAGCAGAATCAGGGGCTGTTGATGGGTGAAAGTCGGGAGATGCTGTTCGCCGATTAGTCGGCGCTGACGACTATCGCCACCCGGCGGTTCTCGGTTCGGCCCGCCGCCGTGTCGTTGGAGGTGACAGGCTGACTGCTGCCGAGGCCGCGTAGTTGAATGTTGTGTTCTTGCATGCCGACTGCGGTCAGCACTTTGCCGACGCTTTTAGCGCGGCGCAGGGACAATTGTTCGTTGTAAGCCTCTTTGCCCGAAGCGTCGGTGTGGCCATCGACCCGTACGCCCTCGATGCCCACACCCAGCAACGCTTTGCCAATGCGCTCGACGATTTCGGTGCTCTGCGGGTTCAGGCTTTCCACGTCACTGCCAAACAGTACTTTGCCGGACAGGCCGAACGCCCAGCCCTCGTCGGTCAATTCGAAACCTTGCTGTTTGAGCACCGCGACCTGCGCCGCGGTCAGGCCTTTTTGCGGCGCCGTCTGGCAGCCGGTCAAAGCCAGCATGGCCATGAGCAGGGTCAGCGTAAAAAATCGCAGGGTGGATGAGAACACGTTACTAGCTCCTGGTTTGAACGTCGGCGACAGGGTGCTCCGACCCGGCGGTGTGCTGCGCGCCTCTGGCGACACGCTTGGCTTGGTACATGGCCGCATCGGCAGCATTGAGCAGTGCACCCGGCGTCGCCCCATGATCAGGGTAAACGGCGATGCCGATACTGAGTGAGGTCAACACTTGGGTAGTCCCCGGCAACGCGATCGGCTCTTCCATGCTCGCGAGAATTTTGTCGGCGATTCGCTCGGCGTCTTCGGTCTTGTGCAGCGGTGTCAGCAGGATAGCGAACTCGTCGCCTCCCAGACGCGCCACCAGATCTTCTTCGCGCAGTTGCGCTCGGACCCGATTGGCCACCGCCACAAGCACCGCATCGCCGGCGGCATGACCGAAGTTATCGTTGATCTCCTTGAACCGGTCGCTGTCGAGAAACAGTACCGCGACGCGTTCGTTGAGCTTATGGGCATTGCGCAATGAACGAATCAGTCGGCCTTCGAAAAACGCGCGGTTGGGCAAACCGGTCAGGCTGTCGTGGCTGGCCTGGTGGGCGAGGGTTTCGTTTTCGCTTTGCAGGTGGGTCTGCCAGGCTTCGAGTTCATCGAGCAAGGCATTGAAGTCGTTACCCAGGTTGTCGAGCTCGGCAATGGCGGCGGGAGGCACACGTCGGTCGAACGACCGCTCACTGCGTGCGGCGTGAGCCACGGCCGCCAGGCTGCGCAGGGGACCGGTAATCCCGCGAAGTTGTCGGCGCGCCAGGTAGAGTGCCACCCAGGCACTGACGGCGGTGCATAAAACGATACCGATCAAACCGCTGAGCAAAAAACGCATCAGGCTGCCGCCGTGACCGATGAGCAAGACGCTGCCGATTTCCCGACCTTGGTGGACGATCGGCATGCTGATCGGTTTTTCCAGAAAGGTTTTGGCCAATTGCATTTCAAGCTCGGAGAACAGTCCGGTTTCCGGCCGCTGCCAACGCGCCAGCAATTTACCTTGCGGGTCCAGGACCTGGGCGTCGGCCACTTCCTCGGTGGAGGCGATCAACGCCAACGCTTCGGTGGCGGCGGCCTTGTCGTTGAACACCACCGCCGCTTCCACGGTGTAATTGATCGAGCGGGCAATCAAATGCAGGTTGTGATCGGCGTAGACCCGCAAGGCCAGCACGCCCAGCAGCGTCAGCGAGATGCTGGCCATGGCCACGCCCACCAGCGCGACCGTCAAATGTCCACGACCGATGACCGAGCGCAAGGTCGGTCGACTTCCCGGTTTGAATAATTTCATGGCGCCGCCGGCTTGCGACGCGACAGTTGCAGCACGCTGGGGTGAATGCGCACACCGCTGCGGGCGACGGAGTCGAGGTTGACCTCGAAGGACACTTGCTCATCGCTGACCCGCAGGCAAAACAGACTGCCGACGGTGCAAGGGTCGTCGCTTTCGCTGATGCTCAACACCGGGCGCCCGGTCAGCGAAGCGAACAGCCGGCCGCGCTCCTCGCTGGTCAGCTTGCCGATGTAAACCGCATCGCACTCACCGACGATGGCCGGGTTGTCAGCCAACAGGCGGCGCACGACGACAGGTCGGCCAGTGGCCTGGGTTGTGCCTTTGACCAGATCGTCGGTGTATTCGGTAGGGCCGACAATGCACAAGCGCAGTTGCGCGGGCTCGACGGGCCAACGGGCGTAACTGAGAATTCCGAGAACGACCTGCGTGACCGATTGGGCACGTTGGTCAGCGATGCCGGATGGCGTTTCCGGCTGAGCGAAAACGATGAAACTCAGCAAACAGAGAAAGCCTGCCAGAACCATTCGCTTGCAGCCAACGATGCACCCTGCCATCCAGACAGCGAC
The DNA here is from genome assembly GCF_902497785.1 of Pseudomonas fluorescens. Classification (GTDB taxonomy): domain Bacteria; phylum Pseudomonadota; class Gammaproteobacteria; order Pseudomonadales; family Pseudomonadaceae; genus Aquipseudomonas; species Aquipseudomonas fluorescens_BO. The sequence goes on from NZ_CABVHK010000020.1 coordinate 139,099, forward strand.
CTTCATGCAGGGATTCTCTTCGATCGTAACGAAATAATGCGGCAACCATAGCACAGCGCCGATACACCCGCGAGGCCACGCAACAGGGCACTTCGGACAGTTTCCGTCGTCTGGTGACGGCGCTTTTCAATCCCTCGGCTCGGCCGCTGCCTCCAGCTCCAGCATCAACCCGCTAAGGCGTTTGACCTTGCGCCGTACGGCCTCTTCGAATACCCCGCCACGAGGTTCGATCAGGGTGAACCAGTCTTTCGCCCGAGTAATGCCGGTATAGATCAACTCCTTGGTCAGGACGGGATTCAGCGCATCCGGCAAAATCAACGCCGTATGGGCAAACTCAGAGCCCTGGGATTTGTGCACGGTCATGGCGTACACGGTTTCGACATCATTCAGGCGGCTCGGCAGGACAAAGCGCACGCCGCCCTGGCCGTCGTTACGCGGGAAGGCAACACGCAACACTTGCTGGCCCCGCGTTCCATCGCGTTCCGGCAGCTTGAGGGCAATGCCGATGTCGCCGTTCATCAAACCCAGCCCGTAGTCGTTGCGGGTCATCAGCACCGGTCGGCCTTCGTACCACTGCTGATGGCTGTCGATCAACCGAGCCTTGAGCAGCGCATCAGTCACACGCTGATTCAACCCTTCCACGCCCCACGGCCCTTTGCGCACGGCGCACAGTAGCTGGAAGGCGTCGAAGGCTTGCAGCACTTCGCGCGCCCAATCTGTCCAGATGGAATCGTCGAGGCTGCTGTCGGGCGATGGTCGGCGGTTGCGCAGCAGGCTCAGGTAATGCCGATAGCCTTTGGGTCCTTCGCCATGGCCTTCGAGCAGCAAGCGTTCCAGCGCCCGGTCCCGCTCACCCTTGAGAGGCAGGGAAAACACATCGTCATGGTTTCGAGCGGCCAACAAATGGCGAGCTTCTTCAGGACGTTGCCGGTTGACCCATCGAGCCAGCTGACCAATGCCACTGCCCTCGCCGAATCGGCGGGAGTGACGCAGCATGACCACCTGCTGAGCCAGTGGATGAGCGCCGTGGGTGTCTTCCTGCAAACCGCTGATCCCGAGGGTTTCACCGCTGACTGTTTCCAGCCACTGCCGCGTCTGCGGGCTGTACCAGCCCGCCTCGGCATCCCGGCACAAATCACCCAGCACCGCACCAGCCTCCACCGATGCCAGTTGGTCCTTGTCGCCGAGCAGCACCAGCCGGGCATGGGCCGGCAGGGCGTCGAGCAGATTGGCCATCATCTCCAGGTCGATCATCGAGGCCTCATCCACCACCAGCACATCCAGCGGCAGGTGATTGCCCGCGTGATGTCGGAAATGCCGTGTGCCCGGACGGCTGCCGAGCAGACGGTGCACGGTGGTCACGTCTGACGGGATTTTCTCTCGCACAGCGTCAGCGACTTCCAGCGTCCGGACTTGCTGGCTGATGGACTCCGTCAATCGTGCGGCGGCCTTGCCGGTGGGGGCCGCAAGACGGATACGCAACGGTTTTCCAGCCTCCACGGCCGGCGCCTGAAGCAAGGCCAGCAAGCGCACGACCGTGGTGGTCTTGCCGGTCCCGGGACCGCCGGTGACGATGCTGAAGGCACTGCGCGTGGCCAACGCGCAGGCCAGTTTCTGCCAGTCGATCACCTCGCCGGGTTTGGCTGAACCGAACAGGCCGGTCAAGCGTTGCGGAAGATCACTCGGCGTGTTTTCGTGTTCTGCCAGGCGTTGGCGCAATGCGTTGTCGATGCGTCTTTCATAGGCCCAATAGCGGCGCAGATACAGGCGTTTGCCCGATAGCACCAATGGCCTTTGTTGCGCCGCCTCGCCATTGTCAGCCGCCAACGCGACCAGCCTGCTGGAGGCAAGCACCTTGCACCAGCGAGCGCCGTCCAGAGCCTCCAGCAACTGGGAAGGCAACAGCATCGCACCACTTTGCACATCGCCTTCCGGGGGCAATGACAACGCGAAGTCGGGCTCTTTCAGCGTTTCGAACAGATCGAGGCAGACATGACCGTGGCCCAGTTGATGACTGGTTAACGCCGCCGCCAGCAGCACCAGCGGATCATCGTCGGGAGCGAGTTCGTGCAGGAACGCAACGAAGGCTTTGTCCAGCGCTCGCAACCAGCCTCGCTCGACCCATCGAGTCAGCAACACCAGCAAATCTTCGGCGCGACTCAATGGCTGCAGGCTCGCCAGGCTTTCGGCCGCCAGTGGCGTGGGCAGCAAATCGGCGAAGGTGCGACTCATAGCAGTTCTCCCTGTTCCCACGCGGGCTCGGCCTTGGGTTCCGTTTTACCCTGAAACATCCGGTCAAGACGCTCGATCAGCTCTCTGGACGGGCGGGCAAAATACACACCCTGAGTGGGCGCGCGCGTGCCGCGCAAGAACAGATACAACGCACCTCCCATGTGCCGGTCGTAATCGTAATCGGCAAGTCGCGCCTTGAGTTGACGGTGCAATGCGAGCAGGTACAGCACGTATTGCAGGTCATAACGGTTGTCCAGAATCGACTGTTCCATGGCTTGCTCGGTGTACGCCATGTCATCGACACCCAGCCAGTTGGATTTGTAATCGGCGACGTAATACCGACCTTCGTGTTCGAACGTCAGGTCGATGAAGCCTTTGAACATGCCATTGAGCAGCACCGGTTCGGCCGCCACCCGGGCGACGCCGTCATGGGTGTATCGGCGGACGAGTTCATCGAGTTTGAGCACATCGACGTTGTGGCTGGCGAACCAGAATTCCATTTCGACGCGGTACTGGCTCAGTCCCTCGAGGATTACGGGAGCCTGTCCGGCACCGACAGGCAGCGGCGATTTGAGCAAGTGTTGCAGCCAGTCGCTCAGCGTAGTGATCCAGCCTTCCCAGCCTCGGCGGTTGCAGCGACGGGCAATCGCGTTTTCCACGACGTGCGGCGCCGCGCAAAAACTTTCGTTACCGGCCCACTCAAGCAAACCATGGAGAAACGTGCCGGGGTTCGGACCACGAGGAAATCGATGGATATCAGCACCACCGGCGACCACTTCTCGCGGCGCTTCGGGATCAAGGCGTTCGTCGTCAAACTGCTTTTGCGCTTGCGGGTTTTCCGGGGCTTCGTCACCACCCACGCTCAGGCTGTCGCCGATACGCAGGGCGCTGTAGGAAGCAATCCACCAGTTTTCGCTGGCCTTGCGTTTCGGGATCAGCGGAGCGAGCAACTTCGCCTCATTCTGCACAGGATGGTAATGCTCGGCGGTCGGTTCGGGCAGCTCACGGCAGTTCAGCGCCGGACAGTCCTGCTGCAAGTCTTCCAGCCAGCGCTTCAGACCTGATGACTCAGTCAAAGGCGCACCGCCACCCAGCAGATAACCCAACGCCGAGAGGTGCAACACCGAGCTGTTGTTATTGCCACGTTTGAGATCGGTTACACCTAGCCAGCAAGCATGCTGCGCCCGGGTCAGGGCCACATAAAGCAAACGCAGGTCTTCGGCCAGCCGTTCGTCATCAGCCAACGCGATCAACTCGGGGGTGGCCTTCAAGGTCACTTGTGCCTTGCCGGATTCATCGTGGTAATGCAACGGCAGACGGCTACCGTCCACTGGCTTCGCCGAACATACGAATGGCAGAAACACCAACGGATACTCCAGCCCCTTGGACTTGTGAATGGTCACGACCTTGACCAATTGCTCGTCACTCTCAAGTCGAAGAATCTGCTCTTCGCCCGCCTGACCGGACAGCGCCAGATGTTCGGACAAGTGCCGGATCAGCGCTTGTTCGCCATCGAGTTCAGCCGCTGCCTGCTGGAGCAATTCGGACAGGTGCAGCAGGTTGGTCAGTACCCGCTCGCCGTCACTGCGCGCGATCAACGCCTGAGGCAGCTCGAAGTCATGCAGCAAGCGTCGCAGCATGGGCAGCACGCCTTGCTTGCGCCATAGCTCGCGGTAACCCCGGAACTGCATGACCCGCGCTTCCCAGGCCAACTCGTCCTGATTCAAACGCTCGAGCTCTGACAGCGACAGGTTCAAGGTGATGCACGCCAACGCCGCGCGCAGCGGACGCTCGGCGTCTGGCTCGGCACAGGCTTTGAGCCAGGTGAGCAGGTCGTGTGCCTCCTGGGCAGCGAACACCGAGTCCTTGTCCGACAGATAAACGCTGCGCACGCCGCGGGCCGAGAGTTCGGCACGCACGGCTTGAGCTTCTTTGCCGTCACGCACCAGGATGGCGATGTCCGCAGGAAGCAAGCCGCGCCAATCCTTGCCCTCCTGTATGAAGCCCGCCTTTGCGTGTTGCCCGCCGTTCAGCAACGCGGTGATTTCACTGGCGCACGCGCCGGCCAATTGTTGCCGGTAAACCGCGCCGGACAACGGCTGATCGGCAGACAGGTGCCAGATATTCAGCGCGGGCACCACCTGCCCCTCAATGCTCAGTACTTCTTTGCGTCCTTGAGCGGCGACTGGCAGAAACGGCACGGGGTTTACCCCATTCTTTTCGCGAAACAGGAACGCGCCCCGCCCGGCCTCGCGCAATTCGGCGCGTTCGAAGACATGGTTTACCGCACCGACCATGCCATGGCTGGATCGGAAGTTGGTACCGAGTGTATGCAGCCGGCCAGCGGTGGCCTGACGGGCGCGCAGGTAGGTATAAATGTCGGCACCACGGAACGCATAGATCGCTTGCTTCGGATCGCCGATCAGGAACAGGCCGCATTCGGGGTTGTTGTCCTCGATGCGATAAATGCTCTCGAAGATCCGGTATTGCACCGGGTCGGTGTCCTGGAATTCGTCAATTAACGCCACGGGAAACTGTTCGCGGATCAGGGCCGCCAAACGTTCACCGCCGTCGGATTGCAACGCGGCATCAAGGCGCAACAGCATGTCATCAAACCCCATCTCCGCGCGGCGACGTTTTTCTTCCTCGAAACGTGCTCCTACCCACTGAGCGGCGTGCTGCAGAACCGCGGCATCGGGTGTCGGTAACCCATCAAGACAGGCTTTGAGGCCGGGCATTGCGTCCAGTCCCGGATGACTGGGGACGTCACCTTTTTTCCAGGCTTCAGCCATGCCATCGGGGGTCAGGCGTGTGAAGCCCGTCCCGATATCCAACTGCTCGAGTAATTCGTCTTCAGCCCAGGCTTTGATCTTTTCGAACCAGGGTTCGAAAAAGCGCGCCTGCATCTTGCGACCGTCGACGCTTTTGCTCGCGACCCCCTCATGACAAATCGCGAGCAGCTGGTCCGCCCACTCACGCCAGGGCATTTTCAGTTCAAGCAATGCCGCCCTTCGCTCCTGCAGACACTCGATGATCAGCGCTGCGGGTTCTTTACCTTTAACGCTGTCGCGCTCGCTGGCAAACAACCCACGCAGGCGCGGCAAGAGTGCGGCCGGGCCACCCCAGTTGCCGCGCACCCAATTCAGTGCGTCGCCTTGCATCGGGTAGCAAAACAAGCGCCAGTAATCGCGGAGAACCTCGCCCAGCAAATCGCTGTGATCGGTTTCCAGCGTCTGGGTAAACAGGCTGCCACTGTCGAAGGCATGCTCGCGCAGCATGCGCTGACACCAGCTGTGGATAGTCGAGACAGCCGCTTCGTCCATCCATTGTGCAGCGATGTCCAGACGGTTCGCGCACCCGACCCACTGCTCGGGGAGGTACTGCTCACGCAACACCTCAATCAGGGCATCCGGCGCCGTTATCTCGCTGCGGAAGAACCGGGCAGCCTCCGCCAGCCGGGTGCGGATACGTTCGCGCAGCTCTTTGGTGGCGGCGTCAGTAAACGTCACGACGAGGATTTGCGGTGGTAGCAGGTCACGTCCGAAACCACTCGCCTCCCCGCCGTGCCCCAGAACCAGGCGCAGGTACAACGCGGAAATCGTAAAGGTTTTTCCGGTCCCGGCACTGGCTTCGATCAGTTGACTGCCGCGCAGCGGGAACGCCAGGGCCAGCGGTGTTTTCGCGGTCATGAGCGGGCCTCCTCGGTGGTCAATGAGCGCCAAGGGGCTTCAAGCATCGGTTTATACATAGCGTTGCACCAGTCCGGGAACGTCTCGTCGGCGATCAACGCGTCGTAGTCGGCGAACTCTCGGGCGAGCGCCGGACTCTCACGGCGCTCACCGTCGGTGGTCATGCCGTCGCCTTCATAGGCTTTGCGAGCGGCAGCGTCTGCTTTGCCTGGGTCGGTTTGAGTGAGCCAGGCAAACGCGGTTTTCACTGCAATGGGCAGCGGCTGCCGCATGCCGGTTTTCCAGGCCATCAGCAAATCACTGAGCGTGCGGGTTGCGACATCTTTCTCTATCGGACCGAGTAACAGGCTGTCGTCACTGGCCACCAGCGCGGTGGTCATTGGCATACCACTGGCGCAGGCGACCAGATGATTGACCCAAGGTCGCGTCAGACGATGCCATTTGCGCGACTTGATCGAGCCAATGCTGTTGGGAATCGTGGTAATGGACAGCAACCCACCATCGGCGCGCTGATGCAAAGCGCTGAGCCAACCTTCCAGGTGCAATCCTTGCAGTTCGAGATTAATGGGCAGAGCGCTGCTGAGCGGAGTTGGCCACAACGCCAGAAGCTGTTGATAACGTTGCAGCAGGTCCGGCAATGGCTCGATCAGTTCTCGCTGAAGACATTCGCCGAAACCGGCCATGGGCAGTAGACCACTGTTTTGCAGGCGTCTGGCCTGCGCTTCCAGCACTTCATCCGCGTGCTCGAGCTGCCCCAAGGCAGCGCCGAGCAAACTGTCGCTGAGGCTATAGCGCTGCAGTGCATCGAGTACAAAAGGTTCTTCATCGGCCAGGGGCACTTCCGCCGCCTCGAAGAACACTTTGAGCCGCTGGCTGAAGAAATGCCGCACCGGGTTGCGCAAAAAGTCCTGGAGTTGGCCGAGGCTCAGCGGCTCTTCCTGAACGTAGGGAGAGAGGATGTCACCGTGGGTGGCCGATTCAACGGCCTGATGCAGCACCTGCCATTCGTTGGCGTAGCTGAACAGGTCATCGCCTTCATGGAAATAGCGCGCGCTGAACGGTTGCAGCGGGTGTTCCTGAGTCATCGCCTCAAGCAAGTCTTCATCGGCATTGAGCAAACGCCAGCCGCTTGCCAGATGGTCGCGCAACTGGCCAATCAGCACCGACGCCGGGCGCTCGCTGTTATCGCGAATGCTGCGACCGACCCAGCTTACATAGAGTTGGTCACGGGCCGACAGTAGCGCTTCCAGCAGAAGATAGCGGTCATCTTCGCGGCGTGACCGATCGCCGGGCCGGTAGTCGCTGCCCATCAAGTCGAAGTCCAGAGGCGGTTGTGCGCGCGGGTAATCGCCGTCATTCATGCCGAGCAGACAGACCAGTTTGAAGGGGATTGCCCGCATGGGCATCAAGGTGCAGAAGTTCACCGCCCCCGCCAGAAAGCGTTGGGACAAGCGACCTTGATCAAGTCCGGTGAGCCAGGCTTCACGCACCACGGTCAACGGCAACTCATCATGCAGGCCGACCGACTCACACGTCTCGAGCCAGGTTTCGCGCAGCTCCTCGAGCTGGGCCAGCAGATAGTCGTCATGCTCATTACTGGCCTGGAAAAACACCTGCATCAGCGCCTGCAAGCGCAGGCCCCATTGTTTGGGTGGAGTGGGTCGAGACAGCTCTTGATGCGCGACTTCCAGCGCATCCAGCAGTGCAACCAGAGGACCTATCAGCGCGGCATCCAGACCACCAATCTCGTCGTACGGTTCGATGCCTTCGCAGGCACTGCCGCTTCCCACGGCATACCCGAGCAGCATGCGCCGCAGGCCGAAACGCCAACTGTTTTGCTCCAGCTCCTGCGGCAAGCCCAACCCCGCCCGTTGCCCGGCGTTCATGCCCCAACGGATGCCGGCGCCTTCAATCCAGCGATGCAGAGTAGGGAGGTCACGTTCCGCCACACCGAAGCGAGCGCGTAGGGCGGGAACGTCCAGCAGGTCGAGAATTTCGCTGACGGGGAAGCGACTGTCAGGCAGCTTGAGCAGATGTTCGACAGCGATCAGCAATGGGTCACGACCACGCTGCCCCTGGTCTGCAAGCGTAAAGGGAATGAAGCGTTGGTCATTGCGTTCAAGCTGGCCAAATACTGCACGAATGTGCGGAGCGTAACTGTCAATGTCCGGGACCATCACGATAACGTCGCGTGGCCTCAAATCAGGATTGGCACTGAAGCGCGCGAGCAACTGATCGTGAAGGATCTCCACTTCACGCTGGGCGCTGTGGGCGATGTGAAAACGGATCGATTGATCCGTGCTGAGATCGACTGCCGGCCAGCGTTCACGAGTCTCGGTCAGAGGACGCAATTCAAGAATGTCGTCCTGCAATTGGTTGAGCAGGTTATGAGGCTGGCTGTCACTGAACAGGTCGATTCGCCCGTTAGAGAACGCCGAGCGGTAACTGTCGGGATCGTCATAGCTATCAAGCAGATTGATGTAGTCCCGCCCCTGCTTGCCCCATGCAGCCAATAGCGGATGGGCATGTTGATGCAGGGTTTGCGGATCGAGCACCACCGGCATGCCGCTCTTGCGAGCCTGACGCTTGTATTGATGCCGTAGCAGGTCTTTGTCGGCGACGATATCCGCCCAATGGTAGCGACAGGGGTTATGAACGCAGAGCAAGACCTGACTGAATCTGGCCAGCCCGGCGAGGGCCTCCAGCGCCTGAGCGGGGAGTGAAGATATTCCGAAAACGATCACCCGGGAAGGCAGCCCGACAGGGGCAATGTCGAGGTTATTGATCCGTTCGGTAAATCGTTGATGGACGCCGGCGCGGCTTTGCGCCATGCCCTTTTCACCCACGTCCAGCAGTAGCGCACGCCACAACTCGGCCTGCCAGCAATTTGCCGGGGTTAGGGGCTTCGCCTCACCTCTGCCGTTTCGTAATTGATGACGACCTTCCGCCCAGTCTTCGAGCCAGTCGGCTCGGTACACCTGATATTGGTCGAACAGGTCAGCGAGTCGCTCGGCCAGTTGATAGCGTTTGCGCAAATCGGTGTCATTCGTCAGGAAGCGATGCAGGGGTTCGAAGTGCGGCTGATCGATCAGCTGCGGAATCAGGCGCATCAGGCGCCAGGTCAGAGGGGCTTTATCGAGCAGCGATTTGGCCGGTATTTCATCTCGCCCAAGGACCAACCGGTAGAGTTGCCACATGAAGCTGCCTGGCAACTGCACGTCGATAGCTGCGGCAATACCGCAGCCACCCACGTCACCCTCTTCTGAATCCTCAGCCAGTGCGAGCTTGAGCCACTGAGCAATGCCGTTGCTCTGAACCAGCGCGATTTCATTTTCCAACGGAGCCAGCGGGTAGCGCCGCATTATGCTGATTACCAAGCTACGCAGCTCATTCAAACTGTTGCTTTGAACAACCATGAACGCAGCATTAAGGGACGTGGCATCCGGCATATAGGCTTCCTTGGAAATACAAAAGCTAGGGCGGAACCTTAGCATTGTCGGGAGACGGTGACAGCCGGGAGCTGTCCGATCATGCTGTACGAACTTTCCTGCGGACAAAACAAAACCCCTACCTGCATACGCAGATAGGGGTTTCGGAATTTAATCTTGACGATGACCTACTCTCACATGGGGAAACCCCACACTACCATCGGCGATGCATCGTTTCACTGCTGAGTTCGGGATGGGATCAGGTGGTTCCAATGCTCTATGGTCGTCAAGAAATTCGGTAGCCAGTTCGTGCTCTCTTGCGAGATCACGCTCCAGCGAATGGGTATGCGATAGATTTGTGTGTTGCTCTCGAACTTTCGGTTCATTGCGTCTTCACACACCGCAATCTGGCCTCTTTCGAGTTCACAGATTGCTTGGGTGTTATATGGTCAAGCCTCACGGGCAATTAGTATTGGTTAGCTCAACGCCTCACAGCGCTTACACACCCAACCTATCAACGTCGTAGTCTTCGACGGCCCTTCAGGGGACTCAAGGTCCCAGTGAGATCTCATCTTGAGGCTAGTTTCCCGCTTAGATGCTTTCAGCGGTTATCTATTCCGAACATAGCTACCCGGCAATGCCACTGGCGTGACAACCGGAACACCAGAGGTTCGTCCACTCCGGTCCTCTCGTACTAGGAGCAGCCCCTCTCAAATCTCAAACGTCCACGGCAGATAGGGACCGAACTGTCTCACGACGTTCTAAACCCAGCTCGCGTACCACTTTAAATGGCGAACAGCCATACCCTTGGGACCGGCTTCAGCCCCAGGATGTGATGAGCCGACATCGAGGTGCCAAACACCGCCGTCGATATGAACTCTTGGGCGGTATCAGCCTGTTATCCCCGGAGTACCTTTTATCCGTTGAGCGATGGCCCTTCCATACAGAACCACCGGATCACTAAGACCTACTTTCGTACCTGCTCGACGTGTCTGTCTCGCAGTCAAGCGCGCTTTTGCCTTTATACTCTACGACCGATTTCCGACCGGTCTGAGCGCACCTTCGTACTCCTCCGTTACTCTTTAGGAGGAGACCGCCCCAGTCAAACTACCCACCATACACTGTCCTCGATCCGGATAACGGACCTGAGTTAGAACCTCAAAGTTGCCAGGGTGGTATTTCAAGGTTGGCTCCACGCGAACTGGCGTCCACGCTTCAAAGCCTCCCACCTATCCTACACAAGCAAATTCAAAGTCCAGTGCAAAGCTATAGTAAAGGTTCACGGGGTCTTTCCGTCTAGCCGCGGATACACTGCATCTTCACAGCGATTTCAATTTCACTGAGTCTCGGGTGGAGACAGCGCCGCCATCGTTACGCCATTCGTGCAGGTCGGAACTTACCCGACAAGGAATTTCGCTACCTTAGGACCGTTATAGTTACGGCCGCCGTTTACCGGGGCTTCGATCAAGAGCTTCGCGTTAGCTAACCCCATCAATTAACCTTCCGGCACCGGGCAGGCGTCACACCCTATACGTCCACTTTCGTGTTTGCAGAGTGCTGTGTTTTTAATAAACAGTCGCAGCGGCCTGGTATCTTCGACCGGCATGAGCTTACGGAGCAAGTCCTTCACCCTCACCGGCGCACCTTCTCCCGAAGTTACGGTGCCATTTTGCCTAGTTCCTTCACCCGAGTTCTCTCAAGCGCCTTGGTATTCTCTACCCAACCACCTGTGTCGGTTTGGGGTACGGTTCCTGGTTACCTGAAGCTTAGAAGCTTTTCTTGGAAGCATGGCATCAACCACTTCGTGTTCTAAAAGAACACTCGTCATCAGCTCTCGGCCTTAGAATCCCGGATTTACCTAAGATTCCAGCCTACCACCTTAAACTTGGACAACCAACGCCAAGCTGGCCTAGCCTTCTCCGTCCCTCCATCGCAATAACCAGAAGTACAGGAATATTAACCTGTTTTCCATCGACTACGCTTTTCAGCCTCGCCTTAGGGACCGACTAACCCTGCGTCGATTAACGTTGCGCAGGAAACCTTGGTCTTTCGGCGTGGGTGTTTTTCACACCCATTGTCGTTACTCATGTCAGCATTCGCACTTCTGATACCTCCAGCAAGCTTCTCAACTCACCTTCACAGGCTTACAGAACGCTCCTCTACCGCATCACCTAAGTGATACCCGTAGCTTCGGTGTATGGTTTGAGCCCCGTTACATCTTCCGCGCAGGCCGACTCGACTAGTGAGCTATTACGCTTTCTTTAAAGGGTGGCTGCTTCTAAGCCAACCTCCTAGCTGTCTAAGCCTTCCCACATCGTTTCCCACTTAACCATAACTTTGGGACCTTAGCTGACGGTCTGGGTTGTTTCCCTTTTCACGACGGACGTTAGCACCCGCCGTGTGTCTCCCATGCTCGGCACTTGTAGGTATTCGGAGTTTGCATCGGTTTGGTAAGTCGGGATGACCCCCTAGCCGAAACAGTGCTCTACCCCCTACAGTGATACATGAGGCGCTACCTAAATAGCTTTCGAGGAGAACCAGCTATCTCCGAGCTTGATTAGCCTTTCACTCCGATCCACAGGTCATCCGCTAACTTTTCAACGGTAGTCGGTTCGGTCCTCCAGTTAGTGTTACCCAACCTTCAACCTGCCCATGGATAGATCGCCCGGTTTCGGGTCTATTCCCAGCGACTAGACGCCCTATTAAGACTCGCTTTCGCTACGCCTCCCCTATTCGGTTAAGCTCGCCACTGAAAATAAGTCGCTGACCCATTATACAAAAGGTACGCAGTCACCCAACAAAGTGGGCTCCCACTGCTTGTACGCATACGGTTTCAGGATCTATTTCACTCCCCTCTCCGGGGTTCTTTTCGCCTTTCCCTCACGGTACTAGTTCACTATCGGTCAGTCAGTAGTATTTAGCCTTGGAGGATGGTCCCCCCATATTCAGACAAAGTTTCTCGTGCTCCGTCCTACTCGATTTCATGACTAAGAGATTTTCGCGTACAGGGCTATCACCCACTATGGCCGTACTTTCCAGAGCGTTCCGCTAATCTCAAAGCCACTTAAGGGCTAGTCCCCGTTCGCTCGCCACTACTAAGGGAATCTCGGTTGATTTCTTTTCCTCAGGGTACTTAGATGTTTCAGTTCCCCTGGTTCGCTTCTTAAGCCTATGTATTCAGCTTAAGATACCTAACTTATGTTAGGTGGGTTCCCCCATTCAGACATCTCCGGATCAAAGTCTGTTTGCCGACTCCCCGAAGCTTTTCGCAGGCTACCACGTCTTTCATCGCCTCTGACTGCCAAGGCATCCACCGTATGCGCTTCTTCACTTGACCATATAACCCCAAGCAATCTGGTTATACTGTGAAGACGACATTCGCCGAAAATTCGCGATTAAACTCACAAATTTTACCTTAGCCTGATCCGTTACCAGTGAAAGTAACGTTCAGTCTATCTTTCTATCACATACCCAAATTTTTAAAGAACGAACTAGTCAAAGACTAGAAATCAACATTCACCATCACAACGATGGAATGCTCATTTCTAAGCTTTATACAATCAGAAGCAGTAGTGGTGGAGCCAAACGGGATCGAACCGTTGACCTCCTGCGTGCAAGGCAGGCGCTCTCCCAGCTGAGCTATGGCCCCGTATTGCTACAGGTTCCCACACAAAAATTGGTGGGTCTGGGCAGATTCGAACTGCCGACCTCACCCTTATCAGGGGTGCGCTCTAACCAACTGAGCTACAGACCCAATTTCG